>NZ_JAAKGU010000001.1:0-1194304 GCF_011043685.1 Paenibacillus apii | reverse complement strand
TAATTTTCATCCAATAACAAGGGTTGATTAGGCTGATAGAACAGCTTAATCGACCCTTTTTTGCTGCTTACGCATTTAGTGCTTCTCGGTGAATGAAAAAGCGGAAGCTTGCATAAATCCCGTCGCCCCCGGGCAAATTAGGGAAAAAAGCAGAATGAAGGGATTAACATGAGTGCTTTTCGATTGAAGAAGCAGCTGTGGCGCCGGTGGAGACGCTGGAAAAAAGCGCTGTGGGTCGGGTCGGCCTGCGTGATCCTTACGGTATTCGCCTGGTCGGGTCTGAGGGTGTCGGATCGCTTGTCAGATTTGCTGACCGCTCCGACGTCTGTGGAGGAAGAGAAGTTGGCCGAGCTGAACAGCCGTTTCGCTTCCGATGCTACTATTCAGGGTGAGCAAGCTTCCGCCGTATTCGGACAAGAAGTGCCGGAGCAGCGGATTTTGGGACTCGGCGATGCGAAGTCGCTTAGCAGAATTATCGGGGATACCGGCCTCAGCCGAAAAGTCCATTACAAGACCACCTATGTGTGCGGGGATGAAGTACGGGCTACCCTGGGACCGCTGAATCCCTCGAAGCTGCAGGCTCTCCTAACCGAACAACCGGACTGGCAGGGGAGAATCGGGGCCGACGGAGACGTCTGGCTGGAGCGGAATGTGAATGATTTATCGCCTTCCTGCAAAAAGGAAGCATACATCGGCATAGATCATGAAGGGAATCTCACCCTGTTCAAAGGTCCTCCGAAACGGGAGGAGGCGCTTAAGACTTTTTTTCAAATCGATATTGGAACGATGAAATCCTCGCTGCCGGAAAAAGTGTGGAAGCAGCTTCAAGGCGGAATCCGCGTGCAGGATATTGACGAATACAACAGCGTGCTCTCCACCTTTAGCGATTATGCGCGGGACGATGCGGAGCAGGCGATGTAAGTGTTTTTTTGAAGGCAATCTTGAACAAAAGCGGGAAAGAGGCCGTTGGTGAAAACCGGCGGTCTTTTTGTCGTGAAATGATGGCTTGTTACGACGATATCGAGTATGGCAAACTTTATGCTCCCCGGGCAGCCTATTTTTGCTATAATGGGTAGAAGGAATACATATGTTCGCTTTCAAGGCATGAATCTGTGCGGGAAGGCTACCGATAAATAGAGGAGAGATGGTTTTGCGAATTCTGGGGATCGATCCGG
This sequence comes from Paenibacillus apii, assembly GCF_011043685.1. Lineage (NCBI taxonomy): Bacteria > Bacillati > Bacillota > Bacilli > Caryophanales > Paenibacillaceae > Paenibacillus > Paenibacillus apii. Next base: position 1,193,129 of record NZ_JAAKGU010000001.1, on the reverse strand, counting down.
GGATAGCGATTGTCGGCTTCGGCTTCATTGACAAAAATGGCAGCAAGCTTACGCCGGTTCAATACGGGTGCATCCAGACAGAAGCCCACACGCCGGAGGAGGAGCGGCTGCTTCACGTTTACGAGGGCATGCTGCAGCTGATCGACCGGTACAAGCCGGAGGCCGTGGCCATGGAGAAACTCTTCTTTAACCGCAATGTAACGACGGCGATGTCGGTGGGACAGGCGCGTGGTGTGCTGGTGCTGGCAGCGGTGCAGCGGGGGCTTCCGGTGGCGGAGTACACGCCGATGCAGGTGAAGCAGGCGATTGTCGGCTACGGCAAGGCGGAGAAGAAGCAAGTGCAGGAGATGGTGCGGATGTACCTGAAGCTGTCCGCTGTCCCGAAGCCCGACGATGTGGCTGACGCGCTGGCTGTAGCAATCTGTCATGCCCATTCGTATACGCTGAATTCAAAGATAAATGAGGTATTGCGCAAATGATCGATTTTTTAAAGGGACCGGTTGTCCATTTGGAACAGGAATATGTGGTGCTGGAGGTACAGGGCGTCGGATACCGGGTTTTTTGCCCGAATCCATATGCTTTTGCCAAACAGGAAGGACCGGTGACGGTATATATTCATCATCATGTGCGGGAGGACGCGATTCTTTTGTTCGGTTTTCCCACCCGTGAGGAGCAGAAGTTGTTCCGCAAGCTGATCGAGGTGTCGGGCATTGGTCCGCGTGTGGCGCTCGGGATTTTGACGGGAGGCACGCCGGATCATGTCATTTCGGCCATTTATCAGGAGAATATTACCTTTTTGACGAAGCTGCCGGGGATCGGGAAGAAGACAGCGCAGCGGATGATTCTGGACCTCAAAGACAAGCTGGACGGACTGGGGACGGCCAGTTTCCAAACTGGATTGTTCGCGGTGGAGGAGCAGAATTCGGAGAGCGGTGAGACTTCCTGGCAGGAAGCCAGAGACGGGCTTAAGGCGCTTGGCTATACGGAGACTGAGCTGGATCGTGTCTGGCTGGCACTGAAAAAAGAAGGAGTGGAGGCCGAATCGGTCGACGTCCTGATGAAGAAGGCGCTCAAGCTGCTGTATGTGGCGAAGTAGGCCCGGCTAAAGCAAGAGTGGATTGACACCCGAGTGACGAAGGTCCGCTAAGTACATGATGAAGTGGAGCGATGGAAAGATGGAGGACCGGATCATATCCGCGAATTTAATGATGGAAGACCAGGCGGTGGAGCTCAGTCTGCGTCCCCGCTATTTGGCTGAATATATTGGACAGAACCAGGTTAAGGAGAACCTGAAGATTTATATCGAAGCGGCAAAAATGCGGAGCGAGGCGCTCGATCATGTGCTGCTGTACGGGCCCCCGGGGCTGGGAAAGACGACGCTCGCCAACATTATCGCCAACGAGCTGGGAGTGAATCTCCGGACGACGTCCGGTCCCGCGATTGAGCGTCCGGGTGATTTGGCGGCGCTGCTGACCAATCTGCAGGAGGGCGATGTGCTGTTCATCGACGAGATTCACCGGCTGCACCGGACGGTGGAGGAAGTGCTGTATCCGGCGATGGAGGATTTTGCGCTCGACATTATGATCGGCAAGGGGCCAAGCGCCCGCTCGGTCCGGCTGGATCTGCCGCCGTTCACTCTGATAGGGGCTACCACTCGAGCAGGCTTGCTGTCCGCACCGCTGCGCGACCGCTTCGGCGTTGTCAGCCGGCTGGAGTTCTACACGGTCGATGAGCTGAGCTATATTGTCTCACGGGGCGCCGATATTCTCGGCATTGAAATCCTCGGCGACGCCGCCGATGAGATTGCGCTGCGCTCGCGGGGAACTCCCCGGATCGCCAACCGGCTGCTGAAGCGGGTCCGTGATTTTGCCCAGGTCAAGGGTGATGGGATTATTACACCGGACATCGCCGGAGAATCGCTGAAAAGGCTTCAGGTCGATCCCAGAGGCCTTGACAATATCGATCATAAGATGCTGCACTCCATGATCACGGGCTTTCGCGGCGGACCTGTCGGGCTGGATACGATTGCCGCAACGATAGGCGAGGAGAGCCAGACAATAGAGGATGTTTATGAGCCGTACTTGCTGCAAATCGGCTTCCTGCAGCGTACACCCCGGGGAAGAGTGGTTACCCCGGCCGCTTACCAGCATTTAGGACTTCCGCTCCCTCCGGAGCAGTCTTGAATTTTACCGATTTAGGCGATTGGAGGACAAAGCGAAAATGATTCATGCATGGAGGAAAGGGAAATCGGCGCTGGCAAAAAGCCTGCTGGCCGCCGCACTGGCAGCGGGAAGTCTACTGCTGCCTGCAGGGGCGGGTTACGCCGACTCCGCCCGAACGATCAGGGTCGCGCTTTTTGCCGATATCGGCAGCAAATATAAATTGACGGTCCCGGCGGTTACGCTGTCTTCGAGCCAGGCCTGGAGCCTGATCGCAGAAGATGCCGGGACTGTTCTTGTAACGGTCCCTTCGGGGACGAAGGTCCGGGCAAGCCTGGACGGATACCGGGTAAAGGTGCTTGAGACGCCTTCCTGGCAGACGGCGGCCGATGCGGCGAAGAAGCTTCAATCTACTTCGGACAAGCCTTTTCTGTTTATGAACTCCAAGGGCGGCGGCAATGTTTATCAGCTCTATACCGGGATGTACGCCAGCGAAAGCGCCGCGAAGAATGCGGCTGACCGAGTGGCCAAAGCCGGCTTAAACCTCCCAGCCGACCAGTCACCCGTTGTAAAGGGCGGCAAGCATTTGACCGCAGGCAGCTTTGCTACGCAGCTGGAGGCCGACACCGCAAGGGCTAGCATAGCCGCAGCCGGCGTGGACACCTGGACCGCCGTGGTGCCTTCCGAAGGCGGCGGTTCGCGGTATGAGGTGTGGGTGGCCGAAGCGGTGAACGACAGCGACTTAGCCGCGGCGCGGCTTGTGCTGGGCCAGGTGATGCCGCAGCTTTCTTTAACGACCGCACCGAAAGGCCTGATGATCCGCACGGATGTCGGGCTTGATCTGAACAGCGAGACGCAGACGATGCACTACGCGGTATCCGGCGATGCGAAGTTTAAAGCGGCCGGAAACAGCACAGGCATCCAGCTTGCCGAACGGTCCAAGCGGACCTATCGCGGAAGCCTGGAACTCGGCGGATCGAACGGATCGCTGTCCGTCATTAATGAACTGCCGCTGGAACAATATCTGTACTCGGTTGTCGGCGGAGAGGTCTCTGCCAGCTGGCCGGCAGAAGCGCTCAAGGCGCAGGCGGTGGCGGCCCGCAGCTATGCGCTTGCGCAGGGGCTGAGATTCGATATTGCGAATGTTGTTGATACTACGTTAAGCCAGGTTTATAACGGCATCGGAACCGAAGCGCCTTCGGTGACGTCAGCTGTGGATGCCACGTCGGGCGAGGTGCTGAAGAGCGGGGGAAATCTCGTTGAAGCTGTATTTTCTTCCAACAGCGGCGGGAAGACCGCCGATCCTTCCGAGGTATGGAACAGCGGCGGAAATGTATTCGCCAGCGTGGACAGTTCGGAAGATAGTTCCGCGGTGGCTTCCGCAAAGAAATGGTATTACGTGCAGCTGCCTGGTGGCTTGGACGGCTATGTCCGGGAAGACAATGTGAAGCTTACGGGCGACAAGACCCCCGCCGGCCTGGACATACTAACGGCGACGACCAAGGATGTCAATGTGCGGCCGCTGCCTGTGATTGACAACAGCGTAAGCCCCGTAGGAAAACTGAATCCGGGAGAAAATGCGGTTGTTCTGAGCAAGGTATCGGAGTCAGGGAGCTACAGCTGGATTAAAGGGCCTTATACATCTTCCGATCTGCTGAAAAGTCTGCAAGGGAAGACGAGCGCCACGCTGCCTTCAACCATCGTGACCCTTCAGGTGACGGAGCGCGGTCCTTCGGGCCGGGCCGTTCTGGTTAAAGCCAACGGCAATCCCCTAAGTGTGAAATATCCCGACTTGTACCGTTCCTCATTAGGCGGGCTGCCCAGCACTTTGTTTGATATTGTACCTTCGGGCAGTTATACTGTACTAGGCGCCGACGGCAAAACCGCAAGCGTAAGCGGTTCGCAGCAGACAAGCGTGCTGACCGCATCGGGTATGGTAACGAAGAGCGGCAGCGGAACCGTCGTTATGGGCGGAGACTCCAAGGCGCGGGTTGTTGACGCCACTTCCGGATTCCTGTTCATTGGCTGGGGGAACGGCCATGGACTGGGCATGTCCCAATGGGGTGTGAAGGGAATGGCGGATCAGGGGTATGATTACAAGGCGATTTTGCAACACTATTTTCAAAATGTCACTATAGTTAAGGAATGACAGCAATGCATGTGGATTTGTATGATTTTCATCTGCCGGAAGAACTGATTGCCCAGATTCCGCTTCCAGACCGGAGCGCTTCGAGGCTGCTCACGATGGACAAGCGGAGCGGGAAGACGGAGCATCGGCATTTTACGGATATTCTTGAAGAACTGCGGCCTGGCGATACGCTTGTGCTGAATGATACGAGAGTCATTCCTGCCCGGTTGTTCGGCATAAAGGAAGATACGGGAGCCAAGGCCGAGGTACTGCTGCTCAAGAGCTTGGGCGAAGACCGATGGGAGGCTCTGGTGAAGCCGGGCAAAAAGCTGAAGACCGGCGCCGTCATTTCCTTTGGCGAGGAACTCCAGGCGGTAATTGAGGAAGAAAGCGACATGGGCGGGCGTACGTTGCGGTTTATGTACAATGGAATCTTCCAGGAGATTCTGGACCGGCTCGGAATGATGCCGCTTCCGCCTTATATCAAGGAGAAGCTGGATGACCGGGAACGGTATCAGACCGTATATGCCCGAAATGAAGGCTCGGCGGCCGCGCCTACGGCCGGTTTGCATTTTACGGAGGAGCTGCTGGATAAGATTAAGGCAAAAGGGGTTAAGCTGGCCTATATAACTCTCCATGTCGGGCTGGGCACGTTCCGTCCGATGTCCGTAGAAACGGTTGAGGAGCATGTCATGCATGCGGAATTTTTCATGCTGTCTCAAGAAACGGCGGATATACTGAACGAAGCTCGGGAGAAGGGAAGCCGGATTGTGGCGGTTGGAACGACTTCCTGCCGTACGCTGGAGACGGTCGGCGGCATATTTAAGGGCGGACCGCTTGAAGCATGCAGCGGCTGGACGGATATTTTTATCTATCCGGGGTATGAATTCAAGCTGGTAGACGCCCTCATTACGAATTTTCATCTGCCGAAATCAACGCTGGTTATGCTGGTCAGCGCCTTGGCGGGCAGGGAAAATATCCTTGCTGCCTATCAAGAGGCAATCGAGGAGAAATACCGGTTTTTCAGTTTCGGCGACGCAATGTTCATTTACTAAGTAAGAGGATGGGTTAGGGATATGGCAGCAATTACTTACGAGCACATTAAGACATGCAAACAGTCGGGGGCCCGTCTCGGAAGAGTTCACACTCCGCATGGGGTGATTGAGACCCCTACTTTTATGCCGGTTGGCACCCAGGCAACGGTCAAAACGATGAGTCCCGAAGAGCTTAAGGAAATGGATGCTCAGATCATTCTGAGCAATACGTACCATCTGTTCCTACGCCCGGGGCATGATATCGTCCGCGAAGCCGGGGGCTTGCACAAATTCATGAACTGGGACCGTCCGATTCTGACCGACAGCGGCGGGTTTCAAGTATTCTCTCTGAGTGAGATGCGTAAAATCACGGAGGAGGGCGTTCACTTCCGCTCCCATCTGAACGGGGATAAGAAATTCTTGTCTCCGGAGGTTGCGATGGAGGTGCAGAACGCGCTGGGCTCCGACATTATGATGGCCTTCGATGAGTGTCCTCCCTATCCGGCGGAATACGACTATGTAAAAAAATCGCTGGAACGGACGACACGTTGGGCCGAGCGCTGCCTGAAGAGCCATGCCCGTCCCCACGATCAGGGCTTGTTCGCTATCGTTCAGGGAGGCATGTATGAAGATCTTCGCCGGCAGAGCGCTGCCGAGTTGACTTCCATGGATTTCCCGGGGTATGCTATTGGAGGACTCAGTGTCGGAGAATCAAAGCAAATTATGTACGAAGTGCTGGATTACACGGTTCCGCTCCTGCCGCAGGACAAGCCGCGCTATTTGATGGGCGTCGGTTCTCCTGACGCGTTGGTGGAAGGCGCAATCCGGGGTGTTGACATGTTCGATTGCGTGCTGCCGACCCGTATTGCCCGCAATGGTACGACCATGACCAGCCAGGGAAGACTCGTTGTCCGAAATGCGCAGTATGCCCGAGACTTCGGGCCGCTTGATCCGGAATGCGGCTGTTACACCTGCCGTAATTATTCGCGTGCGTATTTGCGTCATTTGATCAAGAGCGATGAGACCTTCGGACTCCGTTTGACGACCTATCATAATTTGTACTTCCTGTTGGAACTGATGCGTAAAGTGCGTAAAGCCATCATGGAAGACCGGCTCCTGGATTTTCGCGATGAGTTTTTCGCACAATACGGTTTACATGAGAATTCAAAAGGTTTCTAAGTGCTGAATTGCGCTTTAACGTAGATTTGAAAGGGGGGTGAAATATGTTTCAATACGCTGCAGCTGCAGGGTCCCAGTCTTCGAATATTTTGGGACTCGTCGGGCCGTTTGTCCTGATGTTTGTCGTTTTCTACTTTCTGTTGATCCGTCCTCAGCAGAAGAAGACCAAGACGCGCAACGCCATGTTAAAGGCTTTGAAGAAGGGTGACAAGGTTGTAACGATCGGCGGCCTTCACGGCACGATTATGGAGATTTCCGACGATATCGTCGTGCTCCGGGTGAATGATGTGACCAAGTTGACCTTTGACCGTGGTTCGATCAGCCATTCGGTGGCAACGGAAGCGGATTCAAAGTAATCGCTTTCCAATTTCATTTTTACGAAGCGGTGTGCTTTCCATTTCGATGGAGAGACACCGTTTTTTATTGTACAAAAAAAGAAGCCCCGAACGGGACTTCTTCTTGTGAATAAATAACCAATGCCTCAGAGAAGGGGACGGAATCCCCGAAATAAGTGGAATCGCCTTCCTATTGAAAAGGAGCAGCTTCGCTGCCAACCCTGAGCGCAGGCTCGCTTTCACGGAGCGTAAGCTTGGCAAGCTTAACGCTGAGGGAGGTGGAAAGCACAGCGAGCAAAGTCCCGCCGACCATATCGGTAAGCCAATGGATGCCCAGATAGAAAATGCCGAAAATAATGACGGCGGCGGAAATGCCCGCGATTGTCATCCAGCGCCGGTTGCCCGACCGGAAAGCCAGCAGCGCTGATGTCAGTGAAATCGAGGTATGGAGGCTCGGAAAGCAATTATCAAGCCCGGACAATGCCCGGTACTCCTGTTCAAATCTCGGAAATACGTCCAGCATCACGAACCGGACTCCTGCTGGTGCATAGGACCAGACCTCATTTACCGGAAAATACAGATAGAAAGGAATGGCAATCGCGTAATTTAGTATTACGGCGTAGCAAGTCGCATACAGCAGCAGACGGTTTTTGTCCATCAGATATACGCCGAGAGAGGCGGCAAGTACCGATTGGAGCATAAACACATAAAAGAACACAATAATTGGAGTCAGCCACGGAGCGTAAAAGAGATGCTGCACACCCTGAACGAAATGTCCTTCGAGGCCGAACACAAATCCGGTAAAATCGGATGTCAGATGCATTTTTTTCTCAATTTGCAGCTCGTACTTGTTAAGGGCCAGCACGCCGGACATCCCAGCGATCAGAAGCACGAGTTTGTAGGATCGAAGAATTTCTTTGGCCAGGTAGACCACTGCCTTGAAAGGATTTTGGCGGGAAACGAGGCCGATCAGCAGAAAGACGATCACTACGGTAAACCATGAAACAGTATTCATAGACTGATAAAGCAAAGGAATCAAAGCCTCCTTAATGTGCAAAAAACAGCAACGGGATGAAGACAGTGTATCACATTTTGGGAAGCGAAGTTTTGATTTTCATTGAAAATATAAATTTTATACTTTCTGGAAATTGACTCCAAACATACCGCCAAGTGTGCCAATGAATGCCGCCGCCGCAATCCACAATAGATCCGGAGCCTTCAGGGGACTGTCCAAAGCCAGAAAACCGATGATCAGGACAATCAATCCATAAAAAACGCCCGTAAGGCAGCCTTGATACCAGCCCCTTCTGATGGCTCTTTTCCCCGCCGTCCAGCCTCCGAAGGCGATAGCCAGTCCATGTACAACATAAGTATACAGCGAGAGATCATGTTCGCTCAGCCCGCTTCCCCAAAGCAGCAGCGACAGAATGAAAGCTCCCAGCAGCATCCACACAAAAGCTCGGCACAAGCCCGACAGCACGGGATTCCCGATTTTCAGCGAGAACAGTTTACGGAGCAGTTCCATGGTTTATCCTCCTCTTTCTCCAAAGGTGCAAGTCAGTTACTTCATACTATGAGAAGGCTTGCCCCAATAGTACATGAAAGCGGGTACGGGCATTTACCAGTAATTGAGCGCGAGGCTTTCGAATGTTACATGGAGCTGGCGGTCAGAATAGGACTACATTGTTCCGTCAGGCGCTGCCATGCCCGAAGGACCTGTAAAGGAGAGCGAAGCAATATGTTCCGGCACATCACCGCACATATCTTTATGACCTTGCTGATGTATCTCTTCATCTTTCTGAGCTTGCGCATTATGGGGAAAAGGGAGATCGGGAAACTGTCGGTGTTCGACCTTACCATATCCATTCTAATCGCCGAAATCGCCGTATTCGCAATTGAAGATATTGAGCGTCCGCTGTATGACGGAATTGTGCCAATCGTGACGCTGGTTCTGACACAGGTGATACTCGCCCATTTCAGCCTGAAGAGCCGCAAGCTGCGTCTTTTCATTGACGGCAAACCTAGCGTTTTGATATCGGGCGGCAAGATCCAGAGAAAGGAAATGCGCAAACAAAGATATAATATAGACGATCTGCTGCTGCAGCTGAGAGGGCAAAATATTACCAATCTGGCAGATGTCGAATTTGCAATTCTGGAGCCTACCGGACAACTCACCGTCATTGAAAAAGACAATGGCATCTCATCCTCCAGCGGTTTAGGCAAAGAGGGTGATGGCAAAAACCGTTCGGACATCGAAGCACCCGCGATCGAATACACCAAGGACAAAATCCGGTATGAGGGACTGCCCGTGCCGCTGATTATGGACGGAAGGGTGCAGGATCACAATCTGGAGATGATCGGGAAGACACGTTTTTGGCTTCGAAACCAGATTCGGCAAAAAGGCGCAACCGATTTTCGCGATGTCTTCCTGTGCTCGATTGACCATAAAGGCAAGCTGTATGTGGACCACAACCGCGCCAAATAGCTACAGCCAGCGGCCGATTACCGGAATCCGTTCGAGGTCGCGGCGGGAAAACAGTCCGGTCAGCAAAGCAATGCCGAGATAGAGCGCCATGCCAAGCGAAGAGGCGAACAGAAACTGCATCCACTGCGTATCGGTTAGAAGTATGCGGGTGTATACATATTTGACGCCGGCGCCCATAATCGTCATTGCAGCGCCAGTCTTAAGCAAATCGTTCAGCTTCAGGCGCAGCGAGATCAATTTGACGACGCTGTAACCGTGGAGCAAGGTAACGAGAATGCTGTTGACGATAATGGCAATCAGTGCGCCGTTGATTCCATACTCCGGTCTTGAGGCGAGCAGAAGGATCAGCAGGATTTTTACAACCGCCCCGATCAAAGTGTTGATGAGTGCCTTGCCCGGCCGGTCCATTGCCTGAAGCACGGCCTGAAGCGGAGCCTGAACGTACAGGAACAGGGCGAACGGGGCCATCAGCCGCAGCATGGGAGCGGTGTCGGAACTGCCGTACAGCAGGGTGCATAAAGGGACGGCCAGCACATACATCAGCACGGCGAACGGAGCTCCGGTGACCATAGCGAGGCGCAGGGCCTGGTGAATCCGTTTATGAATCGCCTGAAGGTCCCGCCGGGCGGACGCTTCGGACAGCGATGGCACCAGCGAGACGGCAAGGGCAGTGGTAAGCGCGCCGGGCAATAAGAGCAGCGGGATCACCATGCCCTGCAGCGAGCCGTATTGGGCGGTTGCCACCGATGTGGCAATCCCCGCTATGGCAAGGCTCCGCGCGGTGATAATCGACTCCAGCAAGTAGGAGAACGAGCCGACGAGTCTTCCGGCCGTGACCGGTACGGAGATGCCGACCAGCCGTCTCAGTATTCCGCCATTCCGGGCCGGGCTTTCCTTGGCCTGAGCTTCTTTAGCCGGTTCAGTAGGCGTGCTGTTCTCTTGGTCAGGCTCCGGTTTGTCCTTTTTGTCGGCAAAATAGTACTGGATCAGCAGCACCAGCATCCCTGTAATCTCGCCGACGGTAACACCCAGCATGGCTCCAGCCGCGGCGAAGGCCATCCCTTTGGGCAGCAGCTGCCAGGAGAACCACAGCATGAAGAAAATGCGCGTTACCGTCTCCAGCACGGAAGACAGCGCTGAGGGGATCATATTTTGCAGACCTTGAAAATAGCCCCGGTAGACGGCGGATACAGCGACAATGGTTAGCATCGGGATCATGGCAATGAATGTATAATAGACACGGTTGTCTGTTAAAATAACATTGGATACCCAGGATGCGCCGCCGATGGCGATTCCCGTAAACAAAATCCCCAGCGAAATGCTTAGCCCCAGAGCCGAGTGAAGAATGCGTCGCGACCGGTCCGGATGCCCCTGCCCTTCGGCTTCAGCCACCATTTTGGCGACGGCCAGCGGAATCCCGCCGGTAATCACGGTAACGAGCACTAAAAAGAACGGGTAGCCCAGCTGATACAAACCGACCCCTTCGGCTCCAATGACACGCGGCAGAATAATGCGCGGAATAAAGCCCAGCATCCGGTTGACAATTCCGGCCGCGAGCAGAATCATCGTTCCATAGATAAAGCTTTGACTCTTCGGTTTCCTCAAACGGCATTCCTTCTTCCGGGGTGAAATATGGCATTAGCCGAACGTTGTCCTTTTAAATGGATATGCCGCATGCGATTGGACATGACTGTCTTTCCGTCATAACATTTTTAAAAGTAAAGAAGGAAAGATAGTATGCAGGTCGAATATTATTTAAAGAAGTGAGTTCATGGACATTATTCATGTAAATAGCAGGGGAGGTTGGAGCACGTGGAATCGGAGGGCAAGGATCAAGCGGAACTGGACAAGGAGTTCGAAGCCATGTGTCTCAGCAAAGCGGAGGAATTCCGGCTTCTCGGCTATGAATATGTCACGGCCCAGGATATTTGGGAATGTGTCAGCCGGAATTATGGCAAGGAAGGAACGCCGGCGCTTCACAGAATTGTGAATGACATCTATTCGTTGAAAGTAACCACCTATATGAATTATGTGACCATTGCCATGTACAAGGGATTAAAATGAAAATTAATATGAACGGCGGTTTACAGGCTTGTATTGCAAACGGCTTCATTTAAGGTGGGAAGTAGAGAACGGCAAACTCACAGCTGCTTAAGGGAACGGATGGCTGGCCCGGGCAAGCTTGATGAGGATAGCCGTTTCTTTTTGGCCGCGGCGCTCTTTTGGCGCTTGTTTTCGCATGCCTTCAGCCGGGATTGAATCGATCAATGCTTGCTGGAGGTACGCTTTGGACAGTGAGCTGCCAACGCAGCTAAAATTGACGCTGATTTGGCGCCTAGCTATAATAGGAATATTGAGTTTAAGAAAGGGGAACTAGCAAGAGCATGAAAAGACTGCTGAGCTTCATCATTACCGTGCTCGTCTTGTCGGCCGTTATGGCGGTTACGACTCCCGGGCTGCTCGACAGAGTGCGGTTGGGTCTTGACTTGAAGGGCGGCTTCGAAATTTTGTACCAGGCCCAGCCTTCCGAGCAAGGCCAGGAAGTCACCCGTGCTTCTCTGCTGCAGACCGCAGCAAGCCTGGAGAAGCGGGCCAACGTACTAGGAACAAGCGAACCTGAGGTTACCACCGAAGGAATGGATCGCATCCGTCTGAAAATCGCCGGTGTCACCAATGAGGCTGAGGTTCGTGAGAAGATGAAGGAACCCGCTGTGCTTACTTTCCGCAGTGCCGCCCCGAGCGACGCACCGGGAACGTACAGCAAAGTCGAGCTGGTAGGCAGCGACTTCGTGGAGAATGCCGCAACCATCGGCCGGGACAACCTGAATCAGATCGAAATCAGCATCAAGGTTAAAGATAAACAGAAGTTTGCGGAAATTACGAAACGTCTGCTCGGCCAGAATCTTGCGATTTACCTCGATGACACGAAGCTTTCCGATCCTGTGGTCAGAGCGGAGCTCACGGATGGAACGGCATCAATCTCGGGCAATTATACCCTCGAAGAGGCCCGGAACCTGGCCGATACGATTAATCTCGGCGCCCTGCCGCTGAAGCTGACGGAGAAATACTCCCAAAGTGTAGGGGCAACTCTTGGCAAGCAATCTCTGGATCAGACCGTTAAAGCCGGCCTGATTGGTTCGGTGTTCATTCTGATTTTTATGATCGGCATGTACCGTGCACCCGGACTGATCGCAAGCTTTGCCTTGATTCTGCATACATGGCTGCTGATTCTGGTCTTCGTATTTGCCGATTTCACCCTGACACTTCCTGGTATAGCGGCATTCATACTCGGGATCGGGATGGCGGTTGACGCCAACATTATTACAAATGAACGAATTCGGGAAGAAATGCGGAGCGGCAAGAGCATCATGTCGTCCGTCAAGGCAGGCAGCAAGTCTTCCTTCCGTACCGTTATGGACTCGAACGTGACCACGATTATCGTCGCGGCCGTTATGTTCGCATTTGGTACAGGCTCGGTAAAAGGCTTTGCGCTCGTGCTGATCGTAGAAATTCTGCTCAGCATCTTTACGAACCTTTATTTCGCCCGCTGGCTGCTCAATATGCTGGTTAAGGCCGGCAAGCTGAGCAAGCCGAAGCAATTCGGGGTAAAGGAGAGTGAAATCAGTGCGCTTTAAGAAAGAGCTCGATTACGTTCACTTGAGCAAATATTTCTATATTTTTTCCATTACGCTTACGATTCTGGGGATTATCTTCCTCGCGATATTCAATCTGAATTACAGCGTTGATTTTAGGGCCGGGTCCAATGTCGACGTGTCCCTTTCCAAAAATTTGACGGTGGATCAGATCCGTACGGCTGTCGCTAACATTGGAACGGAGCACGAGCCGAATATTACGCCCGGTACGCAGCGGGTAACCATCCGCTATGACGAAGTGCTGTCGAGCCAGCAGGATGCCGCGCTGAAGAGCGCCATTGCCAAACTTGACGACAAGGCGTCATTTGAAGTCAACACTGTTGATACCGAAATGGCCAAGGAGCTTGCACGCAACGCGATTTACTCGGTTCTGCTTTCCTGCCTGGGTATTATTGTGTACGTCAGCATCCGATTTGAATGGCGTTTCGCGATTGCGGCGATTGTCGCCCTGGTCCATGACGCGTTTATGGTTGTCGCGATATTCTCCATTTTCCGGTTGGAAGTGGACCTGACGTTCATTGTCGCTGTATTGACAATTATCGGTTATTCCATCAACGATACCATCGTTATTTTTGACCGGATTCGCGAAAATCTTCGCTTTGGCAAGCAAAAAACGTACGATGATCTGAAAATTCTGGTTAACAAGAGTATCTCTCAGACCATCATGCGTTCTCTCTACACTGCCTTTACCGTATTTATCGCCGCGTTCTTCCTGCTTCTGCTCGGCGGCGAGTCGATCAAGATGTTCTCTCTGGCCATGGTTATCGGTCTGTTGTTCGGCGCATACTCTTCGATCTTCATCGCAAGTCCGCTGTGGCTGCTGCTGAAGAAGAACCAGAAGGCTAAGCCCAAGAGCAAGCCTGCCAAAGCGTAAATGATCCATTAGACGAAGCCGCGTCCATGACGACGCGGCTTTTGAAACCTTAGGCGGGATGTCGGTTATTATACCCATCATCACAGCGAGTTCATGGTGCGGCAAGGAGGAACCGAAGATGAATAAAAAGTATTCGTCTCAAAACGAGCGGGTGGCTTGGACGGGAATTGCCGGCGATTTCGCGTTGGCTCTTGTCAAAGGAGCTGCAGGTTATTATTCCGGAAGCAAGGCATTGATCGCAGATGCTCTATACTCGGGAGCGGATGCCGCGGCGAAGCTGGCCGAGATTCTCCCGTGGCGCAGCGGAAGCGAAGGCAGCCGTGTGCGGAAACCGGATTCGCGGGATGGGAAGGACAAGAAGGAGCCATTATTATCCGTTGTGTTCGCGGTGCTTATTTTGATGGGCGGTCTGCAAATCGCTTTTTCCGCGATCCGCGATTTGACGAGCGGTGACCTGAATTCCTCGGGAGAACATGCCCTGCTCACGATCTTTTTGTCTCTGCTGGTGAAGGAAGTTATTTTTCAATATCAATACCGTTCTGCTCAAAAAATCGGAAACGGCAGTCATGCTGCATACGCCGATAACCACCGGTTCAGCCTGTATACATCGTTGACCGTGTTAATCGGTGTGGCAGCGTCCATGCTCGGAGGATACATGAACTTGCATCCTCTCCTGTACCTGGACCCGATCGCCGCCCTTTTGGCAGCCTGTCTGATTCTCCGCAAAGGATATTTGCTCATTCTCAGTACGATTTACGGCAAGAAGGGACAGGAGCTTCCGCATGAGGATGCGGCGAATTTTATCGATACCGTTCAAAAGGTTCATGGCGTCATTCGCGTGGAACATTTAAAGGCGCATGAGGAAGGCCGTTACGTCAATCTTCAGGTCACAATCAGCGTCAATCCGCGTATCAGCGTTATTGAAGCGCGTGAAATCGCGGACTGCGCCAAAAAACTGCTGCAGCACCGTTTTGTCCATGTCGGCCAAGTTCATATGGATATCGTGCCTTATGAACCCGGTTATCCGTACAAAACCAATTATGAGCTGACGGACAGCGAACTGCCGACACTGCTGCAATAGCCAGGCTTTACGCGAGAGAAAGGTGAACCGCATTGCTTCATTCAAAAACCAAATGGCAATCTCCGGCCGCCGATCCCGTACAATCCGGGGAGCTGGTCCGGAGACTTTCTGTTTCTCCGCTCGTTGCATCCCTGCTGGTCGCCAGAGGAATGAACGATCCGGAAAAAGCTCATAGTTTTATAGAAGGCGCGATGGAAGAAGATCATGATCCATTCTTGCTGAAAGGTATGAAAGAGGCTGTCCCCCGCATCCAAAAGGCGATCGAGGAAGAAGAGCATATCCTTGTCTACGGGGATTACGACGCCGACGGCGTATCCAGCACTTCGCTAATGATTCATCTTCTGCGCCACCTGGGTGCGTCCTTCGATATCTATATCCCCCACCGTTCCAATGAGGGCTACGGGCTGCATAATCACGCGCTCGATTGGGCGCTTCAGCAGGGTGTTTCGCTGGTCATTACGGTGGATACGGGAATCAGCGCCTGCAGCCAAATCGCTTATGCGAACGATCTTGGAATGGATGTCATCGTCACGGATCATCATGAGCCCCCTGACGTTCTGCCTTCCGCCTACGCTCTGATTAACCCGAAGCTGCCAGGCTGCCCGTATCCGTTTAAGGGGTTAGCCGGGGTAGGGGTCGCTTATAAGCTGGCTCAGGCGCTCTTGGACGGACAAGTTCCAGAGGAATGGCTGGAGATTGCGGCGATCGGAACGGTTGCCGACCTGATGCCGCTGCTTGACGAGAACCGCGCCATCGTGCGCCGGGGACTTGCAAGCATGCGCAGATCGAAGTATCCCGGCATTCGGGCGCTGCTTGAAGTTAGCGCCGTCAGGGTGGAGAGGGTGGACGCGGTCAATGTCGCTTTTGGACTGGCGCCTCGAATTAATGCCAGCGGGAGGCTCGATCATGCCGGACGGGCCGTATCCCTGCTGACCACGGAAGATCCCGCGGAGGCGGAGCGTCTAGCCGAAGAACTTGACTTGCTGAATAAAGAGCGGCAGATGGTCGTAGACCGGATTGTCAGTGAAGCGATCGCCCGTTTGGAAGATAGATTGAAGGACGGAAAGCTTCCAAGCATCATCGTTCTGGCGGGGGAAGGCTGGAATGTCGGGGTTGTTGGCATTGTCGCTTCCAAAGTGCTTGAACGCTATTACCGGCCAGTAATTATTCTGGACATCAATCCGGAAACAGGAAATTGCAAAGGCTCGGCCCGGTCCATTCCCGGGCTGGATATCTACGCGGCTCTTTCCTCCTGCGCGGATATGATGGATCACTTCGGCGGCCACCCGGCGGCGGCCGGGATGAGTCTGCACCGCGACAAGCTGGACGAGTTTGCCGCCGCACTGGAGGAGTTCGCCTCCTCGGTTCTGACGGAGGAGGACTTTGTGCCGGTGTTCACCGCGGACGGGGAGTACACGCTGCCCGATTTATCGCTCCGGGCTGCGGAAGAGCTGGAGCTGCTGGCCCCTTTCGGCATGGCCAACCCGTTGCCGAAATTTATCGTTCGGGGAGCGGTCGTGAAAGAGACGCGCACCATGGGCCAGGGCAATCGCCACCTGAAGCTTGTTCTGCAGCAGGAAGGCGTTATGGTTGAAGCCGTCGCTTTCGGCAAGGGGGAACTGGCGGAGCTGCTGCCGCCGGGGACAGGTGTGGATGTGCTAGCCGAATTGTCGATTAACGAATGGAACGGGTCCCGCAAGGCGCAGCTTATGCTGCAGGATCTGGCGGTCCCGCAGCCGCAGCTGTTTGATTTCCGCGGGGCGCGTGATGCTGCAGGCAGGTTGGGGCGCCTGCTTGATGTGCTGCTGCCGCAGACTACAGGCAGGCAAGAACTTGCGGCGGCGGTGATTCGTAAAGATCGGCTGCATGAGCGGGAGCTGCCCGAATGGCAGGGAACGTCCTTTTGGGTATATGATCAATATAAAGGGATTTCCCCTTTAGATGATCTGCCGGGGGAAGGAATTGCGGGGAAACAGATATCCCTGCTGTACCTGCTCGATATGCCGGAGTCCCTGCAGCAGCTCGATGCTCTGCTTCAGGCATTTCCGGATGTGCAAAACATTGCGCTGCTGCACTCGCTGCGTGAGGAGCGGGACCGTCTGCTCATCCCGACGAGAGATCATTTCAAGACGCTGTATAAATGGCTGGCCGCTATCGCCGCCGAGCCGCTTTCCGAGCAGGAGGCGCTGCTGCGGCTTACACGCCAATCGCGGATGAGCCTGCGGATGCTGAAGATGATGCTGGACGTATTCGAAGAGCTTGGTTTTATCAGGAGGGAGCGGGGACAAGTGTCCTTTGTGACCCGGCCCGCAGCCCGTGATCTGGCTTCATCCAGCCGTTACACACATCTCAGTGAATTGGCGGAAATGGAGCGGTACTTCTCGGAAGGAAGCACGGCCGAGCTGCAAGAATGGATGGAGGCGCGCCGGCTGGGCGTATCCTAAATCCGCTGAGACTAAGCCAATCCTTCCGAAGTGAATTTTGCGAAGACGATTCAAAGATGTTTATGCTATCAAAACTTAGCAATGCTTTCGAAGTAAGTTTGCGAAGACAATTCAAAGAAGGTAATGCTAACAAACTAAGCAGATGCTTCCGAAGTGAATTTTGCGAAGATTATTCCCAAGAAGCTTATTCTATCAAAATTTTTAGGAGGAGTTATTTTGGATTTCAAAGAAATTATCCGTGTGATTCCGGATTTCCCAGTGGAGGGTATCAGCTTCAAAGATATTACGACTTTGCTGAAGGATGGCGAAAAATACCGTCAAGCCATTGATGAGCTGAAGGCACGCGTGTCCCATTTGAATATTGATGTCATTGCCGGCCCGGAAGCCCGGGGCTTTGTGGTAGGGGCTCCTCTTGCCTATGCGCTGGGTGTTGGCTTTGTGCCGATCCGCAAAAGCGGAAAGCTGCCGTACGATACAATTGAAGCGGGATATGATCTGGAATACGGCAAGGACAAGCTAGCGGTACATACCGACGCGATTCTTCCCGGACAAAACGTGCTGATCGCCGACGACCTGCTGGCAACGGGAGGCACGATTTCCACCGCGGTTAACCTTGTTCAAAAGCTCGGAGGCAATGTGGTCGGAGCGGCATTTCTGATCGAACTGGAGCAGCTGGAAGGCCGTAAGAAGCTTCCTGGAGTTGAAGTCGTTTCCCTTCTCAGCTACGAAGACTGATTATCTGTCTGGAAAGGTTCTCCTATTTCCCGGAAAATAAACAAGCCGGCAGCCTTACCGTACATCTGTACGGGTATGGCCGCCGGCTTTTTTTAAAATATAAGAAAGTATAAGCTTCGCGCTTATCATTTTCCTTATATTTCTACGAGAAACGATACCGTCCCTAGCAGGACGGCGCAGTCGTTTCTTCTTGCTATAAAATATGTCAATGATTAAACATCCGAAGCTTTGGCTTGTTTAATCTCTTCCTTGTCGTTGGACAGGCCGAGCACCTGGAACAGCTTGAACAGCAGGGAGAGCACCATGCCGACAATCGTCGCCAGCGCCATGCCTTTGAGCTGAACGCCTCCGACAGTAAGGGTGGTGCCGCTAATGCCCACTACGAGAACGAGCGTGGCCAAAATCATATTGGTCGGCTTCGAGAAGTCAACCTTCTGCTCAACAAAGATGCGAAGCCCGGAAGCCGCGATCACGCCGAACAGCAGCAGTGAAACGCCTCCCATGACCGGCAGCGGAATGTTGGCGATGATGGAAGAGAACGTGCCCGAGAACGAGAGTAAAATGGCGATAACCGCCGCTCCACCGATCACATAAACGGAATAAACTTTGGTCAGGGCCATAACGCCGATATTTTCGCCGTAAGTCGTATTGGGCGTGGAACCGACAAAGCCGGAAATGATGGTCGAAATGCCGTTGCCCATGAGCGAACGGTCGAGTCCGGGGTCTTTGGCAAGGTCTTTGCCGACAATATTGCTGGTCACGAGCAGATGCCCGATGTGTTCGACGATAACGACGAGCGAGACCGGAATGATGGTCAAGATCACCTGCCAGTCAAAGGAAGGCGTTGTAACCGTCGGATGGGCAAAAAAATGCGAATTCGCAATAGCCGCCGTATCGACCCGGTGCATAATATAAGCCAAAACATATCCTGTGACAATACCGATCAGAATATGGATGATTTTGGGGAATCCGCGGAACAGAACCGCTCCGATTACCGTCACGCCAAGCGTAACCATGGAGAGCGTAATCGCACCCGAATCGGGTTTCCAATCCGCTGCTCCGGCAGGGGCGATCAGCCCGGCCATGTTAGCGGCCACCGGCACAAGCTCCAGTCCGATCGTGGCGACGATGGCGCCCATAACGGCTGGCGGAAATACGACGTCAATCCAGCTTGTTCCTGCATAACGTATGATAAGGGCGACAACGACAAAGATGACGCCCGTGACGATAAAAGCGCCCAGCGCAAGCGAGTATCCACGGCTGTGATCGTCCGAATGCGCGGCTAGTACAGCTGTAACCGGCGAGATAAAAGCAAAGCTGGAGCCGAGATATGCGGGAATTTTTCCTTTGCAGATCAATATGTACAAAAGGGTACCGATGCCGTTCATCAGCAGAATCATTCCGGGGTCAACCCCGAACAGGTTGGGCACAAGCACTGTGCTACCGAACATGGCGAACAGATGCTGAAGGCTTAGCAGAAAGCCGGGGCCCAGGGGGAGTCTCTCGTCTACTTGAATTTCTCGTTGCAAATCATTCACTCCTCAACATGTTTTAAATCTGGAAAACCGCCTTTACTAGATTAAATAGAACGGACCTTTTTTTCAACAACATTTTCACACCGTCCGTTATTTTTTTCACAATCTCCTTATAAATCGTTAATAAATGCCACAGAATGGCAAGTGTTGACGTAACCCGCCGCAAGCGTCATAATAATAGGAAACTTTCAGTATAAGGGAAGTTGTCGGCTTTTTTAAAAAATGAAAAAAACCGAACCCTGCCTGCGGATGCGCAAAAGACGCGGGTTCATTTTATTATAGAAAGGAAACGGATACGACGAGTATGGGCATTGAGCGATTACTGGAAAGGGCCGGAGCCTATATAAAAGAAAAAGATCTTCCACGCATACAGGAGGCGTATGTATTTGCCGACCAGGCCCATTACGGGCAGGTGCGCAAATCGGGGGAACCGTATATCCTGCATCCGCTTGCAGTCGCCGATATTGTCGTGAGCATGCAGATGGACGTCATCTCCATTATCGCGGCTCTTTTGCACGATGTTGTGGAGGATACGACGGTGTCGCTCGAGCAGATTCGTGAGAAATTCGGCGATTCCTGCGCCATGCTCGTGGACGGACTGACCAAGTTGGAACGCATTCGTTTCCGGTCAAAGGAAGAACAGCAGAACGAGAATTACCGCAAAATGTTCGTCGCCATGGCACAGGATATCCGCGTCATTGTCATCAAGCTCGCGGACCGGCTGCATAATATGCGGACGCTGAAATATCAGTCGGAAGAAAGCCAGCGCCGCATTTCTTATGAAACGCTTGAAATTTTCTGTCCCATCGCGGACCGGCTCGGTATTTCGGCCATCAAATGGGAGATGGAGGATATCGCGCTCCGTTACCTGAATCCCCAGCAGTACTACCGGATTGCCAATCTGATGCACAAAAAGCGCGCCGAACGCGAGCAGTTTATCGACAGCGTCATCAGCCGCATCTCCGTCAAGCTGGACGAAATGGGCATCGTAGGCGATCTCTCGGGACGTCCCAAGCATATTTACAGCGTCTACAACAAAATGACCACAAAGAACAAGCAGTTCAACGAAATTTACGATCTGCTCGCGATACGCATTATCGTTGACAACATCAAGGATTGTTATGCCACCCTCGGTATTATCCATACTCTCTGGAAACCTATGCCAGGCCGTTTCAAGGATTATATCGCCATGCCGAAGGCCAACATGTACCAATCGCTCCATACGACGGTCGTAGGTCCTGGCGGCGAGCCGACGGAAGTCCAGATCCGAACGTTTGAAATGCACCGCACAGCCGAATACGGGATAGCAGCACACTGGGCATACAAGGAAGGAAGCGGCGGGGCCGCCAATCCTGAGAACCGGATGCCTTTTTTTCGCGAAATTTTGGAGCTGCAGCATGAAGCCAAGGATGCTTCGGAGTTTGTCGAATCGCTGAAAATGGACTTTTTCTCCGACCTTGTCTTTGTTTTTACACCCAAAGGGGAAGTCATCGAGCTGCCTGCGGGTTCCGTGCCGCTGGATTTTGCCTTCCGGATTCATACGGAGGTCGGCAACCGCACAATCGGGGCCAAAGTCAATGGGCGGATCGTACCGCTTGACCACAAGCTGAAGACCGGCGATATCGTGGAAATCCTGACCTCGAAGCATTCTTACGGGCCGAGCCGGGATTGGCTGAAGATCGCCCAGTCTTCGCATGCCCGAAGCAAGATCAAGCAGTGGTTCAAGAAAGAGAAGCGCGAGGAAAATGTCGAAAAAGGGCGCGAAGCGATCGAGCGCGAGCTGAAGCGGCTTGGAATCGAGCCTTCGGACTGGATGTCCGATGAGAAGCTGCTGGAAGCGGCGAAGAAATTCGCCTTTAACGATATTGAGGATATGCTCTCCGCAGTAGGCTTCGGCGGTATTACGGCGGCGCAAATCGCCACCCGTCTGACTGAGAAGCTGCGAAAGGAGCAGGAGGAAGCGGCGGCGGCTCATCTGGAGCTGACGACCGAGAAGAAGGAAATCAAGGTCGCCGAGAAGCGGAACCAGCCGACGAACGGCGTACGCGTCAAGGGGATCGACAACCTGCTCGTCCGCTTCGCCAGATGCTGTAATCCGGTGCCGGGGGATGACATTGTCGGCTACGTCACACGCGGCCGCGGCGTTTCCGTGCATCGCTCGGACTGTCCGAACATCAAGGCGGAGGAGAGCGAGGAAGCAGCGCGCGTCATCGAGGTGGAATGGGAAGGCAGTATGGAGGCGAATTACAGCGTCGATATCGAAATTACCGGCCATGACCGGAACGGCTTGCTGAATGAAGTGCTGCAGGCGGTATCCGAGAGCAAGACGAATATTTCAGCGGTTACCGGCCGTTCCGACAAGAACAAGATGGCTCTGATTCATATGACCATCCTGATCCGTAATACGGATCATTTGTATTCGGTCGTGGAGAAGGTCAAACGGGTAAAAGACGTCTACACCGTTCACCGGATTATGCAGTAAGTCAGGAGTTGTGGCATACATGAAAGTGGTTGTACAGCGGTGCAAGGAAGCGCGGGTCGAGGTGGATGGCAAGATTGCCGGGGAGATCGGCGAAGGCCTGATGCTTCTAGTCGGCGTCACCCACGAAGATACGGAGCAGGACGCCAAGTTTTTGGCGGGCAAGATCGCCGGGCTGCGCATTTTTGAGGATCAAGCGGGAAAAATGAATTACAGCGTCAGCGACACGGGCGGATCGATTCTGTCCGTATCGCAGTTTACGTTATATGGCGACTGCCGGAAGGGACGGCGTCCGAACTTTATGGCGGCGGCTGCACCGGCGGAAGCGGAGCGGCTCTATGACTATTTTAACCGCGAGCTGGCGACAGCCGGACTGACGGTTGAAACAGGCATCTTCGGAGCGATGATGGATGTATCCTTGATCAACTGGGGGCCGGTAACGCTCATTCTGGACAGCAGAGCATAGAGGAAGTCAAGATGTAACGGCCGCTAAAAGGCGGTACGATATGAAAACGGATGGCTGAGAAACCTGGAACAGGTTCTCGGACCATCCGTTTTTTTGCCGGATAGGCTATTTATATTTTCGGGGTCCCTGAAGGGAAGGCTCCACTTTTGAGATGCTATCTTGTTGGATAGGCTGTAAGCGGCCGGGGCAAACTTCAGGGAAGAATGACAAGCATAACCTAAGGAGCGCTAGAAATGAGACAGCCGCCGAAAGCCTGGGCCTGGAGAACATTGGCCGCCCTTCCAGCCGGAAGCCTGGTGGAAGCCGCCGCAAGCGCGAAGGAGTCCGAATGGCTCAGCAAGGATATACGGAAAGGAAGAAGCCGCGATTTACTGCCGCGCTCGTGAGCGAGAGGGTCGGGAGCAGCGGCTTTTTCGATCTGCGGGGTTAGAAGGACGCCGGATTCGGGTAATAAGACTACGAGAACAAGAACAACAGAAAGGAGAATTTTTTACAATGAGTAAAGTTGCTTTTCTGCTTGCTGCTCAATTTGAAGATTCCGAAATGAAGGTTCCCTACGATGCGGTGAAGGGGGCCGGACATGAAGCCGATATTATTGGACTGAAAAAGGGCGAGACGCTCAAGGGTAAGAAGGGCGAAGCCTCCTATACAACCGACAAGGCCATCACCGAAGTGAAGGCGGCCGACTATGACGCTGTTGTTATTCCTGGCGGTTCCTCACCGGAAGGGCTGCGATCTTCTGCCGATATACTCAAATTCGTGAAGGAAGCGGACAGCGGCGGCAAGCCGGTCGCGGCGATCTGCCACGGGCCGCAAATCCTGATCAGCGCCGGTCTCTTGAAAGGCCGAACCATTACGTCCTATCCGCCGCTGAAAGACGATATGGTTAACGCGGGGGCGAATTTCAAGGACGAGGAAGTCGTCGTGGACGGCAATTATATCACTTCACGCACGCCCAAGGATGAGCCGGCCTTTGTTCGCGAACTGTTAAAGTCACTCCAGGTCAAGGTGACTCAATAACCGGCTTTCACATTATGAATGGGAGGCGATAACGATGACCAAGCGGATTCAGGCTTACTTCAGAAATGAGAATGAAGCAGAAGGCGCCAAGACGGTACTGCTGTCGTTTGACGCGGATGTTCTGGAGGTAGGAGCCCTGACTGATCCTTTGGGAGAAGACCGGAGGCTGCTCCTTCCGCTCATGCCGCCGAATAATCTGGCGGGGAGCGGCTCCACCTTTGCGGCTTTCGGAGCGGCGCCCGCGGCAGTACCGGTAAGAACGGCGAGTACGGATATCGATAGGAAAGAGCCGTTCAACGGGGATGCTGCCAATGGAAGGGATGACCTCCGCGCGGACCGGATGTACGCCGAAGGAGATTTGGATCATTTGGGATACGTTATGGAGATCAAAGTGAGCGACGAGGATTTTAACGCGGTGGTGCATACCCTGCGGGGCAAAAATGCCTATGTCGAAATTTTTGATTAAACTTGAAGCTCCGAGGCCCGAATAAACGTTTCCCATGCAAAAGCTTCCCGCTCACAGCGCGGGAGGCTTTTGTCAAAATATAAGGATATTTTACGCTTATAATTGGTCTTATATTATTGCTGCGAGACACGCACTTGTGTCCTTTCAGGACGCCGTCAGGAGGTCTTCTTGTCCCAGAAAAATAAAACGCTTTCTTTTCTGTAATGTAACAGTAATATTTCTTAAATGATTGCTTAATATACTGTGTCTATAATAAAGCCATGACCCCCTTTTTTATAATATATTACATTGGACCTGCGGCAATCGGCTGCGGGTCATTTTTTTGGGAATAAAGGCTTTGGAAACAATGTCCCAAAGAACAAAAATCATCCCTTGACTTTAACGCAGTGGTTCAGTAGAATCTAACAATATACGACATATATCATGTTTTGATGACGGGAACGAGTAGTTCGGCACCCACAACCCCAGAGAGGAATCCCATGGCTCGATTTTTTGACCTCGGAAGAGGTTAAACAAATATTCAGCCAGGCTGCAAGGATTCTGTTGATGAGCGAATGAATGACCTCCCCGAGAACGCACGGCGAACAGCGGCGGATGCCGCGTCAGTAGCCGTTCTTGCGCGTAGGCGGGCGTTAACCGCTTGGAGCGGCCTTGAAAGCTTAGGTTTTCGGCCGGAATGTGGGTGGTACCACGGGTGAAGATCGTTAGCGATAATCCCTCGTCCCTGTTGATCGAACAGGACGGGGGATTTTTTTAATGGGCATTTCTAAGTGGTCAAGGGCAATTTCAGGAGGGATAAGCTGTGGCTAAAGAAAGATTCGAGAAGCCGACCGGCACGCAGGATATCCTGCCCGGAGCGGTGGAAAGATGGCAGTTCGTTGAAGAGAAAGCCAGAGATTTGTGCCGTCGCTTCAACTATCGCGAAATCCGGACCCCGATGTTCGAGCATACGGAGCTGTTCGAGAGAGGCGTCGGCGAGACGACCGATATCGTGGAAGGCGAAATGTACACCTTCAAAGACAAGGGGAACCGGGACCTGGCGCTGCGTCCGGAAGGGACAGCAGGTGTCGTCCGCGCTTACGTGCAGAACAAGCTGTACGGTGAACCGGATGTCAGCAAGCTCTACTACATCGGTCCGATGTTCCGCTATGAGCGTCCGCAGGCGGGAAGATACCGCCAGTTTCACCAGTTCGGCGTGGAAGCGTTTGGAGCGGTCGATCCGGCGATCGATGCGGAGGTCATTTCGCTCGGCTACCAGTTCTGCAAGGACCTGGGCCTGAGCGGCGTACGCGTCGAGATTAATTCCGTGGGCAATATTCCAAGCCGGGCCGCCTACCGGGAGAAGCTGCTAGCGTTCTTGCGTCCGATGAAGGACAGCCTTTGCAGCGACTGCCAGCGGCGCATGGAGCGCAATCCGCTGCGGGTGCTGGACTGCAAGGTCGATCAGGAGAAGTTCGTAGATGCCCCGTCCATTTTGGACAGCCTGGATGAGGAGTGCACGGTGCACTTCGCCAAGGTGCGGGCGCACCTGGATGCGATGGGCGTCGATTATGCCGTCAATACGCGGCTCGTCCGGGGCCTCGATTATTATACGCATACGGCGTTTGAGTACAAGGCAGCCGGTATCGGCTCCATCGATACGGTAGGCGGCGGCGGACGCTATAACGGTCTCGTCAGCGAAATCGGCGGACCGGATCAGCCCGGCATCGGCCTTGGCATTGGACTAGAGCGCATTCAGCTCATTCTGGAGAACCAGAAGGTGGAATTGGAAGCGTCCAGGCCGCTGGATGTGTATCTCGTGGCGCTGGGGGAAGAGGCTGAAGCCGAAATCACCAAGCAATTGTTCATTCTGCGCAGCCAGGGGTTCTCGGCGGAGCGCGACTATCTGGGACGTAAAATGAAGGCCCAGTTTAAGTCTGCCGACCGGATGTCGGCACGTTTTACAGCCATTCTTGGCGAAGAAGAGCTGCAGCGCGGCGAAATCGCCCTCAAGAGCATGGCGACCGGCGAGCAGCGTACCGTTAAGCTGGAAGATCTGGGAGAAGTGCTGGCGGAGCAGGCTTGATTGGAGTCAGCTTGAAACGGCGATGAAAGTTAGATTTTAATTACAAAGGGGTATGGTATATCATGCAAAGAAGTCATAACTGCGGACAGCTGACCACGGAGAGTATCGGTCAGACCGTCATCTTGAACGGCTGGGTGCAGACCCGCCGCGACCTTGGAGGCGTACTGTTCATCGATCTTCGCGACCGAAGCGGAATCGTACAGATCGTCTTCAATCCGGATTACTCGGGAGAAGCGCTGCAAATTGCCGACAAGACCCGCAGCGAGTATGTGATTGCGGTTAAAGGCCAGGTCGTGAAGCGCGATCCGGAGACTGTTAACTCCAACCTGCCGACAGGTGAAATCGAAGTGCGCGTGACTGACATTGAGGTGCTTAACGCCGCCAAGACGCCTCCGTTCTTCATTGAAGACGGCGTGGAAGTGGACGAATCGCTGCGCTTGAAATACCGCTACCTCGATCTGCGCCGTCCGGAGATGCAGAAGACGCTGCTGCTCCGTTCGAAAGCGGCCAAGATTTTCCGGGATTTCCTTGACGAGGAAGGCTTCATCGACGTGGAAACGCCGATTCTGACCAAGAGCTCGCCGGAAGGCGCCCGCGACTATCTCGTGCCGAGCCGTGTACATGAAGGCGAATTTTTCGCGCTGCCGCAATCGCCGCAGATTTACAAACAGCTGCTGATGGTGGGCGGGGTTGAGCGCTACTATCAAATCGCCCGCTGTTTCCGCGACGAGGACCTGCGCGCCGACCGGCAGCCGGAGTTTACGCAGGTGGACATTGAGACGTCCTTCCTGTCCCAGGACGAACTGCTGGGCATGATGGAGCGTCTGATGCAGCGGCTGTTCAAAGAGACGGTCGGCGTTGAGCTCGCCCTGCCGTTCCAGCGGCTGACCCATGCCGAGGCGATGGGCAAATACGGCTCGGATAAGCCGGACCTGCGTTTCGGTCTGGAACTGATCGAAATGAATGATATCGTCGCTGGCAGCGGCGTGAAGGTATTCGCCTCCGTTATCGAAAAGGGCGGAGAAGTGAAATGTTTGAACGCCAAGGGCTGCGGCACCTGGACCCGTAAGGAAATCGACGATCTCGGCCCTTATGCGGCCCGCTACGGTGCGAAAGGCCTGGCCTGGATTCAAGTCAAGGAAGGCGAGTTCCGCGGCCCGATCGTAAAATTCTTCTCCGAGGAAGAGATTGCCGCCGTTAAAGAACGCACGGGAGCCGAGGAAGGCGACCTGCTGCTCTTCTCCGCGGATAACAAAAAGGTTGTCGCCGACGTTCTCGGCGCGCTCCGTCTCAAAATCGGCCGCCAGCTCGGCCTGATTGACGACAGTGTATACAAATTCGCCTGGGTAACCGACTTCCCGCTGCTCGGCTATGACGAGGAACAGAAGCGTTATGTGGCGGAGCATCATCCGTTCACCCGTCCGCGTGAAGAAGATGTGGCCCTGTTCGACACCGATCCCGGCGCAATCCGCGCGCAGGCTTATGATATCGTGCTGAACGGCTACGAAGTCGGCGGCGGCTCGATGCGGATTTACAAGCGCGATGTGCAGGAGAAAATGTTCGACGCGCTCTCCCTGTCCAAAGAAGAGGTACAAGACAAGTTCGGCTATCTGCTTGACGCATTCGAATACGGCACGCCTCCTCATGGCGGCATCGCTTTCGGTTTCGACCGTCTCGTAATGCTGCTGGCCGGACGCACCAACCTGCGCGAAACGATCGCCTTCCCGAAAACGGCCAGCGCCACCGATCTGCTTATGGACGCTCCGTCTCCGGTTAAAGACGCGCAGCTGGACGAGCTGCATATCAGAGTGGCTATTAAGGAAAAAGCCAAGAAATAGGAGGCTGACATCATGCTGCATCAGTTCTCGCGTACCGAACTTGCTATCGGACCCGAGGGTCTGGAAGTTATGAAAAACAGCACGGTAGCGGTGCTCGGCATCGGCGGCGTCGGCTCCATCGCGGTGGAGGCCCTCGCCCGCACGGGCGTCGGCCGCATTATCCTGATCGACAAGGACGCTGTCGATATCACCAACATCAACCGCCAGATTCATGCGCTCACCACGACGGTTGGCCAGAAAAAAGCGGATTTGATGGTGGAGAGGGTCAAGCTGATCAATCCGGAGTGCGAAGCGATTGCGCTGAATATGTTCTATACCGAAGAAACATACGAGGAGCTGTTCAAATACAAGCTCGACTACGTCCTCGACGCGTCAGATACGATTCATTACAAAATCCATCTGATTAAGGAATGTCTCGCCCGAAAAATACCGATGATCTCAAGCATGGGGGCGGCGAACAAGATGGACCCGACGAAGTTTCAGGTCGCCGACATTTCCAAGACTACGATGGACCCGATCGCCCGGGTTATCCGCCAGAGACTACGCAAGGAAGGCATCAAGAAAGGCGTTAAGGTCGTATTCTCGACCGAGGAGCCGTTAAAGCCCCGGCAGGATGTGACGGACAAAATCGTGCCGGAGAACGCGCCCGAGATCCGGAAGGCGAAGCAGCCCCCGGCGAGCAATGCGTTCGTGCCTCCGGTGGCGGGATTGATTATGGTCAGCGTCGCCGTGCGAGAGCTGCTGGAAAACGCCGGGGTTAAGCTTTAAATTTGAAACCATAAAATACTGATAAGAGCGAGCGCCGAAAGCGGGCGGCTCGCTCTTTTATTGATCATATACAGGTTTCACGTGATTTTTGGAATAATAGCAATACCGGAGGTAAACCTGCATGAACAACAACTTTTGGCGCCGCAGCCTTGGGATGGAACCGGAGCATCAACTGAAGCGGGAGTGGGCAGCCGGCATTGTCTCCTATTTTGCCTCGGTCTATATCGTCATGGTCAACGCCGCCATTCTGCACGACGCGGGCATGCCGCTCCGGGCGGGGATGGCGGCCACGCTGCTGACGGCCGTCGCCGGCTGCCTGCTGATGGCCTTCGGCGGAAAGACGCCCGTTATCGTGGTGCCCGGAATGGGCATCAACGCTTTTTATACGTATACGCTGGTTCATTCCATGAAGCTGGACTGGAGAGAGGCGCTGGCAGTTGTCGCCGTTACTGGTCTGTTGTTCGCCGTGGTAGCATATACATCGCTCTACCGGATTCTCAGCGACGCGATTCCGTCCAATCTTCAGCATGCGATTAGCGTCGGCATCGGGCTGTTCCTGACCTTCATCGGCCTGCAAAAAAGCGGGATCGTGATCCCCCACCAGACGACCTTCGTCGCCATCGGACACTTCAGCGATCCCGCCGTCATCACCTCCTGCGCCACGCTGCTGCTGGCGCTTGTGCTGTTCCTGCGGGGCACACGGGGCGGGCTTCTGATCAGCATGCTTGCCGGGACCGGCCTGGCTTACCTTCTTGGCGCCGGGCCCGGGCCGGACAAGATGGAGCCCGGGCCTCTCTTCGCAGGTTACGGGAACGTGTTTCTTGGCATGGATTGGACCCGAGCGCTCAGCCTCGTGTTCTGGATCGCCGTCTTTCTGCTGCTGCTGATCGTCGTATTCGAGAACATCGGCCTCATCTCTGCGCAGACCTTGATGGCCGGGCATCCCGAACGCTTCAAGAGCAGCCTGCGGGCGCTCTCGCTGGCCAACATCGCCGCCGGGCTGCTGGGGAGCAGCCCGGTTGTGGCCGCCGCCGAGTCGTCCGCCGGCATTGCCGCCGGCGGACGCTCCGGCCTGACCTCGCTTGTCGCCGCACTGCTGTTCGGCGCCACGTTCCTGTTCGTTCCGGCGCTGGCCTATATCCCGGACAGCGCGATTGCGCCGATTCTGATTGTGATCGGCGGACTGATGGTGCAGAGCGTGAGCCGGACCGATTTCAGCGATCCCAGCGAGGGCTTTCCCGCCTTTTTGATCATGGTTATGATTCCGTTCACCTACAGCATTGTCGACGGCATGGCCTTCGGCTTCATCGCCTATCCGGCCTTGAAGCTTGCGCTGGGCAGAAGCAGCGAGGTTCCTCCTGCGCTGTACGCCATTGCCGGTCTGTTCACAGCGAATTTCATCCTTCATGCCTTCCTGTAAATGCAGCTGATGAAGCTTAATGCAAATTTCGCATTCCGGGATATGGTAATTCCTTTTTACCTGTGCTACAATGAATATCCTTTTTGTGCGAGCATGGGTGAGGAGCATGCGCTCCTTTGAACCGGTTCTGCCTTACATGGACGGGGGAGGCTTTCCCCCTATTACTTTTAGGAGGTAACTGAAATTGGAGGACAACTTTCAAAGTGCCTATCAAGAGGAGCAGGAAAGGCTGAACACAGCTCTTGCGGAAATTGACCGGCAGCTGGCAACGCTAAAGAGCACACCGGTGTACACAGGGAACGATTACACGGAACAGATTTTGGAGGCATCGAGGGAGCAGAGACGCGGCAATCTGGCCAAGCTCAAACAAGAGCCTTACTTCGGCAGGCTGGACTTTGAGGAAAACGGCGGCGGGGAACGCAAGGCGCTCTATATCGGCAAAATCGGCGTGGACCATGAACAGGTTAGCGACCGCCCGCTCGTCATCGATTGGCGCGCGCCGGTGGCGAGCCTGTTCTATTCGTTTACCGGAGGCAAGGAGCCCGCTTCCTACGAGTCGCCCGAGGGGATTGTCGAAGGGCTGGTGTATCTAAAGCGCAACGTGGTGATCCGTAAACGGATTTTGGAACGGGTCGCGGACACCTTCGACCGCGAGAGCGACGGCCCGGCGGTTTCGGATGAATTTCTCGTCTACCGTCTGGGAGAGAACAAGGATAACCGGCTGCGGGATATCGTATCGACCATCCAGGAGGAGCAGGACCGGATTATCCGGGCGGCCAAAAACACGGCGCTAATTATTCAGGGCGTCGCCGGCAGCGGAAAGACGACAGTGGCGCTGCACCGGCTCGCTTTTTTGCTGTATCAGTACAAGGAGCAGGTGGCGGCGGAGCGGATGATTATTTTTGCCCCGAACCGGATGTTTCTGGACTACATTTCGGATGTGCTGCCCGAGCTTGGCGTTGGCAACATTCAGCAGAGCACGTTTGCCGATTGGGCTGCGGAGATGCTTGGACTGGAGCTTACGCAGGGTGACGCTATGGAGACGCTGAGCCGCTGGTTCGAGTCGCCGGGCGGGATGCCGGAAATCACGGAACAGACACCCGGACGCTTCAAGGGATCGACGGCGCTGATGGGAATCATCGAAGAGGCGGTGCGGAGGCTGGAATCCAGCTCTGTCCCCGAAGGGGATTTTATTCCGTGGGAGGGTGCGGTTCTGCCCCGGCGAACGATTCTCCGGTGGCATAATGAAGAATATGCCCCTTATCCGCCCGCCAAGCGGAAGGAACGGGTTATGGCCCGGATTCACCGCTGGATCGAAATGGAGCTGAAGAAAAGCCCTTCGGCCGCGGCGCTGAAAGACCGGAAGAAGAAAGGGGCGCAGCGCGAGAAGGCTTACGGCGCGAAATGGCCCAAATACGATCCGCTGACGATTTACAAGCAGATTTTCCGGGCTGTAAAGACGCCTGCGGATTGGCCGGCCGAAGCGCCCGATGCGATTCCGTCAGCTGTGCTGAAAGAGACGCGAAGCCAGCTTAAAAAGGGTGCGGTGCTTGAAGAGGATCTGCCGCCGCTGCTCTATATTCATTACCTGCTGAACGGGGATGAAGGCGCGCCAAAATTCGACCATATCGTCATCGACGAAGCGCAGGATTTCTCACCGTTCCAGATTGCGGTGCTTGATCTATATGTTCGCGGACACTCTTTTACGATACTGGGCGATTTGTCGCAGGGCATCCATGCCTATAAAGGGGTGCATGACTGGAGCGAAATGCAGTCCCTGTTCGCGCCGGAGCACACGTCCTACCATGCGCTGACGCGCAGCTACCGGTCCACGATGGAAATTATCGATTTCGCCAACGGGATTTTGTCCGCAGGCGTACATAGCGACCTGCTGGCCGTTCCGGTATTCCGCAGCGGCAGTCCCGTCCGGCTGATAGAGTATGGAGAGAGCCGGGAAGCCGATATCCGGTCCGCGCTTGCGGATCTGTCCGGAAGAGACTACCGAACCGTGGCTGTCCTGACCCGGACGCTGGCGGATGCGGCGCGGCTCTACGAAGGGCTGTCGGAGCATTTTGATGATATCCATTTGATCGACGGCGGAATTACGGAATACCAGGGAGGGCTTTCAGTGCTCCCGCTCTACTTGTCTAAGGGGCTGGAGTTCGATGCCGCCATCGTAGCCGATGCCGATCTCGACGCTTACGGAGAAACGGCTTGGGACGCGAAGCTGCTGTATGTCGGTTGCACCCGGGCCCTGCATGAGATGTGGCTGCTGCATAACGGCAGAATGCCGGAGTATCTGCGTGAGGCAGCGAAAGGCGGAGAGACGGCCAAGGGATGGCCGGAAGTTCCCTCTGCGGCGAAGGCGGAATAGGAGCGAAGCAGAGAACAAGCTGGTTTGAGCGAAAAAACAGAATGAGGCCCGTACCGGAAAATTCCGGACGGGCTTTTTTGGGGGGAGGGGGAGAATAGCCTGACAACCGTAAAACTCTCTGCCGTGAAGCAACGAACTTAAAACTCGTATAACAAGCAAATTGGTATATTCGAGTAACCGGAAGACCGTCGTTCACTAATAAGCGGGTGGTGGTTTATCTGTGTAGCGGGCCTGCGTTGCAAGAGAAATGGGCCTCCCGCGAACCTGGAATTTCCAGCGGCTGTGCTCGATCTCCTGTGAAATGGTATGATAGAATCATACAGCTTACAGCAAGGAGTGTAGATATGGATTTATTCTCTTTCGGGAATATGGCCGGCGACGGTCGCCTGCTGGCGGACCGCATGCGCCCGGAGACTCTCGATGAATATATAGGCCAGGAGCATATTTTGGGCAAGGGCAAGCTGCTGCGCCGGGCGATTGAGGCGGATCAGGTCTCGTCCATTCTGCTGTACGGGCCTCCGGGATGTGGCAAAACGACACTCGCCCACATTATTTCCCATCATACCAAAGGGGAGTTCGTAAGGCTTAACGCGGTGGAAGCGACCGTTAAGGATGTGCGGGAAGTGATTGAACGTGCGCAGGACGCAAAAAGCCTCTATGGCACGAAGACGATCCTGTTTCTGGACGAGGTGCACCGCTTTAACAGCTCCCGTCAGGATGCGCTCCTCCCTGCGGTTGAGAAGGGTACAATTATTTTCATCGGGGCGACGACGGAGAATCCGTTCCATTATGTGAACGGTGCCCTCATGAGCCGGTCCACGCTGTTTCAACTGGAGCCGCTGAACAAGCAGCACAGCCTGACCGCGATGCGCCGGGCGCTGGAGGAACGGGACAAGGGGCTCGGCTTTATGGATCTGAAGGTCGACGAGGCCGCGCTGGATCACATCGCGACGATGGCGAACGGCGATATACGCAGGGCGCTGAACGCGCTGGAGCTGGCCGCGCTGACAACGCCGCCGGATAGCGGCGGAACCGTGCATGTGACGCTTGAGGTGGCGGAGGATTCCATCCGCCGGCCAACCGTCAAAGCGGACGAGTCGACGCAGTACGACGTGGTGTCCGCCTTTCACAAGAGCATCCGCGGCTCCAGCGACGCCGCCCTGTTCTGGTTCCTCTACGCCGTGGAGAAGCTCGGGATGGACCCGATCGTGTTCATCCGCCGCCTGATCGCGGCCGCCAGCGAGGATATCGGGCTTGCGAACCCGCAGGCGATGGTGCAGGCGGTCAGCGCGCTGGAGGCGTACCGCAACAACGGCTGGCCGGAAGCGAAGCTGAACATCGCCCAGGCGATTCTGTTCGCGGTCGAGAGTCCGAAATCGAACGCGGTGTACATGGCGATTTCCAGGGCGATGTCGGCGATCGACGAGCTGAAATCGGCCGAAGTGCCGCTGCATCTGCGGGACACGCATTACAAAGGGGCGGCGGCTTTGGGGCATGCCGGGTATAAATACCCGCATGATTTCCCGGGCCACTACGTGAAGCAGGAGTATTTGCCCAAGGCGATTTCGCGCCGGGTCTTTTACCAGGCGACCGAGCAGGGGAGCGAAGTGAAGATTCGGCATAATCAGGCGCTGCGAAGGGAACAGTAGACCGGGCCGCAGCCGTATACGGCGCAGAAAAAAAGAGCCTTTGCCGGAGCACCGCTTGGGTGCGTTCCGGCAAAGGCTCTTTTGCTTTAAAAATTCGCTACAGCCGCAAGGCTCCCCAGGCTTTAGGCCGATGGCTTATTGCGGCTGCGGCACAACCTTCTCGGCGTATTCGATCGTTCCGCCGCCGAGGCAGACATCGCCGTCATAGAAGACGACGGCCTGTCCGGGCGTAATCGCCTTCTGCGGCGTATCGAAGGCAACATACAGTGTGCCGTCTTCGCGCTTCGTCAGCGTGACGCCTTGATCCGGCTGGCGATACCGGAACTTGGCCGTGCAGCGCAGCGGCTCAGTGCCGGGGCCGTGCCCGTCGATCCAGTTCACGCCGGAAGCGACAAGGCCTGTGGAGTACAGGCTGGGGTGCTTGTCCCCCTGAACGACATACAGAATGTTGCGGCTGAGGTCTTTATCCGCAACGAACCACGGCTCGCCCGTGCCGGAGCCGCCGATGCCGAGGCCTTGGCGCTGGCCGAGCGTGTAGTACATCAGCCCGTCGTGGCGGCCCTTGACTTCGCCGGTGGCGATGTCCACCATGTCGCCGGATTTGGCCGGCAGGTACTGGCTCAGGAACTCGCGGAAATTACGCTCCCCAATGAAGCAGACGCCGGTGCTGTCCTTCTTCTTGGCCGTATACAGTCCAGCTTCTTCGGCGATCCGGCGGACCTCCGGTTTCGGCAGATGGCCGATGGGGAACATGGCCTTCGACAGCTGCTGCTGGTTTAAGGCGTTCAGGAAATAGGTCTGATCCTTGTTGGCGTCAACGCCGCGGAGCAGCTTGAATTCGCCGTGCTCTTCCACAACCCGCGCATAATGGCCTGTCGCCACATAATCGGCTCCGAGCTGAAGCGCCTTGTTCAGGAATTCGCCGAACTTGATCTCCCGGTTGCACATAACGTCCGGGTTAGGCGTACGCCCGGCCTTATATTCGTCGAGAAAATATTTGAACACTTTATCAAAGTATTCTTTCTCGAAGTTTACGGTATAGTAAGGGATGTCAATCTGCTCGCATACGCGGCGTACATCCTCCGCATCGGTTTCGGCTGTGCAAACGCCGAATTCGTCGGTGTCATCCCAGTTCTTCATGAAGATGCCGATGACGTCATAGCCCTGCTGCTTCAGCAGCAGCGCCGTAACGGAGGAGTCCACTCCCCCCGACATGCCGACAACGACGCGGGTATTTTCTTTTGCTTTTGTCACCCTGATCACCATCTTTTTGTTTAGATTGAATAAGCTTTATGCAGTCTTGCCGTACACCAGCGGCTGGGCTTACCGTGAACGCTCCCGCTGATTTGACGCCATCATTGTCCGCCCTGGAAGAACACTTTTGTAAAAAAAATTACGTTTTGTGTTTCAAAACCATCTGCGGATATGTTAACATAAAATCAAGAGCAATCATCGGAATACGCTGATTTATTCTTACGGTTTTGACCAACTACTAATTATACTATACCCAGCTATAATATTGAAAGAGGTGCCCCTTTGAAAATATCGACAAAAGGCCGATACGGATTAACGATCATGATGGAGCTCGCCGTCAGGTTTGGCGAAGGTCCAACATCTTTAAAAAGCATTGCCGAGAAAAACGGATTATCCGAGCATTATCTGGAGCAGCTGATTGCCCCCCTGCGCAACGCGGGCCTCGTCAAGAGTATTCGCGGCGCTTATGGCGGCTATATTTTGTCCCGTGAAGCAGCAAATATTACGGCCGGGGATATTATCCGCGTGCTGGAAGGCCCGATTTCTCCCGTGGACTTTACGGAAGAGGACGACCCGGCCAAGCGCGACCTGTGGCTGCGCATCCGCGACAGCATTGCCGATGTGCTGGACTCCACAACGCTGGCGGATCTGATCTCCTTCAAGGAAGAGACCCATATCGACAACTACATGTTTTATATCTGAGTGTGAATTTCTAAAAATAAACATATACTCCTCGATGCTGAGGAATTTCCCTTTAGAGCCTGTTTGGACAGGCTCTTTTTTCTTGTTATTTAATTCAATCTGGCGATGCTGTCGCGAATCTGCAGCTGATGCGAGACGGACCAATGGTAAGCGGACAGTTCCTCTCCTTTAATGAGCTTGATGAGATTGCGCGCGGCAACCATCCCAAGCTCGGATGCCGAATACCGGACCGTTGACAATTTGGGCCTGATAATGACCGTCATATCAATGTCATCAAAGCCAAAGAAGGAGACTTGTTCCGGGACCTTCACCCCGGTCTCCGCCAGAAAGTTCATGGCGCCGATGGCGATCCGGTCCGTAGCGCAGAATACGGCAGTCGGCAAAGGCCCCGAATCATAAAGCTTACGCATGGCGGCAGCTCCTTCTTCTACCGATAGCGCGCTCTCGAGTACCCGTTCGGGGCGAATGGGCAGATGAGCTGCGTGTAGTGCCTGTTCATAGCCTTGGAACCGGTGGTTGCCTGCTGAGATATCGCCTGTTGAGCCTCGCAGCATAGCAATGTCGCGATGGCCTTGCTGGATCAGATACGTTACCGCCTCAAAAGCGGCCGACACGTTGTCCACATGGACCGAAGGAATGGACTTCTCGCGATAATCCCGGCCTACCAGAAGGCAAGGGATATTCGAAGCCTGGGTGAGATCGAACAGAGAATCCCGGATACCGCTCGCGGATACTATGATTCCGCTGGCCTGCATTTCGCGGAACAGATTGTAGTAGTGAAGCTCGCTTTCCTCATTTCCTCCAGATAACGCAATCATAACGTCAAAGCCATATAACCGGGCGACCTGATTAATCCCTTCAACCATATCGTCCAATACATTATTTTTAATTTCCGGCAGCAGTACGCCTATTAACGAAGTAGTATTCTTGACCAGCGTTCTGGCGATGGCGTTTGGGCGAAATTGAGTGACCTCCAGCACATCCAGCACACGCCGGCGAATGTCGCTGCCAACCGTAGGGCTGTTGTTAATCACCCGGGATACGGTAGAGATGGAGACATTGGCCATTCTGGCAACGTCTTTTATAGTAATTTTCATAAGTAATAACCGGCTTTCCTGCATAGGTTAAGGAGACATGGACCTTCAGAAAAGGTTTTCTGAAAGTAAATTCATTATATCAGTTTTGGTTAAATACGCAATTTATCCCGCATTCCGAATGTTTTATTTTGGATGTAATCGAATAAGAAAGCGCTTGACCAATCATATGCAGGGGAGTATAATCGTTTCCAGAAAACGTTTTCTCATCTATTTAGTTTTTATGCTCTGATATAACCCTTTATTGCCTTGATTTCTATTGAATAGGCTTAATCAGAGTGATTTTTTTAACTTAATTGAGAAAACGTTTTCTACATAAAGAGAGGCCTCAACTAAAATATCGGTGAAAAGAGGAGAAGAAACGATGGGCAATGCGCTTGTAAAAAGAGAAGATGCTCTACTGGAAACACCGCCGAATATCACTTTGAAAGAAAAGATCGGTTACGGGTTTGGCGATTTTGCCAGTCAGCTTTTATTTGCCGCGGCAATGACTTTTCTATCCTATTTCTACACGGACATTATCGGGATTAATGCGGCTATTATTGGCACTTTGATGCTGATTACGCGTATCCTCGACGCCTTTATTGATCTTGGAATTGGCGCTCTGATCGACAAAACGAAAAGCAAGCATGGCAAGGCCCGCCCCTGGCTGCTCTGGATGTCCGGCCCGTTTGCCCTTTCGGGAATTCTCTTGTTCACCGTTCCGGATGCCAATGCGACCATCACAATTGTATACGTTTACTTTACCTATATCCTGATGAATTTCATTTATTCAAGCATCAATGTCCCGTACGGAGTCCTGAATTCGATGATGACTCAGGATGCATACCAGCGTTCACTGCTGAATATTTTCCGCATGATCCTGGCTACGATGGGCGCTTTGCTTATCAATTATTTTACACTGCCGCTTGTGAAAGCGTTTGGGGGTGGCCAACAAGGCTGGGTGTTCTCCTTTGTCCTGTTCGGATTGCTCGGCACCTTTTTCTTCCTTATAACATTCTTCAGCACCAAGGAAACGGTTACCCCGTCGGTTGTACAAAAGCCAATACCATTTAAACGTGCCTTCGGTGCGCTGCTTCGCAACAAATACTGGAAGCTGATTCTTGGATTTGCCATCGTCTACTTTATCAATAACTCCATCGGTACAGGCATGAACGTATACTACGCCCGCTATGTGCTGCATGACGCTGATCTGGTCGGGGTATTGGGATTATCCCTGCTTGCTCCTTCTCTGCTTGGCTATGCGATTCTATCGCCCGTTGTCAAACGGATCGGCAAACGCAATTCCTCTATTATTGGAAGCCTTTTATTAATCGTGGGCTCGATTGTCATTGCCGTAAGTCCGGCGAACCTTGCGGTTGTCTGCTCGGGACTGATGATCAAGGCGCTTGGCCATGCAGCTATCCTCGGCACCTTTTTCGCGATGCTGGCCGATACGATAGAATATGGAGAATGGAAGACCGGGATGCGGACCGAAGGACTGGTATACAGCGCGGGCAGCTTTGGAACGA
Organism: Paenibacillus apii; assembly: GCF_011043685.1. Taxonomy (NCBI): domain Bacteria; kingdom Bacillati; phylum Bacillota; class Bacilli; order Caryophanales; family Paenibacillaceae; genus Paenibacillus; species Paenibacillus apii. The sequence goes on along the minus strand of NZ_JAAKGU010000001.1, from coordinate 1,154,381 downwards.
AGGCGGGAGGCGGACTCGGGGCGGCGTTTATCGGCTGGAGCCTGGCTATTGGAGGATATGTCGGCGGTCAGGCTTCCATCAGCGTATCCGCTCTGGCGTCGATTCATTTCATGTTTATTTATTTCCCGATCATTTTGGCCCTTCTGCAAATCGTATTCCTGGCTTTTTATAAACTGGATAAGATTTTTCCGGATATTGTAGAAGAACTGCAGACTGTAAAATCTTTAAATTAATGAATGGAGGCATATGAAATGGAGAAAAAATGGTGGAAAGAAGCGGTATTTTATCAAATTTACCCCCGGAGCTTTCAAGACAGCAATGGAGACGGGATTGGCGACCTGAAAGGAATCACGTCACGGCTGGATTATCTGCAGCAGCTTGGAATTGATGTGATCTGGCTGTCGCCGGTCTATCAATCTCCCAATGATGATAATGGATATGATATTTCCGATTACCGGGATATTATGAGTGAATTTGGGACGATGGCCGATTTCGATGAGATGCTGGATGCGGCTCATGAACGAAACATTAAAATTATGATGGATCTTGTGGTTAACCACTCTTCGGACGAACATGCCTGGTTCATGGAATCACGTTCTTCCAAGGACAGCTCATATCGGGATTATTACATCTGGAGGCCTTCCCAAGACGGCAAGGAGCCGAATAATTGGGGCTCATTCTTTGGAGGTTCGGTATGGGAGTGGGATCAGGAGAGCGGCGAATATTATTTGCACCTGTTCAGCAAGAAGCAGCCGGATCTGAATTGGGAGAATCCAACACTCCGGAATGAAATCTACGAGATGATGTCCTGGTGGCTGGATAAGGGCGTTGACGGGTTCCGCATGGACGTAATCAATTTTATCTCCAAGGTTCCGGGTCTTCCGGACGGCGAGGTTGTGAGCGGGCTTACCTACGGAAACGGCATGCCGTTCTTTGCGAATGGTCCTCGTATCCATGAATATTTGCAGGAGATGAATTCGAATGTCTTGTCCCGGTATGATTTGGTAACCGTAGGTGAGATGCCTGGCGTCGACGTTGAAGAAGCCAAGCTTTATACGGGAGATAGCCGGAATGAGCTGAACATGGTGTTCCATTTCGAGCACGTCAATTTGGGATATGGAGAGTACGGACGCTGGTCTGTTGGGGAGTGGAAGCTGCCCGAGCTTAAAACGATTTTCAGCAAATGGCAGTACGGGCTGGAAGAGAGCGGGTGGAACAGTCTTTACTGGAGCAATCATGACCAGCCGAGGGCGGTGTCCAATTTCGGCAATGACAGCGAGGAGTACCGGATCATATCCGCTAAAATGCTCGCCGTCTGCCTGCACATGCTGAAGGGAAGTCCCTATATTTACCAGGGGGAGGAGCTTGGCATGACCAACGTCCGGTTTGAACAAATTGACGCCTATCGGGACATTGAGACGGTTAATGCTTACCGTGATTTTTGTGATAACGGGTTGATTGCGGCTGACGTAATGTTAAGCGCCATTCACCGGAGAAGCCGGGATAATGCGCGTACCCCAATGCAGTGGGATGGGACGCCGCATGGCGGGTTTACAACCGGTATCCCATGGATCGAGGTGAATCCGAATTATACGAATATCAACGCCGAGAATGTTTTGGCCGACCCCGATTCGATTTATTACTTCTACCGGAAGCTGATACAGGTGCGCAAAGAAAATGAGATTGTGGTTTATGGCAAATATGACCTGATTCTAGACGAGCATGAGGAGATTTATGCCTATACCCGATCATGGAACGATGAAAAATGGCTGGTCGTCTGCAACTTCAGCGAGGGTACTCCCTTGTTTCAGCTGCCAGAATCGCTTGTTTCCTACACTTCGGCGACATGGGTGACAGGGAATTATGCCGAAAGCGCAAGAAATATCGTCTCTTTAGAGCTGCAGCCATATGAAGCGCTGGTCCTGTCGCTGAAGCGGTAGTCTCCCGTCCGATTTGGGCGAAGCTCTTGCCGGTCTTGACTTTTTGCGGTATGCTCTCATAGCACGGTCACAAGGTTGTATTTATTTTGTTAATTAATGGTAACCTATGGGTGTGCGGGATGATATACAATTTTCTGGACAGACTTACAGATAAGGACAGTGAGTTTAATATATGAAGCCGATCTATTTGGACCACGCTGCTTCAACGCCGGTTCACCCGGAGGTGGCGGAGGTCATGATGAAGGTAATGACAGAGCAATTTGGCAATGCCTCCAGCGTGCATACGTTTGGGCGCTCCGCCAAAAAGACGGTTAACGGGGCGCGCGATGTCATCGCCGCCTCTTTGGGCTGTTTCTCCGATGAATGGGTCTTTACCGGCGGAGGCACGGAGAGTGACAATCTGGCGCTGTTCGGCGCGGCTCATTCCCGTAAGGGCGGACATATTATTACGACGGCGATCGAGCATCACGCGGTGCTGCATGCCTGCCGGGAACTGGAGAAGGAGGGCTATTCCCTGACCTATCTTCCTGTCGACGGAACGGGCCGGGTTGTGCTTGAATACCTTGAAGCCGCGCTTCGTGAAGATACGTTCCTGATCAGCGTCATGCTGGCCAACAATGAAGTGGGAACGGTACAGCCCATTGAAGAAATAGGCAGGCTGGCCCGGGAGCGGGGAATTTTGTTCCATGTGGACGCCGTTCAGGCGTTAGGCTCGGTTCCGATTACGCTGTCCGCCCTGCCTGTGGATTACATGAGCTTTTCTGCTCACAAAATCAACGGACCGCAGGGAATCGGTGGACTCTATGTCCGGCGCGGCGCACCGCTTCATCCCCGGATGCACGGAGGCTTGCAGGAGAAGGGCCGGCGGGCCGGGACGGAGAATCTGGCCGGCGCGGCCGGATTCGCCAAGGCGGTGGAACTTGCCGTGAAGGGCCAGACGGGCAGACATGAGGAGTCTCTGCTGCTGCGGGACCGGCTCCTTCGTGGCCTTGATCAAGGAATCGGACGGGATGCCTACCATATTAATGGAAATCCTGAGTATGGACTGCCGCATATCACCAACATCAGCTTTCCCGGCGTTCGAACGGACGTTTTGCTGATGAATCTCGATATGGAGGGCATCGCCGCCTCGAGCGGATCAGCCTGCACCTCGGGCTCGCTCGAAATCTCACATGTACTCAAGGCGATGAAGCTGCGGGATGAGTATTTGAACTCGGCGATTCGGTTCAGCACCGGATTGGGTAATACTACTGAAGAAATGGAACTTGTTTCCCGGAAAATTGAAACCATTGTGAACCGGCTGCGTATTAAAGACTAGAGTCTTTATCGCCGGAAAGGTTTTCTCTTCATTTCAGGAGCTTCGGCAGCTTTAAGGCTAGCCAGAATTCTCTTTGGACTCCATAAATGTAAGGAGATTGCGGCATGAAACTCCAGGAATTTGTCGGTCTTAATGTGATTGGAGTCGAGGAAGGTAAAGAGATCGGCAAAATTGTCGATTGCATTTTGGATTCAAACTGGAACATTACGGGTATTGAACTTGAAAGCAAATCTTTTTTCGGCGGTCATGTGAAAGTTGTGGCATGGGAAGACATTGTCGCCTATGGCGAGGATGCCGTGATGATACAGAGCGAGGAGTCCATTCGGAAAATGGACGCAGACAGCATACCCCATACCTTTCTGGACGGCAAGAGCAAACTGAAAGACATGCAGGTCGTGACGGAGACCGGAACGATCCTCGGAACAGTGTCTGATGTTTATTTTGACCAAAAGATGGGAAACACAATAGTAGCATTGGAAATCAGCGATGGTCTGGTGACCGATTTGATGGAAGGCCGTAAATGGCTGCCTTGTCTGCCGGAAATGACGATTGGGGAGAACGCGGTTCTGGTTCCCGCACTCAGTGAAGAACGATTGGAAAAAAATATTAATATCGTTAACGGATAGGTGGAATGTGTGTATGAAGTGTCCAAACTGCGGGTCCAAGGATATCGGAAAGATTGGTTCCCATCAATTTTATTGCTGGGGATGTTTCATTGAACTGACGGTAAACGGCGAGAAAATGTCGGTCTATCAGGTTGAAGAAGACGGCACGCTCAGTTCGCTCGATGATCTGTTCTGCGGAGAAGACCTGGTTCAGGAGTTTCCGCATATTCACGCCACTTCTTGAGGCAAGCTGAACGCTTGTCTCAGGAGTCGGTACATAAAGAGGGCAACGGCGTCCAATCTCCTTGACTGCGGCAAATGTGGCGGGGAGGTTGGGCGTTTTTATTTTAAGAAAAATATTCGGGATAATCGCGTCATCATACAGGTTTTCGAAACATGCGGTTATTTTTCGGCGGACAAACATATACTTACTTTACAAGCCAGTCCAGTTTGGCCGCAGGAGGTAACGCCATGGAGCAATGGCTCGGAAGCAAATGGTTTCGCACGATGGTCGGGGTGCTGCTGGCTCTGATCATTTTGTATTTCGTCTGGCTGCTTCATCCGATGCTGCAGCATATTTTTACTTTTTTGAAGGCGGTGCTGGCTCCTTTTGTGACTGCCATGATTATCTCGTATGTGCTTAATCCGGTTGTCAGTCTGCTGGCCCAAAGGAAAATGCCGCGCGGTGTGGCCGTCCTACTGATTTATGCCGTATTCCTCACTGCAATCGCGGTCATCGCCGTTAATCTGATCCCGATGTTCATAAAACAGCTCGAAGAGCTAAATGAGCATTTGCCGGAGATGACTTTAAGGGCGCAGGGGCTTATGCACAGCATGAATACCCGTCTAATCCCGCCGGGAGTGGAGATGGGGATGAACAACTGGTTTTTTCAACTGGAAAATCGTCTGGCCAAAGGAATCTCGAATTTTCTCGACCATATCGGCACGACGATCGGCGTCCTGTTCGACGCTTTTATCGTCCCCTTTCTGGTGTTCTATATTTTGAAGGACTTCGATGTATTCGAACGGGCGCTTGTGTCCTGTCTCCCGCGTTCCCGCCGCAAATCCATCGTGACGATGTTAAAAGATATCGACGAGGCGCTCGGCAATTATATCCGCGGCCAGTTTCTGGTCAGTCTGATCATCGGCACAATGGCTTATATCGGCTACGCTTTGATCGGAATGCCGTATGCGCTGCTGTTCGCGAGCCTTGTGGCCATATTTGAACTCGTTCCGTATTTGGGGCCATTTCTCGGCGCGGCTCCCGCCATCGTGATGGCGTCGACCATTTCATTTCGCATGGTGCTGATGGTCGTCGTGGTGAACACACTGTGCCAAATGCTGGAGAGCAATGTCATCTCGCCGCAGGTCGTGGGCCGGACGCTGCACTTGCACCCTCTGCTTATTATTTTTGCCCTGCTGGTGGGGGGCGAAATTGCCGGTATTGTCGGCCTGATTCTGGCGGTTCCCGTGTTCGCGGCCGGTAAAGTCGTCCTTCAGCATCTAATCACCTATTATATGAAGCGGAAGACGGTGTGAGGGAATGCGCATTGACTGGAGAGGCGGCTTCTGTATATAATATTATGGAATATAAACTTCACAGGATTCAATGAAGAGGAGCATTAATTTCGGGTGTGTCACGCAGAGAGCCGGTGTTCTTGGTGCGAGCCGGTTGACGAAGTCGAAATGAACTCGCCTCTGAGAAACGGCGACAACCGCGAGGGACTTCAGAAAGGACAGCAATGCCTGCTGACCGAAGGAAGCTTTCCAAGCGTTAACCGACGTCGGCCCGCCCCCGTTACAGGGCGTTAGAGTGAGCAAGCGGTGATTTGGGAAGTCCGCCTGCTAACTAGGGTGGTACCACGGGAATTCAGCCTCTCGTCCCTAGCGTTATACGCTAGGGATGGGAGGCTTTTTTATTGATTGTTCGCAGCAATTCAAGGAGGAATAGGTTATGAGTGACAACAAGGGGAATACGACTGCCCAGGGTTACCGGGCGCAGGTACTGGAACCGAAATGGCAGAAATATTGGGAAGAGCATCACACGTTCAAAACCGGGGAAGACCCGAGCAAGCCTAAATTTTACGCGCTTGACATGTTTCCTTACCCTTCGGGAGCCGGTCTGCATGTAGGGCATCCGGAAGGCTATACGGCGACGGATATCGTCTCCCGCTACAAGCGGATGCGCGGCTATAATGTGCTTCATCCGATGGGCTGGGACGCTTTCGGCCTGCCGGCCGAGCAGCATGCGCTGGATACGGGACAGCATCCGCGTGATATCACGGTCAAGAACGTCAATAATTTCCGCCGTCAGATCAAATCGCTGGGCTTCTCCTACGATTGGGACCGCGAGATCAGCACAACGGACCCCAGCTACTATAAATGGACGCAGTGGATCTTCATTCAGCTGTACAAACGCGGCCTGGCTTACGTGGCAGAGGTGCCGGTGAACTGGTGTCCGGCGCTTGGCACCGTACTGTCTAACGAAGAAGTCATCGACGGCAAAAGCGAGCGCGGCGGGCATCCCGTCATCCGCAGACCGATGCGCCAGTGGATTCTGCGGATCACCGAATACGCTGAACGTCTGCTGGAGGACCTGGAAGAGCTGGACTGGTCCGAAAGCATCAAGGACATGCAGCGCAACTGGATCGGCAAATCGAAGGGCGCCGAAGTCACCTTCCGCATCGACGGGCATGATGCGGACTTGACCGTGTTTACCACCCGTCCCGACACGCTGTTCGGGGCCAGTTACTGCGTGCTCGCGCCTGAGCACGAGCTGGTCGCTTCGATCACAACGGACGCCCAGCGACAGGCTGTGGAGGATTACAAGGAGCTTGCCGCCCGCAAGAGTGATCTGGAGCGGACGGATCTCGCCAAAGAGAAGACCGGCGTGTTCACGGGTGCCTATGCGGTCAACCCGGTCAACGGCGCCAAGCTGCCGATCTGGATCGCCGACTACGTCCTGGCCGGATACGGCACCGGCGCGATTATGGCGGTACCGGGACACGACACCCGCGACTGGGAGTTCGCCAAGCAGTTCGGGCTTGACATTATCGAGGTTGTCCAGGGCGGAAATCTGGAAGAGGAAGCCTACAGCGGCGACGGTCCGCATGTCAATTCCGACTTCCTGAACGGGCTGGACAATACAGTGGCTATCGCCGCCATGATCTCCTGGCTTGAGGAAAAGGGCTTTGGCAAGGGCAAGGTAACCTATCGCCTGCGCGACTGGCTGTTCAGCCGCCAGCGCTATTGGGGCGAGCCGATCCCGATTCTGCATCTGGAAGACGGCACGATGAAGACGGTCCCGGAAGACCAGCTGCCGCTTGTTCTGCCGGATGTCGACGCGATCAAGCCTTCGGGCACGGGCGAATCGCCGCTGGCCAATGTGACGGAATGGGTCGAAACGGTGGACCCCGAGACCGGCATGAAAGCCCGCCGCGAGACGAACACGATGCCGCAGTGGGCCGGCAGCTGCTGGTACTACCTGCGTTACATCGATCCGCATAACGACAAGGAGCTGTGTTCTCCCGAGAAGCAGAAGGAATGGCTGCCGGTCGACCTGTACATCGGCGGCGCCGAGCATGCGGTGCTTCACCTGCTGTATGCCCGCTTCTGGCACAAGGTGCTGTACGATATCGGCGTTGTGAACACGAAGGAGCCGTTCCACAAGCTGGTCAACCAGGGCATGATTCTCGGCACGAACAACGAGAAGATGAGTAAATCCCGGGGCAATGTCATCAATCCCGATGAGATTGTGAACGAATTCGGCGCAGATACACTCCGCGTGTATGAAATGTTCATGGGACCGCTGGAAGCAACCAAGCCGTGGAACGCAAACGGCGTGGAAGGCATTCACCGCTTCCTTTCCCGCGTATGGCGCCTGTTCGTAAGTGAAGAGGGCGGCCTGAACGCCAAAATCACCGAGAACGGCGGTACCGAGGAATTCAAGCGCACTTGGCACAAGACGATCAAGAAAGTCACCGATGATCTCGAAAATCTGCGGTTCAATACGGCAATCAGCCAGCTGATGATCTTTATCAACGACGCCTACAAGCAGGAGACGCTTCCGGTCAAGGCGATGGTAAACTTCGCGCAGATGTTGTCTCCGCTCGCTCCGCATCTTGCCGAAGAGCTGTGGCAGCTGCTTGGACATGAGGGCACCATCTCTTATGTGGAATGGCCATCTTATGACGAGGCGCTGACGGTGGACGCCGAGGTGGAAATCGTGGTTCAGGTGAACGGCAAAATCGTTCAACGCAGCCTGATTCCGCAGGGCATGGGACAAGAGGAGATGCAGGCGCATGCGCTGGCTCTTCCGAATGTGAGCGCGGCAATCGAAGGCAAGACCGTACGCAAGGTGATTGCGGTTCCGGGCAAGCTGGTCAATATTGTAGCGGGTTAGCGAAGCACGCCAAACCCCGCGGCGGGAATTTATCCCGCTGCGGGGTTTTTTGCGTGTTTGAGAGTGTCACGGCGGGATATCCCGGTCAAGCTCTCGCCGCAAGAGCCGGGCATTTTCGCTGGGCTGCTTCTCATTTGTTCGGGTGAATCCCGTCCTGTTCGAACAAAGAATCGAGTTTGGCCAAATCCTCACCGTACTTCCCGTGTGTCGTTGCGGTCAGCCGCTCGAACACACCGTCCAGACTGCAGCGCAGGTGGTTCAGGGCTTCGGCGGTAATGCCGCCGGGGACGGCGACCCGATCCTGCAGCTCCTGGGGCGTAAATCCGCCTTCGGTCAGCAGCTTGCCCGTCCCAAGCAGCATCTCGGCCACGAGTTTTACCGCTAGCGTCCGGTCGATTCCGGTAGCCTCCGCGCCGGCCTCAATCCATCGTTCTATAAAGTAGCTCAGAAACGCCGGACCACAGCTGGAGAAATCGGAAGAAATGCGTGTATGGTGCTCATCTATTTCCACCGGAGTGCCGATGTGGGACATCAGCTGCAGCAGCTTCGCCTTGTCTTCGTTCCCGAGGCGGCTGCCGAACACGCAGAGCGAGGTACCGCTGTATATGCTGTGCGTGATGCTGGGGATGATTTTGGCGATTTTGGACGGCAGGGCACGTTCCAGGTGGTAAATCTGTACCGGACTGGTAATAGATACGACGATTTGTTCACTCCGGAGACAATGGCCGATTTCATCGGTCAGTGCTTTAAATTCCATCGGCTTGACGCATAAAAATAAGATATCGCTCTTGACCGCAGTCTCGCCGTTGCTTTCAGCCAGCGTGATCCCGGGGTGAAGCTGCGCGAGCCGAGCGAGCTTCTGCGGACTGCGGTTGCTGGCAATCACATCACCCGCCCGAAGCCCCCCGGAAGAAAGAAAGGCGTCGATCAACAGGCCGCCCATGCTGCCCGTTCCGATAAAACCCACTTTCATCCTGTGGTTCCCTCCTTTCGCGCTTTACTCATTGGCAGTAATGTTCTTCGTTATATGTATGCATTTCAGTCCTGTACGCATACCAAATTTTTAAGTGGAATCTGGAAAAGGATTACAGATCATTCAGAAGTCATAGAAGAAGAGGTGAGCGGTTATGAAAAAGACTATGCTAATCGGCAGAATCGCCGCAGCAATAATCGGAAGCGGCCTGATCTGGATGGCGGGAAGCGGCCGGGATCAGGGAACCGAGGGCTGGGAAATGCTCAATGCCCGGGTCGCGCAGGCGATTGAAGGCGGGCAGGATGCCAGCGCCAGTATTGGCAGAGACGGAGGACAGGCGGCTACCGGGAGGAGCGGGGCGGCTGGGGAAGTAGGCGGCAGTCCATGGGCCGGCGAGGCTGTAACGGCAACAGCGCCGGTTCTCGCAGCGCAGTCCGGGACCGGCGGGAGCCTGCCGGGTCATGACGCTGCTCCCGCTGCTGGAGCTGCGGATGCCCAGACGTCTGCCGAAGGCAAGGTTAATGTCAATACGGCGGGCCTCACAGAGCTCACCAGCCTGCCGGGCATCGGGGAAAAGAAAGCGCAGGCGATTCTGGATTACCGGAAGCAGCATGGGCCGTTCCGCAGCCCGACGGATTTACAGAATGTAAAAGGAATCGGCCCCAAAATGCTGGAAAAGCTGAAGCCCTATGTTGCTTTTTAATACAGCTTGGCTTGACGGATTAATCCGTAAGCGACGGTTGTTATAGTGTGCGGATGGGAGGATATGCTACAATAGAGAACAACGATTTTGAAGAAAATGGGGAACGACAATGACCACTGCCTATCGCAAAGATTGGGATACCTATTTCATGGACATCGCCTTTATGGTCTCGACCCGTTCACGCTGCCCCCGCCGTCATGTCGGAGCCGTGCTTGTTCAGGGGAAGAAGCTGCTAGGCACCGCCTATAACGGAGCACCCATGGGTGTGTCCGACTGCTCCGAAGAGGGATGCATGGTCTCCGAGCAGTATGAGCTGGAGATTGTGGATGGGGTGGAGACGATGGTCAAGAAGCAGCGCTGCATCCGGACGATCCATGCGGAGCAGAATTTGCTGCTCTTTACGGACCGGATTGACCGTGAAGGCAGTACGGTATATGTAACCGACGAGCCGTGCTGGACCTGCGCGAATATGCTTGCGAACAGCGGGGTCGTGGAAATCGTCTACCACCGGAGCTATCCGAAGGACACGGAAAAGGTCCGGTTGATGATGGCTTCAAAAGGCATCCAGTTCCGCCGGCTGGAAGGGTATGAGCCTCCTCGTGAGACGGTGCTGAGCGTATCCGACTAAGGCGGGCAGTTTGGCAGCTTATCCACGAATTCTACATCTGTTACGAAAATTGAAGAATCCAAGAGGAAGAACCTCTGTTTAACGCTGTTGCGTTGGCAGGGGTTCTTTTTTTTTGTTGCCGCTTGAGGAGCCGCACTTAGCTTAACAAGTTGGTTATTTTACGAAGATAAGGAGGAAGGGTGATGAGAAAAAGACCGCTGCTCTATGTGGTCGTCTGCTGGATCGCAGGAAACGCAGCCGCAAGCATGCTGACCGCAGGAAGACTTCTTGCTGCTTGGGCCGGAGTGTCGCTGCTGCTGGCGGCAGCCCTGATGTCCGGCCGGTGGAGCCGGAAGCACCTGATCCTGCTGTGGGTAACGCTTGCCTTAGGCGGAGCGTACTGGGAATGGAATGACCTGCGGAACACAAGCGTCCTTCCGCAGGCGCTGGGGATGCCCTCCGCCCGGCTGGAAGAACTGGCGGTTGCTGCGGAAGGGACGATTGTTTCAACGGTGGAACGGGACGGCGACCGCGTTGATTTTACAGTGAAGCTGGACAGTATTCGGTCATCCGGTTCACCGGCCGTTTCATTGTCCAATGGCGGAGAGGACAAGTCGGTAATGCCAACAAGCCCGGACGGAACAATTGGATCTGGCCACACAGCAGTTGCCGGGCCGGCCCATGGCGAACAAATCGCCGTTCAGCTTAAACTCCAGGCCGAGCAGGAAATCGCTGTCGCAGCCTCCTGGAGAAGAGGAGACCGTGTAATACTGAATGGCACGCTGACTTCCCCTTCCGGCGCCCGGAATTTCGGGGGCTTCGATTACCGCGCTTACTTGCGGAACCGGCATATCCATTGGCTGCTAAAAGTTGCCGGGACCGGACAAGTCGATGCATCGTCTCCCGCAGCGTGGAGCTTTCGGACGCTTTTGCGCTGGAACGATGATGTTAGAGCGCAGCTGGGGGAAGAGCTTGAATCGCTGTTCCGGAAGAAGGACGCCGCTTATCTGAAGGGTCTGATTATCGGCATGCAGGATGAGCTGGACCCCGCGACGTACCGCCAGTTTTCCAGGCTCGGTCTGACACATATTCTTGCCATTTCAGGGATGCATGTCGCGGTATACGCGGGCTTCCTGCTGTTTCTCCTGTCGCGGCTGAGGTTTACCAGAGAGACGGCGCTGACTGTTACGCTGCTGCTGGTTCCTGCATATGTGCTGCTGTCCGGCGCGGGCCCGTCCGTCGTCCGGGCGGGGCTGATGAGCATGATTGCCTTATATGCGGCGCGCATGGGTGTGCTGAAGGACGGCATGCACATTTTGGCCGCCTCCGCCCTGCTTATGCTGGTATGGGAGCCGTATTTTTTGCTGAATGTCAGCTTTCAGCTGTCTTTTCTCGTTACGGCCGGTCTTATGGTCTATGTCCCCCTTGCCATGCCGCTTGTCGCCGCACTGCCCCGCAGGCTCGGAAGCGCTGTGGCCGTTACGCTGGTCGCGCAGCTTGTTTCTTTTCCGCTGACCATCTATTACTTTAACCAGTTTGCGCTGCTGTCTTTTGCGGCCAATTTAGCGCTCGTTCCCTTCATCACCTTCGCCGTGCTCCCCGCTGGAACGGCTGCGCTGCTGCTCGGCGGGATATGGCCGGCCGGCGCCAAGGCGCTGGCCCATGCCGTTGAATGGATGAACGATGTGACGTTTAACGCAGTGGAGTGGACCGGGCGCTATGCGGGAATATCGATTTGGCGCTCGCCATCTCTGCTATGGATCGCCCTGTATTATACGCTGCTGTATGCGCTGCTGTGGATACTTAAGCATTACGCCGACATGAGCGATGCGCCGCTGTATGCGGAAGACGAAACAAGGCCGCTTGAGGGGCTGCAGCCGTTATCCAAGGCGCCGCATTCCGCTTCCGCGTTCCCCGGTGATCCGGAGCGTGCCAGGACGCTGATTCGCTATCGGATCGCCGCTGCGGTCCTCGCCGGAAGCTTCGGCTTGTTGCTGTATGCGGGGTACCGGCCAGAGAGGCTTTCGCCCGAGGGCTCCGTCAGCTTTTTTGATGTGGGGCAGGGCGACAGCATGCTGATTACGACGCCAGAAGGCGCCCACATTCTGGTGGACGGCGGAGGGACGATGAGCTACGGCAGCAAGGAGGCATGGCGTATCCGCCGCAGCCCTTACGAGGTCGGGGCGAAGACGCTCGTTCCCCTGCTCAAAAAGCGCGGCATCCACCGGCTGGATGCGGTAATTTTGACGCATGGGGATCAGGATCACGCTGGCGGTCTTCAGGCCGTGCTGGAAGAGATTCCGGTGTCGGCGCTGCTGTTCAACGGAACGCTGGCAGAGCGGGAGGAATACATCAAGCTGATGAAGACGGCGCTTGATCGCGGAGTAAAGCTGTACGGCGTTCATCGGGGGATGACTCTGACACCGGACGACTCCGCCAAGCTCACCTTCTTGTGGCCGGAGCCGATGAACCCGGCGGGCGAAGAAATTCCGGTGCTGGAGAAGCAGAATCCGGCTTCCGTTGTCTTTCGCCTCGATATGAGCGGCACAAGCTTTTTGTTTACCGGGGATGTTGATATGGAGAGCGAGGAACGCATGATTTCGGCCGTCCGGGCATCAAGAGAAACTGCCTTCCCCGTAGATGTGCTGAAAGTCGCCCATCACGGCAGCAAGTCATCGACTGGCGGCGTCTGGCTGGAGTTCTGGAAGCCGCGTGCCGCAGTAATCTCCGCCGGGGTCAACAACCTATACGGCCATCCTAATGGCGAAGTGCTAGAACGGTTATCCGCAGCCCGAACAACGGTTTTTCGCACGGACCAGCACGGGGAGATTCAAATGAGAGTTCTGCCGGAAGGAATATCGGTACGTCATAAGTTGGAGGGGAAATGACGAGAGAACAATCGGATAATATGGGGGGACATCCGCGATCACTACTTGGCGCATTGGCCGCCACTGTCTGGCCGCCGTCGGCGCTGTACGCGCGTTTTACTCGGACCAAACTCCGAGACTTGTCGTTCCGAAAGGATTTCAGTATGATGAGTACTGTAAACTTGTCCCATATGGGCAGGAGTAACCGGAAGATGGCGAGGAACCCCAATGCAGAAAAGGAATAGCCGAAAATTTTTCCGTATTAAGATAGAGGAAATGATTCAAACATTGCGACATGAAATTCGTTCCGGGAGTATTGCGATCGGCAGTTATCTTCCTTCGGAGAGCGACTTGGAGGTGCGTTTCGGACTTAGTAACGCTTCCGTGCGAAACGGTCTTAAGGTACTGGTGGACGAAGGCCTGATTGAGAAAATTCCGCGTGTCGGCAATCGGGTAATCCCTCCGGCACCGGAGTACAAAACGACGATCAAATTCGGATATGTGAACACCATCCCAAAGCTTGTAGAGATGCAAGAGCTTCTGAATGAGTTCGGCAAAAGGTATCCGCATATCGACGTTCAGCCGCTCGAATTGCCTTCAGGAAGCTACTCGGCATCGCTGAAGGAATATTTGCAATCGGAAATCATGGATGTCGTACTGATCAACAATAACAATTACCAGGATTTTTTGGAGCAAGGGTGTACGGAGCTGCTGGAGCCGCTGGAGGAGCAGCCGGACGCGTACCGTATTCTTTCCGAACCGTTCCGGTACGGTGACAGGAATCGCGTTCGCCCCTTCATATTTTCTCCTGTCGTGCTTTGTTATAATAAACGCCACTTTAAGGAAGCCGGCATATCGCCTCCCGACAGCAGTTGGACCTGGGACGATTTGTTCTCTAACGGACGTAAGGTGGCTGAAGGACATGACTGGTACGGTTTTTATTTTTATCTGCCTTCTCGTAACCGGTGGCCATTATTTCTGCTTCAGAGCGGCACGACGTTCGATGCAGAAAAGGACGGCGAAGGCAAATTCCTGCTCTGCGGCTCAAAGCTAATCGATAGTTTGGGGACCTGTCGAAAGCTGATAAGCATGAAAGATGTATTCCCAACCATACTGTCCGAGAGCGATGCGGATGCAGAAGCCTTGTTCTTGCAAGGCAAAGTGTCCATGATTATGACCACCTATTACTTTTTGAATCAATTGCGTCATTCTGATCTGGCGTTCGACATTGCCCCGCTGCCCAGGCTGCAAAATACCAATACGCTGCTGATCATAAACGGACTGGCAGTTAACTCTAAATCGCAGAACAAGGATGCAGCCATGCTTCTCGTCGATTTTCTCACCTCGTACGAGGCGCAACTGCTCATTCGGCGCAAGACGCTGAATATTGCAGCCAACCGTTTGGCGATGGAATGGGAAGGCGAGGAAGTCGTTTATCGTCCGGCCCGCTTTCAGCTTTACCGCGAGATCTTTCCCACCTATCGCATGGTGACGGAGCTGGGCTTAAATAACCGCCAGTTGAAGGAGATTCAACGTGATATCATGATGTTTGTTTCTGGCTTGCTGGATAAGGGCGAGTTATGCCGCAGGCTCGAGGTAACATTGAACACGGCGGATCAGGAGACTCCGCGCTCTTGAGGGTTGCATTTCCATCCGAAAATTCCAGCACAGGTTCAGCGCTGAACTTGTGCTTTTTTCTTTGCTGGATTATTTGATTATTGCACAATTATTGGCTCATATATAACTCATAAATCATGATAATTCATATTGACTGCGCTTTCATTATTGGTATATGATTTGTTAGGAGTCAGATATGAGTTAACGTAATTCTTAATCATTAAGGTGGTGTGGCTGCAAAGATGGAAGAGCAAGGCGTGTATTTTCACAATGTTTCGGAGCTGGTACATAAACCCCATCATTCCGGATTGCACCTGCAGCGTTTTCCGCAGCATGTGCGCATCGGTTTGTCGGAGAAAGGAAGGACCAAGGCCGTACAATCGAACGGCTGCGAATTGCGGTTTGTCACCGAATCGAAGCATGTCAGGGTCACCGTCGGCTCGAATGATATTAACGGCAGCATCGTGGTATGCAGAGGGGATTTTTTTCATTCCCAGCATTGTCTGCAGGCCGGTACGGTAACCACCCTGCACCTGGAGGAACCGGAGCGTTTCGTAGAGGTGCCGAGCGACAGGCTGAATCAGTCTGGATTTTCCTCTAACGTGTGGCGCTTGCATTTTGACCGCTTCGGGGCTGTCTTCTACGAGGTGGATGCCTTTGGCTGTGAAGTGCGCGTGCCGAGGCCGGATGAGGTTCCAACGCTTACGATGCTGGCATACGGGTCTTCCATCAGTCAGAGCGCAGGATCCACGCACCATTTCAACGGATATTTGCAGCAGTCGGCGCGCAGACTCGGCGTGGATGTGCTTAACCTCGCGCTCAGCGGATCTTGTTACTGCGAGACCGTTGTTGCCGATCATCTGGCCGAACGCGAGGATTGGGACTTCCTGTTTCTGGAGCTCGGCGTCAATATGCGCGCAGTGGTGACTCCCGAGGAATTCAAGCGGAGGGTGACTTACCTGCTGGACCATGTAATCGAACGCCATCCCGACAAACCGGTGTTTGTCACTACGATTTATCCGAATCGCGCAACTTATTTTCTTGATGAATCGCATCTTCTTCATGTCCAAGAGAAAATCTTCAACAAAGAGCTGCTTCAATACTGCGAAAGTAGAAAACATCCGCAGCTGCATCTGTTGGATGGCGCATGGATCATGCGCGATCTTACATCGCTCACGTCCGATTTGATTCATCCTTCCGATTACGGGCACATGCTGATGAGCGAGCATTTAGCCAAGCTGCTGCGGCCTGCGGTCGAGTCGCTTCGAACGTCTGGACATTCGAGTGCCGATTACAAAAATTAATATAATAGGGGGATGATGGGAATGAAGCGGTGGATGCTATCCATGGTGGGGGTGTCACTATTAGCAGCCTCTATGATCGGATGTTCCTCTTCAACGAAGGGGGCACAGGAACAAGCAGGGGAGAGTTCGGGAAAGAAAACCTCCTTCTCCATATCGTTTCGGACCGGCAACATTTCGTATGCGGAAAATCATCCGGATATCAATGAAGACAAATGGGTGAAAAAGCTGGAGGAACTTACAAACACAGATCTTAACATCCGTTTGATGCAGCAGAAAAATTTTGATAAGCAAATGATCCAAATGTTCGCGATCAACGACATTCCGGATGTCGTTCAAGCAAGCTCCAGCCTGACGAATCCCCAGTTGGCCGGTTCCGTGGAGGCCGGAGTATTCCTGCCCCTAAATGAATTGCTTCAGAAGTATGGGCAAGACCTTCTCAAAAAAATTCCGAAGGAGGCTTGGGAGATGGAGACCGATGAGAAGGGCAACATCTACGCCATTCCGGAATGGCTGTCCAATCCGTCACGCCGAGCGACTTGGATTCGCGCGGACCTTTTGGAAAAAACAGGTCTGCCAGAACCAAAAACGGTGGACGATTTCCTGAACGTCATGCGTGCCTTCAAGAAGATGGGTGTGGAGAATCCTTACATGGGCCGGGAGGACTTTGTGTTTTCGGATATGTTCTTCGGGTCTTATGACACCTTCGCCAATTTCTTTACGAAACAAGGGGATCAAATCGTACCGAAATTCATGAATATCGAGAATATGCAAAAAACGATCCAAACGTACAAGACAATGTTCGACGAGGGGTTGATCAACAAGGAGTTCGTCACGATTAATCCGGCTAAATTCAAGAACGATATTCTTGCAGGAAAAGCGGGCATCTGGAACATGAATGCCAACCTATTGATCCAATGGGACCAGCAGCTAAAGGAACAGGTACCCACCGGAAAAATGAAGCTGATTGCCTCGCCGACAGGGCCGGACGGAAAGGGTGGACTTCGCCTCGTCGGTACGGTGCCGCGAGCCTATTTAATCAATAAGAAAGCGAAGGACCCCGCCGGGATCGTCAAGTTTTTCAACTGGATGGTCAGTGACGAAGCGGAGAAGTTCTTTACCTTCGGGATTGAAGGGGAAAATTACACAGTAGAGAATGGAAAAATAAACTACAGGAATCCGAAAAACGCCAGTGAAGTCGACGAGGAAACGTTTCGTCAAATACTGCTATGGTTCGTACAGGATACGACCTACAATAAAGGTGCACTCAGCCTCACCTCCGAAGGGAGAGACTTGATGAAGTTCTACGATACGGTACTTGCGAATGAGGGACGCGACGGGATTCAATTCGAGCCCCAACTGCAAGGCTACCAGAAAAACCCGGATATCACCCCGACCGCAGATAAGCTGCCGCCCGTCATATTGACGCATG
Source organism: Paenibacillus apii (assembly GCF_011043685.1). Lineage (NCBI taxonomy): Bacteria > Bacillati > Bacillota > Bacilli > Caryophanales > Paenibacillaceae > Paenibacillus > Paenibacillus apii. The sequence continues at coordinate 1,136,616 of NZ_JAAKGU010000001.1, read as the reverse complement.
TGATCAATATGGTATACGGCAAGGAGTCGATTTCCGATTATCCGAAGGTGGTGGAGGAATGGCTGCAGAAAGGCGGCCGTGAAGTTGTCAAGGAAGCAACAGAACGTTATAACAAAAACGACGGCGTCATATTGTCCCGACATAAATAAGCAGCGCAGCTATCGAGGTTTGAGATACTCCATGCGGCTTGATATTTCCTATACCTTGTTTGGGAGGAATTCATTTGAGCAACGGATTGCGTAGGAAAGCTTATCGACTTGGCACAAGTGTACTGTTGGCTTTGGTTTTGTTATGTCCGCCCTTCGAATTGCAAGCGCTTACTTCAATTTATGCAGCTGAACCGTCCGGCGACAATGTTACACTCTACGAGGAAAACTTCGATGACCCTGACAATTTCGGATCGGTCGGCGGCGTTCCCATTCCGGCACCATGGCTGCAGGAAGGCGAAGAAAACAGCTTGGCGAAAACTTCGGTGTCGTCCACGGCCCCGTCCACGCCGAATCTGGTGAAAATCGACGGCAAGGACGCATTGGCCCTGCCGGTTAATACGACGGGGTACGGCAATCTTCAATTGAGTTATTATACTCGGGCATCCTCCTACATCGGGGGAAGCATCATCGTGGAATGGTCGGACGACGGAGGAACGACTTGGACAACGCTGGAGGAATTCAAGCTGCCTCCGGGGACGTTGGAACAAAAGAACAGCGAGCCGAACAAGCTCAAAGTCCAATTCCTGGGCAGCGGAGCCAACAACAACCCGAACGTCAAAGTTCGGTTTCGTGTGGGCGAATTGATGAGCGCGAATATGTACATCGATAGTGTCGCCATCAAGGCTCAAGCCATTCCCGGTATACCGCCCGCCGAGACACCGGTCCCGATCCCTCCGCCGGTAGAGCCTCAGCCGTTTCCGGTTCCGGAAGGCGTCGAGCTGTATGAAGACGTGCTGATTGGAACTGCCGGAACGCGGTCAATTTATACTTCGATTGCCGTACCAAAGACCACTCCTCATGCTCCGATGCCGGTGATGGTATATATTCATGGTGGAGGCTGGAACCACGGGGACCGGAAGCAAGCCCTTGCAAACATCTGCAACTATGTGACCAAGCGCGGCTACATCGGGGTATCGCTGGATTACCGCTTAACCCCGGAAGCGCCGTTTCCGGCGCAACTTCAGGATGTGAAGCTGGCAATTCGATATTTGCGCGCGCATGCGGCAGAATACCATCTGGACCCCAGTCGGATCGGCGTATGGGGTTCGTCCGCAGGAGGTCATCTGGCTTCGCTGCTCGGTACGACAGGGCACATGGACTCAGGTGAGACCATCGCGCTGGATACAGGCCATGTCGTAAACGTTCCGGATTTGGATGGGACGGGCGGTTGGCAGGAATATTCCGATCAAGTGCAAGCGGTTGTCGATATGTACGGACCAGCGGATTTTACAACGAAATTTGCCAATAGCTACAGCTCCGTGACAGCGCTTTTAGGCGGGAATAACGCGTTCTCCGTACCGGATCAGGCGCGGCTGGCTATGCCTGGCACTTATGCGTCGCCGGACGATCCGCCTTTTTTCATCCGCCATGGTGATGCGGATGCGACGATCCCGTACACGGACAGCGTTACGTTCTCCAATCAATTGAAGGACGCAGGCGTGAAAGTGATCGATGTTAAGATCGTGCCGGGGCAGGGGCACGGTTTCACCGGCGAAGCGGCTGAGCAAGCAAGCGCCGAGGCGTGGGCCTTCCTGGATCAATATGTGAAGAATCGTACCGCAGCAATGCCCACTGTGCACGAGCCGGATGCTTCAAACGACCATGTGCCGCCGTCCTGGCCGGATGGCAGTTCGTTGAAAACCGTTAATATAGGCACAGACTTCATACAACTTGCGTGGTCGGCCGCCATGGATAATCAGGGTATCGGCGAATATCGCGTTTACCAGGATGACGAGCTCCTATCAACTGTTACCGACGCGACTTATACGGTCACCGGGCTTCACCCGGGCACGGCGTACGCCTTTAAGGTTAAAGCGGTGGATCTGTCGGGCAATGCATCGGCGCCGCTTTCTTTCATCCGTTCTACGCTGACAGAACCCATCGTTCCTTACCCGACGGTAAACGTGACAGCCAGCGACAGCGACGGCAATATCGCAACGAATACCATCGATAATAACCTGTTCACCCGTTGGTCCGCCGCCGGTAACGGAGCCTGGATCCAGTACGATTTAGGCGAAAGTAAGTCGATCGGCTATTTAGGTGTTGCATTTTATAAAGGTGATTTGCGCACGACCCAATTTGTTATTGAAACTTCGGATGACGGTGTGATGTGGACTCCGGGATGGTCTGGCGCCAGCAGCGGCAGGACGACGGAGATGCAGCCATTCGATCTCCCGGACACAGAAGCGAGATATGTGCGAATTGTAGGTCTTGGGAATTCCGACGGCAGTGCCTATACGAGCTTATCGGAGGTAAACATCTATGCGCCGTTTGCGAATGGCGATACGCCTGTAGCGAGCATTCCGAACTACACGCCTGGTCCGGCCCGGGAGCCGGTTCCGTTTACAGCTCCGGGATTAACCGAGGCTGACGGAACGGTGCATCCGGTTCATTCCCCGCATGCGACATCCGGGCGTATCCTGAACGTGTTGAACTTTAATGCCGATCCGGCCGATAACGACACAGACGACGGCACAGCCATTCAAGCCGCCATTGACAGTGCCCAGCCAGGTGACGAAGTCTATTTGCCGTCCGGGGTTTATAATTTGAACTCGACATTGGATACCCTTGTGAGTTTAAAGCTCAAGTCAGGCGTAAACCTTCGTGGCGAAAATCAATCCAAAACCATCCTCAAAACGTCACTCGACAAGGTGAGAAACAGCGCGCTGATGAAAGTATCCGGACAGCATGATCTGTCCATATCCAATCTCACATTAACTTCCACCTGGAACGGTGTTTACACGACGGACCATAAAGTGAACAACCCGGACGCCGGCGGTCCCGACAGCATGATAGTCATCGCGAATTTTGGCGAGGTTCCGTCATACAACATCACGGTTGATCAGGTTAATGTGGAGAAGTATTTGCGTATGGGCGTTCGTATCGACAACAGCCGTGATATTGTCGTACGCCGCAGCACGTTTCGCAATGCGACGGATTTGGGTCCGGGCGGTGCCGGCTACGGCGTGTCGATTCAGGGTTTGGCCAAACAGGATCGCAACGGGTACGCGAACGACACGCTTTGGAACGTTGTCGAGGACTCCCGTTTCGAAGGGCCTTATTTGCGGCATGGCGTGCTGATCCAATTTGTCGCACATAACAATGTCCTGCGAAACAATCAGTTTGTGAATACAAAGCTGGATGCCATCGATCTGCACGGGGAACTCGAATATTTGAACGAAATATACGGCAACGTGATTTCCGATATTCCTACCGGCGCTGGGATCGGACTTGGAAACACCGGCGGTACGGCGCCCAGCAATCACAGCAAGACAGGACCGCGCAACTATATCCATGACAATACGATTCGCAATACAAGAGAAGGAATCAATGTAATTATGGGTACGCCAGATACAGTCATCGAGCGTAATCTGATTGAATACACAACCCTAATAGAGGGTGCCAAGGGCATCCGGATCTTGAACGGGCCGGGCACGATTATCAAAGAGAATGTCATTCGCTATAATACCGCGTCAAATTATTGGGCGATATCGCTTGAGCATGATCCCGGCGACAGCAAGGCAAATAATATCGGAGAGGGTGACCCGCTGAACGTTCAATTGATCAGAAATTCGCTGACCGGCAATACGAACGGCATACGACTTCTCGCTGGAACCGGGATCGTCCTGCAGGGGAATCTCGTTGACAGTATCGGCGTCAATTACTTCAAAAGCGAACAAGTGGAAGGAGTTGAAGGCTGGCCTTCCGACAGCGCAGATGGAATTGACTGACATGGAGCGGTAAACTATTGGTCATAGCCCCGTCAAGTAGACCGTAAAAAAACAGGTTTTAAGCGGCGACTTGCTCCCGGTGTTCTACCGGAGACAGGTCGCCGAGTTTGTTTTGGAAGCGTTCCTGATTGTAGTAAACCATGATGTGAATAGGGCAAGGCTACCCTAAAGAAAACACAAGTCCACTCATAGAAACTCCATTTTGCAAGCGCTTTATCAGAGGTAAAATAAGGATGTCTCAATCACTATTCTAGGAAATGGAGGAAAGATGATGCCGCACATTACGATCAAAATGTACGAAGGCCGAACACAGGAGCAGAAGGAGGAGATTGTCGCAGTATTCAAGCGGGAGCTATCCCGGGTTATTGATCGGGAGGAACGGTTTATTACCGTCGAATTTCATGAAATTCCCTTAGATGAGAATGCTCCGGCGAACCTGTTGAAAGCAGGACCTGGAGGAAACGGTTATGGGGGCTAATATAACCGAGTTAGACCTTATAAACTACAAGGCCAATACGAAGAAGTCCCTTCTTTCATACATGTGGAAATCCAGGGCGCTTTATGTGATCGCATTACCCGGGATCTTGTACTTTATCATCTTCAAGTACGTGCCGTTGGCCGGTTCGGTTATTGCTTTTCAGAATTACAATATTTTTAAAGGCTTTACGGGCAGCGAGTGGGTGGGGCTTGAGCACTTTAGGGCCATGTTTCAATACCAGGACTTCGGACGAATCTTAAGCAATACGATTTTGCTGGGTCTGTATGATCTCATATTCGCCTTCCCTGCTCCGATAGTGCTTGCGCTTCTGCTAAATGAAATTCGTCTTGTGTTTTACAAACGGTTTTTGCAAACGGTGGTCTATATGCCCCACTTCCTGTCCTGGGTAATTGTCAGCGGAATCGCCTTGGGCATCCTCTCTCCCGGAACAGGGATAGTGAACCAGGTTATAAAGGCCTTCGGGTTTGAGCCGGTTTATTTTCTTGGTGAAAATTCATACATCCGAACAATTCTGATCGGTTCCGGCATTTGGCGGGATTCCGGGTACGGCACGATCATTTACTTGGCCGCATTGGCAGGAATCAACCCGGACCTGTATGAGGCTGCGGAAGTAGATGGAGCCGGGCGCTGGAAGCAAACCATGGCCATTACACTCCCGTCTCTTATACCGACGATTATGATTTTGTTCCTTCTCCATATCGGAAGATTTCTTGATCTTGGCTTCGAGCGGGTATGGGTATTCCTGAACGCGCTCAATACCGGGAACGGGGAGATTCTGGACACTTATATCTATAAGGCGGGGCTGTTGTCCCAGCAATACAGCTATACAACAGCAGTGGGGCTATTCAAGTCGGTAGTAGGACTCATGCTGGTATTCATCGGCAACATTCTGAGCAAGAAAACAACCGGTGAATCGCTGTATTAAACGCACTTTATGGAGGTAAGGATGATGAGAGGACGCTATACTCGCGGCCAGAAATTATTTAATGTGTTCAATCTCTTGTTTTTGACCGCCCTTGCTTTGGCTATGTTTCTGCCGTTCCTGAACGTGATTGCCCAATCCTTCAGCAGCTCGGATGCGATAATTAACGGCAGGGTAGGCTTGCTGCCCAAGGACTTTACGACGATCAATTATGAGTACGTTTTCAGTGACCGGTCCATTTGGCGGGCGTTCGGCGTCTCTGTCTATATTACGGTGCTGGGCACCATAATCAATCTGATTGCGACGGCGTCTCTCGCTTATCCGGTGTCGCGCCCGGAATTCGTAGGCCGCAAATACATCGTCATGATGGTATTGATCACCATGGTATTCAGCGCCCCTCTTATTCCGAACTTTATTCTGATCAAGAACTTAGGGCTTATGAATACCCTTTGGGCTCTCATGCTTCCGGGCGCCATCAGCGCTTTTAACTTCTTCGTGATGAGAAGCTTCTTCATGCAGATCCCCCAGGAGCTTATTGACTCCTCCCGGATCGACGGGTGCGGCGAACTGCGGATGATCGCCAGTATGGTGCTGCCGATGTCCAAACCGGTAATGGCCTCATTGGGGATTTTCTACGCCGTCGGGCACTGGAACACGTACATGAGCGCTCTGTATTACATCAACAAGCCGACCTTATGGCCTCTGCAGGTGATGCTGAAGAAGCTGTTCGAGACGGACGATATCAGCATCGACCCGGCTTCCTCGGTCTATAGCTCTCTGGCGCACACATCGCCTGAGGGCATCAAAATGGCTGTTATCATTATCGCTACCATTCCTATTATCATGATTTATCCGTTCCTTCAACGCCATTTCGTTAAAGGAATGATGGTCGGCTCCGTGAAATCCTGATTTATCATGATATGTGATAAAATAGGAAATGCGCGAAGCGAGACGGAACGGAAGGTGGTATCCATGGATGAGATGTGTATTGATCGTAGACGACGAGCCCATGATTCGGAAGGGACTCTCTGTCATGATCCGTCAATGCGGCGGGCATCCGTATAGCATCAGGCTGGCTCAGGATGGGGAAGAGGCGATTCAGTTCATTATGGAGGAACAGCCGGATTTTCTTTTTACAGATATCCGCATGCCCAGGGTAGACGGACTGGAGCTGTGCCGGCGGCTGTCGGAGATGGAGACGGATATTCAGACCGTTGTCATCTCGGGCTATGGGGATTTTGAATACGCCCGCCAATGCTTGTCCTATGGAGTAAAAGAATATCTCCTGAAGCCCGTAAGCAGAGGAAGCCTTCAGAATGTGATCGCCAAGTTGGAGGCGAATAGAGAGAAACTGGGGAGCTTTGTCTCTGTCGCCAAGCTCGATGAATGGGTCGTACGGATGGATGATGCCGTCTGGACCTTGGATAAAGAGAAGCTTTACCTTGTGCTGAAAGAATGGGAAACTGACTTCCTGCAGCGCAGGATGAGCCGATGTCAGCAAAAAGAGCTTCTGGAAGAGGGTTACACCTTGCTCGTGAAGAAGCTCCATGCCAATTCGGTTACACCCGGTAAAAGCGTGCTTGACCTGTCCGCAGCAGCCGGACCTGAACAATTGTTCCGCCGCTTCGCGGAGGCGTCGGAAGCTATACTGGATGAGCTTCGGATAAAGCGCAAGGGCAAGGCGAAGGAACCGGTGGAGGAAGCTAAAGCATTCATTGAAAAGCATCTCGCCCAGGAAGTTTCGCTGGAGGAGGTGGCTGAGGTGCTTGGTCTGAATGCCTCTTACTTCAGCCAGTTGTTTAAGCACTCGACGGGAGAGACCTTCGTACACTACCGCATTAAACGCAGGATGGAGAAGGCCAAGAGGCTGCTTGCCAATTCAAGCTATCGGATAACCGATATTTCTTATGAGGTCGGGTATGCGGACCACCCCCATTTTACGAAGACGTTCAAGAAGTTCACGGGGCTGTCTCCCTCCGAGTACCGCAGCCGGCTGGGAATTGAATGATGAGAAAGAGTCTGTCGGGCAAGCTGTTTGCCTCCTTTCTGACCGTCATCGTTCTATCCTTGTCCATGGTAGGATTTATCTCTTATTTTCAGGCTTCGGAAGCGCTTGATAAGTCTTCGGAGAAGTCCATTGCCCAAGTCATCAGGAGCGCGTCCTATCAAACGGACCTGTATTTGCAAAATTATGAAAAGGCCAGCGATTCCATCCTGTCCTACAATCAAGTCAAACAGTTCCTTGATATGGACCCGGAGGACAACTACTCTTACTATCAATATACGAATGACATACAGAAGTATTTGTTTCGCTCTCTGTTTATTCTTTATCCCCAGATTAACCTGATGTACGTCATTGGCGAACACGGCAAGGCCATCAGCGACGATAACTCGAATCAGGCGTACAGCCCGCAGTTTCATCCCCTGGAACGCTACCGTTTCTTAAGCAAGCATACGCCGGATAGCGGCCGCATCGCCATTCTCAACACGAATGTGATGAATGAAGGGGATCATAACATTATTACGATGGTCCGCCGAGTCAGAGGTGTCTCGTCCTATCGTCCCAACGGCATTGTGGCCATCGAGTTCAAGGCAGAGGATCTGGCCCGCATATGGGAACCTCTTGATTTGGGACAGGGCGGATTCTTCTTTATCATGGATGAATTCGGCAAACTCCTATACCGGCCGGAAGGGAATGAGAACCTTCCAGGGTTATCTCCTGATCTCATCCAAAACGTATTTCAGCACCCGAACGATTCCGTCGTGGAGAAGGTAGACGGGAAAGAGTATATGTTCGTGTCGCGAAAATCCGATTATTCCAAATGGCAGCTTGTGGTATCCATGCCGGTTGGCGAGCTGCGCAAGCCCATCTCCACCATACGTACGACCACGCTGGTTGTGGGAGTTCTCACGCTTGCCGGTACACTGTGGCTTGCCTCCCGGTTCGGACGATCTATCACGAAGCCCATCCTGATTCTAAAGGAAGGCATGAGGGAGACGGAAAAAGGAAATTGGCGCAGGCTTGAGACGGACGGCCGTCAGGATGAGCTGGGTGGCTTGATGCGCAGCTACAATCTTATGGTGACCCGACTGTCCGAAATGATCGAGCGGGTATATGAAGCGGAGCTTACGACCCAGAAGGCGGCTCTGGAGCTGCAGGAGACCAGGCTGGAGCGTCAGCAGGCAGAATTCCAGGCGCTTCAGCTGCAGATTAATCCGCACTTTCTGTATAACACGTTAGAGACTATTAAATGCTACGCGGTCGTTCAGGATTCGGATGAAATAACGGAAATGGTGGAGGCCATGGCGTTCATGCTTCGCTACTCCATCCAAACCAACCTGGAGGAGATTACGATAGCCAATGAGCTTCGCCATGTATTGAGCTACATGACGATTCTCAAGCACCGGATCGGCCGGGAGTTCGAAATCGATGTTGTGATTCCGCCAGCGCTGCTTCTCGCCAAGACGGTTAGGCTGACGCTTCAGCCCTTGATCGAAAATATTTTTCAGCATGCATTTTTCAATGGGATTGAGGACCGGCACTATATTCGAATCGACGCCAGGATAGAGGGAGACCGGCTTCTTGTTCTCGTAGAGGATAACGGCTCAGGGATGTCTCGGGAACGGCTCGGCGAGCTTCGCGAAAAGCTGAACCTGAATCAATTGGCGGATACGGAAGGCGATTCCCGCTATCATAGAGGGGGGATTGGGATCATGAACGTGCACCGGAGAATCCAGATGGTGTTCGGAGAACAATACGGGTTAAGCGTCGAAAGCAAGGAGAATGAGGGAACGCGGATGATCTTGTCCATGCCCGTGGAGCGGGGAAAAGAATGTTTTAAAAATAAAACGATTATTGGGAGGAATATGCAATGATAATTGATTTGACTGGTAAAATTGCGCTTGTTACAGGGTCCAATGCAGGGATAGGCCGACAAATCCTGGAGACGCTGGCTGCTTCCGGCGCTAAAGTGGCCGTAAACTATTTGTTCGGATCTTCGGAGGAGGCGGTGGAAGCGGTCCGTCAGGCCGGAGGAGAAGCTTATGCTTTTCAGGCAGATGCAACAAGCCCTGCCCAACTGGACAACATGGTGAAGGAAATTGAGGAGCATTTCGGCGGAACCATCGATATCCTCGTCAACAACGCGGGCGGTATGGTCAAGAGGGTTCCCAATACCGAAATGGACGAAGAACATTACAACAAGGTGTTGGACGTCAATTTTAAATCGTGCGTGTTTGCCTGCAAAGCCGTAGCACCGGGAATGATCGCCAAGAAAAGAGGTAAAATCATCAATGTATCTTCCCTCGCGGCCCATGACGGCGGCGGACCCGGCGCTTCCGTCTATGCGGCGAGCAAAGCGGCGGTATGGTCTTATACCAAGGGACTTGCCAAGGAACTGGGTTCTCACGGAATAAATGTAAACGCTATCTCCCCCGGGTTCATCGGTCAGACCGCTTTTCATGCCACTTTTACCCCGGAAGCGGCAAGGCAGGCAACGATTACGAAGATTCCGCTAGGCCGGGAAGGCGTTCCGCAGGATGTGGCCAACGTGACACTATTTCTCGCTTCGGAGCTGTCGGATTATCTGACAGGTGAAATCATTGAAATTAACGGAGGCATGTCCATGCGATGATGAACATAAAGGAGAGAGCGGGCAATTTTTCCTGGGCTCGCCATGCGGTGAATAAAATGAAGATAGAGCTGGACCTTTTCCGGAGTGAAGAGATTCTGCTTCCGGCAGAGCCCGGCGGCTGGTGGCATCAATATGTGTGTCCCCGGCATCATACCGAGCTGATCTTCGATGCTGCAGAGCGGGATGCGGTTGTCTTTTCTTGTCCGAAGGGCTGCAAGCTGGAAGGTGAACCCTACCGGGGAGCATGGCTGGTATACCGGCATCAGGCGATGGCGCGGTACGCGCTGCAGGCTGCCGCGGTATACGCCGCAGACGGGGAAGAATTCTATAGCGGCCTGGCCCGAACGATTCTTGCCGGATATGCGGAGCAGTTCCCGTTGTATCCGGTTCATCCCGATGCTCAACCCTGGATGCTTAGGGGCCGCGCCTTTCATCAGGCGCTGACGGAGGCTATCTGGTCCACCACGCTTATTCGGGCCTACTTGCTTCTTGTGGACCATGGAGTGACGTTCACGGCAGGGGAAGAGAAGAAGCTGCAGGCGTTCTTCACGATGCTGGAGGAGAGCATGGAGCAGTACCGCCGCATTCTCATTCACGAGAAGAAGAATGCAGAGAACAATTATACCGCATGGCTAAACGCCAGCCTGGCTTGCGTATATGCCGCCAAGGGTACCGGGGAAAAGCTCGGTTCCCTGCTGGAGGGGGAAGGCGGGTTCTATCATCATCTGTCTATTGGCGTCAAGCCGGACGGCTTTGAATTTGAAGGCAGCACGTACTACCATATTTTTGTGCTGCGGGCTTATCTCATAGCGGCCGAGATGGCCGAACGCTTCGGTGTTGACCTCTATGACGCCAAGGGAGATCAGGGACAATCCATTCGTGGCATGTTTCAGTTACTGGTGGAGCTTAGTGGCGACAACGGGGAGCTTCCAGCCCTGCATGATGGTCCTTATGCACGTGTTCCCTTCGCGCGGGAAATCGCTGAAGTATTCGAAATAGGGTGTGCGGTTTACAAAGACCCCACCTTCCAGCCTGTACTGGCGAAGGCTTATCGGTATTTATACGGGCAGGAAGAGCGGACCGGTCTGGAGGCGGTGCTGTACGGACAAGGAGAGAGTATGGAGCTTCACTCCCCCTCCTGGACGAGGGCCTCTGTCCTGCTGCCGGATTCCGGCTTCGCTGTCCTCCGCCACCCGGGCAACCCCCTGTCTGTTCTGGCAGACTTCGGAGAGCATGGCGGCTCTCACGGGCATTATGACAAGCTGCATATCACGATTATGCATCGGTTGGGAGAGGTTGCTCCCGAGCTGGGAATGGTTCCTTACGGCTCCACTTTGCGAAAGGAATGGTATGCCGAAACCGCGAGCCATAACACGGTCAGCATCGGAGGACGCTCCCAGGCTCCCCATACCGGCAGCTGCAGGCAATTCCGGCAGGAAAATGAAGATACGTACTTATGGATTCGCTCGGACGGCGCATATGAAGAGGCTGTTCTCGACCGGCATCTTTTATTGACCGACGGTTGGCTGCTGGACTGGTTTCATGTTGAGCAGGTGACGGGCCGCGAGCAGGATCGGGAAATAGACTGGTGGTATCATCCGACGGGACATTTGCTGTTCCCGGTCGAGTCTTCCCGCGTCCGGACGGACTCTCCGGCAGTCCTCGGACAGGAAGCGGGCTACGGCTCAGTAGAGGTGCTGTCCTTACTGCAGAATGAGACGGACTGTGCGTTAAGAGCAGGGTGGAGCACCCGTCATGGCGGAGGGGGTCACGACCCGGAATATGAAGTGTCCGTAAGCGCTCTGCTGCAGCCCGGCTCCATTCTGCATGAAATCCGCACACCGGGTATTACCGAAGACCCGAGCAGGCGCATTCGAGGCATCATGCTTCGGCACAGAGGCCCCTCGGCCCATTTTATTACGGCTTACCGGGCTGGTCATGAACCGGTTGTACTGAAGCTTGTGAGTCAAGCGGGCGGACCACCCCGAATTCAGGTAGAAGCAGCTGGGCAACGAATGGTCTATTACCTGAACCCCGAAGCGGGACTGATTCAGGAAGAGTACCGGAATACGGAGGAGTAAAGATGTCCGAACCTTTATTTCAACCCGCCAGCGGCGTTCTCGACGTGTCTTATGGGCCTGATGAACATACGGATGTTGGAGAGAACCCGCCGCGTTTTACATGGATGCCTGCTTGTCTGGAAGAGGGAATGTATGAGCTGCAGATATCCTCAACCACCGAATTTGAGCCTGAATGCACGCTGACTTACAGTCGAATTCCCTATAATCTGTTTACTCCGGATAAGCCGCTGGAACCCGGCAGCTATCATTGGCGCTACACTCTTATCGGGGAGAATGATACCCGTTTCGGATGGAGCAAAGTAAGGGATTTCGTGGTTGCAGATAAGCTGCCGTTAACGCCTCTGCCATCCCGAGCGGAACGGTATTCCGCCGCTTCCGCTAGCCATCCGCGGCTTTGGCTCCAGGCGGAACAACTTCATTCCTTCCGGGAAGCCGTCCGCCAAGACCCTGCCTCGACTGGCTGGGATGACTTTATGAAGCATTCCGTCCTGCCCTGGACAGAGCGTGCTCTCATTCCCGAGCCTGCACCGTATCCGGATAATAAGCGCGTCGCCAAGCTATGGCGGCAGATGTATATGGACTGCCAGGAAGTTTTCTACGCCGTTCGGCATCTTGCCATAGCGGGGGTTGTGCTGGAGGACGAGGTGCTCATCGCCAAAGCCAGAGAGTGGCTGCTTCATGCTGCTAGCTGGAACACGGAGGGTACCACGAGCCGGGATTACAATGACGAATGCGCCTTTCGCATAGCCGGTACGTTGGCATGGGGCTACGATTGGCTTCACGGCTCTCTGACGGAAGAGGAGCGTCTTAAGGTACGGCAGGCTCTGCTGCGGAGAACCGGACAGGTAGCCTTCCACGTCATCGAACGCTCCCGAATTCATCAAGTGCCTTATGACAGCCATGCGGTCCGCTCTTTGTCCTCCGTGCTCGTTCCCTGTTGCATTTCCATGTTGGGCGAGGAGGAGAAAGTTCAGGAATGGTTTGATTATACGCTGGAGTATTTCTCCGCCATGTATACCCCATGGGGCGGCAAGGATGGCGGCTGGGCTGAAGGTCCTATGTATTGGACCACTCAGATGGCTTTCGTTACAGAGGCGTTCAATCTGGTTCGCAAATACATGGGAATCAATTTCTATGAGCGTCCCTTCTTACGCAAAACCGGCGACTTTCCGCTTTATTGCTTCAGCCCCGACACCCTGAGGGCCAGCTTCGGGGATCAATCGACGCTGGGAGATCCGGTCAGTCTCAAGACGGGCTTCAATATCCGCCAATTCGCCGGCTTAATGGGAAATGGACAATACCAGTGGTATTATGAGCGGACCAACGAGCTGAATCCCGATACCCAGATGATCTTCTATAATTACGGCTGGTGGGATTTCCGGTTCGATGAGATGGTTTATCGCAAGGATTATCCGCAGGTTCCTTCAGAGCCACCGCTCGCTGCGGAGCCTCTGAAGTGGTTTCAGGATGTTGGCTGGGTCGCTATGCATCATCGGATGGCAGAGCCGCAGGAGCATATCATGATGCTCGCCAAGAGCAGCCGTTACGGCTCCGTGAGCCATAGCCACGGGGATCAGAACGCCTTCCTGCTGCATGCGTTCGGCGAGCCTCTGGCTATCGAGAGCGGCTATTACGTCGCATTCAACAGCACGATGCATATGCAGTGGCGCAGGCAAACCCGCTCCAAGAACGTGATTCTTATTGACGGAAGGGGCCAATATGCCGGAACGGACAAATCGAAGAACATGGCAGCCTCCGGCAAGGTGCTGAAGGCGCATAGCACGCCCGGGATCAGCTACACACAAATGGATGCAACGGAAGCCTACCGGGAGAATGTGCCCTATATCAAGCGGTATGTGCGGGAAATATACTTCTTTGACAGCGCTTATTTTGTCATCACGGATAGTTTAGATCTGGAACGTCCCGGAAAACTGGATTGGCTGTTCCATACGCTATATCCCATGACGTTGAAGGGCCAAACCTTCAAAGTAAATGGCAAAAAAGCTCAAATGGAGGGCCGGTTTGTCTACAGCTCTTCCGGAGAGATGGCGCTTAGCCAAAACAATCAATTTACCGGTGTAGATCCGAAGGATTGGGAAGGGCTGCCCGAGCATTGGCACCTGACTGCATCAACCGAAGAGGCCATAAGCCATAGGATCGTAACTCTCCTTATTCCCCAAAAATCAGGAAGCCGGGATTACGTATCGTACTTTATGGACGATCAGGACCATGGGGTTCATGTTTACTTTACGAATCAGGGTGTTACCCGCCGGGTTGAGATTCCCAAAGCGTACTAGTATATAAAAACGTTTTCATTTGCGAATGGCACCCCATTTTACAAGGAGAAGGTTATATAATGAAAAAATGGATTGGCATCTGTCTGACTGCATTAATGGCTGTTTCAGTCATTGCAGGTTGCTCGGGTAAGGATAAAGAAGTGACTGCCGGGGAAGTGACAAATGCGCCGCAGAAAACTAAATTCTCCATCTCGCTGCGGACGCTGGCTTTTAACTATGTTGAGAAATCGCCCAATCTGAATAAGGATAAATGGGTGAAAAAGCTGGAGGAGATGACGAACACCGATCTGGACATTGTACTGGTTCCTCATAAGGAGTTCGAGCAGAAAATGGTCCAGATGTTTGCCACTAACGATATTCCTGACGTGGTTCAAGGCTCAGGCGGCGTAAACGGCAAGGAAATGGCCGGTTCCGTTGTGGCGGGCGTGTTCATGCCCCTCGATGACCTGCTGAAGAAATACGGTCAGAACCTGTTGAAGAAAATTCCGCAGGAAGCCTGGGAAAATGTCACCTATCAAGGGAAAATCTACGCGATACCGGAGTTTCTGTCCAATCCGTCCCGTCGCGCGACTTGGATTCGCAAGGACCTGCTGGATCAAACTGGATTGCCGGTTCCCAAAACGGTCGATGAGTACATGAATGTGCTCCGGGCCTTCAAAAAGCTGGGCGTTGAGAACCCGTACATGGGCCGTCAGGATTTCAAGTATTCCGACGCTTTCTTTGGTGCTTATGATGTTTTTCCGTACCTGTCCATGTTCGAGGAAGTAAACGGTCAGGTTCAGCCGAAGTTTATAGACAACGAAAATATGATGAAAGCGTTGCAGACCTACAAGACCATGTATGACGAAGGTTTGATCAACAAGGAATTCGCCACCATCAACCCGACCAACTACAAGAATGCGATTCTCGCGGGCAAAGCGGGTATGTGGACGATGAATGCCAATGAGCTTCTGCAGTGGGAGCAGCAATTGAAGGCTGCAACGCCATCCGCCGAGCTGGAGATTATTCCGTCGCCGGTTGGCCCTGACGGAAAAGGCGGCTCCTACTTGTACGGCTCCGTTACGCGCACCTACTTTATCAAGGAAGGTACGAAGAATGCTGCGGATATCGTGAAATTCTTTGACTGGATGCTGAGCGATGAGGCGGAAACCTTCTTTACCTTCGGGATCAAAGGCGAAACCTATAAGGAAGAGAAAGGCAAAATCGTATACACGCCCCCCACGGATTCCACTGCCGTAGATGAGGAGCGCTACCGTCAGTCCTTCCTGTGGCTGGTGCAGGACACCACTTACAACAAGGGAGTCCTTAATATGACGGAAGAGGGCAAGGATCTGATCAAAGTATACGAAACGATTCTGGCTAAGGAAGGCCGCGACGGGATTCAGTTCGACCCGCGTCTTGACGCCCTGGTGAAGAATCCGGACATCGCTCCCAACTCGGATACGGCTCCTCCGGTGCTGTTGACGCACATGGTGAAGATGGTGTATGGCAAGGAGCCCATCAGCGACTGGCCGAAGGCTGTAGAAGAGTGGCTTTCCAAGGGCGGCAAGGATGTCATCAAGGAAGCTACGGAAAAATATAAAACCAACACGGGCATCACCATGCCCCGCAGATAAGCTTGCCGATAAGAGGAGCTGTCGGATTATACCGGGCTCCTCTTGAGTATAAAGATTCGACTGTCGAGATTATTCTCGGCAGTTTTTTTGTGCAAGGAGTATGCAATGAGAAATCCTCATCAGGAAGCGGCATGGCTGCGGCTTTCCTCCAGCAGCTTCGCGTAATATCCGCCCCGCTTCAAGAGTTCAGCGCTGCCGCCCGACTCGGCGATCCGGCCGTTCTTCATCGCGATAATGATATCGGCTCCGGCGACCGTCGACAGGCGGTGGGCGATAATCAGGGTGGTCCGCCCACGAGCAAGATTGTCGACCGCCCGCTGAATCAGCTTCTCCGTGTGCGTATCGATGTTGGCCGTCGCTTCGTCGAGCACGAAGATCGCGGGATCATGCGCAAGCGCTCTGGCGAAGGAGATCAGCTGCCGCTGGCCCGCGGACAGGCTGCCGCCCCGTTCCGTAACGGGCTCATTGATCCCGCCCGGAAGTTCCCGGACGAACGTCTCGGCGCATGAAGCCCGAAGAGCGTTCCGTAAGTTCTCGTCATCGATATCGTCCCCGAGCGTTATATTGTCTCGGATCGTACCCGAGAACAAAAACACATCCTGCAGCACGACGGAAACGTTCCGCCTTAGTTCGGTCAACCGGATATCGTTGACGTTGACGCCGTCGATCAGAATCTCGCCTTTCTGCACACGGTAGAAGCCGTTGATAAGGCTGATGATCGTCGTTTTTCCCGCGCCGGTCTCGCCGATAAAGGCGGCGGTCTGGC
This sequence comes from Paenibacillus apii, assembly GCF_011043685.1. Taxonomy (NCBI): domain Bacteria; kingdom Bacillati; phylum Bacillota; class Bacilli; order Caryophanales; family Paenibacillaceae; genus Paenibacillus; species Paenibacillus apii. The sequence continues at coordinate 1,119,861 of NZ_JAAKGU010000001.1, read as the reverse complement.
CTTTTTCGATCACGAAGCTTACGTCCTTCAGCACCCAATCGTTATCGTTATAAGCGAACCATACATGCTTGAATTCAATCGTTCCGTCCAGGCGCTTCATAGGAAGTCCCTCCTCAGGAGCTTCCAGCCTATCCTGTTCCCGGAACAGCTCGGAAATCCGTTCGGTGGAGACCAGCGCCGATTGAATCGAAGTGTATTTGTCGGCGAGGTCGGAGATGGGCGCGAAAAATTGCTTGATGTATGTCGTGAACGCATAAAGAACGCCGATTTGCAGCGAGCCGCCAAAGATTTTGCCCGCACCGTACCAGACCAAAATGGCGATGGACAGATTTTGAAACAGATCGGAGGCAGGCTTCAGGATGCTGTTTAGCCGCACTTGGGTGAGCGTGGTTGTAAAATAGCTCCCGTTCAGCTCCAGAAACTGCTCTTCCTTTTCTTTTTCTGCGCGGAAGATTTGGATAACCCGCATTCCGGAGATGCTCTCGGCGATGAAGCCGTTGATTTTGCCGATAAAATGTTTCATGTGATAGAAGTTTTTTTGAATCCGGTTTTTGATGTAGACGACCAGGAAGACGATGAGCGGAATCACGATAAAAGAAACGAGCGTCAGCTTCAGGCTGAGTGATAGCATGACGTACACGATTCCACCGAGGAGCAGCACATCCTTGATCAGCATAACTACAACGTCGGTGTATAAATCGCTGATTTCAGATGTATCGTTGGTTGCCCGCGTGATCAGCTTTCCCGGCAGGGTCCGGTCGAGGTAGGAGAGGGGGAGCAGTTGGATGATCGACAGCACTCTGACCCGCAGGTGATGAATCAGATTCTGTCCTGATCTGGCGACGAGCAGCGCCTGAATGTAGGAGAAAACGCTGCCCGCCGCCGAAACGGCAAGATACAGCAGCGCCATGCCCCCGATGGAATCCAGGCCGCGCGGGACGGCATGCCCGATCAGGAAACGGTCGATGACCCGCTGAAGGATCAGCGGCTGAACGAGGTAGGCCGCGTTCACAATGACCACGCAGAGGCAGGCGATCGCGAGCGGAGCGGCGTAAGGCGCGGACAACCGCAGCAGTTCTTTTACCGGACCCGGGGATGTCCCTTTCTCAAGCCTTACGCTGGACGTCTTCCTGTTGAGCCGTGTAGAGATCATAATACATTCCTTCTTTCTGCAGGAGCGTTTCATGCGTCCCGCGTTCGCGAATGGCGCCCTTATCCAGCACAATAATTTCGTCGGCTTCCATAAGTGCGGAAATCCGATGGGAGATGATGATATTGGTTCTGCCTTTCCGTGCCCGGCGCAGGCTTTCCAGTATTCGTCCTTCCGTGACGGCGTCGACCGCCGATAGCGCATCGTCCAGGATGAGGACGGCAGGGTCCCTGATCAGCGCGCGGGCGATGGCCATCCGCTGTTTTTGCCCGCCTGACAGATTGACTCCGCGGTCTCCGAGAAGAGTGTCGTATCCGTCCGGGAAACGGGAGATGCTGTCTGCGATCAGACTGAGCCGGGAGGCCTCCTCAATCTCCTCATCGCCGTATGTATCCTTGAACAAGACGATATTATCTTTAACTGTAGATGCAAAAACAAAAGTATCCTGCGGCACCAAAGCGATGCTTTCCCGCAAATGTTCAAGCGAATAATCGCCGATGTCACGGCCGTCCACCAGAATTTGCCCAGGCGCCGTATTGTACAGCCGCAGCAGCAGAGCGGCGAGCGTGCTTTTGCCCGCTCCGGTTGGTCCGATGACGCCAAGCGTATGCCCTTGGGGCAGACTCAGCGAGATATCCGTAAGCGCGGGAACGCCGGAGCGCTCATAAGAAAAGGTTAAATGGCGCATTTCGATACCGCCTTCCGGTCGAACACGCAGCGCATGCGGGGAATCCGTGATATCCGGCTTGACGCTCAGGATGTCATACAGCCTCCCGAGGGAAGCCATGCCGCGCTGGAAAATGGTGACGACCCTGCCTAAGGATACGATCGGACTGACGATGAGGCTTAAATATCCGTTAAACGCAACAAAATCGCCAACGCTTATCTCTCCCCGCAGCACCATGCGGCTTCCGTAGAACAGACTGATTACGAAGCAGACGGCAAATCCGAATTCGATCAAGGGAGGAAGCGCGGCGGATACCTTGATCAGATTCACATTCGACTGCGCCATGTCGCGGCTTAAAGCGCTAAATTTATCGATTTCTGTACGCTCCTGGGCATACGCTTTGATCACCCGGATGCCGGAAATATTCTCCTGCACTTTGTCTGTCACGAGCCCGAACTGATCCTGAACGATCCGGAAGCGGCTCTGAATCTTGCGGCCGATGAACAGCATGAGCGCTACGATCAGCGGCAGGGGAGCAAGCGTCAGAAGCGCAAGCCGGACATCCACCGCAGCGAACATAAAATAAATAGAGGACAGGCAGATCACGATTCCGTTAAAGGACATCGCCGTGGCCGGACCGAAAGTCATGCGAACGGCGGAAATGTCGTTGATGGCATGTGCGATCAGATCGCCTGTTTTGCGCGTGCTGTAGAAGGAGGGATACAGGGTCAACAAATGACGGAACAGCTCTTCCCGAATATAGCACTCCAAATTCCGCCCGTTCGCGATAATCATATTCCGCCACATGAAGGTGCAGGCGAAGACGGCTAAGGCGATCAGCACCATCCACAGCACGTTTGTCATCACGGGACGAAGCGCAAAGCCACTCTCTTTCATCAGGTCGACAGAGCTGCCGAGCACTTTGGGAAAAAGCGTCTGAATAAACGAAGCGGCGAACATAAACGCAAAGCCTGCGGCGTAGCTGAGCTTTCGGCTCTTGAAAAACCGCAGCAGCACAGAATCCTTCATAATCACCCCACCTTGAACCTAAAGTCAAATCCGCCGCCGGACCGATTCCCTTTCCACGAGAGTGCTCAGAATCGCGATATTTTCGGCGGGCTTGTCGGGCTCGACAATCCGTTTGAGCAGCGTGGACACAACCACCCGGCAGGAGTATCCAATATTTAAATCCATCGTGGTCAGTGGTGGCAGGGAGAGGGCGGAGACTTCCGTATTGCCGCTGCCGAGAATGGAGACGTCGTCCGGCACTTTCATGTCATGCTGCTGGAGCGTACGGATGAGTTCGATCGCGGTAAAATCATGATCGCAAATAAAAGCGGTCGGCAGCTGTTTACCCTCGATCAGCTTCCGCAATTTCGCAGAGCCGTCTTCATCCGTATCAAAAAAGAGCGTTTCGTCCACAGGCAGCCCATTCTCTTCAAATGCGGAGGCAATGCCGCTTTCTTTCACCTTGTTCCGGTAGGCCTTCCGGTCGCCGATAAAGCCGATCCGGGTGTGGCCCCTATCGATCAAATACTTGCACTGCTTGTAACCGGTATTGATGAAGCTGAACCATACGCTGTCGTAGTCGTAAGCCGGCGAATAACCGGTAAGAAAAATCAAATTCCGTATCCTTTCGTTGATGAGCGCGGCATAATCCAGGTTGAACCTGCCAATCAGAATCACGCCGTCAAAGACGAAGCCCTTGCTAAGCCGGTAGGGAAGGATCATCCGGTTCTGGGTTTCCTTATCTAGAAATTCAATGCTGTAATCGGCGTCCTCCTTTTGGAGCGCCTGTTCGATCCCCTGCATCATATGGCTGAAATTGCTGTTGTCTTCGCGGTAAGGCTTTTGATGGAGCACGAGAATGCGCGGGGACTTCCTTTTCTTCGGTTTGACATAGCCCATTTCCGCCGCTTTCTGGACGATCTTCTGCTTCAATTCGTCGCTGATGCCACTCTGGTCCGACAGAGCCCGGCTAACCGATACCGGCGAGAGGCCCATGACTTCGGCAATATCGGTAATCGTTACTTTTTTTATTTTCAATCCAATCCCCCGCTTTGTGCTCTGTATCTTTTATTTGTATGCCGCTATCATCATACCACTTTTTACCGATTTATTGATGAAAAAAATAACGAAAAATATGTTTATATTTTTGCGTAAATTAAGTATACGAAATAAAGAAAAAAATCACAGCTTTTTCTTCCTCTTTTTACGAATGGAATCTCCGGATCATACCGATCCTTGTGTAGTAAATTTACTAAAAAGAAGATATAATTTTGATAAAGATTTGTTTAATTCAGTCGATGTATGGAGCGGAATCAGATGAAAAAATTAACAATCGAAGATGTGGCGCAGAAGGCGGGCGTGTCGAAAAGCACGGTCTCGCAGTTTTTGAACAAGCGCTACAAGTATATGAGCGAGGCGACGAGGAACCGGATCTCCGAGGTGATTGACGAACTGAATTATCAGCCGAACGGGCTGGCGCGGGGTCTGAAACGCAACCGGACGAACACGGTCGGCGTCGTCGTGGGGGATATTAATTACTCACTGTCCATTCAGTGTATCCATGCCATTGAGAACGAGCTTCAGTTAAGCGGAAATCAGGTGATGATTTGCAACGCGGACGAGAATCCGGACAAGGAGGCCAAATACGTCGAAACGCTGATGTCCCGGCAGGTGGACGGTCTGATCGTTTTTCCGACAGGGGATGATTCGTCGATCTATCAACGCCTGCTTGACGAACAGTATCCGCTGGTGTTTATGGACCGGCTTATGGAGGGGATTGCGACGCAGAGCCTGCTGGTGGACAATGAGATGGCGGTCAAGATGGCCTTTAAGGAATTCATCCGGCACGGGCATGAGCGGATCGCTCTTCTGACACTGCCGGCAGGCCGGTATGCAATTACCCCGCGCAAGGAACGGGCCTTCAGCTACCGGAGATCGGTCGAGGAAGCGGGGATTGAGTGGCGGGAAGAGTATGTGTGCAGCGCGCCGAGGGAAGAAATGGGCGAAGCGCTGGAGCGCCTGCTGTCTCTGCCGGAGCCTCCAACCGCCCTGCTCGCGGCCAACGATATCGCGCTTGCCGAAATGCTGAAGTACGCGAATCGGCGGTCCATGTCCATTCCGAGGGATCTATCGGTCATCGGCATCGACGACGCAGAGTTCGCGGAGATCTACAATCCCGCAATTACGACGGTGCGCCAGCCCGCATATGAAATGGGCGTACAGGCCGCGAAAATCCTCCTTGCCGGCATAGAAGACACGGGTACCTCTGTGCCGATAACCTACCGGTTCCCCCCGACCCTTATAAAGAGACAGTCGGTCCTGGCTGCGCCAAAATCCGAATAAACCGGTTTATAAAAACCAGGGACATCATCCGTTTCAGCGGATTCATGTCCCTGGCGGTTCTTCGAGGGAGTGCCGGGTATGGATCGGAAGCGTTTCGTCCGAAGCTCTAGGTCCAGAACCTTCGGACGAATCGTCCGGGTTGAAACGCTCCGGTCAGACGGCGCCCGCGTTCATGAACTGTTCCAGCCGCTCCCGGGTGGGCAGTCCGTCCATATCGCCCGGCGACATGACCGCTAACGCACCGATAGCATTGCCCCGTCTCACCGCTTCCGCCACGGGGAGCTTCTCCAGCAGCGCGCTGATCACACCGACCGCAAACCCATCGCCAGCGCCCACCGTGTCAACGACCTGATCGACCTTGAACCCCGGCATAAAGCCTTCTGAATCGGAGGATTTGTAGTATGACCCTTCCGGTCCCAGCTTGATGACGACCAGGGAGACGCCCTGATTCAGATAGAAGGAGGCGATTTGCTCCGGCTCCGTAAGTCCGGTCAGAATGCGGCTTTCGCCGAGGCCGGGGAGGAACCAGTCGCAGCGTGTGGCCAGATCATTGATCGTCTCCACCATGGTCTTGGTATCCGGCCAAAGGGAGGGGCGCAGGTTGGGATCCAGCGATACAGTTTTGCCGCTGCGCTTCATGAATTCCATGGCGTGTATGGAGAATTCGCGGCATTCCTGAGAGATTGCCGAGGAAATGCCGGTAACGTGCAGATGTCCCGCCGAAGCGAAGTAGGACTCGTCGAAATCCGTAAGTCCCAGTGTGGAGGCAGCCGAATGTTTGCGGAAATATTCCACCTTCGGATCGCCAGCGGTTACCTTTGATTTGATTAATATGCCGGTCGGATTTTCGCTGGAGAATGTGACGCTAGAGGTATCAATCCCTTCTTTGTTTAACGCTTTCAAAATGAAGGTTCCGAAGCTGTCCTCGCCTAGCTTGGTTACATAGCCGACTTTATGCTCCAGCCGCGACAATCCGGAAGCGACATTGCTTTCCGCTCCGGCCAACGCTTTCGAGAAAGACATCGCTTCGTCCAGCGGTCCGGTCTCGTTGGCATAAAACATAGCCATCGGCTCGCCGAAAGTGACTGCATCCAATCGTTTATTCATTTTGGGCTCCTCCTAGGGGGGATAGGAAATATCCTGTACTTGGTAATCTGTAGTCTTATTTTGAGGGTATCATATAAATCGGTTTTGTACAATAACAAGAGCTTAAGTGGTGGAGATTCTTTTGTGAATTAATGATGTGAATTGCTGGAATATTCCTTGATTATCAACGGTTAACCCCTGTTTTTAACGGATTAGTCCTGTTGCGTCCCCAAAAAAGACATTGACTCTGCCTACGGTTGTTATTACTATTTTATTGTTGTAAGCAAGGGATTTATTACTGAATTTGATAAAATAATTTATTAGAATTTAGTAATTTATTATCTAATGTGAGAGGAAGTATAGGAATGAAAAAGTTAAAAGTGCTGCAGAATGTAGTGTCGGTCGGTGTGGTCGCTGTCATCCGGGCGGACAACGCCGAAGATGCTTTCCGCATGTCGGAAGCGTGTATTAAAGGCGGACTGACCAATATTGAGGTGACGTTTACGACGCCTGAGGCGGATGTCGCCATCAAAAGGCTTGTCGCCGAATATGGAGACCAGGCGGTCATCGGAGCGGGCACGGTGCTGGACCCGATTACAGCCCGGATTGCGATTCTGGCCGGTTCGGAATTCGTAGTCAGCCCTTCTTTTGAAGAAGAGACCGCCAAAATCTGCAACCTGTACGGAATTCCGTACATGCCGGGCACCTTGACGCTGGATGAAATGAAGGAAGCGCTGAAGCTCGGCGTCGATGTGCTGAAGCTGTTCCCAGGCAGCGCCTTCGGCCCTGACATCGTTAAGGCCGTCAAGGGACCGATGCCGCATGTGAATATTATGCCTACAGGCGGCGTCGATCTGGACAATATGGAGAAATGGATTCGGGGAGGCTGTATTGCGGTGGGAATCGGCGGCAATTTGACCGCTCCGGCCAAAGAAGGCCGCTACGATCTCATCACCGAGCTGGCCGCCAAGTATGTGGCGAAGTTCCAGGAGATTAAGGCAAGCTCCGTGAAGTAGTTCCCGCTGGACAGGAGCCGCTTTCCTAATTGGAAGGCGGTTTTTTGGCGTCCCCTGGATCGAATCATTTTGCGCGAGGAATTCACGGGATTAAAAGAGGCGCAATATGTCATTTTTGTAATAAAATTAGGATGACGGAATGTTTGATTGCCCCATCGTTTCCCTGTATGCTTAGAAAGGTGTGCGCCTAGAAATCAGGCCGTTTATATTTGAAACGATTTAACTCCACGAAAGACGCAGTTATCAAATTCCGGTATTCCAAAAAGTTATTACAGATTGCAACAATTCAGCGGTCTTGCGCGTCAGTAAGATTGCATAGAGAGGGGGAACCTTCGTGGTGGAGCAGGGACTCATCAGAGCCGCTCAATCGGGCGATCGCGACGCTCTAATCACCCTATTGCGAGAAATTGAAGGCCATGTGTACAAGACGGCCTTTTACATTTTGCATAATGAGCAGGATGCGCTGGACGCTTCGCAGGAGGCATTAATCCGGGTATACACCAAAATCGGCTCCTATGAAGAGAAGGCCCAGTTCAAGACCTGGGTTCAGCGGATCGTGACCAATATATGCATTGATAAATTCAGAAAAACAAAGCCGACGGTTTCCATTGACGAGCATGAGCTGGTGTTCAAGGACAAGCAAAATGTGGAACGGGAAGTGCTGTCCACTTATTTGGCGGAGGATATCCGCGAAGCGATTGACCAGCTGCCCGAGCATCACCGTACGGTTATCGTGCTGCGTTATTTGCAGGATTTTTCTTACAACGAGATAGCGGACTGCCTGGATCTGCCGCTGAACACGGTGAAATCCTATCTGTTTAGGGCAAGACAGCAGCTGCAAAACAGACTTCAGGAGTATCAGAAAGGTGGTGTATCGGGATGAACTGCGCGGAGGTGATGGAATGGATGCACCGTTATTTGGATCATGATTTGAGTCCGGATGAGAGTCTTGAAATGTTCCGTCATATCGACAATTGCCCTTCCTGCGCGGAATTGTTCGAGCGGTTGAACGCGCTCTCCAAAGAGCTGGAGCAGCTCCCCGACGTTAGCCCGCCTTTCAGTCTGGTGGATTCGATTCTGCCAAAGCTTGAGGCCATTGACCGGGAGGCTGACGTTATGGCCGCTAGTCCCGCGGAAGAACCGCAGGCCCAGCCCATGAGCCGCAAGGCGTCGCGGGCGAGGAACCGGAGCTCCTCTCTCGCACCCCGTTTCGGAATAGGCATAGCCGCTGCGGCGGTGGTGCTTGCCATTGCGATTTTCAACATGCCGGAGAAGCTGCCGGGCGCCCAGGTAGACGAGGAGATGAACAGCAGTGCGCAGCTTAAGCGAAGCGAATCGGCTGCAGATAGCAGCGGAGACGATGCCGCTACGAAACAGACATTTGGCGCAGAGGCAGGAAGCTCCCCGGCAGGAGAGAACTCCACTCCGGACGATAACGGAGCGTCGATCATGGCTGCGCCGGACAGTTCTTCCCCGGCCGAAGGCGGGCAGACCGGGCAGGGCGGGGGAGCCGCGCCGGAAACCGCCGATCCTGCTGAGAGATCAACGGACAACCGGAAGGGTGAACCGACCAAGAGTAAGGCGCCGGGTACGGAACACGGAGGTGTTTCCAAAAGAATGGCGACTCCTCCGGCAACGGCCGAAACGTCGGAATCTCCGAACGCCGATCAGGAGCTGAGCGATAGCCAAAGCGATCCAATGATACCGGAGAATACGCTGCAAGCCCCGAGCTTCAAAGAAGGAGCCGCAGGAATTATGGGGATCGCACCGATCGAAACCCCGCCCGGTTCGCCTGCTGAGTCCCCGTCCTGGACGTCTCACGACGGCCGGTATACCGCGGTGATCGAGGGGCAGAAACTCGTGATATACCGCGCCGCAGGGAACAGTGCAGAGGGAAGACAGGCTGTTGACACGATTTCCTTTGAAGGCGCATGGGTCTCCGGCGAATGGTCGGCCGACAGCCGCCAGTTTACTTATGTGACGTCAGCGGAAGGCAAAGAACTGCGCGGCGCTTATACCGTACCGCAGGAGACTCCGGCCCATTCAGCCGCCCCGTCGGCATCGGGTCCGGCGGCACCGGCATCCCCGCCGCCGTCACCGTCGCCGGAAGCTTCAACAAAACAGTGAAAAGCTGGCACGTTTTGCAGTCTGCTGAATACAATACAGTATGACAGGAATTGCCGTGGAGCGGCAGTTCCCGGGTGAAGACATCGGTATGACCGGCGGCTGGGAAGTTTCTAGAGCTTCCCGCCCCGTCGTTTATATAGATGAGCCGCGTAAGAGCGAGGAGGCTCCGGCATGGTTGCCGGGGTCTCTTCGCTTTTGCTTGTACACTCACGGATTGTCCAGGATTCGCGCTCTTACGCGCCGGTTCGTTTTTTGTTAAACTATTGGAACGAACATTCTCGGCAACAAAGCAGATATGAAAAAAAGGAAGTGGCGCAGCATGGATGCCAAAGCGGCGGCCAAAGAAATCAAGCAGGGGAAGTTCTCCCCCATCTATTGTTTATATGGAAGCGAAAAATTCCGCATGAACGAATTTGCGGCTTTTTTGGAGAGCGAGCTGATTGCAAAGGAGGACCGCGATTTCGCGGTGGTTCCGTTCGATCTTTCCGAGACGCCGATTCAGGCGGTGGTGGAAGAGGCCGAGACCGTGCCGTTTATGGTGCCCCGCAAGCTGCTGGTGGTCCGGGACGCCTCGCTGTTCACGGCGGGCAAGGATAATGCCAAGCTGGAGCACCGCCCCGAGGTTCTTCAGGAATACTTATCCAGTCCCGCCGAATTCAGCGTGATCGTCTTTCTGGTGAACAGCGACAAGCTCGATGAGCGCAAAAAAATCGTCAAGGCGCTGAAATCGGCCGGGACTGTGCTGGCTTTCAACCCTTTGGGCGCGGAGGAGCTGCTCCGCTGGGTGGAGAAAGGCATCCGCGACCGCGGCAGCGAAGCCGCTCCGGGGGCGGCCGAAGCGCTCATCGCTTCCGCCGGAACGGGGCTTCAGGGACTGTCGGCGGAGATGGACAAGCTGTGCCTGTTCGCAGGCCCCGGGGGAACGGTGGACTCTGCCGCTATAGAGAGTCTAGTGCCGCGCGGAACGGAGCAGAATGTGTTCACGCTGGTGGAGGACATTGCCAACCTGCGGCTGGACAGAGCTGTAGGAACGCTGCATGAGCTGCTCAAGCAGCGGGAGGAGCCGATCAAGATCGCCGCGCTCATCGCGCGGCAGTTCCGGATCATTTTGCAGGTCAAGGACTTGTCTTCGCAGAGCTATACTCAGGGGCAAATCGCTTCCCAGCTCGGGCTTCATCCGTATGCCGTCAAGCTGGCCGGAGAGCAGGCCCGCAAGTTCCGCGGGGAGCAGCTGAGAGAGATTTTGAGTCTCCTCGCCGACCTGGATTTCCAGATGAAGACGGGCGGTATCGATAAGGTGCTGGGGCTGGAGCTGTTCATGCTGCGGCTTGGCGCCGGAAGAACGGCTTAAGAACTCTATCTATGTAAACTATCTTCCTTGATTCTCGTAATAGGCCTGGTCCGCATGCGCGTGGTCGGTCCCCTTCAGGTAGGAGAGAATCAGCTTCGGATGCCTGACAAGAAACCAGTCTCCTGCTTGATCGAACTTTCGGCAGGAGGTAATCATATAGGCTTTGGTCAACGTTCCGTATTTTTTCCCGAAGCGCTTTCCGTAGGTCTTGAGCCTCCGGGCAAAGTCGGCATCCTCGGACATCAGCATATTCTCATTAAAGCCGCCGATGGCATCGAAGTCGCTCTTTCGGCACCAGAATATACCGACTGAGATCGCTCCGTATTTAATTGCCATAGGAACGAGAAGCGCCAGCGCGGATACGGCGATACCAAAGCTCATTCTTTCGAATCTTCCGGTCGTGCCGCCGCCTATGTATTTCCCCGTCGAGAGATGCCACTCGATTTCGGAGAGCATATTGGCCGTCATTCGGCTGTCCGCGTCGATCGTCACAAGAATTTCTCCCCGTGCCGCCGCCGCGCCGCTGTTGCGGATCTGCGATAAATTTTTGCGGTCGTCGCGTACAATGATGCAGTTATACGAGCGTGCGATGTCTTCCGTCCTGTCGGTACAGCGGTTTAGAATAACTATAACCTCAACTCGTCCGATGCTGTTGGCTGAGGCGTTCGCGATGGAGTCCAGGCATTTTGTAATGTACTTTTCTTCGTTATGGGCGGGAATCAGGACCGAGAATAAGATCTCTTCCGTTTCCTCCGCTCCGGCGAACATGGGTTGTTTCATTAAGATTTCATCTCCTATTTTCGGATGCCGTCAAGCAGGATGTCCGTCATTTTGCGGTACATCCGTTTCGCATTTTCCTTATCCATAAAACGCGAATTGTTCGCCAATCCCGAGTAACAGCTCAGCAGGGCAAAAGCCATTTCTCCGGACTCCTGCTGCTTGAATTCTCCGCGCTCGATTCCTTCCCGGATCATCTCTTCGAAACGCTGCACATAGCCCGCAATTATCGCCCCGAATTTCTGGACTGCTTCAGAATCCGCCCCGGTGGTTGCGATAAAATCCTCGCCCGCTTTGGTAAGAGAAAGATCCACATTGTCGGCAAAAAGCTCGCTGTAAGCATACAGCTTTTCGACCGCCGAAGAGAACCGGACGGAGCGGGTATCCCAGTCTTTCCAGGAATCCATGAAGGCAGCTTCGGCCAGATGGACAAAAAGATCCTCTTTATTTTTAAAATGATGATAAATGCTGCCTTTGCTTAGACCCGTTGCCGTGCAAATATCACTGATCGAAACACCTTTGTATCCTTTTTGCGAAAAAAGGGCTTTGGCATGGAGAAGGATGGTTTCTTTGGTCTGAACCGAATCATAAGCCCGTTGTTTAGCTGTCAAACCCGGAAGGCCTCCTTTTATTAAGATACCGAACGTTCGGTATGTTTAGAGGATATAATTTCCAATGGATTGTGTCCAGTGAAGGATTTGTGAATGGAAGGAGCGGGAGGAAAGAATGGAGAGGAGAACGAACAACAAAAAAACCTGAACCGCGTCATCGGGAGCGGTCAGGTTCTTCAATTGCTCGATATAGAAGCTCTTAGCCCTGAGCGGAAAGAGCGTTCAGTTTCTTCGCCAAGCGGGATTTCTTGCGGGCAGCCGCATTTTTATGAACCAGACCTTTAGTTACAGCCTTGTCCAGCTTCTTAGAAGCAGCTTGAATAGCAGCTTTGGCAGTTTCTACTTCCGTACCTTCCACCGCGAGGTCGGCAGCTTTGACAGCTGTACGAAGGGCGGACTTTTGGGAAGCGTTCAGCGCACGGCGTTTTTCCGTTGTCTTAACGCGTTTTACCGCGGATTTAATGTTTGGCATTGCATTCACCTCCTGTAAGGCATTCGGAAATCATCAAAATGATTCACAACTTAAAATAGTTTAGCATGCAGAGCGGCAAAATGCAACAAGGAACCATGTAAATTCCCCGTCTCTTTTTGCATAATCCTGCCTCTCCTCCCGCACACTAGTAGTCAGGAAGAAACTTGATTTCTTATTATTTAAAAAGGATAGGAGGCGCATAACGTATGGAACTGGATCTGCAGCTTTATTCAGTGCGTACCGACTTGGCGGTAGAGTCCAAGGAAATGGCCCAGCGCTTGAGCAACATGCCGATTCCCGGGGTGAACGAGGAAGTGGAGGAGTCGGATGGGATCAAAATAACACGGCTTGCCGTGAGCAACGATGCCGGCTCCCAGCAAATCGGGCGGGCGATCGGCAATTATGTCACGCTGGAAATTCCCGGACTGCGGGGCGGAGATACGGGACTTCAGCAAAAAGTGTCCGAGGCCTTCGCCCGCGAGTTCGAAAGCTTTATGTCACGGATCGGAATCGGCAAAAATGCGTCCGTGCTCATTGTCGGGCTCGGCAACTGGAACGTGACTCCGGACTCGCTCGGGCCCCTCGTGGTGGAGAACGCCCTGATTACCCGCCAATTTTACGAGCTGATGCCGGATCAAGTATCCCCGGGCTACCGGAACGTCAGCGCCGTCGCTCCCGGCGTGCTGGGACTTACCGGGATTGAATCGAGCGAGATCGTTCAGGGGATTGTCGAGCGCACGAAGCCGGACGCTATTATTGCCATTGATGCTCTAGCCTCCCGTTCGCTGGAGCGGGTCAACACGACGATCCAAATTGCCGATATCGGCATTCACCCCGGCTCCGGCATCGGCAATAAACGGCGCGGGCTGACGCGCGAGGTGCTGGGCATCCCTTGTATCGCCATCGGCGTGCCGACGGTATGCTATGCCTCCACCATTGTGGGCAACGTGCTGGAAATGATGAGAAGCCACTTCGGCGGGGCAGACGGCCGGACCAAGGAAATTATGGGGCTGCTGGACAGCATTTCGGAGCAGGAGCGGCTGGCTTTGGTCAAGGAAGTGCTGGAGCCGCTCGGCCATGATCTGATTGTAACGCCGAAGGAAATCGACGAATTTATCGAAGATATCGCCAACGTTGTGGCCACCGGACTGAATGCGGCGCTGCATGACGCCGTCGATCCCGGAAATGTCGGGGCTTATACCCACTGATCCAGCCAAATCAGCCTCGTCCGGTTTGCTGGGGACGAACAGGCGATTGTTCCGATGAACGGCCATTCTTTTACAGCGCCTCACGAGGACGGTATTTACTATTACGGAGTGTTGGCTTTTTGGAAGACGGAGGATGGTTTCTATTCCACAGGCGATACCTCTTCTGAGTTCAAGATCGAGGTAACCTCCGGAGATCAATAAAAGAAAGTGTATAGGGTGAGCGGGCCTGATTGGCCAGCTCTTTTTTTGTGGGGAGAAAAAGTGGGGAGAAAGCATCGCCGCGTTTAGCGGGGGATTTTGTCTTTCTTTCGTTCTACCGTCTCTCTTCCGCTCATAGATTTGAAGTATAAGAGATTACAGCGAGCTTGAGGAGGACATAACAATAATGAACAGAAAATGGTTTCATCTGTGGAACATCGGCCGTTTGCGTTCCAAGGTCCTTGACGCTTTGGCGCTTGGCAGGACGATGCTGCTCCTCGCCATAGGTTCCCTGGTCTTCTTCATCCTGCTGGGAACCGGGGGCATGGCGGGAGAGAGGCTGGATAACTCGCCGCTTCCTTCGATGAAAGGTCTTGCGGCTTCCCTCTCCGGCGGCCTGTTTAAGGAGCTTCTCGGGATGGAGGTCCCGCATCTGCCCAAGTCGAAGGAATCCTCCGCGCTGTCGGGAGGGAATGTCACGAGCTTCGTGTTTCAGCTTCTGACCAGCGTGAACCCGGGGGACCCGAAAAGCCTGCTGTCCCGGGAGGTCCCGGGGATGGCCGCTGACGACGCCGTGCTGCTGCGCAAAGGCTCCGGCGGAGTAGAGGGCGCTCCGGTCGATTATCATCCCGGAGCGGACGAGCCGGCGGAAGCGACGCCGGCGCCGACATCCGGGGGAAGCGGCGGCATGCAAGAGTCGCCGCTGCCGGAGAACAGCGACGCTCCGGCGCCGTCCTCCGCTCCCGCCCAGGAAAGTGGATCTGCAGGCACGGAGTTGAAGCGGATTATGATCTACCATTCCCATCCACGCGAAGCGTACAATCCGCTGCTCTCCACCAAGAGCGACAATCCCAGCTCCGCAGACCCTTCCAAAAATGTCATGATGGTCGGGTCCTACATCACCCAGCAGCTCGAGAAACGGGGCATCGGTACTCTCCATTCCACGGTGGACTATGCCACCAGGGTTGCCGATTACAACTGGAACTTTTCCTATAAATACTCCCGCGTGACCGTCAAATCGGCGATGAGCGAGAATGAGGGAATGACCGAATTGATCGACATTCACCGCGACTCGCAGCGGCATGACAAGACGACTACGGTTATCGGCGGAAAAAGCTACGCGCAGGTGTATTTTATTCTCGGCCGTTCGAACAAGGACTGGAAGAAGAATGAGGAGTTCGCCAATAAAATTCATCAGCTTCTGGAGAAGCGCTACCCGGGAGTTTCCCGCGGTATCTGGGGCAAATCGTCGGGCAAGGGCAACAACGGGGAGTATAACCAGTCGATGTCGCCGAACAGCGTCCTGATCGAGGTGGGCGGCATAGACAGCACTGAAGCCGAGCTGAAGGCAACCTCCGATATCCTGGCAGATGCCATCGCGGATTTATATTGGAGCAGTCATAAGGCGGAAAAAGCAAACGCCGAGGGCGGAACGGCAACGGCGCCGGCCGCGCAATAACAGGCAGACGCCGTCCGTTTAACAGTACGAATGTTCCGGGCCGGGGGCATGCAAGAATGGAATGAAAGGGTGGGTAAAGATGTCTCGATTCGGAAAAAAGATGTTGGCAGTCGGCATTTGGGCCGGAATCGGCGTACTGGTGGGCATGCAGTTCGGCGGGAGCGGCGGAACTTCATCTTCTCCCGTTCCGGGCTGGAGCGTCATTTCCGGAGGCGTTCAGAACACGGCGCCGGTCCCGCAGCCCCAGAACGGGACGGTCACCGGGCTTCAGGTGCAAAGTGACGGAAAAGGGGGATACATCTACGTCCCTGTAACCCTTGCACCCTCGGCCGTTCCGCAAGTCCAGACTCCGGCAGCGGAGCAGCCCGCGGCCGGCACCCCATCGTCCCCGGCAAGCGCTCAGCAGCAGACGGTCCCGAACTACAGCAGCACGCTTACGCCGGGGCAGATCCTTATTCCCGGTGAGAATAAATCCACGGTGGACGAGCTGGCGGACAAGACGGCGGGACTGCTTCAGCATGCCTCGCAGCGGGGAATCCGCTGGGTGGTCTCGCTGTTCGATTCTTCCGAATAAACGCGGCAAGATTATGGGTGCCGGATTGCTGGGGGGAACATGTACTGCTATAATAAGATGATTAACAACAGCCTGTCTGTGGGGGTAAGGAATGACTGACGTTAAGAAAAGGCAAGAACAAATCCGCAATTTCTCGATAATTGCACATATAGACCACGGCAAGTCGACGCTGGCCGACCGGATTCTGGAGTACACCGGAGCGCTCACTTCCCGCGAAATGCAGGAGCAGGTGCTCGACCAGATGGACCTTGAGCGCGAACGCGGTATTACGATCAAGCTGCAGGCCGTTCGCCTCACGTATCGCGCCGACGACGGGGAAGAATATCTGCTCAACCTGATCGACACGCCGGGGCATGTCGATTTCACCTATGAAGTTTCGCGAAGCCTCGCGGCCTGTGAAGGCGCGCTGCTCGTTGTAGACGCGGCCCAGGGCATCGAGGCCCAGACGCTGGCCAACGTCTACCTGGCGCTGGACAACAATCTGGAAATTTTGCCGGTCGTCAACAAGATCGATCTGCCGAGCGCGGACCCGGAGCGGGTCAAGCAGGAGATCGAGGACGTCATCGGCCTGGACGCGAGCGAGGCGGTGCTAGCTTCCGCCAAGGCGGGCATCGGCATCAAGGAGATTCTGGAGCAGGTGGTCAAACAGGTACCGCCGCCTTCGGGAGATCCCGAACAGCCGCTGAAGGCGCTGATCTTCGACTCGCATTACGACCCGTACAAAGGGGTAATCGTCTATGTCCGGGTAGTTGACGGCAGCATCCGCGCCGGCTCGAAGATCAAGATGATGGCGACGGACAAGACCTTCGAGGTTATTGAAGTCGGCGCGTTTATGCCGCGAATGAGCATCGTCAGCGAACTGAACGTAGGCGATGTAGGCTTTATCGTTGCTGGCATCAAGCATGTTGGCGATACCCGGGTCGGCGATACCGTGACGGACGCCAAGCGCCCGACGCTCGAGCCGCTGCCCGGCTACCGGAAGATCAATCCGATGGTATACTGCGGGCTCTATCCGATCGAGACGTCGGATTATAACGATCTGCGCGAGGCGCTGGAGAAGCTGCAGCTTAACGACGCGTCGCTGAGCTTCGAGCCCGAGACGTCAAGCGCGCTCGGCTTCGGCTTCCGCTGCGGATTCCTCGGCCTGCTGCATATGGAGATTATCCAGGAGCGCATTGAACGGGAGTTCAATATTCCGCTCATTACGACGGCGCCGAGCGTTATTTATCGGATCAAGCTGACAAACGGCGAAATGATCGAGATCGACAACCCGTCGAACTATCCGGAGATCGGCAAGATCGAGTATGTCGAGGAGCCTTACGTCAAGGCGGCCGTTATCGTGCCTAACGATTTTGTCGGCACCGTCATGGAGCTGTGCCAGAACAAGCGCGGCGAATTCGTGAATATGGAATACCTGGACGCGAACCGGGTGACCATCACTTATCAAATTCCGCTGTCGGAAATCGTCTACGATTTCTTCGACCAGCTGAAATCCGGAACGAAGGGCTATGCGTCCTTCGATTATGAGCTTTCCGGTTACCGCCAGTCGAACCTGGTGAAGATGGACATTCTGCTTAACGGCGAACAGGTCGATGCCCTGTCGTTCATCGTGCACCGCGACCGCGCTTATAACCGCGGCCGTATCATTTGCGAGAAGCTGCGCGGCATCATTCCGCGCCAGATGTTCGAGGTGCCGATTCAAGCTTCGGTCGGAACGAAGGTCGTTGCCCGCGAGACGGTGAAGGCGATGCGCAAGAACGTGCTTGCCAAGTGCTACGGCGGCGACATTTCGCGGAAGCGGAAGCTGCTGGAGAAGCAGAAGGAAGGCAAGAAGCGCATGAAGCAGGTCGGCAGCGTCGAGGTGCCGCAGGAAGCGTTCATGGCGGTGCTCAAGATCGACGAGTAGACATTCAGGCAAATATTGCAGCTTATTTCATCCAGGGAAGCCAAAACGGCTTCCCTTTTCATCTAAGGAGGACAGCTATGACCAACCTGTCAGGCTTGCAAGGGAGCCGTCCGCCCGAGGCGGTGTACATTCATATTCCTTTCTGCACGAACAAGTGCTTTTATTGCGATTTTAACTCTTATGTATTGAAGGATCAGCCCGTCATGGATTATCTTCGTGCGCTGGAGCAGGAGATGGAGCTCACTGTCCGTGATAATCCGCCGGGTGTGATCCGCAGTATTTTTGTGGGCGGCGGGACGCCTACGGTGCTGAAGCCGGAGGAGATGGAGTATTTTCTGAAGACGGTGCGCACCTACCTCCCGAACTGGGCGGAGGATATCGAGTTCTCGATGGAGGCAAATCCCGGCACAACCGATCCGGACAAGCTGGCGGTCATGAAGGCGGGCGGGGTGAACCGCGTCAGCTTTGGCGTTCAGGCGTTCCAGAACGAGCTGCTTAGCGGGATCGGCCGCATCCACAACACCGACGATGTCTACCGCAGCCTTGACAATGCCCGCGCCGCAGGGCTCACCAACCTGTCGATTGACCTGATGTTCGGCCTGCCGAACCAGACGGTCGATATGCTGGGCGAGAGCATCAAGCGGGCGCTTGCCCTCGGCCTGCCCCATTACTCCATTTACAGCCTCAAGGTGGAGGAGAACACGCTGTTTCATACGCTTTTTAACAAGAATCAGCTGCCGCTTCCTACAGAAGAGGATGAGCTGGCGATGTATCTGCTGCTGATGTCTTCCATGGAAGAGGCGGGCTACGGGCAGTATGAAATCAGCAACTTCGCCAAGCCCGGAATGGAGAGCCGCCATAATATCACTTACTGGCGCAATCAGGATTACTACGGTCTGGGGGCCGGAGCGCACGGATATGCGCGGCGCATGCGGCATATCAATGTGAAGGGCGTGAGCCCATATATTGAGGCGTCAAAGAACGGCCTGCCCCGGCTGAATGCTTACCCGGTAACGCAGGAAGAGGCCATGGAGGACTTCATGATGGTGGGCCTGCGAATGCGGGAGGGCGTGACCGGCGAAGCTTTCCGGAAGCAGTTCGGCCAGCAGCTGGAGGACGTATTCGGAAGACCGCTGCAAAAAATGCTGAGCGCCGGTCTGCTTGAACAAGAAGGCGGAAACTACCGATTGAGCCGCCAGGGCATTTTATTCGGAAACGATGTGTTCGGAGAATTTGTCGGAGTTTTGACGGAAATTTAATTTTTAAAATACCTATTGAATCCTAATTCACCATGTTGTATATTTATTCATAGTTATTTATGGAGGAGTGAAGCACAGTGCTTGCCAAGCCGAGACCCGCAGAGCCGGAACCAACGTCCGCAGCTATTTGCAGAAGCGCTACTTTGGAAGATGTTGAGCCGTTGTATTTGATGATAGAAGAGTATGCGCAGCGCGGGATCATGCTGCCCCGTTCCCGAAAGGTACTGGAGAGGCAGATTGATCAGTTCGTTGTAGCGGAAGTTAACGGCAGGGTTGTAGGCTGCGGTTCGCTGTGCCGCCTTGGAAATGATCTTGTCGAGATTCGTTCGCTCGGCCTGCGTGATGAGTGCAAGGGTCAAGGGATCGGCTCCATGATTGTGGAGGAGTTGACCAAGGAAGCGAGACGCCAGAAGATTCCGAAGATTATGGCGCTGACTTATGCCGTCAACTTCTTCCTGAAGAACGGATTTCATATCGTCAACAAGGAGATTTTTCCCGAAAAGGTATGGACCGACTGCGTCAACTGCTCCAAGCAGCATGCCTGCGACGAAATCGCCGTTCTCAAAATGCTGGACTAACTTAATAGAATAAATCGGCCGTTCTCGCCAGACATTTAACCGTCTGAAGGAGAGCGGCTTTTTGGTATCGTCAAAGAGGGATCCGGCATTCTTCGGGAGACCCTGTCAGGGTGTTGCTTAACGTTCACACAAATCATGCCGAACGCTTAACAGTGCCGGATTGGAAGGGTAAATACAACTATAATAGTCAAGAATAAAACACATGTCTTATTAGAATGCCTTTCAAGAGAGGAGCGGTATGGATGGAGTTCTATCGCAGTACTGTGCATGCAGTTCTCAAGGAGGTGAACGGAACTGATGCCGGCCTAACGGCGGAGGAAGCCCGGAAGAGGCTTGAGTCGGGCGGATATAACGAGCTGAAGGGAAGGGAAAGGGTCCCGGTCTGGAAGCTTTTTTTGGAAAATTTTAAAGATCCGCTTGTTGTTGTGCTGTTGGTAGCCGCCGGGGTTCAGGCAGCGCTCGGTCATGTTGTTGAAGCCCTGATTATTTTCTTTGTACTCCTGCTCAACGCGGTGATCAGCGTGGTTCAGACCCTTAAAGCCGAAAGCTCGCTGGATGCGCTGCGCCAGCTGGCGGCCCCGGAAGCCAAGGTGATCCGCAGCGGCGAGACGAGTAGAATTCCGGCGCGTGAATTGGTCAGGGGCGATTTTGTGCTGCTTGAGGCCGGCGATTACGTGCCGGCGGACGGACGCATCCTGAAGAGTGAAAGTCTGAAGGTTGAGGAAGGGATGCTTACCGGAGAATCGGAAGCCGTAGAGAAGCATGAGGATGTAATCGATTCGGAGGTTCCATTAGGGGACCGGCGTAATATGGTATACAGCGGATCTTTAATCGTATACGGGCGCGGCAGCTTTGTTGTGACAGGGACCGCGGCTGATACCGAAATCGGCAAAATCGCGGGACTTATCGAGAGTGCCGAAGCGAAAAGCACGCCGCTTCAGCGCAAGCTGGAAAGCTTCGGCAAGAGACTCGGCATCGTCATTTTGCTTCTGTGCATTTTAATATTCGGCATTCAAGCTCTGCGGGCTTGGTTGTCCAGTGACGAATCGGAGATGAGCACCGCCATTCTTAATGCGCTCATGTTCGCTGTTGCGGTGGCTGTAGCCGCTATACCCGAAGCTCTGTCCTCGATTGTGACCATTGTTCTGTCGGTCGGAACGGGCAAAATGGCCAAGCACCACGCCATTATCCGGAGGCTGCCTGCCGTTGAATCACTCGGTTCGGTCAGCGTCATCTGCACGGATAAGACGGGCACCCTTACCCAGAATAAAATGACGGTTGTCGATTACTACCTGCCCGGTGCCGGCAAAAACCTGTTTCAGGACAACGACGAGGAATGGTCGGAAGGGGAAAGAAGACTGCTGCACATTGCAGTCTTATGCAATGACTCTCATATTAATGAAGAGGGAAAAGAACTCGGCGATCCGACCGAAGTCGCGCTAATTGCGTTTAGCAGCAGCAAAAATAAAGACTATATGGAAATTCGCGACAGATTTCCTAGAGAAGCGGAGATCCCGTTTGATTCGAACCGGAAGCTGATGACCACGGTTCATACCTTCAATGGACGCAAGACGATTCTTACCAAGGGCGGTCCGGATGTGCTGTTTGACCGATGCGACCGGGTGCTGCTGAACGGAGAGGAACTTCCGCTTACCGATGAGGTAAGGGCGGAATTTGTAAGGGCCAATGAAGAATTCTCCAGCCGGGCGCTTCGTGTGCTGGCTTATGCGTACAAGCCTATCGACGGGGATTCCGCAGATGTCGGCCTGGAGGATGAGCACCGGCTGGTTCTGGTCGGTCTAACGGCCATGATCGATCCTCCGCGCGATGAGGTGTATGATTCGATTGCGGAATCGAACAAAGCCGGCATCCGGACCATTATGATTACCGGAGACCACAAGACGACCGCCCAGGCGATCGGACGGGATATCGGCCTCATGTCAGGGGATGGAATTGCCGTCACCGGACAGGAACTGGATTCGATGTCCGACGAAGAACTTGACCGGAGGCTGGAATCCATCGGCGTCTATGCCCGTGTATCGCCCGAGAACAAGATCCGGATTGTAAGGGCCTGGCAGAAGAAAGGTAAAATCACAGCGATGACGGGGGACGGCGTTAATGACGCTCCGGCACTGAAGCAGGCGGATATCGGCGTAGCGATGGGCAGCGGCACCGATGTCGCGAAGGATTCGGCAGCGATGATACTGACCGATGATAATTTTGTATCCATTGTAAAGGCTGTCGGTGTTGGCCGGACGGTATTCGACAATATCAAAAAAGCGATCGCTTATTTGTTCGCCGGCAATTTGGGCGCCATAATTGCGATTTTGTTCTCCTTAATCTTTAACTGGATCAATCCGTTTACGGCCATCCAACTGCTGTTCATTAATCTGGTCAATGACTCGCTGCCCGCCATCGCGCTCGGCATGGAAAAAGCGGAGCCTGACGTCATGAAGCGCAAACCAAGAAATATTAAAGAAGGCATTTTCGCCGGAGGGACTCTTCAGGTCGTGATTACACGCGGCCTGCTAATTGGGGGAGCAGTCATTGCATCCCAGTATGTCGGTATGCAGCACTCTCAGGAGATCAGTGTGGCGATGGCCTTCACCACACTTATATTGGCCCGTACGCTGCAGACCTTTGCAGCCCGCTCGAATACCCAAACGGTGTTCCAAGCCGGATTCTTCAGCAATAAGTACGTTCTCGGAGCTGTTCTGCTGTGCCTTTGTCTGTATGGATTCACGGTTCTCCCCGGTATCCGGCAGTTCTTCTCCATTCCTGCGGAGTTCGGGCTGAGTCAGTGGCTGACCGCTGCCGGACTCGCGCTGGCCGCCGTCATTCTGATGGAAGTCGTCAAGCTGCTGAGAAAGGGTTCAACGGTCGTCAAAACCGCATCATGATTGGTTAAAGCTGGATTCCAATATATCCTGGGGGAACCTCCCTTCTCCGGTCCGGAGGCTCGTGTGTTGCGGACGGCTATCGCAGCTGTCCGCTGAGCAGAGCTGTTCAAAATCACCTGCACCGCCTTGCCGACTCACTTGACAATGTTAAGCTCGGTTTGGTATTTTTGTATTAGTGATTAGCACTCTACGGAGATGAGTGCTAACGAGCGAATTCCACAGGCGGACAGGAGGGAATGACATGTTAACCGAACGCCAGAAAATGATATTGAATGCCATTGTGGATGACTATATCCGTTCGGCCGAGCCGGTAGGATCGCGAAGCATATCCAAACGGGGCGATGTCAAGTTCAGTCCCGCCACGATTCGCAATGAGATGGCCGATTTGGAAGAGCTGGGATTCCTGGAGCAGCCGCATACGTCTGCGGGCCGGATTCCGTCCCATAAAGGCTACCGCTATTATGTGGACCATCTTGTGCCGTGGAATTCGGCAGGATCGGCTGAAACGGAAACGATCCGCTCTTTTTTCGCCGAGAAGCTGAATGCGACGGAGCAGTTGATTCAACATACGGCCATGATTTTATCGACGATGACGAATTACACTTCCATCCTGCTGGGACCGGAGGTTTTTCATACTTCACTGCGCCATTTTCAGCTGCTGCCGCTGGATGACCGGACCGCCGTGGCGATTATCGTCACCAGCACCGGACAGGTTGAGAACCGGAAAATCAGTATTCCTCCGGAGATTTCGGTTTCCGAAATGGAGAAGGTTGTCAATCTACTCAACAGTAAGCTTGTGAATGTACCTCTTTATAAACTGAAGAGCAGGCTTTACTCCGAGCTTGGGGAGGAAATGCAGCGTCATATTTCCCATTATGAGGAACTGATGCATATGCTTGACGAGGCGCTCGAAAGCGACCCGGAACAGCGCATTTACCTCAGCGGTGCGACCAACATGCTGACCCAGCCGGAATTCCGGGATGTCGACAAGGTCAAGGATATCCTTGATCTGCTGGAGGAGACACCTACTCTGCTCAAAATGCTCGCCCCGGCCTCCGGAGGCGCCGGCATTCAGGTCCGGATTGGCACCGAGAATAAGCATGAAGCCTTTGCGGACTGCAGCCTGATTACCGCAACCTATTCGGTTGAAGGCGAAGCGCTCGGAAGCATCGGCATTCTGGGACCGACCCGGATGGAATATGCGAAGGTGATGGGCATTTTGGGTATTTTGTCCCGGGATTTGACATCGCTGCTGCGTCACTGGTATAAGTGAATTTAGTGCAAAATGATTACCGTGATCATCTTAAGGAGGTGAACTTACTTGAAAGAGGAACAGGTTCAAGAATCGGGCGTGACCGAAGATAACAACATGAGCGGGGAAAGCGCGGCCGACCAGGCCGAAGCCGTCTCGGATAACCATAGCGAAGCGGCCGAAGAAGCCGTACATGCGGCTTCCGGCGACAGCGATGAAATCAAGCGTCTGCAGGAGGCTGCGGACGAGTATCAAGGACGTCTGCTTCGGGTGCAGGCCGACTATGACAATTTCCGCCGCCGCACCTTGAAGGAGAAAGAGGATCTGGCCCAATACGCCACCTCCAAGCTGGTTACGGAATTGCTGCCGGTGCTGGATAATTTCGAACGCGCGCTGGCGACGGCGCCGGCCGGAGAGGAAAGCGGCGCGTTCAGCAAAGGCGTGAATATGATTTTTCGCCAGCTGGAAGGGGTATTGAAGTCCGAGGGACTGACGCCTATGGAAACGGTGGGACAGCCGTTCAACCCGGAATTCCATCAGGCCATCATGCAGGTGGAGAGCGACGAATACGAGGAAGGCATTGTTACGGAGGAAGTCCAGAAGGGCTACCTTTTGAAGAACAAGGTGCTTCGTCCCGCTATGGTCAAAGTAAGCATGTAGTCAATATAATTGACGCGTGAATCGCCGGAAGCCTATTCCGGCGATATTGCCGTGCGTCTGCCATGGCGTTGTACCTGTCATGCTCGCGGCTTCCCGGCTGCGGCAAATGGGTGCCAGGGCAGTATCTCATTCGTAAAACTTAAGCAAATACTTACGAAGCGAGTTTGAAGTTTTATCTTGGCAGTATCACATTCGCAAAACTTAAGCGAACTCTTACGAAGCGAGTTTTGCTGAAGTTATTAACGAGGGCAAATTCATTCGCAAAACTTTTAAGGAGGCAAATTACTGTGAGCAAAGTTATCGGTATCGACCTTGGAACCACGAACTCATGCGTGGCCGTAATGGAAGGCGGCGAAGCCGTCGTCATCCCTAACCCGGAAGGCGCGCGCACGACCCCTTCGGTTGTAGGCTTTAAGAAAGACGGCGAGCGTATTGTCGGCGAAACGGCGAAGCGCCAGGCGATCACGAACCCGGACCGTACGATCATCTCGATCAAACGCCATATGGGCACGAACCATAAAGAAACCATCGATGGCAAAGACTACTCGCCGCAAGAAATTTCCGCAATGATTCTGCAAAAGCTGAAATCCGACGCTGAAGCTTACCTCGGCCAAGCGGTTACTCAAGCGGTTATCACCGTTCCTGCGTATTTCAACGACAGCCAGCGTCAGGCAACCAAGGATGCGGGCAAAATCGCCGGCCTTGAAGTTCTGCGTATCGTCAACGAGCCTACGGCTGCGGCGCTCGCATACGGTCTGGAGAAATCCGAAGACCAAACGATTCTCGTCTATGACCTTGGTGGTGGTACGTTCGACGTTTCCATTCTGGAGCTGGGCGACGGCTTCTTCGAAGTAAAAGCGACGAGCGGCGACAACCGCCTCGGCGGCGATGACTTTGACCAAAAAGTCATCGACTACCTCGTAGCCGAGTTCAAAAAAGAGCAAGGCATCGACCTGAGCAAGGACAAAGCGGCTGTTCAACGTTTGAAAGACGCTGCAGAAAAAGCCAAGAAAGAACTGTCCGGCGTACTGACCACTACGGTCTCCCTGCCGTTCATCACCGTTGTAGACGGCGTGCCGCAGCACTTGGAGGTCAACTTGACCCGCGCCAAATTCGACGAACTGACAGCGGATCTCGTAGAACGCACGCTTGCGCCGACCCGCCAAGCGCTGAACGACGCAGGCATGACTCCGGCTGATCTGGACAAAATCGTGCTTGTCGGCGGTTCCACACGGATTCCTGCCGTACAGGAAGCAATCAAGAAGCTGACCGGCAAAGAGCCGCACAAAGGCGTTAACCCGGATGAAGTCGTTGCCCTTGGCGCAGCAGTTCAAGCGGGCGTATTGACCGGCGACGTCAAAGACGTCGTTCTGCTGGACGTAACTCCGCTGTCCCTCGGTATCGAAACTGCAGGCGGTGTGTTCACGAAGATGATCGACCGCAACACGACGATCCCGACCAGCAAATCGCAAATCTTCTCGACGTTTGCCGACAACCAGCCGAGCGTTGAAATTCACGTTCTGCAGGGTGAACGCCAAATGGCTAACGGCAACAAAACGCTGGGACGCTTCATGCTGAGCGAGATCCCGCCGGCACCTCGCGGCGTTCCGCAAATCGAAGTTACCTTCGACATTGACGCCAACGGTATCGTGAATGTATCCGCAACGGATAAAGGCACGAACAAGAGCCAGAAGATTACCATCACTTCTTCCGGCGGTCTGAGCGATGCCGACATCGAGCAAATGATGAAGGACGCCGAGCTTCATGCCGAAGAAGACCGTATCC
Organism: Paenibacillus apii; assembly: GCF_011043685.1. Lineage (NCBI taxonomy): Bacteria > Bacillati > Bacillota > Bacilli > Caryophanales > Paenibacillaceae > Paenibacillus > Paenibacillus apii. The sequence continues at coordinate 1,093,474 of NZ_JAAKGU010000001.1, read as the reverse complement.
GCAAGGAATTGGTTGAAGCGAAGAACAATGCCGACCAACTTGTCTATGCGACGGATAAGGTCATCAAGGATCTTGGAGACAAAGTAGACGCATCCGAGATTGAAAAAGCGAACCAAGCCAAGGACAAAGTGAAGTCCGCGCTGGAAACTGATAATCTGGAAGAAATCAAGGCGGCTACCGATGCGTTGAACGAAATCGTACAGCAATTGTCCGTGAAGCTGTATGAACAAGCGGCCCAGGCTCAGCAAGGCGCTGAAGGCGCGGCTGACGCAGGTGAAGGCGCCAAGCGAGACAACGTAGTCGACGCGGACTATGAAGTGGTTGACGACGACAAGAATCAAGGATAAAGTTAAACGATAACAAAGCGCTAGAAAGGGGAAGGTCAAAACCGGGGCATCCCGTGTTTTGGCTTTCTTTTAAAATATAAGTATTTATAAGTTTCACGCTTGTAAATAGCCTTATATTTCTACGAGAGACGGATGTCGTCCTCTTCCAGAGGACGGCGAAGCCGTTTCTTCTTATGTAATAGGGATACGTTCCTGTACGGAGGTGAAGGCAGTGGCAGATAAGCGCGATTATTACGAGGTGCTTGGCGTAAGCAAGAACGCATCGGAAGACGAGGTCAAAAAAGCGTACCGCAAGCTTGCCCGTCAGTATCACCCGGATGTGAACAAGGCCAGCGACGCCGAGGCCAAATTCAAAGAAGTGAAAGAAGCGTACGACGTCCTGAGCGACTCGCAGGCTCGGGCGCGGTATGACCAGTACGGCCATATCGACCCGAACCAGGGAATGGGCGGCTTTGGCGGAGGTTTTGGCGGCGGCGATTTCGGAGGCGGCCTGGGCGACATCTTCGATATGTTCTTCGGCGGCGGAGGAAGACGCGATCCGAACGCTCCCCAGCGCGGGAATGATTTGCAGTATACGATGACCATTGAATTCAAGGAAGCGGTATTCGGCAAAGAGACCGACATCACCATTCCGCGTACGGAAACGTGCGATACCTGCTTCGGCTCCGGAGCGAAGCCCGGCACGAAGCCGCATACCTGCTCCGTCTGCCACGGCAGCGGTCAGCAGGAGGTTGTGCAGAACACGCCGCTTGGCCGGATGGTCAACCGCAGACCGTGCTCCAACTGCGGAGGCACGGGGAAGATCATCAAGGAGAAATGCACGACCTGCGGCGGCGGCGGCCGTGTGAAGAAGCAGCGCAAAATCCATGTCCGGATTCCGGGGGGCGTGGACGACGGCGCGCAGCTGCGCATGACGGGCGAGGGCGAAGGCGGCCTTCGCGGCGGTCCTGCGGGCGACCTGTATATCATCATTCGCGTGAAGCCGCATGATTTCTTCGTTCGCGAGAACGACGACATTTTGTGCGAGGTTCCATTGACCTTCGCCCAGGCGGCGCTTGGTGATGAGATCGAGATTCCGACCCTGACCGAGAAGGTCAAACTCAAGATTCCGGCCGGCACTCAGACCGGCACGTTCTTCCGTCTCAAAGGCAAAGGTGTTCCACGGCTTCGCGGGAACGGTACCGGCGACCAGCACGTCCGGGTCATTGTGGTGACGCCAAGCAAGCTGAGCGACGAGCAGAAGGATCTGCTTCGCCAGTTCGCTTCCTTCGACGGCGAGAATACGCATGAGCAGGGGCAGTCCTTCTTTGACCGGATGAAACGCGCCTTCCGCGGAGACTAGTTCAAGCGGAGTGAGCCTTACATTTGATTCTTATTATAAACGGCAGTCTCTCTTTTACCGAAAGAGGCTGCCGTTTGTTGTATAATGGGAAGTATAAGTGCCCGGCGTAAGCCGGCCAAATGCAGCAAGGAGCCGAAGGATGAAGACTATAATCGATATTGCCCGGGCGGCGGGAGTAGCCAAGAGCACGGTTTCCCGCTACCTTAACGGAGGATCTGTCAGTGAGGAAACAAGGGAAAAGATCGAGAGCATTATCAAGCAGCACAATTATGTCCCCAATACGTTTGCCCAGAGCCTGAAAGCGAAGAAGACCAGCATTATCGGAACCATCGTTCCCCGCCTGGATTCGTTTGCGGTTTCTCAGACCTTGATGGGGATAGACGATGAACTTCGGGACCGGCAGCATCAACTGCTTATTTCCAGCGCCAATCAGGATATGAACCGTGAGATTGAAGCGATCTACGATCTGGCCCGGCAAAAAATTTCCGGTCTGCTATTCATGGCGGCGGTAATTACAGAGCGGCATCTGAAAGCCATACGGGATTGCAAAGTCCCGGCAGTGGTCATTGGGCAACGGCATGCTTCACTTCACAGTGTCGTCCATGACGATTTTCATGCAGGCTACATCGTGGGCAAGCATATTCTGGATAAAGGGCACCGCCGAATCGCTTATCTGGGGGTTACCGAACAGGATAACGCGGTGGGTGTCATGCGCAAGGATGGCTTTAAAAAAGCACTGGCTGAATATGACGGGCGCGAGGTCCGGTATTACGAATCCGGCTTCCAGATGGGTGCGGCCGTAAAAGCCGCAGAACGGTTGCTGGATGACTGGACGCCCTCGATCGTTGTGTGCGCTACCGATAACATCGCGCTTGGCGTGATGAGGGCCGCTTTTTTAAGGCGGATTCCAATACCGGCGGGCCTTTCCGTCACCGGATTTGGAGGATACGAAGTCACTGAAATCATACATCCGGCTTTAACGACCGTAAAATACCATTATAAGCGGGCGGGCCAGCTTGCCGCCGAAAATATCATCGCTCTGGTGAACCGCGAGCCGGTCGAAATGGTGACGGTTCTGGATTGTCAGATTATCGATAGAGAAAGCGTTGACAATTTGCAGGGGCGCAGCATATAATAACCTTGGAACCGGTTCCGAGCCTTTTCCGATACTTTTGGAAAGGCGTTTTTATTAAACGGTTTGGAACCGGTTCCTTATTTTTATAATCAAGTTGGAACCGGTTCCGAAGAAAGCGTAATAATAGCTTTTCCGAAAAATATTGCAAAGCGGTGAGCAAATGGCAAAAATGAGCAGAGAGCAATTATACCGGCGAATCGATCAAGCGGAGGAGGGGGAATGGGAATCGCTGAAACAGCTGGCGGAAAGGAGTCCCTGGAGACAGAAGTTTCATATCCAACCCGAAGCGGGACTGCTTAACGATCCTAACGGCTTTTCCTTTTTTGAAGGGGAATATCATTTGTTCTACCAATGGTTTCCGCTGGGAACGGGGCATGGCATGAAATATTGGTATCATACCTCTTCTTCCGACCTCGTTCATTGGCGAAATCGGGGAATTGGCATCGCCCCGGGTGGCCCTTTTGATTCCCACGGGGCTTTTTCGGGAAGCGCTATTGAGAAAGACGGGAAGCTGTACCTGATGTATACGGGGAATACCCGCAGCCGGGGCTGGATCCGGCATCCTTTTCAGTGTATGGCCGTTATGGAGCCAGATGGGGTAATAACCAAGCTGGAGCAGCCGGTCATCCTGAAAGTGCCGCGCGGCTATACCGATCATTTCAGAGACCCCAAGGTGTGGAAGGCGGATGGAAGCTACTACTGCGTAATCGGCGCGCAGCGCCTTGACATGACGGGAGGCGCGGTAATGTTCCGCTCCCCGGACCTTAGCCAGTGGCATTTTGCGGGAGAAATCGAAACGAGCCTGAAATCGTTCGGTTATATGTGGGAATGCCCGGATTATTTTGAACTGGACGGAACAGGAATCCTGCTCTTTTCACCGCAGGGGGTGTCCCCGCAGGGCGACCGCTTCCGCAACATTTATCAATCCGGCTATTTAACCGGATCGCCGATGGACCTAAGCAGCCGGGAATTTCAGCACGGCGAGTTCAAGGAACTGGACTGCGGCTTTGATTTTTACGCTCCGCAGACGACGCAGGCTCCGGACGGCAGACGACTGCTCACGGCCTGGATGGGGCTGCCGGAGATCGAATATCCGACGGACGATCAGGGCTGGGCGCATTGCCTGACGCTCCCTCGGGAAATTAGCCTTCAGGATGGACGGCTGATTCAGCGCCCGGTTCGGGAATTTGTGAAGCTCAGAGGAGTCAAGACCGAAGTTCGAACGGTTGTGAATGACGAATCGCTTTCGATTGCAGAGCTTGCAGGCGACGCGTACGAGCTGCTGGTTGAGATCCGGGACGAAGGAGCGGACCGTTTCGGCATCGAATTCCGGGCAGGCGGTCTGGAGAAAACGGTGATCTATTATGACCGCTTAGATGGAACGCTGGTGCTGGACCGTTCCCTTTCCGGACAAAGCTTTGCCTTGAAATACGGAACCGAACGAAAATGTCCGCTTGAGCTTCAGGACGGAGCGCTCACTCTGCATTTGTTCGTGGACATTTCCTCGGTTGAAGTTTTTGTGAATGACGGCGAGGCTACTTTTACAGCCCGAATCTTTCCGGAGCGGGAAAGCACGGGAATCACTTTCTTTGCGGAGGGCGGCAGAGTAGCTTTTGACGCTTTAAAGTGGGATACTCATTAAACAGGGGAGGCAAAGATATTTATGTCCGAAAACCAAAAGATCGCCGAGCAGGTTGTAGAGGCAGTTGGAGGAAGAGAAAATATCGTTTCGTTTGCGCACTGCGCCACCCGCCTGCGGATTATGGTGCGGGACAAAGCGATGATCGACCAGAAGCGCACGGAGAGCATCGACAAGGTAAAAGGAGCCTTTTTCAACTCGGGGCAGTATCAGATTATATTCGGAACAGGTACCGTTAACCGGATCTTCGAAGAGGTGGAGAAGCTCGGCATTGAGAGCACTTCCAAGGAGAATCTGAAGCAGGAGGGGAAAAAAGCGGGGAATACGCTCCAGCGGGCCATTCGCACATTCGGGGACGTATTTGTCCCCATTATTCCCGTCCTTGTAGCGACAGGGCTGTTCATGGGCCTGCGTGGCCTGCTGACTCAGCCGCAAATTCTTTCCCTGTTCGGAGTGGCTCCGGAAGACATTTCACCGAACTTTCTGCTGTTCACGCAAATTTTGACCGACACCGCTTTTGCTTTCCTGCCCGCGCTTGTTGCCTGGTCGGCTTTCCGGGTGTTCGGGGGAAGTCCGGTCCTCGGCATCGTCCTTGGCCTGATGCTGGTAAATCCGGCGCTGCCCAATGCCTATGCCGTTGCGGGTGGGAACGCCGAACCTCTTACGTTTCTCGGATTCATTCCTGTCGTAGGTTACCAAGGCTCCGTATTGCCTGCCTTCTTCATCGGCTTGCTTGGCGCCAAATTGGAGAGGGTTTTACGTAAGCGCATTCCGGAAGCGCTTGATTTAATTCTGACGCCTTTTCTGACGCTGCTGGTTATGATTACGCTTGGCTTATTTGCCATCGGTCCGGTGTTCCATTCCTTGGAAACGGTTGTATTGAACGGAACCACTTATTTGCTCGGCCTGCCGTTTGGGATCGCCGGTCTGCTTATCGGTTTCTTTCAACAGATCGTTGTCGTTACAGGTGTGCATCATATCTTTAACTTTCTTGAAATTCAGCTGCTGGAGAAGACGGGCTCCAATCCGTTCAACGCGATCATTACCTGTGCCATGGCGGCTCAGGGTGCAGCTTGTCTGGCCGTCGGCCTGAAGACGAAGAACGCCAAATTGAAAGCGCTGGCACTGCCTTCCTCGCTGTCGGCTTTTCTCGGGATTACCGAGCCCGCCATCTTCGGGGTGAACCTGCGCTACATGAAGCCTTTCATTATGGGGCTTATTGGCGGCGCGGTGGGCGGATTCCTGGCTTCCCTCGTTAATCTGTCTGCTACGGGTATGGCCATTACTGTAATCCCGGGCACCCTGCTCTATATGAACGGTCAGCTTCCGCTGTACATTGTGTGCAACCTTACCGCCATGGCCGTCTCCTTCGTTCTGACATGGATGTTCGGATACCGCGACGCTGCATTGGAAGGTGCGGAAGAACTGACCGCTGAAGCATCAGGCCGTACGTTAAGCATAGACGCAGCTGTTCCTTCAGAATCCGCCATCCAGACTGCGGAGCCCGCAAAGGTCCCTGTTTTTGCGAAAGACCGCGCTGCCTTGGCGGATGCTCCCGGAACGTTGACGGTGCTTTCTCCGATTAGCGGCGAGTTGGTCGAGCTTGGCCAGGTGCCCGATCCGGCCTTTGCCGAGAAGCAGATGGGAGACGGCATTGCAATTCAGCCGAAGGAAGGAAAGGTCTATGCTCCGTTTGACGCTGTTGTCGCACATGTGATGGAAAAGAGCAAGCATGCGGTCATTCTGGAGCATGCCAGCGGCGTGCAGGTGCTGATCCATGTCGGAATCGACACCGTCTCGTTAAAAGGCGAAGGATTTGCGCTGAGTGTTCGCACCGGCGATCAAGTGAAGGCGGGACAACTGCTGATCGAATTCGACCCGGAATTGATCCGCAAAGCGGGACTATCCACCGTCACTCCCGTGATTATTCCAAACGGAATTGAAGGTGTACTTGGTTTCAGTCGCACTTCCGACGGACATGTAACCGCTGCCGCCGACCGGCTGATGAAGGTGAATTACGCGGTTGCCCATCATGCCTGACCTTCAAAAAGCGGATAGCCCGTCTCAAGGCGCTGTCCGCTTTTCTGTTCTGGCAGCTTGCTTTACAGGATAAATTCCGGCATACCTGCACACGCTAAGGCTGAAATCCCGGCGGGCATTTCGTCCGCTTTCGAAGAGGAGCGTGCAACAGGATTATGGCTGAAAAAAGTATTCTTGCCTATTTCAAAAGTCCCGAGGAAGCCGAGAGCGTCTCGCGCAAGCTGCAATCGCTTCGGGTTATCGATTTATCCATTGACCGTTTCAGCCGTTATGGCGGAGGCTTCACTTCCCAAGCCGCTCCGGCCAATGGCCTCATTTCAAGCCTTGGAACGGCGGCCACAGGATATCCCGACGCAGGTGTTATGGCTGCCGCCGATCCGAGTGCAAGCGGGATGAGTGATGGAGGCGCGGGCGGTCCGACAGGACGGGATATTCTCCTGACCGTCGTTGTCGATGAAGGGTCCTTCCATCAGGCTCTGTCGATCATCGAGGAAGCCGGCGGCATGCTCTGATCGTCCCTGCTGGAAATAGGTTCTGCAAAAATTAGAAAAGGGGATGCTGTCCGGAATGGTCAGAAATTCAAAAGTGCTGTCCAAGAATGAGAAGATGAAGAAGCTGTTCGGTGCCAAGAATGAGGACGTTGAATTTTCCGCAGTGGAAGCGGACCGGGACGATATCGAGGCTCTGGACCGGGCGCAGGCGGCGGACCGCAGACAGCTTCACGAGATAATTGAGGACGAGGAATAGTCCGTTAAGAGTAAAGGTACATGCCGGTTGTCCCTGGCGGCCCTGTCTATGTTTCAGGCGCTGATCAGGGACTTTTTTTGACGGGAAATAATCGGAACTGTCAGGCCCATAAAATTAACTGAATTCGGTCTGCCGGAGAAGGGTTTTGCCTTCTTGGTGTCGAATTGTGAATGCTTGGGAGGGATACATAAATGACACTTATTTTAGGCTATCAATTCGGGGAATACTCTATACCGCTGTCGTTTGCGGACCGTTATTTTATTCTGGAATCGGCGCCGGACGGGCTCAAAGTCAGCGTGCTGCATGGCCGAGACGAAGCCCCGGTGTTCGAAATTTTAAAAAATGAACCCGCCGGCAGTCCGTATTCGAATGTAATTCATTCCGTTCCCGGCGTGTTCGCGGTGAGAGATCAAACTGGCCGACCTGTGTATCAGCTGCAAATCGGCGCCGAGGCCAGAGCGGCCTTGGTGCTGGCGGATGGAAGCGAGCTGGAAGTCCGCTTTTCCGGGGATACAATTCAGGCAGGCAGCCTGGAAACGGCTAACACCAAATTCGGCAGTGGAATCGGCGTTAAGGTCGGCCCGGACGGGACAGTCGGAATCGGCAACTATTTGCCGTACAGCTTGCTGAAATGGTTTCAATGAGATAAGAGAACATCGAGTTTGGGGGGCGGCCTGGAGCCGGCCCCTTTTTTATACTTTTCGTCCGGATAATGAACCTTTTGGCCTCCCCGATTGTTATATAGACGAAACCGACAGGAAAGGAGGGCCCTGCAATGGATGACCGTGAACTGTTCGAGACGTACAGCAGAGATGTATACCGAACCTGCTACTACATGGTGCATAACGCGGCGGATGCCGAAGATTTGTGCCAGGACGTCTTTATTGCCGCATTCCGCAGCCGCCGGGAAGAGATCGTTAACCTCAAAGCCTGGATCATGCGAATCACCGTGAACCATTGCCTGAATCACCTCAAGCGCGGACGCATGGTGAAGCTGAAGGTGGAGGACAACCGGCATCTTTTGGCCGGAGAAGCGAACAAGCCGGTGGACCGGATTGTGGAGGACCGGGAGACAGCGGGAGAATGGGCCGTTTATCTGGAACGGCTCCCCGTCAAGATCAGGATGGCCGTTACGCTGAGGTATATGCATGATTTCAGCCTGTCCGACATTTCGGAGATGCTGTCCGTTCCACTCGGAACAACGAAATCGAGGCTGTATAAAGGGCTGAGGCTGATGCGAAAGATGCTGGAGAAGGGAGAAAAGGAGGGGGACTATGAAGAAACTGGAAGACGAGCTCAGGCTTCGGTTAAATGACGACGAACAAGTGCCATATCCCGACTTTGACGCCATGTGGGAGCGGATGCAGCAGATTCAGACCGATCAGGAATGGAAAAATACCTCTTCCGTCCCGTTCGTCCGAAAGCGGAAGGTGAAGAGAATCGCGGTTGCCGCTACCCTTGGAGCACTGCTTGCAGCGGCTCCCGTCTATGCTGCAGTTCATTATGACTGGGATACTCTTCTGCGTTGGAACAGCGGCGTGCAGACGGCCTTGAAGCAGAACCTGGGCCAGGAACTGGAGCAGTCTGTCACGAGAGACGGAATTACGCTGACGCTCCATACCGCGGTCGTTGACGAGAACCAGACGGTTATTTTGTACAGTCTTGACATCGGTAAACACAACAAAAACGAGTTTTGGAGCTTTGCCGGGATCAGCCTGAAGGATAAAGAGGGCAAGGTTGTCGATCTTCAAAAGGGCTCCCAGGTGTGGGATGACAAGAGCAACCGGTTTACGGGCTATTTACAGGCCGACTGGACGCCTTCAGGCGATACCGAGGAGGTTGAACTGTCCGCGCACAATCTGCGGTCAACCAGTCAGCAGGAGAAGGAGCTGGCACTAGACCCCGGTTCGCCGGAACTCCAGGAAATTGCAATTCGCCAAGATGGACTCAAGTCGGTTGGAGTGCAGATCTTCGAGCAGGGTGAGGATAAGTTTCTATTGGCGACTTCCGTTGATTTCGACCAGCCTGAAACGAAAGACTGGGCTTATCCGCGCATTGCCGTATACAAGAACGGGGCGGAGGTCCACAGTCTGCCAGGTGGAACATTCGGGACTCCCGGCGAGCATGGGGAATACACGATGCAGCAATATTTTAAACGCAGCTATCTTTCGGGCGGCTCAGCGTCCTATCGGCTTCTTTATACGAAGCTTGAGCAATCGCTGGAAGGCCCGTGGAATTTCGATCTTAAACTGAGCAAGGAGAAAATGAAGAGCGGGACTTTCATTAAGGCGTTGAATACAACACTCGAAGAGAACTCCCAGTCGGTACTGAAGAAAATGGTAACCACCCCTGTACAAATCAGCGTGGCCATAGAAAACTCGGCAAAGTGGGGAATAATGCCGTATCAAAAATATGAACTGTTGGTCGGAGGCAAAACTTTGGAAGGGAGACTATGGTCCAGCGAAGGCCGCAAGCCGCGTATCGAAACTTTCCGTTTTGATCGGCCTGCGAATTTGGTCATTACCCCGGAAACGCCAATCGTTCTGGTCTGCAGGTACAAGGTTACTTATCATGGCGGGGGTGAGGCTCCGGTCCGGCTGACCGGAATCGGTACGCAAAAGCAATCGCTGACTACAAATATCTCCGGGTATCCCGTGAAATGGACGTATTATAAGCAGAACGGGGATCTGTATGTGGAATCGGAGAGCGCCAGCCCCGGGTTCGGCGGTGTCAATCAAACGTATATCGGTACCGGAAAAAACCGGATAATCGGGAAACCGCTCACGGTGAACTTCACCGGGGACGGCAACAACAAGGCCATCGACGTTTACAAGAATTTCAAGGGGACGGAAGCGGAAATTCATATGTTTTATTACACGACCGACGATCCGGATAAAGAAACAAGAGTTGTCCTTCAGCCCGGCGAGGCGGCCGGAGGAGGCACGGAGCAGTAGAGTTCAGAGATGCGAACGGGAATTAAATACAGGTTTGAGAGGAGGGCCCCATGGTCCCCTCTTTTTTTTGGCTCATTCCTGCATAGCATTTGACAAGCACCGCCCCAGTCATTAGTCTAACTTTACGAGAAAGCAGAGAATGAGTCACGAAAGGAAGTCATCCATGAATATAACCCGATGCGGCTGGGTCAACAGCGATCCTCTTTATATTGCCTACCATGACGAAGAATGGGGGAAACCGGAATACGATGACCTGAAGCTGTTCGAGCTGCTGATGCTGGAAGGGATGCAGGCGGGCCTGAGCTGGTATACGATTTTGAAAAAAAGAGAGAATTACCGCGCAGCCTTCGACAGCTTCGATCCCTTAAAGATTGTCCGGTATGACGACGCAAAAATCGAAGAGCTGATGAACAATGCCGGGATCATTCGCAACCGCCTCAAAATCAAATCCATTATCAATAATGCGCGTGTCTACAGCGAAATTTCCCGGGATGAGGGAAGCTTTGGCCGTTATTTGTGGAGCTTTGTCGGCGGCGCGCCGGCTGTGAACGAGCGGGAGAGCCTGAAGGACGTTCCCGCTTTGACGCCGGAGTCGGATGCCATGAGCATAGCGCTGAAAAAGAAAGGCATGAAATTCGTCGGCTCCACGATCTGCTATGCATTTATGCAGGCGTCGGGAATGGTGGATGACCATGTAAAGGACTGCATCTGCCGTAAAAAAGGGGCTCTTAACAGTTAGCGCGGGCTTTGTCATCCCGGCCTGTTCGGCCGCTTGATATAGCGCGGTGAGCGTTCCGGTTTGGCGCTAGGCACGGCGGTAAGGTATAATAATGGCTACGACTTCCGTTTGGAAAATGGGAAACAAAACTTGTAGGAGGAACGGACGAGACAATGCAATGGCATGAATTGACGATACATACAACTGAAGAAGCGCAGGAGATGATTTCCGCGATGCTGCATGATGCGGGAGCCGGGGGCGTTTCCATTGAAGAATCCGGTACGCTGAACAAGGACCGCGACACGCGCTACGGCGAGCTCTACGACGAGCCGCTGAACGATATTCCCGAAGGGGAAGCGGTGATAAAGGGCTATTTCTCTGAAGAATCCCCGATGGATGGCATTTGCGCGGAGCTCGCGCCCCGCATTGAGGAGCTGCGGGAATTCGGGATTGATCCCGGAAAGGCGGAGATCAGCTGGAAGACGGTGGACGAAGAGGACTGGGCTCATGCCTGGAAGCAGTATTTCAAGCCGCTTAAGGTAAGTGAACGGCTGACAATCAAGCCGGTGTGGGAAGAGTACACTCCCGAAAGCCCGGACGAGAAAATCATCATGCTCGACCCCGGCATGGCCTTCGGTACTGGCACCCACCCGACGACCGCCCTGTGTCTGCGGGCGCTGGAGAAAGCGATCAAAGGCGGAGAAGAAGTGATCGACGTAGGCACGGGCTCGGGCATTCTGGCCGTCGGCGCGATGCTGCTGGGCGCGCGGTCCGTTCTTGCACTGGATCTTGACCCCGTGGCCGTACACAGCGCCATGGAGAACGTGAGCTTGAACGGTCTCTCGGACGTCATTACGGTAAAAGAGAGCGATCTTCTGTCCCTGCTCGGCGGCGAAGGAGCGGCGGATACGCCTGCGGGAGCGATGTGGCCCTCGGCAAGACCGTCGCAGCGGCCGGCCGAAAGCGGTGCGGCGGACGAAGCCGCCGGAGCAGACGCATCGGTGCCTGGCAGCCCGGCAGCCGGTTCGGATTCTGCGCAGGGCGGACTCGGCGTGACGCTGCCGGTCCGGATTGTGGTGGCGAATATTTTGGCGGAGATTCTCGTGCTGTTCACGGACGATGTATACCGGGCGCTGCAGCCCGGCGGAATTTATATCACTTCCGGCATTTACAAGGATAAAGAAGCGCTGGTAAGGAAGGCTCTGCTGGCCTCCGGCTTTGAAATCCGTGAGGTGACGAGAGAAGAAGACTGGGTGGCGTTCACAGCCGGAAAGAGGTAAAGATGGACTTTTTGCAAAGCATTATTCGTATGCCGCTGGATCAGCTGCCGTTTTTTCTGGTTTCAATTCTGATCGCCTTTACGGTGCATGAGTTCAGCCATGCTTATTTCGCCAACCGGTTCGGCGACCCGACGGCCCGATTGCTGGGCCGTATGACGCTGAATCCGGCGGTGCATTTTGATTTCTTCGGTATTGTTCTTCTGCTGATCGCAGGCTTCGGTTGGGCGCGGCCCGTGCCGGTCAACCGGGACAATTTCAGCCGTCCGCGCGTAATGGGCATCATCGTGTCCGCGGCCGGACCGGTCAGCAATCTGCTGATGGCGATCCTCGGCTGTCTGATCTACGCGCTGCTTATTGCGACCGGCGTCTTCGATGCGATCCCGACAGGGAAAGCCCAAGAGGCGGGACAGCTGTTTTTCAGCGTATTTACTTTCTGGAACTTTTTCCTGTTTTTATTTAATCTGATTCCGCTGCCGCCGCTTGACGGCTACCGGATTATCGAAGATCTCGCGCCGCGTCCCCTTCGGGGAAGACTGCAGCGGATCGAGCAGTGGGCAATGTTTTTGTTTCTGCTGATTGTGTTCATTCCCGCGCTTCAGGCGTACACGATCGCGCCTTTGAGCATGTGGGCGTATATTATGCGGTCGGATACTCTTAATTTTTTCTATCAGCTTTTTACTTAAATAAATCTGTAGGACTGTTCATCAGGAAGCAAACGTTGTATGATGGAGTTTGTTTGAATGGAAACGGCGGCAGGGCCCGGCAGGCGAGGGACGCCGCCGTTTTCGCCTGAAAACAAGGAATGGGAATGCTTTTAATACAGAACAGGATGTTGATAAACATGCAGCGATATTTCGTAAATCCCGGGCAGTTCGGGGAAGACCATGTATCCATCGGCGGTGAAGATGCCCGTCATATCGCCCGGGTAATGCGCGGCAAGCCCGGGGACAAGCTGATTGTAAGCGACGGCGTGTCCCGCGAGGCTTTGGCTGAAATTTCGGCGATTAACGAAGGCGTCGTTACCGTCTCCATTATAGAGAATTTGCCGATGACGCAGGAGGCCCGCGTCAAAATTACGGTGGCCCAAAGTCTGCCCAAGGGCGACAAGATGGAAATCGTCATTCAAAAATGCACCGAGATCGGCGCGGCCGCGTTCCAGCCTTTCCTCTCGGAGCGGACCATCGTTCAGTACGACGAGCGCAAGGAGAGCAAGCGGCTGGACCGCTGGCGCAAGATTGCCAAGGAAGCCGCGGAGCAGGCGCACCGGAATATCGTTCCGGAAGTGGCCGCGCCGCTTGTCTGGAAGCAGCTGCTGAAATCGGCGGGCAGCTACGATGCGGTGTACTTCTGCTACGAGAAGGAAGAAGGGCTTCAGCTGCGCTCCGCGGTTGCGCCGTGGGCGGCGCGGCTCGGAGACGCGGCGGAAGCCTCGGTCCTCGTCATCGTCGGGCCCGAGGGAGGCTTCAGCGAGAGCGAGTGCAGAGAGGCTGAAGCGGCGGGCGCGGTGTCCGTCGGCCTCGGCAAGCGCATTCTGCGCTGCGAGACGGCCGGCATGGTGGCCGCCGCCTGCATTTTATATGAAACCGGAGAAATGGGGGAAGCTTGAAAAATGCCATCCGTTGCTTTTTATACATTAGGCTGCAAAGTCAACTTTTACGATACCGAAGCCATCTGGACGCTGTTCAAGCAGGAAGGCTACGAGCAGGTGGATTTCGAGGGACAGGCCGATGTCTATGTCATTAATACATGTACTGTCACCAATACTGGCGACAAAAAAAGCCGGCAGATGATCCGCCGCGCCGTCCGGCGCAATCCGGAGGCGATTGTGGCCGTTACCGGCTGCTACGCACAGACCTCTCCGGGCGAGATTCTGGACATTCCCGGCGTCGATCTGGTCATCGGCAACCAGGACCGCGATCAGATCATCCGCCATGTGAACGGCATCCGCGAATCGCGGCAGCCCGTCAACGCCGTCCGCAACATCATGAAGACGCGGGAATTCGAGGAGCTGGACGTGCCGGGCTTTGCCGACCGGACAAGGGCTTTTCTCAAAATTCAGGACGGCTGCAACAACTTCTGCACCTTCTGCATCATTCCGTGGTCCCGGGGGCTGTCCCGCAGCCGCGATCCGAAGAGTATTGTCAGACAGGCGCATCAGCTCGTTGAGGCCGGGTATAAGGAGTTTGTGCTGACCGGCATTCATACCGGCGGCTACGGCGACGATCTGGACAATTACCGGCTTGCCGACCTGCTCTGGGAGCTGGATAAGGTGGAAGGACTGGAGCGCGTACGCATCAGCTCGATCGAAGCGAGCCAGATCGACGAGAAGCTTCTGGATGTCCTGAACCGCTCGTCCAAGATGTGCCGTCATCTCCATATTCCGCTACAAGCTGGACATAATGAAGTGCTGAAACGGATGCGCCGGAAGTATACGACTGAAGAGTATTTTGCCAAAATGCAGCTGATCCGCCAGGCGATGCCGGATGTTGCCATCACCACCGATGTCATTGTCGGCTTCCCGGGAGAGACGGACGAGATGTTCCGTGCGGGCTACGACTTCATGAAGGCCGTCAATTATTCGGAAATGCATGTTTTCCCTTATTCGAAGCGCACAGGCACGCCAGCGGCCCGCATGGAGGATCAGGTCGACGAGGACATCAAGAACGACCGCGTGCAGCAGCTGATCGACTTGTCCGAGGAAATGCAGATAGCCTATGCCCGCCGGTTTGTTGGACAGACGGTTGAGGTGATTGCGGAGAGATCAGCAAAAGGCGCGCCCGGCCGGGATATCCAGCACGGCTTCAGCGACAACTATCTGCAGGTGCTCTTCGAAGGCGGAGATGAGCTGCAGGGACGGCTGTGCCGCGTCAAGCTGACAGAAGCCGGCGTCAACGAGTGCAGAGGCGAACTGGCCTTGGTGACCGGAGAAGCGCTGCGCTCCGTTTAGCCGGAGAAAATGCGGCGGCAAGGGTTTCATTCTTCTTAGGATGGAACCCTTGCTTTTGTATGAATTTTTTTCCATTAAGGTAATGATTTCGGACAGGGTTGTCGATATATTTGGAAGGGTTTGGAGAAGCTTGCACAACTATTCATAACCAAAGGAGACCTACCATGTTATCGAACAAGAAAATGACTCATTGGGCTTTGCTTGTCGCCCTGCTCGTATCAATCCTGTTCCCTGCGGGCGCACATGCCGCGGCCGGCGATGTGTATGCCATCGAAATCGACGGCGCTTCCAGCATCGGGCTGACCATTGGCCAGACGCCAAAACAGCTGAAAGTTCTGGCTTCGGTTGAAGGAAGCACCTCCAAGAGAGACGTTACGGCCGCCGCCGTCTGGACATCGTCCGATACCGGCGTCGCAACCGCCGCAGGCGGCTTGCTGACCCCCAAGAGCAGCGGCAGCGCCATTATTAAAGCTACGTACAATAATTCAGTGGCAACCATAGAAGTTAACGTATCCTATCCCTACAAAAACCTGAAGCTGGAGCATGCCTCCGGCAGCTACAAGCTGGGCGACAGTGAGAGCCTGCTGCGGGTCACGGCGACAGCTGCGGGCGGCGCTTCGGAAGCCTCTGTTACCGATGTGACGGAAGAAGCTGTGTGGAGCAGTTCCAACGCCAGTGTATTGACCGTGTCGGATGGGCTGCTCACGCTTGTCGGCGAGGGATCGGCGACCGTAACGGCGAAATTCAGCGGGCTTACCGCTTCCTTCAAAGCGGTCGTGTCGCTGCCGTATTCCGGACTGGAGCTTCGAAACGGCGGGGCTGACGCGGATGATTTGGAAATGCTGGTCGGAGATGACCCGCTTTCCTTAAGCGCCTTTACGAAGGCTTCGGATTCAAGCGCCGGGAAGAATGTAACCTCTGAGGCCAAGTGGACTTCCTCCAATCCGTCCGCCGTGACGGTTGCGAATGGCTCCATTACAGCTGTGGGGATCGGAAAAGCGACGATTAAGGCGGAGTATCTCGGCGTTTCACAGTCGGTCGACGTCTATGTACGGGCTCCTTATGAAGCGCTGCTGCTAAGCCCGTCAGGTGATCAGACACTGTTTATCGGCGAGTCGTTGAAGCTGAAGGCGGAGGTGCGTAATGCGGCAAACTCGACGGTCAATGTGACCGGCGATGCGGATTTCACGCTGGACAATAAGCTTGTAGCGTCAATGGACACGGGCACTGAGACTATCATTACCGCCAAAGCAGCCGGAACGACGGCAGTGAAGGCGGCTTATAAGGGCGGCTCCAAAAGCTTCAAGCTGACCGTTTATCCGACGCTGAGCGACTTGAAGGCGGACAGCACGGAGCTTGAGCTTTATACCGGCGATACCGCCGGACTGCCGAAAGTCAGCGGAACCCGGCTGGACGGAACCGCTTTGGATATCAGCCAGGACATCGAATGGACCTCCGCGAATGAAGCGATCGCCACAATTAAGGACGGCAAAATCTCGGCGGCTGCCGCCGGAACGGTTCATCTTACGGGGAGATTCAAAGCAGCCGAAGCGTTGTCTTCCCCATCGGATATTCGCGGCAAAAGCGTGGACGTGCTGCTTACTGTCAAGAATAAGGTGCTCGTTCTGATCGGCCCTGAAGACGGGCTCGGTCTGGTGTCCGGCGAAGAAACGCCGCTGCCCGAAGTGAATGCCGTCATGGAGAATGGAGACGAAAAGCCGGTCACGGAGGAGATGGAGTGGACGCTTTCGGGCGCTAATGCCGTGATCAAGCAGACCGATTCCGGTAAAGTCATCAAGGGGCTTGTCAAAGGCTCCGCGACGCTGAAAGGCACTTATTCCAACAAGAGCATTTCCATACCGGTCCGAATCGAGCAAAAAATCGTGAAAATTACGGTGGAACCCTCCGTTTTGGAAATGAACATCAAGAACTCCAAATCCATTAAGGCCACGGGTTACACGGCTGCAGGCAAGGCTGTGAACCTGTCTGCGGGTATGAAATGGTCAACATCCGATTCGGCCGTGGTTTCCGTCAGGGGGGCTGTGGTCAAGGCTCTTGCCGAAGGAACGGCAACTCTGTCCGGCTCTTACCAGGGAATCCCGGTTACGGTTAAAGTATCCGTCGTCCCGAAGTTGACCAAGCTGAAAGTAAGCGAGCCCCGCTTTAATCTGTCTCCGGGAAATACGGCTTCAGTCGATATTACAGCCGAATACGATACCGGTAGAACGGCGGACGTAACAGGCGGGGTCGTATGGACAAGCTCCCGTCCGTCCGTCGCGGCGATTTCACCGAGCGGCGTAATCACAGCCAAAGCCAAAGGAACCGCTGTGTTAAAAGGGAAATTTGGCGGAAGAACGGTCTCGGTAACGGTGACTGTAAAATAGAAGAAAGGCGGCCTGCTTTATTGCAGCCGCCTTTCCAGTCTTGACCATACGGGCAGATAACAGAGAGGAAGCGCCAGCAGCGAGCAGGCGACGTTAAACAGGGTCTGCGCGTGGGCGATTTGCGCGGCGGGCCCCCCGCCGATCCAGGCGGCAGCCTCACGGAGCAGACCGGTCAAGGGCAGGAACAGAGCCGCGCCGCCTGCATTGAGCGCGACATGCGACCAGGCGACGAAGACGCCTGAGGGGCTGCTGCCAATGGAGGCGATAACCGCGGTAGCGCAGGTTCCGACATTGGCGCCCAGCACAATGGCGATGCCAAGCTCCGGAGGCAGCGCCCCGGAAGCGGCGACGCCCATGGCCATGCCGATGACGGCGCTGCTGCTGTGCAGGAGCGCTGTCAGGCAGGCCCCGGCGGCAAAGCCCCAAAGGGCGTTCTCCGCCGCCCGGTTCAGGAACCAGGCGAAGAGGCCGCTCTTCTGCAGCGCGGGGCCGATGGACTGCATGACTGAGATGCCCCACAGTACGAGCGCGAAGCCTGCGATCGCCAGGCTGGCGAACTGAAGCGGCAGGGAGATTCTGCGCCCGGTCTCCGCAAGGCGTGACCTATAGGGCGGAAGCTCGCCAAGCGTGACCGCCGCCGCCCAAAGTGACAGCGAGGCCGCCAGCAGCGGCGCCGCGAACCGGCCGATCTGCAGGCCGATGAGTTCCGTCGTCAGGCAGGTGCCGATATTGCTGCCGAGAATAATCCCAAGCGTCCGGGCGTAGGTCAGCAGCCCGGCGTTGACCATGCCGATCGACAGCACCGTTACGGCGGTGCTGCTTTGCAGAAGGGCGGTCAGCAGGGTGCTGGAGGCCATACCCATAAGGGGTGTGGCCGTCGCCTTGTTCAGGACGCCGGTCAGCAGCGGGCCGGCCAGTCTGGAAAGCGCGGTCTCCATCAGCTTCATCCCGGCAAGAAAGATGACAATGCCGTATAATACAGGGAACAGCACTTCGCGGATCATGGCAGCGGTTCTCCTTTTTTTCAAAAATAAGATCGTAAACTTACTCTTGGGACAGCCCTTATCTCGCTTCTTGCTTCCTGGAAGGGTTGTACACCAATATATGAATAAGGCAACCGGGACATGACAGGGACGGAGCCTCATAATTAACAAACATCGGGAGTTGAAGCTATTGGCATCGGTTATTTTACAGCGCAGCCGCAAAAAAAGGCTGGAAGCGGGACATCCGTGGATTTACGGCAATGAAGTGGAGACGGTGGAGGGGAATCCCGAAGAGGGAGGTCTGGTAGACGTCTTCAGCCATCAACGAAAATATTTGGCGACCGGATATTACAATCCGGCTTCGCAGATTCGAATCCGAGTCGTGTCGCACAAGCCGCTGGAGGCGATGGATACAGCATTTTTCGCGGAAAGATTTGCCCGCTGTCTGAATCACCGCGAACGGTTTCTCGGCGGGGAGAACGCCTATAGGCTGGTTTACGGCGAGGCCGATTTTTTGCCGGGTCTGATTGTTGACCGCTTTGGAGACGTGCTCGTCGTGCAGCTGCTGACGCTCGGAATGGACAAGCGCCGCACCGAAATTGTTGATGCGCTCGTACAAGTGCTGAATCCGAAGGGGATCTTTGAACGAAGCGATGTCTCTGTCCGCGAGCTTGAGGGCCTGGAGCAGAAGACGGGGGTTCTGTATGGAGAATGTCCCCGCCATGTTACAGTGACCGAGAACGGACTAAAGCTGATTGTTGACATCGAGCAGGGCCAGAAGACAGGGTATTTCTTCGACCAGCGGGAGAACCGCGCGTCCATCGCTCCGCTGATGACCGGCTGGGGAGTGCGCAGCGGGATTACGCTTCAGGAGGTTTCGGGCGAAGACGGCTTGACCCGGAAGGTTCCCGTCAACAAGAGCGGCAAAGAAGTCACTTTTCCTTACTGGGATGGCGCCACCGTGCTCGAATGCTTCTCGCATACGGGCAGCTTTACGCTGAACGCCTGCAAATACGGGGCCAAAAAGGTCACCTGCCTCGACGTTTCCGCGCATGCGATTGAAAGTGCTAAAGCCAACGTCGAGCTGAACGGCTTCAGCGACCGGGTGGAATTCGTCGTGGACGACGCTTTCCAATATTTGCGCAGCCAGGTAAAAGGGCTGGAGGAACGGGCGGAACGCGCCGCCGCGAATACCTCGTCCGCTTCGCCGGAGAAGTCTAAGGCAGCAGCAAAAGGGGGAAAAGCCGCCGCCAAGACGGATACCTCGAGGCCGATGACGGCCGGTGGAGGACGCACCTGGGATGTCGTCATTCTCGATCCGCCCGCTTTTGCCAAGACGAAGAGCGCGGTCAAAGGGGCTTGCCGCGGCTATAAGGACATCAACCTGCACGGCATGAAGCTCGTGAATGAAGGCGGCTATCTGGTTACCGCGAGCTGTTCCTATCACATGCGT
Organism: Paenibacillus apii; assembly: GCF_011043685.1. Taxonomy (NCBI): domain Bacteria; kingdom Bacillati; phylum Bacillota; class Bacilli; order Caryophanales; family Paenibacillaceae; genus Paenibacillus; species Paenibacillus apii. Next base: position 1,073,505 of record NZ_JAAKGU010000001.1, on the reverse strand, counting down.
CCCGAGCTGTTTCTGGAGACGATTGCCGAAGCCGCCGAGGATGCGGGCAAGGTGCTGCGGCTGATCGAGTGGCGCGCCGCGGGCAAGGATCATCCGCAAATTTTGGGCGTGGACGAGGGGCATTACCTGAAGTTTGCCATTTTTGAGGTCACCTCCAAGTAAGCGGCGTCCGCCAGGGGGAGTGGACATACCGCTGTATTCAGCGTTTTATGAGCCAAAGCGGTTGAGCGTATATCATCATTGTTGCGGGAAACGGGCGAGTCTTTAATGGACGGCGTCCGTTTCTTTTTTTATGCATCCGGTTTTTGTGCTAAGTAATTGGTAGAATGGCAAACGTATGTTCCGATTCGCTTTCATATGATATAATGATAGGACGAATGTCAGCCTCGGCCGCTGGATGCGGCGGAGCTGTCTGCACAGAACGCTTGCACTTATTGTTTATTCGCGGAAGGAGTTAATAAAGCATGTCGGTAACGTTTCTGATCGGCCGCTCGGGCAGCGGCAAGACGACGAAAATATGGAATGCGATCTGTTCCGCTCTGCGCGAGGACCCGCTCGGCCCTCCGATTATTCAGCTCGTTCCGGAGCAGGGCTCCTTTAGTGCTGAGCAAGGGCTGCTGAGCGCCTGTGACATCCGGGGAAGCCTGCGCGCGCAGACGCTGAGCTTTCCGCGCCTTTCCTACCGGGTGAAGCAGGAAACCGGCGGCAGGGGCGGCGTACCGATCGGCGATGAAGGCAAGAAGATGCTTCTTTACAAGATTTTGAGTCGGCGCAAGGAGGAGCTGAAGCTGTTCGGCGCCTCGTCGGATCGTCCGGGATTCGTGGACCGGCTCAGCCGGCTGCATGCCGAGCTGAAGCGGTGCTGTCTTGGCGCGCCGGATCTTGAAGAGCAGATTTCCCGGCTGACGGAATCCGCGGGCGGTAGTCCGATCCTTGCGGGGAAGCTTGCGGATCTGAAGCTCGTTTTCGGCGATCTGGAGAAGGAGATGTCCCGGCTGTATATGGACGAAGAAGACCGGCTGGCCGAGCTTGCGGAGTTGATTCCCTCCTCCTCTTTCGTAAAGGGCTCTACTATTTTCGTAGACGGCTTCCGGGGGTTTACGGCCCGCGAATTTACGGTGCTGCGCCAGTTGATGCTTCATGCCGCCGATATCACGGTCGCGCTGACGCTTGACCGGCCATTTTTTGGCGTTAACCGGCCCCATGAGCTGGATCTGTTCCATCCATCGGCCTCGGCTTACATCAAGCTGAGAGGGATGGCGGAAGAGCTGGGCGCAGAAGTCTGGGATGAAATGCTGTCTCCTTCGGTGCTGCCGCGTTTTGCGGAGGCCCCCGCTCTGGCGCATCTGGAGCGGGGCTTTGACCGCAGGCTGGCGTACCGGGGACCGGAGCCCGCGGAAGAGGAGATTACGATCCGGGCGGCTGTGAACAAGCGGGCGGAGATTGAAGGCGCACTGCGCGAGATGATGATGCTTGCCCGGGAGCAAGGAGCGAAGTACGGTGAAATGGCTGTGTTCGTCCGCAAGCTGGAGGATTATGATTACCTTGTTCCTGCGCTTTTCCGCGACTATGGCGTCCCGTTCTTCCTTGACCGCAAAGAAGGCGAGCTGCATCATCCGCTGGTGGAGTTTATCCGTTCGGCGCTGGACATTGTCCGCCGGCGCTGGCGGTATGAGGACGTGTTCCGGTGCATCAAGACGGGTTTCCTGCTTCCTGCGGACGGCAGCCTGACTAGGGACGATATGGACACTCTAGAAAACTACGTTCTGGCCTGCGGCATTCAAGGCTACCGCTGGACGGACAAGAATTATAAATGGAAGGCGATCCCGAGCCTGTCGCTGGAAGGCGGAGGAAAGACGGACAACAGACTGGTGCGTCTGATGGAAGCCTGCAGGGAGGCGGTCACCGGTCCGCTGAAAGCTTTTGAACGAAGAATCAAGAGAAGCCGCAGCGCCGGGGATTTATGCAGGGCGGTATTTGAGCTGCTGGAAGATACCTCCGCTCCCCGGGAGCTGGAATATATGAGCGCCGCCGCATTGGAAGAAGGAAGAACGCAGGACGCCCGGGAGCACCGGCAGCTGTGGGGCGCTATCCTTGATCTGCTGGATCAGATCGTCGAGATGATGGGCGATGAAGCTTTAAGCTTTGACATGTTCGCCGGGATTCTGGAGACGGGGCTTGCCGAGCTGCGGATGGGCCTTGTTCCTCCATCGCTGGATCAGGTGCTTGTCGGGACGATGGACCGGACCCGGACAACGGGAGTCAAATACGCCTTCTTGCTTGGCTTCAACGAGGGGGTCGTACCGGCGCTTATTCAGGAGGACGGTGTTCTGTCCGAGACGGAGCGCTCCTTCCTGGAAGGAGCGGGCATGGAGCTTGCTCCGGGCGCTTCCCGCAAAATGCTGGACGAGCGCTTCCTGATCTATAACGCGCTGACATCGGCTTCCCGCAAGCTGTGGATCAGCTATGCCTGTACGGATGACGAAGGCAAGTCTCTGCTGCCTTCGGAGGTTATCCGCCACCTGCGCCGGATGTACCCGGAGGTCGCCGAGCACCCTCTGCACAGCCTTCCGGTGTCGGCACCGCCTGAGGAGCACCGCGATTTCATCGGCAATCCGGAGCAGAGTCTGCGCATGCTCATCGTACAGCTGCGCCAGTGGAAGCAGGGACAGAATATCCCGGCGGTCTGGTGGGAGGTCTACAACTGGTTTGCGGATAACGCGGAGTGGCGCCCTCACCTGCAGATGTTGACCGGTTCGCTGTTTTACCGTAATTTCGGAGCTCCGCTCAGGCGTGAAACGAGTCTGCGGCTATATGGCGGCTCCACATTGCGCGGAAGCGTCTCGCGCATGGAGAAATTCGTCTCCTGCCCGTTCTCCCATTTCGCCTCCTACGGCTTGCGCCTCAAGGAGCGCCAGCTTTATAAGCTTCAGGCTCCGGATATCGGACAGCTGTTTCACGCTGCGCTGAGCACCATGGCGGCCAAGCTGCGGGACGAGGGACGAAGCTGGGGGGCCATGACGCCGGACGAATGCCGGATGGAAGCCGGAAAGACGGTGGACATGCTGTCTCCGATGCTTCAGGGAGAGATTCTGCTTAGCTCGAAGCGCTACGGCTATATTTCCCGCAAGCTTAAGAATATTGTCGGGCGGGCCTCCGTAATTCTTGGGGAGCACGCCCGGCGGGGCAGCTTCGACATCGCTTTTCTGGAGCTGGATTTCGGACCCGGCAAGCCGCTGCCGCCACTGCGCATCGAGCTCCCGAACGGGTGCCTGATGGAAGTCGTCGGAAGGATCGACCGGGTCGACACCGCAGAGGGCGAGAACGGAATACTGCTGCGGGTTATTGATTATAAGTCAAGCCGCAAGGATCTTAAGCTGCATGAAGTGTACTACGGGCTGTCGCTGCAGATGCTGACCTATCTCGATGTGCTGCTGGCCTATGCCGAAGAGTGGCTGGGAGCACCCGCGTTCGCGGCGGGAACGCTGTATTTCCATGTTCATGATCCGCTGCTTTCTTCGGCGAATGGCATGAACCGGGAGCAGGCTCAGCAGGAGCTGCTTAAGCGGTTCAAGATGAAGGGTCTCCTTATGGCGGACCGCGAGGTCGTCTCGCTCATGGATACGAGTCTGGACAAGGGGCATTCGAGCATCGTGCCGGTTGCGATTAAGAGTGACGGCAGCTTCTACAGCAGCGCCTCCGTCGCCACACCCGAGCAGTGGGGGCGCCTTCTGTCTTCGGTGAGAGGGACGATTACGGAGATTGGAACCCGCATTACCGAAGGGGATGTGGCAATCACGCCTTACCGGATTCAGCAGGAGACCGCATGCACGTTCTGTTCTTACAGGGCAGTGTGCCAGTTCGACGAGGCCGTGGAGGGCAACGGATTCAAACACTTGGGCAAGCCGGGCAAAGAGGCCATCTGGGAGATGCTGTCCCGCCAAGACGAAGGAGGAAACAGACCGTGATCATGCCGGCAAAACCGGAAGGAAGCATATGGAGCGACGATCAGTGGCGGGCCATCGCGGAGAGCGGGGACGACATTCTTGTGGCGGCGGCGGCGGGCTCCGGCAAGACCGCTGTGCTCGTCGAGCGGATTATCCGCAGAATCGGCGACGAAAGCAGCGGATTCAGCGTGGACCGGCTGCTGGTGGCGACTTTTACCAAGGCGGCGGCCTCCGAAATGCGCCAGCGCATCCGCGAGGCGCTGGAGAGCAGGCTTGAGCACGATCCGGACAACGGCCATTTACGGCGCCAGCTCGCGCTGCTCGGCAGAGCCTCGATTACGACGCTGCACTCCTTCTGCCTTGAGGTCATCCGGCGCTACTATCAATTGATTCCGCTTGACCCCGGATTCCGCATACTGAACGAGCACGAAGCGGAAATGATGCGCCAGGAAATTCTGGAGGAGCTGTTCGAGGAAAAATATGAGGAGGCCGGTGAAGACGGCGTGTTCGTGCAGCTGGTGGACTGGTTCAGCGGTGAGCGCTCCGATGACGCCGTGCATGCGCTCGTTCAGCGGCTCTATGATTTTTCGCGAAGCCATCCGTGGCCGGAGAAGTGGCTGAGAGAGACGGCTGAGTGCTTCTCTATGCCGGATACCGAAGCCTTGTCGCGCACTCCCTGGGTGCGGAGCATCCTTGATGAGGCTGGGCTGGCGCTGGCGGCTGCAGCCAGCCAACTGGAACGGGGACGGCAAATCGCCCTGCAGCCGGGCGGACCGGCTCCATATGCGGATAACCTCACGGCGGATTTGGAGATGGTGGAAGGGCTGCGCCAGGCGGTGGAAGAGAGGCCCTGGAACGAGCTGTACGCCTTGTTCAGCGGCGCTTCTTTCGGCAAGCTGAAGCCCTGCAAGAAAGACGCGACCGATCCCGCTCTTCAGGAGACTGTCAAGGGACTAAGAGATGAAGTCAAGAAGATCATCGGCGAGCTGCAGGACTCGCTGTTCGGCCGTCCGGCGGACGCGTTCCTCCGGGAGCTGCATGAAGCGGCACCGCTAATGAAGGAGCTTGCGGAGACGGTGATCCTGTTCGGCGAGCGCTACCGCGCGGAGAAAGCCGGCAAAGGGCTGGTCGATTTCAGCGACTTGGAGCATTACTGTCTCGCTATTTTGCGCCATCCCGATTCCGCGATGGGCCATTCCATGCCTTCGGATGCCGCATTGGAGTACCGGGCCCAGTTCGACGAGGTGCTGCTTGACGAATATCAGGATACGAACAGCGTACAAGAAGAAATTGTACGGCTGATCTCAAGAGAAGACCCGGGCAACCGGTTCATGGTCGGCGACATGAAGCAGAGCATCTACCGCTTTCGGCTGGCGGAGCCGGGGTTGTTCCTGGACAAGTACCGCAGCTATGGACAAGGCGGAAGCAAAGAGGCGCATGGCCGGGAAGGTCAGAGAACGGACGAATCCGGCTTCGAAACGGCGAGCGGTGCTGAAATCGGTGAAGAAAAAGGAGTCGTTATCGATCTGGCGCGAAATTTCCGCAGCCGGATGGAAGTTGTGAACGCCGTCAATATGCTGTTCCGCCAGATTATGAATGAAACGGTGGCCGAAATCGCCTACGACGAGCGGGCGGAGCTTGTATACGGCGCTAACTTTCCCGGAGCGGCGGATAATGGGCCGGATACGTATTTTGCCCCGGAGCTGCTGCTGATCGACCGGGGAAGCTCCAAAGGACTGCCCGAGGAAAGGGCCGAAGACGGGGAAGCCGATAGTGCGGAAAGCGAATTGATCGAGAGCGAAACCGCTCAGCTCGAAGCCCGGGCCATCGCCCGGCGGATTGCCCGGATGACTGGGACGGACGGCGGCGAGCCGCTGCAGATTTATGACAAGGGACTTGGAGCGATGAGACCGGTCGTTTACGGCGACATTGTGATTTTGCTGCGTTCCGCAAGCGTGTGGGCGCCGCTGATGATGGAAGAGCTGAGGCTGGAAGGTATTCCGGCTTATGGTAATCAGAACAGGGGCTATTTCCAGGCGACTGAGGTGGAGGTTATCCTCTCCCTGCTGAAAGTCGTCGACAACCCCAGGCAGGATATTCCGCTTGCCGGAACGCTTCGCTCCCCCGTTGTCGGCCTGACCGAAGAAGAGTTGGCGAAGGTGCGGCTGTGCGCGGAAGGCTCGTTCTATGACGCGGTAATCGCGGCGGTCTCGGGAGGACAAACGGATGGTGGCTCGGGAAGCACCGCGCAGGAAGCGGGTTATTCCGCTGTGTCGGCAGAAGTAACGGCCGGCGGTACGGGCAGCCTGATGGTTGAAACGGCTCATACCGCCATGAAAGCGGATGTGGATATAGACGGCTTCGGGGAAATAAGGGATAACGAAGCGGACGGAGCATACGAAGTTCGCGGGCGGGCCGGGAACGCAGCGGAGACGGCAGCAGCCAGCGAGACCGTTAAAGCCGAAGCATCTGCGTCCGGTGACACGGAAGCCGCCGGGACGGCGATCTCCGGCAGACTCCATGGCAAGCTGATCCGGTTTCTGGATCAGCTTGAAGGCTGGCGCGACGAGGCGCGGCGGAGCGGCGTGAGCGGCCTCATCTGGCGAATTTACGGAGAGAGCGGATATCTGGAGTGGGTCGGCGGGCTTCCCGGGGGCGCCCAGCGTCAGAGCAACCTTAAGGCGCTGTACGACCGGGCGGTCCAATTTGAGAAAGACACCTCGGCTCGGGGCTTGTTCCGTTTCCTTGTGTTCATATCCCGCCTCCGGGAGAACGGCGGCGATCTGGGCGCGGCCGGCGGAAGCGGAGAGCAGGGCGAAGGTGTCCGGATCATGACGATCCATAAGAGCAAGGGCCTGGAATTTCCGGTTGTTTTTCTTGCCGGGATGTCCAAGGGCTTTAACCGGCAGGATCTGTACGCGCCGTTTCTGATGCACAAGGAGCTTGGCTTCGGCCCTCGCTTTCTGGAACGGGAGACCCGGGTCAGCTATCCGACGCTGCCTTATCTCGCTATCGGCCGCCGTTCGCGCCTCGAGCTGCTGGCGGAGGAAATGCGCGTGCTATACGTTGGACTTACCCGCCCGCGTGACAAAATGATTCTCGTCGGAACCGTCCGCGATCTGGCGGGCAAAGCGGCAAGCTGGATGTCTTCGGGCGCCGGAGAAGAACAGCTCCTCCCCGATCATCTGCTCGCCCGGGGGCGCAGCTATCTGGATTGGGTGGGGCCGGCGTTGATCCGGCACCCCGGCGCGGCAATTTTGCGTAAAATCGCCGGGAAGGAAGGAGCGCCTCCGCTTTCCCTGCGCGGCGATCTGTCGAACTGGAGCGTCAGCGTTCTGCCATCCTCTGAACTGGAAGCGGCTGTGTCAACAGTCAAGGATAGCAGTGAAGACGGAGAGGAAGCGAGAAAAAGAGCGCTGCACGAACTGAGCCGGGCCGTTCCGGTGACGGTTTATGCCGGAGAAAAGTACGGAGCAGCGGAGCGGCTGTCGTGGAGTTATCCTTACGGGGCGGCGGCGGGCCTTCCGGCCAAGACCTCTGTTACAGAATTGAAATCCCTGTTGTCTTTGCAGGACCAGCCCTCATTCGATCTGTTGGAAGAGGGGCTTGACGGTTCCCGGGAGCGGGGCTCCGGCGACAGTCTTCATTTACGGCGTCCGAGGTTTATGGAACAGCGCGGCGTAACCCCGTCGGAACGCGGGACGGTTTACCATACCGTCATGCAGCATATACCGCTGGAGGGCGAGGTTGGCCTTGCCGAAGTGAAGGAGACGCTGGAAAGACTGGTCCAGCTTTATATTTTGACGGAGGAACAAGCGGCTGTGGTTGAGCCGGAGAAAGCGGCGGCTTTTTACCGCCATCCGCTCGGACACAGGCTGCTCGCTTCCTCTTGGAAGAGAAGGGAGATGCCTTTCAGCTATATGCTGCCCGCTTCAGAAGCCTACCGGGGCCTCGAGGCATTGGACAGGGCAGTCTCCAAGCTGCAAGGCGAGAGCGGTGCAGCCTCTCCTTCCGTACTGATCCAGGGGGTTATCGACTGCCTGTTCCGCGAGGAAGGGCGGCTGATCCTGCTGGATTACAAGAGCGACGCCGTTCTGGAGCATCGAGGCGGACTGGAAGCCCTGAAGGAGAAATACCACTATCAGCTCGGTCTGTATTCGCAGGCGCTGGGCGATATACTGGGCGAAGAGATCGCCGAGGCCTGGCTGTATTTCTTTGACGGAGGACATGCGGTTCGGGTATAGGGCGCTCGGACATAGGATTATTCGGAGTGAGCCGTCCATGCCGTGACCCTTGCGCCATTTAAATTCTGTGGCAAAGGAAGAAGTGACGACTAATTGGCTGCCATAACCGAAGTGTACTTGCGCCATTTAAATGATTCTGTGGCAAAGGACGGTTGACTTCAGGTTTGTGCCGCAAGGAAGTTTACGATACTTATATTCGCCCGGCAGGGGCGGGAAAGAGGGGGAATATGCGGATTTTGCATACGGGTGACTGGCATCTGGGCCGCACGCTGGAGGGAAGAAGCAGGCAGAAGGAGCAGGAAGCGTTCATCGATGAGCTGGTCGCCATTGCCGAAGAGGAACGGGCGGACCTCATTATGATAGCGGGGGACGTCTATGACTCCGTCAATCCTCCGGCTGCGGCCGAGCAACTGTTCTATGAAGCGGCTTCAAGGCTTGCCTCCGGCGGAAGGCAACTAGTCGTTATTGCCGGCAACCATGACCAGCCCGAGCGGGTATCCTCCGTGTCTCCGCTTGTTTCCGGGCATGGCATCACCCTTGTCGGCCTGCCGGCAAGCGATCCGGTGACGGTCCGGGTGGCTCGTACCGGAGAAACGGCTGTTATCGCGGCTCTTCCCTATCCTTCCGAAGCCCGGCTCGGGGAGCTGCTGGCGGAAGACAGCGACGAAACCGGACTGAGGCTCGCATACAGTGCCCGGGTAGGACGCCTGATGAAGCAGCTGTCCAGGGAATTCCGGCCAGACACGGTGAATCTGGCGATGAGCCACATCTATGTGCTGGGCGGCGTGGAATGCGACTCCGAACGTCCGATCCAGGTCGGCGGTGCATATACCGTCGATCCTTCCGCGCTGGCATGCGGGGCGCAGTATACGGCGCTAGGCCACCTTCACCGGCCGCAGAAGGTCAAAGGAGAAGGGATAATCCGCTACAGCGGTTCTCCGCTGGCGTACAGCTTCTCGGAGGCGGGGCAAGCCAAGTCCGTGACGATGCTGGACATTTCGCCCGGAGCGGAGGCGAAGCCGGAAGAAATTCTGCTCCGCTGCGGACGCCCTCTGGTGGAGTGGGATTGCGAAGGCGGATTGGAGGAAGTGTACCGGTGGCTGGACGAGGGCAGAGACGAAAGTGCGTTCATCGATCTGCGAATCCGCCTGAACGAGGCGCTGTCGATGGGAGATATCCAGCGGCTGCGCAAGTCGCGGGAAGGCATTGTACATATCCGGCCGGTATACCCGGAGATGGAACAGGAACTGGAAGCATCGCTTCGCTCCCGGATGCCGGTTCAGGAGCTGTTCCGTAAGTTTTACCGGCGGCAGACCGGGGGGGCGGAGCCGGAGGATAGTCTGGTGGAGCTGTTTCTGGAGCTGGCTGAGGAAGAGCGTGACGTGCAGGAGACGGGGGATTCGAAATGAAGCCGATTCTACTAAAAGTAAGCGGTCTGCAGAGCTACCGTGAAAGTCAGGAGATCGATTTTCTCGGTTTGTGCGAGACCGGACTGTTCGGCATTTTCGGCCCTACGGGAAGCGGCAAGTCAAGCTTGCTTGACGCGATTACGCTGGCGATGTACGGCAAGGTGGAGCGTGCGGTGAACGGGACGCAGGGGATCATGAACCACTCCGAGGATACCCTTGCCGTGGCGTTCACCTTCGAGCTGGCTTCCTCCCAAGGCAGCAGCCGGTACCGGGTGGAGCGGAGATTTAAGAGGACGGGCGAACAATCCGTCAGCAATACGGTCAGCCGCTTCATCGAGATTGGCCCGGACGGAGAAACCGTAATTGCGGACAAGCTCGCGGAGGTAACGCGCTGCGTCGAGGATAAAATCGGGCTGAAAATGGACGATTTCACCCGGGCGGTCGTCCTTCCGCAGGGAAAATTCGCCGAGTTTCTGTCGCTGCGGGGCGTGGACCGCAGACAAATGCTTCAGCGGCTGTTCCATTTGGAGCAGTACGGCGACCAGCTGGCGCAAAAGCTCAGCCGCCGGGTTAAGGAGAACGAGTCGGCGCTGCGCGCGGTGGAGGCCGAGCAGCAGGGGCTGGGCAGTGCCGGAGCGGAGGATGTTAAGGCGGCAGAGGAGCGCCTTGGCGAAGCTGTGTGTCATGCCGCTGAATGCCGGAAGCGATTGGACGAGGCTGCCCGCCGCTTCGAGCGGTTCGGCAGAATCCGCGAGCTGCAGGAGGAGCGGGCCCGCCGGGAGACGCAGCTGCTGGAGCTTCGGGCACGGGAAGAGCAGATCGCGGCTCTGGAGTCGCGGCTGCTTAAAGGCGAGGAAGCCGCGAAGATCGCTCCCGCGCTGAAGGCCTGGCGAACCGCGGAGGAGGCCTGGCGCGCCCGGGCCTCGGCGGCGGAGCGGCTGGAGGCGCATCTTGCGGCGTCCGAGCGGGAAGCCGCCCAGGCCGCCGAGGCCGAGCGGCAAGCGCATGGCGCGCTTGCCGCGGAAGAGCCGGGCCTCCGCGAACGCGAGGCTAGGCTGCGCCAGGCGCTCGAGCTCGAAGCCGAGCTCGAGGGGCTGCGGCAGGCGCTCGCGGAGCTTGCCGAGCGCCGGGCCGGGGCCTCCCGCGGGCAGGAAGCCTCGCGGGAGACGCTGGCGCGGGAGCGGGAGCTTTTGGCCAAGGGCCAAAAGCGGCAGCAGGAGCTGCAGCGCAGCCTCCTGCCGCTTGAGGTCCGCTCCCAGGAGCGGCAGGCTCTGCAGGAAGCGATGCAGAGCCTGCAGGGATTGCGCTCCGCCGAGTCCCAGTGGGAGCAGGCGGAGCGGGACCGCCGGGAGCGCGCCGCTGCGCTCGGCGCGGTCCGTGCCCGCCTCGCGGAGGCCGAGGCGGAGGCGTCGCGGCTGGCGGAAGCGCGCGCAGCCGCGGTGCGGGACGCCGCCCTGCATTTGGAGCGGGCGGCGTCCGCGGAAGAGGCGGCAGCCGCCGCTGCCGGGCGGCTGGAACAAACCTGCGCGGCGCTGGAAGCCGCGCTCCGCGAGCGGGAGCTGCACCGGCTGTCGCTGGCGCTTTCCCGCGAGCTGCGGGACGGGGCGCCGTGCCCTGTGTGCGGCAGCAGCCACCATCCGTCGCCGGCAACGCTTCGGGACGGAGACGAAGCTTCCGCCGAAGAGCGGAAGCTGCAGGAGGCGAAGGCGCTGGCGGGACGCGCGCTTGAGGCGCGCGCCGCGCTGCGGAGCCTGCGGGAGCAGGACCGCGCCTGGCTGGAGCAGGCGTACGGTGAATCCGGCGCCTTCCCCGGGATTCCCGCTGCGGCGGGCGCTTTGCCGGCCGGAAGCGGACAAGGCGCATCAGCCTTTACCGAAGCGGCTGCGGCCCTTGGCCGGGGGGCGGTCCCCGGCTTAACTGAATCTGGTCTGGCCCCGGGACCGAATCCTGTACCGAGTGCATCCGCAGCCGTAGGCGAAGCAGAAGCTGTATGGATGGCAGCAGATGGCGTGGCGGAGCTCGAAGAGCAGCTGACGAGCCTGCAGAGCCGCTCTCTGGAGCTGCGCCGCGAGGCGGCGAAGTGGCAGGAGGAAGACCGCCGGTCGCAGCAGCGTCTCCTGAAGGAAGCGGCCGAAGCCGATACCGGACGGAGCTGGGAGGAGCAGACGGCGGCCAAGGCGGAAGCGCTAAAGCGGCAGTTATCGGCTCTGCATCAGGAATGGGAGCAGCGGTTCCCGCAGCTTGCGCCGGGCGAAGCGGAGCATGCTTACGGGGAACTTCGGCGCAAGGATGAAGCTGCCGAGGAAATCCGGGGCAGACTGGACATCAGCGTAAAGTTTCTGGAAGAGAAGAGCGCCTCGGTGCAGAGTCTGCAGGAAAGAATCGCCGAGCTGGATAAGGAGCTTGCCGGCCTCACGGCTCAGCTTACGGGCAAAGAGGAACTGCTGCGCGAGAAGGAGCAGCGGCTGCAGCAGTGGACCGAGGGCCGCTCCGCCGGTTCTCTGCTAGCGGAGTGCGAGCGGCGCCTGCAGGAGCTTCAGGAAGCCTCAGAGGAAGGCAGACGGCGTCACAGCGCCGCTGCGGAACGGGCGCAGCAGGATGCCAGAGAGGCGGCAATCGCCCGCCAGGCGGCCGATTCCGCCCGCGAGCACTGCGATGCCGCGGCATCGAGCTGGGAGGCTTGCCTGGCTGCTTCGCCGTTTGCTGCTGCCGCTGAAGCCGAAGCGGCCGTCCTGGATGACGGAGCACGCGACGCGGCATCCGCACAAGTACGGGCACACCGTGACGGCGAGGCGGAAGTCAAGCTTCAGCTTCGCCATATCGAAGAGAAGCTCGGGGGAGCGTCGCTGACCGAGGAGGAATGGCGGGAATGCGAGGCGGAGCTTCGGCGCTGCAAGGAGGACGACGAAACGGCGCTGCAGGCCAAGGCCCGTGGAGAGCGGGACCTGGAGGATTTGCGCCAAAGGCATATCCGCTGGACGGAGCTGGAAAGCCAGCGGTCCGAGTATGAGAGCCTGCAGAGCCGGCTGTCCAAGCTGCAGTCCTGCCTGCGGGGCAACGCCTTCGTCGAATATATCGCGGAGGAGCAGCTGATGCAGGTATGCCAGTCGGCTTCGCAGCGGCTGCGTTTCCTGAGCAGGCAGCGCTATGCGCTGGAGGTTGATTCCGGCGGCGGCTTTGTCATCCGCGACGACGGAAACGGAGGAGTCAAGCGGCCGGTATCGACGCTGTCGGGCGGGGAGACATTCCTGACCTCGCTGTCGCTTGCGCTTGCGCTGTCCGCGCAGATTCAGCTTAGGGGTCAATATCCGCTGCAATTTTTCTTCCTGGACGAGGGCTTCGGCACGCTGGACCCCGAACTGCTGGATACTGTGATCACCTCGCTTGAGCGGCTGCATAATGACCGGCTGTCGGTTGGCATCATCAGCCACGTTCCGGAGCTTCGCGCCAGACTGGCCCGCAAGCTTATTGTGGTCCCCGCTTTGCCTGGCGGAGAAGGCTCCCGCATCCTTTTGGAAAAAAATTAAAAAGGGCAGGGGGTTGTGATAACTGTCACAGAGACAGTGTTACCCCCCTGTTATAATACAGCTAAGCCGACATCATTTGAAACACCTCGGTGGACGTATGACAGGGAAATACTTCCTTTTCATACGTCCGCCGCCGAATCAGCTTTATAAGCTGTGAAGGGTGTTTCTTTTTTTTTGTCTTTTTCCGGGATATTTTAAAATTTAGTTCCACTGTATCTGATACAGTATGGGAAGGAATGTATTACGTTGTAGTACGGACGCTGTATATCTGTTCATTTTTCGCTTCGCTTTCGAAAAAACACAAATTCCTGTATGATAAATGAATAGTGACGACGGACGCGTCCGCGGTATTTTTTTGCGGCGATCTGAAAGACTGATTCGTCAGGGACGGCCCAAACCTGAGCGGGAAAGGGCGCTTCAATTATCCTTTAGGAGGAAGCTGCGGTATGGAAACGATTTTTAGCAAAATTATTGAGGGAAGTATCCCTTGTAACAAAGTATTCGAGAATGAACGGATTCTGGCATTTTACGATATCGCGCCGGCCGCGCCTGTGCATGTGCTGATTATCCCCAAGAAACCGATTCCGTCCATGAACGAGGTGGCCCCCGAGGATTTGCCGCTGATCGGAGAAATGCATAGCGTGGCGCAGCAGATCGCCAAAGAATTGGGCATTGCCGAAACCGGGTACCGTCTGATCAACAACTGCGGTCCGGACAGCGGGCAAGCGGTTCCGCATCTGCACTATCACCTAGTCGGGGGAGCGAAATTAGGTGCGCTGACGGGCAATTCCGACTCCCACGCTTAACAGGCAACCGGCAATCTTGGGCATTTTGCGAAAAAAAGTATGGACATGAAGGTTGACACCCTATTTTGGTTTGACCTATAATGAAATTTGATGAACCGTGTTATGCTCTTGGACGGTCTGGTCGGAGGGAGGGAAAACTGGTGTCTGAAACGAAAGTTCGCAAAAACGAGACAATTGATGCTGCACTTCGTCGCTTTAAACGTTCCATCGCTAAAGATGGCGTCTTGGCTGAGGTGAAGAAACGCAAGCATTATGAAAAGCCAAGCGTTAAGCGCAAGAAAAAGTCCGAGGCTGCTCGTAAGAGAAAGTTTTAGGAGGATTACCCAAGCATGAATCTTAGCGAACGATTGAACGAAGATATGAAGCAGGCGATGAAGAGTAAGGACAAGTTCAAACTCTCCACGATTCGAATGGTTCGTTCGACGATAAAGAATCTTGAGATAGATTTGAAAAGAGCATTAGACGACAACGAAGTGCTTGATATCCTTAGTCGTGAGATCAAACAGCGCAAAGATGCCCTCCAAGAATTTGAAAAAGCGGGTCGTGACGAGCTTGCTGCCACGAATAAAGCAGAAATCGAGATTATTCAGGAATATCTTCCCGAACAGCTTTCTGAAGAAGAAATTCAGGTTATTGTACAGCAGACCATCCAGGAAACCGGTGCTTCTTCGAAAAGTGAAATGGGTAAGGTGATGAGCGCGCTGATGCCGAAAGTCAAAGGCCGCGCTGATGGTAAACTCGTGAACCAGGCGGTTCTGAAATTTCTGCAATAATATAAGGTAAAACACCCCTGTTTTAGGGGTGTTTTTCTTTTTTATCAGCATTTTATCTGCGGTGAAGCCGGAGAAGGGAACACCAGGCTCTGCAGGATGTTCGGTGAAACGCCGATCCGTTTATCCCGTAATAAATTATATCCGCCAATTATATTATCCGGAAAAATGATCGAAACTAATTGAAGTAGATTGGAGGGAAAGACTGTGACGGGGTTGCGGAAAATGACGCTGGCCGTTTGCGCTCTGTTTCTGCTCCTGTTCGTACCGCTTGGAGCGGCTTTGGCCGCCGGCAGCCCGGACTCGCCGCCTGCAGGAAGCGGACCGCAAAAGGGTCCGGTATTTATTTTGCCAGTGGACCAGGCAATCGAGCGGGGGCTGGAGAGCTTCTTGAAACGGGGCTTCGAGGAAGCCGGGAAATACGGCGCTTCGCTGATCGTGCTGGAGATCGACACGCCGGGCGGACGGGTGGACAGTGCGGAGCAAATCGGAAGCATGGTAAGGGAGAGCAAAATCCCGACGCTTGCCTTTATCAAAGGAGACGCGGCTTCCGCCGGAAGCTATATCGCGCTAAACGCGAAGAAGATTGTAATGAAGCCCGGCAGCATGATTGGTTCGGCGTCGCTTGTCGACAGTAGCGGCAAAAGGGTTGAAGACGCCAAGCTGGTGTCGTTCTGGAAATCAAAAATGGCAGGGGCGGCGGCGCTGAACGGGCGCGATCCGGATATTGCTGCCGGAATGACAGACATCAATCTGGTCGTCGATAAGCCTGAACTCGGAGTTCACAAAAGCAAGGGCGAGATTATCGCTCTGACCAGCGAAGAAGCGCTGAAAGCGGGCTTTGCCGATGCCACGCGGAATACGCCGGAGGAGGCGGCGGCCTGGCTGGGCTATTCGACCGATGATGTTTTTCGCGTGCAGCATACCGGCGCGGAGAAGCTGTCGCAATTTCTGACCCATCCTGCGGTTATGACCATTCTGCTGTTCATCGGAATCGCAGGAGTGGTGATCGAGTTGCTCGTTCCCGGCTTTGGGGTTCCGGGCATTCTGGGGACGTTGGCTTTTGTGCTGTATTTCTTCGGGAATTATGTGGCTGGCTTTGCTGGAGCAGAGACATGGCTGCTGTTTATCGTCGGCCTCGTTCTAATGGTGCTGGAGCTGTTCGTGCCAAGCTTCGGCATTCTGGGCGTCCTGGGTTCCGTCAGTCTGATCGCGGGCGTAGTGCGGGCGGCTTACAGCTTTACGCATGCGCTGTTCAGTCTGGGCATTGCTCTTGCAGCTGCCGTGGTCGTCATTATTTGCTTCGTGATCGCATTCAAGGAGCGGGGGATCTGGAATCGGTTCATTCTCAGCGACAGTCTTAGCAAGGAGGCAGGATTCATTCCGGCGCCTGAGAAGCCGGAGCTGTTAGGCCAGATAGGTATCAGCATTACACCGCTTCGTCCATCGGGCACGGCGCTTATTGCGGAGCAGCGTCTGGATGTGGTCACCGAGGGCGGATTTATCGGTGTGAATACGCCCGTTATCGTCGTCAAGGTGGAAGGCGGCAGGATTGTAGTGAAGGAAACGCGGGAATAAGGTAAACTATGTAAGTGTGTTGTCATTATCCAAATTTGTCAGGCAGAAAGGGCAGATGTACAAATGGAACCATCCCTAATAACCGTCTTGCTGATCGCAGTCGTAGTGATTATTGTCTTGAGCGTATTTCTAAGCTTCTTTCCGCTCATGCTGTGGATTTCGGCTCTGGCCTCCGGCGTCCGGATTAGCATTATTACGCTGGTCGCCATGCGGCTGCGCCGCGTCACGCCAAGCCGGATCGTTAATCCTTTGATTAAAGCGACCAAGGCGGGTCTTGGCCTCAATATCAACCAGTTAGAGAGCCATTACCTCGCGGGAGGCAACGTCGACCGTGTTGTTAACGCGCTGATCGCCGCGCAAAGAGCGGATATCCCGCTGGAATTTACCCGGGCGGCCGCCATTGATCTGGCCGGACGTGATGTCCTCCAGGCTGTTCAGATGAGCGTTAACCCGCGTGTCATCGAGACGCCTACCGTGGCGGCGGTTGCCCGCGACGGGATCGAAGTTAAGGTGAAGGCGCGCGTTACCGTCCGCGCCAATATCGATCGGCTCGTCGGCGGCGCCGGCGAGGAGACGATCATCGCCCGCGTAGGCGAAGGGATCGTCACAACAGTAGGTTCAAGTAATTCGCACAAGGACGTTCTGGAGAATCCGGACTCGATCTCCCGCACCGTTCTCCAGAAAGGGCTCGATGCCGGAACGGCGTTTGAAATTCTGTCCATCGATATCGCCGATGTGGATGTAGGCAAGAATATCGGCGCCTATCTGCAGACAGAACAAGCCGAAGCTGACAAGCGGATCGCCCAGGCCAAGGCTGAGGAACGCCGGGCGATGGCCGTAGCGCAAGAGCAGGAAATGAAGGCCCGCGTCGTCGAGATGAAAGCCCTGGTCGTCGAATCCGAATCAAAAGTGCCGCTGGCTATGGCAGAAGCGCTGCGAGCAGGCCAGATCGGTGTCATGGATTATATGAATCTGAAAAACATCGAAGCTGACACGCAGATGCGCGGTTCGATCGGCAAAATGGGCGATCAGGATAACGACGGTTCCAAGAGCGGTAAATAATGAACACAACAAGCAGGGGAGATGAAGCCCCATGAGCTGGATCTATGTCATTGCGGTCATTATTTTTGCGTTAGTGTCCCAGTTCAACAAGACGAGTAAAAATAAAAACAGAAAAGGGCCGCGAGGCGCAATGCCGCCGTTTGGCAGCGGTCCGGGTGAGGGGCCTCTGCGCCGCCAAGGGTCCGGTCTGCCCGATAGGGGCGGGAAGGCGGAATCGCAGGGCAGCGGCTTCCCCGCCCCTGTACCTTCAGCACAGCAGGCGGAACGCACGGATGAAGGCCGCGAACCCGGCATGGCGCCGGCGTTCCCCGAGCCTGCCCTCTTTCCGACTCCGGATTACGAGACGGGCGAAGGGGCTTCGCTGGAGCAGCCCGAGGAAGAGGACGGTGTTGAGGTCCGGCAGGAACGCATGCGGCGCGAGCTGGAACGCGTACACCGAGCGCTGGACCGGATATCCAGTGATATGGACAGCGGAGGGATCGGGCAGGACTCTGCAGCCCGCAGCGCTTCGGCTGCATCCGCTAGCAAGCTGCCGTCTCTGGACGGCGATCCGCGCAGCGGGCTCGTTTGGGCCGAAATCCTCGGCCCTCCGCGCTCCCGCAGGTCCATGAATTCCCGCCGGCCGTGAGCGCAGCGGGCTCTCGCCTTGCCGCGTCTTTTTTAATCTTAATCGTATAAGAACGAATCGGTCTTTAAACGGGTGTTTCATCCGCAGCTTACGAATCTTCCATCTCTCAAAGGATGGCGGGTTCAGGGTGCGGGGGAGCGCCCGTTTTTCTTTTTTTACCAGACTTCTTACAGGCGAATTCAATCCTACCGGCTTTCATAAAACGGCTTCCTAACGCATAAGGTGTACAGTACAGGAAGGGGGAGCGTCTACATATGACCCGGATTGGCCGCAGTCTGCGGGGATGGACAAACGGGATGCTGGATTTGCCGCAGGACCTGCTAAGCGACATGCCCCGGATCACCCTCATCGGTAATAAGGAAATGGTAATAGAGAACCACAAAGGCGTACTTAATTTTTCCCCCGGACAGCTCACGATTAAGCTTGCCAAGGGATCGCTGGAAATCGCCGGAGAAGGGCTTGTCATCACTTCCATTCTGGGAAGAGAGCTGGCGGTGGAGGGCGTGATCGGGGAAATCAGATATAAGGAAAGCGGGGAGAAGCGATGAAGGAGCCGCCACTGTCATGGCTTCGGGGGGCTGTAGCGCTGCATATTACTGGCGATCGGACCGAAGGGTTTATCAATGCCGTCACCGAAGCGGGGATTGTCATCTGGAATGTAAAAGCGACCGGAAAAGGAGTCAGTCTCCGGCTGCTGCTGGACGATTTTTACGCTCTCCGGCCGCTGCTGAAGCAGACAGGCTGCAGGATGCATATAACGGGACGGATCGGAATGCCGTTCGTGGCGGCGAGGCTGTGGAAACGGAAGTTTTTTGCCGCGGGCCTGCTGCTGTTCGGTATTGTTCTCGTCATGCTAAGCTCTCTGGTCTGGACCGTTCGGGTGGAGGGAAATGACCGCCTGGCGTCGGAGGATGTGCTGGATGCCGCCCGGAAGGAAGGGGTTTATCCGTATCAATGGATTTGGCGTATGGATTCGCCGGACAAGCTTTCCAAGCACCTGGCGGCCCGGCTTCCGGGAGTATCGTGGGTCGGTATCGAGCGGAACGGCACATTCGTCAAAATCCAGATTGTCGAAGCTAAGCTCCCCGAGGCTAAGCCGCTGAATAGTCCCCGGCATCTCATCAGCCGCACCGATGCGGTCATTACCGACATTTACGCCGAACAGGGCAGGCCCGTAGTCCAGCGCAACGCGAGAGTAAAAAAAGGGGAAGTTCTCATTTCCGGGATCATCGGCGACGAGGCTAACATGCAGGCGGTCGTTGCCAAAGGAGAAGTCAAGGGACTGGTATGGCATGAGTACAATATCGAGGTTCCGCTGGAAAAAAAGCACACCGCCTATACCGGGGAGCGCAAGGACAGAACCTATCTCGTTCTCGGCAGCTGGGCGGTACAGCTGTGGGGTTACGGCAAATCGTCCTTTACGGCGTCACGCACGCTGACCGAGCTTGATCCGCTGACCTGGCGGGGTACCCGGCTGCCGTTTGGCTGGATGACAGAGAAAGAAATGGAAGTCAATGAGACCCGGGAAACGGTAACGCCGGAAGCGGCGAAGAAGGAAGGGCTGGGCCGCGCGGCGGCCGATATTGCAGCCCGTTACGGCAGCGACAGTGTCATCAAAAGCCAAAAAATTTTGCATGAGAAGAAAGAGAATGGTAAAGTTTATATGAAAGTGCTTTTTGAAGTCGAAGAAAGAATTACGGAAGAGCTTCCGATAGTATATAACCGAGGAGAATGAGGCTATTTGTCAGACAAGACTGCAAGCATAAGCATATCTTTGCAAAATGCGGGAGAAGCGCTGGCGCTTTTCGGTCCGCAGGACGGATTTTTAAAGCTGATCGAGAGTGAAATTCCTGCCCGTATCGACTCGCGTGAAGCCGAGCTGACGGTGCGCGGCGGGGAAAGGGAAGTGGACATGCTGGCCCAGCTGTTTCAGTCGCTGCTGTCCCTTATACGAAGTGGATATATCCTGAGCGAGCGGGATGTGCAGTATGCCGTAGAGCTGGCCAAGGATTTCCGCGCCGATCAGCTGCTGGATCTGTTCAAGGGCGAAATCACCACGACATTCCGCGGCAAACCGATCCGGGTCAAGACGATCGGACAGAAGCATTATGTAACAACGATCAAGAAACGGGACATCGTATTCGGCATCGGCCCGGCAGGAACAGGGAAGACGTATCTAGCTGTCGTACTGGCGGTTGCGGCCTTGAAGGAAGGCTCGGTCAAACGCATAGTTCTGACTCGTCCGGCTGTGGAAGCCGGGGAAAGCCTTGGCTTTTTGCCGGGAGATCTGCAAGAGAAGGTAGACCCGTATCTTCGGCCGCTGTATGACGCCCTGTATGATGTGATGGGTCCGGATCAGGTAGCCAAGGCGCTGGAGCGCGGGCTGATCGAGATTGCGCCTTTGGCTTATATGCGCGGCCGTACGCTTGACGACTCGTTTATTATCCTTGATGAAGCCCAGAATACGACGCCCGAACAGATGAAGATGTTCCTTACCCGGCTCGGCTTCGGCTCGAAGATGGTCATTACGGGCGACGTGACTCAAATCGATTTGCCCCGGGGCAAGAAATCGGGCCTGATCGAGGCGAATACGGTCTTGGCCAACATTGAGGATATCGGGTTCGTATATTTTGCGGAACAGGATGTAGTGCGGCATTCCCTGGTGCAGAAAATTATCGCTGCTTATGAACATTCAGCCGAAAACCTTGAATAAAGGGGACTGTCACCATGGCTTCGAAACAACCGTCGAAATTCAGCGGGTTCTCATATAATGTGAGCGGATGGAAGTATAGCGCCGTTACGCGCTATGCTCTATTTCTGCTGCTGGGCATTCTGGTATATTTCAGCTTGTCTCCGGACCTGCTGCCCAAACGGTATGACATCAAAGAAGGAACGAACAGTGCCAAGGAAATTGTGGCGCCGATGCAGATTCAGGATAAAAAAGCGACGCTGAAGGCGCAGGAACAGGCGGCCGAGAACGTGCAGCCCAAATATCAGATCATCCCGCTCCGGTCGGAGAGCCTTGTCACCTCACTGCTGGACCGCATCGACCGTCTGAATCAGGACGATACCATTTCTCAAAGCGACAAGACCTCCATCTACCGGGAAGAGATTCCGCAGAGGGTGAATGATTTCATTCTTAATTTTGTCGCGTCCAGCCGAAGCGGCGGAGTATACTCGGACAATTTGCTCAATGAAATGCAGAAGGTTATCCGGCAGCAGGCCTATTCGATCCCGGAGGAGACGTATATTAAAATCCCCCGGCTGACCTCGCAGGACATCATCGAGATGAAGCCAGTTGCCCGGGATATCGTCAGCAGGCTGATGAATGACCAGATATCCGACGCTAATGCTGCCCGGGCCAAGGTGGCTGAGCAGGTCAGCATCAGTTCCCTTTCCCAGCGCACGGCCCGGGAAGTGGTTCAGGAGCTGGCGCGCGCTGCAATCACGGCCAATAGATTTTATGATGAGGACGCGACCAAGGAAGCCGAGGTTCAGGCCCGGGAGAATACTCCCCCTGTATATATCGAGCAGGGCGAAGTGCTCGTGGCCAAGGGCCAGCGGATCACGCCGGAGCTGTATCAGCTGCTGGACGAGAATGGCCTTTTGCGCAGTAATGTCAACTACTGGCCTCAGCTTGGCCTGCTGATCCTTGCCGGAATTTTATCGGTCGGCCTGCTGATGTTTATCCGGCACTCTGGCGCTTCCGGCTCGTCGGGCTTCAAGTATAACAATTCCCAGCTGCTGATGCTGGTGATTGTCTTTTTGATTACCATTATCTCCTTGCGCCTTGCGGCATTTCTGCAGACAGATACGCGGCCGTTTATGGGCTTTCTGGCGCCGGTCGCCATCGGGGCGATGCTGGTTGCGCTGCTGCTGGATATTACGCTGGCCTACTTCTGCTCCATTCTGTTTGCGGCCTTGGCCAGCATTATTTTGAATGTGCAGCAGAATACGATTTTTGATTTCAATTTTGGTTTCTTTGCGCTGGTTGTATCCTTTGTTGCCGTATTCGCCACTCACCGGGCGGGGCAGCGAACGACGCTGCTTAAGGGCGGGATCATGGTCTGTCTGTTCGGATCGCTTACCGTCTTTATGCTCCATTTGCTCGGGGGCGGCGACTGGCAGCAGATTCATACGCTGTATGCGATCGGATTTGCTTTTGCCGGAGGTCTGCTGACGGTTGTGCTCGTTATCGGCCTTATGCCTTTTTTTGAATCGACATTCGGCATTCTGTCCGCGCTCAAGCTGGTGGAGCTGTCGAACCCGAACCATCCGCTGCTGCGCAAGCTGCTGACGGAAACGCCGGGCACCTATCATCACAGCGTAATGGTCGGCAATCTGTCAGAGGCGGCGGCCGAGGCGATCGGAGCGGACGGGCTGCTCTGCCGGGTCGGTTCGTATTATCACGATATCGGCAAGACGAAGCGCCCATTCTATTTTATCGAGAACCAGAACAATATGGAGAATCCGCATGATTCCATAGAACCGAAGCTGAGCAAATCGATTATCATAGCCCATGCCCGCGATGGGGTGGAAATGCTGAAGGAATACAAGCTGCCCAAGCCGATCAGAGATATCGCGGAGCAGCATCACGGCACGACGTTCCTGCATTATTTTTATCATAAAGCACTGCGGCAGGCGGAAGAAAAAGGCCTCGAACCCGATTTCACCGAAGACGATTTCCGCTACCCCGGCCCGAAGGCGCAGTCCAAGGAATCCGCGGTAATCGGCATAGCCGACAGTGTGGAGGCGGCCGTCCGCTCCCTGCGCAGTCCTACGGTTAACCAGGTGGAGACGATGATCGAGAAAATTATCAAGAGCCGGCTGGATGATCATCAATTCGACGAATGCGATCTGACGCTGAAAGAGCTGGACATTATCGCCCGGACACTGAAAGAAACGGTGATGGGCATCTTCCATTCGCGTATCGAATATCCGGAGGAAGCGAAGAAGCCGAAAAAAGAGGAGGGGGCCGTTAACGCATGAGCCTGCAGCTGGTTTGGAACAATGAGCAAGAGGAAATGGAAATCGACGATCGGCTGATCTCGCTGCTGGAAGACATTCTGCAAAAAGCGGGTAAGCAGGAAGGAGTCGACAGCGGCGAAGTGGATCTGACTTTTGTCGACAACAAGCGGATTCATGAGCTGAACAGGGAGTATCGGGGCATTGACCGGCCCACCGATGTGCTGTCCTTCGCGCTGAACGAATCCGGAGAGGACGAGCCTGAAATCGTCTATGAAATGGACGAGGACGATGCAGAAGGCATTCCCGATATGCTCGGCGATATTATCATTTCCGTCACCCGCGCCAAGGAGCAGGCGGAGGAATACGGCCATTCGCTGGAGCGGGAGCTGGGATTTCTGTTCGTACACGGGTTTCTGCATCTGCTCGGCTATGATCATCAGGATGAAGCATCCGAGTCGGAAATGATGGGCAAGCAGGAGCAGGTGCTGTCCCAGGTAGGGTTGACCCGCTGATGCCCAAAAATACGGCGGCAGGACCCAAACGTTTTTGGAAGTCCTTTTGGTATGCGGCCCAGGGGATCAGACAAGCCTTTCGGACCGAACAGAATATGAGAGTGCATACCGGCTTCGCCATTCTCGTGCTGCTGCTTGCCGCACTCTTTCGCGTTCCGCCGGGGGATTGGATGCTGCTTCTCCTGGCCATCACGCTCGTGCTGGCGGCCGAGCTGATCAATACGGCGATCGAGTCGGTGGTCGACCTTGTATCGCCGGAGCTTCATCCCTTGGCCAAGGCGGCCAAGGATACCGCTGCGGGAGCCGTGTTCCTGACAGCGGCGTTTGCCGTTATCTCGGGGATTTATGTATTTTATCGTCCGGTGATGGACTGGTTTGCCGGATTTATGTCATAATCAGACTACAACTTTACAGGCGGAACAGGCGGATAAGCCGTTAGGCGGTTCCGCCATCTTTGTCTTTGTTTCGTTTTTTAGTATCGTAATCCGAGGCAAGTTTTGCCGAAGAATACTCAAGAGGTCTATGCTTACAAAACTAAGTAACGCTTTCGAAGCAAGTTTTGCGAAGAATACTCGAGAAGCCTATGCTACCAAAACTAAGTAATGCTTCCAAAGTAAGTTTTGCCGAAGAATACTCAAGAAGCTAGTGCTACCAAAACTTTTAGGAGGACAACTATGGATTCCATCACGCTGCTTCAAGAGGCCATCAAAGCCCGGGCTAAAGCTTACATCCCGTATTCCCGTTTCGGCGTTGGCGCCGCTCTTCTGGACCAGGATGGACAGGTTCATCATGGCTGCAACATCGAGAACGCCGCCTACAGCGTCACGAATTGCGCCGAGCGCACCGCTCTCTTCAGCGCCATGGCCCAGGGACATAAACGCGGCACCTTTAAAGCGCTAGCCGTAGTAGGGGATACCGAGCTGCCGATTACGCCTTGCGGCGCTTGCCGTCAGGTCATCGTTGAGCTGTGCGAACCCGATATGAAAATCATTCTGGGCAATATGAAAGGGGACATTCGCGAGACTACGGTCCGCGAGCTGCTCCCCGGCGCTTTCGGCCCTGACGAGCTGAAGCAGGGACAGGCCCCCGAGTAAAAAGCTAGCGTTGCGGCCGAAGCCGCGAGCGGTTGCTCGCACGGAGTAGAAGAAACCCCGCCGCAGAAACGCGCTCGTATTCGCGCAAGCGTAAGCGTTGCGGCGAAGCCGCGAGCGGTTTGCCCGCACTGAGTCTCTCAGCACGCTCGTTCGACACTCTACGCACCGCTCTTCCCGGCACAAACTGGAGCGGGTGACCGCAAGGGAACGTAAGCGTGTCATTCGCCGCATTCCCTTCACCGCTCCAGCCGTGGCAGGCACGCCCAATTCCGGGTGTCCAGAGGGCGGGCCCTTGGGGTCCCCCTTGGCTAAGGGGGATTTAGGGGGATCGAAATCTATTAATAAGGAGAACTAACATATGTCATACAAATCGGGATTTGTCGCCATTATCGGCAGACCCAACGTAGGAAAATCAACGCTGATGAATCAGGTCATCGGGCAGAAAATCGCTATCATGTCGGACAAGCCGCAGACGACCCGCAACAAAATTCACGGCGTCTACACGACGAACGATTCGCAAATCGTCTTCCTCGACACGCCCGGCATCCATAAACGCCAGTCCAAGCTCGGGGATTACATGAACCAGACAGCGATGAGCACACTTGGCGAGGTGGAGGCGGTGCTGTTCCTGATTGACGCCGCCGAGGGTCTTGGCGGAGGCGACCGGTTTATTATCGAGCAGCTTAAGGGACTTAAGACGCCGGTTATTCTGGTCATGAACAAGATCGACAAGCTGGAGCCTGAAGCGCTGCTGCCGCTGATTACGGAGTACAGCAAGCTGCATGATTTTGCCGAAATCGTTCCCATCTCAGCCAAGGTAGGCAGCAATGTAAACACACTGCTGGATCAACTCCAGAAATACCTGCCGGAAGGCCCGCAGTATTATCCGGACGATCAGGTGACCGACCATCCGGAGCAGTTCGTCATCGCCGAGCTGATCCGCGAGAAGATTCTGCACTTGACCCGCGAGGAAGTGCCGCATTCCATTGCGGTGGCCATTGAGGATATGCGCGCGGAGCCGAATGGAGTGGTGCATATCTCCGCCGTTATTTTTGTCGAACGGGATTCGCAAAAAGGGATTATCATCGGCAAACAAGGCGCGATGCTGAAGGAAGTTGGCAGACGGGCTCGTACCGATATTGAAAATCTGCTCGGGTCCAAGACGTTTCTGGAGCTTTGGGTAAAAGTGAAAAAAGACTGGCGCAACCAGGAGCGCGTGCTGCGCGATTTAGGCTTCCACAAAGACCAGTGATATTTATCACGATCGGCTGCCAGTAATTGCAAGGATAGAACCCGTCCCATCGCACATCCTACTTTAGAGAAGACATCGTGCTTTTGCGAAGGGGGATAATACGAATGCGAGATTTTTCGTGGAAGTATTTTGCAATGACTGGTGATGTCGATGCTTATCTTCTGTACCGGGAAGCCGGGGAATCGATGGTTACGGCGGCCGATACAGCGGCGGAAGAAGAGCAGGTCTATGACGAAGAAGCGAACTAGGAACTGGTTGCTTGCCGAGTGGTTAGGGGAAGAGGCATGCTACACAGGGTTGAAGGGATCGTCATCCGCAGTATGGACTACGGCGAGGGGAACGCCATCATTACGCTTTGCACCGAAAATGCGGGCAAGGTAGGGGTTCTCGTCCGGGGAGCCAAAAAAGTAAAAAGTCGTCATGCGGCACTAATTCAGCCTTTTACGGTAGGACAATATGTGTTTTTCAGAAACAACAGCGGGCTTGGTACGCTGAATTCCGGCGAGATTATCAACTCCCATCATCCGATTCGGGAAGATCTGATTAAAGCCGCCTACGGTTCGTATGCCTGCGAGCTGCTGGACCGGGTGTTGCATGACGAGGAGACGGGGAGCTTCTGGTTCCGGCAGCTGTCCGCCTGTTTGGATGCGCTGGAAGAGGGCAAGGAGCCCGGGATTATTATCAATGTATTCGAGATGAAAATACTCCAGGCGGCCGGATACGGTCCGCAGCTGGATTCCTGCGTTGCCTGCGGTCGGGAGAAGCCGGATGACGAAATGCGGCTAAGTCCCCGGCTGGGCGGATCATTGTGCCGAAGTTGCCGGCACAATGATCCGCCGGCAATGGAGGTTTCGCCCCGTGCCTTGAAGCTGCTCCGTCTGTTCGCCGCCCTGGATCTCACCCGTCTGGGCAATGTGGACGTAAAGGAAAGCACACGGGCAGAGCTGAAGAGTATCATGAGGGCATTTATGGATACCCAATTGGGACTTCGCTTGAAGTCGCAAAATTTCCTGGATCAGCTCGATAAATACAATATTTGACGAACGCCGGATTTTCCGTTAATATAGGAGCAGTTTCTTCTTGTTGGATCATGTCTTGCCTAAAGGCAAACGACGAGAAGGCCGCCGCCGGCATAGCCGGCACGCATGTGGAACGGGAGAGTAATGAACGATTGCTTGGAATAGCGAGCCGGGGACGGTGGGAGCCCGGTGCGGCAGCGCTCATGAAACGGCACCCGGGAGTGCGGAGGCGGCAGTGTGAAAAGTGGATTTCGCAAATCACCGGCAGCAGCCGTGAATGGCGGAATCAAGTAGGGTGGAACCGCGGGAGTATATGAACAGCTCTCGTCCCTATGTCTGAATTTCAGGCATGGGGGCGGGAGCTTTTTGGTCTGGAACGAAAGATATGATCATCTTCCTTCCGGAATATAAGAGCACCGCCTCCATCGCAGGACGTTTTGCCGGGCGCTATATTGGCCGGTCTTCAGGGACCGTGGATTCCGGCAGCACACAACATTTACGCGAAGGAGTCGGTAGCATGAATTTTCAGCAGATGATTTTGACGCTGAATGAGTTCTGGTCGAAGCAGAACTGCATTATCGTTCAGCCGTATGACACGGAAAAAGGCGCGGGCACGATGAACCCGATGACATTCCTGCGCTCCCTCGGACCCGAGCCGTGGAAAGTGGCCTATGTCGAGCCGTCACGCCGTCCCTCGGACGGACGTTATGGGGAGAACCCGAACCGTCTGTATCAGCATCATCAATACCAGGTGATTATCAAGCCGTCCCCGGATAATATTCAGGAGATTTATCTGGACAGCCTGCAGGCGCTGGGCATCGATCCGCTGCAGCATGACATCCGGTTCGTTGAGGATAACTGGGAGAATCCGTCGCTTGGCTGCGCGGGACTCGGCTGGGAGGTATGGCTGGACGGGATGGAGATTACGCAGTTCACCTATTTCCAGCAGGTGGGCGGCATTGAGACCAGCCCGGTTTCGGTTGAAATCACCTACGGCATGGAGCGCCTTGCTTCCTATATTCAGGAGAAGGAGAATGTGTTCGAGCTGGAGTGGGTCGACGGTTTGACCTACGGCGACGTGTTCCATCAGCCGGAGGTGGAGCATTCCACTTACACCTTCGAAGTTTCGGACGTGAGCATGCTGTTCGGACTTTTCAATACGTACGAAGCGGAAGCGCGCCGGGCCATGGACCGCCATCTCGTATTCCCCGCCTATGACTATGTGCTGAAATGCTCGCATACGTTCAACCTGCTGGATGCGCGGGGCGCGATCAGCGTGACGGAGCGTACGGGCTTTATTACAAGAGTGCGCAATCTGGCCCGCCAGGTGGCGGCAACTTACGTGGAGGAGCGCGAGAAGCTCGGCTTCCCGCTGCTGAAGAAAGAAGGTGTTCAGCTTGGCTAAGGACCTGCTGTTTGAAATCGGGCTGGAAGAAATCCCTGCGCGGTTTATCCGGGCAGCGATGGAGCAGCTTCAGGACAGAATGACCAAATGGCTGGATGCTTCCCGCCTGGAGCACGGAGAAGTGAAGTCGTATGCAACGCCGCGGCGTCTGGCCGTTCTCGTGAAGGATGTAGCCGAGAAACAAGCGGACGTCAGCGAAGAAGTGAAAGGCCCTTCCCGCAAAATCGCGCTGGACGCGGCCGGCGAATGGAGCAAGGCGGCGCTTGGATTTGCCCGCAGCCAAGGTGTATCCCCTGAACAGTTCACGTTTAAGGAAGTGGGCGGGGTCGAATATATTTACGCCACCAAGAGCAGCGAAGGCGTGGACACGTATTCCCTGCTTGCGGAAGGCTTGACCGGAATCGTAAGCGCCATGACCTTCCCGAAAAATATGCGTTGGGGCGCTTATGATTTCAAGTTCGTTCGTCCGATTCGCTGGCTGGTCGCGCTGTTCGGTAGCGACCCTATCAACTTTGAAATTACGGGCGTCAAAACCGGCAATGTCAGCCGCGGCCATCGGTTCCTCGGGCAGGAAGCTGTCATCGGACAGCCTTCCGATTATGTAGAAAATCTGCGCTCCCAGCATGTTATTGCCGATGTGGAGGAACGCGAGGCTCTGATTCTTGAACAGATCAACAAGCTGGCTGCGGATAAAAACTGGACGATTGCCATCAAGGAAGACCTGCTGGAAGAAGTGCTGTTCCTGGTCGAAACGCCGACAGTGCTGTTCGGCACATTCGATCCGGCTTACCTGAATATTCCGCAGGAAGTGCTGATTACATCGATGCGCGAGCATCAGCGCTATTTCCCGGTGCTGGATGCCGAAGGCAAGCTGCTTCCTTATTTCGTCACCGTGCGCAACGGCAATGCCGAACATCTTGAGACGATTGCCAAAGGGAACGAGAAGGTGCTGCGTGCCCGTCTGTCGGATGCGAAGTTCTTCTATGAAGAAGATCAGAAGCTGAAGATTGAGGATGCCCTCGCCAAGCTCGAAACCATCGTTTATCATGAAGAGCTCGGCAGCGTCGCCGACAAGGTTCGCCGCATCCGTCAAATCGCGGACAGCCTGGCTGCCAAGCTGCAGACAGCGCCGGAAGTGTCGGCGAAAGTCAGCCGTGCCGCGGATATTTGCAAATTCGATCTCGTTACCCTGATGGTATACGAGTTTCCGGAGCTGCAAGGAACGATGGGCGAGGATTACGCGCGCAAAGCGGGCGAGGACGAGTTGGTGGCCAAAGCCATCTTCGAGCACTATCAGCCGCGTTTTGCCGGAGACACCACTCCGTCTACGGAAGCGGGCGCGATCGTCAGCATTGCCGACAAAATCGACACGATCGTCGGCTGCTTCTCGATCGGCATTATCCCTACCGGCTCCCAGGACCCTTACGCGCTGCGGCGCCAGACGGCGGGCATCGTACAGATCGTGTTGGAGCGGAAGCTGCCGGTTGGCCTGAACGATATTTTCGAAATTGCTGTTCAGGTTCATGATAATACTCGAAATTTGAAACTTTCCGTGGATGAACTGCGTACTAACCTGTATGAGTTCTTCGGTCTGCGCGTAAAGCGTCTTCTGTCGGACAATGTCCGTTATGATGTGGTCGACGCGGTTATGGCCGCGGGCTACGACGATATTGTAGCCGTTGTTGCCAGAAGCCGGGCGCTTGCGGATGCCGTGGACTCTAAGGATAATTTCAAGAATACGGTGGATTCCTTCAACCGGGTTAGCAATCTGGCGGCCAAAGCCACCGGAGCCGCTCTGGATTCCGCGCTGCTGAACGAAGCGGCCGAAAGCACGCTGCATGAAACGTGGCAGTCGCTGCGTACGCCGTACCAGAAAGCGCTGGAAGCGGATGACGCGGGACAGGCGCTCACGCTGCTGGCTGGACTCAGCGATGCGATAACCGCCTTCTTCGATTCGGTCATGGTTATGGCCGAGGATGAGCGGGTCCGGGCTAACCGTCTCGCGCTGCTGGCTGGCATTGACGCCGACTTGAAGAGCTTTGCCGATTTCGGCAAACTGGTCTGGTAGCTCGCCGTTAGACTCCTGTTCGGGGTAATCATGAAGAAAATGCAGGTCTGGTGGTATAGAACGCCGGTTTAGGGTATAAATATACGGAACGGCGCCAAAAGCGTAAGCTTGCGGCTTTCGTTCCGTATTTTACGCTTTTTTAAGATTCGGAAGAAGCCGGAAGGATTTTTTGGGATAGGCGCGTATATATATTACACGGGAAACGGTGACAGCCTATGAACAGTACGGATGCTCGGGGAAGAACGATAGTGATCGATGCGGATGCCTGTCCGGTCAAGAAAGAAACGGCGGACATCGCCCGCGCTTGCGGCGTCCCGGTGATGATGGTGTCGTCTTACGCCCATGAACTTCGGGGCGGGGAAGGCGTCGATGTCGTACATGTGGACAACAGCGATCAAAGCGCCGATCTTTACATCGCCAATCACGTCAAGTCCGGGGATATCGTGCTGACAGGCGACTACGGGCTGGCTGCCCTGGTGCTTGCGAAAGGCTGCCATGTTCTTTCCTTCAGGGGTCAGACATACGATGAGACCAACATGGATATGATGCTGGAAGGAAGGCATGCCCGGGCGAAAGAGCGCAGAAGGGGCCGTCACTCCAAAGGACCCAGACCGTTTACCGCGGAGGACCGAAATTTTTTTCAACATAAACTGACAAAACTTTTGAATCTATTGCAGGAGAATGTTCAACTTTAGCGAATATTATTTATTTGTCAAGAGATGAAGGTGGTTGTAGTGGCAAGCGGACACGGCAATATTCCCGAGGAAGTTATCGAAAGCGTGCTGGCAAAGCATGATATTGTCGATACCGTAGGAAAGGTTGTCCATCTGACCAAACGGGGGAAGTATTTATGGGGCCTCTGCCCGTTCCATTCGGAAAGCACCCCTTCCTTCACAGTAACTCCGGATCGCGGAGTGTTTCATTGCTTCGGCTGCGGCATGGGCGGAAATGCCATCAAATTCAGGATGGAAATCGAAGGGTTATCCTTTCCCGAAGCCGTCAAAATAATGGCCGAAGAAAGCGACATTCCGATGCCGGAAGGCGCGGGAGGCATTCAGTCAGCGCATAATCCGGAGATTGACCGGCTTCTCCAGGCATATGAATGGTCTGCGAAGTTCTATCATTATCTGCTGAAAAATACGGAACACGGCAAAGCCGCCATGGATTATTTAAGATCCCGGAAATTCAGCGATAAAATGATCGACCAATTCCAGATCGGATTTGCCCCGGACCGCTGGGATACGCTTCTGCAGTTTCTGGAAAGACGCCAATTTGACCTCGCCGAAATGGAGAGAGGCGGGCTGTTGTCGGCCCGAAGCGAGGGCAAAGGCTATATCGACCGTTTTCGCGGCCGGATTATTTTTCCGATAGCGAACCGTGCCGGTAAAGTGGTGGCTTTTGCCGGGAGAATTCTCGGGGAAGGGCAGCCGAAATATTTGAACTCCCCGGAGAGCAAGCTTTTTAACAAAAGCCGGATATTGTACAATCTGCACCAATCCAAAGCATCCATCCGCAAAACGCGGCAGCTCGTTCTTTTTGAAGGCTACGGGGATGTCATCTCGGCTTGGGAATCGGGTGTGCATAACGGCGTGGCGACGATGGGGACTTCCCTGACGGAGAACCATGCGTCGATGATCAAGGCTCTTGCCGACGAAGTCGTAATCGCTTATGACGGAGACCGGGCGGGACAAGCTGCGGCGTTGAAGGCTCTTTCGATGCTCGAAGCCGTGGACCTGCGAGTCAAGGTGGCGGTGATTCCCGGCGGTATGGACCCCGACGAGTTCGTCTCCCAGTACGGGGGAGAGCGCTTCAGGGAGCAAATCATTGAATCTGCGGTTTCAACGGTGAAATTTAAGCTTATATATCTGAAAAAAAACCATATACTCCTAGAGGAAGACGGCAAAATTGCCTATGTCAAGGAGGCGCTCCCCATTATTGCTTCCCTTCATTCCTCTACGGAACGGGAAGTATATTTGAAGGAAATAGCCGCCGAGCTCGAACTGAGCTACGAGAGCTTGAAGCAGGATTGCAATTTGCTCAGGGCCTCGATGCAAAAAAACATCCCCGAAGGGGATAATAACGACAAAAGGTGGAATAATGGTAGGCATAAAAAAGGGCAAGTGCAGGCAAGAGCCCTTCTTCCGGCTTACCATGCCGCGGAACGGAGTCTGCTGTCCCTGATGTTTCAGGATAGCGACGCGGCCGCTTATGTTAACGAACATCTCGGAGAAGATTTCAACATCGATGATCATGCGGCGATTGCCGCTTATCTATACGCCTATTATGCGCAAGGCAAGCCGCCGGATATCAGCCGGTTTCTGTCCTCGCTGCAGGACGACCGGCTGGAGAAGATCGCGGCCTCCATTTCCATGATGGAATCGCCTCCCGACTGGAGTCCGCAGGTACTGGACGATTATATCCGTGAAGTGCGGAAGTATCCCGTGCAGCGTATGATGGATAAGAAGCGGGAAGAGATGATTGAGGCGGAAAAAGCCGGTGATTTTTTGCGTGCGGCACAAATTGCAAGTGAGATTATAGCCCTAGACAGACAGTGAATGTTTGACAGGATGTACCTAGGGAGGAGGGAGTCGAATAATGGCGAACGATCAGCATACCGAACTGGAGACGGAATTTACGCTCGACCAGGTCAAAGATCAGCTTATTGAGTCTGGCAAGAAAAGATCTTCACTGAACATTAAAGATATTATGGAGAAACTGTCGCCATTTGATCAGGACCCCGAGCAAATGGATGAATTCTATGAGCAGCTCAGTGATATGGGAATTGAAGTCGTTAACGATAACGACGAGGAAGTGACGCTTCGTCCAAATGACGAAAGCGAGAGCGGAGATGGCGACGATTTCAGCTTTGACGATGATTTGTCGCTCCCGCCCGGAATCAAGATCAACGACCCTGTCCGCATGTACCTGAAGGAAATCGGACGGGTGCCGCTGCTTTCGGCCGACGATGAGGTTGAACTGGCTATGCGGATCAAGAACGGCGATGAAGAAGCGAAGCGCCGTCTGGCTGAGGCGAACTTGCGTCTGGTCGTCAGCATCGCGAAGCGTTATGTAGGCCGGGGAATGCTCTTCCTCGATTTGATCCAGGAAGGCAATATGGGTCTCATCAAAGCGGTAGAGAAATTCGACCACAATAAAGGCTTCAAATTCAGTACGTACGCTACATGGTGGATCCGGCAGGCCATTACCCGCGCCATTGCCGACCAAGCGCGGACGATTCGTATTCCCGTTCATATGGTGGAAACGATTAACAAGCTGATCCGGGTGTCCCGTCAGCTCCTTCAGGAGCTGGGGCGCGAACCCGCGCCGGAAGAAATTGCGGCCGAAATGGAGCTTAGCGTCGAGAAGGTTCGGGAAATCATGAAGATTGCCCAGGAGCCGGTATCGCTGGAAACCCCGATCGGGGAGGAAGACGATTCCCATTTGGGCGATTTTATTGAAGATCAGGAGGCGCTCGCTCCTGCGGACGCAGCCGCTTACGAGCTGCTTAAGGAACAACTGGAGGATGTGCTCGATACGCTGACCGAGCGTGAGGAGAATGTGCTCCGCCTGCGCTTTGGCCTTGACGACGGTCGGACTCGGACGCTCGAGGAAGTCGGCAAAGTCTTCGGCGTTACCCGGGAGCGGATTCGCCAGATCGAAGCCAAGGCTTTGCGGAAGCTGCGCCATCCGAGCCGCAGCAAACGGCTCAAGGATTTTCTGGAATAACAAATCAGCCTTTAAAGGACCTTCTGCTGCATGCGGCAGGAGGTCCTTTTGTCTATAGTCAATAGCTGCCGCTTGAAAAGAGGGATCGACGTTGAATGTGGAGAAGCGTGACATCATTTTAAAAGAGATTCAGTATTGGCGCCGTACCAAGCTCCTCCCGGAGCAGTACTGCGACTTTCTCACGAATTTGTACAGTGATGAAGGCGAGGTACCCAACAGTAATCCGATAACGCTGCAAAATCTGCAGCAAGGAAATATTAAAATTTGGATGTTTGCATTTGGAATTATTTCCTTGATTTTGTTAATTGGTTTTTATTTTAGCGTTTTTCCCTGGGGTTTGCAACTTGCGACAGCGGTATCGCTGCTTGTGGTATGCTACGGATATGCCGGTTTATTGAGGAACCGAATGCCTATCATCGGCTTGTCTCTGGCGGGAATCGGCAGTTTTTTGACGCTGGGCTTCGGGTTATGGATGATTTTTCTCCATAATTTGGAGGATGGACTTTCGATTCCCATTTTCGTAGGTGTCTGCGGGCTGCTCTGGATCATTCTGGGCTTCACGCTGCGGATCGGTCTGCTTCATTTCGGAGGATACGGGGCGCTCTGCCTTCTGTATGCGGGATTTGCGGGCAGAGTTCGTCCGGAGGCCGGAGTATGGGAACTGCAGCTGCTCTGGCTCCCGCTGTGCGTGCTGATGATCTGGCTGAGCTGGCTCCTGTATCATCGGGTCAAAGGCGTTTCCGGCGTCTATTTTGGAGTCGGCGCTCTGCTGTGGCTCATGCCCGAAATAGACAGTCTGCTGCTGCGGCGGGATTATCCGGCATGGCTTTCACTGCTGCTGATCGGAAAGATCGCCGCCGAGCTTACGTTGTTGTTTCTTTTTCGAAAAAAATGGATTGCGTGGGTGGCTACATGAACAACGTGAAATTATCGCAAAGATTGGGGCTGCTGCTGGAACAAATTCCGCAGGGCTCGAAATTGGCCGACATCGGCTCGGACCATGCGCTGCTGCCATTGGCGGCGGTGCAGACCGGGCGCGCCGTTAGCGCGGTGGCCGGGGAAGTGAATCCCGGACCGCTTCGCGCAGCCCAAAAGGCGGTACAGGATGCGGGACTTACGAAACGTATTTCTGTTCGCCAGGGGGACGGGCTGGAGGTGCTCCGGCCGGAAGAGGCCGACTGCATCACGATTGCGGGCATGGGCGGCGCTCTGATCGCCTCAATTCTGAACCGGGGCTTACTGGAAGGCAAGCTGGGGGGAGTAAGGACGCTGCTGCTTCAGCCCAATGTCGGCGAGGATATTCTCCGCCGGTGGCTGCTGGATAACGGCTGGGTGTTGACCGCCGAAGCTCTGCTTGAGGAGGACGGCAAACGGTATGAGGTGCTAACCGCCGTACCGGAAGATCCCGAAGCGGGACTGACCAACGAAAGCCTGTATGCGGAAGCGGCGAAGGCGGGCGGAGAGCGTCCGTACCGGATGGAAACGCTGCTGAACATGGGCCCTTGGCTGATCCGGCAGCCTGGCCCGGTCTTTTTTGCCAAATGGCAGGACGAAATATCGAAGCTGGAGCGTATCAGGCAATCGCTCTCGCGCTCGGAGCTAGAATCTGCCGAAAGCAAACGCTCGGAGATCGGGGAACTTATCCAAGAGATCACGGAGGTGCTGGCATGCTTGCCAAAGGACAAACCGTAATTCAATACATGGAACAGCTTGCTCCTAAGCATGTAGCGGAGGAAGGCGACAAAATCGGCCTGCAGCTTGGAAGTCTGCATAAAGAAATTACCGGCGTTCTGATTGCGCTCGATGTGAATGACGAGGTTGTGGAGGAGGCAATTGCCCGAGGCTGCAATCTCATTATTGCGCATCATGCGATTATTTTCCGGCCGTTGCAGCAGCTCCAGACGGATACTCCTATGGGGCGGATCTACGAGAAGCTGATCAAGAAAGATATCGCTGTGTACATCAGTCATACGAATCTGGATATTACCGAAGGCGGCATGAACGACTGGATGGCCGAGGCGCTTGGCATCGAGAATGCCGCTCCGCTGAAGGATGTTCATACCGAACAATTGTCCAAGCTCGTCGTCTTCGTACCGAAGGACCATCACCAGAAGGTGCTGGATGCCGTCCTGAACGCCGGGGCGGGCTGGATCGGCAATTACAGCCACTGCAGCTTCAATATCGAGGGATACGGCACGTTCCTCCCCCGGGAAGGAGCAGACCCTTACATCGGGCAGCAGGGCAAAATCGAGCGGGCAGAGGAAGTCCGAATCGAGACGATTGTCCCCCTCGGCATCCGCTCCAAGGTCATTCAGGCGATGCTAAAGGCCCATCCTTACGAGGAAGTCGCCTATGACCTCTATTCCATGGATCTCAAAGGCCGCAGCTTCGGACTGGGCCGGGTTGGCAAACTTAAAGAGCCGACTACGCTGGGGCAGTTCGTGGAAACCGTAAAAACCGGTCTGAACGTAGACAAGGTGCGCGTGGTGGGGGACTTAGACCGGCCTGTCCGCAAAGCCGCCGTGCTTGGGGGATCAGGCGGTAAATTCCTTGGCAGCGCGATCTTCCGCGGTGCCGATGTGCTGGTCACGGGTGATATCGACTACCATACGGCGCAGGATGCGCTGATGGGAGGTGTGGCGCTGATCGATCCCGGCCATAACGCCGAGAAGATTATGAAGGTTAAGGTGGCCGAATGGATCAAGGCCAAGCTGACGGAGCACAAGTATGAAACGCCGGTGTACGCTTCCGAAGTGAATACGGAGCCGTTCCGGTTTGTTTAAGCGGCGCGGGTATTCATAATAAAAGCGTTTCGCTGCTCGAAACAGCGGAACGCTTTTTGCCATATTTTTTCTTAACTTTAACAATCTTATCTTTCCTCTAATTCCCTATGGTTGACAACAATTGGGTAAAATAAGTTTAGTTTCCGAGCAAGTGGGAAATAAATTCTCTGATGTTATTAATGCCTTGGGAATAAGTCGTGGGTTGCTTAAGCAAGCCGAGATTTTCTTCGACGGTATGAACAATAGTACTGCCAACAACAATTCCATCTGCAAGCTCTGAAAATCTTCTGTATTGGTTGTTATCAGAAATTCCGAATCCGACAATAATTGGCAAATGGGTGTTATCTCTTACTTTTAAGAGAAATTCTTCGATATCTCCATAGAAATTTTTACGTTGTCCGGTTACGCCGAGAGAGGATACGCAATATACAAAACCGGAGGCTCTTTCTACAATGGGTCCAATTCGTTCCTGGGAGGTTGGCGCGACCAGGGGAATATAATGAATGTTATACTGCTCGCAATGGAACCGGACTTTGTCACTTTCTTCTACAGGGAGATCCGGCACAATAATCCCGTCAATACCGCTTTTCGACATTAAAGGAAACAAGTTTTCAAGGCCTGCCTGCAGGAGCGGATTATAATAAGTGAATAAAATGAGAGGAATGCCAATGCCCGCTTCTTTAGCTTGGTTGGCAATGCCGATAACATCCAAAATTGTAACATTATTGTTCAGGGCTCTTATTGATGCCTGTTGAATAACAGGGCCGTCGGCCAACGGATCGGAATAGGGCACGCCCAGTTCGATCAAATTTGCACCGGAACGCTGAAGCTGCAGCATAAGATCCAGGGTAGTCGATACATCAGGGTCACCTGCGGTTATAAACGGAATAAAGGCGGTTTGCTGTTCTTTCTTCAGTTCCGCGAAGGTTTGGTCAATGAGATTCATTGAAGCTGACCCCCCAGATATTGCATAATCGTGTCCATATCTTTATCCCCCCGGCCGGAAATGTTGACAATCATAATATGTTCTGAAGGAAGGGTGGGGGCGAGCTTCACACAATGGGCCAGAGCGTGCGCACTTTCAAGCGCCGGAATGATTCCTTCGATCCGTCCCAGCAATTGAAGCGCCTTTAAAGCTTCGAGGTCCGTAATCGAAACATATTCCGCTCTGCCGATATCTTTTAAATGGGCATGCTCAGGTCCCACACCCGGATAATCAAGTCCGGCGGAAATGGAATGGGCCGGTTGGACTTGACCAAATGAATCCTGCAACAAATAGCTCATTGAACCCTGAAAAACCCCCGGTGTTCCTTTGGACAAAGTGGCCGCATGTTCGCGGGTATGCAGTCCTCTTCCGCCTGCTTCGACGCCAATTAATCGTACTTGCGAGTCTTCCAGGAACGGGAAGAATATCCCGATTGCGTTGCTGCCGCCGCCGACACATGCAACCACTGAATCGGGCAATCGCCCTTCCTTGGACAACATTTGTTCGCGCGCTTCATCACCGATAACTCTTTGAAAATCCCGAACCATCATAGGGTAAGGATGGGGGCCGGCGGCCGTGCCGAACAGGAGAAATGTTTCTTCTACATGGGCTACCCAATAGCGCAGCGTTTCATTGCCGGCGTCCTTCAAGGTTCTTGAACCGGATGTCACAGACACCACGTCGGCGCCCAGCAGCTTCATTCGGTATACGTTTAATTGCTGACGCTTAATGTCCTCCTCTCCCATAAAAATTTTGCATTCCATTCCCAAGAGGGCGGCGACCGTAGCGGTTGCCACGCCATGCTGGCCGGCTCCAGTTTCAGCAATCAGTTTCTTTTTACCCATTCGTTTAGCAAGAACCGCTTGCCCGATCGTATTGTTGATTTTGTGTGCACCCGTATGATTCAAGTCTTCGCGTTTCAAGTAGATTTTTGCTCCGCCCAAATGCTTGGTCAATCTTTCGGCGTAATAGAGAGAGGTTGGCCGCCCGGAATACTCACGCAGCAATTCGTTCACTTCGCCTACGAAATCCGTTTCGTTTCGGTAATACAGGAATGCTTGTTCCAGCTCCTCAAGCGCATGCATGAGCGTCTCGGGAACGAATCTTCCCCCGTATTCCCCAAACTTGCCCCGGGAGTGATTTAATGTGAGACTCAATGTGAAATCCTCCTTTAATTACCATAAAATTAGAATGATGATATGGAAAGAAAGGCTATCCGCGAATATAATGAAGGCGGGTTGCCAAATCACTCCCAACAAAAAAAGAAAATTTTGTATTTATTGTAATCATACAACCACCTGAACATTATTTCAACATGGAACATTTGTTCAAAAAGGAGTCGAAGATGCCGGATTCTAACCAAGAACGCACTCGAATACTTGTAAAAGCCAGCATGATGTATTATGAGGAAGGACTGAGTCAACAAGAAATATCTGAGCGGTTGTCCATATCTCGGCCGCAGATAAGTCGTATGCTGAGCGCTGCCAAAGCGGAGGGAATTGTAAGGATAACGATTAAAAATCCGTTCGCCGAGGAACAGCAATATGAACATGCGATTACAGAAACATTCGGTATTAGAAATGCGACAGTGATTCAAGTGCCGAACACCGATCCGATGCTGACCCAGCTTCATTTGGGTAGAGCGGCTGCGGCAATGTTGGAATCTGTGCTGAAGGACAACGACATCATAGCGATCATGGCCGGAAGAAGTGTATGCGCCGTGGGGCAAGAGCTTCATTTTTTCCCTAAAAAAAACATGAGGTTTGTTCCCATAATTGGAGGGTGGGGAGCGGAAGGGGCCAAGTGGCACGCTAACTCAAACGCAAGAGTATTCGGGGAGGTATTGAAGTCCAAATATTTTCAGCTGAATGCCCCGGCTATCGTCACCTCTGAGCAAATGCGCAAGATGATTTTGGCCGAGGAGAAGATCTGCGAAGTGATTCAGCTTGCTCGAAAAGCCACTGTCGCGATTGTGGGGATCGGACAAGTCTCAGAAGAGGCGACCATTGTAAAGTCCGGTTATTTTGACGTTCAAAGCATTTTGAGAATGAAAGCCATGGGGGCTGCAGCGAATGTCTGCACTTCTTTTATCAATGCCGACGGAAAAATTCTTGATTGTGAAGAGGAGACCAGGATGGTAGGACTATCTCTGAAAGAATTGCGGGATATACCTAACGTTATCGCGGTTGCCGGTGGTACGGACAAGACCGCTGCTATCGAAGCAACCCTTCGGGGCGGGTGGATTGATACGCTTGTAACGGATATGGAAACGGCAAAATGCCTGTTGAAATTGGGCAAAGCGAAGAGATAAACTTATGGGCTGCCGCCGGCCTGATGCAGCTCAACTGTGCTGTGGGTGTGGATGATTTTGACACTTGTTTCGAATGGGGCCAGCCTGTATAATATATAATGTTGTTCGGAAAGTTTGACAGACAATCGCCGGCGGCCACGAGCCGCGGGAGGAAAGTCCGGGCTCCATAAGGCAGGGTGCTGGATAACGTCCAGTCGGCGCGAGCCGAAGGATAGTGCCACAGAAATGGACCGCCGATGGCCGCTTGCTTGCAGGCGGCACAGGCAAGGGTGGAACCGAGGTGTAAGAGACCCCGAGGAACGCTGGTGACTTCGTTCCTGGTAAACCCCACCTGGAGCAAGACCTAATGGAACGCAGCCGATTCCGTAAGGAAGAGGCAGCCTTCGCCTGAGGCGCGTTCGGGTTGGTCGCTGGAGCTGTGCAGCAATGTACGGCCTAGATAGATGATTGTCGCTCACAGTGGGAGGGTAGTTCCCGCGATTACCACAAAGAGCACAGAACCCGGCTTACGGCAAACTTTCCTAAACTGGCAACACTATATATCGACTAATCAAATGCACGTCATAAGCGGCGGCGCTTCCGGTTTCCCGGATGCGCCGCCGCTTTTTCAATGCAAGTTCTCTTGAACGCTAAGGCCAAAGGTGGATGAAGTTGGCTTTCTCAGAAGAGGCTTAGACCGGATTTGGGGATTCAAGCCTTCTGCCGCTCCATTCTTCAAGCGCCTCGTTCAGCCGTTCCACGGCCAGCGGGAGCAGATCCGGCGGCGTATGGGTGAAGTTCAGCCGCATGGTGCTTCGATCCGGATTCGCCGGATAGAATACTTCACCCGGCACGAAGGCGACTCCTCGGGCGACGGCGAGCGGAAGCAGCTCCGCGGTATTGACCGACTTGTCCAGCGTCAGCCACAGGAACATGCCTCCCTGAGGCTCCTCCCAGTGAGCGCCCTCCCAATTCCGGGAGCGCAGCTCGGAAGAGAGTATCTTCATCCGCGCGGCATACTCATGGGAAATTGCCGCAATATGCCCGTCAAGGTCATATCCGGACAGCAGCTCATCCAGCGCGCGCTGGTCGATCGTGCTGGAATGCAGATCGGCGGCCTGCTTGGCTTTGGCTACCGTGGTGACAAGCTCCCGGCTGCCCGCGATCCAGCCCGTGCGCAGAGCCGGGGCGACAATCTTGGAGAAGGTGCCGGTGTAGACCACCGAGCCGCCTCCCATGTCGCCGTCAATGGCCGCGAGCGGCGGCAGCCCTGCCCGGTCCCCTCCGGCAAATGCGATTTCGCCGTAGGGGTTATCCTCCAGGATGAGCGTACCGTAGCGGCGGCACAGCTCTACGATGCTGCGCCTGCGGCTTTCGCTCCAAGTCGCCCCCGTTGGGTTGCCGAAGGTTGGAACGGCATACAGCAGCTTGGGGCGGTGGAGCTGCAGCTTATGCTCCAGATCATCAGGGAGCATGCCGTCCTTGTCGCTGGCCACCGATACGATATTGGCGCGGTAGGACCCGAGCACCTGAAGCGCGGCCAGATAGGTCGGCGATTCGACGAGAACGCTGTCGCCGGGGTCGAGCAGCATTCTGCACAGCAGGTCGATCGACTGCTGGGAACCGGTGGTCAGCACCACTTCCGAAGGTGATACCGTGATTCCCTGCCGGGCCAGTCTTGCGGCGACTTTTTCGCGGAGGGGGGCATACCCTTCAGTTAGACCATACTGCAGAACGGAGGCAGGTCCGGTCAGAACCCGGTTATAAGCTTCACGAACCGCCTCGAGAGGGAATAACTCCTCCGCAGGCAGCCCTCCGGCCAGTGAGATAACATTACTTCCCTGAGTCAGTTTCAGAATATCGCGTACGGCGGATGAGCCGAGATGCTGCGCCATAGTGGAGTAAACAATATTCATGCGATTTTGCTCCTTAACCTGTGATTTGATGGTATCATAGCGGCAGAGCAGTATAACAGTAAAGATATGAATATAACAGTGGAGGCGACCTGACGATGCATATCGAATTAAGCCGCGGTGGCGGCAAGCCGCTTCCGCTGCAGATCAGCGATGCGCTGGGGCAGCGCATCGCTTCCGGTCTGCTTCAGCCGGGAATGAAGCTGCCTTCGGTCAGGAAGCTGGCGGTCTCGCTCGGGGTCAGCCAGGTGACCATCAGCAAAGCGTACGCCGACCTTGAACGGCGCGGGCGGATCGTTCGGCATCACGGCCTCGGCTGCTTTGTTTCTCCCGCAAGAGACCGCGAGGCTGAGGAGTACGGCATAGGAAACGGCGGACGAACGGGCGATCGTACCCGGGATGACGGCAGCACAAACGGGAATGACAGGGAGAACGATGCCGGCGGAAGCCAATCTCCGGGCCGGAATACAGGACAGGGAAAGACCGGAACCCGGAAGAAATTCGGGTGGCAGG
The DNA here is from genome assembly GCF_011043685.1 of Paenibacillus apii. Classification (NCBI taxonomy): domain Bacteria; kingdom Bacillati; phylum Bacillota; class Bacilli; order Caryophanales; family Paenibacillaceae; genus Paenibacillus; species Paenibacillus apii. Next base: position 1,031,006 of record NZ_JAAKGU010000001.1, on the reverse strand, counting down.
AAGGCTTTGAGGATTATTTGCCGAGGGCTCAGCTGTGGCGGAATTTCGATTATTCAGAGGCCGAATATTCGTTCCATCTGGCGGCGATTCATTCCGGGCTGCTTCCATTGAAGGAAATCGGCGAGGCGATGACATCGCTTGTGGCGAAGCGGCCGGAGCTGATGTCGGCCTACGGCAATTTTCAGGGGGATGTGGAGCTGCGTGAAGCGATGACCCGGCATCTGCGCGCACGCGGCATTTCCCTGTCACCAGCCAGCCTGATGATCACGAGCGGAACCCAGCAGGGGATCGATCTGGTGGCCCGCACCTTTATTGGCCCCGGCGACGCCGTATATCTGGAAGAGCCCAGCTACACGGGGGCCATCGATGTATTTGCCGGGAGGGGAGCGGAGATGATTTCCGTTCCGATGGATGATGACGGCATGCGCATCGACCTGCTGACGAAGCTGTGCGACCGCCGTCCGCCGAAGCTGATTTATACGGTGCCGACGTTCCAGAATCCAAGCGGAGTCACAATGAGCACAGAAAGAAGACAGCGGCTGCTGGAGCTTGCCCGCAGCTACCGCTGTCTCATTGTGGAGGACGATCCATTTTCGGATCTGTATTTTCACTCTCCCCCTCCGCCATCCATCAAAAGCATGGACAAGGACGGGCATGTCGTCTACATGAAGAGCTTCAGCAAAGTGCTCGCTCCGGGCTGCCGGATGGCCTGTTTAGCGGCCGAAGGCGATATCCTCGAGCGGTTGATCGCCGCCAAGGCGGCCAGCGATCTGGGCGGTCCGCTGCTGATCCAGCTCGCGCTGCTCCCGTTCATTTCCGGCCGTTATGACGCCTACATGACGGGATTACGGTCTTCGCTGCGTTCGCGGATGGAACGAGCGGCCAGACTGCTGAAACGCTACGCGCCGCGTGGGGTACGTTGGAAACTCCCCGAAGGCGGACTCAATTTATGGCTGGAGCTGCCGCATTCCGTTGACATCGGGGAGCTGTACCGGAAGGCATCGCGGCTGGGCATCTCTTTTCTGGCGGGAAATGTATGCTATGCGGGCGAGCCTTCGACCAGTCATATCCGGCTCTGCTACGCGCAGATGGAGGAAGAGCAGATGGAGCGCGGGCTGCTGCTCCTTATACCGCTGCTGAAGGAAGCCATGAAAGAATCAACGGGCTAACCGGCGCATTTAGGGGCTTGTATCCAGTTTCCGTTCCAGCAGCTTGATCTTCTCCCGGACATGCTGCGGCCAAAGCTCAAGCGGCACCTCGCCGCCGGACGCCGCCTGCAGCGTCTTGTAGATGTCGACCTGTCCCCAGCCGAAATATTTGTCGTGGCCCGGAGAGCCGAGATCGACGGCGTTCTTGGTCATGAGATCCATGACCTCCTTGTTCGTCAGATCCGGGTTCAGCGAGCGTACCAGACCGGCGAGGGCGGCGGCATGCGGGCTGGCCATGGAAGTCCCGGACAGAGCCGCATACTGGCTGCCTGTATACGTGCTGGCAATGCTTTCGCCCGGCGCGGCAACATCAATATAATCGCCGTAGTTGGAGAAGGACGCTCTCTCTCCCGAGGCGTTCGTCGCGGCCACAGCCAGCACTTCGGGATAGGCGGCCGGATAACCCGGCCGTTCCGTGTTGTCGTTGCCGGCGGCGGACACGAGCAGCACATCCCGGTCATAGGCATACTTGACGGCATCGTGCAGAAATTGTGAATCGGCGTAATTGCCCAGGCTGAGGTTAATGACTTTGGCCCCGTGATCCGCCGCCCAGATAATGCCTTCGGCCACGGAATAGGTAGTGCCCGCTCCGCTGCTGTCCAACGCTTTAACGGGCAAAATTTTGTTGTACCAGCTGATGCCTGCGACTCCCTCGGTATTGTTGACCAAAGCGCCGATAATGCCGCAGACATGCGTGCCGTGGCCAACGTCGTCGTCCGGTTTTCCATTATTGGAAATGGCGTTATAGCCGGAGAGCAGCTGTCCCTTCAGGTCGGGATGGTCGGCCTGAACACCGGTATCCACCACCGCGACCGTGACTTTATTGCTCCCTTTGGACAAATTCCATCCCCGGCTCGTTTCGATGGCAGGCAGATTCCATTGATAGGCGGAAAACAGCTGATCGTTCGGCGTAATCACCTCAGCCGTATTTTCACCGTTCACATCATTGGTTAAATACAAGTAGTGCGGTTCAGTATAGAGCGGCCGCCACTTATAATGAAAATACGTCTTCAGCTGAGAGTAAGTCATATCCGGCGAGCGGAAAATGTAAGCATATCCCAGTTTCCGGGGCGCTGCGCAGTGAATGTCCGAGGAAATCGTCTGCAGCTGCCCTCGCTTCGGGTGCCCTTCCCTGAACCGGACAACAATTTCATTCTCGTAAAAATGGCTCGCGTTCTCGTTGTCATGTCCCGTCTTGACGGTAATGTCCTGCAGCGTGTCGGTATGCACGGATTCGACCCGGAAATGGCCTTCCTTGGGGTAGGGGATCAGGCGCAGATTTTTGCGCTGATGCTCCGCCACCCGGTTAAGCAGGGTCTGGTCGATCAGGGCGAGAACGCCGAGCTTTCCGTCCCGGCTCCGCTGGCTCATGATGAAGTATTTGCGCTCACCAACGGTAAATGAAGGCGATTCGTAGGCTTGATGCTTTTTCACTGCTGATTTGGCGGCGTTTAAATACTGCCGAAGCAGCCGCTGCTGCTCGGGGGTGCCCTCCGGCGGAACCGATTTGAACGTTCGAACCGTTCCCGAGGAAAAATCAATCCACATCAGCATGGCTATATGCCCGTGGCTGCGCTGCAGCTTCTCCGCATATAATGCAACATCATGGGCCCGCTTGCCTTCCGTTTCCGTCAGCATGGCGTTCAAATCGCGGCCCGCGTCGGCCCGGCTCAGCTTTTCCGTGGCGTACACATCCTGTACCAAGGCGGTCTTTTTCAGGGAGTGCTCCCTGACCGGATGTTCGGTGCCTTGACGCAGCCCGTCCGTCCCCTTGTCGGGACGCGAGGTCAGGCTCACCGCCAGCACGGAAGCGCAGATCGCGGTGAGCAGACCGGCGATGGCAATATTTTTACGCGACATAAATTCCGCTCCTCCCAGGCAATGTAATAAGGTTAGAATGGGAGACAGCCGCCTGATTTATGCATGCGTACAAAAGGATACCGCCGTTCATCATTTTGTGATAGGATAGACATGAAAACGATTGAATTACAAGGAACTATGTAACTGCAAGCCAATTAAAGTTAACGACAATAAGGGGGAGCTACCGCCATGTCAGCCAATGTTCAGAAATTGTGCGAAACGACGAGAGAAAAGCTAAAATATGCCATCGAGAAAATGGAGGCGTTCCTGAACCACTACGCATTGCCGCAGCTCTCATCCGAGCAGGACGAAGAGGTGACGCATTTTTACCAAGGATTCCTGTCTGATCTCCGCCATTTGCTCGTATTCTCCGAGATGTCGTACGAGAAGCTGGGAGTTGCCCTCCGCCGGGCCACGTTCAATGAGGATTTCGCGCATAAAGCGCTCTATAACGTATATCATTACGGTGTGAACAACTTCTTTTATCCGAAAAATGAAAGCTACTCGGAAGACGGCCGTTACGCCTATACCGGACAAGATGCGATTCGCTTCCGCAAAAAACCGGTTCGCCCGGCACGCGACATCATTCTGGACATTACCAAGGTGTATGAAGAGCTGCGGGATGATCTCACTTATTACGAGAACGATTATTTGACCGAACGCCGTATGCAAAATCAAGTATAGCTTCTGCAAAGTCTCCTTGGGCGCGAGTGCCCGGGAGGCTTTTTTCATTCTTTTCATTCGATCCGCAGCTCTTTCCTCGAATTATGCCGCTTCCGGATTGCCCGCATTTGGGAACTCCTGCGCCGTATAGCGTCCCGGCCGGAAGGACATAATGTATCCGAGGTGATAATAATGAATAATGACGCCAAAACGGTAGTCCACTGCAGTGTGAGCAACTGTCATTATTGGGGCGATAACAACCTTTGCAAGGCCGATTCGATCATTATCGAAATCGACAAGCACACGGGCAGCCGCTCGAAGGAAGAGTTCGCCGAGGAAATGACCTTCTCGAATCACAAGGATGTTGCAAACAATTCTTCCGCAACCTGCTGTCTGACCTTCAAGCCGAAAGCCTAGGAGGCGCCCTATGGACAGTGGACAAAAAGGTTCGGGACCCAAAGGTTCCAGACGCAAAAAAATCACGCTGCGCCCGCGCAGAGTCGATTACCCTCGGAAAGCTCCCGAGCACCGGGAAGAATACGCCGCCGAGGTAAGTCCGCTTCCGGTCCGTACCAACTCTGCCGCCGGTTCGGCGGCAAGGTCGGAGGGCAAGGAAGGAGAAGCGTACAAGACAGTCGGTTATGTAGGACTTGCCTTAGGAATCGCTTCTCTGTTCATTTGGCCGATTATTTTGGGTCCGTCGGCGGCGGTGTTAGGCTACTATGCCTATAATAATGGCCGCAAGACGGCAGGCGCCTGGGCAATCGGGCTGGGTATTGTCGCGACGCTGAGCTATTTTGTTATGATTCCATTCACGCGGTAAGATCAGGAAAGACATGGTGGACAAAAAAGGCTTTCAGACCTTAAAATAAGGGGCTGGAAGCCTTTTTTGGAGTATATTTAACAATTTTATTCCAGATGCCGATATACTGGGTATAGTATGAAATTATGGGAAGAGGGAATGCGGCAGCATGGAGATTAACCCAGCCGTTGCCAGCCGGTCTGGCGAACTGAAGTGGATTAACCTGAGAAGTTCAGCTGATGCGGGAGTGTCGTCAAAAACGAATGAAGCTGTGGATTCTGGATCGTCCAGATTCGAGGCTATTCTTGAAGATAGAGCATCGTCAGAAGGCAGTCGCCCGGCACGGGCTTCTTCCGGAGACGGTCTGCTGTGGCAGCAAGTCGGCGCCTTATCGTTAGGGGCTATTTCCGGGGAAATGACGGATACAGAGGTTGACGGCGCTGCGTTTGCAGCGGCTGGGCCGACGGAGTATGACGATCTTATCCAGGCGGCTTCGGCTAAATACGGAGTGCCGGTCGATCTGATTAAGGCGGTTATCGATACGGAGTCGTCATTCAATCCGAACGTCGTTTCCTCCGCGGGCGCCAAAGGGCTGATGCAGCTTATGGACGGTACCGCCGAAGGCTTGGGCGTGTCCGATCCGTTCGATCCAGCCCAGAGCATTGACGGAGGAGTACGCTACCTGTCGTATCAGCTGAAGCGGTTCAACGGACAGGTAAATATGGCGCTGGCCGCTTACAACGCAGGTCCGGGCCGGGTAATGAAGCTTGGCGTAAGCACAGATGATGAGCTGATCGGGCAATTGGACAAGCTGCCGAAAGAGACTCAGGCCTATATTGCCAAAATAGAACGCGCCCGCGCCAAATACGCGGTATAATAGAAAGGGTCAAACGGGATATACCGCCAGCGCCATTTTTTTTCGGACGCCGGATTCCCTGTTTGATCCTTTCACTTTATTTGCTGTAAAGGAGTTATGCCATATATGATTTACTGGGATTATGCCGCAGCGGCGCCGCCATATGATGAGGTCGCCCGGACGGTGGAGCAGCTGATGAGGTTGCATTATGCGAATCCCTCCTCGCTGCACCGGGCCGGAGCCGAGGCGGCGGCTCTGATCGAGCGCGCCCGGGAAGTATGCGCCGCGGCTCTTGGCGTTCTTCCGGGGGAGATCAAGTTCACCTCCGGAGCGACAGAGAGCAACAATCTGGCAATCAAAGGCATCGCCCTGCAGTATACGAACAGGGGGCGCCATATCATAACGACGGAACTGGAGCATCCTTCCATTTATGAAAGCTGCCTTCAGCTGCAAAGCATGGGCTGGGAGGTCACCATCGTCCGGCCTGACGAGGACGGAGTGGTAAAGCCGGAGGAGGTTGCCGGTGCCGTGCGCCGAGATACGGTGCTGGTTAGTGTAATGCATGTCAATAACGAAATCGGCTCGGTGCAGCCGCTGGCGGAGATCGGCCGTGCCGTCAAGGCGGCCAACCCCCGGACGCTGTTTCATGTGGACGGGGTGCAGGGCTTCGGCAAGCTCCCTGGAGGGCCCCGGGATTTCGGAGCCGACTTATACAGCCTGTCTCCGCATAAAATACGCGGGCCCCGCGGAGTAGGCCTGCTGTATGTCAAGGAAGGCACTCAGCTGTTTCCGCTGCTGAGCGGCGGCTCCCATGAGGGAGGGCTTCGCGCCGGAACGGAAAATCTGCCTGCGATCGTTGCCGGAGCCAAAGCCGTTAGAATGGCTGCCGAGCGGCGCGGCGAATTTGTCTCCCGCATCCTGCCGCTTCGGAATCGCCTGCTGGCATTTTTGCGGAATATCCCGGAATTTTCCCTGAACAGCAGCGAGGAGGGGGCGCCGCACATTGTACATTTTTCTTATCCGGGAATGAAGGGCGAGGTCATGGCGCGCCAGCTGGAGCAGCTGGGCATGCTGGTATCCACCCGGTCCGCCTGCTCGTCGAAGCTGGCGGAGCCAAGCCGGGTGCTGCTGGCGATCGGCAGGGATGAGCACGCGGCGCTCGGCGGCATCCGCATCAGCTTCGGGGATGAGCATACCCCGGCTGATGTTGCCGCTTTGGAACAGGCGCTGCTTGGCGCGGTTAAAGCTTTGAAGATTGCGGAAGGAGGCATGCGGTAACATGAAACCGACTAACCCCGTGCAGATGGCGGGAAGAAGCACAGAATACGCCGACATGCTGCTGCTGCGTTTTGGTGAATTTACACTTAAAGGCAAGAACCGCAGCCGTTTCGAGAACACGATGCTGCGGCATGTCAAGGGAATGGTCAAGCCTTATCCGAAGGCAAGACTGATTAAGGAATTTGGGAGAATTTACGTCGAATTGAACGGCGAACCGGCAGGAGAGCTGCTGGAAGCGCTCGCCAAAGTATTCGGCATTTCGTCGATCAGCCCGGTAAAGGCGGTCAAGCCCGAGCTTGAAGAAATCGTGGAGGCCAGCCTTCGGTTTATCGAAAAGGTCGATCCCGAGCCGGGCACGACCTTTAAAGTGAACGCCCGGCGGGTGTGGAAGGACTTCCCGTATGGCTCGCAGGAGATGAACCATTTGGTGTCCGCTCCTGTGCTCAAGACGTTTCAGGCGCTGTCCGTCGACGTCAGAAAGCCAATGCTGGAGCTTCGGGTGGAGGTCCGGGAGCATCAAGCCTATATTTTCTGCGAGAGCATTCCGGCGGTCGGCGGCTTTCCGCTCGGCACGAACGGCAAGGCGCTGCTGCTTCTTTCGGGCGGCATCGACAGCCCGGTGGCGGCCTGGTCTTCCATGCGGCGGGGGCTGGAGGTAGAGTGTGTCCATTTCTTCAGTTACCCTTACACGAGCCGGGAAGCGAGGCAAAAGGTAATCGATTTGGCCAGGGTGCTCTCGCGGTACTCGGGAAGAATCCGGCTGCATCTGGTTCCGTTTACGGAGGTGCAGACCTCTTTTGCCGGAATCGGCCAGGACAATTTAATCGTCACGCTGATGAGAAGGGCCATGCTGAGAATAGCGACACAGCTGGCCGAACGCGAAGGCGCCCTGGCGCTTGTGACCGGCGATAGCCTGGGCCAAGTCGCCAGCCAGACGCTGCCGAGCATGAACGTCATCGGACGGGCTACCGATCTGCCGCTGCTGCGGCCGCTCGTCATGATGGACAAATCCGAAATTGTGGAGATTGCCCAGCAAATCGGCACCTACGATTTGTCGATCCTTCCCTATGAGGACTGCTGCACGCTGTTCTTGCCCAAATCGCCGACAACGAACCCGAATCTGAAGATCATTGAGAAGGTCGAGTCGTTGCTTCCCGGTTACGGGGAGCGGCTCGCCGAGGCGGTTGCGGCGGCGGTTACGATGGAGGTTACTCCGCACGGAAATGAGCGCCCTGCCGATGAAGCCGATTTAATCTCTTCCGTCAAGGAAGACTGGTTCTAATAGAAGACCTGCCTGAGCATGCTTGGGCGGGTCTTTGCGTTTATCCGCGATAACAGGACGGAAAGCATAGCTTGTCGCCTCCGAGCATACAAGTAGTAATATGAGTGTTCGGGAGGTATGGGGGATGGACTCGATATGGCTGCTCGGAGAAATATTAATGGTGAATCTTGTGCTAAGCGGAGATAATGCGATGGTTATCGCGATGGCGAGCAAGAATCTGCCGGAGAGCCAACGCAAAAAAGCGGTTTGGTGGGGATCGGCGGGCGCTGTGATTTTGCGCTGCATTCTAACGTTGGCCGCGGTGCTGCTGCTTAAAATTCCTTACATTCAAGCGGGCGGAGGAATTCTGCTGCTGTTGATTTCCTTCAAGCTGCTGCTTGAGGAGGAAGACGAAGTCCGCGTGGGCGAAGGCTCCACGCTGTGGAAAGCGATCCGGACGATTTTGGCCGCGGATTTCATTATGAGCCTGGACAATGTGCTTGCCATCGCCGGTCTGGCGAAAGGCGATCTGGCGCTTATCGTCATCGGGATTGCGCTCAGCATTCCGTTGGTGGTATGGGGCAGCAGCGTGATCACCCGCTGGCTGCACCGTTTTCCGGTGCTCATCTACATCGGGGCCTACATTCTCGCCTATACCGCCGGAGAGATGCTGCTGCGGGACGTCAAGCTGGGGGCGGTGCTGTCCATCCTGCTGCCGACTTTGCATTCCCTGCTGCCGGTCGCCCTGGGCGTTGCGGTCGTTGCGGCCGGGGGGATTAAACGGCACACGCCGAAAGCGGGATAGAATAACCGGCCGTTCTTCAACTGATGGTCCGGTGGATCGGGCAGCTGAGTATGCTTCGAAAGAGGCCCTGGATACGGGGTCTTTTTTAAAAAATATAAGAATGTATAAGCCTGGCGCTTATCATTTTGACTTATATTTCTACGAGTAACGGTGCCATCCCTGAAAGGACGGCGCAGCCGTTTCTTCTTGATATGGAAAGATCTAATCTGGTGGGAAATTGGCGCATGATGGCGCTTTTTGCGTTTTTCGGATAAAATAAAGAAGAATCCTGAAGCGCGCAGACAAGCCGTGCGGAGGGATAGAGATGCGATTGCCTGAAGGGATGAGTGGTAGGATGTCCTCTAAAAACGACATGAAGCTGGGTCTGTTCATCGTATGCGCGGGTCTCGTTATTTTACTCGGAAAGCTGGGAGTCTTCGGATTTTTGGGACGGGCGCTGTGGCCGCTTCTTCTTCTGCTGGCGGGATTGTTCCTGCATGCTCTCGTCTTTGGCCGGCGTTTGACGCCTGCGGCCCTGGTTCCTGCCGGTATTCTCACCGTATACGGTCTGCTGTTTGGCCTGTGCAACACGTGGGGCTGGGGGCTGATGGCTTATCTCTGGCCGGTGCTGCCGCTTGGCGTGGCGGTCGGCTTGTACGAGTATTCGCTGTTCGTTTCCCCTCGTAGCGGCGGACTCACTGCCGGGGCTGTGATTCTTGGCATAATCAGCTTGGTGTTAATGTTCTTCAGCCTGCTTGGTACGGGCATTATGTATGTTCTCGGAGCGGTTCTCGTTCTGGGAGGAATCTGGCTGATCGTGGGACGGAGCGGCGGCCGGAACAAATGGAACAGGGGCTGGTAAGCTTCTTCTTCTGGAAAATTGTTTTTTCATGAAAAGACTTGCTTTTCACAGTGCTTTCACGATACAATTGGAAATAATGTCGAAGCGTCGGGTTTTGCGTCCGGCGCTTCTTTTATGAAACCTTCGATTCCCGCTGCAAATTTTAATTGATTTTATTTGATAAATGAAAGGATTTGGATACAAATCATGCATTCAAGAGAACAAATTCGCAACATTGCGATCATCGCCCACGTTGACCATGGCAAAACGACGCTCGTCGACCAGTTGCTGCAGCAGTCGGGTATTTTCCGCGAGCACGAGACGGTACAGGAGCGCGCCATGGATTCCAACGATCTGGAACGGGAACGCGGCATTACGATTCTGGCCAAGAACACAGCCATTACCTATAAAGATTTTCTCATCAACATTGTGGACACTCCCGGACACGCCGACTTCGGCGGAGAAGTAGAACGGATTATGAAGATGGTTGACGGCGTTCTGCTCGTCGTCGACGCCTACGAGGGCTGTATGCCGCAGACGAAATTCGTGCTGCGCAAGGCGCTTGAACAGAATCTGACCCCGATCGTCGTCGTCAACAAAATCGACCGTCCGGCCGCTCGTCCGAGCGAAGTCATCGACGAAGTGCTGGACCTGTTCATCGAGCTGGAAGCGAGCGACGATCAGCTTGAATTCCCTGTCGTCTACGCCTCCGCGCTGAACGGAACGTCCAGCCTTGATCCGGAGAAGCAGGATGACAACATGCTTGCCCTGTATGAAACCATCATCGAGCATATCCCGTCTCCGACGGAGAGCGTGGAAGAGCCGCTGCAATTCCTTGTTACCCTGATGGACTATAACGAGTATTTGGGCCGTATCGCCATCGGCCGGGTCAACCGCGGAATTATCCGCCAAGGTCAGGCCATAACGGTTATCCAGCGCGACGGCAAGCACAAGTCGGCGCGCATCGAGAAGCTGTTTGGTTTCCAAGGCCTGAAGCGTGTGGAGACCGAAGAAGCCGGCGCGGGCGACATCGTGGCGATTGCCGGCATCAAGGACATCAACATCGGCGAGACGATTGCCGATCCTGCGAACCCTGAAGCGCTGCCTGTTCTGAAGATCGACGAGCCGACAATGCAGATGACCTTCCTGGTCAACAATTCTCCGTTCGCCGGCAAGGAAGGCAAATGGGTAACCTCCCGCAAACTGCGTGAGCGTCTGTTCAAGGAGCTGGAAACGGACGTTTCCCTGCGTGTGAACGAAACCGACAGTCCGGACGCCTTTATCGTTTCCGGCCGCGGCGAGCTGCATCTCGGCATTCTGATCGAGAACATGCGCCGTGAAGGATATGAAATGCAGGTTTCCAAGCCTGAAGTTATCGTCAAGGAAATCGACGGCGCCAAGATGGAACCGCTGGAGCGCCTTCTTATTGACGTGCCGGAAGACAGCATGGGCTCCGTTATGGAAAGCCTGGGCAGCCGTAAGGCCGAAATGGTCAATATGATCAACAACGGCAACGGCCAGGTCCGACTTGAATTCCTGATTCCAGCGCGTGGTCTGATCGGCTACAACACGCATTTCCTGACACTGACACGCGGCTACGGCGTTATGAACCATGCGTTCGACAGCTATGCCCCGCTGATCGGCGGCCAGGTTGGCGGACGCCACCAGGGCGTGCTTGTCTCGACCGAGACCGGAACTTCCACCTTCTACGGCATGATGGGTGTGGAAGACCGCGGTACGCTGTTCCTGGAGCCGGGCACCGACATTTACGAAGGCATGATCGTGGGCGAGCATACGCGCGACAACGATATCGTCGTGAATATCTGTAAGGAAAAAGCATTGACCAACGTCCGTTCCGCAACGAAGGACGAGACTGTCAAGCTGAAGACTCCGCTCCTCTTCTCCCTAGAGCAGGCGCTGGAATACCTGAACGATGACGAATATTGCGAGATTACGCCGAAATCGGTTCGCCTGCGCAAGAAAATTCTGAACAAGAGCGAGCGCGAGCGCGCGGAGAAACACCGCAAAATGGCTGAGGCCAATATGTAATCAAGGGCAAGCCGCCCCTAAAAGGGATCAGCCGCCGGAATTTATTCCGGCGGCTGTCTGTCCTTTATCGGACCTATTGCGATCAAGGCACAAGCGGCAAGATTTGGCTCCCCGGCATCTGCAGGTTTTTAGGCGGCGCAGCGTCTTTCGATGTTATAATGGATGCAGTATCCATTACCCGACAAGGAGTGGCTGTATATGCAAATCTGGTTTGCGGAGCACCCCTTTATTGCCTTTGTCGTTATCTTTATTTTGCTTGGCTTTGTGTATAACCGGGTATTTCGGGTCAATCAGAAGCTGTCTCTGCCAAAGGAAATTTTGCTTTATGTGATGATGGCTTTCGGTTCGGGGATATTGCTCATTTTTCAGCATGACAAGCTGCCGATTATTCAGTGCCTGCTCGTCGCCGTCGGCCTAATGCTGCTCGTGCGTGTACGCCACTTCGCCGAGGCAAGGCAGAAGCGAAAAGCCGCGGCTGACATCGCCAAACGGCGGTAAAAGTGCAACTTTGGAGAGAAATACACGTCTGATATAGCAAGTGATATTTTACTTATTCCCACTTTAGAAAAGGACTTTATTTAATTATGAGTACAAAAAACGGAAGCTTGCCTCCAAGGTCCAGAGGACAGAGAGGCGGAAGCGGAAGGCCCGGCGGACCGGCTTCGAAGAATCCGGTCCGAAAGAAGAAGAAACCCGGCTTCATGTCCCGGCTGGGAAGAATGATGTTAACCCTGGTACTGATCTCGGCGCTTGTCGTGATCGGATACCTCCTGTATTTATACTACAAGCTGGACAGCGGAGTGCTGGATACAGGAGTCAACCAGCCGGTGGCGGCCGGAAATTCGGCCAAGGTGAAGCCGCTGACGATGCTGCTGCTAGGAACGGATTACCGGCCGGAGCACAAATCGTATCTGACGGATGTCATTATGGTGGTCACGCTTAATCCGCAGACGAAATCCGCAACAATCGTGTCGCTTCCCCGCGATACGTATATGGAGCTGGACGGCTACAGAAGAACGAAGATCAACGAATACTATACGAGGTTCAAGGGCAAGGAAGATACGTCGGGCATCTCGGCCGAGGATGAAATGAAGACCATGATGGGCAAGTATCTGGACGTAAACATCGACTATGTGACAATCCTTAATTTCCAGGCCTTCCGCAAGGCGGTCGACGAACTTGGCGGCGTGAAGGTGAATATCAGCGAGGATATGTGTTACACGGACAGCGTGGACGGCACCGACATTAATCTGAAACAGGGTCCCGCCAAGCTGGACGGCGACAACGCGCTTGACTATGTCCGTTACCGCAAATCCAACTGCGATCCGAAGACGAAACCTTCCGATGATTTCGACCGCAACCGCAGGCAAAGCGAAGTGCTGCATTCCCTCATGGATCAGATGCAGTCTCTGGGCGGAGTCGTCAAAATCGGCGGCGTGCTGGATGCGATCAACGACAATATGCAGACCGATCTTGAGAAGGACCAGATCAAGAATATGATCGCAGCGTATTGGCAAATGTCCAAAAATAATGTCGAGTTCAGGCCGGTAACCGGCACCTGGAGCAGCCCTTATGTATATATTAACGAAGAAGAGCTTGACGCCGCGAAGCGGAGTCTGAAAGACCGGCTGTCCGGAGCCGCTCCGACGGCCTCCGCAGCCCCTTAGACGCGCCGCTCCGAAGGCTGTCCGTCCTTCTCAAATTGAATGCAAGTTTGGGCTTGTGATATAATATAATTAACTAAGCTCTACTATGCCGCACAAGGGGGCCTGTCAACATGTCCGAATCCGTTGCCCAGCTTACCGATTCTTTGCTGAAGATGCTGCAAGACGAAACATTCGTACTGCTTAATACTGTCGACGCGGAAAGCGGCGGCCCGACCTCCACGGCTATTTCGTGGGTGTACGCGGTGAATGCCTCCACGCTCCGGCTCGCCATCGACCACCGTTCCCGGCTGGTCAGAAACATGAAAGAGAATCCCCTGGTCACGCTGACCGTCTTCGGGGAAGGTACGGTTCATGCCATTAACGGCCGTGCCGTGGTAAAGATCGATCCGCTTCCCGAGGTGCCGTTCGAGATGTGCTGCTTTGATGTGCAGATCTCTGCGGTACGGAATGCGCTCTTTTATGGCGCTCAGCTGGAATCAGCTCCAAGATATGGGAAAACCTACGATCAGCGTGCGGCGGAGAAGCTTGATGGACAAGTGTTTGCCGCAATGCAAAAAGCCTAGTGATAAGTTCACTGGGCTTTTTTGGCCTTGTCATCATTCAATTTGCGGATGAAACTGACGATATAAAGGTTATTACCGGCCTCGCGGCGTCGTGTCTTCGGGTACCTGAGGAATAATACGCCCGATAATGTCGGCCATTTCGGCAGCGAACCCGGAGACGGGGCGGCCCTGTTGGAAGTGCCGGCTCAGCTCGGCGAGACGGGCCGACACATCGGCATCTGCGGTCACGAGCGTGTTAACGCCGGCGGGGTCCTTGCGCAAAGCCTCGGCCACCGAGTATTTGACCGTACCCACTCTGGAGCGGCTGAGCGATCCGTCCACGTCGATGCCGACAACGGCGGTTCTGCCCATTACGACGCAGTGCGCTCCTTTTACGCCGGGAACTCTTTCGGCCAGCCGTTCCAGATGGTCTCTCAACTCGGCGTCGCTGAGCGTCACAACGTCCGTTCCGTCCGGTGCCGTACCATCGTCAGCCAGCGGTCTTACTCCGCGGTCCCTGTTATTTACGCCATTCATTGCCGAATGTTTATCCTGAGGAGAGGGTGATGACTGTTTATTGACCATACCGCAGCTTGTCAGCACCAGCGTAAGGACCAGCAACAGACACATTGATTTTCTCATGGATGCAAGCTCCTTTCGTCCAATATACGTTCTGGTTTTATCTTTGCCAGAGGCGAAACGAGTTATGTATCTTTAAGACAAACCAGGCGCTGTGGAGGGGATAACATGAAAAAGATCTTTGTACTGGATACCAATGTACTGCTTCACGACCCCAATTCGATTTTTTCGTTTAAGGAGAATGAAGTGATCATTCCCGCCGTGGTACTGGAAGAAATCGATAACAAGAAGCGGAATGCCGACGAAATCGGACGCAATGCCCGGACGGTGTCCCGCCTGCTTGACGGGCTTCGCGAGCGGGGGCATCTGCACAGCGGCGTGGAGCTTGAGCATGGGGGCAAATTGAAGGTCGAACTGAATCACCGCAGCTTTATTAAGGTGCAGGAAATGTTCGGCGAGGTATCCACTGACAATCGGATTTTGGCTGTGGCGCTTAATTATTTGCAAGAGGAGAACGAAAAGGCCGATCCCCGGCCCGTCGTACTCGTAAGCAAGGATGTTCTGGTCCGCATCAAGGCTGATGTGCTTGGGATTACACCGGAGGACTATTTGTCCGACCGAACAGGCGATTTGAATGAATTGTATGCCGGTTACCAGACGCTGCCCGTCCACCCGGCGCTGATTGACGAATATTACAGCAACCGCAGCCTTTCGGTGAAGCAGCTGCAGCTGTCCTATCCGCTGTATCCACACGAATTCGTCATTCTGAAGGATGAGATTGGAAGCGGCAAATCCGCGCTGCTTAAGGCGAATGGCGACGCGAGCCGCTTGGAGCCCCTGTATCTCGGGAACGATCCCGTATGGGGGATCAGCGCCCGCAATGCGCAGCAGCGGATGGCCTTGGAGCTGCTCCTTAACGAAGACATTCCGCTTGTCACCATCACCGGCAAGGCTGGCACAGGCAAGACGCTCCTTGCGCTGGCCGCCGGACTGTTCAAGGTGGAGGATGAGCATAAATACAAGAAGCTGCTGATTGCCCGGCCCGTCGTTCCAATGGGCAAGGACATCGGTTACCTGCCCGGAGAAAAAGACGAGAAGCTCCGGCCGTGGATGCAGCCGATCTACGATAATCTGGAATTTCTGTTTGACACGAAGAAAGCCGGTGACATCGACAAAATATTGATGGGGCTCGGAAGCATTCAGGTCGAAGCGCTGACCTATATCCGCGGCCGTTCCATCCCGGGTCAGTTCATCATCATTGATGAAGCGCAGAACCTCTCGCGCCACGAAGTGAAGACGATCGTCTCCAGAGCGGGCGAGGGAAGCAAGGTCATCCTGATGGGGGACCCCGAGCAGATCGACCATCCTTATCTTGATGCCGCCAGCAACGGACTAAGCTACATCGTGGAAAAGTTCAAGCAGCAAGCCATCAGCGGCCACATCACGCTGGAAAAAGGCGAACGTTCCCGTCTGGCGCAATTGGCTGCGGATTTGCTGTAAAGCCGTTTATATCTAAGGGCAACAGACAAGGGCCGGGAGACCAACTCCCGGCCTTTTTACTGCGCAGAAGGCACCCTTTTTAATGGAAAGAAAGCGTTAACATAAACAGGCAGACAAATGTTCCGCAATGCTGGTACAATGGGAGGGACGGGCTTGAACGGACAAGGAGGAGAACATGCTGAGACGTAAAAATTATTGGCTGCTGTTTGCTATTTTGCTGCTGTCGCTGACGAGCTTATCTCCAAGCATGGATCTGAGCAGTCTGGACGGACCGCCTCCCCTGAACGGATATCAGATGCAGACCCAAGACACAGCTTTCCGGCAAAAAGGGGAGCCTGCCCATCTGCGAATATCGGTATCGCTCAGCGATGATGAACTTGGGGAGCTGCAAAAAATTAGCGATCAATACACACGGCTTAGCGGTGTAACCACCCAACTGAAGAATCTTGGCGAAGCGGCTGGAGATGCTGCATTGATGAAGGAGCTGACGATCGGGGACAGCCCCGACATCGTTATGACGGACATCCATCAGATCGGGGAGTTGGCCCGTCAGGGGTATTTGCTGCCCGCGGACGTCTATGAAAGCTCGCCAGGGGGGACCCCGCTGGCTTCCCTGCTTCCGCTGCTGCAGTGGAACGGATACGTCTGGGGCGTGCCGCTGGATATTGATCCATATGTCTTCGTATTTTCGCCGGAGCGGCTGAAGGAGCTGGAAGCAGAAGCGCTTCCAAGTACGCTGGACGAATGGAACCGGCTGCTGGAGCAGACCCGCCAAAAGTCCGGCAAGTATGTGCTTGCCATGGAGGCGGGGAGCGCCTACGGCTTGTCCGCCTTTATGGAAAGCATCGGAAGCGGGCTGTTTCCGGTGAGCCGCAAGGCGCTGGATTGGGTCGTGCAGAACCACGGCTCCATCTATCTGACGGATGGCGGGGAAGGAGATCTTTGGAACTGGCTTCGGGAGGGAAAAGTCGCCGCAGCCGTTGTCCGGCTGTCCGAGTGGAAGAAGAACGAAGGCGCAGCCCTCACGGCGGAACTGCCGCGAACGGGTGACCAAACCGGCGAACGGCTGCTGTACAGCCGCGGCTTCGCGCTCTCCGCGCAGTCCCGAAGTCCGGAGGCGGCCGCCGGCTGGCTGTCCTATGTGACCTCCGAGAAGGCGCAGCGGGATTGGCTGGAGAATACCGGGCGGCTGCCGGGGGTGGCGGAGCCGTACAGCTCGGGGCTGACCGGCGGCGCTTTTCCTTTTGACGCCGGCGGTCTGCTGATGGACGGGGGCGGCCTGGGCGGGACGCCGAAGGCCGGTTGGAGCGAAATTACTTCGGCGGCAGACTTACTGCTGGCCGGCAAGGTGAACGCCGAGGGCTACGTCGCAGAGATCCTGTCATCCTCCGGGGCGGAGGATGACAGGCCGTGACCGCGGTGCCGCCCTTTTTGTTCAGAATGACAGATCCAGCCTTACATGAAGAACGCCGTCCTTGCTGTCCACTTCGGTGGCGCGAAGAAACGAGACGATCTTGGACGGATAGAAACCGAGGTCGAATTCCTCCTCCAGCGAGGCTCGCGTCGTATCCGGCAGCTCAAAGCCGTTGAAGACGATGCTGTCCACATGAAACATCAGTGCGTTGACCGGCTCTTCCTGAACTGTATAATGCCCCTGCAGGCGAAGCGATAAATCCCCGTCCTGGCCGGAGGCGATCACCGAACCGTTCTTGAACGTAAAGGCGAAGTTATCAAACAGCTTGTTCTGTGAATGCAGGAATTCGTTCAGATCCTCTTCTTTCAAATTCAAATCGTAAGTCACCCCCCGGCGCTTGAGAACACCGTCACGGCTCTCCACGAACTGCGGCAGATGATTCATCGCCGAAGACAGCGCTTTGAAGTAAGTTTTGACTTCGTGCATCCCGATATTTTGCCAATAGGCTGTAAACTCCTCAAGCAGCGCCGTCATGTTCTGCGGATCTCCGCTATTCTGAATGCCGCCTTCAATTTCTTTGTGCAAAGCCTCGACCCGCAGCTTCTGCTCCTCCAGAGCGCTTTTTAGCTCCGCCAGTTCCTTCGACGAACGCTCAGCCGCAGCCAGTGTCGACTGCAGGTCATGGTATTGCTGCTCATAATCCGCCAGAATTTCCTTGTCGCGCCCCATAATCATCTCGTAGTAATCAAGCAGAATGAACCATTTGCTTATCGTTTTTGTGGACAGGAAAGCCATAAATAGAGGGTCCCTGTCTCCCGTATAGTAAGCGCGGATAACGGCGCCTGCCCGCTTTTCTTTTTCCGCGATCTCCGTCTGTTTCTCGTCGGCCTGACGGGTTAGTTCCGCCGTTTTTTGCTCAACCAGGCTTTGCTCGACCCCGATGCGTTCGATTTCCTTTTGGATTTCGGCGGCTGACAGTGTTTGCTGCATGAGCCTGCGGGTATCGGCGTTGTCTGGAAAGGACGACATGGAAGAAGGGGAGGTTGCGGAAGGCGCCGCGGGCCCGCCCGGGTCCGGATCGGCGGATGATAACGGTGCCGGCGGGGTTAGCAGCAGCGAACAAAAGAGCGGTATAGCCAGGGCGGCCGCGGCCAGTCGTTTGGGGGAGAGCACCGTCTCACCTCCTTGCAAGATTCGAATCGTTATGTAGGTATGATATGTTTGACCCTGTAAAAATATCATACCGCATTTCCGTGCGGCGGCCTATTGCCTTGGAACATAAAATAACCCCACATCGCGTGGGGCTTGGATTTCTGCGCTGTTTTAAATGTGCCGCTGGATGAACCGAAGCTACAAGGGGAGGCCCATCCGGAAGACTGTCCAATAGCTGAAGCCGGTAAAAGTGACAATCATATACCCCCAAAACAGAAGGATATAGGTTCTTTCGGTGAATTTCATATAGCCCAGGATTACGAAAAATGCGGTCTGTAAAAAGAACAGCAGCGCCATCTCGACCATTTTCCCCGCAAATGCCATCAGGCCGATTACCAGCGTAAAGAATCCCAGAACCCGAAACATCCGAGCCACGTTACCATCCCCCTCCTTAGGTTAGAACGAACGGAATACCTCTAATCCATTATACCCGGCCCACAAAATAGTTGTAAACGAATTCAATAAAAAATGAGACCGTTTTCTGTGAAAATGTGATTTGTGTTATTGACGGACAAAATGGGCGGCGTGAAGCGATTATTTCCTTTTTTGCGTATGAGCGGAAGACAAATTGGAAATACAAATGAGTATCAAATAGATTCTATGAACTCTATGAGAGGCATAGGAATGGAGTAAGCAGCTTTTATCCCCATTCACTGGCCGGCGGCACCGCCGGTTACAAAGATGGTTATTTCAAGATGTTACTAGGAGGTTTGGCTCTATGACAGCCATTAGACAAGACGCCTGGAGCGAGGAAGACGATCTCATTTTGGCGGAGGTCACCCTTCGTCATATCCGGGAAGGGAGCACGCAATTGGCCGCTTTTGAGGAAGTGGGCGAGAAAATCGGCAGGACATCGGCAGCCTGCGGATTTCGCTGGAACAGCTGTGTGCGCAAAAGCTACGAGGAAGCGATTGCCATTGCGAAAGGACAGCGTCAGAAAAGGAGCTATCTGAAAAAACAAAACTCGTCCAGAGGCGCCCAGGTTGCCGGTTTCATCTTGAGTGACGGCGAGGACGACTACGGAACGGAAGATACCCCGAATTCCCTGACCATCGACGCCGTTATAAGGTTCTTGAGACAGTGGAAGGGGACTTACCAGGAAGCCGGCCGTCAGCTGAAAATGCTGGAGCGTGACCTTCGCGACAAAGAAGAGGAACTGGCGGAGCTGAGAGCGGAAAATGAGAGATTGTCCAAAGAAGTCAATACGGCCCAAAGCGATTACCGTGTAGTGAACGACGACTACAAGGCGCTGATCCAGATCATGGACCGTGCCCGCAGGCTGGCCTTTTTAAGCGAGGAAGAAGAGGAGATTAAGAACCGGTTCAAGATGGATGCCAACGGCAATCTGGAACGGATCGAATGAAGTCATGCAAGCCTGAACACAAAATCCCGCCAGCGGTGTGAAAGAAAGCCGTGATGGCGGGATTTTCCTTTTGCCTCCAGCGCGGTATACTAGATCAGTAAACCCCGTACAGCAGGCTGAGGCATTGATGCTTCCAATCCGAAGCTTGTCTCCTGGCTTGTGCGGGATCCTCGGATGCTTTTTAATTTAATGTTTGCAGGCGGTGACTGGAGGATTGAAAATCGAGATCATCGGAGCGGGCTCACTGGGGCTTTTGCTGGCAGGAAAGCTGATCCGTTCCGGAGCAGGAGTCCGGCTGTGGTGCAGGAGTGGGGAGCAGTGCGCGGCGCTGGCGGAAGCAGGCTTGGCGATTAGCCATATTGACGGAAGGGAGCCGGTCTTCATTCCGGGAAGCGAGATCGAAGCGGTCCCTATAAGCGAATTTCCGCGTCTTTATCCGGAATCGCCCGGAGACTGGCTGGTGCTCACCGTGAAACAGGGAGTGCTGCACGGCACACTGCCGGAGCTTCTTGGACCTCTTCGGGAGAGTGAGGTCAATGTCCTGTGCCTGCAGAACGGCTGGGGGCATATGGAGCTGCTGCAGAAACTGCTGCCAGCAGCCTCTTTGTATGCGGCCGTCACGACGGAAGGGGCCAGGCGGGAGTCTCCGGTGCGGGTCGTTCACGCCGGGGCCGGGCAGACATCCATCGGATTATGGGGCAAAGGTGAGACCGTCCGGAATCAAGCGGCAATTCGTATGGCGGATACGCTTCGATCAGCAGGATTTTCCGTTCTTCTGTCGAATGAAGTGAAAGCCATGATTTTCCGGAAGCTTGCAATCAATGCGGTCATCAATCCCCTGACCGCGATTTGGCGCATCCCGAACGGCGAGCTGCTGAGTACGGAGCTGCGCGTGCGAATGATGAGAGAGCTGTACGAAGAAACGGCCGCCGTCTACGAGGCCTGCGGAATAGCCTATGAAGACAGTCTGTGGAACGACATCCTAGAGGTCTGCCGGGCGACATCGGGCAATCATTCGTCGATGCTGGCGGACGTACTGTCTTCAAGAGAGACGGAAATCCGCTGGATTAACGGCAGTTTGGTGGCGCTGGCAGAACAGGCAGGCGTCGATGTCACCGCGCACCAATGGGTCATCCGGATGGTTGAGGGCATGTTTGTAAAGGAGAGGTGAAGCCGCTTGGAATGGCTCCGCAATTCGCTGATCGTATTAAGCATTTTGCCTGTGCTGCCTTTTTTGCTTGTCTATTTTATCTCCATTCGCCTGGGAAGGGGCAGGAAGCCGTCTCTTCTGCTGGCTATGGACGTGACGACCGTTTTTCTTCTTTTTTCCGTATCGGCACTGTTTAATAACCTCTTTCAAAACGGCTTCGGGTTCTATCTGATTCTTCTCCTGGTGCTGATTGCGGCTGGACTGATTGGAGGCGCACAGAACCGCCTGAAGGGGAGAGTGGATGGCAAAAGGCTGCTGCGCGCGGTTTGGAGACTTGGCTTTTTGGTTATGGGGACAGGTTATGTGCTCTTCATGATCTTTGGAATGATCAAATATATCCTACAGGCAATGTGATATAATCTGACACGATTTACGGGCTGTTTGTCACATAACGTTAAAAAAATGAAAAAATATGATAATCGAGGAACAATCCTCTGGATTTTTTTGACCACTGGTTGTATAATCATAAACCATATAACACATTCTATTTAGGGGGAACTGCTAGATGAAGAAGAGTAAAAGTCTTTTGCTCCTGTTCGCGCTCGTTTTAGTCATCGGAACCGTGCTTGCAGGATGCGGCGGTGGCAATAATGCTGCCACGAACACTGGCAATACTGCGGGCAACACTCCGGCCGCTACTGATGGAAGCGCATCGGGAGAGAAGCTTGCCGCTGATCAAACGCTTAAAATCAACCTGAGTGCTGAGCCTCCGACATTCGATCCGGCTCTTGCGCAAGACAGCCAAGCCAACACGGTTCTGAAGACCATGTATGAAGGCTTAACCCGCATGAACGATGAAACCGGCCAAGCGGAACCGGGCATCGCTGAAAAATGGGAAATCTCCCCTGACGGATTGGTATATACGTTCACCCTGCGCGACGCTAAGTGGAGCAACGGTGACCCTGTTGTAGCCGGCGATTTTGTCCGCGCTTGGAAACGGGTCCTTGATCCAGCCGCTGCAGAGGCAGCACCTTACGCTTACCAATTGTACTACCTCAAGAACGCTCAAGAATACTATGACAAGAAAATTACCGACTTCAACCAAGTAGGAGTTAAAGCGGTAGACGACAAGACGCTGGAAGTGACTTTGGCTGCACCGACTCCTTACTTCCTGGGTCTGCTCTCTTTCTATACTTACTATCCGGTTCACAAATCGGTTGAAGGCAACGCGAAATGGGCAACAAACAAAGACACCATGATCGTTAACGGTCCTTTTACGCTGACCGAGTGGACGACCGGCCAATCGCTGCAAGTTTCGAAGAACGACAACTACTGGGATAAAGATTCCATTAAACTTAGCAAAATCGACTTCTCGCTCGTAAACAGCAGCGCTACCGAACTTTCGGCTTACGAGAGCGGCCAATTGGACCGCGCTGGCGGTCCTAACGGCGAAATTCCGACTGAGCAGCTTCCGATCGTACAGCAAAAATATCCGGACGAGTTTAACAGAAAAGGTATTGCAAGTGTGTACTACTACGAGTTTAACGTAACCGAGAAACCTTTCAGCAACGTTAAAATCCGTAAGGCTCTTGCGATGACGATCGATCGTCAAACACTGATCGACAAGGTTACTTTGGGCGGACAACTGCCGGCATTTGGCTTCGTTCCTCCAGGTATTGCCGGCGCTAACGGCGAATACCGTACGGCTATTAAGGACAGCTACTTTACTGAAGATGACGCACAAGCTAAGACCTTGCTTGAAGAAGGTCTGAAAGAAGAAGGTCTGACCAAACTGCCGACTTTCACTTTGTCTTACAACACGAGTGAAGGCCATAAGAAGATTGCCCTGGCAATCGCTGACATGTGGAAGAAAGCTCTGGGCGTTGACGTTAAGCTGGAAAACCAAGAATGGGCAGTATTTATTGAAAACCGTCAACATCAAAACTTCCAAGTTGCTCGCGCAGGCTGGACAGCGGACTATAATGATCCGATGACCTTCCTCGATATGTGGGTAACAAAAGGCGGCAACAACGATACTGGCTATGCGAACCCTGCATACGACAAGCTGATTGCCGATGCAAAAGCAACGGATGATGCTGCAGTTCGTCAAGAGAAGTTTGCCGCAGCGGAAAAATTGATCATTCAAGACGACATGATCCTGATTCCGATTTACTACTACACCAACAACTCGCTGACCAAGCCTTACCTGAAAGGCGTAACGCTTGACTTCAGCGGCGCAGTTGACCTGACTCGCGCTTACCTGCTCGAGCACTAAGATTCGCTTTGAACTACATCAAGTCTATTTAATTGAATAATTAAATATCTGAAGTAGTTCAAGCACTTCGGGATATATATGTGGAATTCCATATATATCCCTTTTTTTTTGAATTATTATTCATGAATACTTTTAAAAGAAACGGATGCCGTCCCTGAAAGAAGGCGCAGCCGTTTTTCCATGTGTCAGTTGACCTTTGAATATTATGGGTATTTACAAATATATAAAATGGACAAGTGGTTAATTATTTCATAAGATCATTATTAGGTGTGAAAAATTTGTCGAAGGAGGTGTTGACGGGCATGATACGCTATGTTGCAAATAAGTTTTTCTATATGCTGGTTTCACTGTTTGTGCTGATCTCAGCCACGTTTTTCCTGATGAAAGCCATCCCGGGTGATCCGTTTACATCCGAGAAGAAAATTCCGGACGAAATCCGCCAGCGGCTGTATGAACAATACGGTCTGGACAAGCCCGTCTTCCAGCAGTATATCAAATACTTAGGTAATATCATTCAAGGTGACTTTGGGGTTTCAATGAAACGCTTGAATCAGGACGTATCGGATATTATAAGCCAGACTTTCTCCGCTTCACTAAAGCTGGGGCTTGTAGCAATTGTTGTGTCGGTTATTATCGGTATTCTGCTAGGGATGCTGGCAGCGCTCTACCATCGCAAATTTATCGACACCGCAGCGATGGTGCTGGCGGTGCTCGGAATAGCGGTACCAAGCTTTGTGCTGGCTACGGTGCTGCAATATATCTTTGCTTCGAAGCTGGGTTGGGTTGATGTTATGGGCTTCAATGATCCATTGGACTATGTGCTTCCGGTTGCCGCATTGTCGGCGCAGCCGATCGCATTCATTGCCAGGCTGACCCGATCCAGTATGCTTGAAGTGCTGCATGCGGATTATATCAAAACGGCGAAGGCCAAGGGTCTTAGCTGGGTCGTTATCCTTTTCCGCCATGTGCTGCGAAACGGCATTATGCCGGTCGTGACTTATGTGGGGCCGATGACGGCAAACATCGTTACCGGTTCCGTTGTAATCGAGCAGATTTTCGGGATCGGTGGTATCGGCAAGCAGTTTGTCGAAGCGATTAGCGTTCGCGACTATCCGATCATTATGGGAATTACGATTTTCTACGGTATTCTGCTCATGGCTACGCGGTTCATTACGGACGTTGCTTATGTCTTTGTAGATCCGCGCATTAAACTGAGTGGAGGAAAGGAGGGCTAAGGAGTGGCAGTAGATCAACATATGGTTCCGCCGGGCGTTAATCTGAAGCCCGAAGATTTCCGCAAGATTGGCGTGGATGAGAAGCAGGCGGAAGTTATTGAACGGGAAAGTCTGTCGGCTTGGCAGGATGCTTGGTACCGTCTGCGCCAGAACAAGGCGGCTATGGTATCGTTGGGCCTGCTTGTATTAATTATTATAGGTGCCATTATCGGCCCGCATTTAACAACTTATACCTATGATTCGAATGATTTGCTGAATACCAACCAGTCGCCGTCTGCAGCTCATTGGTTCGGAACCGATGATCTGGGCCGCGACATGTTTGTCCGCACCTGGTACGGCGCGCGCATTTCCTTGATTGTAGGTCTGGCCGCAGCCCTGATTGACCTTCTGATCGGTGTCATTTACGGTGGAATCATGGGATTCTTTGGCGGACGTACGGACAGCATTATGAACAAAATTTCTGAAGTTCTGTATTCCATTCCATACCTGCTCGTTGTTATTTTGCTTCTGGTTGTACTGGAGCCAAGCTTGTGGACGATTATTCTGGCGCTCACGATTACAGGCTGGATCAACATGTCCTGGATTGTGCGCGGGGAAATTATGCAGCTTAAGAACCGCGAGTTCGTTTTGGCCTCCCGCTCAATGGGGGCAGGAAGCGGCCGTCTTTTGTTCAAGCATCTGCTGCCTAATGCGGTTGGACCCATCATTGTAACCATTACACTGTCCGTTCCAAATGCGATCTTCGCCGAGGCATTCCTGAGCTTCCTTGGACTTGGCGTACAAGCACCGAGAGCTTCGCTCGGTTCGATGATCAGTGACGCATTGACCGGCTGGCTCGCATTCCCATGGCGTATGCTGTTCCCGGCTATTCTCATCAGTATCACAATGCTGGCCTTTAACATTTTTGGCGACGGCCTTCGCGACGCGCTTGATCCTAAATTGAAGAAATAGGAGGTGAACGATAATGGACCCCATTTTACAGGTAAAAGATTTGCATGTTTCGTTTTTTGTAAAGGGCGGTGAAGTACAGGCCGTCCGCGGTATGAATTTCGAGATCGGCAAAGGGGAGACGGTAGCGATCGTCGGCGAGTCCGGCAGCGGAAAGAGCGTTACCGCCCAATCGATTATGCGGTTGATTCCTTCTCCACCGTCCAAAGTGAAGCAGGGCGAAATTATTTTCCAGGGACAGGATCTTCTCAAGAAAAGCATCAAAGAAATGGAAGCTATTCGCGGCAAAGACATTGGCATGATATTTCAAGACCCGATGACCTCTCTTAACCCTACGATTAAAGTGGGAAAGCAAATCACGGAAGTATTGATCAAACATCAGAAAATGTCAGCGGCCGAAGCGACCAAGCAAGGCATTGAAATGTTGAAGCTTGTCGGTATCAAGAATGCCGAGGCCCGCTTTTATCAATATCCCCATGAATTTTCCGGCGGTATGCGGCAGCGGGTCATGATCGCAATCGCGCTTGCCTGCCGCCCGGCGCTGCTTATTGCGGACGAGCCGACCACGGCTCTGGACGTGACGATCCAGGCTCAAATCATGGACGTTATGAAAGATATGCAGCAAAAGCTCGGCACCTCCATTATTCTGATCACGCATGACCTTGGCGTTGTCGCCGGAATGTGCGACCGGGTTATCGTTATGTACGCGGGTGAAGTGGTGGAAACGGGAACAAGATGGGAAATTTTCAAAAACCCGCAGCACCCGTACACGAAGGGACTGCTTCGTTCGATGCCGCGTCTGGACCAGAAGAAAGGCGAGCCGCTGATTCCGATCGTTGGCACGCCGCCCGATCTGATCAAACCGCCGATCGGCTGCCCATTCACCGCGCGCTGCAGTGAAGCGATGGCGATCTGTGAAAGAATCGATCCGGGTACTACGGAATTCAGCGATACGCATACCGCGCGCTGCTGGAATCTTCATCCGATGGCCAAGGAGGTGCAACGCTCTTGAGCAAGCAATTGATTGAGGTCGAAGGCCTGAAGAAGTATTTTAATGTAGGAAAAGGCAAGGTGCTCAAAGCGGTAGACAACATCAACTTCTCGATTCGGGAAGGTGAAACGCTCGGCATGGTAGGCGAGTCTGGCTGCGGCAAAACGACCGCTGGCCGCACGGTCCTTCGTTTGTACGAACCAACCGCAGGCAGCGTCAAATTTAACGGAACGGATATTTACAAGCTGTCTCCGGGTAAGATGAAGGCGATGCGCCGTGACATGCAGATGATTTTCCAGGACCCGTACGCGTCGCTTAACCCGCGCTTTACGGTGTCGGATATCATCGGCGAAGCGCTGGATATTCACAACATGGCCGGAAGCCGCGCCCAGCGAAAGAAGCGGATCGAAGAGCTGCTCGATATGGTTGGCCTTAACCATGACCATGCTTCGCGGTACCCGCATGAATTCTCCGGTGGCCAGCGCCAGCGGATCGGGATTGCCCGCGCCCTTGCGGTCAATCCGAAGTTCATTGTCTGCGACGAACCGATTTCGGCGCTTGACGTGTCCATCCAAGCCCAGGTCGTCAACCTGCTTAAAGAACTTCAGAACCGTTTGGGTCTGACATATTTGTTCATTGCGCATGATTTGTCCATGGTTAAGCATATCAGCGACCGTGTGGCAGTAATGTATCTTGGCAAAATGGTTGAGCTTGCCGAAAGTGAAGAGCTGTACGCCAACCCGCTTCATCCGTATACAAAATCGCTTCTGTCGGCTATTCCGATTCCCGATCCGGAAATTGAGGTCAACAAGAAACGGTTGATATTGCATGACGAGCTTGGGAGCCCGATTTATTCGGCTGGCGAGAAGACGAACGAAGAAGAAACACAGCTGGTTGAAGTTTCGAAAGGCCACTGGGTAGCCAAGGCGTTTGCCTGATTCTGACGTTCGGATAAAGTCATTTATTCATAAAGTTCAATGCATTAAAGCACTTAGGTTTCCGGCCGCTTCTTTAGAACGGCCGGAAACCTTGTTTTTTAACGGGGGCTGTTTTTACTAAATGGCGGATTCGTTTCTTCTTGAAAATTGAAAGGCATGCTTTGACGCGGCGTGCTCGTTTGGATACAATCATTTAAGAAGTTTGAGAACAGGGGGCAACCTAAAGATGAATGTTGTACCGGAGCCGCTGCCAGGCGGACCGGCGCTTGCCCGCGGGTTCATGGATCATGACGAGAAGGCTGCGAAGTTTTACGGCGGTCATTTTCAACCGCTCCAGAACAAGCGGCAGCGGGCCGCCTGGCTGGATGAAAGCGCAAGCGTCCGGGCTGACCGTGGCAGGCTAACGGAAGTGCTGCGAGCCTATAACGCAAAATATAATAATCACGAAGCGGTCAGGCTCTCGCTCGACCTGCTCGAACGGCCGGAGACGCTGGTCGTTGCCGGAGGTCAGCAGAGCGGCCTGTTTACGGGACCGCTGCTTGTCGTCTACAAAGCGGTCACTGCCATCCTCGCCGCGAAAGAAGCGAGCCGGGAGCTGGGCCGGCCGGTTGTGCCGCTATTCTGGATTGCCGGGGAGGACCACGACTGGGACGAAGTCAATCATACGTATGTGCTGAACCGCTCGGGGGAAATCGCCAAGCTGAAGATCGAGGCACCGGAAACGGGACGCTCGTCGGTCAGCCATATTGAAGTAGACGGGGAGAATTGGGAGCCGCCTCTTAGACAACTTGAAGAGCTGCTTCAGGAAAGCGAATTTAAGGCGGGCATGCTGGAGCTGGTGCAGGCCGCTGCCCGCAAGGGCAGCATGTGCGCGGCTTTTGCCGAAATCATGGGTGCGCTCTTCGGCAAATTTGGTCTGGTGCTGCTGGATTCGGCGGACCCGGCGCTGCGCCGGCTGGAGCAGCCGTTCTTCCGCTCGCTGATCACGGGCAACGAGACTCTGGAAGATGCCTACCATAAAATGGCTTCGGAACTTAAGGCAGAGGGATTTCAGCTTCAGGCCGATGTGGCGGAAGGCGGGGCGAACCTCTTTTACATCCATGAGGGCGCGCGGCTGCTGCTGATCAGGAAGGACGGCGTATTCACGGACCGCAAAGGGACGATCTCTTTTTCCCGCGAGGAATTGCTTGACCTTCTGGACCGTTATCCCGAACGCTTCAGCAATAACGTGCTGACCCGGCCGCTGATGCAGGATTATCTTCTGCCCGTGCTGGCAACCGTGCTCGGACAGGGAGAGATATCGTACTGGGGGATTACGGGCTGGGCTTTTGAGCAGATGGGACTCCAGATGCCGCTGATCGTTCCCCGGATGTCTTTTACCATTGTCGAAGGCACACTGCACAAGCATATGGAAAAATACGGCCTGACCTTTGGCGACGTTCTGGAGGGCCTTGAAGAGAAGAAGCGCCGGTGGCTGGAGGCTCAGGATGAGCTGGAGCTTGGCAGAAGATTTGATGAGGTCAAGGCTTCTTTTGCCGCCATGTATGATCCCCTTATCGAACAAATCGGCACGGTCCAGGCCGGTCTGATCAAGCTGGGTGGAAGCAACAAAGAGAAAATACTCGATCAAATTTCCTTCCTCCAAGGGAAAGTGCAGGATGCGATGGCCAAACAGAGCGAAGCCGCGCTGCGGCAGTGGGAGCGGATCGAACGTTCGCTAATGCCTCTGGGCAGGCTGCAGGAACGGGTGTACAGTATCGTGTATTATTTGAACCGGTACGGCCTAACCTGGCTGGACGGATTGATGGAGCTTCCGGCAGACTATAGCGGAACGCATCGCATCATATATATGTAAGTTAAAATGATAGCGTACGAGAAACAGGAGGTTATTCAATGAGTTCATTATCCCGGCAAAAAAGTATCGTAGCCGATATGTCGCTCGCTCAAGACGGGCACCTCAAAATCGATTGGGTTCGCCAGCACATGCCTGTGCTGAACCGCATCCGCGAGCAGTTCGAGAAGGAGCAGCCATTCAAAGGACTAAAAGTTTCGATTACGCTCCATTTGGAAGCGAAAACCGCGTATTTGGCCAAGGTCGTTCAGGCAGGCGGAGCAGAGGTCACCATTACCGGCTCGAATCCCCTTTCCACGCAGGACGATGTCTGCGCCGCGCTCGTGGAAGACGGCATTACCGTATTTGCGAAATACAATCCGACTCCAGAGGAATTCAAGGAGCTCAACATCAAGGCGCTGGAAAGCAAGCCGGACCTCATTATCGACGACGGCGGCGATTTTGCGACGCTGCTGCATTCCGAGCGGCCCGACCTGATGGAGAATATCCGCGGCGGAGCGGAGGAGACGACAACTGGCATTATCCGGCTGAAGGCGCTGCATAAGCAGGGCGTGCTGAAGTTCCCGATGGTTGCCGTCAACGACGCCTACTGCAAGCATCTGTTCGATAACCGCTACGGCACCGGACAGTCGGCATGGGATGGCATCATCCGCACGACCAATCTGATGGTGGCGGGCAAAACGGTTGTCGTCGTCGGCTACGGCTGGTGCGGCAAGGGAGTGGCGATGCGGGCCAAGGGATTGGGCGCGAACGTCATCGTTACGGAAGTCGATGCAATCAAGGCCGTTGAGGCGCACATGGACGGCTTCCATGTAATGCCGATGCTGGAAGCGGCCAAGCTGGGCGATTTCTTCGTTACCGTAACGGGCAACCGGTACGTCATCCGCGGCGAGCATTTCGATGTGATGAAGGATGGGGCCATTATGTGCAACGCCGGCCATTTCGATGTGGAAGTCTGCAAGCCGGATCTGGCGGAGAGAGCGGCCATTCAGCGGACGGTCCGTAAGAATATCGAGGAATATCAGCTGAAAGACGGTCGCAAGTTGTATTTGCTGGCCGAAGGGCGGCTCGTCAATCTGGGCGCGGCGGACGGTCATCCGGCTGAAATTATGGATATGACCTTCGCGCTTCAGGCGCTCTCGCTGAAATACGTGAATGACAACTACCGCAATATCGGCGCCAAAGTCGAGAATGTTCCTTACGTTTTGGATGAGCAGGTTGCCCGCTACAAGCTGGAAAGCATGGGGCTTGGCATTGACTCCCTGACTCCAGAGCAGATCGCTTATCTCGACAGCTGGAATCTGAACGCTTAATTTGAAGAAAGCCCAATAGCTCTATCAAGCAGCGGCACCTTGGCCAATCTAGCATTGGAGCAAGGTGCCTTTTTGCCGACCGGGCGGGAGACTGGAAACCTAAACCAATTATTTTTTCGGATTTTACTCGTTAGCCCCCCCTGAACAGTCCCTTCGACATAAAGATCGATTCATTCGTCCGCTTCGATAAAACTTCCCCTGTAATCCCCTTCTGGACGGCGACCTGCGGTTATTCGCCAGCATCCCTTCATACAGGTTCGATAAGATGTGCCCCGTTTGATGTCGCATGGCGCGGAGCGGCATATTTTCTGCCAAATAAAGACACGTTAAGGGTCATCGTTTAACTGGAAAAAGATACCTAGAAACGGAAAAAGGTTTTTGATTTTTGATGACGAATCTATTATGCTTA
Organism: Paenibacillus apii; assembly: GCF_011043685.1. Taxonomy (NCBI): domain Bacteria; kingdom Bacillati; phylum Bacillota; class Bacilli; order Caryophanales; family Paenibacillaceae; genus Paenibacillus; species Paenibacillus apii. Next base: position 1,000,016 of record NZ_JAAKGU010000001.1, on the reverse strand, counting down.
AGTGGTGAAAAGTGGGGGGAAGTGGGGACCCGAGGAGATTAAGGAGTGGGCAGCAATGTTTATGGGGGAATACCAGCATAGCATTGACGATAAAGGCCGTATCATTATACCGGCTAAATTTCGTGAACTGCTCGGTTCCTCTTTTGTGGCGACCCGCGGTCTTGACTCCTGTCTTTTCGTTTATCCCATGGATGAATGGGGAATCATGGAACAAAAGCTGAAAAGTCTGCCGCTGATGAAGTCCGACGCCCGCGCGTTCAGCCGCTTCTTTTTCTCGGGAGCGACGGAATGCCAGTGGGACAAGCAGGGTAGGGTTACCCTGCCGTCCAATCTGCGAGAGTATGCGAAGCTGGACAAGGAATGTGTCATTCTGGGCGTTTCGAACCGGGTGGAAATCTGGAACAAGGAGCTTTGGGAACAGTACTTCGGGCAGTCGGAGGAGTCGTTTAACGAAATCGCCGAGAAGCTGGTGGATTTCAACTTTGATTTATAATTATTTACCGAATACTGTTTGGAGGGCTGCAGCTTGTTTCATCACATCACGGTTCTGAAGGAAGAAGCAACGGAAGGCTTAAACGTCAGGGAAGACGGCATCTATGTGGATTGCACGCTCGGAGGAGCCGGGCACAGCGCCTTGATCGCTTCAAGATTGGGCGACCATGGACGGTTGATCGCATTTGATCAGGACGACTCAGCTTTGGATAACGCCAGGGAGAAGCTGGCCGTCTTCGGAGACAAGGTCATTTTGGTCAAGACGAATTTTCGGGATTTGGAGGAAGTGCTGCGTTCGCTGCCGGCGGTTCCGCAGAAGGACGGAGTTCCCCAGGTAGACGGGATTCTATTCGATCTGGGGGTTTCCTCCCCGCAATTTGATGAAGGAGAGCGCGGATTCAGCTACAACCACGACGCCCCGCTCGATATGCGGATGGACCGGAGCGCCGAATTGACCGCCGCAGACATCGTCAACACCTGGTCCGAGCAGGAAATCGCCCGCGTGCTGTTCCAGTACGGAGAGGAGAAGTTCTCCAGAAGGATCGCGGGAAAAATTGTCGAGAGGAGAGCGGTGCGTCCTATTGAAACTACGGGGGAATTGGCCGATATAATCAAAGAGGCGATTCCCGCGGCGACGCGGAGGACGGGTGGACATCCCGCCAAACGGAGCTTTCAGGGGCTGCGCATTGCCGTGAACGATGAGTTGGGCGCTTTTGAAGAGGCCCTTCATGCGGCTGTACGTTGTCTGGCCCCCGGAGGCAGGGTATCCGTGATAACGTTCCATTCACTTGAGGACCGGATTTGCAAGCAGATCCTGAACGGCTATGTCGGCCGCTGTACATGCCCGCCGGATTTTCCGATGTGTGTATGCGGCGGCAAGGGACAGGTGAAATTGATCAATCGCAAACCGCTTACCCCCGGCGAAGAGGAGCTTGAACGTAATCCGAGAGCCCGTTCTGCCAAGCTGCGTATTGCGGAGAAATTGTAAACGACGATAAAAGGAGAGTCAGAGATGGCCTATACCCGCGGCAATTTGGCAGTGCAGCAACAAAGGGAACAGAAAGTTAATCCTCGCTACCGCGAAAAGACTAAGGTTGTCACAAGGCGAACGACGCTCCCTACGCAGGAGAAGCTTCTGTATTTGCTGACTCTTGCCTTATTCGTCCTTGTGTCCAGCGTCCTGGTATGGCGCTATGTCCACATTTACGATTTGAACAAGCAGGCGCAAGACTTGGATGCGAAGATTTCCAAAGCCAAGAAGGACATTGCTGTTTATCAGAAAGAGAAGCAGGATCTTGAGCAGCAGGTGGCGATGAAAGCCCGGGAACAGGGGTACAGTGTGCCGGAAGACAGCATTACCGTTACCCGGAATAACTAGGACCAGCCGGCCTAAATCAGCCGGAAGCGGCCGTCAAGATTGTAAAATAGAGGTTGTGAGGTTCGCGTATGATAAAAAGAATAAAGCTTCGTTCACTGTTCATAGGGGGATGTATTACCCTCTTTTTTCTTGTTCTGGTCGGACGGGTATTCTGGATTCAGGTGCTTCAGGGGGACTTCTGGCAAAAAAGAGCCGCGGACACTTGGGCGCATACGACGATCATCAAAGCCCAGCGGGGACAGATAACGGATCGTACCGGCAGTGTTCTGGCCAGCGACGTTCCGGCTTATACCGTAGTGGTGGAGCCGGATGTCATTCAGGAGCGGGGCATACGGGATGAGGTGGTTCAGGGTCTGCATGAGATTCTGAACAAGCCGGTGTCAGAGCTTGAAGAGCTGATCGACGCCAAGGACAAAGACGGCAATTTGTACAAGAATCGCGAGGTGCGCAACGAAGGCTGGAAGGTCGATCAGGAAGTGGCCGACAAGATAACCGTGTTCGTGAAGAAGCTGGAGAAAGAGCATGACATCCGCGAAACCGGCGTCGGCTGGGTCAAGGACCAGAAACGGTACTATCCCAAGAACTCGCTGGCCGCCCATATTCTCGGGTACACGGACCGTGACGGCAAGGCCGTAGCCGGGCTGGAATACTTCTATGACAAGCTGCTGAAAGGCGCCGACGGTTATCTCGATTACCAGAGCGACGGCAAAGGCGTCAAGCTTCCCGATGCTGCGGAAACGTACCAGCCGGTCGTCAACGGCGACAATCTGAAGCTGACGATCGACAGTACGATTCAATATTACATCGAAGACGCGATGAAGGAAGCCTATGACAAATACCAGCCGAAGAGTATGACGGTAATTGCAGCCGATCCGAACACGATGGAAATTCTTGGTATGGCCAATCTACCGACTTTCAATCCTAACGAATACTGGGAGACGCAGGATCAGGGGGATTTCTACAACCATGCTATCAAGTCCATCTACGAGCCAGGTTCTACGTTCAAAATCGTCACGCTGGCCGGGACGGTTCAGGAGAAGCTGTTCGATCCAAATGCGACATTTCAGTCAGGCTATATCATGATCGGCAAACGGCGTCTTAATGATTTGCGCGGAGGCTGGGGGGAAATTACTTACCTGGATGGCGTGAAGCATTCCAGTAACGTAGGCTTTGTTAAGCTGGGCTATGAAATGCTGGGAAGAGACAAGCTTATACAATATATCGATAATTTTGGTTTTAAAGAAAAGACCGGCATCGACCTTCCCGGAGAGGTCAAAGGAAGAATAACCCCGGAGTGGCCGGTTGAATTCGCTACTCTAGCCTATGGTCACGGGAAAGTGCAGGTTACGCCGATTCAGCAGCTTGCCGCGGTATCGGCCGTCGCCAACGGCGGTAAGTTAATGAAACCGCATATGTTGAAGGAAATCGAAGACCCCAATACCGGGAAAACGACCGTGACGAAGCCGGAAGTTATTCGTCAGGTCATTTCGGCAGATAGCGCCAGGAAAACGGGGAGTTATCTGGAGCAGGTTGTCGCCGACCAGAAAATCGGAACCGGCCGACACGCTTATATTGAAGGCTACCGGGTGGCCGGCAAGACCGGTACGGCGATCAAAGTGGGTGCCAATGGAGAGTATGATCGCACCAAGAATTTAGTCTCCTTCATAGGTTATGCTCCGGTCAATGATCCCAAGATTTCGGTCATCGTCATTATGGACGAGCCGAAAGGAGACGTCGGAGGGGGCACGGCGGCGGCGCCGGTGTTCCAGAAGATCGTTTCCCAGTCCTTGGAATATATGGGTGTCCCCAAAGCGTACGCGGAAGCGGACAAGAACGGAAAGAAGTCCGGAGATAATGCGGTGTCGGCGCGGACTGCTCCAAACATGGTCGGCCAGACGATGAAATCGGCCAAAGAACTGCTTATCAACCAGGGTTTTGACTTCGAAACCGTCGGAAGCGGTCCGTCCGTGGTCAGCCAGTACCCTGAAGCGGGAACGGCGCTGACCCCCGGGCAGAAGGTCTATCTGCTCAGCGAGCAGGGAGACAAACCGAAGATTCCCGATCTGCGCGGCGAATCGCTCCGGGATGCGCTGGAAGTGCTGACCTTGCTGAAGGTGGGCATTCAGGTTGAGGGTGAAGGCTACGTCACGCAGCAGAAGGAATCCGTAAATAACGGCAAAACGAAAGTCACGGTGACGCTAAAGCCGGATGAGCCGGTTGTGCAAGGCAGCGACACGGCGGACTCGGAATCCGGCGGCCCGGGTACTGAGGCAGCTTCCGATTCAGCTGCGGATCCGAATACCGGAGAGAATGCCCCTTCCTCGAATTAGGCTTGTTCTAAGCCCGGTTTGTCCTGAATAGTCATGAAGGAAAGAGTACATGTCTATTGCAGGGAAAGCGGGGATGACAGAGATGAAGGTTTCGAGAGTCGTGTCGCGGCGGCGGATGCTGTGGACTTTGCTGGGGCTGGCCGTGCTATTTATGGCTCTGGCCCTGCGTCTCGCCTATGTGCAGCTGTCCAAGGGCGAAGAACTGTCGGCCAAGGCGGAGAATTCGTGGCGCCGGAATATTCCCTTTACGGCCAAACGCGGGGAAATTATGGACCGTGAAGGGATTCCGCTGGCCTACAACATCAGCTCGCCGACCGTGTACGCCATTCCGGTGCAGGTGAAGGACAAGGAAGGAACGGCTATGAAGCTGGCCCCCCTTCTGGGTATGACGCAGGAGAAGCTGGTGACCCTGTTATCAAAACGTGAATCCACGGTGAGACTGCAGCCCGGCGGACGCAAAATTACGATGGAGCTAGCCGGGGACATTCGTGATTTGCAGCTGCCGGGCATCGTTGTGGCTGAAGACAGCAAGCGGTTTTACCCGTATGGAGATCTGGCGGCGCATATCCTCGGATTTACGGGCATTGACAATCAGGGAATAACAGGAATTGAAAGTGTCTATGACAAGCTGCTCAAGGGAATCGGCGGGAATATCTCTTATTTGTCCGACGCGGGCGGGCGGCTCATGCCGAACTCCTCCGAGACTTATTCGAAGCCCCAGGATGGCCTGAATCTGGAACTGACCATCGACAAGCAGATTCAGTCGATCATGGAGAGGGAGCTGGACCAGGCCATGGTCAAATATCAGGCTAACGCGAGCTGGGCGATCGCCATGAATCCGAAGAACGGGGAGATTCTCGCGATGGCCAGCCGGCCGGGATATGAGCCGGGGCAGTACAAAGAGTACGATCCCGCCGTTTACAACCGGAACCTGCCGATCTGGATGACATACGAGCCCGGTTCAACGTTCAAGATCATTACGCTTGCGGCGGCGCTTAACGAGAATAAAGTCGATTTGAAGAATGAACGCTTCTATGACCCCGGCTTTATCGAGGTGGGCGGAGCGAAGCTGCGCTGCTGGAAAAAAGGCGGCCACGGCAGCGAGACATTCCTGCAGGTGGTCGAGAACTCCTGCAACCCCGGTTTCGTCGTTCTTGGGCAGAGACTTGGAAAGGATGCGCTGTTCCAGTATATCCGCAACTTCGGCTTTGGCAGCAAAACGGGAATCGACCTGAACGGCGAGGAGAACGGCATCCTGTTCAAGCCGGCGCGGGTCGGTCCGGTCGAACTGGCGACAACGGCCTTCGGGCAGGGCGTATCCGTGACGCCGATCCAGCAGATCGCGGCGGTTTCAGCAGCCATCAACGGAGGGAAACTGTATAAGCCGCATATCGCCAAGGCGTGGATTAACCCGGATACCGGTCAGACTGTATCCGAGATCAAACCCGAGATGGAGCGTCAGGTCATCACGGAAGAAACGTCCAGGAAGGTTCGCGAGGCGCTGGAGAGCGTCGTCGCCAAAGGAACGGGCCGCCCGGCGTTCATTGACGGCTACCGCGTCGGCGGCAAGACAGGGACCGCGCAAAAAGTCATTAACGGACGGTATTCCACGACGGAGCATATCGTTTCGTTCATCGGCTTCGCGCCTGCGGACGATCCGCAAATAGTCGTCTACACCGCGGTTGACAATCCGAAAGGCATTCAGTTTGGCGGCGTCGTGGCCGCGCCGATTGTGCAGAACATTCTGGAGGATTCCCTGAACTATATGAAGGTGCCCAAGCGCGCGGATCAGCTTCCCAAAGCTTACAAGCTGGGAGAGACGCCGATTGACGTTGTGCCGGACCTCGTCGGCGCTACGGTACAGGATATTTACGAGGACATGAACATGAACTTCAATCTTGTCCGCTCCGGCACCGGAGACACGGTCATCAATCAGGCGCCGAAACCGGGAACAAGAGTGGAACGGGGATCGACGATCCGGATTTATATGGGCTCTTCCAGTCCATAATGATAATGAGATTATTCGATACGATAGAGCGAGGGATTAAGATGAAACTTGAAGAACTGTCTTCCTGTCTGGCGGTTTCGCGTTTGATCGGCAGCGGCGAAACCGAAATTACCGATTTGCAGGCCGATTCCCGGAAGGTAAAGCCCGGAGATTTGTTCATTTGCCTCCCCGGCTTTACCGTCGATGGACATGAATTTGCGCCACAGGCGGCAGCAAGCGGCGCGGCGGCGCTTGTTGTAGAACGCAAGCTCGATATTGATCTGCCGCAGATTGTTGTGGGTGACAGCCGGTTTGCGATGGCCGTTCTGGCGAATGCGTTCTTCGGGTCTCCGAGCAGCCGGATGAAGATGATCGGCGTTACCGGAACGAACGGAAAGACGACGACGACCTATTTGATCGAGCGCATTTTGGAAGATCACGGCGTGAAGACGGGACTCATCGGGACGATCCAAATGCGCTACGGCGGAGTCAGCTATCCGATGCCCCGGACGACGCCGGAATCGCTGGAGCTTCAACGCGCGCTCAGTGATATGGTTTCTCAAGGCGTGCAAAGCTGCGTGATGGAGGTTTCCTCGCATGCGCTTGAGCAGGGGCGGGTTAAAGGAACGGATTTCCGCACCGCTATTTTCACGAATTTGACACAGGACCATTTGGATTATCATCATACGATGGAAGAGTACCGCGCGGCGAAGGGACTGTTTTTCGCAAGACTTGGGAATGATATCTCGCCCTTGAAGGAAGAACGCAAATACGCCGTACTGAATGCTGATGATGAGGCAAGCACTTACTTTGCGGCCCAGACCGCGGCGGAGACCATTACATACGGGATCGACAACGAAGCTGGCGTCCGCGCCTCGCAGATTTCCATTACGGCCAAAGGCACCTCGTTTCATGTGAGGACCTTTAAGGGAAATGCCGATATTTCGCTGAAAATGGTGGGCAAATTCAATGTCTACAACGCGCTTGCCGCCATAACCGCTGGTCTGCTGGAGGATATTCCGCTTGCTGACATCAAAGCGAGCCTCGAAGCGGTACCGGGCGTGAGCGGCCGGGTGGAATCGGTTGACGAAGGTCAGCCGTACGCGGTTGTTGTGGATTACGCGCATACCCCGGACGGATTGGAAAATGTGCTTCGCACGGTCCGCGAATTTGCCGAGGGAAAAGTGCTGACCGTCTTCGGCTGCGGCGGCGACCGCGACCGGACAAAGCGGCCGCTGATGGGCAAAATCGCAGCCAAGTACAGCGATCATATCCTTGTCACTTCCGATAACCCGCGAACTGAAGATCCGGAAGCCATTTTGAAGGATATTGAGGCGGGACTGGTTGAAGACGGTGTGGACACCAGCCGGTATGAGCTGATTGTTGACCGGCGCGAAGCGATCGGGAAAGCTATTGATGTGGCAAGCCCCGGCGATGTAGTATTGATTGCGGGGAAAGGTCATGAGACCTACCAACTGATTGGCGGCGCCGTTCTCGATTTCGATGACCGCATCGTCGCCAAAGAAGCTATAAGGGGTAGAAGCCATTGATTACAAGAACACTGCAAAGCATTGCCGCCATGTGCGGGGGCGAGCTGTCTCCGGGCAGCACAGCCGAGGTTTTAATAACGGGAGTGGTTACCGACTCCCGTAAAATTACGCCCGGCTGCCTGTTCGTCCCGCTGGTAGGCGACAGCTTTGACGGACATGATTACAGCGAGTCCGCTCTGAAGGCGGGAGCGGCAGCGACGCTGTGGACACGAAATAAAGGCGCCGCTCCGCAGGGAAATGCCATCCTGGTGGAAGATACGCTGGAGGCTCTGCAGCGTCTCGCGTCAGCCTATCTGAAGGAAGTGGCTCCGCGCGTGGTTGCCGTCACCGGCAGCAACGGAAAGACGACGACCAAGGATATCATTACCGCTCTGCTGGAGACGCGGTTCAAGGTACACAAGACGCAGGGGAACTTCAATAACCATATCGGCCTGCCGCTCACCGTGCTGTCCATGGCGGCGGATACGGAAATCGCCGTGCTGGAGATGGGCATGAGCTCAAGGGGAGAGATCTCCCTTCTCACATCCTTGGCTCAGCCCGATACAGCCGTTATTACCAATATCGGCGAATCGCATCTTCTGCAGCTGGGCTCGCGGAAGGAAATCGCCCGGGCGAAGCTGGAAATCGCCGAAGGGCTTAAACCCGGGGGCCTGCTCATTTATAACGGGGATGAACCGCTGCTTGCCGAGGTTATGGGCGAGCCGGGATTTGCGGCCCCGGAGGACCTGAAGACGTTCCGTTTCGGTCTTGGGACCGGAAATGACGATTATCCGACGGGAATCATGGCGCATGAAGGCGGAACGACATTCACGACCAGCCTCCACGGCGAGCAGGTCTTCACGCTCCCGCTTCCCGGCAGACACAATGTCGTGAACAGTCTGGCCGCCCTGGCAGTGGCAAGCCATTACGGAGTAAGCGATGAGGAGATGGCCGCCGGTCTAGGCAGACTCAAACTGACCGGTATGCGGATCGAGCTGATCCGGGCGTCCTCCGGCCTTACGCTGCTGAACGATGCGTACAATGCCAGTCCGACGTCGATGAAGGCCGCGATCGATGTGCTTCAGTCCATGAAGGGCGCAGGCGCCAAAATTGCGGTACTGGGGGACATGCTTGAGCTTGGGCCGGACGAAGCGGATTTCCATGCGGAAGTCGGGGCTTACCTGGACCCGGAGAAAGTCGATCTCGTCTTTGCATACGGTCCGCTCTCCGCTCATCTTGCCGAGGCTGCCGCAAAGAGGTTCGGTCCGGACCGGGTGTATGCTTTTACAGACAAGTCCGCAATGACCGATCTGCTTCTATCGAAGACGGATCCGAAGGATATCGTGCTGTTCAAGGCGTCCCGAGGCATGCGGCTGGAAGAATCGCTTCAGCGGCTGCACGCCCATTTTGATCAAAGTTAAAGATTTGGAGAGGATGAACCCGTGGATTATCAACTTTTGCTTCTAACTATCGCCGTATCCTTTATCCTTGCGGTCATTGCCGCTCCGCTCATCATTCCGCTGCTGCGCCGCTTGAAATTCGGACAGCAGGTTCGCGACGACGGGCCTCAGACTCATTTGAAAAAAGCGGGGACGCCCACGATGGGCGGAATTATCATCATGCTGGCGTCCACCTTGTCATTTCTAAAGTTTTCTGTTATTAATACGGACTTTTATGTCCTTCTGGTAGCTATGCTTGGCTATGGCATGGTCGGCTTTCTGGATGATTATATCAAAATCGTCTTTAAACGCTCACTTGGACTGACTCCGCGGCAAAAGCTGTTCGGACAGCTATTGGTGGGTGCCGTCATATGCGGCCTGCTGATTTCCGCCGGACACAATACAAGCATCAGCATCCCGGGAACAGCCATCAGCTTTGACTGGGGCGGCTGGTTCTATTATCCGTTTATCATCCTCATGATGATGGCTGTAACCAACGCGGTCAATTTCACCGATGGAGTAGACGGATTGCTATCGGGCGTCAGCGCCATTGCGCTCGCAGCCTTTGCAGTAGTGGCCATGCAGGCCACTTCAATTGCCGCAGGTGTATGCGCCGCCGCGATGATTGGTGCAGTGCTTGGTTTCCTGGTGTTCAATGCTCATCCCGCCAAGGTGTTTATGGGCGACTTCGGCTCCTTTGGCATTGGCGGCGCGATCGGTGCCATTGCCATTGTTACCAAAACAGAGCTGCTGTTTGTTGTGATCGGCGGCGTGTTTGTCATCGAAATGCTGTCGGTTATCCTGCAGGTTGCGTCCTTTAAGACGCGCGGTAAGCGCATTTTCCGAATGAGCCCGATCCATCATCACTTCGAGCTTGGCGGATGGTCGGAATGGCGTGTAGTCATTACCTTCTGGGCGGTAGGCATCGTGCTGGCCGGTCTGGGACTTTATATCAGCAAGGGGTTGTAGATAATGAAACATCCGGATATGTACCGCGGTGAACAAATCGTCGTTCTTGGGCTGGCCAAGAGCGGCGTGCAGGTGGCCAAGGTGCTGCATGAGCATGGCGCCGTTGTCACGGTGAACGACAAAAAAGAAAGAGAACAATGTCCCGAAGCTTCCGAACTGGAGTCTTTGGGAATTTCTGTTATATGCGGAGGGCACCCGGAAGGACTCATCCACGAAGGCATCAAGCTCGTTGTCAAAAATCCCGGAATCCCATACAGCGTTCCGCCTGTAAAGCGGGCGCTGGAGCTGGGCATCGAGGTGGTGACGGAGGTGGAGGTCGCCTATCATCTGTGCGCGGCGCCGATTATCGGCATAACCGGGTCCAACGGCAAGACAACGACAACCACCTGGGTTGGGAAAATGCTGGAAGCCGCCGGCATGAACCCGATTGTGGCCGGAAATATCGGCACTCCCCTGACACAAGCGGCGCAGGAAGCAACGGCGGACAACTGGATGGTGGTGGAGCTGAGCAGCTTTCAGCTTAAAGGGACGGAAGATTTCCGGCCAAAAGTAGGCTGCCTGCTGAATGTGGCCGAGACTCACCTTGACTACCACGGCGACATGAGCGATTACGTGGCTTCCAAAGCCAAGCTGTTTGCAAATCAGGGTGTGAGCGACACGGCCGTGCTGAACTGGGACGATTCATACTGCAGAGAGCTTGTGCCTAATATCAAGGGCATGATTTTGCCCTTTTCGATGACGGAGGAACTGGTGCAGGGCGTGTTTGTCCGTCCCTCCTACGTAACGGGCACCGAGGACGATCTGAAACGGGTTATTGTCTACCGCGACTATTCGGAGAGCGAGATTGTAATCGCCGAGGTGGACTCTATCGGACTCCCAGGCCGCTTTAACGTGGAAAATGCGCTGGCGGCCTGCGCCATCGCCATTGCCGCCGGAGCGGACCCTGCGGGCCTCGCCGGGACGCTCGCTTCGTTCCGGGGCGTGGAGCACCGGCTGGAGTATGTCGAGGCCAAGGGCGGCGCGGCGTATTACAACAACTCCAAAGCGACCAACGCCAAGGCGACGTCCATGGCGCTGGCTTCGTTCCGCCAGCCGATCGTGCTGATCGCCGGAGGGCTTGATCGCGGCTCCGACTATCTGGAGCTGGTCCCGGTCCTTGAGGGACGCGTCAAAGCGCTGGTGGCGCTTGGACAGACGAAGGACAAGCTCGCGCATGTCGCGAAGCTTGCCGGATTAAAGACGGTCGTCACGGTCGATAATGGAGACAGCGCCGCCTCGGTGCTGAAGCAGGCCGTGCGGGAAGCCGCAGCTCTCGCCGAAGAGGGAGATGTGGTTCTGCTGTCTCCCGCCTGCGCGAGCTGGGACATGTTCACATCCTATGAAGAGCGCGGGCGTATTTTTAAAGAGGCGGTGCATAATCTGTAAGTAGGGGGGCGATGGATAAGCCTCCACTACGATGCAAGAGGTGTGCTCCTCATGAACAAGACCCGTCCCGCGCCGGATATCTGGCTGCTTATTCCTATTCTGGCGCTGCTGGCCATAGGCATGATTATGGTGTACAGTGCGGGGTCCGTGCTGGGCTTTCGTAATTATGGCGATTCTTTTTATTTTGTCAAAAGACAGCTGCTCTTTGCCGCCCTTGGTCTTGCCGCCATGTTCTTTACGGCCAATGTGGATTACCGGGTCCTGAAGAGGCTGTCCCGGCCGGCGCTTATCGTCTGCTTCGTACTGCTTGTGATTGTATTGATTCCCGGAATCGGAGTCGTTCGCGGCGGCGCGCGAAGCTGGCTCGGTATCAGCTCTTTCGGCATCCAGCCCTCCGAATTCATGAAGATGGGGATGATTCTCTATCTGGCGAACTGGCTGAGCCGCGAGGATTACGACATCACTTCGTTCACGCGGGGCCTTCTGCCGCCGCTGGCCCTGATCGGGACAGCCTTCGGACTCATTATGCTTCAGCCCGATCTCGGCACAGGAACGGTCATGATGGGGGCGACTCTGATGATGGTCTTTACCGCCGGGGCGAGAATGAAGCATCTTCTCGGACTCGGGGCGGCGGGAGTCGCGGGATTTGCCGCGCTCGTCGCGGCCGCCCCTTACCGGATTCAGCGGATTACCGCGTTCCTTGATCCCTGGTCCGACCCGCTTGGCAAGGGGTATCAGATCATCCAGTCCTTGTATGCGATCGGCCCCGGAGGGCTTGGGGGACTTGGGCTTGGCATGAGCCGGCAGAAATACAGCTATGTGCCTGAGCCGCAGACGGACTTTATATTTTCCATCCTGGCCGAGGAGCTGGGTTTTATCGGCGGACTAGCGGTGCTCACCCTGTTCCTTATCCTGATCTGGCGGGGAATGAGGGTGGCGATGAGCCTGCCGGACCGTTTCGGCAGCTATCTGGCCGTCGGAGTCGTCTGCATGGTGGCCGTGCAGGTCGTCATCAACATCGGCGTGGTCATCGGCATGATGCCGGTCACGGGCATTACGCTGCCGCTGATCAGCTATGGCGGCTCTTCGCTGACGCTGATGCTCACGGCGCTCGGCATTCTACTAAACTTATCCCGTTATGCGAGGTGAAGGCAATGCGTATCGTATTAAGCGGCGGCGGCACGGGAGGACATATTTATCCCGCCGTCGCCGTGGCAAGGCAGCTGGAGGCTGAGGAAGACGCATCCGCATTTTTGTATATCGGCGGGACGCGGGGGCTGGAGAGCAAGCTGGTTCCCCAAGAGAACCTTCCGTTCCGCTCGATCGATATTACCGGGTTCCGCCGGAAGCTTTCCCTAGACAATGTGAAGACGGTCATGCGTTTCCTTAAAGGCGTGAAAGAGTCCAAGCGGATGCTGAAGGAATTTAGGCCCGATGTGGTCGTCGGAACGGGCGGCTATGTCTGCGGCCCCGTTGTCTATGCCGCTTCCAAGCTTGGCATCCCTACGCTGATTCATGAGCAGAACGCTATACCGGGTCTGACCAACAAGTTTTTAAGCCGGTATGCGAGCACGGTGGCGGTTAGCTTCGAGGGAACCGAATCGGCCTTCCCGGCAGGCAAGCGCGTGATTTACACGGGGAACCCGCGCGCTACAACGGTCAGCAAGGCGAATCCGCAGCGGGGCTTCGCTTCCCTGGGCATTCCGGACGACAGCACGGTCGTGCTGGTAGTGGGCGGCAGCCGGGGGGCGAAAGCGATCAATGAGGCGATGATCGAGATGGCTTCGCTTGCCGTCAAGGAATCGCAGGTCCATTACGTGTACGTCACGGGCGAGCCTTATTACGAAGGGACCCGCAAGAGCCTGCGCGAGAAGCTGGGAAGTCTTCCGAACTGGCTGCATGTGCTGCCCTATGTTCATAATATGCCGGAAGTGCTCGCCTGCACCTCTTTGATTGTGAACCGTGCGGGAGCTTCGTTTCTCGCGGAAATTACGGCGCTGGGCATCCCCTCCGTTCTCATTCCGTCACCGAATGTGACGAACAACCATCAGGAGGCGAATGCGCGGCAGCTGGAACGCGCGGGAGCGGCGGTTGTGATCCTGGAGAAGGATTTAACCGGACAGTCGCTGTACAAGGCGGTCCGCTCTATTACGGGCGACCCGGCGCTCCGCAAGTCCATGTCCGAAGCCTCGCGCAAACTGGGCAAGCGGGATTCCGCTGCGCTTGTTGTTAAGGAGCTTCGGCGGCTTGCGGGCGGCAAGTGAATGCTTGTCCGAATGCAGAGGGGCCGGTAACGGCAGCATGCCGCGTTCCGGCGCTCCATCCTGTCACACACCCGAGGGAATCGACATACGATAACGTATAAATCGTGACTATCACCTAGGGCCGCTTACCGGAATGGCGGAGGGCGCGCAGCTTGCGTCCGATAAGAGATTAATCGCCTGCCTGACAAAAGACGGAAGCGGCTGCCCTTGCCGGCTTAAGCGTGCTTTTATCGAAAGCGCCGGCGGCATTAAGCGGGGGGTGAGCGGTAATCTCGGAGGTGATACATTGGACAAATTGGTGATTGAGGGTGGAATTCCCCTGTCAGGCACCATACGTATCCATGGAGCAAAAAACGCGGCGCTGCCCATTCTGGCCGCCAGCCTGCTGGCTGAAGGCGTTCACTCGCTGCACAATGTACCGAAGCTGCTTGACATCGAAACGATGCTCGCGATTATGGAGCGGCTGGGCTGCACTGCCGCACATGACGGAGATACGGTAACGGTGGACACGGCGCCCGCCTGTTCATCCCATGTTCCGGAAGACCTGATGAAGCAAATGAGATCTTCCATCTTCCTGATGGGGCCGCTGCTGGCCAGATTCGGGGAGGTAACCATCTATCAGCCGGGAGGCTGCGCCATCGGCGAACGCAAGATCGATCTGCATTTGCGAGGGCTGGAGTCTCTGGGGGCGGAGATCGAGGAAGCGGACGGTAAAATCTCCTGCCGGGCGGAGCGGCTGAAGGGCTGTGACATTCATCTCGACTTTCCAAGCGTCGGCGCGACGGAAAATATTATGATGGCCGCCGCGACAGCCGAGGGCACCACCACGATTTCGGGAGCGGCCCGGGAGCCGGAGATCCAGGATCTTCAGAACTTCCTGAACCGGATGGGCGCCTCCATTATCGGGGCGGGCACCGATACGATTACCATTCAGGGCGTACAGAAGCTGCAGCCGTGCAGCTATGAAGTCATTCCCGATCGGATTGTCGCGGGCACCGTCATGATTGCCGCCGCGGCGACCCGGGGAGACGTCACGCTTACGCATACCAACGTGGGTCATCTGAATTCGCTGATCCACGTCCTGAAGCGCGCCGGTGTTCAAATCACAGTATGCAATGATATAATTAATATTAGTTGTATGGGGCGCCCCCGGGCCGTAGAACGTATTGTTACTTCCCCTTATCCATCTTTTCCGACGGATCTTCAGTCGCAGATCATGGTGCTCCTCGCATTGGCCGACGGTTACAGCGTGATCAAGGAGACCGTTTTTGAAGGAAGATTCAAGCATGTGGAAGAAATGGCCCGTATGGGCGCTGATATATCTACCCATTTGAACCGTGCGTTTATCCGGGGCGTCAAACGGCTCTACGGGGCAACGGTGGAAGCGACCGATTTGCGGGCCGGCGCGGCGCTCGTCATAGCGGGGCTGGCGGCTCAAGGCACCACCGTCGTTGAACAGGCTCATCATATTGACAGAGGATACGACGGCATCGAACTGCTGTTTCAGAAGCTGGGCGCCCGGATCAGCCGCAGGACGCCTGTTCCGGGCCCCATTGATCTGGCCAATTAAACTCCCCTGTCTCCTCCAATCGAAAGACGGGGGAGGCAGGGCCTTACTACGGAGACTATAGAATGCCAAATACCCGACTGCCTGTTCTTCAAGAGGACAAGCCCAAGAAAAAAAGAAGCCGTAAAGTGACGGCGATCCTGCTGCTGCTGTTTATCGCGCTGCTAGGCGTCATTTTTTTCCGTTCTTCGGCCAGCCGCATTACGGAAATTGAATTCCGCGGCAGCAAATATTCCACTTCGGAAGAGCTCCTTCGGCAGAGCGGCCTCAAAAAAGGAGGACAGTTCTTCGCCGTATCGAAGAGTGGAGTGGAGAAGTCGCTGCTTGAGCTGAACACGGTGCAAAAGGTGACGGTGGACAAGCGTTTCCCAGGTGTAATTTCGGTTCAGGTTACCGAATTTCCGGCTGTTGCGTACGAGCTTGATCCCAAAGGCAGCTTGAAGGCGATCCTGTCCAGCGGCGCGTCGGTATCCATCGACGACAGCGGAATCGCGGTGGAGAAGCCGATCCTGACCGGCTGGAAGGCTACGGATCCATATAAGGCGAAGCTGTGCGGAGTGCTGGCCGGGATACCGAATGAGCTGACGAGCGACATCTCGGAAATCGTGCCGTCGCCATCGCTCTCTTTTCCGGACCGGATCAAGCTGTATACTCGTTCGCACTTTGAAGTGACCACTGCCGTCTCGCTGCTGAAGGACAAAGTGGAATATCTGAACCAGGTCATCGAAACGAAGGAGCCTGGGATGATAACGATGCTTGAGGCGGATTCCTACGTTCCTTTCCGGGGCGACAGCGCGCAAGAGGGCGCAGAAGATAAATAGCTACTACTCACAGGGAATAAAAAATGCTACAATCGGTTTTATGGGCTATAAAGTTTCATCCCTCTTTTTTCTCCGGATTTTTTGAAATTAGAGCAAAGTTTTTTACATCCACTTATTGCTTTTATTTCCAAGAAAAGTTTCTTTTTTCCGGTCAAAAAATTTGTAGAAAAAAGAGGGAAAGGAATAGGCATGTGGAATATGTAGAAAGACGTTTCCCGCCCCTTTCAAGCGGCGGAAACCAATTCGATCAATCAGGAGGTGCCATAGGGCTTGAGCAACAATGACATCATTGTTAGTTTGGACATCGGTACATCCAAAGTTCGGGCAATTATCGGGGAAGTTACCAATGGAACCTTGAATATTATCGGTGTCGGTTCTGCCGACTCGGAAGGCATACGCAAGGGCGCGATTGTAGACATCGATCAGACGGTACAGTCCATCAGAAACGCAGTCGAGCACGCGGAGCAGATGGTGGGCATTCAAATATCCGAAGTGTATGTCGGCATTTCCGGCAATCATATCGGCCTGCAATCCAGCCATGGCGTAGTTGCCGTCCAGAATGAAGATCGCGAAATCGGCGAGGAGGATATCCTGCGCGTTCTCAAGGCTGCGGAAGTGATCGCACTGCCTCCTGAACGCGAAGTGATCGATGTCGTCGCCAAGCAATATATCGTCGATGGTCTTGAAGGCATTCAGGACCCCCGCGGAATGATCGGTGTTCGCCTGGAAGTGGAAGCCACCATCGTTACCGGAGCCAAGACGCCAATACATAACCTGCTGCGCTGTGTGGAGAAATCGGGGCTGAGGATTAAGGATCTCGTACTGATGTCTCTCGGAGCTGGCGGGTTAGCGCTTTCCAAAGATGAAAAATCAATGGGAGCGGTGCTGGTGGATATCGGTGCGGGCGCGACGACGATTGCCGTATATGAAGAAGGTTCCCTTATTGCAACCTCAACGATACCGATCGGCGGAGAATTTGTTACGAATGATATCGCCTACGGACTGCGGACGCTGACCGATCAGGCGGAGAAAGTCAAGCTTAAATACGGATGCGCCTGGATTGACGACGCGGCCTCCGATGTTGTGTTCAAGGTGCTGAGAATCGGCAGCAACGTGGAGAAGGAGTTCAATCAGGAGGATTTGGCGGCGATTATCGAGCCCCGGGTTCAGGAGATTTTCCACCTGATTCTCCAGGAAGTGAAGCGGCTTGGTTACAGCGACCTCCCCGGAGGTTATATACTTACGGGTGGAACTGTATCGATGCCGGGCGTATTGAAGGCGGCGCAATCGGAATTATCGGCGTCCGTCCGGATTGCGGTACCCGATTACATCGGGGTGAGAGACCCCGGATT
Source organism: Paenibacillus apii (assembly GCF_011043685.1). Classification (NCBI taxonomy): domain Bacteria; kingdom Bacillati; phylum Bacillota; class Bacilli; order Caryophanales; family Paenibacillaceae; genus Paenibacillus; species Paenibacillus apii. The sequence continues at coordinate 982,463 of NZ_JAAKGU010000001.1, read as the reverse complement.
TACAAGCGGCGTCGGCATTTTGCACCACGTTGTCCGAAGCTTTCGGGGACGCGGCGGCTCTGCTAGCGCGAACAAGAAAACGGTCAGCCGCAGCAAACCGAATGCCGCGCCAAGCCAGGAGGCCGTCCAGAAGCAAGGATTCGTGGAGCGACTCAAAAATATTTTCAGCGATTTCATATAGTGAATGTCCAGATACACTTGGACCGGCCATCCAAGCACATTGAGGGGGAGAGGGAACAATATGTTGGAATTTGATTTTGAAATGGAGAGCCTGGCGCAAATTAAGGTCATCGGCGTTGGCGGTGGCGGCAGCAATGCAGTCAACCGGATGATTGAGAACGGCGTGCAGGGCGTTGAGTTCATCACGGTTAATACGGACGCCCAGGCGCTGCATATGGCCAAATCGGAACATAAATTGCAAATCGGGGATAAGCTGACCCGCGGCTTGGGTGCAGGCGCCAATCCGGAGGTCGGCAAGAAGGCCGCTGAAGAATCCCGCGATCTGATCTCGAATACGCTCAAGGGAGCCGACATGGTGTTCGTTACCGCAGGCATGGGCGGCGGCACCGGTACCGGCGCTGCGCCGGTGATTGCCGAAATCGCCAAGGAATGCGGAGCGCTTACAGTTGGCGTAGTTACCCGTCCTTTTACCTTTGAAGGCCGCAAGCGTTCCACACAAGCCGAGCTCGGCATCGAGGCGCTGAAGGAAAAGGTCGATACGCTTATCGTCATTCCCAACGACCGTCTCCTCGAAATCGTTGACAAGAAGACTCCGATGCTGGAAGCCTTCCGCGAAGCGGATAACGTGCTGCGTCAGGCTGTACAAGGTATTTCCGACTTGATCGCCGTTCCGGGCCTCATCAACCTTGACTTTGCCGACGTGAAGACGATCATGACGGAACGCGGATCGGCTCTGATGGGTATCGGCATCGCGACAGGCGAGAACCGGGCATCGGAAGCCGCACGTAAGGCGATCATGAGCCCGCTGCTTGAAACTTCCATCGAGGGAGCCCGAGGCGTCATTATGAACATCACCGGCGGCTCCAATCTCTCGCTGTATGAAGTCAATGAAGCGGCCGAGATCGTCACTTCCGCCTCTGACCCCGAAGTCAATATGATCTTCGGCGCGATTATCGAAGAGAGCATGAAGGATGAGATCAAGGTTACGGTCATCGCGACAGGCTTCGAGCATAAGGCAGCACCGACTGCGCAACGCCGTCCGGCTTCGAACCAGACCGAGCAGGCCCCGGATAAGACGAACAACCTTCGTCCGTTCGGCAACCAGGTAAGCTCGGATCAGCTCGACATTCCGACCTTCCTGCGCAACCGCTCGCGGGGCAATCGCGAGTAAATACAACTTAACAAACGGCAACATTCAAAGGAAGCCATCCTGAAAAAGGAAGGGCTTCCTTTTTTTATGCTCCCAAAAAAATGTACTAACAATCGTCATTCGAGCATAGGCTTTGTGGATAGGCGAAGGTACAAGAAAACTCGACAAAAATAGCCCGCTGCCGCCTACCAGGTTTAGACAGACTTTGGACTTCGGACTTTCTATACTATTCCTATCGCAGCAAAAAGACCTGAAGCCAAGCATCTGGTGGCTCCAATATCGGCCTTAGGCAGGTGAATGCATGGTAGTTTATATCGACTTGATCTTTGCCGCCAATTTGCTGATCGACGCAGTGCTGCTGTGGCTCACCCGATGGATGATCAAGGTCAAGGTCAGGTGGTGGAGGCTTTGGCTGTCAGCCCTGGTCGGCGCGTTATATGTCGTTATGATGTTTGTGCCGGAGCTTTCGTTCATGTATACCTTTCTGATCAAGTTCGGTTTGTCGGTCATCATGATCGGTGTCGCTTTCGGTTTTACCAGCCTGCAGGGCTTTTTGCGAAGCATGGGGGCCTTCTACATCATTAATTTTGCGGCGGCGGGCGGTATACTGGGTGTACATTATTTGCTTCAGAGCTCCGGGGATATCTGGAACGGAATTCTGTATACGGCGGCAGGAGGTTATGCTTACCGGCTGAAAATCGGATTTTGGTTCGTTCTGTTCATCCTGCTGCTTGTGCTGGGCTGTTATAAAGCCGTTCATTCCTCCCGGGCGCGAAGAGAGAAGCTGGAAGCTTATATCGGCACTGTGCAGGTCGAAATTGAAGGCGTGACCGTCACCTGCTCCGGATTGCTCGACACCGGGAACCGGCTGTACGATCCGTTGACCAAAACCCCCGTTATGGTGATGGAAGCTTCGCTGTGGGAGGAGTATTTGCCGGAAAGCTGGAAAGGGCGTTTGTCGCAGGAAGGGGCGGATCAGCTGCTGTTGGAAACGGACGGGCAGTCCTTTATATGGCAAGACCGGCTAAGACTCGTCCCTTACCGCGGGGTGAACAGGGGAGCGTCTTTTATGCTGGCGTTGAAGCCGGACCATGTTGCCGTGACCCTTGGCGAAACGACGACCGGGCACCGGAAAGTGCTAATCGGCCTTGACGGCGGCACACTGTCCGGGGATGGGGCTTACCGGGCGATCATTCATCCCGATTTGGCCCAGAGCGAGTCTGCGATTCATCCGGGCGGAGTTGCCTGATGCATGACGCATTTCCCTTGCGGAACTGAAGGCCCTGCGATTCGGAAGGAGAAGCGGTTCGGCAGCTTTCAGCGCTTACTTCAGGAAGGAGGAACAACGATGATCAAATGGAGACTGACGCTGCAGCTCCAGTATTACCGGGTGCTGTTTCTGCTCGGGCTGAAAAGCCAGGAAATTTATTATATCGGAGGGAGCGAGGCCCTTCCCCCGCCGCTCACGCGGGAGGAGGAGGATTATCTGCTTCAGCGCCTCCCCTCGGGCGACGCGGCCGTACGCGCCATGCTGATCGAGCGCAATCTGCGCCTTGTCGTGTACATAGCCCGCAAATTCGAAAATACCGGCATCAATATCGAGGATCTGGTATCCATCGGCGCCATCGGTCTGATCAAGGCGGTCAATACATTCGACCCCGAGAAAAAAATCAAGCTAGCCACATACGCGTCACGCTGTATCGAGAACGAGATCCTCATGTACCTTCGCCGCAACAGCAAAACGCGCAGCGAGGTATCCTTCGACGAACCGCTGAATATCGACTGGGACGGCAATGAGCTGCTGCTGTCAGACGTGCTCGGCACCGAGAACGACACCATCTACCGCAACATCGAGGAGCAGGTGGACCGCAAGCTGCTGCAAAAAGCGCTGGAAAAGCTGAGCGAGCGGGAACGGCTTATCATGGAGCTTCGGTTCGGCCTGCGCGGCGGCGAGGAGAAGACGCAGAAGGACGTTGCCGATCTGCTCGGCATCTCCCAATCCTATATTTCCCGGCTGGAAAAAAGAATAATCAAGCGGCTGCGCAAAGAGTTCAACAAGATGGTTTAGCCCTGCCTGAAGGCCCTTCTTGCAGGCAAAAGGCCAAGGAATAAAATGGCCGACCGGGGAGATAATGTACAGTAATGTTTCTCCTTGGGAGGTTAATCATCATGACCCGAAATAAAGTCGAGATATGCGGTGTGGATACCGCCAAGCTGCCCGTTCTGACGAACGCGGAGATGCGGGAGCTGTTCACTTCGCTGCAGCAGAAGGGCGAGAAATCCGCCAGAGAGAAATTGGTAAACGGCAATCTGAGACTGGTACTGAGCGTAATCCAGCGGTTCAATAACCGCGGGGAATTCGTTGACGATTTGTTTCAGGTGGGCTGCATCGGGCTGATGAAAGCCATTGATAACTTCGACCTGTCGCAGAATGTAAAATTTTCCACCTATGCGGTGCCGATGATCATCGGCGAAATCCGCCGCTACCTGAGGGACAACAACCCGATACGCGTCTCACGCTCGCTGAGGGACATCGCTTACAAGGCGCTCCAGGTGCGGGACAGTCTGACCAACCAGAATTCCCGGGAACCCACGATTTTTGAAATTTCCGAGGCGCTTGGCGTTCCGAAAGAGGATGTCGTATTCGCGCTCGATGCCATTCAGGACCCCGTTTCCTTATTCGAGCCGATCTACCACGACGGCGGCGATCCGATTTACGTCATGGACCAGATTAGCGACGACAAAAACAAAGATGTCTCCTGGATTGAGGAAATTGCGCTGCGGGAGGCGATGCAGAGGCTGGGGCAGCGGGAAAAACGCATCCTGTCGATGCGGTTTTTCGAGGGCAAGACGCAAATGGAGGTTGCCGACGAAATCGGCATTTCACAGGCGCAGGTATCCCGGCTTGAGAAGTCGGCCATCCAGCAGATGCAGAAGCATGTGAAGTCATAACCTAAGACAAAAATTGGACAACCCATCCCACCCAAGGGCCCTGCCTGAAGGTGGGGTTGTTTTTTTAAGCACCAAATATGAGGCATTTGACCAAGCCGCCGCCACATATACTTAGATGTACGTTTGAACTTACAGAGGTGGCGCCATATGAATCAGGAAACAACGGCTTCGGGCAAAAAAATGAAAATATCCGATTTTCAGTCCAAGGATGTAATCAATATTGTCGACGGCAGGCGTCTCGGTCAGGTCAGCGACCTGGAGCTGGATTTGCGGCGCGGGGTGATCGATGCCATTATCGTTCCGGGCTATACGAGGTTTATGGGTCTGTTCGGCGGAGGGGCCGATCTCGTCATTCCATGGCGGAATATTGTGAAGATCGGTTCGGATGTCGTGCTGGTGAAAATGGAGGAGCCCCGGCCTTCACTTGAGGCGGAAGAGCGTGAAATCCTGGTGCTCCAGCGGGAAGAAAGGAATGAACGGCGCACGTACTGAACGCTGCGCTTTCTTTTTGCATCCGTAGTAACGCAAAGGCCGGCGCTAGACTTTACTGGGCGATCTTGTGGTACACTTGAAGGCGGGGTGAGAGAATGGAACCTTTTATGCAAAAAAGCGGGAGTCCGGCGCTGTTCAGCCTTGAGTCGTGGATGAACCCGGATTCGAAAATAACCGCCGGATTTACCGGACGGGCCGGGGGAGCAGGCCGAACGCCTTACGAAAGCCTGAACTGCGCTTTTCATGTAGGCGACATCCCGGAGGATGTCATTAAGAACCGCAAGCTTGTAGCCGAGAGTCTCGGCTTTTTGTTAGAAGACTGGACATGCGGGGAGCAGGTGCACGGCTCGGAAATCGCGGTTGTGACGGCGGATGATAAGGGACGGGGCAGTCTGGAACGGTCCACGGCGTTTGCCGATACGGACGGACTTCTGACCGATGTGCCAGGCGTGCTGCTTGCTTCGTTCTACGCGGATTGCGTTCCGCTCTATTTTTATGATCCGGTGACGGGAGCCGTCGGCCTGGCCCATGCGGGCTGGAAAGGGACGGTGGCGGAAATTGCTTTGTCCATGGTAAAGAGGATGGAAGCTGTCTACGGCAGCCGCAAGAAGGATATCCGGGCAGCGATCGGTCCAAGCATCGGGGCCTGCTGCTACGAGGTGGACGATTTCGTCATGGACCGTGTGCGCAGGCTGGAGGAGAGCCTCATCCGGGATGAGGAATCCGGGGAAAGCCTGTACAGCCCTTCGACAGCGCATATTGGCAAAATGATGCTCAACTTGAAAGAATTGAACCGACGCATTATGATAAAAGCAGGAATATTGCCGACACATATCGAATGTACAAGTTGGTGTACAAGCTGCAGCCCTGATTTGTTCTTCTCCTACCGCAAGGAAAACGGGGTGACGGGAAGAATGGCGAGCTGGATCGGAATAAAGGAGAGTTGACCGTTGTCCTCGACATTGCAGGAACGAATAGCCGAAGTCAGCCGGCGCATTGAACGCGCGTGCGCCAAAGGCGGACGGAAAGCAACGGAAGTCAGGATCATCGCGGTGACCAAGTATGTGTCGCCGGAGATGACAGCAGCCGTGCTGGCTTCCGGTCTTACAGATATCGGCGAGAACCGCTGGCAGAATGCCGAGCGCAAATGGGAAGCGCTTGGCAGTCAGGGAGTATGGCATTTTATCGGCCATTTACAGACCAACAAGGTGAAGGATATCATTGGCAAATTTCAATATATCCATTCACTGGACCGCTTGTCGCTGGCCCGCGAACTGCAGCGGAAGGCGGAGGTGGCCGGAGTGGACGTGAACGTATTCCTTCAGGTGAACATTTCCGGAGAAGAGTCCAAGTTTGGCCTGAATCCGGAAGCTGTTCCGGATTTTTTACGTGAAATTTCGGGATTTAACCGGCTTAAGATCGTCGGACTGATGACAATGGCTCCGCATGAGGAAGACCCGGAGCTTACTCGGCCGGTATTTCGCGGTCTCCGCGAACTGCGGGACAAGCTTAACGGCATGGGGCTGACTCCGGAGCCGTTGACGGAGCTGTCGATGGGCATGTCGAATGATTTTGAAGTGGCGATTGAAGAAGGAGCCACCTGGGTGCGCCTGGGGACGGTATTGGTAGGCCATGAGGAGGAATCATAATGGGTGTCATGAACCGCTTTATGAGCTTTTTGGGATTGCAGGAACAAGAGGAGATTGTCGAGCATGAACAGCTGGGCCAGCATGAGGAGGAAGATTATGCGCCCAGTCCTGTAGAAACCCGCAAGAACCAGCGGGTCGGGAATGTCGTCAGCATCCATCAGCAGAAAAATGTCAAAGTCGTGCTGTACGAGCCACGTTCGTACGACGAAGCCCAGGAAATCGCGGACCATCTCCGGTCGCACCGAACCGTCGTTGTCAATCTGCAGCGGGTACGGAACGATCAGGCGATGCGGATTATCGATTTTTTAAGCGGAACGGTGTACGCCCTGGGGGGCGGCATCTCCAAAATTGGCGGAAATATCTTTCTCTGCACGCCCGATACCGTTGAAATTCAAGGCACCATCTCGGAAATTCTCGCCGACGACCAAGACTATAACAGAATGAGGTGAACGGGCTTTGTCCCAAATTGATTCCATAATTAACATTCTTTTCAATATTTACTTCTACATGATCCTATTCTACGTGCTGATGTCCTGGCTGCCGAACGTCCGTGATAACTTTATCGGTGAGCTGCTCGGCAAGCTGGTTGAGCCTTATTTGACGCCGTTCCGCAAAATAATTCCGCCTTTGTTCGGAACCATCGACTTTTCGCCTATTGTGGCGCTGCTGGTGCTCGAACTCGCGGTGAACGGACTCAGGTCCGTGCTGTTTTACTTGATGGGTTAAGCATGAAGCAGGACATTTACGGTCATTTTCACCCTGACGAGCGGCAATTTGTGGACAGGGCTTATGAGTGGATAGAGAATGCGGTCCGGTATCATGAGCTGAAGCTGACGGATTTCCTCGACCCGCGGCAGGGCTATATTCTGCAGTCGCTCGCGAACCGTGAGCCGGATGTGAAGGTCAAATGGGATGGCGGCCACGAAGAAGCGGAACGGCGGAGAGCGCTGATTGCTCCCGATTACCGTGACTTGGAAGATGAAGAGCTGGGACTGAAGGTGCTGCACATAGCACCGGCGGAGCAGAATCTGCCGAAGCTGGAGCATGGAGATTATATGGGCTCCCTGCTAGGTCTCGGAATCAAGCGCAGCAAAATCGGCGATATCTACGTTCTGGAGGACGGCTGCAATGCCGTTGTGACGTCGGATATCGCCGATTATTTGGCCCTGCATATGAGCAGTGTCGGCCGCGCTCCCGTCACCGTGGAGGTGCTGCCGGTATCGGAGCTGCGGCGAGCCGAGGTCAAGCTGGAAACGATGGAGCTTACGGTATCTTCCCTGCGGCTCGACGGCATCGCGTCGGATGTGTGCCGGCTCAGCCGGAGCAAAATTCTCGTTCCCATCAAGGCCGGACGCGTCCGGGTGAACTGGAAGGTGGAGGAAGATCCTTCATTCCATCTGAAAGATGGCGATGTCGTTTCGGTTCAGGGCTTTGGCCGCTTTAAAGTGCTGGAGGTCGGCGGACTGACAAAAAAAGCCCGATACCGGGTCCGGGTCGGCAAATTTGTATAAATTTCTTGCAGGAATTTCAGTCGGCTTGTCGAAATTGATTAACTCTAAGGGCAGCTAACATTTGTGGAGCTGGACGCCGATAGTTTTAGAAGAGGCGAAATCTCAGACAGTCACGGAAAAAATGGGCCGCTTGACTTGTCCTAAGCTGGCTTGTTTTTCAGATTTCCTTCTTCATCCTGAAAGATGAAGTGACGGCTGGGCGGAAGAGGCCCGAAATTTCTAGGAGGTGCACAGCATGCCATTAACGCCGCTCGATATACATAACAAGGAGTTTGCCCGGCGGCTCCGAGGTTATGATGAAGACGAGGTCAATGAGTTTCTCGATCAGGTTATTAAGGATTACGAGAGCGTCATCCGGGAGAACAAGGAGCTTAGTAATCAGCTTCTGACCCTGCAGGAGCGTCTGGACCATTTTACGAACATCGAAGACACTTTGTCGAAGACCATCATTGTAGCCCAGGAAGCTGCCGACGAAGTGAAGAACAACGCCAAGAAAGAGTCGCAGCTCATCATTAAGGAAGCGGAGAAGAACGCCGACCGCATTATCAACGAGGCGCTTTCCAAATCCCGCAAAATCGCCATTGAGACCGAAGAGCTCCGCAAGCAAGCCTCTATCTACCGCACCCGGTTCCGGACGCTGGTGGAAGCTCAGCTTGAGCTGTTGTCCCAGGATGACTGGGACGCGCTGGAGAGCCGCGAGGTTCGCGAAGAAGTATTTTGAGGCAAAGGCCCTGGCCTGTTGACTTTTATCGTTAAAGAAGCTATAACTAGAACATATCTGTAACATTTAATATTGTATTCGATGACGGGACCAGTACGTCATGGCAACGATCCCCAGAGAGTCGGCGATTGCTGAAAGCCGATGGTCAAACCATGCCGGAATATCCTCCCCAAGAAGCGAACCTGAAACGAACCTTGTGTCGTGCGTAAGGCGAGCCGTCTCCCGGACGTTATACCGGACCTGCGTAATTGCGCGGGAGCTGAGATCGCGTATGATCTTTGGCCGTTTATTCGGCAGAGGTTTGCGCGGAATTAGGGTGGTATCGCGAGCGTCGCCTCGCCCCTTTGGGGGCGGGGCGTTTATTATTTTTGGGGCGGCGATCCCCCTAAATCCCCCTTCCTCAAGGGGGACCCCAAGGGTTGCACCCTCTGGACACCCGCAAGGGTTGGAGAGGTGCGGGGGCTTGGCGGACGGGAGCGGCGGTTGGCGGTGGAGCGGCCCTTCCTCGCGGCATCCCCTGACGGGGACGCCGCGAGGGGCCTTTACAGCGGCGCAGTGGACGCGGGCTGCTGCGCCCCGCCCGCCGGAGGCCCCTCGCGAGTGCTGCCCTGACGGGATCGCGGCTCGGGTGCAAGGGCCAAACCGGGTGCGTGCGGCTGCGCCCCGCCCGCCAGTGGCCCCTCGCAAGAGCTGCCCTAACGGGATCGCGGCTCGGGTGCCCCGGCCCAGCCGCCTATATGCGGCGGCTGGGCCTACGCTTTGCGCCACCTGTAGAGCGGCCGCTTGCGGCAAGCGGGCACATCACAACAGTAACTCAAAATAACGCCGCTGCCCTGGGCTTCGACAAACTTCCGGGTGTCCAGAGGGCGAGCCCTCGGGGTCCCCCTTGGCTAAGGGGGATTTAGGGGGATCGAAAACGGTTTTAAGACAAAACCACGAGAGGAATGGATTCCATGCAAAAAGTAGACATCAAAGAAAAGGCGCGGGACAGAGATGTCCGCATCTTAAAGAAATGGAACGAAGAGAATACGTTCCGCAAATCAATCGAGTACCGTGAAGGCAAGCCGAACTACGTGTTCTACGAAGGTCCGCCAACGGCAAACGGCGCGCCGCATATCGGGCACGTGCTTGGCCGCGTAATCAAGGACTTCATCGGCCGCTACCAGACGATGAAGGGCTACCGAGTTGTGCGGAAGGCCGGCTGGGATACCCACGGTCTGCCGGTCGAGCTTGGCGTGGAGAAGCAGCTCGGAATCTCCGGCAAGCAGGAGATCGAAGCCTATGGCGTCGAGAAATTCATCAAGAAATGTAAAGACAGCGTCTTCGGCTACGAGAAGCAGTGGCGTGAATTTACGGAAGCGATCGGGTATTGGACCGATCTTGATAATCCTTACGTTACCCTGAACAATACCTACATCGAGAGCGTATGGAACATCCTTGCAACGGTTCATGAGAAAGGGCTTTTGTACCGCGGACACCGCGTCAGCCCGTACTGTCCAAGCTGCCAGACGACGCTCAGCTCGCATGAAGTAGCTCAAGGGTACAAGACGGTCAAGGACTTGAGCGCCACCGCCAAATTCAAGCTGGACGACAGCAGCGAATATGTGCTGGCCTGGACGACGACGCCTTGGACGCTTCCGGCGCATATGGCGCTGGCGGTTAATCCGGACATGGACTATGTGCGGGTGCAGCAGGAGGACGGCGTCTACATCATGGCCAAAAATCTGGTCGAAGAAGTGGCGAAGGGCGAGCACACGGTGCTGTCCGAGCTGAAAGGCTCCGATTTGGTTGGCAAAACGTACCAGCCTCCGTTCAGCTACATCCAGGCGGAGAGAAGCAATGTGATCGTCGGAGCTTCTTTCGTAACGGATGCCAGCGGTACGGGGATCGTGCATATGGCCCCGGCGCACGGCGAGGACGACTACAAGGCCTGCCGCGAGAACGGCATCACCTTCGTAAATGTGGTAGATACTTCGGGCAAATATACCAATACGGTTACTGATTTTGCCGGACGCTTTGTGAAAGACTGCGACCTCGATATCGTCAAGGCGCTGTCAGAGAAGGGCCTGCTGTACGGCAAGGAAAAATACGAACACAGCTATCCGTTCTGCTGGCGCTGCGACACGCCTCTTCTGTACTATGCAACAGACAGCTGGTTCATCAATACGACAGCGATCAAGGATCAACTGATTGCGAACAACAACGGCGTTGACTGGTATCCGGGTCATGTCCGGGAAGGCCGGTTCGGCAAGTTCCTTGACGAACTCGTAGACTGGAACATCAGCCGCAACCGCTACTGGGGCACTCCGCTGAACGTTTGGGTCTGCCAGGAGACGGGCAAGGAGTTTGCACCGCACAGTATCGCCGAGCTGCGGGAAATGGCCACCTCTGAAGTGCCGGAAGACATCGAGCTGCATAAGCCGTATGTGGATAACATCCGCCTGCGCAGCCCGTTCAAGGAAGGCGCGGAAATGGTGCGGACCTCCGAAGTGATCGACGTATGGTTCGACAGCGGCTCGATGCCTTTTGCGCAAAGCCACTATCCGTTCGAGGACGCGGATAAGCTGGAGGAACAATATCCGGCGGACATGATCTGCGAAGGCATCGACCAGACGCGCGGCTGGTTCTACAGCTTGCTTGCGGTGTCGACGCTGTTCAAAGGCAAGGCGCCTTACAAGGCGGTTATCGCGACAGGCCACATCCTCGATGAGAACGGCCAGAAGATGTCCAAATCGAAGGGCAATGTCATCAACCCTTGGGATATCATGAACGAATACGGCACCGACGCGTTCCGCTGGGCGATTCTGGCCGACAGCGCGCCGTGGAACAATAAGCGTTTCTCCCGCGGGCTGGTGGGCGAGAGCAAGTCTAAGGTCGTCGATACGCTGGTGAACACCCACGCGTTCCTGACGCTGTATGCGGGCATTGACGGCTACGATCCGGCGGAGCACCCGTTCAAGCTGTCTTCCCATAAGCTGGACCGCTGGATTCTGTCCCGGCTGAACAGCCTGATCCTCGTAGTTGATAAAGGGCTTGCGGTTAACGATTTCGTCAACTCGTCCAAAGCGATCGAGAACTTTATCGACGAGCTGAGCAACTGGTATATCCGCCGTTCCCGCGACCGTTTCTGGGGCAGCGGGCTTGGAGAGGAGAAGCTGGACGCATACCGTACGCTGACGCATGTGCTGCTGACGACGGCGAAGATTGTCGCTCCGTTCATGCCGATGCTGGCGGAGGATATTTTCGTCAACCTGGGCGGCGGAGAAAGCGTGCATTTGGCGGATTACCCGGCTGCCGACGAGAGCCTGATCGACCTTACGCTTGAGCAGGATATGGAAAGCGCCCGTAACATCGTTGAGCTGGCGCGGAACGTCCGCAACGAGACCGGAATCAAGACGCGTCAGCCGCTTTCCGAGCTGATCGTTTCCATCAGCCAGAGCTTTAATGTCGCGGATTACGAGGAGATCATCAAGGACGAGATCAACGTCAAGTCCATCGTGCTGGAGACGAGCGACAGCGGCTTTGTTGATTTTACGCTGAAGCTGAACCTGAAGGTGGCAGGCAAAAAATACGGCAAAAACGTTGGCTTCATCCAAGGCTTCCTGAAATCGATGGACAGCGGCGCTACCCGCGAAGCGGTTCAAAGCGGCAAGGTGGCCGTCACCTCTCCGGAAGGCGAAGAACTGCAAATCACCGCAGACGAGCTGCTGGTCGACAAGCAGGCCAAGCCGGGCTTTGCGTCCGCATCCGGTTACGGAATTACGGTCGCGCTGAATACGGAAATCACGCCGGAGCTGGAACAAGAGGGCTGGGTGCGTGAAATCGTGCGGGCGGTTCAGGATTACCGCAAACGCCTTGACCTGCCGATCGACAAGCGCGTTGCGCTGACCCTGAGTGTCGATGATGAGCTGAAAGCGGCCGTTACGGCGTTCGAGAATGTCCTTCGGGAGAATGTGCTGGTTACGACGATTGGTTTTAGCGGTGATCGTGCCCCTGAAACGGTGGATATTGGCGGCAAAACGATCGGCATCGTAATCGGCTAAAGCTTGGATTAAAAGCAAGCGGCGGCGCATGTCCCGTCCGTAAAGTGCATATACTAGTGTCAGAAGTATAAACGCAGGCGTTCCGCCAAGGTATGTCCTGCCAAAATATTTCGGCGCACAAAGACGAGCCCCGAGCGAGAGGGAGACAGACTGTCTCTCCTAAGCCGGGCTCGTCTTACGTTACGGCGCTAAAGGACGGAGGGAGCCGCAGGATGAAGGAGGACCCGGATCGCGGGACATATCGGAAGGAAAGCCTGACCTCTTGGAAACCGCTGGAGCGCGGAGGAGAGCCGCCCGAACCAGGCGATAAGGAAAAAATAAACCGCATATACCGACTGGCGACCGACTGGGCGCAGCGGATGGAAAAATCCAGAATCTCCGAGTATACGGAGCTGCTCTTTTCTCCATGGCGGCTTATATGGCTGAATGTGCTGGCAGGGACCGCACGCGGCGTCGGAATCGCCATCGGATTTACTTTTTTTGCGGCGACGATCATTTATGTGCTTCAAGTGCTGGGGGCGCTTAATCTGCCGATAATAGGTGATTACATCGCCGATATCGTGCGTATCGTTCAGCATCAGCTGGAGCTTAACACGTATTAGTTCCAGACCCTAATCGGCCAGTATACAGACCGTCTGCATGTTGGCCGTTCTCTTGGTGGATATGACCGTTCGTCCCGGCCCAACTTGTAGAAATAAAAACTCCGAACAAGCCGCAATAGCATGCAGCTGCCCGGAGTGATAAAGGTTATCTGTTTTTTACATGAAATTACGAACTAAAATATGTATAAGCCTCTTCATACGTTTCTTTATATTCAACTTGATTCCGGAACATGCGATTGAGCTGCATTGTAAAGAGTGGACTATCGGAAAGATATACCCACTTCTTATCCATGCGGAGACCACGATTGATTGCAAGCTGCATCGTAGGCGAGAGCAAAGCTACTACCTCTTGCGAGAGGACGGATTTGGCTTTACGGACATCCGTAATCCCAGAGAAGCCAGGCTTAACCTTTTTGAGAATTTCTTCAAAGTCTTTGATATAAGCGGCTGCTGCATTTTCATCCAATCGTTCGGCCACTACGATAATCAAATTTCTTTGTTCGTCATAATTAATAGTATAGGCTGACATAAACAATTCCTCCAAGTTATATAAAAGTAGATTAGAGCCTAAAATTGATCACCATAGGGCCCTTGGTATATAAGAAACCCGGTGTCATGGGCTTAAGGGGAAAAAGAGTCTATGGATATATGGATCTATGGATGTTTTGTCGTTTTATGTCGGGGAATTATGTATTTTTTAGTCCATAAATCACATAAAATAATCCTTCCCTCCCTTTACAATAAATTCCTAGACCTATTTTTGTCAATGAATTTGTGCTAATAACTCGAAATTTGACGAATTGATAGCTTTTTGAATGGTATAAATGAAGGATTATAGTCCCATATTAGTCATATAGGCTTAGACGGTTTATGGGGGTACAAAAAAGGAGCAGCCCGCGCTGGCTACTCCTTCTCTCTTTTACCGTAAGGATCAAGCAGATAGTCGCCTTCTCCGCTGTCCATATACTGCTGGTACTGATGACCGCGTATGATCGTAATGTTGCTGCCGGTCATATCCGTGGCGATAAAATTTTCCCAGGGCTCCACCCAGCCGTCCGGATCGTGGGATTCGATCTCTACATCATTGTAGGAATCGATATTGTTTCCCTCGGCCATGGCCGGCGTATTGGAGGTGCCGTAGCTTTCGACGATCTGCCAGGAATCCTCGCCGTCAAACCCGTTATACTCCTTGTCATCCAGGCTGCTCCGTCCAAAGGGCGGGGTCAGAAACTCCTCTTCGACAGGCCGCGTATGCGGTTTTTCCTGACGGGGGCTGTGTTCTTTGCAGTAACGTGTTGCAGGCAGGGCGGCTAGGCGTTCATAAGGAATCGGCTCGCCACTTGCTGCGCAAATGCCGTATGTGCCGTTGTCCATCGCTCGAAGCGCGTCCTCGATTTCGGTTAGTTCCAGCTCTTCGCGCTCCTGAAGCGAGATGTCCATGGAACGGTGGTATAGGTCGGTGGCAACGTCGCCGGGATGGTTGTCGATTTCCGAGAGCTCGCCCGACATATCCCGCATAGAATCCTCCAGACCGTGATCTTCATTCTCTATAAGCCTGTGCCGGATATCGTCCCGCTGCCGGACAAGAAGGCCGCGCAGATGGTCAAGCTGCTCCGAGGTCAGGTGGTTCATAAGTGTCGGCTCCTTTCTTTGTGCCTTTTTCCTTACTAGGTTGGCCTGTCGCCCGGCTTTTTACGTCTGGCAAATTGTGCTCCGGATAAGACTTAGGCTGGAAGGGGTCAATGGACGTGTTCTAAAGCCGTGTGCTACAATATACAAGTCTTTATACATGTTTTGGATCGCTTTCGGGCGGGAAAAATAAGAACGGAGTGACTAGCTGAAGTGGTGTACTATCTGATCGCGCTCATTGTGTTTTTGATTGACCAGGGAACGAAATACTTAATCTCCTCACGTCTGCAGCTCGACGAGCAAATTCCGGTAATCGGGAATTTTTTTCTCATCACATCTCACCGCAACCGCGGCGCCGCTTTCAGCATTTTGCAGAATCAGCGCTGGTTTCTCATTCTTGTGACGATTGTTGTCGTGGTCGGAATCGTCTGGTACCTGAATAAGGTCAGAAAAACGCGCCGGCTGCTGCCTTTGGCGCTTGCACTTGTGCTTGGCGGCGCGATCGGCAATTTTCTCGACCGGCTGTTGACAGGCGAGGTTGTCGATTTTCTTCAGTTTAATTTCGGCAGCTATACGTTTCCGATCTTTAACGTGGCGGATTCCTGCATTGTCGTCGGGGTAGCGCTCATCATTCTGGATTCCCTCCTTGATATGAAGGGCGGCGGCCAGACGGAAGTGACCGAAGTGAAGGAAACAGGCGAGGCAAAGGAAGGGAATGAGTAGCATTGAATAAGGACGCTCTTAATGAGCGGACGGAAGGCGAGAGCCCCGATAACGGGGTCGCCTGGACCGTTCAGGAAGAATACGCCCGTGAACGTATCGATAAATATATTACAGAGGCCTGGGAAGAAGACATTTCACGCTCCCAGGTGCAGCAGTGGATCGAAGCCGGACTTGTCACGGTAAACGGCCGCAAGGTAAAAGCGAATTACAAGCTGTCGCCGGAGGATATGATTTCGGTGACGGTGCCCGAGCCCGCAGCCGCGGAGCTGACCCCGGAAAATATTCCGCTTAATGTCGCCTACGAGGATTCGGATGTGATTGTCGTGAACAAGCCCCGGGGCATGGTCGTGCATCCGGCGGCGGGGCACCCTTCAGGTACATTGGTCAATGCTTTGATGTATCACTGCAAAGACCTGTCGGGAATCAACGGAGAGATTCGTCCCGGCATCGTGCATCGGATCGACAAGGACACCTCCGGCCTGATTATGGCCGCCAAGAACGACGCCAGCCACAATTCGCTCGCGGCACAGCTCAAGGCGCACAGCGTGACCCGGCGTTATCTTGCGGTTGTTCAGGGCAATGTAGCTCATGACCAAGGGACCGTTGACGCTCCGATTGGCAGAGACCCGCATGACCGCAAGCTGTATACGGTGACGGAGAAGAACAGCAAGACCGCCGTTACCCATTTTACCGTGCTGGAGCGGTTCGGCGATTGTACCTTGCTGCAATTGCAGCTGGAGACCGGACGCACCCACCAAATTCGGGTGCATATGAAGTTTATCGGCCATCCGCTCGTCGGCGATCCCGTATACGGCCGAAGCAAAGGGATCTTCATGGAGGGCGGACAGGCTCTGCACGCGGCCGTACTCGGTTTTGTGCATCCTTCCACCGGAGAATATCTGGAATTTTCGGCTCCGCTGCCGGGAGACATGGAAGAACTGCTGGCCCGTCTGCGAAGCAGATAAGTACAAATGAACTGCGGATTTGTCCATTGTTTTGCAGCGGCTGTTGCGTCATATTTAACAATATGGAAATGAATAGGCTGAGCGTTCGTTCATCCGTTTACTATTTCAAAAGCCAGGAGTGAGAACACCTTTATGAGTATCGAACAATACCAGGATACGTTTATCCAGAACAATTTCGCGGATCGCATCGGCGGAGCGAACTACGGCAAGGATACCAACATTTATAAATTTGAGAAGATCAAACGCGCCAAGGCTGCGGCCAAGAAGGATTTTCCCGATATCGAACTGATCGATATGGGCGTCGGCGAGCCGGACGAAATGGCGGATGCTGGCATCGTCGCCAAGCTGGCCGAGGAAGCGGCTAAGGAAGAGAACCGCGGTTATGCGGACAACGGCATTGCCGAATTCAAGGAAGCGGCGGCCAAGTATTTGAAGGAAGTATTTAATGTGAACGACATTGACCCGGCTACCGAGGTGCTGCATTCCATCGGCTCGAAGCCGGCACTGGCCATGCTCCCTTCCGCTTTTATCAATCCGGGGGATATTACGATCATGACCATTCCGGGCTATCCGGTGCTTGGCACGCACACGAAATATCTGGGCGGACAGGTCTACAATGTCGAGCTCAAGAAGGAGAACAATTTCCTTCCCGACTTGAGTTCCATTCCCGAAGACATCGCCTACAAGGCGAAGCTTCTTTACCTGAACTATCCGAACAACCCTACGGGAGCCAGTGCAACTCCGCAATTTTTTGCCGAAGTCGTAGCCTGGGCGAAGAAGTACAATGTTGTCGTCATTCATGACGCCCCTTATGCGGCGCTGACCTATGACGGCCTGAAGCCGCTGAGCTTCCTGTCTGTTCGCGGTGCGAAGGATGTTGGCGTAGAGCTGCATTCCCTGTCCAAATCGTACAACATGACGGGCTGGAGAATCGGGTTTGTGGCCGGCAATCCGCTGATCGTCAAAGCTTTCGGCGACGTGAAGGACAATAACGATTCCGGTCAGTTCATCGCCATTCAGAAAGCGGCGGCTTACGGCCTGGCTCATCCTGAAATTACGGAAGCCATCGCGGCCAAATATTCCCGCCGACACAACCTGCTGGTGGACGCGCTGAACAGCCTTGGCTTCAAGGCAACGAAACCGAAGGGCTCCTTCTTTATGTATGTTGAAGCGCCAAAGGGAATCAAAGGCGGACGCCGCTTCGAGTCGGGCGAGGATTTCTCCCAATATCTGATTCGCGAAAAATTGATCTCGACCGTTCCTTGGGATGATGCCGGCGCGTTCGTACGCTTCTCCGTCACCTTTATCGCCAAGGGCGAAGAAGAGGAGCTGCGCGTTATTTCCGAAATCAAGCGCCGCCTCAGCGACGTGGAATTTGAATTTTAATCAAGCTTTTGCGTTTAACAGCCTCCGTGCCGGTTTTCGGTTCGGGGGCTGTTTTTTACTGTAGAATCCGCTGGTAAATTTGTATAGGTCCGGAGTTGACATGGGCTGTCCGTTCTGTCATAATTCTTATGATAAATGAATAGCGCCTTTAAATCAGTCCCGTGAGGCTGGCAAGGTAACGTGAATCGAGGTTCGCGGCTTTTTAAGTGAGGTATCCGTCTGTCTGTACGGAGCTCTTTTGCTGCGCGCTTGTCACCGTTCTTCAATCTGCGGATTCCACTCCTTGCCTGCTTCAGGCAAGGAGTTTTTGATTTCCACCACAGATATGGGGATACGGCGCATTACCTGGAGGGTAACCTGGCATGATTATCGAGAAGAATGTCATTATGGACGAGACGGCGATTCGCCGGGCGCTATCGCGCATAGCGCATGAGATTCTGGAGAAGAACAAAGGCATCGAAGATTGCATGCTGATCGGTATCCGCACCCGGGGCGTATATCTCGCACGGCGGATCGCGGAGCGAATCAAAGAGATCGAAGGCGCCGACGTTCCTTGCGGAGAGCTTGACGTCACTTTTTACAGAGACGATCTGGAGCCGGGGAAGAATAAGAATGCCAGCGACGGAGATTGTAACGGAAAAGGGACGTTGATCCTTCCCCCCAGCGTTTCGGGTACCCGGGATAAAAAGATTATCCTGTTCGACGATGTTCTCTACACCGGACGGACGATTCGGGCGGCCATGGACGCACTGATGGACTGCGGACGGCCGCGGATGATCCAACTTGCGGTTCTGGCCGACAGAGGCCACCGCGAAGTGCCGATACGCCCGGACTATGTGGGCAAGAATGTGCCGACCTCAAGGCATGAATCGATTGAAGTGGCGCTGAAGGAAGTCGACGGCACGGACGAAGTGCACATACTATCGAACTGGGAGGCAAAATAATATGATGACAGCTACCCGAGTAAAGGAACGGAGCCTGCTTGGACTTAGAGGTTTGGACGCGGCGGAAGTTTCCGCGATACTGGACAGAGCGGCGTATTGGGACAAGCAGACGGAGAAGGCAAGCTCGGTGCTGGCCTCGCGGTTTGTCTCCAACATGTTCTTCGAGAACAGCACGCGCACCCGCTTCTCGTTCGAAATGGCCGAGAAGCGTCTCGGCGCCCAGGTGCTGAACTTCACGGCCGCGGCTTCCAGTGTGGAAAAAGGCGAGTCGATCTACGATACCGTCCGCACGCTGGAGTCGATGGGCATCGATGCGGGTGTCATCCGGCTGAAGCCGGCAGGTTTGCTGGCCCAGCTCTCCGAGAAAGTATCCATTCCGCTGATTAACGCCGGCGACGGCAACAATGAGCATCCGACGCAGGCGCTGCTGGACCTGTACACCATGCTCAAGACCTTCGGAGACATCAAGGGCCTGACCGTATCCATCATCGGGGATATTATGCACAGCCGGGTAGCACGCTCCAATCTGTGGGGGCTGACCACGATGGGAGCCAAGGTGCAGTTCTGCGCGCCGGAGAATATGAAAGCCCCAGAGCTGATGGATTATGCGCCTTATGTCTCGATGGAGGAAGCGCTGAAAGCGGACGTTGTTATGATGCTGCGCGTACAGCTGGAGCGGCACGCTTCGGGAATGCTGTCATCGGCGGAAGAGTACCGCCGGCAGTTCGGCCTGACGGAAGAGCGGGCGGCTAAACTGGCTTCGCACACAGTCATTATGCATCCGGCACCGGTCAATCGTAATGTCGAAATTGACGACGCGGTAGTCGAAAGCGCGAAATCGCTGATTTTTCCGCAGATGTCCAATGGAGTTCCGATCCGGATGGCGGTCATCGAAAGAGCGATCCGATAAACCCCTGCTGAATAAAATTAATAAATATACACAGATATGAATTTTTATTATATAATAACGATAGAGCCCGGATGCTCTTGTCGCGGGCAGAAGGAGAAGCAACGTGATTATCAAAAATGCCAATGTTTTGAATGCGGAAGGCGTCTTGGAACGCAAGCACATCCAGATTGAGAACGGTACGATCTCCGCGATTCTGAATGGGAACGAGACGATCGCCGAAGGTTCGGAAACGATTGATGCCGCCGGCAAGCTGCTGGTTCCGGGGCTGATCGATATGCACGTGCATTTGCGCGAACCGGGTTTTGAACATAAGGAGACGATTGAGACAGGCAGCCGTTCGGCGGCCAAGGGCGGATATACGACGATTGCCAGCATGCCGAACACCAAGCCGGTAACCGACAGCCCGGAAGTGGTGAAGCTGGTGCAGGACAAGGCCCGCGCGGCCGGACTGGTCAAGGTGCTGCCTTACGCCGCGATCACGAAGAGTCAGCAGGGGCAGGAGCTTACGGATTTTGCCGCGCTGAAGGAAGCCGGAGCGATCGGTTTTACGGATGACGGCGTAGGCGTGCAGACGGCTCAAATGATGAAGGATGCGATGAGCATCGCGGCTTCCATGGATATGCCGGTCATCGCGCACTGCGAAGACAACTCCCTGGTTGTGGGCGCGCCGGTGGCTGAAGGAAGCTTTGCCCGCAAGCACGGGCTGAAGGGCATTCCGAACGAGTCGGAAGCGATCCATGTCGGCCGGGATATTTTGCTGGCTGAGGCGACGGGCGTGCATTACCATGTGTGCCATGTCAGCACGGAGCAGTCTGTGCGGCTGATCCGCCAGGCCAAGGAAATCGGCATCCGTGTGACCGCCGAGGTATGTCCGCATCATCTGCTGCTGTCGGAGGAGGACATCCCGGGGCTTGACGCCAACTGGAAAATGAATCCGCCGCTGCGCTCGCGCCGCGATGTGGACGCCTGCATCGAAGCTTTGCTTGACGGGACGATCGACATCATTGTGACGGACCACGCGCCGCACAGCGCGGAAGAGAAAGCCAAAGGGATGCAGGCTGCACCTTTCGGCATTGTCGGATTCGAGACGGCATTTCCGCTGATGTATACGAAGTTTGTCGCCGCCGGGAAGATGGATCTTGCCCTGCTGGTCAAGAGAATGACCGCCGATCCGGCCCGCGTGTTCAGGCTGAACGCCGGTGTGCTGGAGCCGGGAGCTCCGGCGGACGTAACGCTGATCGATCTGGAGACGGAGAAGGAAGTCGACCCGGAAACCTTCGCCAGCAAGGGCCGGAACACGCCGTTTACAGGCTGGAAGCTGAAAGGCTGGCCGGTATTGACGATTACGGACGGCCGGGTTGTATGGAGTGATGAATTGGAAGAGAACCGGAAGAACGAAGCGGGGCTGCAGGCCTAACAAGCTGACAAGCGAGTGGGACACTCCGGCGTTAACAGGAAATATACAGTTTGAAACTACAGAATGAAGAGGAGTGGAAGGGAATGCAGGCAAGATTGCTGCTACAGGACGGAACGCTGTTTACCGGCACCGCATTTGGGGCGGAAGGCGAGAAGACTGGAGAGGTTGTATTTAATACGGGGATTACGGGATATCAGGAGGTATTGTCCGATCCTTCGTACTGCGGGCAAATCGTTACGATGACGTATCCGCTGATCGGGAATTATGGCATCACTCGTGATGACTTTGAGTCCGTGCGGCCTTTCGTACACGGCTTCGTTGTGCGCCGTCATGAGACGGTGCCGAGCAACTGGCGGGCCGAGTACAGCGTCGATGACCTGCTGAAAGAGTACGGCATCCCCGGGATCAGCGACATCGATACCAGGATGCTGACACGCATCATCCGCCACTATGGCACGATGAAGGCGATCCTGACCACCTCCAACAAGCCGGTGGAAGAGCTGATGGAAATGATGAACGATACCTCGATTGACGAGCTGCGCAACCAGGTGGCACGCACTTCCACTGCCAGCGCATACAGCAGTCCGGGAACGAAGGAAAAAATCGTGCTCGTGGACTACGGCGCCAAGACGGGGATTCTGCGCGAGCTGAACAACCGCGGCTGCGACGTCATCGTCGTTCCCCATAACGTGACCGCGGACGAAATCCGCCGCATCAATCCGGACGGCATCCAGCTGTCCAACGGTCCTGGGGACCCCAAAGACGTGCCTTACGCCGTCAAGACTATTTCCGAGCTGCTCGGCGAATACCCGATCTTCGGCATCTGCCTGGGACACCAGCTGTTTGCGCTGGCCTGCGGCGCGGACACCGAGAAGCTTAAATTCGGACATCGCGGCGGCAACCATCCGGTCAAGGAACTGTCGAGCGGACGCTGCTATATCACTTCGCAGAACCACGGCTACACCGTTAACGAAGACTCGGTAAAAGGCACGGAGCTTGAAGTGACGCACATCAACAATAACGATAAGACGATTGAAGGGCTGAAGCATACCCGCTACCCCGCTTTCTCGGTGCAGTACCATCCGGAAGCGGCTCCGGGCCCGCATGATAGCAGCTACCTGTTCGACCGTTTTCTGGAGATGATTGCGGAGCACAAACGGAATACTCCCGCAATTTCCCGTCAAGCCCAGCATGCGGCGAACGCGCGGATCGCGGCGCCTACCCCGAAACAGCAGCTTGAAGCCGTGAAAGGAGCCTACTAATAGAATGCCTAAGAACGATAAGCTTAAAAAGATACTCGTGATCGGCTCAGGGCCGATTGTCATCGGCCAGGCGGCCGAATTCGACTACGCCGGAACGCAGGCCTGCCAGGCGCTGAAAGAAGAAGGCGTGGAGGTTATTCTGATCAACAGCAACCCCGCCACCATCATGACCGATACGAATATGGCGGATAAAGTATATATTGAACCGATTACGCTCGACTTCGTTACCGGCATTATCCGGCAGGAGCGTCCTGACGGACTGCTGCCGACGCTCGGCGGGCAGACCGGCCTGAACATGGCCGTCGAGCTGGCGCGCGCGGGCGTGCTGGAGCAGGAGAACGTCAAGCTGCTCGGCACGCAGCTGCACTCCATCGAGAAAGCGGAAGACCGCGACTTGTTCCGCGAATTAATGCGCGAACTTGAACAGCCCGTGCCGGAGAGCACGATTGTTACGACGCTCGACGAAGCGCTGGCGTTCGCCATGGGAATCGGCTATCCGCTGATCGTACGTCCGGCTTATACGCTGGGCGGCACCGGCGGCGGGATTTGCGCGAATGAAGAAGAGCTTCGCGAGACAGTCAAAGCCGGCATTCGCTACAGCCCGATCGGCCAGTGCCTGATTGAGAAGAGCATCGCCGGCATGAAGGAAGTCGAATACGAAGTCATGCGCGATGCGAATGACAACTGCATCGTGGTCTGCAACATGGAGAACTTTGACCCGGTCGGCGTGCATACCGGCGATAGTATCGTCGTGGCACCGAGCCAAACGCTGTCCGACCGCGAGTACCAAATGCTCCGCAGCGCCTCGCTGAAAATTATCCGCGCGCTGAACATCGAAGGCGGCTGCAACGTGCAGTTCGCGCTCGATCCGCAGAGCTATCAATACTATGTCATTGAAGTGAATCCGCGCGTCAGCCGTTCGTCGGCGCTGGCGTCGAAGGCAACCGGCTATCCGATTGCCAAGATGGCCGCTAAAATCGCCCTCGGCTACACGCTTGATGAGATTATCAACCCGGTTACAGGGCAGACTTATGCCTGCTTCGAGCCGACACTCGATTATATCGTCAGCAAAATTCCGCGCTGGCCGTTCGACAAGTTCATCTACGCGAACCGCAAGCTGGGTACCCAGATGAAGGCGACTGGCGAAGTTATGGCCATCGGCCGCACCTTCGAAGAGTCGATTCACAAAGCGATCCGTTCGCTGGAGATCGGTGTTCACCGGTTCAAGCTGCCTGGAGCCGAACTGATTGAGGATGAAGTGCTGAAGACCCGTCTGGCGAAACCGGACGACGAGCGCATCTTCCTGATTGCCGAGGCGTTCCGCCGCGGATATCAGCTTCAGGAAATCCAGGATCTCACCCAGGTTGACTGGTGGTTCCTGGATAAGATTGAAGGCTTGATCGGCTTCGAGGACCGCATCCGCGAAGAAGAGAGTCTGACGCCGGAAACGCTGTACCAGGCGAAGCGTCTTGGCTTTACCGACCGCGCCATTGCCGAACTGCGGGCTGAAGGCCAGCCTGGCGGTAAACTGACGAAGGAAGCCGATGTTCGTACGATGCGTCTGGAGCAGGGACTGAAACCAGTCTACAAAATGGTTGACACCTGCGCGGCCGAATTCGAGGCGACTACGCCTTACTATTACTCGACTTACGAAACCGAGAACGAAGTGCTTCCATCCGATAAGCAAAAAGTGGTTGTGCTTGGCTCCGGCCCGATCCGTATCGGCCAGGGCATCGAGTTCGACTACTCGACGGTTCATGCCGTCTGGGCAATCCAGAAGGCCGGATACGAAGCAGTCATTATCAATAATAACCCGGAGACGGTATCCACCGACTTCAACACCTCTGACCGGCTCTATTTCGAACCGCTGTTCTTCGAGGATGTCATGAATGTCATCGAGCAGGAGAAGCCGATCGGCGTTATCGTGCAGTTCGGCGGACAGACGGCCATCAACCTGGCTGCTCCGCTTAGCGCGGCAGGCGTCAACATTCTTGGCACAAGCCTTGAAAGCATCGACGAAGCGGAAGATCGCAAGCGGTTCGAAGCATTGCTGTCACGCCTGGATATCGCGCAGCCGCAGGGCAGCACCGTAACGACGGTGGAAGAAGCGGTAGGTACGGCCCAGTCGCTCGGCTATCCGGTTCTGGTGCGTCCTTCCTACGTGCTTGGCGGACGGGCGATGGAGATTGTCTATTCCGATAACGAACTGCTGACTTATATGAAAGAGGCGGTTAAGGTCAACCCGGATCATCCGGTCCTGATCGACCGCTACATGCTGGGCAAAGAGGTTGAAGTCGACGCTATCTGCGACGGCGAAACAGTAGTTATTCCAGGGATCATGGAGCACGTGGAACGCGCGGGCGTTCACTCCGGCGACTCGATCGCGGTATATCCGCCGCAGCATCTGGAAGACAGCCTGAAACAGAAAATCGCCGATATCACGATCAAGATCGCCAAGGAATTGAAGACAGTCGGACTGGTCAACATTCAGTTTGTCATCTACCGCGGCGAAGTTTACGTCATCGAAGTGAATCCGCGCTCGTCGCGTACCGTGCCGTTCCTGAGCAAGGTGACGGGCATTCCGATGGCGCTTCTGGCCACGAAGGTTATTCTCGGCGGCAAGCTGAAGGACGAAGGGTACAGCGAAGGCCTGTGGCCGGAGAGCGACTTCGTCTCCGTCAAAGTGCCGGTCTTCTCGTTCGCCAAGCTGCGCAGAGTAGAGCCGACGCTGGGTCCGGAAATGAAATCGACCGGAGAAGTTATGGGCCGCGACAGATTGTATGCCAAGGCTCTGTATAAAGGTCTGATCGGCGCAGGCATGAAAATCCCGACCACCGGCTCGATTATCGTAACCGTGGCCGACAAGGATAAAGCGGAAGCGATCGAGCTGATGAAAGGCTTCCACCGTCTGGGATATAAGATCATTGCTACGGGCGGCACCGCTTCGGCGCTGGAAAATGCGGGCCTTAACGTCATGAACGTCAACAAGCTCGGCGAAGGCGAGCCTACCATTATCGACATTATCCGCAGCGGCCAGGCGAACTTCGTGTTCAACACGCTCACGAAGGGCAAGACGCCGGAGCGCGACGGCTTCCTTATTCGCCGCGAAGCGGTCGAGAACGGCATCGTCTGCATGACGTCGCTTGATACCGTAACGGCGCTGCTGCGCATGCTGGAGACGATCAACTTCTCCTCGCAGTCGATGCCGGCTTTTGTAGGACAATAAGATAAATTGCGCAAGGCAAGGCATAGGGAACTTCAGGAACGGTTTGCGTCATCTCGCAGACCGTTCCGCTGTGCCCGGGCCTTTGAAGCTTACAGCGAAGGAGTGTTGTTATGACCGGAGAAAGGCAGCCACTGCAGGAAGCTGCGGCGCAGGAGAATTCCGTCACACAGAACACGCAATGGGTGAGCATGGCCAATCGGCTGATGATCCCGCTTGATTACCCGGATGCCGGGCAGGCGAAAGAGCTGATCGGCAAGCTGAAAGGCATCCCGTGCTACATGAAGGTCGGCATGCAGCTGTTCTACGCCGCCGGTCCGGATTTTGTCAGAGAGCTGAAGGCTCTGGGCTATTCCGTATTTCTTGACGTGAAGATGCATGATATCCCGAACACGGTAAAAGGGGGAGCCGAGAGCGTGACCGCCCTTGGCGTCGATATGTTCAACGTCCATGCATCCGGTGGCTCGGCCATGATGGCGGCCGCAGTAGAGGGCATTGAAGCGGCCCTGCGCAAGAACCCTGCGCTTGCCCGTCCTCTGGTTATTGCGGTGACCCAGCTTACCAGCACCAGCCAGGCGGTCATGAACAATGAAATCGGTATTCCCGGCGGAGTGCCGGACACGGTCGTGCGGTACGCGAAGCTTGCCTCAGCCGCCGGCTTGGACGGTGTTGTGGCGTCGCCACAGGAAGCCGCAGCCATATCGGCCGCCTGCGGTCCCGCATTCCGCACCGTCACCCCTGGCATCCGGCCATCCGGATCTTCGCTGGACGACCAGAGCCGCGTCATGACGCCGGGCCAGGCGATCCGTCAGGGAAGTCACTTCCTGGTTATTGGACGGCCTATTACGGCCGCTCCAGACCCGCGTCAGGCAGCAGAGCAAATTATTGAGGAGATGATCAAAGCGTGAGTCCATTGCTGAACAGAAGTGAACAAATTGCCTCTTACTTATTGAAGATCGAGGCGGTCGCCCTGCGTCCGCAGGAGCCTTTTACATGGACATCCGGCATCAAGTCCCCAATCTACTGCGATAACCGGCTTACCCTTTCGTACCCGGAAATCCGCAGCTATATCGCCGACGCTTTCGCCGAATTGATCGCTGCCGAATACCCCGGCACAGAGGTTATTGCCGGAACCGCAACCGCTGGCATCCCGCATGCCGCCTGGGTGGCGGACAAGCTGAATCTGCCGATGGCCTACATCCGCGACAAAGCCAAAGGACACGGCAAGCAGAACCAGATCGAAGGCATTATCTCCCCTGGTCAAAAGGTCATCGTGATCGAAGACCTGATCTCTACAGGAGGCAGCTCGCTGAAAGCCGCTCAGGCGGTTCAAGAAGCGGGAGGCGAACCGCTTGCGGTACTGGCGATTTTCAGCTATGAGCTGGATCGTGCGACCAATGCGTTCAGTGAAGCGGGCATTCCGCTGCAAAGCCTGTCCAATTACAGCACCCTGATCGACGTCGCGCTCGGTCAAGGCAAAATCGCGGCCGAAGACGTCGAGCTGTTGCAATCGTGGAGACGCGATCCATCCTCATTCGGCAAGTAATCATTTTGAAGCCTGAAGCGCATTAAATTGGAAACCGCCCTGAAATGGGCGGTTTTTAATAGGGCTTGCGGGATTTCAGGTGACGCTTACGCGGGTCCCGTAAGTTTTTTATAAAAATGGGCAAGCTAACAATCGTTGAGGACTTGAACAACTACCATGAAAGGGGAAGAGCGCATCATGAATTGGATTTATTTCGCCAAGCTGTTCAGAACAAGATTTCAGGCGGGTTGTTTGGCCAAGCGACTCGAACAGGATGGCTGGATTTATGGCTATCATGATCTGCAGCTGGTGGAAATTTACCGTTCGCGCAAAGGAAAATACGGTGTTCGGTTTCTTCCTTAAAAATGGCAACATCTTTTCCTTGACTTAACACCATGTTGTGATGTATAGTATTTATTGTCGCTGTTTGAATATGATTACTGACGCGGGGTGGAGCAGCCCGGTAGCTCGTCGGGCTCATAACCCGAAGGCCGCAGGTTCAAATCCTGCCCCCGCAACCAATTATTTTACGTGCAAGTTCAAACAGTACTTATTGCATACGGATATTTTGATCAGGGCCCTTAGCTCAGTTGGTTAGAGCGGTCGGCTCATAACCGATTGGTCGGGGGTTCGAGTCCCTCAGGGCCCACTACACTAAAACCCTTGCGCAGCAAGGGTTTTTTGCTTGTCTCGGATTTAAAACGATAAGCCGTAGACAATGAAATATAGCGGTAAATGTGGCTTGTCAACGGATTTGTCAACGAAACTTATTTATCCACAGGTTCAAGTGATTTTTCGGCGTGTTTGTTGAGTTCCTGTTCGATCTTGTCAACGGCTTCCTCTTGCATGGTTGGCAGGAGATGAGAGTAACGTTCATTAAACATGGCCGGCGTCATCCTGAGACGTTCTGCTGCTACTTTCGGATTGATCCCGATTCGGAGGAGAAAGGAAGCATGGGTGTGCCGCAGATCATGGAACCGGATCTTCTTCACACCGGCCTTCCGGACGAGGACTTCCATTCCCTCAGTGATTCGCTTGGGCTTGATATATCCTCCGCTTGGATAACAGCATACAAGATCATTATCCTCGTATGCATCACCGTATTCTGCTTTGTATGCTTGTACCTGCTCGTACCTCGCCTGAAGATCGTCTATAATTCTCTGGAAAAGCTTCACTCGACGGATGGAGTCGTTCGTTTTGGGACGCTGTATGACTAGGCCATTGCGGGTCCAGTTCGCCGTCTGAATGACTCGAAGCTCTCTATGCTCGAAGTCGATGTCCTGCCAACGAAGCCCAAGCACTTCGCCACGACGCATTCCCGTGTAAACGGCGAGAGAAAATACAATATAATGTACATGCTCCCTTGAGGATTCCAGGAAGCGTGTGAATTCTTCGATTGTCCAAAACTGCATTTCCTTCTGCTCGTTCGCATTGACCTTGCTCCGCATGGACACTTTACTCATGATATCCTCTCCCAACAATCCTGATTCTGTATAGGCAAGCCGTAGTGCTCGCTTCAGCACGCCGTGAATGTTTTTCACGTAGTCCTTTGAGTATGACTTCCGCAACTCCGCGTAAAAGGTTTTAATGGCTCGTGGTGTCAGCGCCTCGAGCTTCACCTATCCCAGAGCCGGAATGATCTGGGCTTCAATGATTGTCTTTTCTGTGTCATAGGATGTCGGTTTAAAGTTAGGCTTTGCATGGGTTTCAAATACTCTTGAAGATATTGTGCCAAGGTCATTTTAGTAGCTTTCAGGTTTGCTCCTCTTTCTGCATCAGCCATCGCCTTTCGGCAGGCTGTCCATGCCTCTTTCTCTGTCTTGAATCCCCCCTTGAAGACTTGATTTCTTTTTCCGGTAAGTGGGTCGGAAGGAAGATCAAAAGCGTACGAATATGTTTTCCCTCTCGGGTATACATGTCCCTTCATATTTAACTACTCCTTTATAATTAGAAATTTATAGCGTCATCGACAGCTTCCATTGGAAGAAACAGCCTATTCGCCGTCTGTCCGTGTCGGGAGGCCACCCGGCCCATATCGATCGTTACGTATCCGGCACGGTTCCGGGGGATTTTTAAGTCACCAGAGCGCACCACCGCCCCGTCACGATACGAATGCGGCTGCGAGTCGACACTCTTGAAGTAGCCGTCTACATCGATGAGCAGCGGGCTTTCCCAGTCGAATCCTCCGCGCTGCGTGATAACAAGCGTATGCGGCCGGGAGAGATCTTCGAGCCCATAAATCCCCCGAATGACCGGTTCGGAGTTGGCCGTGATGGGGAGGTGTGCTTCCTGTGTCGCAGCTGGATATGTAAAGGCAGCGGCCAGAAACTCCGCGCCGGCGATCCGCTCCTGAATTTGCCGTAGTCGTTGCAGGGCGAACTCGGGCGGAACCTGGAAGATTGCCGCGAGTTGTCCAGCTGCTTCTTCCTCTGCCGCCGGCAGGGGAATTGATTCGAGCATAAAGAATGGGATGCCTGCGTATAGGGAGAAACGGTCAGCATCAGCCTCCTGCATCTGGCGGAAAAGCTCTGGCATGCGCCGCTGATCGCCGGAGTGGCGTAGTACATGAGCAAGTTCATGGAAGAATGTTGCTGGTCGTATCCACCGACGTCCAGCGCCGCCGCCGGCTGAACAGCGACTACGAAATTTCCTTCATGGTCCCAATGACTTCGGACGACTACCGGGAAAAGATCATACCCAAAGGCCACGTTCAAGACGAGCGTGGCCAATTCTATGTCATTCAGAGCCGGGCACGTGACCGTAGCAACAAGATACTGACTGCGCAGATCATCTGTACGCACATCATGTTCAAGATGATCGACTTTAAAATCCCCTACGACCAGTACATCGACGAGGCTTACGGAGTCCACATCAGCGTGCTGCTGGACAAGATCAGCGCGGCGACTGGTGGCGTGTATACTTTTGTCACCCATGATACGTTCGACCTAATGGACGTGAAGGACTGGGGCCGCACAACGGCGCTGGCCGCATTGCAGGATACATTTAACCTCTACGGCTGCGAGATCGAGCCGGACAACACGGTCATTCATCTGTACAAGCGGATCGGGTCTGACAAGGGATTCCAGTACAGGCTCGGAAAGAATATCATCAGCGACAGCTTCAAGGACGACTCTTCGAGCCTGGTCACGCGGATGTTCGCGCAAATGAAGGACGGCCGGACATTCATCGGCCTTTCGACCGACAACCTAACGGCCGAAGAGCTCAGCCTGCTGCAGTCAGTACCCGGTGCCATTCAAGACGGGAAGATCATGGTCAACTACCCAATATCACCCTACGCACAGTATTGGACCAATGACGTCAACATCTTTTACGATGGCGAGCTGGTCGATCAGGACATCGAGGACCCGGTCGAACTGCTGAAGGCGACCCGGGAAGCTCTCCGTAAGAAGGAGATTCCGGAATTCGAAATCGGCGTCAACGCGGCGGACATCCATAAGATTGATGATCAAGAGGATCCGGCCGGGCTCGGGGACACAGTCTACGCCTACGACCCGGACATGGTGATGAACATGGTTAGCTGCCGCGTCATGGAGCTGACAGAGTATCCTTTCGCCCGGGACAAACATTCACAGGCGACGCTCGCCAACTACATTATGCGGGATGATACGCAGGTGCTTGCAGACCTCGAGCGTAGCAAGCAGATACTTAATGATCTGCTTTCCGGCGGCAGGGTTCGGGCATCGGCCTTTGAGGAATTTGCAAAACAGGCCGTCATCGACATCAACGCTTCAAAGAGCGAGGTTATTTATGACAGCCGGGGGATAGTGCTTCAGGAAGTCGATGATCCTGATGTCCAGATGATTATGACCTCACATGGCATCATCATCACGGAGGACGGTGGGGCAACGGCACGAACGGCTATGACCGGTCGAGGGATTTCGGCCGAAGTCATTGCCGGGGTCTTAGGCAGCTTCGTATCCATGGAAATCGGCATCGGGAATAACATCACGAATACGAACGGCATCAGCGCAGGGCACGCAGATTGGGCAAACGCTCCTTTCAGGGTGAACATGGCTGGTGAGGTAATTGCTAAGAACATCACTTTGACGGGAAAAATTGAAGAGAGCGAAGTTGCCGACTCCACTTTCCGCGCTGGCCACATCATCGGCGGAGACATAACATCGGATACGGACATAAATGTGACTCAGGATGCGCGCATCGGTAATAATCTTTTTCTGGGTTTGGCTGGAGCAGTGAACAACAGGCGGATTGAATTTGTAGATCCCAGATTTTATGAGGCGTATATTTCGTTCGATGCTTTATCAAAGGAGCTGAAGATGCGTGGCGCAAACGATATACGCATTGACAGTGGTCTGTACCTTTCACTAAATGCAATGAATATTATGTTATACGGTGATAGTTATGTAGGTACCAAAAATCCCGGTAACAGGATTGCTACTTCTTCAGAACTGGACGCTTTGTACTCTTATATAAGCAATGTGGACACTTCCCTGCTTCTACTGTCCGGACGCGTTGAGGCATTGGAAAACAGCGCATAATGAGCTATTCAAAAAACCACCTTCTGGATATAATTAGTAAATCATTATATTTTGGAGGTTTATATGAAGAAGAGGATTATTGGTCTAGTAGTGTTTGTATTACTGTTGGGAAGCTCAATCGGTTTTGCGGCAGGCACTTCATTGGTGGGGGCTAAAGTATCAGGCGTTTACACGATCAAGCAAGATGGGAAGAAAATCGCGGATGCGGCAATTATTAATGGATCGGCATATGCTCCTGTTCGGTCAGTGTCAGAAGCTGTGGGAGTAACTCTCCAAGTAGAGGGGAAAAAGATCATTATGGGAAGTAGTTCTACAACTAAAAAAACGGCCCAGCAATATCAACTGGAGTTCCGAATCAGTTCTCTCGAAAGTGAAATCAAAAGCGCTAAGGGAGCAATAAAAGGGCTGGAGGATTCTATTGAATCGGTTAATAAGCTTCCGTCTGAACAGCAGAAGGCAGATGGATTAGCTAAAATTAATGAAATGATCAAAGCGAAGCAGCAGGTCATTACTGAAAAGGAAAAGGAGTTGGCTGTGCTGAAGGCGCAACTTGCTGGACTCCAAAAATAACATGCTAAAGAAGTTCATCTTATTGCTGCTCGTCGTTATGACCCTATCGGCCTGCGCCGAGAATAATGCAGGCCCGCCTCAACCAACGAAATCACCAGAGGAAGTGGAAAAAGCTCTGTCTGGTTTAATCGAAGAACGGGATGAAGTTTACAATACCTCGTTTTACTATGCACAAACGACTATTGAAAATCGAGGAAAGAGTGACTTTTACATTTACTTTAGAAAGGAAAATGGGATTGTCTCAGATTTACAATTTGAAGTTAATTATGTAGGACGAACGCAGATTGATATAAACTGGCTCACCATACGGGCTGATGACCAACTTTTTGATATTAACAATATTAATGATTACATTACGAGTAGAAGCTCATATTCAACTGTATGGGAAAACTACAATGATATTGTTGGTCGTGATGAACTAAAGATGATAAAAGCAATGGCTAACGCTGAGAAAACAATTGTGCGATGTACCGGCACTGATTTGTACAGTACAGACATCGTATTGAGTAAGCGGCAGAAACAGGCAATGTTGAATGTGTTCAGGGCGTATATGAACGCAGGCGGTGATACAAGCAATTTTGGTGACGAGTATTGAGTCCTCATTTGAGGGCTCATTTTATTTTCCTGAAAGGAGGTGGTCCCCCTGGCCAAAGTAACCAAGCTCGACGTATCAATTGACCTTTCTCGTCCGGTGGAAGAGATCGTGGATATCATATCGCTCATCACCAATGTCCATGCCGGCCAGCAATACGAGTTGCTGAAGCAAGTTGATTTGAAGGTCGGTGAAGCCCTGGCTGCAATGGAAAAAGCCCGCAAGATGGCTGCCGAATCTTAAGCCAAGGAAGAAACAAGCGAACCAGATAAATAGAGAGAAGGGAGCGGGGGAATGGATAGTAACGACATCACTAATCTGGAGAAATTGCTGCCTCTGGCGGACCAGTACGGCCTGGCTTATGTAGTAGCGCTGATTTTGCTTATTATTCTGATTTTCCTGCTGCGCGCGATCGTCAAGGGTGACCTGGTGCCGCGGGAATTGCTGGACCGCTCGGAGGAGGACCGGGATCGGCTGCAGGCCATCCTGGATAAAGAGCGGGCTGACTTTATGGCACCGACGCTTGAGGTCCTGCAGCGCCTAAAGATAGACCATGGCGGGGTCAGCGGCGGAAATGACGAGGACAGGGGAGGATAACGTGTTGATGAAATGGATCAATCGCCAATCGCCCCAGCACCGCAAGAGAGAAAAGGAGCTGGTGCAAGCATCCGGACGGGTGACAGTAACGATTGCCCGGTATAAAAATATGTCTGAAGAAATTCAAGCGGAGATTCAAAGAAACCGATTCGCCAAATATCTTGTTTACGATCGAGGGGATCATCATGCTCATTAATTACTTACTTATCGTTTTGTACGTCGTAGCCATCGGCTGCTCGCTGTACATTATCCACCGGCACAAAGCATATTTTCACGAACGATTCCGGAAGGGAACGGTCAGCATCTTCATGCTGGCGATGCTATTCTTCTTGGCCGCTTACACGTTCAAGATGGTGATCGTCTTGCTGATCTGGGCCTCCGTGGTTTTCGGTTATGGCTCGCCCGAACTCGCCGAGTGGCTGCTGTACGGATGGACGCTGGCTCAGGTTGGCACAACGGCGGGGCTCATCGCGCTGGCATGGCTGACCTTCACAGGCAAATACGATCAGTTCATGGCGCTGCGACGGCTGGATCGGACAATAGAGGAGGAAGGTAAAGACAATGATCAAAAATAAATATCAAATCGAACGGCGTTATATCGACGTCCGCCACAATGTACGGCCCGGCACCCGGCTCACCTCGGGAACGCCGGGCTTTTTGGTTGCCCACGATACCGGTAACCCCGGGGCGACGGCGGACAACCACTTCGATTACTTTCAAACCCTTAAGGATCGCTCGGCTTCGGCCCAGGTCTTCATTGATGATAAAAAGATTCTGGAGATTATTCCAACCGGCACCGGGGCAGATCCGGAGGAAAAAGCCTGGCATGTGCTGTACAATGTGTCAACCGACAATGACCGATTCGGCGACGATGCCAACGACATCGCTCTGGGCGTAGATTTGTGCTACGGGGGTGAGATCGACTTCGCTGCCGCATATGACCGATTCGTATGGTATCTGGCCTATTGCTGCGATAAATGGGGATTGAATCCTCTTACGCATATCCCGTCGCACAAGCAGCTCGATCCGGCCAGGAAGCGCGATTGTAACCAGGCGCTAGCGATGGCCGGCAAGACGCTGAAGGATCTGCTGTACGATGTGGCCACAGAGATCAAGGACAGCCGGCCGTAATCAAGGCGCCCGTGGCCGTTCCTCTTTCTGCCGGGACTGCACAGACGATCATCGACAATTACGTATCCCCGGCGTGGTTCGCGGCACAGAAGGTCGGAGATCAGACCAGCATGACGCATTTCCATAACCTCGCCGACAATCTCGTGCTCCAGGAATTCCTCAGGGTCTTTCTGACTTTTTTACGCAATTAGTTATACCGAGTACTGACGGAAAATGTATGGCAATTATTACAGAAACAATTGATAACTCAAGAAGGACTGAGCATATTTTACCATTGCTTTTTGATATTAATGTTATTAAAGAAGTCGTGTTTAGCGCTAAGGAAGATTTTTGGTTGTTATTTGATGAGATGCATGATTATAAGAACCAAATCTTCTTTAATAGTATTACAGATAAAGGAAGGGAGTTGTTCAGATGAGCACAGCTGTGATGAATTCTGTTGTTTGTTTTCCTGAAGTAAACTACCCGTCTTATATTGCATCCTTGAGTAGCAAACGAGACACGCCGATTGGAGTAGGAGAAGATCTTTTAGTTGTTCTGAGTAAGGCGAATGAAATTCAAAAACAGATTTTTTCACTACAACAAAACTCGGTTCAGTTGAAATTTCTAGATTTGAAAAATGAATGGCTGAAGGATATTGAATTTTGTTCATCTATTGATGACATCATAAATCACAAAGCATACCAAAACATTATATCAATGGGATTTAAAGCAGTGCCTTTAATTTTAAGGGAATTAGAAAAAAATCCAGGACATTGGTTTTACGCTTTGAAAATTATTACTGGGGAAGACCCAGTGAAAAAAACGGATGTCGGAAGAGTCAAAAAGATGGCCGAGTCTTGGCTAGAATGGGGCAGGGAGAGACGGGTACTGTGAATTTGCTTATTGAAATAATGGAATTAGAAAACCATTTTCCAAACTTACGGTATACTCCATGGTCTTTAACGAGCCCAAGAACTCCAGAATACAATTGTATAGCATGGGCAGCAAGTGAAAATGATCGATGGTGGTGGCCTGATAAAGCAGGATTAGCTTATTGGCCTGATGAAGTGCCTAGAGAAGTTACTCTAGATGCGTTTATCGCTGCCTATGGGACTTTAGGATATAAGACCTGTGATGACGACAAGTTGGAAAGTGTTTTGAGAAAATCGCAATATATATTGATAATTGGGGCAATCCCACACATGCGGCGAGTCAATTAGCATCAGGAGCGTGGACGAGTAAGTGTGGCAATTCTAATGATATAACACATACTCTTGATGGCTTGAAAGATTCTGAATATGGCCGAGTAGGACAGATCATGAAGCGCTTGAGGCTATCATAAACTCATCAAACTACTGACACTTCGTACTTAAACGAGGTGTCTTTTGGCAAATAAAGGAGCCATCCATGCCAACTACCTTTAAAATCCTTACCACCGACGCCGACCTCTTGACCGCAGCTCTAGCTCAATCGCGGGTCGCCGTCTTCGAAACTCGCGGCGATCTGGCTGACTGCATAGTCGATTATGGTGGCCCTATCCAACGCTGGACACCCGAGAGCGTCAAGATCTCGGATGCTTATTATCTCCTGAGCGAGTTTGAATTTCGAGTGCCAATCTAAAAAATGGGGACCTGCGGCGTACAGCCTGCAGGTCCCTTTTTTGCTATTCTGTCGTTCTACGCTGAATCATTCTGTGATACTGATTAAGCACATCATCAAGAAGTTGGCTCACATGAATAAGCTCCGGATCGGAGAGTAATTTACAATTTGCCAATCGGTTCAATTCCAACCGGAGTTCTTCGATTCTTAGAATGATTTCTTCCAAGACGAACAGCTCCCTATTATCCGTATATATATGTCATCCGTCCGTCGTGCACTACGGATCGTGACAAGGATATCCGAGGCTATTCGGCATGAAGGTATAATCGATCCGGATCTCATTTTTGCTTTAGGAATAGTCGCAAATTTGCTCTTTTACTGATTCGTCATTTATTGTTGATTTCCTCCAAATTATGGAGTAATCTACGAATTGACGCCAGTGAGCGTAAAGATTCAAGATAAATACTACCTCCGGAGTGAGTTTCAATTCCTAACGCCTTTAAGAAAGGGGCTCTGACTTTTGAATCAAGATCAAAGAGTCCGGGAACTTGAGGACCGCGTGACCAAACTTGAGAGTAAGATGAATCGTCCGGCATCGAATAATTATCTGAGGATGTTAATTTGGATCATATTAGGTGTGTTTTTAATACTAATGACCATTGGAGTTATTCAATTCGTTTCTGCAAAGTAAGCTAGTAACCCCGTCAGGCACTAGGCCGGGCGGGATTTTTTTTACATTGCATAAAGAACGAATGTTCGCATATAATATACAAACAAATGTTCTTGTTTTAGGGGGCGATATTATGCACATGCGACCAGGCCAAACTGTGGAAATTGTGTATATAGATAAGGCAGACCAGATTACGCAGCGACAGATTGAGATTTTGAGCATACGCGATGGTCGCATTCGGGCTACTTGCTTAACAATACGTGCGCCGCGAGTATTTCTGCTCTCTAATATCCTCGCGTGGCATCCGGCACGGGGTCAGCGACATGCCTAAAGATCGAATTATTTTGCTGTCGGACTGCCAAAGCTTCTATGCGAGTGTTGAAAAAGCTGCTCACCCTGAATACAAAGACCGGGCAGTTGCCGTGGGAGATCCAACGCGGATGAACGGCATTGTCTTGGCAGCCTGCCCCATCGCCAAAGCCAATGGTGTAACCACTGCATCGCGCGTGGGCGAAGCAATGACTAAATGTCAGGGGCTCGTGGTCATCCGACCACGGATGGGGACTTATATAAAGGTCTCACTTCTGATTTCGGAGATATATCACAGTTATACCGACCTCGTCGAAGCCTTCAGCATCGATGAGCAATTTTTGGATGTGACAGGCTCATTGAGCTTATTTGGAGGAGATTTGCAGGAGATGATTTACTCCATACAGCAGCATGTCCTCTTATCAACTGGGGTCTGTACCCGAGTGGGGATCGGACCAACAAAGATACTTGCCAAGATGGCAAACAATTTCGCGAAAAAGAAGGAAGGAGGAATTTTCAGGCTTGATTACGACAATTTAGATAAAGAGCTTTGGCCGTTACCAGTGTATGAAATGTTTATGGTAGCCGGTCGAATGACCAAAAATTTTTACCGCATGGGAATCTCCACAATTGGAGATATCGCCCGTATGGAGCTGGGCGAGTTTAAGCGGAGAATGCGCACGACCATGGGTAAGCAAAGCGATATTCAAGCCGAATATTATTGGCAGACTGCGCGCGGCATCGATCCCAGCCCTGTCGTGACAGGAATTCGCCACCAAATCAAATCGGTGGGCCATGGCAAAGCGCTGCGGTGGAATCTGTACACGCGGCTGTCGGAGATCGAGGTCGTGCTGCTGGAGTTGGTGATTGAGGTGTGCCAGCGGGCGCGGCGATATGGATATATGGGCTCCGTCGTATCCATCGCGGTGTCCGAGACGGATGGACATAAGGCCCAATCTTACAGCCGGCAGATAACGCTGCAGCAGCCGTCATATTTGACTCATGAGGTGGCAGCCGCGGCTTTGAAGCTCTTTACTGAGAATTGGACGGGATTACCGATTAGCCGACTGGCGATCTCAATTTCTCAATTATCGGATGACAGCGTCATGCAGCTCACCTTATTCGACGATCGCATTCGCGCATACAACCGAGAGCGGGCAATCGATCAAATTAAAACTAGATACGGCAGCCGAGCTCTCATACGTGCGTCTTCATTGCTGGAATCTGGAGTTGCCCTTGAACGGGCCGAACAGATCGGTGGACACTATAAATGAGTAAATTAGATGAAAACGAACGCTGGAAATCCAAAATGCTGCTGACAGAGCATGTCGAGCAGTATGAACAGCAGCATCTTCCCCACCCGGGCAAGATCATTACCGCCGAGGAACGCACAATGCTCCGGGACTGCATCCTGCTTCCGTATATGGAAACAATGGTGCAAAAAAGCATAGCCGAAATCGAGTACTCCACCCATATCCTCAAACGCCTGTATCTCGCCGCCGGCCAATACATTCTGGAGCAAATCATGAAAGATTTGTACAGACTGCGCCGGGAGCTTAAACAGCGAAATATCCGGATTCTGACGGAGGAACAGTCCGATTTGGTCGTATATCATTATTTTTATTGCCGGGGGTACAAGGAACGGTTTGGCATGACCAGGGATGTAATGAAGGCGGAAATAAGCATTCGGCTAACGCGATACATTGCAGAAGCGGGGGAATTGCTCAAGAAGGGAAGTACATAAGGAGGCCGCAATGATGAAGCCGAGTTTAAGTCAACAAGAGCGGGATTTTATAGATCGGGCGCTTTATTACTCCATGTGGGAGAAGGCTCCGGTCACACTTACTTTGTCCGACCCGAATTCTGAACGGATCGCAAAGGGAATCGTACTGGATGTGGATTATCAACTCCAGCGCATCAAGCTCAAATGGTCAGAGGATGACTGGGATTGGATCGACATGGACGAGATTATTATAGCGAGTACATAAACTGTGCCCCGGTACACGACCGGGGGCTTTATTATGGTAAATGGAGATAAGAAGTTGTTCTGCTTACCGAAGAAACTTGTCAACGGATTTGTCAACGAACTGCCAGAAACACATTTAAATCCATAGACGTAAAACCCTCAATTATAAAGGGAATGTGAATCAGTTTTAACACGATTTATCGGTTCCGCTAGCTCAGTTGGTTAGAGCGGCCTTGTCATAACCGATTGGTCGGGGGTTCGAGTCCCTCAGGGCCCACTACACTAAAACCCTTGGCGTAAGCCAAGGGTTTTTTGCTATGTAAGGATATCAAAAATCGCATATTTCGCACATACCTGGGCGGCGCCACGTACAATAACCTATATCCAGAGAAAAACGAGTAATGGAGGAACAGCGGTGATTATTTTTCTGAACGGCGACCAGAGCGGAATTGATATGTCAACGCTATCGGGTGTGGAGAGAGAGATAGTGGAGAAGAAGCAGAGAAGCCCGGAAACCTATGTTTACGAATCGCCCGCCGCGCTCGCATTTGAGCTGAATATGAGAAGGCGCATTGTTGAAGCGGCTGTCGCGCTCGATGCAAGCGGAGTGACCTTTGTCCCGTATGAGAACACCAGGGGCAATCGTTACTTTTGGTCCCGTACCAATAAAGGAGGACTCCTCTTAAATAACGGAGTTTTACCGTCCGACGCGATCAATGATATTTTCCGGAACGGCCGTATGTATGCCTTTGAGTGCGCAACAGCCGTGGTGGTTGTTTTATATAAGGGAGTCCTTGATGCGCTGGGAGAAGAGGTATTTAATTCGTACTTTAGAAACCTGCTGCTCTATGATTGGCAGTATGACAGCGATTTACAGTTAACTGCGATCAGTAACAGGGAGGAAGCCTATCCCGGTGATGTGCAGTATTTCAAGAATCCAGACCATGCTCCGGATAAACCGGAGTGGCAGGGCGAGAATGCTATCGTGCTGGGCCAAGGAATGTACTACGGGCATGGAATCGGCATTAATACCGCGGAGGGAATCATCGCCGCTTTGAATAGAAAGCGAGTGCCGGGCAGCACAACATCCGCTTATCTTCTGGATGAGACGTTTCACCCGGACTTTGAGTATTTGCGGAGATTGTCCGCCGGAAGAAGCCTTCCATCAACGACAGGTCGTTTTACAGGCTCTACAGTTATCGCTAAAATAGGTTCGAATAATTACAGAATGTAGCTAAGAAAGTCCATTTATTTATAACCGATTGGTCACAGGTTCAAGTCCTGTAGGGCCCACTACCCTGAAACCCTTGGCTTGCCAAGGGTTTTTTTTGCTATGTAACAAGAACCCTCGAAGTTGGGAGAAATCAAATAATCCAATGGACTTTAATGTGCGGAACTGCTTTGAAGCGAAGCCTCCCAAAAAGGAAAACGCTTCAAAAAATAGTTGAATCGTTTCCAAATAAATGCTATGATAGCGCTAACAATTTAAGGAATGTCATGAGAACGACATATACAGTATTAAAAGATTCGAGCCAATTGATAGAGACAGCAAACGCGGCCGGCATTAATGTCCCCGAGTATGAAGAGGATCGGGTAGGACGGAATTCAGGTGGAAAGTAAGTTGATGACCAAGAGGTCTGCCGAATTCCGATTACATATAGACAGAAGAAACCATTTTATTTTTCAATAAAATTGGAAACGTTTCAATTATTGTTGGAAACGTTTCAAAAATCCTGACAGAAGGGAGAGAATTGGAAATACCGGCGGGACCACCGGTAAACGGTGCGCATGTGTCACCGGGGAGAGGATGACCGATTTCAAAGACACTGGAGGGGAAAAGATGATTTATCCGAAAGGGCTGCAGTCTTGGACAAGCCGGTTGCTGGCTATCGCCTTGCTGGTTTCATCGGTTCAATGGATAATCCCGGGAGGAGTGGCCAGGGCCTATTCCAACACCATCACGAATCCTGGATTTGAGACAGGTGACTTAAGCGGTTGGACGTTAGACAGCGGGAACGCTTTTAGTGCGGCCGATGTGGCAAATGACACGGATTACTGGAATAAGCAGAAGTTCAATCAGCACAATTTCTGGCACATTTGGGGCGGGAGGGGCGATAACGCTAAAGTCGGTACGCTGGTGTCCGAGACGTTCACGCTGGCTGGTGACGGCAAGATCAGCCTTATGGTCGGCGGCGATAACGATCTGAGCCAACTGTATGTCGCGCTTGTGGACAACGCCACGAACACGGAACTGCTCAAGGCGACCGGGACGGGGAGTGATGCCTATACCACAATAACCTGGGACGCATCGGCGCATGTCGGCAAGGTGGTGTACATCAAGCTGGTGGACAATTCGTCAACCGGTCATATCAATCTCGATAACATTGTGGTTCCGCAAAGCGCGTCGCTCCACGCTCATGTCGAGCCCGCGTTGTACAATCACGATTTCGAGCAGTCGGACCTGTACCCGAACGAAATCAGGGGCTGGACAAGCGTCAGCGGCGATGCCTTTGCGCCGAGCAGCCTCGTGCATGAGGAGTATTACAGCCAGGGCGGCAAGTTCCGCCAGGCCGGAACCTATCATTTGTGGGGCTTCAAGGACGGAGGCGACGGACAGACCGGCTCCATCCGGTCCGAGACGTTCACTCTTGGAGGAAACGGCGGGATCGATTTTCTCATTAACGGGGGACGGGACGCGGATAATCTGTACGTGGCCCTTGTGCGGGCTTCGGACGGCCAGATTTTGTTTAAAGAGACCGGACGTAATTCGGAGGGGTTCCAGCGGGTATTCTGGGACGCGTCGGCTTACCTCGGGCAGGATCTCTACATCCGTATCGTCGATAATGCGACAGGCGGCTGGGGCCATATCGGGGCCGACGATTTTCACGTCCTGAATTCCGTCTACGCTGGAGGTCTGGCCGGTTACTGGAAGCTGAACGAGAGCTCGGGGAAGAACACCGAGGAGTCGGTGACCGGTACAACGGACCCTGTCGCCTATCATCTGAACACCGGTGTCTACCAGCCTGCTCAATCCCCGCTGTGGAAGAGTGACGGGATCGGCGGCGGCGCGCTGCTGTTCGACGGCTACTCGACCTATGTGACCCGGACGGCGGACCGGATCGCTACCCCGACCAAGGCGATTACAGTGGAGGCGTGGGTCGCGCCCCGCAACTTCGAACATGGCGACGAAGCGCGGCTGTCCGCG
Source organism: Paenibacillus apii (assembly GCF_011043685.1). Lineage (NCBI taxonomy): Bacteria > Bacillati > Bacillota > Bacilli > Caryophanales > Paenibacillaceae > Paenibacillus > Paenibacillus apii. The sequence continues at coordinate 940,038 of NZ_JAAKGU010000001.1, read as the reverse complement.
ATCGTCAACCAGCATAACCGGGAGGCGAAAGAGGGCTTTATTCTAGGCAATTACCGCCACGGCACCTGGGGCTTCCAGTTCGGCACCGGAACCAACTGGCGGGAGGTCAAGACCGATGCCGAGCTGCCGCTCGATGCCTGGTCGTATGTCGTTGCCACGTACGAGAGCTCAACCGGGCAGGCGGTGCTTTACCTGAACGGAACAAAGGTCGCCTCCGCGAATTTCACACCGGGCGAAGCCCTGCTTCCCAGCGACACCGATCTATTGATTGGCCGGAACAATCAGGCGTTCTGGTTGTACGGCTTCAATATGAATGCGTTCAGCGGCTTGATCGACGAGGTCAAAATCCGCAGCGTCGCTTTGGGCGCTTCCGATGTGCAAAACGCGTATGACAGCTATTTGGGCGCGCTTGGCGGTAACCTGCCTACGGCGAACAACCGGATCGACCGCAGCATCCTCGCTGATGACAGCCAGCGGCCGCAGTATCACGCGGAGCCGCCATCAGGTTGGCAGAACGAGCCTGGCGGGCCGCTGTACTTTAACGGCCAGTACCATGTCTTCTACCAGAGCAACCCGCGCGGGCCGTTCTGGAACCATATCCGCTGGGGGCATTTGGTGAGCACGGATATGGTGCATTGGCGGGACGCGAAGGATGCAGTCATTCCCGAGAAGAACGCCGTGGACCCTGACGGCGCATGGGCTGGAGGCTCCGTGCTGGACGGCAATGATGTGCCCGTTATTTTCTATACAGCCGGCGACGACCGGAGAACGCCGGGACAGCGGATCAACATTGCCCGCAGCAATTACGCGATAGACCAGGACAATGATCTGAATAATTGGATCAAGAGTCCGAAAGTCGTGGTCAATCAGCAAGACGGCGAAGGGATCATGGGCGAATTCCGCGATCCGTTCGTGTTCCGGGACGGAAATACGTGGTTCATGCTGGTCACGTCCGGCAAAAAAGACGCCTCCGGCAACGACATTGGCGGCACCGCTCTGGTCTATTCGACCACCGATCCGACGCTCGAGAGCGGATGGACATTCCGGGGCGATCTCTACGTTGGCGACTACTCCGCCTATCCGGAGACGGGCCGCGTATGGGAGCTTCCGAATCTGCGGCCGCTCGGCAGCAGCGGCAAGTATATTTTCATGATCAATCCGGCCAAAATGTCGCGCGGCGAGTACCAGTCCCGCTACACCTATTACTGGATCGGCACCTGGAATCCGGACACGGCCCGGTTCGTGCCGGACAGCCCGGCGCCGCAATTGCTGGACGTCGGAGAGCATTTCACCGGCCCGGCGGCAGGGTTGACGCCCGATGGACGTACCGTCATCTATTCGATCGCGCAGGGACGAAGAACGGCGACAATCGATTCGGACGCCGGCTATGCCCATAATTTCGGACTTCCGCTGAACGTATATCTCCGTCCGGACGGAAAGCTGGGCGAGGAGCCGATTGCCGAGCTTCAGGCGCTGCGCGGCACGCAGCTCGTTAATATCGGCACCGACACGAGCTTTGCGGCCGCCAATACGACGCTGGCCTCGGCCGTCAACTCCGACATGTACGAGATTGAAGCGGAGATCGACCCGGGCAGCGCCAATGAGGTCGGCTTCAGTCTACGCCGCTCCCCTGGAGCGGAAGAAGAGACGATTGTTTACTACAAGCGGAACTCCAAGGAGTTCTTCGTCAACCGGACCAAATCCAGCCTCAATCCCGATTTGGAGCACTGGTATCAGGGAGGAACGGTGGATATCGGAACCGAAAACATCAAGCTTCATATCTACGTGGACCGCTCCATGGTGGAAGCTTATTTGAACGGCCTCAAGTCGCTGACCACCCGTGCCTATCCGACACGCGGAGACGCCAAGGGCGTGCGCCTGTGGGCGAATGACAACACGGATACGGTCGTTGTGAAATCGCTGAAGATCTGGGAGATGAATTCGGCGTATACTTCCGTCAACCCGACTGGAGTGTCGCTGCCTGCGAGCAAGACGATTATTCAGGGCGACAGCCAGCTGGTGCTGGCGACCGTAACGCCGGCGAATGCAACGAACAAGGATGTCATCTGGACATCGAGCAACCCGGCAGTGGTGACAGTGGTGAACGGCAACATTTCGGCGAAGTCGGTCGGCACGGCCACGATCACCGCGAAGACGCGTATCGGCGGCTTCACCGCGACGACTGCCGTAACAGTCACAGCGGAACCGGCGCATGGGGAACTCGCCAATCACGATTTTGAAGACGGATTCAACGGTTGGACGATTCTGTCCGGCGACGCCTTCACCGCCCAAGATGTGACGACGGCCAATGACTGGGGCTGGGGCGGCCCGTTCAACCAGAATGGCGCCAAGCACCTGTGGAGCGTCCAAAGCGGTAATGACAGTCAGACCGGGGCTATGCGATCTGAGCAATTCGTTCTCGGCGGCAACGGACAGATCAATTTACTGGTCGGAGGGGGCAACAATTATTATGATCTCTATGTTACGCTCGTTCGCGCCTCTGACGGTAAGGAGTTGTTCAAAGCAACCGGACTCGACCAGGAATCGTATACCCGAATATATTGGGATGCCTCGGATTATATCGGTACGGAGTGCTACATCAAGATTGTCGATAACGCCACCGGCGGCTGGGGCCATATCAACATTGATGATGTAAACGTCCCCACCGTGGCTCCCTAGTAAAGGGTCAAGAGCCCGAATGTCGAGACGGGCAGTCTGAACGGTTGTAAATTAGTATAATCCCCTCTGGCATACATTGAAAAAGAGTTCATGACAGCATGAATTCAGCACTGTAGACCGGAGGGGATTTTCAAATCTTAAGTTCTGTAATGGGGGATGTCCGGACGCAATACCCAGGTACTGTTCGTTTTCCCAAGCATGTAATAGGCATTATTACTTAAGACCGTTGTCTTCTTTATTTTGTCTATGCTAAAATATTCCTGAATACATAGTCACATAAATCGTACGATAAAGGCAAAACTGATGAAAATCAGTGACGCAAAGCTAAAGGGACTAAGTGGAGAAATCCGTATGTCAGCCAGCTCCCGAATAATCGCACCTCCCGTAGATTTATGTGAAATAAAGGAGGAGAAGCATGGGAAAGTATTGGCATTCTTTTTGGTTGGGGTTTAACGAAACTATACTTGAAGATTGTATGTGTGAGAGCGTGAGATCGAAGATCTTTAGCAAGATCGGGTATCATAGAAGTAAACTGAATGCTTAAGCAGAAGAGGCACCTATTTTAGGTGCTTTTTTCTTGAGTCAGCGAAGTAAAGAGGAGCGGTTAGTCTTGCGGTGTATCACGATATGGCAGCCTTGGGCGACTTTATTAGCGCTTGGAGAGAAAAAATTCGAAACGAGAAGCTGGGCTACACAGCACCGGGATTCCATCGCCATTCATGCCGGGAAGAAGGTGGATAAGGCCATCTGCCAGAAAGAACCGTTCCGCAGCGTACTGGCAAAACACGGATACACAGCGGATACCTTGCCGACAGGGAGCGTGGTGGCGGTATGCAGGCTGGCAGATTGTCTTGAGGTCACCGAGAATGAAAGTGGAGCGGTTAAGCTGGAAAGCCCTTCGCAATCCATCGTCATCGGCGACCTTGAAAAAGCGTTCGGATCGTTTGCATTAGGGCGCTTCGCATGGGAGCTTGCGGATGTCCGGCGGCTGCCGGAGCCGATTCCGGCAAAGGGGATGCAGGGGCTTTGGAATTGGGAAGAGACAACATGATTTTTTAGTGCGTTCATCGGATGATAAATTCTACTCTGGTCCCATCCTTCAATTTCTCCAGCTGATTGCCGACCCAGCTGCCTGCACCGCGGTTATCGGCTGGTGATATGTATGCGATGTCTGCTCCTGTTCCGCCTTCCTCGCACATGGCCATGGGCCATTCATCGCGATCATAATGTTTTTTGGTGGGAATTCCCTTCAGCGACTCCCGGCGATTTTCTTCAGCTCCTTCACGGTTGATCGTGCATATGCTGGACTCGCCTCTCTCGATCGCTTTTTCAATATGCTTTGCCGTTTCCGGATACTCGTCCGATGGAAAAATCAGCTGTACCACTTCCGTATCGGAAGAAGGAGCGTTCCTGAAATCCCACCCGTTCCTCTCCGCAAGATAAGACAGCAGCAAAAGCAGCAGAAGCAAGGCAAGAAGAGCTGTGATCCGATTTTGTTTACTCAATGTTCTACTCCTTTTCTTATGCAAATCGTAGAATTTAATTATAATTCATTTTAAGGATTTGTTTACATCGTTTTTCCCATTTTTTTTAGTTGCGTATTCCCGCAATCTTCTCTATCCTTTTAAAAGGAGGGATAGTAGAAATGAGAAAAGCCTTACTGGCAGGCGCAGCAATTGCCCTTGTGCTGCTCAGCGCCTGCGGCGGAAAAGCGCCGGTTGCACTGTCCCATGAGGATGTGCAGGAGAGCGTTCAGGAATTCTACAATGAGATTTCTTCGCTTGATCAGACCGCAAAAACATCCCTGAATGACTTCAATGAAGCGCTGGCTTCATATTCAGGAGGCAGTCTGACGGCAGACGAGCTGGAGAAGGCGATTGAGAAGTTTCAGGATACGGCCTCCGATTTGTCGGATAAGGCGGATGATGTCGAGGTTGCACCCGGACTCCCGGATAACGTGGAGAAGCTGCTGAACGAAGCCAAGGAATCTTTTCAAAAAGCCTATGAAATCAAGAAAGAAGCCTCGCAAAGCGCCGATTCACCCGACGTAACCCCCGAGCAGTTCGATCAAATGAACAAAAATGCCGATATTGTCATGCTGTACGGGATCTCCAAGCTTAATCAGGCTAAAGAATCGATCGGGCTCCTTGAACCGAAGTAAAGCGAATAGTACGGATTTAAACGTCTATACAAGGCGCGCAGCGTTAATCGGCTGTCGGCGCCTTTTTCGCTTGTTTTTCCTGGTTGATTAAAATGCCGAAAAGCGGTTATAATACAAACATACGTTCTTGTTTTTGGCTAATTTTAAAGGAGGCGACTCCCTTTGGGGAAGAAACTGGAGGGAAACCCGTTGTTTGATAACGGCCGATTGAAATTGACGGATGAACGGAAACGGGAAGAGATGGAAAGAATGCTGTCGCTGTCGCTACGTGAGCATGTTCGAGTGACTGTTGTTTGGTGCGATTCGGTTGAGGAGTTGCGGCAGAGCGGATTTGTCACCTCCATTCATGCCCATTCGCGGGAAATCAAGCTGCAATGGGCAGACGAATGGAAGTGGATCGGGTTGGACCGTATTATGGAAGTGTATCCCGGTTAGCTTTCGGGACCGCTGCTTTTTTCATATGCGATCAACGTAACCGGAGTGCCCGTCAATTGTGCGATGCGGGTTTCGGCATTTTGGATAATTTCGATGGCATCCCGCTGATCCTCCAGTGTGGCTACTTTGTAGCTGTCGCTGTGTATATCCATAGTTCATCCCACCTTTCCGCAGATTAGTGTTCCCGGCAGGCGAAAAAATCATGCGGGTTCTCACTTTTGCATAGATCGGGGTGTTAAGGGGGAAGATAACAGCGACTCACACAACAAGGAGGTACTCACCTTTGAACAAGCTGATGGCTAGCTTTGCATGCACCGCTGTTTTATCGATGAGTCTGATGGGTGTCGGGTATGCATCGGACGCATCCGCGACAGTTGGGGAGGAAAGTGTCGCGATCCATGGTACCAATGATATGTACCGCGGAGACGGCACAAACTATCCTACAGGCGTAGGGACGCTGCGTACCAACGACAATACGGTTACTCCGCTCGTGAACACAACACGCACCGGCGCTTACCGTACCACTGCTGTCAACAACAACCGGAATAACTTCTCTTGGGGTTGGCTCGGTCTGATCGGTCTGTTCGGTCTGGCGGGCATGAGAAACAGAAATCGCGAACACCGTTAATTTTGAAGCAGGACGATGGCCCGTATCGGCGAACCGCTGGTGCGGGTCATGCTTTGTGAAAAAAAAGGGATTGCGCCAAGCCCTGAACCATGATATTATATATCTTGTCGCGTTATGCGGGATATGATTTTTTACCCCTGCCGGGGTGGCGGAATTGGCAGACGCACAGGACTTAAAATCCTGCGGTAGGTGACTACCGTACCGGTTCGATCCCGGTCCTCGGCATCTGGATGAAACCTTGAGAAATCAAGGTTTTTTTATTTTTACCAAGAGTATAGAATCCTAGGTGCCTAAATGTACTGCACAGGTTTCATTATAAGAACCTATTATCCCTCCTTTGCGGTATCTGATCAGTCAGATGTCTGCGAAGGAGGTTATTGCTGTTTTAGACCGATAATCATTTACATGATCTCCCAATGGAATTAAGCTTGTTTTTAGGATTTGAAGAACTCTTTATCCAAACAACGTAAGGAGCGTGAACGGGATGCCGTACGTTTTTATATGGTTTATAACTGCGTTTTTATTGATTTGGACGGGAATCGCGGTTTTTGCGGCTATTAGGCCGTATTATTTCTGGAAGGTCACCCAAGGCTGGAAGGCGGTTAAGGAACCGCCCAGAGCGTATTTTATTTTTTCCCGGATCATTGCTGTACTATTTTCGGTGATTGGAATTTACTTGTTAACGGTTGGTTACTGGTCCCGGTTATTCTAATTGGTCAAGAAGGTTTTGTCTGATACCAGCAGGGGGAACGACTGCTTTTATCTTCTCCCTAGCTCACCATGAAAACGCATTAAATCTATGATAAAATAATAGAATGTGGAGATTTAGCTTTGGCCGCTTGCGAGATGTGGGCGGTCATGTTAGTTAAAGGAGAGAAACGGACTTGAAGGATGAAGTGAAAGAAGCTTACAGGCTCTTGGGATTGCCAGAAGATGTGACCAAAGAAGAGGTGAACCGCCGGTTCGACCTCCAGCTGAAGCGCAGGAAATCGGCAACTGGCAGCGGGACTGCCGATTCCGGGCATACCCAGACCTATGAAGACGAAATGAAGGCTTTCCGCCTGATTCTGGACGACTGGGCCAGAACTGAAATTCAGGAGGCTGAGAATAAGCGTCTGGCCAAATGGGGGAGATTCGCGGGCACGGTCGGCAGGGTGGAGGATTTTTTCAGGCTGTATAGGACCCACGTGCTGGTAACCATCGCGATTGTTGCGGTGCTGATTGCAGGGGTAGCCGGTGTACAGAATTATCTGGAGAAGAAGAGAATAGAGGCCAGCCTGCCGCCGGTTGATCTGAATATTATATTCATCGGCAACTATATGGCAGAGAATGATCTGGAGGGAAATGGACAGCCTGTGGAAGAGGCGTTATTAAAGGCGTTTCCCGAGTGGCGCCGAGTGGAGGTTACAACCTTGTATATCCCTCCATCCAATTCGGAAGGCGGGGACATGGTCTACGTTCAAAAGGCCATTGCGGAATTGACCGCAAGCACGCCTGATGTGCTGGTCCTGGATAAGGACACTCTTCCTTGGCTGGCCCAGCAAGGCGGACTTGAGCTTCTGGATGATTCTCGGCTGTCCAAATGGTTTAGCACCGGCTCTAAAGATAGTTATGTCCGGAAGGCGTTAAATGACAAGGACGGAGCCGAGCATCCCTATGGAATTGATTTTACGAATAGCAAGTTGGCGTCTTCCCTGCCTTTGAAGCATGGCGAATTGATTGCCGGAGTTTCCGCGGGCGCAGTGAATAAAGAAAAAGCTTTTCAATTCCTGGAACGGTGTGCGGCTGAGGCCGGCTCCAACTGACCGGGATAGTCATTTAATTCCATGCAAAAGTAACGTTTCTCCATGTAACTTCACCCGATTCTGAGTTATTCTTATCCTAAGTCATGTCAGGTTCAATCTTGATTCAGCCCTTAGCGGAAAAAATAACTTTAGGAGGAACGGTAACATGCCATCCATTGCAGATACGCTTCAGTTGATCCATTCGGAGTTGTTCAGAGACAGGCTGACCGAACTCTATGGGGATGGCCAAGAGGCGCTCTCCAGCCAAACCGAAAGATACAGCGCTTTAGTCAATGAGTATAGCCAAAGATTCGGCGGATCGGATGTCTATCTGTTTAGTTCCCCCGGTCGTAGTGAAATCAGCGGCAATCATACCGACCATAATTTGGGCAAAGTGATTGCGGCCAGCATCAACATGGACTGCATAGGCGTTGCTGAAAAGACCGGGGATAACAAGGTCAGCATCAGAAGCATCACTTATAATGAAGATTTTACGATCGATCTGGGCCGCAGGGCAGAGAACCCGAATGCATCCGGAACGTACACTCTCGTTGAGGGAATCCTGAATGGGTTTGAAAAAAACGGCTATTCCATCGGCGGCTTCAACGTGTGTTTGACGAGCGATGTGATTAGCGCTGCCGGAGTGAGTTCGTCGGCGTCCTTTGAAATGCTGATCTGCGCGATCCTTAATTTCTTCTATAACGGAAATCAACTGGATATCGTAGCTTGCGCCAAAATCGGACAATACGCCGAAAACACCAAGTGGGACAAGCAATCCGGCCTGCTTGACCAAATCGCCTGCGGGTACGGGGGGCTGATCTCGATAGACTTTAAGGATGCGCAGCACCCGGTAATCACAAGCTTAAATTTTGAGCCGGTGAACCAGGCCTACAAGCTTCTGATTGTGCCCACAGGCGGAAATCATGCAGATCTAAGCCAGGAGTATTCTTCAATTCCCTCGGAAATGAAAGCGGTAGCGAAGGAGCTCGGGGCCCAGGTTCTCGGCGATTTGAGCGCGGCTGATGTGCTGAGCCGTTTTCAGGAACTCCGGGAAAAGGCAGGAGACAGAGCCGTTCTGAGAGCGCTGCACTTTTTCGAGGAAAACGACCGGGTGGATAAGCAGATTAAAGCGCTGGATGAGGGCCGTCCGGACGAATTTCTCAAGCTGGTCAATGAATCCGGCAACTCGTCGTGGAAATGGCTGCAGAATGTCTATTCCAATTTAACCCCGGAAACCCAGGGCGTATCCCTGTACCTGGCCGTTACCGAACTGTTCATCAAGAAAAATGGCGCCGGGGCGTGCCGGGTTCATGGCGGCGGATTTGCCGGCGTTATTATGGCCCTGCTGCCCAAAGACCTCGTCGATTCGTATACCGAATATATGAAATCATTTGGTGTCGACCAAATTTACTCCATTCGGATGCGCAAGTATGGCGCGGTTAATGTGAACCTTCTTTTAAGCGACGACACGCTTTCCGCGACTGCACGGAATTAATCGTACAGACCTGCCAGCATCAGCTTGGCGGGTCCGTTTTTAGTTAATATTTCTTTATATACAACGGGTACCTTCCAGAGGGAGGGTGCCCGTTTTTACTTCATATTTTCCATAAGTTGAATAAAAAACAGGGGGCGGCGAATAGTAAAGGCAGGAGGTGCCGGCTATGTCCATTTGGAGAACAAAACCAAGAAAACCTGCGGCGGTGAACAGCGGCAAGCAAAAGAACGCCCCCCTCTCCTCCAGTCTGGATGAAAATGTAAAGCGGGTTAGTGAGTGCTTCGGCAAAAGCCCTGACCTCATTATACGGTACTTTCAATTGATGCATTCACAAGTTCGAGTGGGAGCTGTATATATAGAAGGGATTACCGATAAGGCGGTGATTGAAGATTTTATCGGACATGCCATGTCCTTTGAAGGAAGCGGATATTCGAGTGCTCCAGACGTTATGGAGATCAACAATTATATGAAAGAAAAAGCGCTCGAGATGGGCAAAGAAAAGGCTATCCGGGATATGGACGGGCTGCTCGAAGCTCTGCTTTCCGGAAATATGGTGATTCTCATAGACGGTCTGAACCAAGCTATAGGCGGAGATACGAGCGGAGGCGAGGTAAGGGCGATATCTGAAGCGGCTACACAGATTTCGATCCGAGGTTCCAAGGAAGCTTTTACGGAAAGGATTGGAACGAATATTGCAGCTGTGCGCAGAAGAATAAAGAATCCGGATTTATGGGTAGAGACGTTAACTTTAGGTTCCGTGACACGAACCGAGGTGGCGATTATGTATGTTCATGGGATTGCAAACGAGAACATGATTCAGGAGGTCAGAACAAAGCTGAACAATATTCATGTGGACTCCATTTTGGAATCGGGCTATATTGAGCAGCTTATTGAAGAAAATAAGAATTCTCCTTTCCCAACGATGTATAATACCGAGCGACCGGACAGCGTGGCCGGAAATCTGCTGGAAGGACGAATCGCTGTTTTTGTGGACGGGACGCCCTTCGTTTTGATTGCTCCTACAACATTTTTTATGTTTTTCCATACGGTTGAAGACTATTACCAGCGATATGATGTCTCGTCTTTGATCCGGATGTTGAGGCTTATCTGTTTGTTTATATCATTATTCGGCCCTGCCCTCTTTGTTGCGGCCCTTACCTTTCACCAGGAGATGATTCCTACTCCGCTGCTGATCAATTTCGCTTCACAACGCGAAGGCGTCCCCTTTCCTACTTTTGTCGAGGCATTGCTGATGGAGGTCACCTTTGAAATCATCCGCGAGGCCGGTATTCGTATGCCTTCTCCGATCGGCCAAACGGTATCCATAATCGGAGGTCTGGTATTGGGACAGGCGGCTGTTCAAGCCGGAATCGTCTCTCCGGCCATGGTTATTGCCGTTTCCTTAACGGGCATCTCCAGCTTTACAACCCCGGCTTATAATATGGCGCTGTCCATACGTCTGCTCCGGTTTATCAATATGTTTGCGGCCGCCTTTATGGGGCTCTATGGCATCGCCATTATGAGCTTGATTTTTACCGCCCACTTATGCAGTCTGCGATCCTTAGGAACTCCTTATATGTCCCCGATAGCTCCCTTTATACCGGAGGATCAGAAAGACACGTTTATCCGTTCTCCATTGAATTTCTTGAATAGGACCGGGGGAAAGGGCGGGGAAACGAAATCAGGGGAGGGTAAGCATGAAAGCTAAATGGATATGCTGTCTGGTTATTCTTTCAGGCCTGCCGCTGCTGCTCACAAGCTGTTGGAACAGTCGGGAATTGAATGAACTTGCTATCGTAAGCGGTATTGGAATTGATAAGCTCCCGGGAAAAGAGGAATACAGGGTTACATTTCAACTTGTAAATCCGTCAGCTACTTCATCGAGTACAGGACCCGGTAAGGAACAGTCTACAATAGCGGTCTACTCGGCAAACGACAATACTTTATTCGGGGCCATGAGGAAAGCCTCGAGGAAGGTGAGCAGGCAGCTTTTTTTTGCTCATACCCAGCTTGTCATCTTGGGAGAGTCCATGGCGGAAAGCGGAATTGATCATGTATTTGACATTTTCGAAAGGTCTCATGAACTCAGGCTTAACTCGGCTGTGCTTATATCGAGGGATACGGATGCCGCTTCCATGATGAAGCAATTGCAGCGGGCGGAGACCATTCCGTCTATAGGAATAGCCAAAAAAAACAAGAACTCATCCCATTTATGGGGAGAAAACCGGTATGTCAATGTTAAGGAGTTAATTAGCGGATTTACCGGGGAAGGAGGCATGACCATAAGCGGTATTCGGCTCATCGGAGATAAGGAGGAAGGCAAGAAGAAATCGGACCTTGAACAAACGGAGTCGTCGGCGAACATCGTAATGAGCGGACTGGGTGTGCTAAAGGACGGTAAGCTTGTCGGTTGGCTGGATGGTTCCGAGGCCAGAGGAACCTTGTGGCTGCTGGACAAAATTGATGAGACCACTTTAAATATTGACTCTGAAGAAAAAAAAGAGTCGACTGCCGTCAATATTTTTACTTCCGAAACCAAAGTCAAAGTAGATGTCCGGGATGGAGTGCCCGTCTTTCATGTGCATATTTTGGAGGAAGGAACTGTGATTGAAACCAAGGATACGCTGGAGCTTAGCAATAGGGAAGTGATCCGGAAGCTTGAAGATAACCTGAAGAAAATAACGAAAGAAGAGGTGACGCAGGCCTTTCAAGCCGCTCAGCGTATGAACACTGACGTCTTTAATTTCGGAAATGAGCTTAAGCGAGTAGACTCCGATGGTTGGAAATCAGTCGGGAAGGATTGGGATCATGCATTCGCCAAAGGAGAGCTGGATATCCATGTCGAAGCGTTCATCCGCAATACGGGCATGAGATTAAATCCGTTCCTGTCGTCTGAATAGCACAGCGATTTACTCATCGTCATTTTTTTTGCCTCTTTTTGTTTGTTAATGAATCCACTATGACTACTATAAACGGTGCTGAGAAAAAAAGCGCCATGGCTGTGGTTTCCATTGAATTCGCGGTACGTAAAGTGGTACGTAGGGACTGAAGGGTAGAGAAAAGACTCATACCGGAGATAAGATCTACAAAGACGGTCATTGACAAGCCCAAAAAGCAAAGAAGTACATACAGAAGAAGGATTTTCATCAGATAACCCCTTTGGTATGGATTTAAAGAGCCGATTTCCGAACGGAAACAAAAATAGTATTGCCCTTCGCAAGTACCCCTAGTCCATAACGCCTTGTCATTTGCGGGGGCGCTTTGAGGATTGAATTTAAAGATAGGGTCGGGTGAGGCGTTTATGAGAAAAGAAGTCATCAGTTCTAAACAATTAGTTTCCTTGATTGTCCTGTTTGAGCTGGGCACGGCGCTTGTAGTTCCAGTCGGCCTTGAAAGCGGACACGCCGTATGGTTGTCCATCCTGCTGGCCCTCCCTGGAGGTGTAGTATTATATTTGATTTATGCTCATTTGTACCGCCAATTTCCCAATCTGATCCTGAGCGGGTTAATGCAAAAGATTCTGGGCAAATGGATCGGCTGGACAATAAGTCTGCTGTACGTACCGTTCTTTATGTTTAGCGGCTCAAGAAATTTGGCGGAAGCGGGATATCTGCTGCTCGCGGCCTCATATGACAAGACACCCATCCTGATCATTAACGCAATTATGATTGTTGCTGTTGTGTATGTATTAAGCAAGGGAATAGAAGTGTTTGCCAGAACAGCGGAAATCTATTTCCTTGTGATTGTTGTGATCGGTGTAATCAGTAATTCAATTATTATTGCATCGGGACTTATGGATTTCCAAAATTTATTTCCTCTGAATATTAAGGACTTGAAGGAGGCCCTTGCTTCAGCGTATCCGAACATATGGATGTTTCCATTCGGGGAACTCATGTTAGTCACAACCATCCTGCCCTTTCTCGGAAAAGGTCAATCCGCCAGGAATTCAGGGCTTGCTGCCCTCATATTAAGCGCGCTGTTGTTGAGTTTTACGCATGCGATCGAAATGTCGGTGCTTGGAGAGGAGATATACCAAAGAACCAACTTCCCGTTGTTTACAACCATTTCACTCGTAAATGTGGCTGATTTTATCCAGAGATTGGATGCGTTTGTGATACTGGACTTGATCATCTGCATCTTTTTCAAAGTGACGGTTTACTGTTACGCCGCCATGGTCGTTGCTGCGGATCTGTTCAAGGTGAAGGAGCCCCGGAAATTGGCTGTACCTGTCGGAGTGGTCATGCTGTTGATCTCCCTCATCAGCACGGAGAGCTATACCAGACATCTGGAAGAAGGGAGAGTTGTACAACAATATATTTTAACTACTGTCTGCGCGGTCATTCCCTCCATCTTGTTTGTAACCCACTGGATACGCAAAAGATTCGGGCTTTACAGGTTGAAGTAGCGGAACGAAGGGAAACTCGAATATTAGTCTAATTGTGCTGTATTAATTGAAAGTTTCGGCGGCTTGTCAACGCTGCAATGCGAAGGTATTATCAGAATATCCAATAGTTAGAAATCTTATTTGCTAGGCATAGAAGAAATGCAAAGGCGGGCTGGCAAATGAACAAATTTATTCAGAGGCCAATGGATAACGTTTGCCGCTCGAAAAAAAGTATGATGGAGGCATAGATGAACAAATCAGAAGCCTTTTCGAACACGCTTGAGCAGTACCTGAACTATACAAGGATGCCATGGGGGCGGTTGTTCTATGAAACGGCATGGACGCAGATCGACCGGTTTATGACCCGGACTGGGATGTCAGTTTTGGATATCGGCTGCGGTTTCGGCATTTCCAGCCATGAATACGCAAGGCGAGGGCATAAGGTTACGGGTATTGATCCGACCAAATCCATGATTGAGATAGCGACGGGGCAGGGATCAGGTGCTCAATTTACATGCGGCTCTTTTGAGAATCTGGCGGATGGGCTGGGAACCTATGAATGGATTTTTTGCCACAATATATTGGAATATACGGAAGACCCGAAGCTATTTATTGAGAAAATCGGTGCTCATCAGCAGGAAAAAGGATATTTGTCGCTAATCGCGCACAATCCGGCGGCCAAAGTGATGAAAAAGGCGATCATTAACAAAGATCCGGACAGTGCTCTGGCGGGAATGGAAAGCAATAAAGAATATAGCGCAATCATTCAGACCGATATAATGACATATTCTTTTGAACAGCTATCCGAATGGTTGAGAGAAGCGGGATATGGGTCAGTCATGCGATTTGGTATTCATAATGTCTACGGGTACATAGCGGATAACGATATCAAGCAAGATGAAGATTGGCACCGCCAGGCGATGGAGCTGGAGTTTGAACTTGGATGCCGGAGCCCTTATCGGGAGATTGCGATATTCACGCATATCGTTGCCACGAAATGAACGGGATGCTACTGGCGATTGAAAGTTTTCACAGGCTCCGGGAAGAGGAAGGGAGTGAGAAGACAGCCAGATGAATGAGTTGAACCTGATTGGACAGGGGAGAACCGCCGATATTTTTGAACTTGCCGAAGGAAGAATAATCAAGCTTTACAAAAAGGACTTTCCCGCGGAGGCAATCCATCAGGAGCTCGTGGTCAGTCAATTGGCTTATTCGCTGGGCATTCGCACTCCGGAGCCTTTTGGACCTGTCGAACTTGAGGGAAGGAACGGATTGGTTTTCCAGCGCATCTTAGGCCCTTCTTTGCTTGCACTTCTCACGAAGAAGCCTTGGACTGTCAATAAATATGCTAAGCTGCTGGCGAACGTGCACGCAGAAATTCATGCTTTTGATGCTGCGGAGTTGAACCCGAAACAGAAGAAGAGGCTCTATGAAAATATAGAGAATGCTCCACTTCTTACCGAACAGGAGAAGGCCCGAATTATTCGTTACACGGAAGAGTTGCCTGACGGGAACCGGCTGTGCCACGGCGACTTTCATCCGGACAACGTGATGTTGGACGGAAGCTGCCGGGTCCTTGACTGGATGACGGGGATGTCGGGAAATCCTGCCGGTGACGTCGCGAGATCGGTGATTTTGCTCAGCATAGGTTCTATGCCTGACGGCACTCCGGCCCCCATCAAGGTTTTGGCTCAATTACTAAGAAACAAGCTGAAGGCAGCCTACCTTAAAGAGTACCTTCGCATAACCGGTCATGACTATGCAGCGATTGAGGAGTGGATATTACCGACAGCCGCGGCCAGATTAACCGAAGGAGTCCCGCAGGAGGAAAAAATCAAACTCGTATCGATCATCAGAGCCAAATTGGCTGCGGCGACCTAAGACTCATCACTTCAGAAAAGGAGAGGATTCTATTGATCTATGTCATCAAATTTATTTACAGCTTCGTGCTTCCTCCGGGAATCTTTGTCCTGCTTCTGACGCTTCTGGCATTGTGGATGCTATGGAAAAAACAGCGCGGCTTCGCAGCATTGCTGCTTACCGTAACGCTGTTTCTCTATTTGTCTTCGATTCCGCTGATCTCCGACCCGTTGATGCGGACGCTGGAATCGAAATACTCGCCCCCGGCGCAGGTGCAGGGCGATTGTCTGGTCGTGCTCGGAGGAGGAGCCACCCAGGGAACCCCCGATGTGGACGGCGAGGGCAATTTAGGCGGCTCGGCGGCGAACCGGCTGATCACGGCGGTGCGGCTGCACCGCCAGACCGGACTGCCGGTGCTGTTCAGTGGCGGACAGGTGTTCGCCGACAGCGGTAACGAAGCCGACATTGCCCGCAGGCAGCTGATCGGGCTGGGAGTTGCCGAGCAGAACATCATCGCAGAGAATCGCTCGCTGAACACGGCGCAGAATGCCGAATACACGGCCGCGCTGCTCAAGGAACACGGGCTGAGCCGCCCGGTCCTGATTACCTCGGCTTTTCATATGCCGCGGGCGGTTGCCGAGTTCCGGCGGGCCGGACTTACGGTCCAGCCGTACCCGACCGATTATCATGCGAGCGCCGCGTCTGCTGCGGCATGGTATGCGGGAAAGCTGGCGCCCAGCCCAGGGGCGATCGAAACGGTTGGGGGCGTTTTGAAGGAATACATCGGTTCACTGGCTGTGGCGTTTAAGGGGAATTAGTTGTGAGGGGCGCAGATTTGCACGAACTTGATTGATTTTTTAACCTGCGGACCAAGCGCCGAAAAAGGGGAAGCTTTTTGTCCGAACTTGTTGTCTTTTTCAATTGGGCTTGGCGGAGTACAATGGATTCAAGCTTTTTGAAGTAATCATAGGGAGAGAATACACATGCAAAATATTGAACTGGTACAAGTAGCGCCGGATAATTCGGATTTGGCCCAGCTGATTTCACAGCTTGACGGTTATCTGTTTGAGCTCTATCCGCCGGAGGAAGTCTATCTGGTCGATTTCGAAGATCCTTACGTGAATGATATCTATTTTATCGTCGCTTATCTGGACTCCCGGCCTGTAGGATGCGGAGCGATCAAGAAGCTGGACGAGGATCATGTGGAGCTGAAGCGTTTCTTCGTGGAGCCGGAGTACCGGAACAAGGGGATCGCAGGGAAGATTGTGCAGCGGCTGGAAGAAGAGGCGGCCAGTAAGGGATATAAAGGGATCAAGCTGGAAACGGGGGATCTGCAGACAGAGGCCGTCGGATTCTATAAGAAAAACGGCTACGGCGAGATTGAACGGTTCGGTGAATACGCGGATTGTCCGTCCAGCCTATGTTTTGAGAAGAGAATATAAGTGACAGTACAAGAAGGTAATCCGGATAAAGAAGGTGAGCATTTGAATTTTTCGCATATATTATTTGATCTGGACGGAACACTGACGGACCCGAAGATCGGCATAACGAAGTCCGTGCAGTACGCGCTCGCAAAGTTTGGTATTATCGAAGATAATCTGGACCGGCTGGAGCCGTTCATCGGGCCGCCGCTAACTCATTCGTTTCAGGAGTTTTACGGTTTCTCGGAGGCGGATGCGTGGCAGGCGGTGCAGGTTTACCGGGAGTATTTTGCGGATAAGGGGATTTTTGAAAATGAGCTGTACCCCGGCATTCCCGAGCTATTAACTATGCTTACTCAGCAGCAGGCCGTACTGATCGTAGCGACTTCCAAGCCGCTTGTGTTTGCCGAGAAGATATTGAAGCATTTTGAGCTGGAGCATTTTTTTCATGCGGTGGTGGGAAGCAACCTGGACGGAACATTGTCCGATAAAAGCGAAATCATCCGGTATATCATTGAACAAGAAAATCTGAACACAGCAGACACGGTAATGATCGGGGACCGGAAGCATGACATTATCGGAGCGCATAACAACGGAATATCGTCGATTGGCGTTTTGTACGGATACGGCAGCGAGGCTGAGATAGAAGCTATTGCCCCGACATATTGCATACATACCGTACAGGAACTGCATGAAGCTTTTGCTTCAAACGGAAAGGCAGGAAGAGTGTGATTTCCATTCAACGAATCGGCCGAGATCACTTGCCCGGCTTAAGCGGCTTATATGAGGAACTGATGGGGAGAAAGACCAATGATGCCAAGCTGGCCGAAGCTTTTGAATCGCTGGAGCAGGATGAACGTTATATTTTGCTGGGCGCTTTTCATGGTGATGTGTTAGCCGGCTCGCTGATGGGGATCGTCTGTCAGGATCTGGTGGGAGAATGCAGGCCTTTTATGGTTATCGAGAATGTCGTCGTTGCCAGCCGTTTCAGAAGACAGGGGATCGGCAGAAGACTGATGCTGGAAATCGAGCAGACGGCGCGGTCCAGAGGCTGTGCATATATCATTTTCGTGTCGGGCGGGCAGCGGAAAGAAGCGCATAAGCTCTATGAGCAACTGGGCTATAAGGAAGAGAGTGTGGAGGGGTTTCGGAAGCATTTATAAAAGAGTGGGAAGGCGGCAATTAGGATGCCTATCGACTTTCACGATCAGAATAATCAATCGACCTATGCCTCCAGAGAGGCGTCAGCTAACTGGATTCAGACGATAGCGAAGCATGTCCGGCTTCAAGGGAAACGGGTGCTGGACATTGGCTGCGGCGGCGGGATTTACACGAAGGCACTGGCGCAATCCGGGGCTGCGCATGTGACAGGGATGGATTTTTCTGCGGAAATGCTGGACGGAGCGGCGGAAAATTGCAGAGATACTCCGAATATCGCCTTTGCTCAAGGGAATGCGCTTGATACGGACCTCAAGGATGGACAGTACGATATGTTGCTGGAACGGGCATTAATTCATCATATTAAGGACTTGGCCGCTTGCTTTCGGGAAGCACATAGAGTGTTACAGGCCGGCGGGACATTCATTATCCAGGACCGGACGCCGGAAGATTGTTCGCTGGCGGGAAGTTCAAGCCATATCCGCGGGTATTTTTTTGAGAAATATCCAAAGCTGCTTCAGCATGAGATTCAGAGACGTTACTGCAGCAATGAGGTGGTCGACGCTTTGCGGCAGACCGGGTTCCGCCTAATCACTGAGTTCTCTTTCTGGGAAAGCAGACGGAGCTATGAGGATTTCGGACAGCTAAAGCAGGATTTGCTGGGCCGGACGGGAAGATCTCTGCTATTTGAACTAACGGATGATGAGCTCTTGGAGCTGGTGGATTATATCGGACAGAAGCTGGAGGGTGCTCGCCCCATCCATGAGCAGGACCGCTGGTCGATTTGGATCGCGGTTAAAGAATAATAATCGCCGGAGGTGCAAACAGTGAGCGCTGTAGCCATACGGGAGTTCCGTCCGCAAGATAGTGAAGCAGTGTCGGCTCTCATCAGGGAGAATCTGCTTAAGGTGAACAGCCGCGATTATCCGGAACCGGTCATTCAAAGAATGGCCGGTCTCTTCACATCGGAGTACATCATGCAAGCATCCTTAGCCAGAACCATGATCGTTGCCGTGGAAGGCGAGAAGGTCATCGGTACCGCAAGTCTGGATGGAGATACGCTGTACACCGTTTTCGTAGATATGAATTATCACGGCGGAGGAGTGGGGCGTTCCCTTATTCAATATTTGGAACAGACCGCTTGGAATAGCGGCGTACATGTTCTTCAAGTTCCCAGCAGCCTGACGGCCGAGTATTTTTACGGAAAAATGGGGTACCGCCGCGTTCGGGTGATCGAATCGGAGGATTTTGGCACGGACATTATCATGTTCAAGGAATTGCAGCCTATTACATACCTTGAACACACGCCGGCTGGGGACGAATTTATCCGGTTAGTGGAAAGCGCAGGCTGGCAGGGAATAACGGAGAAGGGAAACGAACGGCTTGAAGCGGCTCTGCGCCAGAGCTGGCTCGTTGTTTCGGCTTTTAAGGGAAATCGGCTGGTCGGAATAGGCCGCGTGATCTCGGATGGCGTTGTTCAGGCTTTGATCTGCGATCTGATTATTGTGCCGGATGAACAGGGCAGGGGGATCGGCAGCGGTATTCTTAAAAGATTGCTGAAAAAGTGCAAAGAGCAGGAGATTCCGATGGTTCAATTGTTTGCGGCGGCTCAAAAGGCGGATTTTTACAAAAAGTTCGGGTTTGAGGAACGGCCCGAGGCGGCGCCGGGGATGAGATGGGTCAGCAGAGACTGTGTTTAGCGTTTAAGGAGAGTATAAAGAAGCTTTGACAAAATACGTGGGGTTTTGATTTAGAGGATGGTTATAGAAGCGAAAGGGTGAGGAGCTTGAAAAATGTCTTGGTCCATTTATTGAAAATGGTTATTCTGATCGCCGTATTGCTGCTTGTGGGAATTGTTGTTAACAAGATTGATGTATACCGAAGTCAAAATTTCAAGTTCCCATTCCCTGACCAGCTTGTTTTTCTTTACCCTCTAATTCCCTCCCTTTCCGGTTTGGTTATCGGTGTAGATGCTTTGCTTCGGGAACGCGGCCGGAGAGGCCGCTGGACCTTTAACACGTATCGGCTGATTTTTCTTGCTTTGCCTGCCCTGTTGTTCTGTGTCTATCCGTATATGCCATGGGGAATGAGCTGGCTGCCGAAGGACACGGTTTATCTGGTATTGACTTCTGCTATAATCAATCCAATCTCCGGTGTTCTGTTCGGTTACTTTGTAATTACGAGTTTTGAGAAGAGGGATAATGAAGGTGGAGTTGGGGCGATGAAACATTGAAGTAGTTCGCTCTTTTCCATACTAGGTACTTCAATGCGAATTGAAGTACCTAGTGCTGAAACTTGGTATCCGATCTGGAGTATAGGACAACCGACCCGTCAAAATTTTTAAGACGAACATACTCATCGGAGAACATTTGGACAAGTCCGGCGCCTACGCGGGAATACATGCCGTCCGGACCGATCTTCAGAGCAAATACATACTTCTGCGAAAGTGCCGCGGTGAAAAATTCGGCGTTTTTCATAATGGTGTAAGGCATGATTTTCCCTCCCGTTATTTATGGACTACCTATTGGAACGCGTTAATTTGCTAAATTATACATCGCTGTTTTGAAAGTTTCAATGGGTTTTCATATTGGTCACATTTATGAAAAAAAGGGCAGAAAAATAAAACAGCGGCCGGCGCTGGAAATAGCGTCCGATCCGCTGCTTTTTCATTCATCGCTGCTTTATGCCTTGTCTCTGCCTCCCGCGCGTGAATCACGGTTCCCGGTCAGACTTTCCTCTACATTGTCCATGATGCCGCGGACGATATCTTCCACCTTGCCGGTCGATCCTTCTCTGTTCGCCTGAGGGCTGTCGGGATCAGGAATCGGCTCTACGCCGCTTCCCTTGGGGTCTGTCAGCCTGCTCTCATCCTCCATGCTGTCTCATTCCTTTCTGCACAGTTCCGCTGATTAGGTTATGGTTAAACCGGACTTTCTATGTAATGCATGAACGGGAAAATGTCCCCCTTATTTTTGAAAAAAAGGCTGTCCCGGAACGATAAGCGGGAAAAGCTCCGGTTTATTTCTCCATTTTCCAATGGTTTCGGCAAAATCGCCTGAATAAACCGGAGAAATTCCATTCCACTGTCTGTTTGAGCCGTTTTTAGGTAAATAAGAGGGAGGAATTCCGTTTCATTCGCCAGCCCACCATTTCACGACCGACGTCCGTTGACATACAGTGCAGGCGGCAAACTTAGGATGAGAGCAGCTGATATGCCTTAAATCAATCGCGGAAGATGCTATCGATTACGGCGATTTCTTCCGCGCTCAGCTTGACGTCCAGCGTTCTGAGGTTGGCGACAACCTGTTCCGGCTTCTTGGCGCCAGGAATGAGCGCATCGATTTCGTCCCGGGTCAGATACCAGGCGAGAACCATTTTGGCGACCTCCGTATTCTTCGACTTGGCGATTCCGCGGAGCTGGTCCACTTTCTCCAGATTGCGGACAAAAGCATCGCCGGCAAACAGCGGATTGTTCGAGCGAATATCGTTGAAGGTTGCGTTCCGGTCATATTTGCCGGCGAGAAGTCCGGAGGCCAGCGGGAAATACGGAATAAAAGAAATGCCGTGTTCTTTGGCATAAGGAAGCAAATCCTTCTCGGCTTGCCGTGCGAGCAGGCTGTATTCCGATTGAATGACATCCACATAACCGTTTTTGTTCCCCTTGCGGAGCTGGTCGATTGTGAAATTGGAGACGCCGATCGCCCGGATTTTGCCGGCTTCCTTCAGGCGCTGTAGCGCACCGACGGCTTCGTCCTTGGGCGTATTTTCGTCAGGGAAATGAATGTAGTACAGATCGATGTAGTCCGTTTGGAGCCGCTTCAGGCTGGCATCCACCGAAGCCTCAAGAAAGGCCGGGGAGTTGTCCAGAATCATCTCACCGCCGACCGGTTTATGCGCGCCTTTGGTCGCGATCACGATTTTATCCCGGCCGCCCTTCTCCTTAAGCACTTCACCAATCAGCTGTTCCGACCGTTCGGGTCCGTATATATAAGCGGTATCCAGAAAATCAATGCCATGCTCCAGGGCGGTGAGTACGAGCTGCTTGCCCGTTTCTTCGTTCAGATTCTGGAACAGGTTATGCCCGCCCACTGCATTGGTTCCAAGTCCGATAGGCGTAACATAAAGGTCAGTACGTCCAAGCTGCTGTTTGTCAGGCATTGAAAGATTCATCTCCTTTTTTATAGTTACTTATTAAGTATAACAGAAGGAGTTAAGTTATGGTAATTTTGGCGCTCGGCGTTCGAGGCAAACGTAAGAACAGCCCCTCCCGAAACCGGGAAGGGCTGCCGCGTGCATTTAATTGCAATTAGTGCTTATTGATATGGATTTCGCCCGAATGTGGCTAGGATTGCATTATGGACAACGCTTTCAATTTCCAGGCGACGATCTCTTTGAAAATGTCTTTAATACTTAAATCCAAGCGAGTTCTCTGAATCTTGAAAATATCTTCCGATCTGACGCATACCTTCCTCCCGTAAACCGTGACCTCCCATTCATAACCGGACTCGGAGGCTTTCCTGATAACGCTCATTTCGTACGAAGCCTTGCGCGCCTCATCGTTAATCGATTGTACATCATTGGATAAACGTTCCAGTCTTTCTGCGGTAGTGTTGTGCAATAAGAGAACCATAGCCGCCCCTCCTAAAATGAATGGTTGCACCCCTTTCATTCATCCTGCAGATGCATGATGCCGGATCAGAAAGTGTATGCTTTTGTACTGTATATAGAGTATGATACCGGAACTAACAGCGGGAGTGAAGAGATGTTTTTGTCGGAAAAATACGAATCCAAAAAATAGTCTGATAGTCCTGAAACGATGCATATTTGTCGTCTGGTTAATCGTTTGCCTTCCGCTTTTTATTTTAAATTTAACATATGAATCGGGTCTGTCCGGCTGTCAATCGACATAATGCGCTCGGCCTTCAAGAAAAATGGGAGGCTTGTCGAAACATCCGCAGGGACGACACCGTTTGCCGGGGGCTTTTCCAGTTGTGTATTGCTCATTTGTCATTTACTATGGAGCAATAATGGAATCTCGGGACTAAGCGGGACCTTAAGCTGACAGGAAGGAGTCTACATCATGGCAAAGCAGAAATATTATGTGGTCTGGGAGGGCCGGAAGCCGGGGGTTTACGCGACCTGGGCGGAATGCAAGCAGCAGACGGACCAGTTCACGGGAGCGAAATACAAATCCTATGAGTCGAAACAAGCGGCGGAGGAAGCGTTCCGGGGAGGATGGAAAGGGAACTGGGGACAGACGGGACCCGGAAAAAGCGGCTCGGGCGCAGGGGCGCAGGGACGCAATTCCTCCAAGAGACCGGGAACGCAGACGGAATCGGAAGCTATTGACTACGACAGTATTTCGGTCGATGTGGGAACAAGAGGGAATCCCGGGCCGGTCGAATACAAAGGGGTGGATACGCGGACGGGTGAGGTCATCTTCTCCTGCGGTCCGGTCAGCAAAGGCACGAATAATCTCGGAGAGTTTCTGGCGATCGTGCATGCGCTTGCGCTTTTAAAGAAAGAAGGCAGCAGTAAGACGGTGTACAGCGATTCGGTCAACGCGATGAAATGGGTCAGGGAGAAAAAGGTTTCGACCACGCTTCCCCGCGATCATACGACGGAGGAGATCTGGAGAATGATTGACCGCGCGGAGAACTGGCTTCGGACGAATACATATGCTAACAAGGTGCTGAAGTGGCAGACCCGGCTCTGGGGAGAGATTAAGGCGGATTACGGAAGAAAATAATAAAGCCCGCCTTTCCACGGACTGCGATTTCCGGAGCCTTGGCGCTTGGAACGAAAGGCGTTGCATGCCTTGGTCAAAGGAACCGCCAGAGTGGTTAATAGAAAAAAGGGCATGTATACTATTCATCATAGAGGAGATGCGGAAGGGGAACTTGCATATGTTTGGCAACGATTGGGACGAGGTGCTGCATGACGAAACGGAGAAACCTTATTTTCAGGAGCTGCGCTATTCACTGGCGAGAGAATTTAAGCAGTATAAGGTCTATCCGCCGAAGGAGCTGCTATTCTCAGCCTTGAAGCTGACGTCCTACAACGGGACCAGGGTCGTTATTCTGGGACAGGACCCTTACCACGGGTCTGGACAGGCTCACGGGCTGAGCTTTTCGGTTATGCCCGGGGTGAAGATTCCGCCGTCGCTGCGCAATATTTATACGGAGCTGGCTAGCGATATGGGAGCCGGCACTCCAAATCATGGTTCATTGCTGCACTGGGCGGACCAGGGAGTGCTGCTGCTCAATGCGGTGCTGACCGTGCGCGAAGGCCAGCCCAATTCGCATAAAGGAATGGGCTGGGAGAGGTTTACGGACGCTATTATGGAGAAGCTGAATGAGAGGGACACGCCGCTGGTCTTTATTTTATGGGGCAGCCATGCCCAGCAGAAGGGCGCATTTATTGACCAGAGCCGTCATAAAGTGATCCAGTCGCCCCATCCGAGCCCGTTCTCGGCTCATCGGGGCTTCCTCGGCAGCCGTCCGTTCTCAAGGACGAATGAATTTCTGGGCGATCACGGTCTGGCACCAATCGACTGGTCCATACCGAACTTATAGGACAGATATGGCAGGAAGGGGGCATTGACATGAGACATTGGGTAGGCAAGCCGGTGATTGTATATCTGCGGGAGCCTGAATATGCTTCGATGAGAGGGGTGCTTCGCAGGTGGGACAGCGCCGCGGGACGCGTCATTATCGGTCATCAGGAGATTGCTGTTCCCATTCGCGATATCGCGATGATCAAGGCGCTGGCACCCAAAGAACGGGCGCTCCCTCCGGTGCTGTATTCGGTCGGCTATATCATGAAGGACCGGCTCCAATTCGATAATGCTGTCTATTTCAAATCGGCCGTAACCGTATGGAAGGGCGACAGACTGATTGCCCTTAATACGACTCTTGTTTCGCATACGAAGGGGGCGGTCACCTTGGAAGACGGAAGAACGCTGCCCAAGGGAACGCATTTGTTTGTCGTCCGTTCGCTTCGAGGCTAGGGAGAAGGTTGATCACTCGCAGCACAGAGCCCTGACTGCCAATCGGCAGACAGGGCTCTTTTTGCATACACTCTATTTTTGGAATCGGGGATGTGCATTCAGATTTCGTCCGTCCGCTCCGCAACGACAATTTCATATACCCGCAGAAAAATAATTTTGGCGATCATATAGACCGGCAGCGCAATCAATATCCCGATAATACCGTAAAATTCGCCGCCTATGAGCACAAGGATGACCGTAGTCAGCGGATGGATATCCAGAGATTTGCCGTAAATAATCGGCGTCAGCAGATTATCCTGGATTTGCTGCGCTACGATAACAATTACGAGAGACCATAAGGCGGTCATAGGAGATTCGATAAATCCTACAATAACCACCGGAACCGCGGACAAAATCGCGCCGATATAGGGAATAAAGTTCAGCGGCACCGATACAAGGGCAAGCAGCAGGGCATATGGCAGACCGATCAGAAGGAATCCGATATACAGCATGGCGCCCAGAATCAGGTTCAGAATCACCCGCGTGACGATAAAGCTACTGAGTGCCGAATCGATGTCTTCCAACGTCTCCTGCCCTTGCTTGCGGTATTTTCGCGGGACGAGGCCGAGCAGAATGCGGGGCAGCTTGTGGCTGTCCTTTAGCATGTAGTACAGAATAATCGGCAGCGTGGCAACTACGACGACAATATTGGAAATGACGGTGATGAGATTACTCAGGGAGTTGGTTACCCAGGTTACCGCATTCTGTACATACTCGGTCAGACGTACCGTCAAATCCGATTCACCCTGGAAGAACCGCGCAAACATCGGATTCTCTCGCAGCAGGTTGATCTGTTTCTGGACATCCTGAACGAGATAGGGAAGATTATTGATAAAATTCTGGATCTGCTCCTGCAGCGTCGGCCAAACGGCGACCCAGAAAATGATGATCAGCCCGATAAACACAAGATAGATGAGCAGGATGGCGACCGAGCGGTTAAGCCTTCTTTTTTCCAGATGATTGACCAGCGGACGAAGCAAATAGTACATGAATCCGGACAGCATCATCGGCACAAGCAGGAGATTGACGATGGTAGCGACGGGCGAGAATAAGACGATAACCTTGGAGCCCAGGTACAGGATGAGTAGTAGAAAAATGATTCCAAGCGTGGTACGAAAGAACTTGTTCTGCAGCAGCAATGGCCGCACCTCCTAAGAATGAACCGGCTGATATGTAAGTTTAATAACCGAAATATCCTTGCTTGATTCAGAGCTTTCCGGGAGCATAAGGCCGGGGGTTCAATTCTGCCGGTCGGAGTTAATAGGTCAATAGAGAGGAACGGCGGTTCCCTGAGCGGTTGAGGAATGCAAGTACATGCTTAACAAGGGGAGGGACACAGATGACCAAGCTGGTCGTTGGCATATTCGGACACAAGACGGATGCTTCAATGGCTATTCAGGATCTCCGGGACAGTGGAATACGAACCAAGAGAATTTCAGTACTCGCCAAGGAAAAAAGCACCGTCAGCGAGCTTAGCCATGGCACCGGCATTGCCAAGCCGAAGGAGGGACCCGGCAGCATCGGATTGTTCGGTACGATGAAAGGGATCGCAATCGGACTGAATATGCTGCCAGATACGGCGGTTGCAGCGGGGCCGGCGGCGCCAAGGCTTGCTGGTGCGGAGTTCGGAAATGATCCGGGAGAGGATGGAATCGCCGTGGGACTGATCGGTATCGGAATTCCGAAAGAAGACGCCGAGGCCTATGAGAAACATGTGGACATTGGGCATGTGATCGTCATTGTCACGCTTGAGCCGGAGGAGAAAGGAAAAGCCAGTGAACTGGGCAAGCTGTTCGACAGTCATAATGCGATCCCTTTGGATTCGGCTTGAGAGAAGGCTTGAGAGAAGCGGTGAACAAGCCAAAACAAGGCTATCTTTTCGGTCCTGACGACCAAAGGACAGCCTTGTTTCATGATTTACCTTTTTTTTTATTCGTTTCAGCCTCAGTCGTTTCCTTGGCTTTTACGAGGGACAGGAAAGCAAAGAAATCGCCCAAAGCGACAAGCGCCGCAGCAATGATGGCATAGTCTTCGGCGGACAGTTCGTCGTCCAGTGGGCTGTTGTTTTTACTTGCCACCTTCTCTCACCCGCTTTATTAGATCGTATGCTTCAAGATATGTCGGGAAGGGCGGAGACGGAATAGGCGAATGAGACGTTTTCCCAATGCCTTGAGCAGGGTGGTGAATATTGATTATACTTGAACTATCTGACAACCCATAAGGCAAAAGGAGAATAGACAATGATACTGCATAAAGGGGAGATTTTATTCCGGCAGGGCGACAGCTGCCATCATCTTTATCAAGTGAAGAGCGGTCTGTTCAAGGTGACAAGGCTGCATGAGAACGGGAATATCGTGCTGTTCAACATTTTGTATCCCGGCGAGACGGTGCCCCATCATTCACTCATATCGCCGAAGGATGCTCACGGAACGGCCACTGCGCTTATGAGGAGCGAGGTTGAGAGCATTCCGGCATCCGAATGGTACCGCCAATTACGGGAGGAACCCGGCAAGGCGATGGAGATTGCACTGCTGCTTCAGGAGAAAGTCAGGTTCATGCAGACCCGTCTGGATCACCTTACGGTCGGGACTCCTGCAGAAAGGCTGGAACTGCTGAGCGGCTGGCTCGATGATTATTCGCACGGCGTTCCGCTGACTGAACTGCTTACCCAGGAGGAGATCGGTCAGCTGATCGGGGTCCGCAGAGAGACGGTAAACAGGCTGCTTCGGGGCTGAAGGCTTGTACTTTTTTCTGTAAGGACTTGTCTGGCGGTTTAGAAAGAGATTCTTTCGTGTTATAATGGTTGCAGAACTAAAAACATAAGAGAAAGGATCAGGATACCATGTGTCCCCGAAGGACGAATTCCCAAAGGACGATTTGGAAACGTTATGATCTATCTTATACTTAGCTTCCCCGTAGAAGGTGTGTAGTCACAAGACGCCCGACCACCTCTACGAAGGAAGGAACAGGTATGCGAAGGAGTAAGACCTCCGGTTCAACCCGTCGTAGAGGTTGGTGGGACGTTTAGCCGCCAATTACGATAAGGGGAATCGGTATGAGGAATGCAATCCGCGGTGCACGTCTGCCGCAAAAATTACTTGTCAATTTGATCGGAACGTTTGTGCTTAGCTTTACTTACTATCATATTAACTACCAGAATCATCTCACTGAAGGCGGGTTTGTAGGCTTGTCGCTCCTCGGCAAGTATGTTCTGGGCCTGTCACCCTCTGTCACCGTGCTGCTGCTCGATGTGCCGGTTCTGCTGATCGCGCTGGCGCTCAAAGGAAAAGCTTTTGTCTGCCATACGTTTATTTCCGTTGGATCATTTACCGTATTTTATGGACTGATGGAGCGTTACTCTGGCATGACCCTTGATTTCCATGGCAACCTTGCGCTTGCGGCGCTGCTGTCCGGCCTGCTCACAGGGGTTGGCTCGGGACTGGTGCTGCGATGCGGAGGCGCTAGCGGCGGAGACGATATTTTATCTCTGCTGATCAGTGAATGGAAGGGAATCAAGGTAGGTACGGTATTTATCATGATGGATATTGCCGTGCTGCTGCTTTCGCTTTTCTACATGCCGCTCAGGGAAACCGTTTATACCGGTATGGCGGTGGTTGTGGCCGGGCAGGTGATCACATTCACGACCTCTCTCGGCAAGCCGAAACGCGGCAAGAAGCTTCGGGTTCAGCCTGGAGCGAGAGGCCGGCAGGAAGCGGCCGCAACGATTACGGGAAAATTGTAATTCATGAAGTCAGCCGAAACCGGCTGGCTTTTTTTACGTATAGAGATATTGTAAGGATGTAATACTGATGGCTGATAGTATCCGAAAAAAAGGAGGAGACAGCATGCTCAGGAAACTTATCGACAAACTCATTCACTCCGTCGGACACTCAAAATATGAAAGACACAGAGGATCGTCCGGCGGCTACCACAAACGGCCGCAGTACGGAAGATCGTCAAGCAGCAGACACAGCTACGGCAGCGGACGCGGGCACGGCTACTACAAGAACCGGTACGGAAGCTCCAGCTAATCGCCGGACTTGTTGTAAAAGATGCATTGCGTCAACGGCTTGCGCCGCCCTATATGAGGCGGCGCAAGCCGTTTCTGCTTTGGAGGGACAGCATCAAAGTTATGAATCCGAACCCGGGGCAGACGCTGACAAAGCCTGCTCTAATTCCCGGATGAACTCCCCGGAATCCTTATATGGATTTTCTCCCTCCAGAAGTCTTAGCAGGATCTGGCGCATTTCCGCCGAAAGCTCCAGCTCCTCTGACCAGCTGCGTTCTTCGCCTCCCGGTATCGGTGTGTAACCGGAATACAGCATAAAGAGCATAAGATGCCCGATATCGTGCAAATCGGAGGCAGTGACCGGAGGCATCCTCCTAGGCAGCCCGTCCTGATCCAGCCCATGCTCGCTGTCGTCTCCCGAACCGTCATCTCCGATACGGCGAGCCAGTCCAAAGTCGATTAAATATAGTTCCTCTCTCCGGAGAATGACATTTGGAATGCGAAGATCGAGGTGGACGAAGCCCCGCTCATGGACATGCTGCACCCGCTCCATCAATTTCAAGGCAAAGCGCAGCGTGTCCTGCTCTCCGAACAAGAGGCCCTGCTCGAAAATCAGCTGTTCCAGCGTAAACCCTTCAATATAATCGGTAACCAGCCACGCCGAGCCTTGTTCCTCAAAAAAATCCCGGAAAGCGGGGATGTAGGGATGCTCCAGCTGCCGCAAAATATCCCGCTCCCGCATCAGCATTTTCTTTCCGATATCCCGTTTGCTCGGCTTTGCCTGTTTGAGGGCGACCTGGCGGTTCTCCGCCGTGTCCAGGCAGCGGTATGCCAGTCCGTAGCTCCCCATGCCGATCCGGGACAGCACTTTGTACTGCTTACCGATCCAATCTCCCTCTTCCCGGGGATAATCCCTCCAGGCAGACAAAAAAGCACGCAGGCGTGCAAACAATGAACATCCTCCCAACGTATACCGCTATAATGTAATCTTTCTGTACATTATTACACATTTCCCTGGGTGTACTGCAAGTGCTCAAGGATGAGCCGAAATGCATGCGTTAGGTATTCTTTCCTGGAAATTGGGCTTGCAAGTTTCAGAAATTGCCGGTGATGTTTAAGCTACTTATAATAAAACTTTAAACATCTTTTTTAAGGAGGCGAAAGCTTGGATCTGCTCGCAATACTCAAAGCCGTTATTCTGGGTCTGGTGGAAGGCCTGACCGAATTTGCTCCGGTGTCCTCTACCGGTCACATGATTATTGTCGACGACATGTGGCTGAAATCCCAGGAATTTCTCGGAAAATACACGGCCAATACGTTCAAAGTCGTCATTCAGCTCGGCTCCATCCTCGCGGTCGTCGTCATCTTCAGAAATCGTTTCATCGATCTGCTGGGACTGAAACGCTTCAGCCGGGGGGCGCTTGAGCCGGTTCCGGACGGCCAACCGTCCCAAATCTCCGGGTCAGGCCGTCTAAAGCTAGGACAGGTATTGACGGGGCTGCTCCCTGCGGGTGTTACCGGCATGCTGTTCGAGGATTACATTGATGAGTACCTCTTCTCGACGTCAACCGTGCTGATCGGTCTTGTGATTGGTGCCATATTTATGATCTGCGCGGATTTGTTCGCACCGAAGCGTGTTAAGGTGCAGACCGTTGACCAGATTACATACGGGCAGGCGCTTGCAGTCGGTCTGATTCAGTGCTTCTCCCTGTGGCCCGGCTTCTCGCGTTCCGGCTCGACGATTTCGGGAGGCGTCCTTCTGGGCATGAGCCACCGCGCCGCCGCCGATTTCACCTTTATTATGGCGGTTCCGATCATGGCGGGCGCCAGCTTCATCTCTCTGCTCAAGAACTGGCAGTATTTTACGCTGGACGCGCTGCCGTTCTTTATTGCCGGATTTATCAGCGCCTTCGTGTTCGCGCTGCTGTCGATGCGGTTCTTCCTGAAGCTGATCAACCGGATCAAGCTGCTGCCGTTCGCCATCTACCGCATTGTGCTGGCAGCGATCGTCTATATTATTTTCTTTTAACCGGTTATCAGGTATTGCTATAACTGGAGCCTCCATCTTCTATTGCGGGCCGCAGGGTCTTGCCGTAACATAAATGGTGTACTCAATATTCAAGCAACAATTCACCTTAAATAACGGAAACAGGTGCTTACCGGACCGAAAAAGGCCGGAGGCTTAAAAGGGAAGCTCGGTGCAAAGCCGACGCGGTCCCGCCACTGTAACGGAAGAGTCTATCAGCATTTATGCCACTGTCAGCCCGGGCTTGACGGGAAGGCCGCTGACGACGATGACGCCGCAGCCAGGAGACCTGCCTGTTTCGACGCACTGCTGTACCTACGGGAGATAGGGAGGTGTAAGTTCGCAAACGTAATGAAATACGTAGGCGTCTTTCCCCCTGCGCTCCTGGGGTGAAGGACGCCTTTTTTGCAGGTTCAGAAGATAGAGGAGGAACGAAAGAGATGACAAGGAATGCCAAAACAAGCAATCTCGGATATCCGAGAATCGGAGCCAACCGGGAATGGAAAAAAGCGCTGGAAGCCTACTGGGCGGGAAAGATCAATGAAGAGCAGCTTCGGACGGAAATGGAGCAATTTCAGCTCAGCAATCTGCGCAAGCAGCAGGAAGCGGGGATCGACCTGATACCCGTTGGAGATTTCACATATTACGATCATGTGCTGGATACGGCGGTTATGTTCGGCATTGTGCCTCCGCGCTACCGGTATGAAGGCGGGCCTGCCGGACTGGATCTGTATTTTGCCATGGCTCGCGGGAACTCCCGGGCGGCGGCATGCGAAATGACGAAATGGTTCAATACGAATTATCATTACATCGTGCCGGAGATCGGCGATATTCAGCCTGTGCTGACGGAGAACAAACCACTGGCCGCGTACCGGTTCGCCAAATCGCAGGCGGGCATCGACGGCAAGCCTGTCGTCATCGGACTATATACGTTTCTGAAGCTTTCCAAAGGGTTTGCCCTTTCGGAAATCCGCAGCGTGGCGGAGCGGTTCCTGCCGGTCTATGTCCAGCTGCTGCAGGAACTGGAGCGGGAGGGCGCGGCATGGGTTCAAATCGACGAGCCGGCTGTCGTGACCGGACTTCAGGAAGAGGATATCGAACTGCTGGGCCATATCTACGGCGCCCTTCATGCCGCGGTTCCAGGTCTTCGCATCATGCTGCAGACATACTTTGAGTCGGTGCAGCCGCTTGAAGCCCTGCTAAAGCTGCCGGTGCAGGGGCTTGGTCTTGATTTTGTACACGACGGCGGAGCCAACCTCGAAGCGATCGAGCGTCTGGGCTGGCCGGAGGACAAGACGCTTGGAGCCGGTGTGATCGACGGGCGCGGTATTTGGCGCTGTGATCCGGAGGAGAAGCTGGCGCTGGCGGAAAGGCTGGAGCGGCTTGTGCCGGAAGGCAAGCTGATTCTGCAGCCGTCCAGCAGCCTGCTGCATGTGCCCGTGACGGTGCAGGGCGAGGAGCGGCTGAAGCCCGAGGTGCGGAATGCGCTGGCCTTCGCCGACGAGAAGCTGGCGGAGCTGGCACTGCTGAAACGCGCGCTGCTTGAAGGCAGGGAAGCGGCCGGTGCGCAGTGGGCCGGGGCGAAGGCAGCGCTGGATGCCTTCCGCAAGCTGCCGGAGCGAAACCGCTCGGATGTGGCGGAGCTTGAACGCGGCCTGGAGGAGCTGACGGACCGGCGGAACACGGTCTACGCCGAACGGGCCAAGCGCCAGCAGGACAAGTGGCGGCTGCCGCTGCTGCCGACAACGACGATCGGGAGCTTTCCGCAAACGCCGGAGGTCCGGCAGGCGCGGCTGAAATGGCGCAAGGGCGAGCTGAGCCCGGAACGCTATGATGAATTTATCCGGCAGCAGATCGCGGAATCCATCACGCTGCAGGAGAAGATCGGTCTGGACGTTCTGGTGCATGGCGAATTCGAACGCACCGATATGGTGGAGTTCTTCGGCGAGAAGCTGGACGGCTTCCTGTTCACCCGGAACGGCTGGGTGCAGTCCTACGGCTCCCGCTGCGTCAAGCCGCCGGTCATTTACGCCGACGTCGCCTTCACCGAGCCAATGACCGTCAAGGAAAGCGTCTATGCGCAATCTTTGACGAAGCTTCCGGTCAAGGGTATGCTCACCGGGCCGGTCACGATTCTGAACTGGTCGTTCGTCCGCGACGATCTGAGCCGGGAGCAGGTGGCCAATCAGATTGCGCTTGCGCTGCGGCAGGAGATACTGGCCCTGGAAAGCGCCGGCGTGGAAATGATTCAGGTAGACGAGCCGGCGGTGCGCGAAGGACTCCCGCTCAAGGAACAGGACCGCAGGCAATATCTCGAATGGGCGGTCAGAGCGTTCCGTATTTCCACAAGCCTTGTTCGGGATACGACGCAAATTCATACGCATATGTGCTATTGCGAATTTGGGGATATGATCGATTCCATCTCCGATATGGATGCGGACGTGATTTCCATCGAGACGTCGCGCAGCCATGGCGAGCTGATTGCGAGCTTTGAGCAAATGGATTATGACAAGGGCATCGGCCTTGGCGTATATGACATCCATAGTCCGCGTGTTCCGTCCGTAGAGGAAATGGAGACCGGCATCGAGCGGGCACTGCGGGTGCTGCACCCGGAGCAGTTCTGGATCAATCCGGACTGTGGGCTGAAGACGCGGGGCTGGAGCGAGACGGAGGCGTCGCTGCGGAATATGGTGGCGGCCGCGGACAACGCGAGAAAGAAGGCGCGGGCGGTCCAGCCGTAACTTGGGCATAAAAAAAGCAGAAAAACACCGGGAAACGGCTCCCGGTGTTTTCTTTTTCTTGGCTTGTTCAAATCCAAAAGGTTAGAACAGCTTGAGCAGCCAGCTTACTCTGTTTTCTTCTCGAACGTCTGACAATCCGTTTCTTCGGCGCGGGTCGCTTCCTTCACCTTGTTGAAAGCGACGAAAATCGAATCGGCGTTGCACTTGTTTGCATTTTCCCAGTGGCTACAGGTGTTCACTTCGCACAGCACATCTTTGGCCATGAGCATTTACCTCCCTGTATGAAAATAAAAGTTCTTATTGGTTAGATACCCGCACATTCCCGGATTGCAACAAAAATATTTAAAAATTTAGAAAAATCATCTTGAGACGGTTTATTCCCCAGTCACAAAAATACAGCCTTCTGCAACCTTCCAGAGGATGGAATCGTCTAGGAATCAAACGCCAAGGACGAACAGAAAAAAAGGAGGGAGTCATGATAAAGCGGGGATTGCTTACCATTGTAACATTGCTGCTGCTGACCGGGACGCTGATTGGCTGCAGTTCGGGAAGAAGCGAGGATCATGCCGATCAGGATAAACAATCCTTACATTCCGAAAGCATGGACAGCACAGCAGCCGAGTCCAATTCTTCGAGTGCAGAAGCTCCGATCACGGCCGGTAACGGAGGATCTTCCGATGGCGCGCAAGTGAAAGGAAAGCAGTTCGGAAATCAGACAAGTACCGATTCCGCGAACCGTACGGGCAATGCCTCTCCCGGAGGATTCACATCAGGCGATGTGGCGGACGGTCTAAACAAAAAGCTGATCTACCACGCCAATCTCAACATGGAAGTCGAAAATTATGAGAAAGCGCAGACCGAGGTGCGCAATTGGGTCAATCTCTCCCGGGGCTATATTATCGGATTCAACGAGACCATGTCCGATTCCGAGCATGGCGGCACATTTGTTGTGAAGGTGCCAGCTTCCGGGTTCTCCTCCTTCATGGACAATCTGGAGAAAATCAAGCATGTGTCGCTTCAGCGCAGCATTGAGGGCCAGGACGTTACGGAAGAGTATGTCGATCTTGAAGCGCGTCTCAAGGCGAAACAACTGCTGGAAGCCCAATACACCGAGTTTATGAAAAAAGCTGCCAAAGCCTCCGACCTGGTGGCTTTCGCCAATGAGCTTGGACAGATTCAGGAGAACATCGAGCAGATCAAGGGCAGAATGCGCTACATCGACCAGAACGTGCTGTACTCTACAGTGGAGCTTCGAGTGTACCAGACGGATGAGAGCGCCGCCAATCAGCGCTTGGAAGAACGCCGGTCGCTGTTTGGCAAAGCGGCGGACGCACTGCACGGAACACTGAATGCCTTGTCCACGGCATTCCAGTGGCTCTTTATCTTCCTGGCCGGAGCGCTTCCACTGCTGATCGGCGCCGCATTCATTGCAGCTGTGCTGTTCTGGCTTGGGCGCTCCAGAAGGAGCCGCCGCGATAAGGCTTCGCTGCTGATCCGGGAAGCGGGCCGGCAGAGGGAGAAGGAACGGGCAGCCTCCGGGGCAGCCGGACCTGATCCGGGAAGCCGTGAAGAAAAGTCCGATGGTGAGGCACAGCCGACCGATTCGCCGGACCGCAAATAACGCCAAAAATCCTCCAGACCGGCGGCAGCGCGGTTTGGAGGATTTTTAATAGTTATTCGAACAGTACCCGGTATTCGCCGTATCCTTCTTTTTCCAGGTCCTCCTTGGGAACGTAACGCAGTGCGGCGGAATTAATACAGTACCGCAAGCCGCTGGGCCCGGGCCCGTCGTTGAAGACATGTCCGAGATGCGAGTCGGCTTCCCGGCTTCGGACTTCCGTGCGGATCATCATATGGCTGAGATCGGTTTTCTCCTTCACCGAGTAGTCGCGGAGGGGCCGGGTGAAGCTCGGCCAGCCGCAGCCGGAGTCATATTTGTCCCTGGAACTGAATAGAGGCTCTCCGGACACGATATCCACATAAAGACCATCCCCGTGATGATCCCAGAATTCATTCTGAAAAGGACGTTCTGTGGCACTGTTTTGTGTAACTTCATACTGCAGCGGGGTGAGCCGCTCCTTCAGGCTTTGCTTGTCTTCGCTATGCGACCAGTGGCGTTCGATATAAGCTTCCCGGCCCGAGGCCTTGCGGTAGCGCTTGTAATGTCCCGGATTTTTCCGGTGGTAGCCCTGATGGTATTCCTCCGCCGGGTAAAAGACGCCTGCCGGCTCAATTGGCGTTACAACTGGTCCGGAGAAGCGGCCGCTTTGCTGGATTGCAAGCTTGGACGCCTCGGCTTCCTTGTGCTGCTTCTCATTATGATAGAAGATCGCCGTCCGGTAGGAGGAGCCGCGGTCGTGAAACTGCCCGCCTGCATCCGTCGGATCGATCTGCTGCCAGAACAGCTCAAGCAGCTTGCTGTATGGAAAAATTGAAGGATCAAACGTGATTTGCACCGCTTCGGCATGTCCTGTCGTTTCGGAGCATACTTCTTCATAAGTCGGATTGACGGTATGTCCGCCGGTATAGCCGGAGACGACATCGATAATGCCGGGCAACTCCTCGAACGGGGAGACCATGCACCAGAAGCAGCCGCCTGCAAATGTCGCTTTTTCCGTCCGGTTACCTGTAGGATTAGTCTGTATGTCACTCATGATTGTCCCTCCACTCGTATAAGCAATTAAATAGCTTGCAATTTAATTATAAACGATGAAAATGACGAATGCCAGTGTACCCGGGGCAGGCGGCTTACACGGACAAGCCTTTCAGGCTTGTCCCCCTTGTCCCTTGCTCCGGGGCTTTCCGGGCCTTAGCACGGCCCAAAAAGTCAGCAGTGCCGCAATGTACAGCGCCGCGGCCAGCGCGGCGGTTCCGGGATGCTGCCTGGCTTGTCCGCCAAGGAAGGCGAACAGGGCGATCCCCGGAATTTTTCCAAGGGCCGTCGCCAGGATAAAGCTCCGGAAGGGCAGCCCCGCCGCTCCGGCATAGGCGTTGACCGCCGCCTGCGGAACGACCGGCAGCAGGCGGGCCGCCGCGACGGAAGCGAAGGGCCGCTGCTGAACGGCCGCCGTAAATCTGTCCAGCGCCGGAATGGAAGCCAGGTAGCGGCGGGCTCGCTCCCGGAACAGCCATTTGACGCCGCCGAACATCAGCGCCGCTGCCGCCGTTGTCGCCAGCCAGCACATCGCTCCGCCAGCCAGGCTACCGTAGACATAGCCGAACAGTCCAATCACGGCTTTGTACGGAATAGCGGGAAACAAGGCCAGCACCGTCGCGGCAAGAAAGGAGAGAAGCGCGTGGCCGTCTTTTCCGAGCCAATCCAGAATGGTATATCTGTAGATAAACGCGGCGGGCATCCCCGAAACATAGAGCAGCGCCACTGTCCATTTTCTCATCTTAATATGTCCTTTCTCTTTCATCTTCACCCATCATACTGAAAAATATCGAAGAATAGAAGAAAGCTCATTTGTCGAATCCTTCCCGCAGGGTATAATAGCATAATGAGATCAAGCGGCATCATCTATTGGGAGGGCAGAATATTGAAGGAAACCGCAGAAATAAACATAGCCATGATTGGAATCGGCAATATCGCCCGCAAGGTATACTTGCCGCTGCTTTCGCAATCGACGCGAGTACGGATCGCCGGGATTCTCAGCTCTTCGGTCTCCACAGTGGAGAGCACGGTAAGCGCCTATCGGCTGCCTCGGGGCACATGCAGTCTGGATGAGCTGCTCAGCTGGGATCTGGACGCGGTATTTGTGCACGCCCCCACCCCGAGCCATTATGAAATCGTAACGAAATGTCTCGAGCGGGGACTCGCGGTCTATGTCGACAAGCCGCTATCCTACCGGCTGGAGGAGTCGGTCCGGATGGCCGAGCTGGCAGCGAGCAAAGGACTGCTGCTTGGCGTCGGCTTCAACCGCCGCTTTGCGCCGCTCTATGCCGAAGCCAAGTCGTGGCTGGGTGAAGCCGGGGGCGTCATCAACTGCAGCGCAGTCAAGCATCGGACGAAGCGGCAGAAGCTGTCCAGCCGGGAAACCGTGCATGACGACCTGATCCACATGCTCGATCTGCTCCTGTGGCTGTGCGGGAACGATTATGAGCTGCTGCGCGGCTCACTGCACAGCGATCTTGAAGGCCGGCTGGTCCAGGCTTCGGGCATGCTCGGCTGGAGCGGCGGAGCTTCCGGCATGTACAGCATGGTGCGGGATGCCGGAGCCGATCTGGAGAAATTGGAGCTGCACGGACATGGAAGATCGGCGGAGATCGCGGACATGGAGCGCGCCGTTTTTTACGACCGAAATGCAGCCCCTGTCATTCACGGCTTCGGAAGCTGGGACACAATTCTAGCGCGCAGAGGCTTTAGCGGCGTCGTTGAACATTTTCTCGATCATATTCATAAACCGGCTGAATGCAGCATTTCCGCGTTGTCCGTACTCCCGGTACACAGGCTGGCGGCGCAGCTTGCGGATGGAACAGACTAACAGGAGAGGGGGAGTGAGAATGGATGAATACCGCAAATCAGTGGAAGACCGCATTGTAGATAGCTATAAGCGCGACGAAGAGATGATGATTCTCGTATTCGCCCAGTGGTGCGTCAATAACGGCCTTGACCCCGAAGCCCTCTATTTGCAGGCGTATCCGCAGCAGCAGGGCAATGAACAGCTTGCGAGAGCGATTGCGCTGACCGTCCCTGTGGATGAGTCCGGTTTTATCTCGGATGATACGGTGCTTGGCGTACTCTCGCTGTATGGTAACGACGATCTGGCCTTTGTCATTACCGAGGCGATTGCGGCAAGAGGGAATGCCGAAAAATAAACTTTTTTTGTCAAACCGTGTTCAGTAAGGACAAAATGTGTTAAAATTATATATACTAACTTAACGTAAGTTTCCATTAGCGAGAGGTGATAACAATGGAAGAACATCATTTGACGATGTGCCCCCGGTTTGAAACGGCCTTTTCTTTTTTAGGCAAACGGTGGAACGGCCTGATTATCCAGACTTTGATGAGCGGACCGAAGCGCTTCAAAGATATATCGAGTCTTATTCCTTTGATGAGCGATAAAATGCTGTCGGAACGGATGAAGGATCTGGAGGGCGAAGGCATTCTGGTGCGTAATGTCTACCCCGAGACGCCGGTACGGATCGAATACGAGCTGACGGAAAAAGGCCGCGCCCTGCAGCCTGTCATGCAGCAGATTCAGCACTGGGCGGAAAATTGGGTGAAGTAAAGCTGAGGAAAGCAGCAGAACAAGCAGAAAACTGACGTCGAATCTTTCGGCGCCAGTTTTCTTTTTTCCCATATAAGATTTTTCAATTTAAACGAGGATACCTTTTTCGCTTTTTAATTTAAAAATCTCTTCAACCGCTTTTTTATAACCGCCCGCCTGTTTAAACGAATCACTGATCTTCTTAATATTCTCAGCATAGCTTGGATCGTTTAACACCTTTTCCACAGAATCCCTTAATAGTTCAGGAGTAATTGTGTCCTTGTCAAGGGAAATGGCCGCCCCGAGCTCTGCAGACCTTCCTGCCATATAAGGCTGGTCTGCTCCTATAGGTATCGCTACAAAAGGCACTTCATTATATAGTAAGTCACTGGTACTGTTCATGCCTGCATGTGTGATCGCCACGTCGGTATACTTTAAAATCTCCGATTGAGGCACAAAATTTCTTACGATAAAATGATCGGGTATTGTAATTTCAGATAAATCTACATTGTATGCCGTCATGACCACAACAGCATCCGTGTCGGCAAACGTTTTAAAGAAAAGTTCATAAAGCTTGATGTCCCTGTTAAATACCGTGCCCAATGAGATATAGATGACTTTTTTACCTTCCAATTGTTCAAACGGAAAGTCCAAATTCTCTTGCCGGTCATAGATTGGCGGTCCGATAAATTTAAAGCTGTCGTCATAATACTCCGGGTGGGAGACAAAATATTTGGATGTATAGGCAATATTGATATCGCCTTTATTAAAAAATAAGCTCATCGGGTTATCCGGCATCTCCACCTTATAGACCTCTTTCAATTGTTTTGAAACTTTTTTGAAGGTATCCATAACGGGATGGTTGTTCATTAACTCTTCATTCATTAATTCTTTGTGCCCAGCTTTAAGTTCCTGCGGCGTAGCAAATACGGCAAAAGATGAAACCGAAGGGATTTTCAAGATTTGAGCAAAGACATTTCCAAACGGATACATCGCCGTATACAGGATATAATCAAAATGTTTATCCTTAATTTGATCTAAGACATCTTCAATTATTTTATCGCTTGACTTGAGCGCTTCATTAATATTGTTAAGTAAACGCTCAATTCCCATGTTTTGCGGTGCGTTGTCTTTTCTGTTACCCAGGACAGTGTCTACTCTATAGCTTTTAAATTCAGCACCCGTTTTTTCGATTTTTTCTTTAAATTCTTCTGTACAAAAATAAGTGACTTCCTCACCTTGATTGATTAATTCATTTACGAGTCCGAGTGTCGGGTTAACATGACCATGAGCCGGAATACTTAAAAAAAGCGCCTTTGACATCTCTTCACACCCTCGCCTGTATATTTGAAAGACTTAATAGCTTTTCAATGGCTTCAGCGGCTTTTTTAGCTCCGCCGGCTTCTTGGATGTTCTTCTGCATGTCATACACACGCTGCTGCAACTGCTCATCCTCTGAAACTTCTTGAACCGATTTCTGCAGCACTTCAACGGTTACTTCATCCGGCAGAAAATGCTGCCCCAGTCCCAATTCCGTAACGCGCCGGGCGGTGATTTCCTGCTCGAACATCTGCGGGATGACAACCAGGGGTACACCGCAGCTCAACGCTTCCATCGTGCTGTTCATGCCGCCATGCGTGATAAACAACCGGGCTTGAGGGAGAATTTCAAGCTGCGGGACCTGCTGGCGGACAATAAAGTTATCTGGAATGTCGCCCAAGCTTTCCGGACTGATCTTAGATCCAGTGGACATGACTACCTGCCAACCGGAGTTACGAAAAGCTTCGATGCACATTTTATAAAATTCCGGCCATGGGTTGAAAATCGTACCTAGCGAAATCAGCATGACAGGGCGGTCATTATTCTCTTCGAACGGCAGGCTTTCTTCATAGCTGCGCTTGCCAATAGACGGACCAACAAAGAGGAAGCGTTCGTCAAATGAATCGCCTTGAAGCTGAAAAGCCCGAGACATAAAGGTAATATTTAATTTTTCCGGAGCGAATAACTCCATAAAGGATACCCCCGTAATCCCTTCCTTCTCCGAAAAAGCCTTAAGCTTTAACGCCAATTCATTCTTGGTCTCGTCCAAAACATCATGTAACGTCGATACATGTTCATTATTCGCATAGGAAGAATACAGGCGTACCGCATCTATGCCGTGCTTTGCGGCAAACAGTTTTCCGCCGAGCGCCATAAAATCAAACAGAATTAAATCAGGAAGATCATCGGCATACATCTGCTCCAATTGATAATAAGTGGATATCGCTTCTTCAAGGAATTTCATAGGAAGATTTTCCGAATGGTTGCTTATGACTTCATTGATTTCTTTGACATGACTTAGTTGATCTAATAGATCCGTTGTGCTCGAATGATAGGGAAGAACCGAAACTCCCGTGTCCTTAACAACAGGTATAAATTTGTCTGTTACCGGATAAGTCACTTTATAGCCTCTTTGAACGAGCTCTGATACAACGGCTAGAGTTGGATTAACATGGCCGAAAGCAGGAATATTAATCATTGCAATATGAGTTTTCTTCACTTTAATCAACCTCCATATACATTAGAATTGTACCATCTGATGGAATAAATTATAGTATATGTAAAAATAGAGTTCAATTTTAATAGAGCTTTTAACGACGAAAATAGACAAAAGAGGTGAAAGTGTTGCATCAGACAAAAGAATGGATTTTTGAGGCGTTGCTGTTATTATTGGAGACTACACCCTACGATCAGATTAAAATTACCAGCATTACAAAAAAAGCAGGAGTCGCCAGACAGACCTTCTACAGGAATTATAAAAGTAAAGACGACATCATTATCCAATATTTTGATGAAATATTTAAAGAGCGCCTAACCATAATAAAAAAATGGCAGGACATTCATGAGAATGATGTTCTTGCTGATCTCCTCTTTGCGCAATTAAAGAAACATCGTGAATCTTTACTAAAGGTCATTAATGCTGTACCTGATTGTTTACTAAATGAACGATTTGAGGAATTAATTAAATATTTAGTGAACCTATACAATAAAGAACATACAAATACAGATAAATTAAAAGAATTACATTTTAAATATTCAATAAAATATCAAATTGCAGGAGGTTTTACGATCTTAGTAGACTGGCTTAAGAATGATATGCCGCTGTCTTTTGAAGAGATGAGAACAATCATGAGTGAATTTGGAAAGTCATTTATTGAACAAGGCATTTACGTGCCTGATATTTTATACAGTTTTGCGGATCAATTGGAGAGCTTGTGATAGAGCTTAGTTCTAAATTAGTGTTCAAAAAGCGGCTGTGCATCTCCCTGAGAAAAAACTTGCACAACAGCCGCAAAGAAGTAATATAATAGAAAAAACGAATGTCCTTCGGCTGTTGGAAGCGCTTGCCCAAACATTTGCGCCAAAGACAGCTTTTTAGTCACCGTAAGGTAATTGGCCAGTTCTTTCGGATCCTGTATACTCCTGAATTCATTTCTTAAACAAATTCCCCCGCATTACGGGAAATATTGGGAGGCGAGCAAGATGAAGACCACTCTGTTCTCGCGGGAAGTCGGTTACGAAAAAGAGGATGTGGCTGAGCTCGAAACGGCGTCCGTCAAAGTTCAGCTTATTTACGACAAGACGCTGTTCATGCTTCACAGCCATCTCCCTGCCTCATTGTGGAACGCTTCATTCGGAGTGCCTTACAGCATTATTTCTTCCCTGTATAAAGGCAACGGCGACGGCGGAACGGTGTTTCAGAAATGGATTCAAGGACCTTCGGGCTGGAAGTGCATCGGGTGCGAAAGACACTGTCTGGAGCAGGGCGAGACGAAGCGCGAGGCGGACCTGCCGGATCAGCCGCGCACGTA
Organism: Paenibacillus apii; assembly: GCF_011043685.1. Taxonomy (NCBI): domain Bacteria; kingdom Bacillati; phylum Bacillota; class Bacilli; order Caryophanales; family Paenibacillaceae; genus Paenibacillus; species Paenibacillus apii. The sequence continues at coordinate 897,148 of NZ_JAAKGU010000001.1, read as the reverse complement.
CACGTTTCACAACGGCCGAAGACAGAGCCTGATTCTCCAGGCCGCGATCTGGGGACTGTTTGAAAAAACGCTGATGCTCCATCCTTTTTTGGGCGGGGACCCTTTTCTGGATGATGACGATCTGGAGACGATTACAGCCTATTTTGTGCCGACTTATGTTAATGATGCCCGTTTCCGGGAGTTGTCAAAACCATGTAAAGCCTACACGGACACCAATGTCCGCGTCTATCAGGAATGGATCGCGGCTCCTGACCTTGTTCTTCAATGGGATGACGGGTTGACGGAGGGAAGATGGATGACCGGGGTATATGTTAATCAAGCTAAATTTGCCGGACTCGGTCCTTATCTGAAGGATGCGGCGGGCAAACGAACCTATATGGAAGCTTATGTGCAGTAAGGCTGTTCAACAATATTTTCGAATTGACGTGATTCAAATCACGCGGAGGCTCTCCCTCAGGGGTTATTGTAGAAGCAGATCAATAAGTAACCCCTAAGGAGGAGTCACAATGAGCGTCAAACAACCTTTGTTTAATAGCGATACATTGGTAAAAGAAATCGTCCTGCAGTTCCCGAAAGCTGCGGATTATTTCAAAGCAAGCAAAATCGATTTCTGCTGCGGCGGCGCAAAGCCGCTTCGGGAGGCGGCAATTGAGCGCGGTCTTGAAGCGGACACCGTCATCGGCGATTTGTACAAGCTGCTGGAGCAGTACCCGGTGCTTGAAGAGGATACCGCTTGGAACGGAGCCAAGTCTGAAGAGCTGATTGCCCACATTGTGGATAAGCATCACCGCTTTCTGAGAGAAGAGCTGCCGCTGATCGGCCAGAACGTCACGAAGGTCTATCGTGTACACGGCGGGGATTCCCCGCATTTGGAAGAAGTCTACCGCCTGTTCAACCAGCTGAAAGATGAGCTGCTCGAGCATACGGCGAAGGAAGAAGAGCAGGATTTCCCGAGTATTCTTGCCTATGAGCAGGATGGAAACGAAGAGTCCCTGTCTGCACTGCGCTGGTCTCTCCATGATTTAGAGGAAGAGCATGACGCCGCGGGCAACATTCTCAAACAGCTTCGCGCCGTTACCGGCGATTTTACCCCGCCCGAGCATGCCTGCACGACTTACCGTCTGACCTATGCGCGGCTGGAAGAACTGGAAGGCATGACCTTCGAGCATGTTCATCTGGAGAATAACGTTTTGTTCCCGAGATATCAAGCCTAGTTTCAGCATCGAAAAGCTGCCGATTTTCCCTGGAGTATCCTTGGAGAATCGGCTTATTTCCGTTTGTCAAGAGGGGAAATAACAATATTTGTTACAGATTGATGTGAAAACATTCACTATTGGAGTGACTGTGGTCACCCGCCTAGTTAAAATTTAAACAGTATAATTCCGTTATAACGCACGAGAGTTGATTACGAAAGCTTTTGAGGGAGGACCTGACAATGACATCGAATCGAGAAAAAATAGTATTGATCGGCAACGGCATGGCAGGCGTGGGCACCATTGAACAGATTCTGAAGCTGGGCGGCAATTATGACATTACCGTCTTCGGCAGCGAGCCATATCCCAACTATAACCGCATTATGCTGTCATACGTCCTCGAAGGAAGCAAAACCGTTGACGATATTATCCTGAACGACTGGAACTGGTACAAGGAGAACGGCATTACGCTGCATACTGGAACCGCAGTGACCCGCATTGACGGAGAATCACGGAAGGTTATCGCGGAGAACGGTTTGACCGCCGATTACGATAAAGTCATTATCGCCACCGGGTCAAATTCGTTCATTCTGCCGATTCCCGGCAGCGGCAAGGAAGGCGTCGTCGGCTTCCGGGACATTGCCGACTGCGAAACGATGCTGCAAGCAGCGAAGGAGTATAACAAAGCGGCCGTTATCGGCGGCGGACTGCTTGGACTTGAGGCGGCCAAAGGGCTTGTGAACCTGGGCATGGACGTAACCGTCGTCCACCTGATGGAGGATCTGATGGAGCGGCAGCTGGATCATACCGCGGCTTCGATGTTGAAAGCGGAACTGGAACGCCAGGGTGTCAAGTTCGCCATGGGCAAACAGACGGTTGAGCTGACCGGCGAAGAGCGGGTGAGCGGTTTGCGCTTCAGCGACGGCACGGAGCTTGAAGCGCAGTTCGTAGTCATGGCGGTCGGTATTAAGCCGAATGTGGAGGTAGCGAAGGCCAGCGGAATTGAAGTGAACCGGGGCATCGTGGTGGACGACTATCTGCAAACTTCGCTTGAAAATGTGTATTCCGTGGGTGAATGCGCTGAGCACCGAGGCGCCTGCTACGGTCTGGTAGCTCCGCTGTTCGAACAGGGAAATGTGCTCGCGAAGCATTTGTGCGGCGCGGAAACGAAGCCGTATGAAGGCTCGGTCGTCTCGACCAAGCTGAAAATTTCCGGAGTGGACGTCTTTTCCGCCGGGGAATTTATCGACACGCCGGAGCACACGGTTATCGCCGCCAAAGATGACTGGAAGAGAACCTACAAGAAAATTTTGCTGAAGGACAACATGATCGTCGGCGCTGTTCTGTTCGGCGATGTGACGGAATCCGCTAACCTGCAAAAGCTGGTGAAGCAGGACGCGGAGATGACTGACGATATTTATGCGGACGTCATGGGCACTGGCTGCTGCGGCGGAGGCGGGGCCAAGAAGACGGCATCCGTTGAAAGCATGTCCGACGACGAAATCGTCTGCGGCTGTAACGGCGTGACCAAGAAGGCAATCGTTGACGCGATTCAGGATAACGGCTTTACAACCGTGGATGAGATTAAAGCCTGCACCGGCGCCACACGGTCATGCGGCGGCTGCAAGCCGGTCGTGGAACAGATTCTTCAATATGTGCTTGGCGACGGCTTCGAGCAGAGCGCGAAGACCGGCATCTGCAGCTGCACCACGCTCAGCCGGGATGAAATTGTGGCCGAAATCCGGGCCAAAGGGCTTACGACGACCAAAGAGGTCATGAACGTCCTTGGCTGGAAGCAGGAAGAAGGCTGCTCGAAATGCCGTCCTGCGGTCAACTATTATCTGGGCATGATCTACCCGGATACGCATGAAGACGAGAAGGAATCTCGCTTTGTCAATGAGCGGATGAGCGCCAACATCCAGAAGGACGGCACTTTCACGGTCGTTCCGCGGATGTACGGAGGAGTAACGACACCGGAAGATCTGAAGAGAATCGCCGATGTCTCTATTAAATATGATGTCAAGGTTGTCAAAGTAACCGGCGGCCAGCGTCTGGATTTGATCGGCGTCAAGAAAGAGGATGTGCCCAAAGTATGGGAGGAGCTGGACATGCCTTCCGGCTATGCTTACGCTAAATCGCTGCGCACGGTCAAGACCTGTGTCGGATCACAGTTCTGCCGGTTCGGAACCCAGGATTCGATGGGCGTTGGAGCGATGCTGGAGCGGAAGTACGAGCGTCTGGATTTCCCCGCCAAATTCAAGATGGCTGTCAATGGCTGTCCGCGGAACTGTGCAGAATCGTGCACGAAGGACATTGGCATTGTCGGCAACGACGGCGGCTGGGAAGTGTTCATCGGCGGCAACGGGGGGATCAAGCCGCGGATCGCGGATTCCTTCTGCAAAGTGAAGACGGACGAAGAGCTGGTCGAAATCTGCTCCGCCGTTATGCAGTATTACCGCGAAACCGGAAATTACCTGGAAAGAACGTCCGAATGGGTGGAACGCCTCGGGTTGGACCAGATCAAATCCGCTATTCTGGACAACGAGGAAGAACGCAAGGCTCTTGCACAGCGCATCGATTTTGCCTTAACACAGGTGAAAGACCCTTGGAAAAAAATGCTGAACGACGACCCTACACGCAACGCGCTGTTTGAAAAGGCGGAAATCCGTTAAGCCAATTTGGTCAAAAGGAGAGAGAGCGATGGAAGCAGCAAGACAAACCCATGCCGCAGGCAAGGTACAGGACTATCTGAAACAAATTGGCCGCGTCGTTGTCATCGAAGGCAAAGAGCTGGCCGTGTTCCGCACTTCCGGTGACGAGTTCTATGCGCTGGAGAACCGCAATCCGCATCCAAAGGGAGGCCCTCTGGCCGAAGGCATCGTCTCGGGACACTATCTGTACGACCCCCTGTATGACTGGAAAATCGACCTTCGCACCGGTGAAGTTCAGGCTCCTGACAAGGGACAGGCGGCGGTCTATCCGGTTCATATCGACGGAGACACCATATTTATCGGGATTTAGGATTTACAACGAGATAGACGACGGGGGTTAGGGAGATGTTTACGCAAAGTGTGGAAACGATTGTTGAGGCGGCGGTAGCCAAACGCGACAAAATGAACGAAAGTCTGCCCAGGTACGCATTGGCCGCGCTGTTGGCGGGGGCTTATGTGGGAATCGGCATTATTCTGATCTTTACATTGGGGGCGCCGCTGGCTGCGGCCAAGTCGCCCTTCCAGCCCCTCGTCATGGGCTCCACCTTCGGCATCGCGCTGACGCTGGTAATCTTTGCGGGCTCGGAGCTGTTTACCGGAAATAACATGTTCTTTACCGCCAGCACCCTGGCGGGGCGGACAAGTCTGTGGGATACCGCCAAGAACTGGGTGGTTGTCTTCCTGGGTAATCTGGCAGGCGCGCTGCTGCTCGCCTGGCTGGTTCAGGGAGCGGGACTGTTCAAGGCTGCCGGACCCGATCATCTGATCTTTGCAGCGGCGGCCAAAAAGATGAGCCTGCCATTCTCCGAGCTGTTCTTCCGAGGCATTCTCTGTAACTGGCTCGTCTGTCTGGCGATCTGGATGTCGTCGCGTGCGAAGAGCGAAGGCGCCAAGCTTGTGCTGATCTGGTGGTGTCTGCTTGCCTTTATCGCGAGCGGCTATGAGCACAGTGTAGCCAACATGACGCTGATGAGCGTGGCGCTGCTGCTGCCGAACCATCCGGAGACCGTTACCCTGGCCGGTTGGCTGCATAATATGATTCCGGTCACGCTGGGCAACATCATCGGCGGCGCGATCTTCGTAGGTATGGCTTATTGGGTCATTTCGCCCGTAAGAGGCGCAGTTAAGTCCAAGTAAACCGTCCGTTTTTTCTACTCACAAATCGCTGTACGCAGCAGAGGCTGCCGCTTAACGTCCTTGTCCGGGCTTTGAGCGGCGGTCTTTTTTATATTCGAAACAATAGACAAGGGGTAATCCGGACATAAAAAAAGCGTCCGATACCGGACGCCTGCGGCCATGAACAATATAAGACCGAATAATAATGAACATGTATGTTTCACTGAGGTGTAAAGAGGGTAAAGAGTTGAAGTGTTATTGCTAGATTCGGCAAATCTCGTTCGGACACAGCTCGCAGTGGCAAATTTCCTGCAGCATTTCAATGTCTTTAATTACAATCATGCCGTTCTCGTATTCTACGGCGTCTTTTTTGCGCAGATCGCTAAGCATGCGGTTAACGCTCTCGCGAGTTGCGCCGATCATGTTGGACAAGTCGGTGTGCGTAATCTTTTTGTTGATCAGAATGGCTTCGCCGTTCTTCTCGCCGTACGTGTTGCTCAGACGGATCAGCGTGGAGCAGAGTGCGCCGGGCTTGCCGTACATCATCAGATCGCGGAATTTGGTCTGCGTCAGACGGTGATGGATACCCATCCACTTCATAAAATCAATCGCGAAATCGCAATGCTGGCAAATCAGAATTTCCAGATCCTTGTGCTCGATCACGCCGACTTCGCTTTCCTCGATCACTTCGGCGGTGAAGCTGTGCTTCGTGCTGAAGAACGGATCGGCTTGACCGACCATATCGCCTGCCTGATACATATAAAGAATGAGTTCTTTTCCTTCATCCGTGGATTTGGTCAGCTTGACGCGTCCGCGTTTGATGTAAAACAGCTTATCCGAGTAGTCGCCTTCCCAGAATAAATGAGAGCCTTCAGGAACCAAACGTTCTTTCATCGTTACCAGCAGTCTGTTGAAGTTTTGTTCGGAGAAACAGTTTGTATTTCCATGGGCTTCGATGACATTGGTATGTTCTTTCATAATCGACATCCCCTTTATTCCCTCAGTTTTTCAGTAAATTTTAAATTAATTATACAATGAAATTCCTCAATATGGGTGAAAAAATTGCGCAAAAAGTGTCTAATTTTCAACATTGTGATTATTTTCACTTCAAAAGCGTGATTTTAAGTGTGATTTCTAATATTTATTTCCAACTGATGTTGTTTGATGTGGTCTCTGATTACGGGAAACAGCTTTTTTTACTATAAATGATGGTTGAGCCTTAGGCAAGCAAGAAACTCGATTTGGAAACAACTTTCATAGGCTTGGTAGGGAAGGGGTTTATTATAGAGGATTGATTGCGGAGTTTCGAAGCCGATCTTGCGAAGCGGGAAACTGCGGGAGTTAGTGGTGGGCCGGGCAGCAGGATTTTAAGGCAGTGAATGCGTTAACTCGTCCTTATGGATACAGGCGGATAGAGCTGCTGCTTTTTTTCACAAGATCCGTTCTATAAGAAGCACCTGAAATCCGGATCATGGGGCTTATCGGGAAGAGTGTTTATGACATTCTACTAAATGAACGATTCATCGATTATTTCTTCGGGGGGAGCGTCCCGGATCGCTGGTGCTATTGCTGCCGTTCCTTTGTCCATTGGAATGAAACGCATCCTTTAGTTAAAATTAGGAATAATAGCATGGAAAGATATTTGAACCTGCGTTTCTTGGGTAATCGGTAATTGATCGCATTGAATTCTTCTATTGATCGGCCAGAATCAACGGTTTCCTGAGCATATATAAGAAAGGGGAGTAGGCAGGACGTCCCTGAAAATAGCCCAAAATGTAAGCGCTTTGAAAAGAGCGCAAAAAAATTTTATACTTTGTGAAAGATTTCACTATACAAGTCGCATTTGATGTGATATTATCGAGGTGTAGAGAAGAACAACACACAAATTGACAGGAGGACGAGGGAAATGGCAGTTAAGAATGAAGTAGCCGCCCAAGTGCAACAACCAACCGCTGAAGAATATATTCAGACTCTGGTGGATAAAGCAAAGAAAGCTCAAGAAGCATTCATGGCTCTCGATCAGGAACAAGTTGACAAAATCGTTCATGCAATGGCGCTGGCCGGTTTGGACAAACACATGTACCTGGCAAAATTGGCTGTTGAAGAAACAGGCCGTGGTGTTTATGAAGACAAAATCACGAAAAACATTTTCGCAACGGAATATATCTGGCACGGAATCAAGTATGACAAAACAGTAGGCGTAATTGAAGATAATGTTTACGACAGCTACCAAAAGATTGCTGAGCCGGTCGGCGTCGTAATGGGTATCACTCCGGTAACCAACCCAACATCCACCACGATGTTTAAAGCGTTGATTTCCATTAAGACGCGTAATCCTATTATATTCGGTTTCCATCCGTCCGCGCAAGCTTGTAGTGCCGCAGCAGCAAAAATTTTGCATGACGCAGCAGTAAAAGCAGGCGCTCCTGAGAACTGCATCCAATGGATCGAGCAACCGACCATGGACAAAACCAACGCATTGATGAACAACGACGGCGTGGCTCTGATCCTGGCAACAGGCGGATCCGCAATGGTTAAAGCGGCATACAGCTGCGGTAAACCGGCTCTGGGCGTAGGCCCTGGTAACGTGCCTGCCTTCATTGAGAAGAGCGCTAATATCGATCAAGCGGTTAATGACATCATTCTTTCCAAAACTTTTGACAACGGCATGATCTGCGCATCCGAGCAAGCTATCATTATTGAAGAGCCGATTTTCGACCAAGTGAAGAAGAAATTGATCGCTAATGGCTGTTACTTTGTTAACAAAGAAGAAGCAGCTAAACTGACCAACGGCGCAATGAACGTGGAAAAATGCGCGGTTAACCCGGTAATCGTCGGTCAATCCGCAGTGAAAATCGCCGAAATGTGCGGAATTCAAGTTCCTGCAGGCACCAAAATCCTGATCGCCGAACTGGAAGGCGTAGGTACCAAATACCCGCTGTCCGCTGAAAAGCTGAGCCCGGTTCTGGCTTGCTATAAAGTTAAGAATGCCGATCAAGGTATCGAACGTGCGGCGCAAGTTGTTGAGTTTGGCGGTATGGGCCACAGCTCGGCCATCCACTCCAACAACGAAGAAGTAATCATGAAGTTCTCGAACCGTCTGCAAACCGGACGTATTCTCGTCAATTCGCCTTCGACTCATGGCGCAATCGGCGACATCTATAACACGAACATCCCTTCGCTGACTCTGGGATGCGGATCGTACGGACGTAACTCGGTATCCCAAAACGTTACTGCCATTAACTTGATCAACGTGAAAAGGGTGAATCGTCGTATCGTGAATATGCAATGGTTTAAATTACCGGAAAAGATCTACTTCGAAAAAGGCGCTACGCAATACCTGGCTAAAATGCCTGACATCACTCGTGTCGCAATCATTACTGACCCGATGATGGTTAAGCTTGGCTACGTGGAAAGAGTTGAGCACTACCTGCGTCAACGCCAAACTCCTGTAGCAATCGAAGTGTTCTCGGAAGTTGAACCGGATCCATCGACAACTACGGTTGAAAAAGGTACGGCCATGATGAACAGATTCCAGCCGGACTGCATCATCGCCCTTGGCGGCGGTTCCTCCATGGATGCTGCAAAAGGAATGTGGCTGTTCTACGAACATCCGGATGCTGACTTTGATGGTCTGAAACAAAAATTCCTGGACATCCGCAAACGGGTCTACAAATTCCCGAAACTGGGCATCAAAGCGAAATTTGTTGCAATCCCTACAACTTCGGGTACAGGTTCGGAAGTAACCTCCTTCGCGGTTATTACCGACAAAACAACTACTCCAAATACGAAATATCCTTTGGCTGATTATGAGCTTACTCCTGACGTAGCTATTATCGATCCGGAATTCGTATACAGCCTGCCGAGAACTGCTGTTGCAGATACAGGTATGGACGTATTGACGCATGCTATCGAAGCATACGTATCCATCTTGGCGAGCGATTACAGCGACGGTTTGGCTATCAAAGCAATCCAGCTGGTATTCCAATACTTGGAGAAATCCGCTCTGGAAGCCGACAAGCTTGCCCGCGAGAAAATGCACAATGCATCGACGCTGGCCGGTATGGCCTTTGCCAACGCGTTCCTGGGCATCAACCACAGCTTGGCGCACAAATGGGGCGGTCAATACCACACACCTCATGGTCGCACCAACGCTATCCTGCTGCCGCACGTTATCCGCTACAATGCGAAGAAACCTTCGAAGTTCGCTTCGTTCCCGAAATATTCGCACTTTGTGGCTGACGAGCGCTACGCTGAAATCGCCCGTATTCTGGGACTGCCGGCTCGCACTACCGAAGAAGGTATCAACAGCCTGATCAATGCCATTCGCGAGCTGAACAAAAAACTGGGTATCGAAGATTCCTTCCAGCAACTGGGCATTGATCCGAAGGATTTCGAAGCCAATGTAGACTACCTGGCCGATAAAGCCTTCGAAGACCAGTGCACAACTGCCAATCCGAAGCTGCCGCTGGTAAGTGAACTTGCCGACGTATACCGCAACGCTTTCTATGGCAAATTCGACAACTAATCTCTAAGTAATATTATGTCTTTCCCGCCTTAAATATATATAGAAACTTTATTTTGAAAGCAGTAAGATCTGGGACATGAACTGGAGTGACAAATATCACCAAAAAGATGGTTAAAGGTGATATTTGTCACAGTTTTCTTTTGGAAAGTAAACTAAGATGTTTATATAAGGTCCCAGTTATGAAACATCATTGTGAAATTTGGTACAAATAACGGCTTGGGATCACGAGACACGGGATTATCCTTCAAGCCCGCGATCTCTACAAATCATATAAATATATGGAGGGATTAGTATGTCGGTGATTGAAAGAGAAGTACAAGAAGTTAAGTCGGGATGGCGTGGATTTGTTAGTGGCAAATGGAGCAAGCATGTCAACGTCAATGATTTCATTGAGAAGAACATCAAACCTTATGAAGGAAACGAAGATTTCCTCGTGGGTCCAACCAGCAACACTAACGAATTGTGGAAAATTATTTCCCAATTGAGCAAGGAAGAAAGAGATAAAGGCGGCGTATGGGATGTAGACCTCAACACGGTTTCCACAATCGTATCCCACAAACCGGGCTATATCGATAAAGAAAAGGAACAAATCGTTGGTGTTCAAACCGATGCTCCTTTCAGACGTTCCATTCAACCGTTCGGTGGCATCAAAATGATGATCGACGCTTGTAAAGCTTATGGCTTCGAGCTTCCGAGCAGCATTGTGGACATGTTTACGAATATTCGCAAAACGCATAACCAAGGCGTATTTGATGCATATACATCTGACATGAGAGCTGTGCGTAAAGCAGGTATCATCACAGGTCTTCCGGATGCTTACGGTCGTGGCCGTATCATTGGTGATTACCGCCGCGTTGCTCTGTACGGTATTGACTTCCTGATCAAGGAAAAGAAACAAGATCAACTTAACCTTGAAGTAGATTCCATGAGCGAAAGTGTCATTCGTCTCCGCGAAGAGCTGTCGGAGCAAATCCGCGCTCTGAGTGAACTGAAAGAAATGGCTGCCGCGCACGGATTTGATATTTCCAAACCTGCAAACACTGCGAAAGAAGCTTTCCAATGGGTATATTTCGGTTACCTGGCTGCAATCAAGGAACAAAACGGCGCCGCAATGTCCCTCGGACGGGTATCTTCCTTCCTGGATATCTACGTTCAACGTGACGTTGAAGAGGGTACACTGACTGAAGAACAAGCACAAGAGCTTGTTGACCATTTCGTTATGAAACTGCGTATCGTGAAATTCCTTCGTACTCCTGAGTACAACGACCTGTTCTCCGGTGACCCGACTTGGGTAACAGAATCCATCGGTGGTATGTCCGTAGACGGAAGAACTCGCGTTACGAAGAACAGCTTCCGTTTCCTGCACACTCTGTACAACCTGGGACCGGCTCCGGAACCTAACCTGACTGTTCTGTGGTCCGAGAAGCTTCCTGAAGGATTTAAGAAATATTGCGCCAAAGTATCCATCGAGACCAGCTCGATCCAATACGAAAATGACGATCTGATGCGTCCGATCTATGGCGATGACTACGGTATTGCATGCTGCGTATCCGCAATGCGTATCGGTAAACAAATGCAGTTCTTCGGCGCACGCGCTAACTTGGCTAAAGCTCTGCTGTACGCTATCAACGGTGGCGTGGATGAGAAATCCGGCGTTCAAGTTGGACCTGAATATCCGCGTATTACTTCCGAAGTGCTCGATTACAACGAAGTAATCAGCCGCTTCAAACCGATGATGGAATGGCTTGCCAAGACTTACATCAATACTCTTAACGTTATCCACTACATGCATGATAAATATTCCTACGAACGCATTGAAATGGCGCTGCATGACCGTGACATTCTGCGTACGATGGCTTGCGGTATCGCTGGTCTGTCGGTTGCTGCCGACTCCCTGAGCGCGATTAAATACGCTAAAGTTAAACCGATCCGCAACGAACAAGGCATTGCAGTTGACTTCGAAATCGAAGGTGAATTCCCTTGCTACGGCAACAACGATGATGCTGTTGACAGCATCGCAGTTGAACTGGTTGAATCCTTCATGAACATGATTCGCAAACATCAAACTTACCGTGATTCCCTGCCGACTCAATCGATTCTGACGATTACTTCGAACGTTGTATACGGTAAGAAAACAGGTACTACTCCTGACGGACGTAAAAAAGGCGAACCATTCGCACCTGGTGCTAACCCAATGCACGGACGCGACAAGAAGGGTGCTCTTGCTTCCCTGAGTTCCGTAGCTAAACTGCCTTATGAAGACAGCCTTGACGGTATTTCCAATACCTTCTCGATCGTTCCTAAGGCACTGGGTAAAGATGAAGAGGGTCGTAAATCGAACCTGGTATCCATGATGGACGGATATTTCCACAGCAAAGGCCATCACCTGAACGTTAACGTATTTAACCGCGAACAACTGATGGACGCTATGGAACATCCTGAGAACTACCCACAACTCACCATTCGCGTATCTGGTTATGCCGTTAACTTCATCAAGCTGACTCGTGAACAACAACTTGATGTCATTAACCGTACTTTCCACGGTTCGATGTAAGTTGTCTCTAAGATGAATTTAAGTTCTAAATAATGCTATAAAAGGCAAGGTGATACCGCCCTTGAATCAAGGGCGGTAAAATCTTGTGTTGAGATTGTTAAAATTTTAAGTTTTTGGTTTATAGCTGTCGTGAAGAAAGGATGACCTTCTATGATTAAAGGCCGTATCCACTCTCTTGAAACCTTCGGAACCGTAGACGGGCCTGGTATCCGTTTCATTTTATTTATGCAAGGATGTCTAATGAAGTGTCAATACTGTCACAACCCGGATACATGGGCTTTAGATGAAGGTAGAGAAGTGACTGTCGAAGAGATTCTCAAGGAAATCGAACCTTACCTGAATTATTACCGTACCTCCGGTGGTGGATTGACCGTATCCGGTGGAGAGCCGACGCTGCAGGCAAAGTTCGTGGAGCAACTGTTCACCGAAGTGAAGAAACGTTGGAACCTCCATACGACTCTAGATTCCAATGGATATAACGAGGGAGATAAAATTACGGATCTCTTAAATGTAACGGATCTTGTACTTCTTGATCTCAAGCATATCGATGACGAAGCTCATATCAAGCTGACTGGCAAATCCAATGACCGCACCCTGAAGCTGGCCCGCTGGCTGTCCGATCATGGACGCAAAATGTGGATTCGTCATGTCTACGTGCCCGGCATTCATAATAAAGAAGAAGACCTCATTAATTTGGGCCGTTTTATTGGAACGCTGAACGGGGTGGAGAAATTCGAGATTTTGCCATATCATCAAATGGGCGTGTATAAATGGGAAATGCTCGGCAAGGCTTATGAGCTGGAAGGGGTTCCTACTCCCGGGGATGAAGAAATCCGGCGGGCTTACCAGCTGATTGAAGAAGGCCGCAAGCAGACGACCCCGGTGTAACTACGAACTCGAATACCGATCAGAGCTTCATTAATGGGGTTCCGATTTTGAATAACGATGAGAGTCACTCATCGGAGATCGCGGCATCGCATAATAAGGCTGTTCCCTTTCCGAAGACGACCGGATGTTGGGAAACAGCCTTTTTAATTGGATTCAGGCGAAAGAGAGCTGTTATTTGTTTTGATTTCTTGCTTCGTCCTTTACCTCTTCTCTGAATCCCTCTATGCTGTTCAGACGCCGTTCATTCTTGTCTTGAAGCTGATTTTTCTCGACGGAGGAAATCTCGTCGCGGTGTTCGTTTAAATAATCCTCCGTCTCCCGATAGTTCCGGATGGTGTTTTCAATATTGTTTTGCAAATGGGCTACATTGTCTTCCCGGTTATCCGGTTTGGGTCTGTTCATTTTTTATCACCTCCCGTAAATAATGAAAAGCGCCGACTTGTTGACGCTCTTTGCCGTTAGTATTTCCCTCCAAGTTTGATGGATATGCGCATATTGATTTCCGTCTTTTACAAATTTTCTCCATTTTACTGAAACTTTTTGCTGGGACTTGCGTCTAATAGTATGTTTTGTTTTGGGGAAGCCATGATAAGAGCGCGGGCCGCCTAAGGGCGGCTGTGTTTTTGTCGGAAAGATAGAGAGCGGCTGAGCCCATACGGTCATAGATTTTTTGTTTACTAATAAGGGAGCAGAAGGAGTCATACCAATGAATGTTAGAAAACTGGCTTTAATTGCTGTACTAACGGTGGCACAGACGGCTTCGTCATTACCGGCGTTCGCTGAGTCCGCTGCATCGGCACCGGCATCGACAGCAGCCAAAACCGCAGCTGCCGATGCTGCATCCTCTCCATCGCCGTCAGCTACTGCTGCATCATTAACGGGAACCGAGTCCCCAGCCCCGACCGTGTCGCCAGAGGCTTCGCCAACGACGGAGCAGCCCGGCGCGACTCCGGAACCGTCAGCCTCTGCGCTACCATCAGCTTCGCCGCAGCCTTCAGGGGCGCCACTGCCGACCGGAGCTCCAGCCGTACAGATTCCGGCCAGCACAGCAGGGAGCGGCCAGCTTGTTCTGATGATGAACAGCAACAAGATGTATATGAACGGAGTCCTGTATTTGGCGGGACAGCCGATGGCAGTAAAGAATGGTGTCTCTAACGTGGCCATTCGGGCAATGGTCGAGCGTGTGGGCCTGAAATTGACCTACAACGGAGCAACGAAAGAAACGATTATCATCAAAGACGGCAACGAGCTTCGTTTCAAGACAAACAGCAAGATTTATACAGTGAACGGTAAAGCCACCCTGATGAAAGGTCCGGCCTACCAGTATAAGAATACTTTTATGGTGCCGCTGACCTCGATTACTCAGGCGCTTGGCATTCCCTATACAGTGGATTATGTGCAGAAACGGGTCATCCTGACTCTGCAGACAAAGCCAAAGGCATCCTTTACCGTGCAGCCTTCCGAGATTTTTGCTGGAGAAACGACGGTCAATTACGTGACCAGCAGCCAGGCGTTTAATGGAGCGACCATCGTTGAGGAACGTTGGGAAGGACGTCAGGACGTTTTTGCGCAGCCCGGCTATTATACAGTCAGTTACTCAGTTAGGGATTCGAATGGTCAATGGAGCGACCCCTATCCGGTAACCATCAATGTTCTGAAGCCGAATCAGCCTCCGGTAGCGCAGTTTACAACGAATAAAGATGAATACAAAATGGGTGAGCCGATTACTATTACGAATATCAGTTCCGATCCGGACGGGGATGCGCTGACCGAATCGTGGTCCAATCGCGCGCTGGCCTTTTTTAACCCGGGCCCTGTTCCCATTCAGCTGACGGTCACCGATACCCACGGCCACAGCAGCACTTTTGAGAAGGTAATCAACATTACGAACGAAGTGCTGTACAGTCAGGAAGACTTTAACAAGCTTTTTGTGCCGCTGGGTGATATTTATACAATCAACGGAAGTGTAGTTCCGACATGGAACAAGGTCACATATACCGTCAGTTCGGACCCGATTACGCTGATCCGCAGCAATAGTCCCGAAACAGTGAATTCGGAAGGCATTGTTTATCAAGAGACGGCGATGGGCAGCAGCCGGATTATGGTTCATCATAAGAACCAGATGTCCACCAACATGAAGATGTATGTAATCGCAACGAACGATAATATTTACCCGGCAACGATTACGACTCAGCAGTCCGGGTTTGGCGGGCCGCTGGATATTCCGACAGCCACCGGCAAAAAGTCGATCGAAACCTACCTGCAATCCATGTCTATGGGCGGTGTTTACGACAATGTCACGCTGCAGCCCGGCGAGAGCAAACCGGTTCTGACTGCAATCAACAATGTGACGATGAAGCCTGGGCAAGTCATTTCACTGATGTCTGATGTATTCAGCGATTACCCGGTCAAATACTCCATCATCATGATCGACGCCACCAAGGATCCGCTGCAAACTCTGCCGACCCTAAACTACCTGGATCGCGACGGTGTACATAACCGCGGAACGTACCCGGATGCGAACCGAATCATTACGGTCACCGATCCGGTGGGCCAGGCGCCTTCAAGACTGGTTCTGGGAGATAACAACACTGACCTGAACCTTAAGGGCATGGACGCGCTATCGGGCACGGAAGCATCCAACTCTGGCAACTTCGGCGTTGTCTACAAAATAACGCTTACCCGTGTCGCCCCGAACACACTGATTACGCTCAATCCGCGCGGCGGAAAGTACCAGGGACCGCTGCTGGTCAACGGCAATATCATTGAAGCCCCCAATGCGGGCGCGGTAGATGCCCCGAATCAGAACAGCGTCCTGTACCGGACCAGCAACCTGGAGCAGACGGTAGAAATCGTGTTTACCCCGGCTTCGGGAAGCAATCTGCCGATTAATCTGCTGTTCATGCCGCTTCCGCCTCAGAAGACGGAATAACGGATTCGTTATCATTTGTATACATTTTTTCCCGGCACAAGTGCTTGTTAAGGCTTGCTGCCGGGATTTTTATTTAAATATAAGAATTTGTTAGCGGAGCGCTTACCATTTTATCTTATATTTCTACGAAAAAAAGTGCCGTCCCTATAAGGACGGTGAAGCCGTTTCTTTTTCCCGGGAAATAATATTTGGGGGTATGGCGGCCTTCATTGACGGCATTATTTTTTTGGGGCATTATTAATAGATGGGTTAAACCTTGATCCTCTATATTATGGGAGATGAGCTTATGCTGTCGACAGAAGAGATATTGGTGGCCATGTCGGAGCAGGGACTGCGAATCACCGATCAGCGCAAGACGCTTGCCAAATTGTTCGGCGAGAATACGGGTTATTTGTCCGCCAAGGATGTATATAAACATATGGAACGCAAGTACAGCGGACTAAGCTTCGATACGGTCTACCGCAACCTGCGTGTTATGGAAGAGCTGGGGGTGCTGGAGCAGATCGTTTTTGAGGATGGAATCAAATTCAAGGCGAGCTGCAGCCAGGACCATCACCACCACCATATGATTTGTCTCCAGTGCCAGAAGACGTACCCCATCTCTTTTTGCCCGATGAATATGACGGATACGCCCGATCAATTTCGCGTGGTGAAGCATAAATTCGAAGTATTCGGGTACTGTAGGGAATGTGAGGAGGCGGGGGCAGAGGACAAAGCGGCTCGCGGAGAAGAGGCGAAATAAGTATGGGAATCGGACGAAAAGCGGCACAGGCTCCGATCAGACTATACCGTAATTTCATCTCCCCTCTGAAGCCGGCTACCTGCCGGTTCTATCCGACCTGTTCGGCGTATGCGCTCGAAGCGGTGGAAGTGCACGGACCTCTCAAGGGCTCTTGGCTTGCCGCCAAACGGATTGCCCGCTGTCACCCCTTTCATCCGGGCGGGCTTGATCCGGTGCCACCGGCGAAGAGCAAGATTACCGGGAAGAAGGCGGAACGCTCTACTTGACATTGGTAAGCTATATTGGTTATATTTTTCAATAATAATGTATTTCCGACGAATGGATGAGTACATCGGGACGCCAGTACAGAGAGCCGGGGCAGGTGCAAGCCGGTCTGGAACGTCAGGTGGAAGATGGTCCGGGAGGAACCGCTCGCGAGCGATCTGAGGCCGCATAAGCCTCTGCGTAAGCCTGCGGCGTGATCCAGCGTTAATGGGCAGTTCCCGCTGTGGGAACTGGAAGAGTCCGCGCTCTGTGAGGAGGCGGAGAATTTGGGTGGTAACGCGTGAGATAACTCTCGCCCCATATGGGGGCGAGAGTTTTTTTTGCGGGCTAAAAAGATTGTACAGCAGGTGCAGCGCTCCAGAAGTGCTTGATATAGACGATAGAGTGTCTTGAGTACGAACCGGCCGGATGCACCGGCAGTGCGGCTAACAGCTGCAACAAAAGAAAGGATGACGGAAATGAGCCAGAAGAACACGTTTTATTTAACAACGCCAATCTATTACCCGAGTGACAAGCTGCATATCGGACACGCCTATTCGACGGTTGCCGGTGATGCTATGGCCCGCTACAAACGGCTTCGGGGCTATGAGGTCCGCTATTTGACGGGAACGGATGAGCACGGCCAGAAGATCGAGCGCAAGGCTGAGGAAGCGGGTAAAACGCCGCAGAAGTTTGTGGACGACATCGTGTCCGGAATCAAGGATTTATGGCGCAAGCTCGACATTTCCAATGACGATTTCATTCGCACGACGGAAGAGCGGCATACCAAGGTCGTTCAGGATATTTTTGACCGGCTGCTGCAGCAGGGAGATATTTATAAAGGAGAGTACGAAGGCTGGTACAGCATTTCAGATGAAACCTTTTATACGGAGACGCAGCTTGTAGATATTGTCCGCGACGCGGACGGCAAGATTATCGGCGGCAAAAGCCCGGACAGCGGTCATTCTGTGGAACTGGTGAAAGAAGAAAGCTATTTCTTTAAAATGAGCAAGTACGCGGACCGGCTGCTGAAGTATTACGAGGAGAATCCGGATTTTATCCAGCCGGAATCCCGTAAAAATGAAATGATCAACAACTTCATCAAGCCCGGCCTGGAAGATCTGGCGGTATCCCGGACGACGTTTGATTGGGGCGTGAAGGTCAAGGGTGATGAGAAGCATGTCGTCTATGTCTGGATCGATGCGCTGACCAACTATATTACAGCTCTTGGCTACGGCTCCGAGGACCGCAGTCTATATGACAAATTCTGGCCGGCAGATGTTCATCTCATGAGCAAGGAGATTGTCCGTTTCCATACGATCTACTGGCCGATTATTCTGATGGCGCTCGGCGAGCCGCTGCCGAAGAAGGTATTCGCGCACGGCTGGCTGCTGATGAAGGAAGGCAAAATGTCCAAATCGAAGGGTAATGTAGTAGACCCGGTTACGCTGATCGACCGCTACGGTCTTGACGCTCTTCGTTACTATCTGCTGCGCGAGGTTCCGTTTGGCTCCGATGGCACGTTCACGCCCGAAAGCTTCGTGGACCGGATCAACTACGACCTGGCTAACGATCTCGGCAATCTGCTGAACCGCACTGTCGCGATGATTGACAAATATTTCGGCGGCGAGCTTCCGGCCTATGAAGGCAAAGTCACCGCATTTGACGGGGAACTGGAAGCCGCAGCGGCTCAAACCTACGCGAAAGTGGAAGAAGCGATGGAAACCATGGAGTTCTCCGTCGCGTTGGCCGCGATTGGAGCGTTCGTCAGCCGGACGAACAAATATATTGATGAGACCCAGCCGTGGGTGCTGGCCAAGGATGAGAGCAAAACGCCGGAACTGGCTTCCGTGATGAGACATTTGGCGGAAGGGCTGCGGACGGCTTCGATTCTGCTTCAGCCGTTCCTGACCCAGGCTCCGGCCAAAATCTGGGAGCAGCTCGGTATCACCCCGGGCGAACTGACCACATGGGACAGCGGCAAAACATTCGGCCTAATCCCGGCCGGCACTAAGCTTGTGAAGGGAGCGCCGATCTTCCCGCGTCTAGACGTGGAGCAGGAGGTTGCCTACATCTCATCGGCAATGGGTGGAGGCAAGAAAGCGGCTGAAGCCGGAGCGGAAGCTACCGCTGGGGCCGCCGGCGCGCAACCAACTGCTGCTGCCGAGCCGGAAGAAGAGCACAAAGCGGAAATCGGCATCGAGGATTTCGCCAAATCCGAGCTGCGTGTTGCGCAGGTCATTGCCGCCGAGCCGGTCAAAAAGGCCGACAAGCTGCTGAAGCTCCAGCTTGATCTCGGCTACGAGCAGCGCCAGGTTGTCTCCGGCATCGCCAAGTTCTATACACCGGAGGAGCTCGTTGGACGCAAGGTGATCTGTATTGTGAACCTGAAGCCGGTGAAGCTGCGCGGCGAGCTGTCGCAGGGGATGATTCTGGCGGCTTCCAAAGGCGATCAGCTTACAATTGCGACGGTGCCCGATTCGATGCCGAACGGCGCCATTGTCAAGTAGATTAGAAGAAGCAGGGCGGATGATTAAAAAGTTTTAAAGGAGAAAGCGGCTGGGTCATTGAACCGGGCTGCTTTTTTCTATGAATTGAGGTGAGCAGAGGTATAGATTTCGAGATTCCCGCTAAAATGAATAGTAGGCGATTGACTTATCGTAATGATTACGACTATAATGCTAATAGTAAAGATTACGATCAGGAGGAGAACACTACAACATGCCAGGAAAAGGAATTAAAGGATTTATTCTTCCGCTTATACTGATTGCGGTTCTGCTGTCCGGGTGCGGCCCTAAGAGCAGCGGGACGATTGTGGAGGGCAAGGTGAATGTGGTCACCACATTTTATCCGATCTATGAGTTTGCGAAGGAAATCGGCGGAGAAGATGTTAATGCTATCAATTTGCTGCCGGTGGGCGTGGAGCCTCATGATTGGACGCCGCGCAGTCAAGATATTGTGAACACTTCGAAAGCGCAGCTTTTTCTCTATAACGGTGCGGGGCTGGAAGGCTGGGTCCCGAATTTTCTGAAGGGCCTCGAAAGCGACAGCAAGGTGCAGGCGGTCGAAGTTAGCAAAGGCATCGATTATATTATGACAAATGAAGAAGACGATCACGATCATGGCGGAGAGAGCGGCGAAGAAGCTTCCAGCGACTCCCTTCATACCGATCCCCATACGTGGGTCAGTCCGAAATCCGCTCTAATTATGGCTGAAAATATTAAAAACAGTCTGGTGCAGGTTGATCCTGCGCGTAAGGTAGGCTATGAAGAGCGTTTCGGCAAATTAGCGGAGCGTCTGAAGGCGCTGGATGCGAAGTTCGAAAGCGAGCTGGCCAAGGTTCCGAATAAAGAGATCGTTGTTTCTCATCAGGCTTTTGCTTATCTGTGCCGCGACTACGGACTTACACAGCACGCGATCATGGGGTTATCCCCGGACGCCGAGCCGCGCGGACAGGATTTGGTGAAGCTGGCGGAATTGGTGAAACAAGACGGTATCCGATATATTTTTTTCGAGGAGCTGGTTTCGGATAAATTAGCCAAAACGCTGGCCTCCGAGGCAGGGGTGTCGACACTGGTGCTAAATCCGGTGGAGGGACTCACAGAACAGCAGGAAAAAAACAATGACAATTACTTCACTTTAATGGAGAAAAATTTGCAAAATCTGATTCTGGCTTTAAAATAAGATAGAAAGCTTACGTGAAAGGGTGGATTGTCATGCAACCGGTATCCCTGGACTGCCACCAGCATATGATCAATATACAAAACCTCTCGTTCTCCTACGGGGAACAGAAGGTCATTTCCGATTTGAATTTTACCGTGAGAGAACGCGATTTTGTCGGTATTATCGGCTCGAACGGAGCGGGCAAAACGACGCTGCTTAAAATGATCGTCGGTCTGCTTCCGGCGACCAAAGGAGAAATCCGTCTGTTCGGAGAACCGGTGAGGAAGTTTAAAGATTGGGAGCGAATCGGGTACGTGCCGCAAAAAAATGCGTTCAACCCGCTGTTTCCGGCCACGGTACGGGAAGTGGTCATGTCCGGTCTTTATAACAATAAAAATGTCTGCCGCCGCATTTCCCGCGCCCAGCAGTGCAAGTGTGATGACGCGCTTGAGGTAATGCGCATTCAGGGCATTCAGGACAAGAGAGTCGGCATGTTATCCGGCGGCCAGCAGCAGCGCGTATTTCTGGCGCGGGCGCTGATTAACCATCCGGACCTGCTCATACTGGACGAACCTACGGTCGGCATCGATACGGAGACACAGGCGGCGTTCTTCGAGCTGATTACACATATGCATGCCCATCATCATATGACATTCCTGATGGTATCGCATGACATCGATATGATCCAGAACTATCTTGGTAAAGACCCGGTTCAGCGAAACGGAAAAATTAACTTTTATTCCCACCATTCGCACGAGCTTCAAAACTGCATCGCCGAAGACCTGCAGCATACGCTCACATAACTAAGATCGGCCATTGTACAACATGAGCTGATCAAGCCCTTGATCTTAGGTTTTTGCACTTAGTCTTTTGCACTTGGTCTTTTGATTCAAGATCGGCCATTGTACAACATCAGCCGATCATGCTTTTGTCCTTAGGCTTTTGCACTTGGTCTTTTGCACTTGGTCTTTTGCACTTGGTCTTTTGTTCAAGATCGGCCATTGTACAACATTAGCCGATCATGCCTTTGATGTTAGATTTTCATTCAAGATCGGCCATTGTACAACATCAGCCGATCATGCCTTTGATCTTAAGCCTTTTATCTTTTAGTCTTTTAATTCTAAGTACACCAGTAAGTTAAGCGTGTCCCGCCTTTTGGGACGTAAGCGATCATGAGTCAAACAGTCCCAGGGAGAGCCCTCCTTCACACCTTCGCCATTTGCGGGTGTCCAGAGGGCGGCTGCCCTTGGGGCCCTCCCCGGTGGGGAGGGTTTGGGAGGGGAAACTTCACATTGGATATACTACTAAGCGATTTTTTTCAGCGGGCGCTTGCGGGCGGACTGCTGATTGGCATTACGGCGCCGCTAATGGGCGTTTTTCTTGTGCTTAGACGGCTGTCGATGATTGGGGACACGCTCGCCCATGTAACGATCGCCGGGGTAGCGCTCGGATTTTTGGCCGGCTTTTATCCGCTGGGGGCGGGATTGATTTTTGCCGTCGCGGCATCTTTTGCGATCGAGAAACTGCGTAAAGCCTACAAGAGCTATGCGGAGCTGTCGATCGCCGTGATCATGTCGGGCGGTGTCGCGCTGGCTTCTTTATTTTTCACTTTGGGAAAAGGGTACAACGCCGATGTGATCAGCTACCTGTTCGGCAGTATTTATACACTCGACAACGCGGATCTTCTGGTCGTCGGTATCGTTACCGTTGCAGTGATCACCGTTGTGACGGTGTTCTTTAAAGAGTTCTTTCTGCTCAGTTTCGAGGAAGACGCGGCCAACGTCAGCGGACTGCCCGTGAAGATGCTTAATATGCTGATTACGATTCTGACGGCGCTTGTCATTAGTACAGCCATTAAGATCGTCGGCTCGCTGCTGGTGTCTGCGCTTCTGACAATTCCGGTGGCCATCAGCCTTCTATGGGCCCGCAGCTTCAGGATATCGGTCATATTGTCCGTTGTCATTGCGGAAATCGCCGTAGTCATTGGGCTGGTCATCGCGGGAATCTGGAATCTGGCACCGGGAGCGACCATTGTGCTGCTGCTGATTGCTTTGCTCGTGCTGACGCTGATTGCCAAGAAAGGAATCAGAGTATAGTTATAAGCCGCAAGAAGAGGGCTCTACAGCAAAAACCGGAAGCCTAAAGGCTGCCGGTAAAGTGACAGAAGGAGAGATGCCGCTATGTCCGACATTAACGCGGGAATCGCTTTGGCTGCAGGTCTGGCTTCATTCATTTCCCCTTGCTGCCTGCCACTGTATCCTTCTTATTTATCATACATAACCGGGCTGTCGGTACAGCAGCTGAGATCGGGTGAACAGCGGAGGGAAGCCCGTTATCGGACACTCAGCCATACGCTGGCTTTTGTTCTCGGATTCTCAGCAGTGTTCTATACGCTTGGCTTCGGAGCCGGAGTATTCGGGCAGTTCTTCATCGGGCAGCGCGAGCTGATCCGGCAGCTGTCCGCCATCCTGATCATTGCGATGGGACTGTTCCTGCTCGGCATCTTTCAGCCCCGTTTCCTGATGCGCGAGCGCAAGATGGAACTGAGCCGCAGACCCGCAGGGTATCTTGGTTCCTTCATCTTTGGCATCGGCTTCTCGGCAGGCTGGTCTCCCTGCATCGGTCCGATCCTGACGGCAATTATCGCTCTATCGGCGAGCGAACCGGGAGCGTGGTTGAAGCTGATAACAGCCTACAGTATCGGATTCGCGCTTCCTTTTTTCCTGCTGGCATTCTTTGTCGGGGGTGCTCGGCGGCTGCTGAAATATTCAGGTCCTTTGATGAAGATAGGCGGGGCACTGATGGTGTTTATGGGCATCCTGCTGTTCACGGATCAGATGTTCCGGATTACGATCTGGCTTCAAAGCATTACCCCGGGCTGGCTTAAATTTTAGGAACAACCGGATAAATAGTCAGGTAAAATAATCGATCCGGCCTGCCGGAAAATACTCAAAAATGCGCTCTGTGATAAATTCCCGCAGGGCGTTTTGCTGCTCGTCCTGATAGACGAATTTATTTTGCCCCCATCGGCCCCATTTCTTTTTGCGTTTCTCGATGTCCATCTCAAGCTTGGTCTTCGGGTAGCGCTTCTCTATAATGGCTTTGGCCGTCTTGGTAAAACGGTGCTGAATCATTTCGAAGGTCAGGTCTTTATCTGCCTCGGGGGGAAGGGCCTGCGCAAGCTTGGCCAGCAGCTCGGCATAACCTTCTTGCCAGCCGTCATACCAGATGATCGGCGCTATGATGAATCCCAGCGGATAACCTGCCCGGGCCACCTGCGCGGCAGCCTCGATCCGTTCTTCAAACCGCGACGTGTTCGGTTCGAAATTGCGGATCACATAATCGGCGTTAACGCTGAACCGGATGCGGGTATGATTGTTATGTGCAAGCCCTAGCAGCGGTTCGACATGCTGATATTTTGTCACAAACCTCAGCCTGCCGAGAGGCTCTTCGGCCATGAACTGAATAAGCTCTGCAAGGGAACCGGTGATATGCTCAATCCCAAGCGGGTCCGAGGTGCAGGCCGCCTCAAAGGTTGTAATTTCGGGCGCTCGTGCTTCGATATACCGTTTGGCTGCGGCAATAATGTCGCCGGTGTTGACGTAGACGCGAATATAGGGCTTGGCTCCAAGCGTTGTTTGCAAATAACAATAATGGCAGTGGCCCATGCAACCGGTGGCGATAGGGATGGCATATTCCGCAGACGGCTTCGATTGGTCGAACTCCAGGGTCTTGCGGACGCCGACAACAAGGGTCCGTTTGGCGATTTTGTACTGCTCCAGTTCACCTTCTCCGGGCAAATTGGTAATCCGGTTATGGGAAGTCGTCATACGATAAGGAATATCGCGTTCGCGAACGCACTTCATAATCCGCTCGCCCTTCGGGTATGAGAGCGCGGCCGGCTCAAAATACACCAGTTCCGGAATAAACAGCCCCGTCGGTTTTCCTGGCTTTCCGGGAACCAGACGTTCGGGCGTCAGCACTGTCATCACTTCACACTCCTTCACAAAAAGGGATACGCTTATTTTGACGAATTGACGGTTCCGGGAACCCTGGCAATCATATGCAGCGTGTACGGAAGCTTCCTATGCGCTTGCGACTTGCCAAGCTCGGGGAGAAACATGTATCATTGGTAGAGCAAGGTTTGGCCTTTGGCGCCATGGAAATATAGAAAAGAGGTAATTGCATGCCAACACCCAGCATGGAGGATTATTTGGAGCGCATATACAAGCTGATTGATGAAAAGGGATATGCGCGGGTTTCGGATATTGCCGAAGGGCTGGAGGTGCATCCTTCTTCCGTCACCAAAATGATCCAAAAACTGGATAAGGACGAATATCTCATCTATGAGAAGTATCGCGGACTCGTCCTGACCACCAAAGGAAAAAAAGTAGGCAAACGCCTGGTCGACCGGCACAAACTGCTGGAAGAGTTTCTCGCGATGATCGGCGTACAGGAGCAGAATATTTACAGGGACGTCGAGGGGATCGAGCATCACCTGAGCTGGGATTCCATTACCTGCATCGAGTCGCTGGTTGAATTTTTCCGCCGCGATCCTAGCCGAATACAGGCACTGAATGAGATTCACCAGGAGCTTTACGGCGATTCTTAGCTGGAAGAAACGGCAGCCGTTCTAATGGAACGGGTTCCGTTTTCTCTGGTACCTATACTTTAAAAGACCGGAAACGGTGATTGTCCCGGGTGGGGCGGTCATCCGTTTCTTTTGTTTATTCGCAACCTTTTCCGGTTATTCTCGTCCAAACTTGTAGTATAATGCAGGACTGCAATTTTGGGGGAGGAATTATGAAACTGAAAAAATGGTTCACTGGGATGCTATTGTTGCTGCTGCTCCTGCCGCTGCTGTCAACCGGCGCCGCCCGTGCGGCTTCAGCAGCCATCACACTGGAACTAGACGGAATGACAGTTGCCAGCGACGTGCCGCCTTATATTACGGCCAAGTATGTCACCATGGTTCCGCTGGGGGTAATCAGCAAGGGGCTTGGCGCGCAGGTGCAGTGGAATCAAAGCACCCGCAACGTCACAATCGCCAAAGACGGCATTGAGCTGAAGCTCACGAGCGGCAAAAAAACGGCTTTGGTCAACGGCTCATCCGTCTTACTGGACAACGCGGTCGTAATCCGGCAGGGCCGGATTATGGTGCCGATCCGGTTCGTGGCGGAGCAGCTTGGGCTTCAGGTCGTCTGGAATCACGCGGCGAAGCAAATTTCGCTGTATACGGGAGCGGAGCCTCCGCAGGTGAGAGATCCGGTGAATCCGACGGTACCCACTGTGCCGGTACCTGCGGTTCCAACCATACCGGCGCCGACTGTGCCATCGGTTCCTGCCATTCCTGGCGCCGGGGGCAAGGCGATGAAAGGGGCATGGATCTCCACCGTTTTTAACCTGGATTGGCCTTCGGCGTCTTCCTACGGGAAGATCGACCAGCAGAAAAAAGACTTCGGCAGCCTGCTCGACAAGCTGAAGGCGATCGGCTTCAACGCCGTATTCGTGCAGGTGCGTCCAAGCGGAGACAGCCTGTATCCGTCCTCGATTGTTCCCTGGTCGAAGGTGCTGACCGGCACCCAGGGAAAGGACCCGGGATATGACCCGCTTAAGTATATGGTGGACGCGGCGCATGACCGCGGAATGCAGTTCCATGCCTGGTTCAATCCGTTTCGGGCGACGACGGATTCCGGAACAGCAGCGCTTGCGGCCAATCACGTCGCCAAATTGCATCCGGATTGGATCGTTAAGGCGGACAGCAAGCTGTATATCAACCCGGGAATCCCCGAGGCCAGACAGAGCATTATCGACACAGTGCTGGAGGTCGTAAGAGGCTACGACATCGATGGCGTTCATCTGGACGATTACTTCTACCCGTCCTCCGCTTTTGATGATGACAGCGCGTTTCAGACGTATAATCCCAAAGCCATCGTCAGCAAAGCCGACTGGCGGCGGGAGAACATCAATGACTTCGTTCACGAGCTGGGGAATCAGATCCATGCGATTAAGCCCGCGGTTTCGTACGGAATCAGCCCGTTTGGCGTCTGGCGTAATATAAATAAGGATGCTACAGGCTCGGATACTTCGGCCGGCGTGTCTGCTTACGACGACATGTACGCCGATGTGCGGACCTGGATCCGGCAGGGCTGGATCGACTATGTCGCCCCGCAAATCTATTGGAGCTTGTCCTTTGAGAAGGCGAGATACGATAAGCTGGTGGACTGGTGGGTGAATGAGGTGCGGAATACGGATGTGAAGCTGTATATCGGCCAGGCGGCTTACAAGGTGGGTGACTTACACCAGAGTGCCGAATGGCAGAGCGGAGAGCAAATCATTAATCAGTTAAAATATAATGAGAAATACGAAGCCGTACAGGGAAGCATTCTCTTCCGGGCCAGCGACATCGTTGTACGGAATCCGGCTGATTTGAGCAGCCTGTTGACGTTTTATTTTAAACCGTGACGCCTTAAGGCATGAAATATCCCCCGTGCTCATAGATAAGCAGTATAAGCCTATGGGAACGGGGGATTGCCGTATATGGAGATTAATGCGGTGTTCGAAGGAGGCGGCGTCAAAGGGATTTCGCTTGCGGGAGCGGTTCAGGCGTCGGAGGAGGCAGGCATTACTTTCGGAAGGGTCGCTGGAACCTCTTCTGGCTCCATTGTCGCCTCGCTGCTGGCAGCCGGTTACAGCGGAGGGGAAATGAGCCGGATTATCCGGGCAACCTCCTTCCGCTCTTTTTTGAAAAGGTCGCCTGTCTTCAATACGAAGCTGATCGGCCCGGCCCTGCGGGTCCTGCTGAAAAAAGGGCTTTACTCCGGAGAAGCGCTGGAATCCTGGATAAGCGGCGTTTTGCGGCAAAAGGGAATTGTCTCCTTCCGGGATCTTCCTCCCGGCAAGCTGTCGATTATCACTTCAGACATTACGGACGGGCGCCTTGTAGTCCTGCCTGACGGGCTCGAAGAATATGGAATCAACCCCGAATATTTCGAGGTGGCCAAGGCGGTGCGCATGAGCTGCAGTATTCCGTACTTTTTCGACCCTGTGATGCTGCGCAGAAACGGTAAAGCGGCGGCGGGCAAAGCTTTTGCCGATCAGTTCGTCTACATGGTGGATGGGGGGCTATTGAGCAACTTCCCGATGTGGCTGTTTGATGAAAAAGAGAAGGGAGCGCTGGTAGCGGCAAGCGTACCGGTTGTCGGCTACCAGATGGTCGGACGTACTGAGCCGCAGGCTCACCGGATCACCGGACCGTTCAGCATGCTTCAGGCGCTTGTCGGCACAATGCTGTCTGCGCATGACGAGCGGTATATCGAGCAGGAAAAGTCCGTCCGCACCGTCAAAATTCCCACGTTAGGCATTGGCACGGTTCAATTCGAGCTGACTCCTGAAGAAAGCAATGCGCTATACGATTCCGGTTACCGGGCGGGGACGGAGTTTTTCAAGAAATGGCGTCCAGGGCAGCCGTATAAGCAGCTCGTTGTAAATAAAAAGGCGTCCTCGCACTCCTAAGGGAATGTGAGGACGCCAAACCATGCGTTAAAGCTTTAATGATACTTGGGCAGCTGTTCTTCGCCGTTCTTTCCTTTGCTGCCTTCAATGACACGAAACGGATAGGTTTTGCGTTTGCCGGCCGGCGGCTGGCTCTTTCTCATGCCCGCAACCTTCGCCATGGTCTTCTGGGAAGGCTTTACCTTGATTCTGGACCGGCGGCCGCTTGCGGCATACCGGCGGGGCGGGAACTTGTAGAGCAGGTACAAGACAAGGAACAGAAGGACGGGAATGACAAAGCCTCTAAGCGAGTAGAGGCCCTCTGCCGCCAAACCCGATACGAGACCGAAAACCGCTAGCAGTATCGCGCTCCAAAAAATCAAAGCATGCCGTTTCATAGGCCACTCATCCTTTCGCAGGGTCCAATATGCCTCCGGTTACATTAGATTGCTGATATCCATTCGCTTCGATGGCCGCATCCAGTTCGCGCATGCGGTTGAAGGAAGCGATCGACACTTCCACTTGATCGTTATTTGGTTCCTTCGTTGTGAGCAGCTGCAGCCAGAGACCGGGATAACCCAGAAAGCGCAGCACCGGAAGTTCTCGTACGGCGTTGGTGCCCTTCAGCACTTCAAAGGATACGCCGATGACAAGCGGAAGCAGGATCAGCCGCTGCACGATTCGTTCCACCAGAGTATGCCAAGGCACAATGGAGTAAATAATGACGCCCAGCACAATCGTCAGCATCATAAAGCTGCTGCCGCAGCGGTAATGCAGCCGGCTGTGCTTCTGAACGTTCTCGACCGTCAATTCGTCGCCGGCTTCGAATGCGCTGATAACCTTGTGCTCCGCGCCGTGATACTGAAACAGTCTTTTGATCACAGGAGTCTGGGAAATGGCCCAGAGGTAGACCAGCAGCAGCACGAGCTTGATGGCTCCTTCAATAAGGTTGTGCAGAATATAATTGTCAAATGCATTGCGGAACAAAATATCTTCAACAAATACAGGAACGAGGGTGAAAATAACCTTCCCGAAAACGAAGGACAAAATACCCATAACTGCTACGCCCAGAATCATGCCCAGGCTCCAGCCTTCTTCCTTCCCCTTCTGCTTGGCGAGTTCCTCGGGCTCAGTTTCGTCTTCCGCATAAGCCTCGGCGGAATAATTCAAATGCTTGGAGCCCTTGGCGCTGGCATCTATAATACTGACAAGGCCCCGGAGCAGCGGGATCTTGCGCAGTTTCTTCACCCAGCTCTTCTCGCTTCTCGGCACCTCCAAAAAAGTAATCTCTTGATTCTTCCGCCGTACGGCTGTCACATTGACATGCTTGCCGCCGAACATAACGCCTTCGATGACGGCCTGACCGCCGTAACTCGGAGTTTCCTGGGACAACCAATTCACCTTCCCGTAAAAAATAGTGTGATGTTCTTTATATTCTTTATTGTAACTAATTTTTGTTTACATTTCTACTTGGATCAATCTTTCCTGTACATACTAGCCAATATGCAGGATCGCCGCCGTAGGTCGGGGCCTGTACTATAGCAGAAAGCGGGGAATGAGGCGAAAATGGGCAATACGGTGAGTCAGCGGCGGCCGAAGACGAATCCGCTGTTTTTTGCGATTGAGACGGGTTTTTTTGCAGGCTTGATTTGGGGCGGAATTCAGTGGCTGCTTTCTGTGTTCCGGTTTACGAAAGTGATTCCCGGGTATTTGGGAGAGCCTTTTTTTCAGCATAAATTTCTGGTGACGGGCGCCGGGCAGCTGGCGGGCTATTTGCTGTTCATCGGCTTCTCGGTTCTCTGTTCCATCGTGTATGTTCTATTATTCCGCAAAATAAAAGGACCATGGGCGGGGATGCTCTACGGCATTCTTTGGTGGTCCGTTCTCTTTCTTGCAGGCTCCTGGCTCTTTCTGATGCAGCCGCCTTTCCGGCTTCCCTGGGATTCGGTCATCAGTGAGTTCTGCCTGTACCTGTTGTGGGGGTTGTTCATCGGCTATACGGCCGCGACCGAATACACGGATGAACGAAAACGGGAGAGCAGCGCAGGATTGGCTTGACAATCCGGTAAACATTTAGCCTGAATCCGGCGCGAAAAAGGCATTCTTATCCATCAAAAAAACTTCTCAGGCGGCATGGCCCTATGTTACAATACAATGTGGCTATTTTCGAGAGGAGAATGATGATGGGCAACAACCGAGTCTCCAAACTGCGGAAGGTAGTGCAGGATCAAGGTCTGGACGCGATATTGATCACGAGCGGCATCAACCGCCGCTATTTGAGCGGTTTTACCGGTTCATCCGGCTATGTGCTGATTACGGGCGACGAAAGCTATTTGCTGACCGATTTTCGCTATATGACTCAGGCGTCGGAACAGAGTAAAGGGCTTAAGGTCGTACAGCATGGTCCGAAATTTATCGATACGGTGAGCGAACTGCTGCCGAATGGCGGGCAGGTTCGTCTCGGATTCGAGCAGGATCATGTCGCTTACGGC
This sequence comes from Paenibacillus apii, assembly GCF_011043685.1. Classification (NCBI taxonomy): domain Bacteria; kingdom Bacillati; phylum Bacillota; class Bacilli; order Caryophanales; family Paenibacillaceae; genus Paenibacillus; species Paenibacillus apii. Next base: position 866,592 of record NZ_JAAKGU010000001.1, on the reverse strand, counting down.
TCCTATGCCTCTTACGCTGAAGCGCTGAAGACGGCGGCCGAACTCGTTCCGGTATCCCAGGCCGTTGAGAAGCTCCGCATGATCAAGGATGAAGACGAGCTGGCCGTAATGAGAAGAGCAGCGGATCTTGCGGACGACACGTTCCGGCACATTCTGAACGTTATCAAGCCGGGCATGACCGAGCGGGACGTCGATCTGGAAATGGAGTTCTACATGCGAAGCCGCGGGGCGACCTCATCGTCCTTCGATACGATCGTGGCTTCGGGAGAGCGGTCCGCGATGCCGCATGGCGTTGCGAGTGAGAAGGTAATTCAGACCAATGAATTCGTAACGTTCGATTTCGGCGCACTGCTGGACGGCTATTGCTCCGATATTACACGGACGATCGCACTGGGCAGCCCCGATCCGAGGCTGACGGAAATTTACGACATCGTGCTGGAGGCTCAGCTGTACGCGCTGGAGCATATCAAGCCGGGTATGACCGGCAAGGAATGCGACGCGTTGTCTCGGGATATCATTACCCGTTACGGATACGGCGAGCAGTTCGGACACAGTCTTGGCCATGGCCTCGGCATGGAAGTGCATGAGTGGCCGCGCCTGTCCAAGCTCAGCGATGATGTGCTGCAGCCGGGAATGGTCGTCACCGTGGAGCCGGGCATTTACGTTCCGGGACTTGGGGGCGTCCGCATTGAGGATGATGTAGTCGTCACGGAGAACGGCGTCGAGCGATTGACCCATTCATCCAAAGACTACACAGTATTGTAAACTTCGGTTATGCCGCCTGCGCAGGCTGCGACCTTAAGAGTTTAATTGTTCTAATAAGAACAAGTTATTTATGAATTCAGGAGGGGTTTATTAGTGATTTCCGTTAACGATTTTAAGACAGGCCTGACCGTTGAGGTGGACGGCGATATTTTCACGGTGCTGGACTTCCAGCATGTTAAACCGGGTAAAGGCGCGGCGTTCGTCCGCTCCAAGCTGAAGAACCTGCGCAACGGCAACACCGTTGAGCGTACGTTCCGTGCCGGCGAAACGATCGGCCGTGCCATCATCGAGAACCGCGCCGTGCAATATCTGTATGCCAGCGGCTCCGAGCATGTGTTCATGGACAACCAAACCTATGACCAGTTCAGCCTTGAAGCCGATCAGCTCGAATGGGAATTGAACTTCCTCAAGGAGAACATGACGGTGAACATTGTCAGCTACCAGGGCGAGCTTCTCGGCATCAACCTCCCGACCAGCGTGGAGCTTAAGGTCGTGGAATCCGAGCCGAGCGTTAAAGGCAACACCGCTCAGGGCGCAACCAAATCGGCCAAGCTTGAGACCGGACTGACCGTTCAGGTGCCGCTCTTCATTGACGAGAACGACGTTCTCCTGATCGACACTCGCGAAGGCAAGTATATTTCCCGCGCTTAGTTCTTCAGCTTGAATGTGATCCGGGCCTCCCGCAGCGCAGTGCAGGGAGGCTTTGGTATTTCAGGAAGAGAACAGACCGGATATACATAAGACAGCATGAAGCCAGGCATTGCAAGCGCTGCGATCGAAGAAGCTTCCTTCGCCTGCGTGGAGGCTTGCCGCAAGATGGCTGCCTGACAAAGGCCGGATAAGCCGGAGCAGGCGAGAGATCAAGGCTGGCAACAAAGACAGTCCCGTGAGAATCGGATGAGATTCGAGGGGGCTGTTTTTTGGAAATAAAGTATGACGTTTTTTTGCAAAATAACTAACGCAATCGGTTACTTTCGTATTATACTGGTTTAAAGCGGGAAACCGTATGTTTCAAGGGGTAGCAGAAATTGAAATTGGGAGTGAATGATGCTTTGTCACTTTATGTCATGAAATTCGGAGGCAGCTCCGTCGGAGATATCGAGCGTATGAAGCGGGTCGCCAAACGCATCGCTGACAAGCAGGACGAAGGCCACCGCTGCGTCGTGGTCGTATCCGCCATGGGGGATACCACCGACGAACTGATCGACCAGGCCAAGCAGCTTAGCAGCCAACTGCCGGCGCGCGAAATGGATATGCTGATGACGACGGGAGAGCAAATCTCCATTGCGCTGCTGTCCATCGCCCTGAGCGGCATTGGACGCGACGCCGTATCCTATACCGGCTGGCAGGCCGGCTTCCGCACGGACGAGACGCACGGACGGGCGCGGATTAATGAGATTGTCCCCGGCCGGGTGTTGGAAGCGCTGGAGAAGAACAAGATTGTCATCGTCGCCGGTTTTCAGGGGATGACCAATGGCGGCGAGATCACAACGCTTGGACGCGGCGGTTCCGATACGACGGCGGTTGCTCTGGCTGCGGCCATCAAAGCCGATGTCTGCGAAATTTATACGGATGTCGACGGGGTTTACTCCACCGACCCGCGCATCGTGAAGAACGCGCGCAAGCTTACGGAGATCTCTTACGACGAAATGCTGGAGCTCGCCAATCTGGGCGCCGCCGTGCTGCATCCGCGCGCGGTGGAATACGCCAAACGGTACCAGGTGAAGCTGGTTGTGCGGTCGAGCTTTAATTATAATGAAGGCACTGTAGTGAAGGAGGAAGCAAGCATGGAGCAGGGAGTGGCCGTTAGCGGCATCGCATATGACAAAAATGTAGCACGCATCAGCATTTCGGGAGTGGCTGACGTTCCCGGCGTTCTGGCCCGGGTGTTCAGCAAGCTGGCTGATGTGGGCATTAACGTAGATATCATCGTACAGAGCGGCGTACTGAATGGGGAAGCGGATTTCTCCTTCACCGTCTCGCTTGACGAAATGGAACGGGCTAAAGAGGTCATCCGTCAGATCCGCGAAGAACTGCCGTACCGCGAGGTAACCTCGGAAGATAATCTGGTCAAAATCTCCATCGTCGGCGCCGGCATGGTCAGCCACCCGGGCGTGGCGGCACAGATGTTCGATGTGATTTCGAGTCTTGGAGTCAGCATCAAAATGGTCAGCACCTCCGAAATCAAGGTTTCCTGCGTCGTGGAATCCGGCAAGCTTACGGAGATCATCCAGGCGCTGCATACGGCGTACGGGCTGGATACCGACCAGCAAGTATTTGTAGGCGGTCCTCAGGAACGCCGCTAATCCGGCTATAATCTAATCTCTTAAAGCGGAACGATTTTCCGCGTCTAATACTTAACAAAGATGAAGGGACTGCTCCAAAGCCTGGCATGGTTTTGGAAGCAGTCCCTTTTTTTGCGATGAGCTATTAACGGGTTCATTCTGCCGAAGCGGCCGGTTAGGCCAGCCGTTTGAACCTCCCCAGAATTTCCACCGTTTCCAGCACGTTCACGAAGGCGCTTGGATCGACGGAGATAACGGCTTTGCGAAGCTCCGAAATCTCGTAACGCGTGGTGACTGTCATTAGCATTGTGTTCCCTTCGTGGCTGTAACCCCCCTCCGCGTTGACAACGGTCACCCCGTGGGGAAGCCGGTTCAGCCGCTCCAGCATCTCTTCCTTCCGTTTAGTCACAATGAAACAGGTTAATTTGACATGCCGGATATGGATCATATCGACCACCCGGCTTTTTACAAACGTACACAGCATGGCATAGAGCGCAGAATCCCAGCTTTTCATAAAGCCGAGGGTCAGCAGGACCAATCCGTCCATAATGAACAGAACCGTCCCCATCGGAACGTCCCTTTTACGCGTAATGATTGACCCCAGAATATCAAACCCGCCCGACGAGCCGCCCGCCCGAAGGGAGAACCCGATGCCCCCCGCAATAATGACCCCGCCGAAAATACTGGCCAGAATCGGATCCTGGGTTACTTTCATCTGAGGAATAATCGTCAGAAACCATGTCGTGCAGGCGACGCATAGCATACTGAGGAAAATATATTTTTTTCCAACGGCAACGAACCCCCAGAGCAGAATAGGAAGATTGATGCCGAAGTAGATTAACGAAATATACTTGGGATCGGTCAAGTAACCGATGACGGACGCCGCTCCGGCTACGCCTCCACTAAGCAGCTGGTGAGGGATAAGGAAGAGCTTGAGACCGACGGCGACCAGAAGGGCAGATATAACGACTGTGGCGACTTCTCTGGCTGTTTTGGTTAGACTTTCGAATCGGATAGACATTTCAGGATGACGGGTGTGCATGAAAGCATTCCTTTCTGTGGCGTGACTGTTTTATTATTTCGTTAAAAATATTATATCATACCGATAATAATTTTCTATCAGTTTTTTTAAAATGTCTTCTTTCTTATCTATATAGTGGATTATCGAATCTGGTTTTATCCTAAATTCTTGTTGTCTAAAGCGGGACAATCCCGCATATCTATGAACAACAGCCGGGAAGCGGCCGTTTCGAAAGACTGAATTGGGGCGATCCGGGCGGAAGGAGTTGGACAAAGGTGGACAAGTATGTTAGCTGGATGGCTATTCTGCGCTTGCTGTCTGGCAGTGCTGAGATTACCGCCGCGCTGATTATGCTCAGGCTGAATCAGGTGGACAAGGCATTGGCGGTCAATTCGGCGCTGGCGCTGGTCGGTCCGACCGTGCTTGTTCTGACAACGGCCATCGGCCTTACGGGCATGGCGCAGAATCTCTCTCCGAGCAAGCTGTGCTGGGTGGCTGCCGGCGTATCGTGTCTCTTAATCGGTATTTTGAAGAAATGATAGATTGGTAGTCATATTGCAAACGTACAAGCATAAATATGGAATAAAGCATTCCATAGAAACGACTTGGGGGTACGGCTTATGGCTACGGACTGGCTCCAAATATTTCCTGAAAAAGTGAAAGCCGCGCTTTCCCGGCTCCCGCTCCCGCTGCTTGAGACGGTGGAAGAAATCCGTATCAGGGAAGGGCGGCCGCTGGAAATCAATTATGGGGGGAAATACCACTTTGTGGACGAAGCCGGCAGGCTGACGCTGGAGCCGGAAGAAGCGTACAAGCCGAATCGGGAGGACAGCCACCGGATGCTTGACCTGATCAGCAATCATTCGCTCTATACAATGGAGGAAGAGCTTCGCAAGGGGTTCATCACCATCCCGGGGGGACACCGCATCGGACTGGCCGGGCGGACGGTGCTGAGCAGCGGCAGCGTGGGCCATCTGCGGGATATCGGCGGATTCAACGTCCGGATTGCGCGCGAGATTCCTGGCGTCGCCGACCGGATTTTGCCGCTCCTGCTGGACGACAGCCGCCGCCGGGTCATGCATACGCTGATCCTGTCACCGCCCCAGCACGGCAAGACGACGCTGCTTCGCGATCTTGCCCGGCAGATTTCCGCCGGGAGTGCGGGAGATTCCTGGCGTCGCCCCGGCCTCAAGGTAGGGATTGTGGACGAGCGTTCCGAAATCGCCGGAAGCCGCAAAGGGGTCCCTTCCTTTGATATCGGACCGCGCACCGATGTGCTGGACGGCTGTCCCAAGGCCGAGGGCATGATGATGATGATCCGCTCCCTTTCGCCGGATGTGCTGATCGCAGACGAGATCGGCCGGCCGGAGGACGCCGAGGCGCTGACCGAGGCGCTGCATGCCGGAATTACAGTTCTGGCGGCAGCTCACGGCCGCGAGGTGTCCGAGCTGGCACTAAGGCCCGGACTCGGCCGGATCATCGAACTGGGCGTGTTCGAAAGGTACGTCATCCTCCGCCGGGCTGCAGGCGAGCTGACCTTCCGGGTGCTGGACGGCCGCAAACGCCCGCTTCCGGCATCTCCGGGAGAACGCAAAGGAGGCGAATGCCATGCTTAAGCTTCTGGGAGCCGTGATGATCCTGCTCGCGGCCACGCTGGCCGGCTTCCGCAGGGCCCGCCAATATGCGGACCGGCCTCGCCAGATCCGCGGCCTGATCGCAGCGCTTCAGCGGCTGGAGACCGAGATCATGTATGGCTATACGCCGCTGCCAGAGGCGCTCAAGCGAATCGCCGTACAGACGAGGGAGCCGCTGCGGGGACTGCTCGGCACGGCGGCTGAAGGAATGATCCCGCCGCAAAACCTGACCGCGCAGGAAGCGCTGGACCGGGCGATGGAAACGCACTGGAGGGCGACCGCGATGAAAATCCCGGAGCAGGAGGTTCTCCGGCAGCTCAGCTGCACTCTCGGCACCAGCGACCGAAGCCATCAGACGAATCATATCGCTCTGGCGCTACAGCAGTTGAAGCAGGAGGAAATATCGGCCCGCGAAGACCAGGCCAAGTACGAAAAGGTAAGCAAAAGTCTGGGACTTCTGCTGGGGGCGCTCATCGTCATTTTGATCTTTTAGCGAGGTGCCAGAAATGAACATTGAAGTCAACGCGATCTTTCAAATTGCCGGCATCGGCATCATTATCGCCATGATTCATACCGTCCTCAAGCAGATGGGCAAAGAAGATATTGCTCATTGGGTGACCGTTATCGGCTTCGTCGTCGTGCTGTTCATGGTCATTCGGATGCTGGACGGACTGCTGCAGGAAATCAAGACGATCTTTCTTTTTCAATAGGCGCGCCATGGATATCATTCAAATCGTTGGAATCGGGCTGATGTCGACCGTACTCATTCTGGTGCTGAAAGAACAAAAGCCGATGTTCGCCTTCTTGCTGGCGGCCGCAACGGGAATCCTCATCTTCCTGTTTCTGATCGGCAAAATCGGCGGAGTAATCTCCACGCTGCAGAGGCTTGCGGAGTCATCGGGGATGGAGACCGTGTACCTGAAGACGGTATTCAAAATTATCGGAATCGCCTACATCGCGGAATTCGGGGCTCAGATCGTACGCGACGCGGGTCAGGAATCCATTGCCTCCAAAATCGAGCTGGCCGGAAAAGTGCTGATCATGACGCTGGCTGTGCCGATCATCGGCATCATTATTGAGACGGTTATGAAGCTGCTGCCGGCATAAGGAGTTCCGGGTAAGGCCCATCCGCCAAAAGAAAGGAGAAAAGACAATGAACAAGCGCGGCATTTTCCGACCGCCCAAACTAAAAGTCGCGCTGCTGATTGTCTGTCTCGTGTTCATCGGATGGAGCCGAGCGGCCGCTTTTTCGGCAATTGAAGCCGGAACGCCTGCAGACCAATCGGGCGCTTATGTCGGCCAAGCCGGCAGTGCCGCGGGTTACGCCGATACGGCCACAGAGGGGCAAGGCGCGGCCACGAAACCACCCGGCGGGGCGCAGACCGGTCAGAGCGAAACGCCGGTGGATCAATGGGTAAAGAGCCAGGTCGATAACTTGCCCAAAGATGGAGTCGAGAAATACTGGAATCAGCTGATGAAGGATTACGGCGGTTTTTTTCCGGACGGTGCCACTCCCTCGCTCATGGATATGCTGCTTCCCGGGGGTCAGGGGTTAAGCTTGAAAAATGTGCTGTCCGGCCTCCTGTCGTACATGTGGCATGAAGTGCTCTACAACGGCAAGCTGCTTGTCACAATTGTCATGATCAGCGTGCTGAGCATGATTCTGGAGACGCTCCAGACCGCGTTTGAGCGCAAGGCGGTCAGCAAGGTGGCCTACGCTCTATGCTTCATGGTGGTGATGGTAATTGCGGTTAACAGCTTTAACATCGCCATCGGCTATGCCAAGGACGCTATCGACCGGATGATCGACTTCATGATGGCGATGATCCCTCTTCTGTTCGCGCTGCTCGCGTCCATGGGCAATGTAGTGACAGTCTCGGTGACCCATCCCCTGATCGTGTTCATGATTCATACGGTCGGCACGCTGATTCACACCATGGTGTTCCCGCTGTTGTTCTTCTCGGCGGTGCTGCATCTGGTCAGTTCCATCTCGGACAAATACAAGCTGACCCAGCTTGCGAATCTTCTGCGGAATATCGGCACGGGAGTGCTGGGCGTTCTGCTTACCGTCTTTCTGGGCGTGATCTCCGTCAGGGGCATCACAAGTTCGGTTACGGACGGAGTCACGCTCCGGGCAGCCAAATACGTTACCGGTAATTTCGTACCCGTTATCGGCAAATTGTTCGCGGATGCCACCGATACCGTTATCTCGGCTTCGCTGCTGGTGAAGAACGCCATCGGGCTGTCCGGCGTCATTATCATCCTGTTCCTGTGCGCGTTTCCGGCAATCAAAATCCTCGTGCTGGCCCTCATTTACAATGTGGCCGGAGCCGTAATGCAGCCGCTGGGCGACACGCCGATCGTCTCCTGCCTGCAGACGATCGGAAAGAGCATGATTTATGTATTTGCGGCGCTGGCGGCCGTATCGCTCATGTTTTTTCTGGCCGTAACCATTCTTCTGACCGCCGGCAACGTTACGGTCATGATGAGATGAAGCTTCACAAGGGGGAGAACCATGAGCTGGCTTGGGGATTGGCTGCGGGAAATTATAATGATCGTGCTGCTGGCGTCCTTCGTCGAGCTGCTGCTGCCGGGCAAATCGATGGAGCGCTATGCGAGGCTCGTGCTCAGCCTGTTGGTCCTGCTTACGATTCTGAGCCCCATCGTCTCGCTGCTGAAAGGCGATGCGGCGTCCGAGCTCAGTCTGGCCTTCAGCCAGTCGGACGGCGGGGCGCCCGGGCAGAGCAAGGCGGAAGACGCCGAGCTTGCGCGTATACTGGCCGAAGGGCAGAAGCTGGCCGCAGGCGGGAGGGATCAGAGCCTGAAGCTCGCGGCGCAGCAGATCGCCGGACAGATGCGGGAGCAGATTGCCGGTGAGACGGGAAAACGAGGAGCGAATGTGACCGTAACACTCGCCCTTGCGAAGGGAGCCGGAGTCAATGCCGTGCCGGTAATCACCGGGGTGGTCGTCAAGCTTCCCGCAGATGGAGTCGCATCGCCGAGCGCAGTCCCAGGGGGTCACGGCAGCGGCGGGAGTGTTCCGATCACGGTTCAGCCTGTGGAGGATATCAAGGTTGAGCTCGGCGAAGGGAAGAGCGGTCTGATGGAGACTGGAGAGAGCTCCGCGGCGGCAGTTCCGGCGGGAGCCGCGCCGGGTGAAGACGGGAGCTCGGGCGGTACCGATGCCAAAGCGGTAACGACGATGCTCCAGAAGAACTGGAGTCTGGACCCCGAGAAGATTACCGTGCTGAGCGGCAGCGGCGAGAAGCTGTAGCCGCCGCCGAATCGGATTTAACGTGAGGGAGGAGTTACGAAGTGGGCAACTGGCTGAAGAAGCTGGAACAGTTGATCGGAGGCGGAGCCGAGAACCCGAAGCGGAACCATACGTTCCGGTGGTTGATTATTCTGGGTTTGCTGGGCGTAGCGATCATGCTGTTCAATTCCTTTGTCAATGTGAAGAAGCTCGACAGCGAGAATACGAGTAGAGAGCCGCCCCAGAACCAGAGCTCGCAGGCGGCGATGCAGGAAACGGCAGATGGAAGCGCCAGCTCGTTTGACGGCATCGAACGGGAGATGGAGAACCGCATGAAGGGAATTCTGGAGCAAATCGTTGGAGTCGGCACAGTGGACATTATGGTAACCGTCGATTCCACCGAGGAGGTCGTTGTCCAGCGGAACGTGAACGATTCCCAGCAGCTCAGCGATGAGACCGATGCGAACGGCGGCAAGCGCCACACAACCACGTACACCAGAGACGGCGAGATCGTCACTTACAGTCAATCCGGAGACGAGACGCCGATTATTACCAAACGAATCAAGCCTCAGGTCCGCGGCGTCGTCATTGTTGCCAAAGGAGCCGAGAACAAGGTGGTGAGGGGACTGATCGAGCAGGCGGTGCAAAAAGCGCTGAACGTGCCAAGCTACCGCATTTCCGTCGTGCCGCGCAAACAGGAATAGCTCTTCTTAGCGCAGCGGCCTAAACGCCGAATCCGAAGGAACAGCAAAAAGGAGGAAAAGCAATGAACGGCAAAAGACAAACAATCTGGTTGGTATCCATGCTCAGCTTGATGGTGGTGCTCTCTGCGTATTATTTGTTCACGGAAGACTCGGGCGTTTCATCGCCCAAGGAGACAGCGGGAACGATTCAGGTGGATTCCGTCAAGAATTCGTCCGGCGACGCCCTTCCATCGACGGCCGACAGCGGCGCGGAAGTCAGCGAAGTGACTTCGCAAAACACGGATTCGTCAGCAGATCCTGGGGCTGCCGCCGATACTGGGGTTGCCGCCGATCCTAACACTGCGGCTGATCCGAATGCCGCCGCAAGCTCGGAGGCAGACGATACGAACTCGCCGGCGGCGGGAACGGATAACGGCAAATCCGCCGCAGACTCTTCTTCGGAAGGCGCCAAGGATCAGACTTCCGATTCAGCGCCGGCTGAATCCGCCAAACCGGACAGCGCCTCGGCGGACAATGGCAAAGACAGCGCCTCGGCGGACAATGGCAAGGATAGCACCTCGGCGGACGGCAGCGCGTCAAAGAGCGACGCGGCCGTACTGAACGAAGTAGCCTCGCAAAGCGCGTCGGCCTCCAGCCTGTTCACCAACTATTTGTATGAACGAGATCAGAAGAACCTGAAGGAACAGCAGGATTTGATGGCCAAGATCAACGATATGGACAAATCGCCTGCGGACAGCGCGGCCGCCCAGGAGCAGTTGCACCAGCTGGAAGAGAAGGAGTCCAAGATCACCGGAATCGAAGAAAAGCTTCAGCAGCAGTATAGCGAAGCAATTGTCAAGGAAGAAGGCAACTCCTATAAAGTTGTCGTTCTGAGCAGCAAGCTGGACGTGAAGCAGGCGGCTTCCATCATCGATCTTGTCATGAAAGAGCTGAGCGTATCCCAGGATAAAGTGAGCGTACAGCATGTTTCGGAAGAGTAAGTCAAACACGAAAAACACATAAATTGACGAAAGAGCTCGGGTTTTCCCGGGCTCTTTCTATTTCTTGCGTTTGTGATATAATACATAAAGTTATCTTGAAGTATTAGGAGGATAAGCGTCGCTCGAATCCGGCATCCTACTATTATTAAGGGAAACGGATGATGTCCTTTTGTAGGCGGCGATGACGTTTCTTCTTTTCCGTCAAGTTGGCGGCTTCGAGAGAAAGCTGAAGGAGTGAACTGATCGAAATGTTCAAATTAAGCGAAATTAAGGAATTGATCAAACTGCTGGACCAGACCTCTTCCGTGCACGAGCTGGAGATTGAAAGCGAAGGAATGAAGCTGGCCATCCGCAAACCGGACCGTTCCGAAGCGGCGGAAGCGCATGTGGTTCCGGCTACTCCTTATCCTTATCCCTTTACGTCAGCTCCGCAGCCGCCGGTTCCTCAGCAGATTATCGGTCAAGCCGCACCCACTCAGGCTGCTCCCGTTCAAGCGGCTCCGCAGCAGGAGACACCGGCTGCTCCCGCAGAAGGAAACTTACATAAAATCGTTTCTCCCATGGTGGGAACATTCTACTCCTCGGCTTCGCCGGACTCACCTCCATTCGTAAGCGCAGGCGACCGGGTGACCGAGAAGACAACGGTATGCATAATTGAAGCGATGAAGCTGATGAACGAGCTGGAAGCGGAAGTCCGCGGGGAGATTGTATCCGTTCTCGCCGAGAACGGACAGCTTGTCGAGTACGGCCAGCCGCTGTTCCTGGTGAAACCGGAATCTTAGAATCGGGAGGAAAGAAATGAATATACAAAAAGTGCTGATCGCCAATCGGGGGGAAATCGCCGTTCGGATTATTCGCGCCTGCCGCGAATTGGGAATTTCCACCGTGGCGGTCTATTCGGAGCCCGACCGGGATTCGCTGCATGTCCGGCTGGCCGATGAAGCGTATTGTATCGGACCGACCGCTTCCAAGGACAGCTATTTGAATTTTACGAATATTATGAGCGTCGCCACCTTGACTGAATGTGACGCCATCCATCCCGGCTACGGTTTTCTTGCCGAGAATGCCGATTTTGCCGAGATTTGCGGTTCCTGCAATATCACCTTTATCGGACCGTCCCCTGAAGCCATCACGCGGATGGGCGACAAGGCGGTAGCGAAAGATACGATGAAGAATGCCGGAGTTCCGGTTATACCAGGCTCCGACGGTCTAATTGAGAATGTGGAGGAGGCGGTTCTCCTCGGCAGAGAGATCGGCTATCCGGTTATCATCAAGGCTACGGCCGGAGGCGGAGGCAAAGGCATTCGCATTGCCGAAGACGAGGAATCGCTGATCAAGCAGATTACCGCAGCCCAGCAGGAAGCACAGAAGGCATTCGGCAACGCCGGGGTCTATCTGGAGAAGTATCTGACAGGCATGAAGCATGTCGAGATCCAGATTATCGCCGACAATCACGGCAACGTGGTTCATCTCGGCGAACGGGATTGTTCCGTTCAGCGCCGCCGCCAGAAGCTGGTTGAGGAGGCGCCTTGCCCCGTGCTGACGCCGGAGATCCGCCAAGCCATGGGCGATGCGGCTGTCCGCGCCGCGCAAGCCGTGAATTATTCCGGCGCGGGAACTCTGGAGTTTTTGCTCGGGCCAGACGGCCAGTTCTATTTTATGGAAATGAATACCCGCATCCAGGTCGAGCATCCGGTTACCGAAATGGTGACGGGCGTCGATCTGATCAAGGAAATGATCTCGGTGGCCGAAGGAAATCCACTTTCGTTCACCCAGGAAGATATCGTCATCAACGGCTGGTCGATCGAATGCCGCATTAACGCCGAAGATCCGGCCAAGAATTTCATGCCATCTCCGGGCAAGATCGGTTTTTACCTGCCTCCGGGCGGACTTGGCGTCCGCGTGGACAGCGCCGCTTACCCTGGCGGAATGATTTCGCCTTTTTATGACTCCATGATTGCCAAGCTCATCGTCTGGGCTCCGACGCGCCAGGAGGCGATTCATAAAATGAAGCGAGCTCTAGGCGAGTTTGCCATTGAAGGAATACATACCACCATTCCATTTCATCAAAAACTGCTGGAGCATCCCGTATTTCTGGACGGTCATTTCGATATTAAATTTCTTGAAGAAAATGAAATTTAGGACGGGGCGGTTTGGTTTGTCATAAAGTTCGCCAAATGATATAGTATGTTTAATGGAGAGACGTGCTTCAAGCTTGCCGTCAGTAACAAATACGAAAGGTGTGGGGGACTAAATGAGTACATTGCCGACAGAATTCGAACGTACGGAAATCGGTGAAATCCAAATCGCTCCCGAGGTGATTGAGGTCATCGCGGGGCTCGCGACCGTAGAGGTTAAAGGCGTAGCGGGCATGAGCGGAGGTTTTGCCGGAGGCATTGTCGAGCTGCTGGGCCGTAAGAACCTTTCAAAAGGCGTTAAGGTGGAAGTTGGACAGCGTGAAGCCGCTGTGGATGTCTCTGTAATTATCGAATACGGTACCCGTCTTCCGGAAGTGGCGGCGGAAATCCAGCGCAACGTCAAGCGGTCGATCGAGACGATGACCGGCCTGACGGTCGTAGAAGTGAATGTGCATATTCACGACGTACAGTTCAAGACAGCAGAGAAGAACAGCGTTAGTGACGATACCGATATTGCCCTTCGTGTGAAATAAGGACTTCCGGTCTTCATTAAACCCCCGACGGTCAAGTCGAGGGTTTAGTCTACTTTAAGGAGGTTAAGAGGCTCGTGGCGAAAATTTTGGACAGACTTTTGCTGTTTCTATACAGCTTGAGCATCGGAGCATTATCCGTTATTGCCATCCTCCTGTTAAGCGGGGTTCTCCCAATGAATAATCTGAGGATCCGGGATTGGGACACCGCTTATATTGCTGCGGTTGCCGTGGCGGTCATTTTATTTCTGCTTAGTATCCGGTTCTTCTACATTTCCCTGCGCCGGGAGCGGACTTCCACCCTGTCGGTGGATCAGCGAACGGAATACGGGGATATTCAGATCTCGATGGAAACAATCGAGAATCTGAGCCTGAAAGCAGCCGGACGGGTTAAAGGCATTCGCGACCTGAAATCGCGCATCCGTGTTTCCCAGGCGGGACTGGAAATTATGATCCGGGGCGTAGTTGACGGCGAGCATTCGCTGCCGCTGCTGACATCGGAAATCCAGCGGCAGGTGCATGAATACGTACAGGAAACGACGGGCGTTCCGGTTGCAGACGTCTCCGTCTATATTGCGAATCTTGCTCAGTCCCCAAGCTTCAAAAGTCGAGTGGAATAGAGGTGAGTTTCCCTAATGCCTTGGAGAGAAATTTGGGAAAGTCACGGTGGCAGAATCGCCGGAGTAGCCTTTGGCTTAATTCTTGGCATCATTTATTTAATTAGCGGTTTCTGGGATATGCTGTTCTTTGCACTGGTTGTGTTCATCGGATATACGCTTGGCGGCAGGAAAGACGCGCAGGCTCCATTGTTCCCTTGGCGGGAGCTTCTGGAGCAGCTGACGACCCGCTGGCGTCCCTTCAAGTGAACCGCGCTAAAGCCTTTCTTTCGGAGCGAAACTGGTCTGCTGTTTGTTTTGCCCGAGGGAAGGGCGGTGCGGTTTTTTTGCGTTTGATGACTATCTGGAGATTAAGCAGACGCTGAAGCAAGGACGATGAACAGAACGAAAAGTGTACATCCTAATATAAGCATACCAAGAAGGTCTCCATCCATTTCACATGGGAGCGGGGCATTTGAACGATCGCCTGGATCATTATAAGGAGGAACCCAATGAAAAGACGTGTAGCGAGAGAAATTATAGTACAAAGCCTGTATCAAATGGAGATGAACGAGGTCGAGAGCGGCGAGGCGGTGGAGATGCTGCTGGAAGAAGCGTCGGAGGAGAATGAGACGGAGCGGGTTATTTCGGACGAGCTGCTGCTGAAAGATTATGTGCTCAGCCATGTCAACGGCATCTGGGAAGCCAAGCCTGCGATTGACGATATGCTGGAGCATTACCTGAAAGGTTGGCAGATGAGCCGGCTGTCTCGCGTCGACCGTCAAATTTTGCGGCTGGCGGCCTATGAAATGATCTATTTGAATGATGTTCCGGCCAAGGTTGCCGTCAATGAAGCCATCGAGCTTGCCAAGCATTTCGGCACCGAGGATTCCGGCAAGTTCGTCAACGGCGTGCTGGGAAAAATGATTCAGGATTTAGAAGAACTGAAGACCAAGCGTTCCTAGAAATGAAGCTGATTTAAAAAAGCAATGCAATGCGTCTTGTTGGCCCTTTTTCGCAAAAGACAACCTTACTACAATAAAAGTTCACCAAAGGGGAGATAAGTGTCATGACAGCAGCAATCATCAGCGGTAAACTGGTTTCCGAAGAAATTCGTGTGGATATTGCCCGTGAGGTCGAGACGCTTTTGCAGCGCGGCGTAAAGCCCGGTTTGGCTGTAGTGCTTGTCGGGGAAGATCCGGGATCGCAGGTATATGTCAACAGTAAGGAAAAAACCTGCATCAGCCTTGGCTTTCATTCGGTAGTGCACCGGCTGCCGGCATCGACTTCCCAGGAGGAGCTGCTCGCGCTCGTTGACGAGCTTAACAAGGCGGACGAAATCGACGGCATTCTGGTACAGCTCCCGCTGCCAAAGCACATTAATGAAAAAGCAGTGATCGATGCCATCGCCGTAGAGAAGGATGTCGATGGCTTTCATCCAGTCAATGTCGGCAACCTGGTTATCGGCGACGACAGCCTGCTTCCTTGTACACCGGCCGGCGTAATCGAACTGATCAAGCGCACGGGCATCGATCTATCCGGCAAACACGCTGTTGTAATCGGCCGCAGCAATATTGTCGGCAAGCCGGTATCCCTGCTGCTCCAGCGGGAGAACGCGACGGTTACCATGTGCCATTCCCGCACAGTGAATATGGCCGAGCTGTGCAAACAGGCCGATGTGCTTGTAGTGGCGATCGGCCGCGCCAACTTTGTTGACGCTTCTTATGTGAAGCCTGGCGCGGTTGTCATCGACGTGGGCATGAACCGTCTGGATAACGGTAAGCTGGCGGGAGACGTTGACTACGACAGCGCCAAGGAAGTCGCTGGTTATATTACGCCGGTTCCGGGAGGCGTAGGCCCGATGACGATTACGATGCTGATGGTGAACACGCTGACTGCGGCCAAGCGCCGCCGCGGACTGGAATAGGACAGGCATCATGGCGGAGCGGAAGGTATATTCCATTAAAGATCTCAACCGTTATATCCGCATGAAGCTTGACTCGGATCATCTGCTCTCCGATGTGTGGATTCGGGGAGAAATTTCGAATTTTACGCATCATGGCAGCGGGCATATGTATTTTACGCTCAAGGATGAGAGCAGCCGCATCAAGGCGATTATGTTCGCTTCCCATAACCAGCGGCTGCCTTTTGTTCCGAAGGAAGGCTCGCGGGTTATCGCCAGGGGGAATGTGACGGTATACGAAAGGGACGGGCAGTATCAGTTCTATGCCACGCACATGCAGCCCGACGGCATCGGCAGTCTGTACCTTGCCTATGAACAGCTGAAGAAGAAGCTCGAGCAGGAAGGACTGTTCGCCGCCGAGCTGAAGCGACCATTGCCCCGCTATCCGCGCTGCATCGGCGTCGTTACATCGCCGACAGGCGCGGCGGTCCGGGATATTCTCATCACGCTGCGCCGGCGGTATCCGCAGGTGTCCATCGTGCTCTATCCCGTACTCGTGCAGGGGAAGGGAGCGGCGCCGTCCATCGTGAAGGCGATCCGCGACCTGAACGCTATGGGCGAGGCCGACGTGCTCATCGTGGGCCGCGGCGGCGGCTCCCTGGAGGAGCTGTGGGCCTTCAACGAAGAAGCGGTGGCGAGGGCCATTGCGGCGTCGGATATACCGGTCATTTCGGCCGTAGGCCATGAGACCGATTTTACGATCGCCGATTTCGCGGCCGACCTCCGCGCCGCGACGCCCACGGCCGCAGCAGAGCTGGCCGTGCCGCATGCCGCGGAGCTGGCTTCGCAGCTCCGCCAGCTGCAGCGCTTGCTGCGCCAGGGGCTGCAGCGCCGCGCCATGCGCGGGCGCGAGCGGCTCGCGGCGCTGCAGCGCTCGCCGGTGCTGGTCAGCCCGCGCCGGTACCTGCTCCAGCACGCGCAGCGGCTGGATATGCTGCGCCAGCGGCTTGACCGCGCTGCCGAAGCGCGGCTGGCGCGCTCGCGCGAGCGGCAGGCGGTGCTGCGGCACCGCCTGGAGCGCTACAGCCCGCGCGAGGGCGCCATTGCCGCCCGGCGCCGGAGCGACGGCGCAAGGCGCGAGCTTGTCGCCGCCATGAAAGCGCGGCTTGCGGACAAGCGCTCCCGCTTTGCGGCGGAGCTTAAGGCGCTGGATGCGCTAAGCCCGCTTAAGGTCATGGCGCGGGGCTACAGCCTGGTCTACGATGAGAAGGAACGGCATTTAATTAAATCGTTAAGCGAGGTTCAGCTCGGCGATCTGGTTGTCGTGAAGCTGGCGGACGGGCAGCTGGACTGCCAGGTATGGGGAATGAAGGAGGATGCGAAAGATCATGGCGAAGGAAGAAGCGGAACTGGGGTTTGAGGAAGCGATGGACCGGCTGGAGCTGATCGTGCGTGAACTGGAGCACGGAGACGTTCCGCTGGAGAAGGCGATCGATTTGTTTCAGCAGGGGATGAAGCTCTCCCAGCTGTGCGGGGCGAAGCTGGAGCAGGTAGAGCGCAAAATCGAAATGATCGTGGAAGAAGACGGACAGCTGCGCAAGAAGCCGTTCGGCGCCGACCTGGAAGGGGAAAGCGATGATTCCGTATAATAATGGACTCTCCGGAAAGGAACCGGAAGAAAGCCGAAGCGCGAAGCCTGACAACCAACAGCCGTTAAAGGAATATATCGCCGGCGTTAGCGATCTTGTTGCGGGCGAGCTGACGATGCTCTTCCCGAAGCATTGGGAGGTACCCGCCAAGCTGACGGAAGCAATGAGTTATTCGCTGCTCGCCGGAGGCAAGCGCCTTCGCCCTCTGCTTGTTATAGCGGCGTGCGAAGCGCTTGGCGGATGCCGGGAAGCGGCGCTGCCTGTGGCAGCGGCAATCGAAATGGTGCATACATATTCGCTGATTCACGACGATCTGCCCGCGATGGACGACGACGATTACCGGCGGGGGCGGCTGACGAACCATAAAGTATTCGGCGAAGCGGCGGCTATTCTGGCAGGAGACGCGTTGCTGACGCATGCTTTTTACAGCGTGGTGCAGGCCGCCCGCCGGCACGGGGTGTCCGCGGAGAACGTCTTGTCGATCGTGGAGGACTTGGCGGAAATGGCCGGACCGCGCGGAATGGTGGGAGGCCAAGCGGCCGACATGGAAGGCGAGCAGGGGCTGACCGATCTGGACAGCCTGCGCTATATCCATCTGCACAAGACAGGCGATCTGATTGTATTCTCGCTGCTCGCCGGGGGACGCATTGGCGGAGCGTCGGATCAGCAGCTTGAAGCGCTGCGGCGTTTCGGCGTCAGCATCGGACTGGCGTTCCAGGTGCAGGACGATATTCTCGACCTCGTCGGGGACGAAAGCAAGCTCGGCAAGAAGACGGGCAGCGATGTCCGGCAGCAGAAGGTGACTTATCCCTATTTTATCGGGCTGGAGGCTTCCCGGCTTGAAGTGGAACGGCTGACGGAAGAAGCGAAATCCGCTGTTCGGGAAGGCGGATTTGCTGATGGGGCACGTCTGATTGAAATCGCCGATTATTTAATGTCTAGAGATCACTAAAGCTAAGCGGAAACGGCTGCATTTCGACAGCCGTTTCATTTATGTTATAATGGGAGTTATACTTTACAACATCAGGAAAGCGGGGAAATCACGTGCTGCTTCCACAACTAAATGATCCTAAGCAACTGAAATCGCTATCGATCGAACAATTGAATACCCTGGCGGACGAGATACGCAGGTTTTTGATTGAGAAGCTGTCTGCGACAGGCGGACATCTCGCCTCCAATCTGGGAGTGGTGGAGCTCACGCTGGCATTGCATTACTGCTACGACAGTCCCCGGGACAAATTTATATTCGATGTCGGACATCAGGCGTATGTCCACAAAATATTGACCGGCCGACAGGACCGGTTTGATACGCTGCGCAAGCAGAACGGGCTCTGCGGCTTTGTCAAGCGCTCCGAGAGCGAGCATGACGTGTGGGAAGCCGGGCACAGCAGCACCTCCCTTTCTGCAGCGATGGGCATGGCGATGGCCCGCGATTTCAAGGGAGAGGACAACAAGGTTGTCGCCATTATCGGCGACGGGGCTCTGACCGGCGGCATGGCGTTCGAGGCGCTGAACCATATCGGACATGAGCGCCGCAAGCTGATGGTCATCCTGAACGACAATGAAATGTCCATCGCCCCCAATGTCGGCGCGATGCATAACTATTTAAGTCAAATTCGCTCGGACCGCCATTATTTGCGGGCCAAAGACGAAGTGGAAGGGCTCCTGAGGAAGATTCCGGCGATCGGCGGCCGTCTGGCGAAGACCGCGGAACGGATGAAGGACAGCCTGAAATATATGATGGTTCCCGGCGTTCTGTTCGAGGAGCTGGGCTTTACGTATCTTGGCCCCGTGGACGGCCATGATCTTGCAACCATGATCGATACGTTCCACCAGGCGGACAATGTGGCGGGACCCGTGCTGGTTCACGTGCTCACCACCAAAGGCAAAGGCTATCAACCGGCGGAAGCCGATTCCTATAAATGGCACGGCATTACCCCTTACAAGATCGAATCCGGCCAGGTGTTGAAAGCGGTTGGCCATCCGATGTACACGGAAGTGTTCGGCGAGACGCTGATCGAACTCGGCCGGCAGGATGAACGGCTTGTCGCCGTTACTCCCGCGATGCCGGGAGGCTCCGGTCTGTTCCCGTTCTCGAAGGAATTTCCGGGGCGTATGATTGATGTGGGCATTGCGGAGCAGCATGCGGCGACGCTCTGCGCCGCGCTTGCCATGGAAGGAATGAAACCGGTATTCGCCGTTTATTCCACCTTCATGCAGCGTGCCTACGACCAGATCGTTCACGACATCTGCCGCCATAACGCCAACGTGATGTTCGCCATCGACCGGGCCGGATTTGTCGGCGCCGACGGGGAGACGCATCAAGGCGTATACGATATCGCTTTTATGCGTCATATTCCGAACATCGTGCTGATGATGCCCAAGGATGAGAATGAACTGCGCCATATGATGAAGACGGCGCTGGAATACAATGACGGCCCGATCGCGTACCGTTATCCCCGTATTAACGGCACCGGAACAGCGCTTGATCCGGAGCTGCGCTGCCTGCCGATCGGGTCCTGGGAACGGCTCCGTCCCGGCGATGACTTCGCTATCATTGCCTGCGGACCAATGGTACAGCTGGCGGAGGATGCGGCGGATCTGCTCAAACGTGAGGGTATTCAGACGGGGGTCGTGAACGCCCGCTTCCTGAAGCCGCTGGACGGCTCCATGCTTCAAAGTCTCGCCCGTGCCGGTACGAAGATGATCGTGCTGGAGGAAGCGAGCCAGGCGGGGAGCCTGGGCAGCGCCGTGCTGGAGCATTATGCCGAGCATGGGCTGCATCACGTTACGGTGGAGCTGATGGGCGTGCCGGATATTTTTGTCGAACACGGTTCGATCAAGGAACAGCGCCAGCTGACGGGACTTACCGTCGAGGCGGTATGCGCCCGGATCAAATCGATGAAGGCGGCAAGCTCTTATCCATTCGGCAAGACAACGTCTTCGCAAGCCTAAGGGAGACCCGAGTATAGAAATTGGAGATGACTATGGAGCACGGTAAAGAGAAAGAACGGAGCCCGAAGGAAAGAATCGACGTGCTGCTCGTCGAGCAGGGCTTTTACGAAAGCCGCGAAAAAGCCAAGGCGGCCATCATGGCTGGTCTTGTGCTCGCGGATGAAGAACGCATCGAGAAAGCCGGGATGAAAGTGCCCCGCAGCTCTGTCCTGAAGGTCAAGGGCGCCGTACATCCGTACGTCAGCCGCGGCGGACTCAAACTGGAAAAGGCGCTGCGCCGGTTCAGCATCGATGTCGGCGGCCGGACAATGCTGGATATCGGCGCTTCCACCGGGGGCTTCACCGATTGCGCACTTCAGAACGGGGCGGCCTATGTTTATGCGATCGATGTCGGATATAACCAGCTGGACTGGTCGCTCCGGGAAGATGAGCGGGTATGCGTCATGGAACGGACGAACTTCCGGTATATGACGCCGCCCGATCTCAAAGGCCCCGTTCCCGATTTTGCCAGCATCGACGTTTCTTTTATCTCGCTAAAGATTATCCTGCCTCCGCTAAAAGCGCTGCTTCGAAAGCCGGCTGATATTGTCGCGCTGATTAAGCCCCAGTTCGAGGCCGGGCGGGAGAAGGTTGGCAAATCGGGTGTCGTTCGCGATCCGGCGGTTCACCGGGAAGTGCTTATTAATGTCCTTGAGATGGCCCATGAACAGGGATTTATTCTGAAAGGATTGACCTTCTCCCCGATTACGGGCGGTGAGGGCAATATCGAATTTTTGGCCCACTGGCATCTGGAACCGGAAGAGACACAATCAGGCGGCGAAGGCGCGGACGGGGGGAAAGCATCCTCCGAAGCGGAGGCTTTACCCCGGCTTGAAGGCGATTATACATCGCTCGCGGAAGCCGTTGTGGCGGAAGCCTCGGGGACGTTCGGCGGTAAGGCATCTCATGGAAACTCATCGGGTCGATGAGTTTCTTTTGGCTATTTAAAAGGGATTTGGCTCGGTCTAAGCGAATACATCACCGAGGTGATTTCCAATGACGGGTAGCCCGGACAGGGCGGTTATGGCGCTGATCGGCGTTGGACTGGCGGTTTGGGTCATCTACCGCATTTATATATGGCTGCAGAGCTCGCCGCGTTCTTTTTTGCAGGATCACATTCCGTTAAATAAAGAGATCATTTCCCATCCTGCGCTGAATCTGCTGGAAAATGCAGGCTATGAAGTCGTCGGCGGCAAGCTGAAAATACCGCTGTCCTTCAACGTTGACGGCGCTCCGCTATACAGCCGGCTGTTCGTTGATTACATTGCGGAAGCCGAGAACGGCACGCAGTATCTCGTTATACTGGCCAGGCCGCGCCGTCCACTGGAATGGACCGGAAGCATGATGCGGGACATGCTGCTGCCGTATCTCCTGATTTATCCGGAGGTGGGCGGACTGCTCTATGTGAATGCGGCGGCGGGCACGGTCAATCTGATCACTTTTGGCAGGGATGACGGAGAGAACGACTAGAACCTTTTTGAACATACGGGAGGCCATTAATGAAAGGTCAAAGACATATTAAAATTCGTGAAATTATTACCCACCGGGAAATTGAAACGCAGGACGAGCTGGTCGAAGCTCTTCGGAATGCAGGTTTCCAGGTAACCCAGGCTACCGTTTCCAGGGATATCAAGGAGCTTCTGCTGATTAAGGTTCCGATGGATGACGGGAGATACAAATATTCGCTGCCGACCGATCAGCGCTATAATCCGACGCAGAAGCTGAGGCGGGTGCTTGTGGACAATTTCGTGCACATCGATTATTCGGGCAATCTTGTCGTTATGAAATGCCTGCCTGGAACGGCCAATT
This sequence comes from Paenibacillus apii, assembly GCF_011043685.1. Taxonomy (NCBI): domain Bacteria; kingdom Bacillati; phylum Bacillota; class Bacilli; order Caryophanales; family Paenibacillaceae; genus Paenibacillus; species Paenibacillus apii. Next base: position 844,331 of record NZ_JAAKGU010000001.1, on the reverse strand, counting down.
CTGTCGCAGCGCTGATCGACAGCATCGAGTGGCCCGAAATTATGGGAACGATATCCGGTGACGACACCATTTTGATAATCTGCCGAGAGGCGGATGACAGCAAAACAGTGGTATCGCAAATCATGGGTTACATTTAACACCTTCTGAGAAAAATCTTCTCTAATCACAAGAATCGTCTCTGGACATGGGAGGGCATTAGCCCTCTGAACTGTCCTGCAGAATGGCATAGTGACAGAATCGTACCGCGACCTGTTTTACACCTGTTCCGAAACTTGCCTAAAGCCCCTTCAAGCAGCTTCTATGTTAGCGCTTTATTCCCTTCCTTCCTCTGCCCCTTAACTTTTTGGATAAATCCTCTTGACTCCGAACTTATGTTCGGTCATACTCTAAAGTAACGGCGGAATTCGCCCATGCAGATCATCAGAGCATCTCATTTCCGCATCCGTTCAGCCGTTGATTAAACTCTGTATTAAAGTTGTACAAGTTCTATTCATCAAACAAACGATCGGTTGCGGCTGCTTTGTGTGAAATTGATTCATTAACCAACTATTAGCGTAACATAACCGCTTACTTAGAGAAGGACAGTTCATAAAACACAAGGATTCTTGCGTCGGAGGTGCAATATTTGTGCTGGAAACATTGTCTATTCGCAATCTGGCGGTTGTCGAATCGGTAGATGTATATTTTTATCCGGGCTTTCATGTGCTGACGGGGGAGACGGGTGCGGGCAAGTCCATCATTATCGATGCGCTGAGCATGATTGCCGGCGGCCGAGGCTCGGCGGATTCCATCCGCTACGGCTGCGAGAAGGCGGAGATGGAGGCTCTGTTCAGCTTGCCCAATAATCATTCCGTGTGGGACACGCTGGAGAGGCTTGGAATCAGGGCGCAGAAAGAGGAGCATCTGATTATCCGCAGAGAACTGAACTCGCAGGGAAAGAGCACCTCCCGCGTTAACGGCCAAATGGTGAATTTGACGATGCTGCGTGAAATCGGCGAGCAACTTGTCAATATTCACGGCCAGCATGAGCATCAGAATCTTCTTCGACCGGAGCGCCATTTAGGGCTTTTGGATACGTACGGAGAGTCCGTAATCGGACCGATGAAGGCGGACTACCAGGAGAAATATTCGAAGTTTGCCCAAGTGGAGAAGGAGCTTCGCGAGCTGCAGGATTCAAGCCAAAGAACCTACCAAATGCTTGACTTGTACCGGTTTCAGCTGGAGGAGATCGCATCTGCTGCATTAAAAAGCGGAGAAGATGAATTACTTTCGGATGAAAGGGTCAGACTATCCCATAGCGAGAAAATGATGGATTCCGTTTCCGGCGCTTACGATCTGCTGAATGGACGGCAGGGACTTGATGCGATCAGCAATGTTATCTCGATGCTTGAGGACGTCGTTCGTTTTGATGAGAAAAATTTACGGCCCGTACTGGAGCAGCTCCAGTCGTCCTTTTACCAGTTGGAGGACTCCTCGTTTCAGCTGCGCGATTACCGTGAGGATATCGAGTTCAATCCGGCAAGGCTGGAGGAAGTGGAGAACCGTCTGGATCTCATATCCAGTCTGCGCCGCAAGTACGGCGATAGCGTGGAGCAGATTCTGAAGTATTACGAACAAATTTCACGGGAAACCGATATGCTGGAGAACAAGGATGAATATTTGGACAAGCTGGGTGTTAAGCGCAACGCTCTTCTGGAAGAGCTGATGGCCTCTGCAGCCAAGCTTAGTGAAGCCCGGCGCCGGTGCGCGGTGGATTTAGCTTCGCAAGTGGAAGGCGAGCTGAAGGATCTGCAAATGGAACGGACTTCGCTTGAGGTCAAGCTGGACATCCTTGAAGATCCCAAAGGAGTGGAGGTTGACGGCCGGCGTATCCGCCTTACCCGGCAAGGGATCGACAGCGCCGAATTCATGATTTCTCCCAATCCGGGAGAGCCGCTTCGTCCATTGAGCAAAATTGCATCGGGCGGCGAGCTGTCGCGCATTATGCTGGCGATGAAGAGCATCTTTGCAAGGCATGAGGATATTCCCGTGCTGATCTTTGACGAAGTAGATACCGGAGTGAGCGGACGGGCGGCACAATCCATCGCCGATAAGCTGTACCGGTTATCTTCGATGTGCCAGATCTTCTCCATTACCCACCTGCCGCAGGTGGCCTGCATGGCGGACCATCAGTACCTCATCCGCAAAAAAGTGCAGGACGGACGAACAATGACCGAAGTTCAGCCGCTGTCCGAAGAAGGCCGGGTCAAAGAGCTGGCGAGAATGCTGGGCGGCGTGGAAATTACCGAAAAGACGCTGCATCACGCGCAGGAAATGCTTAATCTGGCCGACGCCAGCAAGGCCGCAAGAACACTAACCGGTTAAGTATTGACAGTAATAAAAGCCTGGGGGCAAGGTTATCTTATAGGTACGCAATTGGCGACCACTTTTTTCGTCAAGCGAAAGAAGCAAAAGGGAGCGTGACAGCCATTGAAGCCTAACCTCAGGAAGTTATTGCCAGGTCTTTTATTTGCTTTCTTTCTTAGTGTGTCAGGGTTTAGCGTACCGGTTTCAGGTTATGTATCGCAGGCTGAAGGGAGCCGGGCAGGAGCAGTATCGGAAACGGCCCGGGAGGTCAAGGTGTATCCGGGAGGTCAGACGATCGGCGTCAAGGTCAAATCGGCCGGCGTATTGGTTGTGGGGCATCATCTGGTCGAGGTGTCTCAGCAGACCAAATTATCGCCTGGGGAGAACAGCGGACTGCTGCCGGGGGATCTGATGGTATCGATTGACGGGGTGAGGCTGGACGAGGTAAGGAAGGTGGCTGACCTTGTGAAGCGAGCAGGGGATTCCGGCCGTGAGCTCACTATCCGGTATATACGTGATGGAAGGGAACGGATGGCGAAGCTTAGACCCGCTTATGACCGGAACGACAGTGTATGGCGGCTGGGGCTTTTCATCAGGGATTCCGCTGCAGGGGTAGGGACATTAACCTTTTACGCGCCGAACCAAGGCGTTTATGGAGCGCTCGGCCATGTCATTACCGATATGAATACCGGCACCCCGATTGTCGTTGGCAGCGGACATATTGTGGAATCAAGCGTAACTTCCATTTCCAAGAGTCAAGACGGCGATCCTGGAGAGAAGCGGGCTCACTTTCTTAAGGAGAGCCAGGTGCTTGGCAATGTTGAAAGCAACACCGACTTCGGCATTTTCGGCAAAATGGGGCGTAACCCGGACCACAGTCTGTATAACGAACCGATTCCGGTCGCCATGAGCAGCGAAGTTCAGGAAGGGCCAGCCCAGATTCTTACCGTACTTGAAGGCCAGCAGGTCGAACGGTTTAATGTCGAGATCATTCATGTGGCCCGGCAGCAGCAGCCGGCTACCAAAGGAATGGTGCTGCGCATTACCGATCCAAGATTGATCGATAAGACCGGGGGAATCGTTCAGGGAATGAGCGGCAGTCCCATTGTACAGAATGGCAAGCTGGTCGGAGCGGTGACGCATGTCTTCGTCAATGACCCTAAATCGGGTTACGGCTGCTTTATCGAATGGATGCTTAAAGATTCCGGTGTTGTACAACCCTATAGTTTTCAATCCAATCTTAAGGCGGTTTAGCCTTAAGATTTTTTGTCGAACGTTCATGAAGAAAATCGAAAACTGTAATAAAATAATTAATTATAAATCATGCCAAAAAAAAAATAAAGAAAAATAATTTTCGACAGAAGGAAATTCGTTCCACATGTCGAAAATATTTAGGGAGAGAAGACAACGCTGTTTTACAAAGCTGATATTTTTAAGGAGGAAACAGCCAGTGCAGAATATTGAAGTGTTGTTGGCAGACGATAACCGGGAATTTACCAATTTGCTTGCTGAATATATTTCCGAGCAGGAAGATATGACAGTGACCGGAATTGCGTATAATGGTGAAGAAGTGGTGCAAATGCTGAGCCAGGCACGCAAAATTCCCGATGTTCTTATCCTTGATATTATCATGCCGCATCTTGACGGATTGGGCGTCCTCGAACGTCTAAGGGAAATGGACCTGAATCCTCAACCTAAAATCATTATGCTGACTGCCTTCGGACAGGAGAATATCACCCAAAGGGCAGTGCAGCTCGGAGCGTCTTATTACATCTTGAAGCCTTTCGATATGGAGGTGCTCACCAACCGGGTAAGGCAGCTTGTAGGAACCCAGAGTGGAAGTGTCATGACCTCATCTTCCTCAGCCGGCTCTCCAATCTTCTCGTCGGTCAAATCCAATGTTGTTCCGTTGTCCAAAGGCAAAAATCTGGATGCCAATATCACTTCGATCATACATGAAATCGGCGTTCCTGCGCATATTAAAGGATATCAGTACTTGCGCGAGGTGATCACGATGGTGTACAACAACATCGAAATTCTGGGAGCGATTACGAAGACACTCTACCCGGCCATTGCCGAAAAATTCAAGACAACGCCTTCACGCGTAGAAAGGGCCATCCGACACGCGATTGAGGTTGCCTGGACCCGCGGGAACATCGATTCCATCAGCCACCTGTTCGGCTACACGATCAACATCAGTAAGTCCAAACCGACCAATAGCGAGTTCATCGCGATGGTGGCAGACAAGCTGCGGATTGAGCATAAGGTGTCGTGAAAGGGTAAGGATCAGGATAAATAACGTTCAGCCGTTAAACCGGGCTAAGGAATAAGGAACACTCCTTTATTTGGTTGTGAAAGCCAAGTAAAGGAGTGTTTTCAGTTGTAGTAATGGGGGAATTATCCAAGTAAAATGAACAGGCAGACCGTAAGGTCTGCCTGAACAAGGAAACTCCCATAATATGAAGATGAAGAAAGCAGACTGCTAAGTGCTGCCCCGTTGTATTGAAAAAAGAAAGTACTGTTTATTAATGCTCGGAATGCTCCAAGCTTCTCTTGGACAAGACTTCTTCAATAATCTCAATAAATTCGGGAGATGCCTTCGCCTGTACCGCCAATTCATAGATGTTCAACAGCTGTTCATTAGTTAACATTTCAAGTGAGGAGGGGCGTGGAGAAGGAGTAAAATGAAAGTTCATTAGATTCCTCCATAAGTTAAATAGTTTCTTGAAAATACATCCTTTCCAAATGGTACCATTTTCACGCCTGCTTGTCTCCCTTCATTCTCCCCCTCAATTTTTCTTTACAAATCATGGATAATATGACATAATAATTGCTTCTTTTTGAAACGAAAATTTAAACTGGCAAGTCAACTACAAGATATGAAGAGAACAGTAGAAATCATCATCGTGCACGGTAGAAAATCAGCAAAAGTGGAAAAAATCAGAGTATACTGGAGTCATGAGTTCACTTCGAGAGGAGATTCAAGATGAGCCAACGCCCGACCAAGGAAGAGTATGCAGAGTCCAATGAGAAGTATTTGAAACTGGTGCCGGAACAAGGAGAATTTTCCGATGTTTTGCAGGAACTATCCGAGACCGTCTTCGCATTGTTCGAAGGATTGACCGAGGAGCAGGGGGCATACCGGTACGCACCGGACAAATGGAGCCTTAAGCAGCTGCTCGGCCACTTGACGGACAGTGACCGCATTATGGCCTACCGCGTGCTGCGTCTGTCCCGGGGAGATGAAACGCCGCTTCCCGGCTATGATGAGAATGATTTCGTAAATGCGGCCGATTTTGACTCCTATTCACTGGAAGAACTGATTCGGCAGTTCAAAGCGACGCGCCAATCAACGCTGGCTTTGTTCGCGGCCATTCCGGAGAAGGCGTGGACCCGCAAAGGCAACACGAACGGCCATCCCATTTCGGCCAGAGCGCAGGCCAGCCTGCTGATCGGACATGAGCTGCATCATTTGAATATCATTAAAGAACGTTACCTAAAGTAACGGTTATCCTGCATTAATTCTCCATTGCTCCGCCTTCCATCCTTATTCCAATTAAACCCTCTGTTGGGAGCCGCTGAAAAGCGGCTTTTTTCCTGTTTCCACAAATATAACATGAACATTACACGACAATATTCGTGTCAATTATGCATTCTGCATAAAGAAATAGAATATAATCTGTCGAAATATACAATCTAATGTTAACTTAGTTGCTCTCATAGTATAAATCATGTACATTTCTCTTAATCAATTCGCAATATCGTAACAGTAGTTGTTATATTAAGTGACAGATGTCATATCGGAAAACGATTTCCTGTCTGAGTAACAGTTGTTCTATCAAGGGGATGCAGTCATATTTTCAATCCATAACACTTTGACAGGAATTCGGGAAATCGATTTCCCGTGTTTTCCAACTGAGGTGAGTTACAGCATACCCCGGGTCTGGTTGTTTTTGACGCGAGGGGTGGGAGTGTAGTCATGAGCATTACGATTAAAGATGTGGCCATGCGAGCGAATGTATCGCCGGCAACCGTTTCACGGGTTCTCAATCAAAGCAAGCCCGTCAGCAAAGCAATACGTGAGAAAGTTCTGAAAGTGGTCGAAGAGCTGAACTTCAATCCCAACTCGGTTGCGCGCAGTCTGGTTATGAAAGAAAGCCGGCTCATCGGAGTCATCATTTCAAGCATTGATAATGTCTTTATTTCAAAATTTGTCAACATTATTGAAGAGGAATTCTTTAAGCACAACTACACCACGCTCCTCTGCAATACAAGAAACGACGATGAGATCGAGAAGGATTATTTAAGGCTCTTGAAAGACAAGTACGTGGATGGCGTCGTGCTGATGACCTCTCCTCCCAAGCCGCATCAGATTGAGTTTTTTGAGCAGGTGGACATTCCAGCCGTGTTTGCGGGACATATTGACCCAAGTCAGCAGTTCTCGTCCGTCAATATCGATAATTATCAGGCTATGTATGATGCGACCCGGTATTTGCTTGAGATTGGGCATCGCAGAATCGCGTTTTTTGGCGGGCCGCTTATCTACCGTCAGGCGGTGGAGCGGTTATCCGGTTATAAGCAAGCGCTGGCCGAATACGGCATTGGCTCTGAAGAATCGCTGATTTTTGCCAATGACTACGACATCGATCACGGCTATGAGAACGGTATGACGTTATTTCAAAGACCGGACAGGCCGACAGCCGTGTGCTGTGTGAGCGACATGGTCGCAATCGGCGCGATTAAGGCGGCTGAAATGAACGGGCTGAGCGTACCCGGGGATATTTCCATCATGGGGTTCGACGATATCCTTTTGGCCAAAGCTTACTGTCCCGGTATTACGACTGTCCGGCAGCCGATTAAGGAGCTGAGCGTACAGACGGCGGAGATGCTGCTGAAGCAAATCAAGCAGAAAGAGAATTATTTGAAGGAAACAAGGATTCTTCCGCATGAAATTATAGTAAGGGGGAGTTGCATGGCGGTAACAGGCTAAAGTTAGAAAAGTGACGTCCCGAATCATTTTGCTCGCTTCAATTGGATCGAAGGTTTGTACACACTGAATACATGCAAAAGGGGTAGATATTTCATGAAAAAGAAGCTAAGTCTAGTAATGCTGTCTGCAATAATGCTGTTCACATTGTCTGCTTGCGGCGGCAACGCGGCGACGAATTCCGGTAATCAGTCAAGCAATGCAGCGGGTTCGCAGACCGGTACAGATGAGACTGCCGCTACGGAAGAGCTGAAGCCCGAGGAAGGGGCGGAATTGAGACTTTGGACGTTTATCACCGACCTGAAGCCTTTTACTGACTATGCGCTGAAAGAATTCGAACAAAAGTACAACATTAAAGTCACGGTAGAGGATGTCGGTTACTGGGACAGCATCAAGCGGTTGTCGACAGACGGACCGGCAGGAGTAGGCGCTGACGTGTTCGGTCTGCAGACGCCTGATGTGGCAAATGCCGTTCAATCCGGGCTCGTGCTGCCGAATGACTATTTTGAAGAAGACACGAAAAGCATTAACAAGCCGGACACAATCGCGGCAGCTACTCATGACGGCATTCTGTACGGTTATCCCTGGAACGTGTATACGTTCAGCCTCTACTACAATAAAGATCTTGTGAAAGACGCGAAGCTGGAGACATGGGATGATATTATCGCCTTCTCCAAGAAATTCAATGATGTGAAGAACAACAAATTCGGCTTCCTGTACGAGCCCAAAACCTCTGCCTTTGACGTCGCCTTCATGACGGGGTATGGCGGATACATCTTCGGCAACAATGAAACGGATGTCAATGACATCGGAATCAATAATGAAGGTTCTGTAAAAGGCATGCAGTTCATTCAATCTCTTCACGAGATTATTCCGCTTGAACTGGCCGATGTCACTAACAATCTGAAAGGAGGTCTATGGGCACAAGGCAAGCTTGCCATTAATATGGACGGAAGCTGGGCGATCGGGGAGCATAACAAGCAGCCGTTCCCTGTAGGCGTACTGCCGATGCCGAAGCTGCCGGGCGGTGAAAATGCGATGCCGCTTGCGGGAAGCACGGGATACTATGTAAGCTCGTACTCCAAATATCCGAATGCGGCCAAGCTTCTCGCCCATTTCATCACGACCAAAGAAATGCAAATCAAGAACAATGAGCTGACCGGCGCGCTTCCGGCTGCCAATATCTCCGGAACCGAGCAAGGAATCCGCAATGATGAATTGACCCAGGGCTTCCTGAAGCAAATTGCAAGCAGCCATAGATTCCCCGGTCTTTATGAAACGAAATATGTATGGCCGGCTCTGGATGCCGCTATAGCCGACGTCTGGAAAGGCGGAGACCCTAAAGCCGCTTTGGACAAGGCTGCCCAGAAGCTGAAATCGGACATAGCCAATCAGAAATAACGAATCGAAGCTGAAGTTGTGCGAGTAACGGGCGGTCACCTGGGTTGTCGACGGGTGATCGCATTTCATTAAAAGGAGGTTAAAGGGGGATGCAGGAGTTCATCATGGAGCAGGAACGTTCCAAGCTAACCAGAACGAACAGCAGGACTGCGGCGGTATTGTCGGCGCTGGCCATGGGATTGGGGCAATTGTACAATCGCCAGTACATGAAAGGCGTTATTTTGCTGGCGGTGCACGCGCTGGCCTTGTATACCTTTATTTTTCGGCTGCCTCATGCGGTATGGGGGCTGGTCACACTTGGCGAAACCGAGACCCAGCTGAAAAAGGTGGGCAGGCTCTACAAGCAGGTCATGGGGGACCACTCCGTCTTCCTGATGATCGAGGGATTGGTCACCGTTTTTGTAGCGCTGATTTTTATCTGGATCTATGTGATGAATATTAAAGACTCTTATCGTACAGGGAAAATGAGGGAACAGGGCGAGGTACCAAATACCTTCAAAGAAACGGTCAGTTTTGTGCTGTCCTACCGTTTCCCGTATTTGATCCTGGCGGTTCCGCTGGCGGGTGTCTTTTTCTTCACCATCATGCCGATTGTCTTCATGATCCTGATCGCCTTTACAAACTATACGGCCACGCATACACCGCCAAAGAACCTGCTGGATTGGACCGGCTTTGAGGCCTTCAGGGAACTCTTCCGGATCAAAGAATGGAGCCGCACCTTCTACAGTGTCACGTTATGGACGATTGTCTGGGCGCTTCTTGCGACGCTTACCGGTTATTTCGGCGGGTTCGCGGTGGCGCTGCTCGTCCAGCAAAAACGCATTCGCTTCAAGTCGTTTTGGCGCACGCTGTTTATTTTGCCTTATGCGATTCCAATGTTTGTTTCAATGCTGATTTTGCAAAATATGTTTAACGGCCAGTTCGGCCCGGTGAACCAGTATCTTGAGCTGTTTGGCATCGGCAAAATTCCGTGGCTCTCCGATCCGACATGGGCGAAGGTCACGCTCATCATTGCGAATTTCTGGGTATCTTTCCCGGTATCGATGCTCATGATTATTGGAATCATGTCGACGATCCCGCAGGATATGTATGAAGCGGCCGATATCGACGGCGCGAGTGCTTTTCAGAAGACCCGGCTGATTACGTTCCCGTGCGTGATGTATTCGATGGCCCCGCTGGTCATTATGTCCTTCGTCGGGAATATGAACAATTTCAATGTGATCTACCTGCTGACGAACGGGAACCCGATCAACGGCGATTTCCAGTACGCCGGAGACACCGACATTCTGATCACTTGGCTGTTCAAGCTTTCCATGGAAAACGGCCAGTACAACTTCGCCTCCGTTATCGGGATCATCATCTTTATTCTTTTGTCCGCATTTGCGATCTGGAATGTTCGCCGGACCAAGGCATTTAAGGAGGACACATCGTCATGAGCCGTAAAATAAGAGGATCGATCTGGCTGTCGGTCAGTTATGTGCTGCTTGCTGTCGTCGGCGTCTTCTCCGTATACCCGGCACTTTGGGTGATCATGTCTTCGCTTAGGACAGGCAATTCGCTGTACAGCGAAACCTTGCTTCCGACGGCCTTGACGTTCGGCCATTATGCCAATTTGTTCGATAAATACGATTTTGCCCGCTGGTATGTCAACACATTGAAGATTGCCGTGACTACCACCGTGATCGGCACGATCTTGACGCTGCTCCCCGGATACGCGTTCTCGGTCTTCCGCTTTAACGGCCGGAAAACGATGATGAGCACATTGATGGTGCTGGGCCTGTTCCCCGGATTTATGAGCATGATTGCCGTATTTATTTTGCTGAATCTGATGAACCTGCTCAATACGCATTTTGCGGTTATTTTGGTCTATGCGGCGGGAGCGCCCTTGTTCTTCCTCTTTGCCAAAAGCTACTTTGACACCATTCCCAAAAGCCTGGTAGAGGCGGCGCGCATAGACGGAGCGGGTCATCTCGGCATTTTCTTCCGCATCGTGATGCCCTTGTCCACACCGCTTATTGTGTATACGGCGCTGAGTATTTTTGCCGGCTCGTTCACCGACTTTATCTTTGCCAAGCTCGTGCTGCGGACACCGGAGACGAAGACATTGGCCGTCGGTTTGTTCGATATGATCAGTACGCGGCAGTCTACGGATTTCACTACGTTTGCCGCAGGATGCGTCCTGATCGCGGTTCCGATTACGTTCCTGTTCATTCTGCTTCAGCGGCTCCTGACACAAGGGTTGACAGCCGGCGCCGAAAAAGGATAAATTCCAGTTTGTGAACTTTTTATTCCATTCATCTATTTATCTTTCATGGGGGAAGCACACGATGCCAAACAAACATCAACTTATTCTCGATGTCGATACAGGAATCGACGACGCGTTTGCCATTCTCTATGCGTTAAAATCACAGCACATTCATATTGAGGGCATCTGCACCGGATTTGGCAATACGGACGTTGCCCAGGCAACCGACAATACGCTGAGGCTCATTAAGCTCGCGAATCCGGGTTACAATGTTCCGGTTGCTCCGGGTGCTTCCGGGCCGCTGGAGCGGAAATGGGGAGGACGGGTCGTGCATGTCCACGGTGACAATGGCATCGGGAATGCGGAGCTGCCGCCTTCGAGCCAGCTTCCTCTTGAGGAATCTGCGGCTGATTTTATGATTCGGAAAGCCAACGAGCAGCCGGGAGAATTGATTCTGGTTACGCTTGGAAGTTTGACCAATCTGGCGCTGGCGCTTGAGAAAGATCCCTCGATCCGCGGTAAATTTAAGCACGTGGTCATGATGGGAGGGACCGTATTTTCCCACGGCAACGTCACGCCGGTAGCCGAAGCGAATTTTCATGTGGACCCCGAGGCGGCAGCGCTTGTGTTTAAGTCGGGGCTTCCGCTGACGATGGTCGGGCTGGATGTAACATTACAGGCGAAGCTGACGATGCAGCACCTCGACTGGATGGACCGGAACGCGCGTCAGGATTGCCGGGAGGTTGTGGAGTTTTTGCGGGCTTCACTGGCCTACTATTTTAATTTCTACACCCGGGTCAATGATTTCATTGACGCATGTCCGCTGCATGATCCGCTGGCGCTGCTGGTTGCGGTAGATCCAAGCCTGGTCAAGATACAGACCCTGAAAGCCGAAATTGAATGCAGCGGAAGTCTGACATCCGGCATGGTTGTAACCGACCGGAGACCTCATCCGTTAAGGGGAAACGATGTAAACATCTGTCTTGAAGTGGATGCGGAACGGGCGATTGGCAAGCTCGTAACCGGATTTATATAATATGCGCTGGAATAGCGAAACAGGGCCGGCACGGGGATCATCCCTGCCAAGGCCCTGTTCGCGTATTTAGCTATGGTTAAAGAATCGAGCGGAGCGTCCGTATGAGCTACAGCGGCGGATTTTTGTGGCATTTGCGGCATACCGGATAATAAGCTTCGTTCCCGCCGATCTGGATTTGCTTGCCGCTGTACACGGGCTTTCCGTCCTCTACCCGCAGCGTCATGGTCGCCTTGCGCTCGCAGAACCAGCAGATCGTCTTCATTTCCTCGATCTTGTCGGCGTAGATCAGCATATATTTGCTGCCTTCGAACAGGTTGTTCTGGAAATCGTTCTTGAGGCCGAACGCCATTACCGGAATGTCCAGTTCATCGACGATGCGGACGAGCTGAAGTATGCTGTCTTGGTTCAGAAACTGGCATTCATCAACGAGCACGCAGTAGGGTTTAGGCTGGCTGCCATTCACGATCCCGAAAATATCCGTAGTTTCGTCAATGGCTATAGCCTGTCTTCGGAGGCCGATCCGCGAGGAGACATAGCCGACCTCGTCCCGGTTGTCGATAGCGGAGGTGAATATAAGCACGGATTTGCCTTGTTCTTCATAATTATGGGCAACCTTGAGTATTTCGATCGATTTGCCGCTGTTCATTGAACCGTATTTAAAAAACAATTGCGCCACTGTCCATCTGTCCCTTCCTGAAAATGCGACCCTATTAGAGTATCATACCCCTGCGGGAGAGACCAGAGTAAAAGGGAACACTGGTTAATTATCGATCCCATCTGTTAAAATAGCTATCATTAAGAGAGGAGCGGACAGGATGACGGAGAAATCGGATGAAATGAAGGAGCGGCTCGTGAAGCTGAGAGAGGACGGCAAGCTGCCGGCTGAAGCCGAAGCGCTGTTGGACGAACTGATTCTGGAGCTTGCGGAGCTGGAGCGGAGCAACCGGGCGCTGCGGAGGGCCGCGCTGAAGGCGGCGGGGGGACAGGCGATGTCCAGCCGTCTGCGCGACGCCCTGTACGAATAGAGGAGAGCAGTATGCCGCTTATTTTTTCTATTATAAAAAAATACCGGACCGCCGCCGCTCTCGCGCTGCTTATGATGCTGATTGAACTGGCGGTGCAATTGTCGCAGCCGCTGTTGATTTCAAAAATTATTGACCACGGCATCCGGGAGCGGAATCTCGCCGTCGTCTGGCTGTGGGGCGGCATTCTTGTCGGGAGCGCGGCCCTAGCCTTCACTGCGGGCATTCTCAGCTCGTTTTTCGCTTCGCACGCAAGCCAGGGGTTTGGCTCCGATCTGAGGGACAGGCTGTACGGGAAGGTGCAGTCTTTTTCGTATGAGGCGTTTAACCGGTTTGCCGCGTCCACGCTGATTACACGTTTGACCGGCGATGTGACGCAGCTGCAGGATATGATCTTTACGGGTCTCCGGTTTATGTCGCGCATCCCGCTATTGGTCGTGGGCAGCGTGATTATGGGGCTTGTCGTCCAGTGGAGGCTGGGGCTCATCCTTGCGCTGATCGTGCCGGTGATGCTCGCCGTCCTGATCGTGCTGATGAAAGAATCGTCGAGGATGTTCCACATGGTCCAGAGCAAGCTGGACAGGGTAAACGGCATTGTGCAGGAGAACTTGACGGGAATCCGGCTGATCCGGGTCTTTGTGCGCATGGGTCATGAGATCGGCCGATTTGCCGGCTACAGCAAGGAGCTGATGAGAAGTACGGTATCCGCGCTGCGGCTGACGGAGACGACGATGCCCTTTATTCTTCTTATGATGAATGGCGGCATTCTGCTGCTGCTGTGGCTCGGCCGGATCGAAATCGCCGCCGGCGAAGCTTCGCAGGGCCAGACCGTTGCGGTAATCAATTACTCTTTGCGGACGATCGGCGGCTTGTCCGCGCTGTCCGGGATTGTCGCGGCGTATTCCAGGGCGCGTGCCTCCGCGCAGCGTGTCTCGGAGGTGCTTGCGGAATCCGGTACGGAAGAGACGGAGAACCGGCGGGAGAGCGAGGAGACCGAACGCATCCGGGGCGAGGTGCGATTCGAGGAGGTGGGCTTCCGCTACCGGGGCAGCGACATCGAAATCCTGTCCGGGATTTCGTTCATTGCCCGGCCGGGGGAGCGGATCGCCATTATGGGAGCGACCGGTTCCGGCAAGTCGTCCCTGGTCAGCCTGATCCCCCGGCTGTACGAACCGGCTGCGGGTATGATCATGGTTGACGGGAGGGATGTGCGGGAGATGGATCTGGCCGCGCTTCGCGGCGCTATCGGCTACGTGCCGCAGGAGGTGCTGCTCTTCTCCGGAACGGTGCGGGAGAATATCCTCTGGGGCAATGAATATGCCAGCCTTGAAGAGATTGAAGCGGCTGCCCGGGCGGCGCAAATTCAGGAGACAGTGCTTCATCTTTCGGACGGCTACGACACGATGCTCGGACAGCGGGGAGTCAATCTTTCGGGCGGCCAGAAGCAAAGGCTCAGCATCGCTCGGGCTCTCGTCCGGAAGCCCTCCATCCTGATCCTTGACGACAGCACGAGCGCGCTTGACGCGGTCACCGAAGGAGCGCTGCTGGATGCCTTGAAAGGCATGTCCTGCACGACATTTATCATTACGCAAAAAATCGGGTCGACCCGGAATGCCGACCTGATACTTCTACTGGACGAAGGAAGGCTGATCGCCAAGGGCAGCCATGAAGAGCTGCTTGCGAGTTCCGGCCTGTACCGGAGTATCTGCGAGTCGCAAAGCGGAAAGGAGGAGGCTGATGTTCAAAACCTTACTTGAGCCGTTCCGCCATCCGCGCCCCGTCATCGAGCTTGGCGAAGGCCGGGGTTTGTCGTCCGGGCAGAAGCCCAAAGCGGCGGGCGCCAAAGACTGGTCCAGCACATTGCAGCGGTTGTGGAGCTTTCTGGCCGAGCGCCGGGTCAAGCTGATTCTCGTACTGGTCATGGTTGTATTCAGCTCAGGCTTCTCGCTTCTTGGCCCGTTTATGATCGGCAGAGCGGTTGATATTTACCTGGAAGGCGGCGGAAGTCACTGGGGGCTTTATTTGATGGGGCTCGGCGCCGTTTATGCGCTTTATTCCTTAACGAGCTGGCTGCAGAACATCTGGATGATCGAAATTTCCCAGGAAACGGTGTTCCGGATGAGGAGCGAATTGTTCTCCCATCTGCACCGGCTGCCAATCTCCTTCTTCAACCGGCGGCAGCAGGGCGAAATCATGAGCCGCCTGACCAACGATATTGAAAATGTAAGCTCCACTCTGAACAGCTCGGCCATCGAAATTTTCACCGGCGTGCTTACCTTGGGCGGAACGGTAATCGTCATGCTGTGGCTCAGTCCCTTGCTGACCCTGCTCACATTTATCGTGGTGCCGCTTATGGCTCTTGGCATGCGCTGGATTACACGGCGAACCGGTCCTTTGTTCAAGCAGCGGCAGCGGAACATGGGGGAACTGAACGGATACATTGAAGAGACGTTGTCGGGCCAGCGTGTGATCAAGGCGTTCGGGCAGGAGCGACGGGTGATCTCGGGGTTCCGGGAACGGAACAATCGGATCATGCTTTCCGGTTTCTGGGCGCAGTCGATCTCCGGCTTCATCCCGAAACTCATGAACGGGCTGAACGATCTCAGCTTTGCCATTGTCGCGGGATTCGGCGGGATTCTGGCGATCCGGGGCTCGATTACCGTTGGGGTCATTCTTGTCTTTGTGGAATATACACGTCAATTTACCCGGCCGCTGAATGATCTGGCCAATCAATGGAATAGCGTGCTCTCCGCCATCGCCGGAGCCGAGCGGGTCTTTGAAGTGTTGGACGAGGATACCGAAGCGAAGGATGAGAAAGCCGCGTCGCCGCTCGGGCAAATCCGGGGCGAGGTGAAGTTTCGGGACGTTTCCTTCTCCTATAACGGTGAAGCGGATACCCTTAACGGCATCAGCTTTGAGGCCAGACCCGGCGAGATGATCGCTTTGGTCGGTCCGACAGGGGCAGGCAAGACGACGCTGATCGGTCTGCTCTCCCGCTTCTATAATCCGTCCAAAGGAACCATTACGATTGACGGGAAGGATCTGGCGTCCATCCGCAGGGAAAGCCTGCGAAGCCAAATGGCGTTTGTTCTGCAGGATACGTTCCTGTTCAAGGGAAGCATCCGCGATAATATCCGCTACGGACGGCTGGACGCCTCCGACGAAGAGGTGGAAAAAGCGGCCAGAATGGCCAATGCCCACTCCTTCATCATGCGGATGCCGGGAGGATACGACCGGATGCTGTCGGCGGACGGCGGCGGGATCAGCCAGGGGCAGAAGCAGCTTCTGGCCATTGCGAGAGCGATTCTCGCCGAACCGGCCATGCTGGTGCTGGATGAAGCGACGAGCAGCATCGACACGGTCACCGAGCTGAAAATCCAGGAAGGCCTGCATTCGCTGATGAAGGGACGCACCAGCTTCGTCATCGCCCACCGGCTGAATACGATCCGCATGGCGAACCGTATTCTCGTGCTGCGGGACGGGAAGCTGGTCCAGCAGGGCACCCACGAGGAGCTGCTGAAGCAGGGAGGACTTTACAGCGAGCTGGTTATGGGGGCGGCGGGAAACGGGGCGAAGCGGCCATCGCTATAACCCGCCCCGCACCGGGTCGGCGAGACCGGCCAGCAGGCAATACACGCGGGGGCGCAGGTCACTCGCCGGGATAAGCTTTTTTCAGAAACGCTACCGATTGGGTGATTAGTGCTTCCAGCACCTCCACCTTGATGTCCGCCACTTTATTGATGTACACGCAGCCCTTTCCGGCTGTGTATTTTCCAAAGTTCGCGAGCAGCGCCTCGCGTTCCGGATCATAAGGCGCAAGATAGAGACTGATCTTGGCCTTTCTGGGAGAAAACCCGACCAGCGGCGCATCACCCTCATGACCCGTGGCATATTTGTAATGATAGGACCCGAAGCCGATGATGCTGGGCCCCCACATTTTTGCGGGTAATCCGGTTGTTTCCGTAAAAATATCGAGCAGCCTGTACGCGTCCTCGCGCTTCTTCGGGTTGTCTACATTTTCGATAAACTCGGTAACGCTGCTGTCGTTTTCTTTCGTTTTTAATTCATACATGGGTGAGGCCCCTTTCAAAATCGGCTTTAGCAGCCGGTATTACACCACTTCTTGCGCTTCCTTCAGCTTGCGGACGGGGCTGCTTGTCCATTTTTTGCCGAGCTGAATCGAGGGCTTTTCAATCAAATAATACGACAGACACGCTGTGAGAAGCGACAGGCACATGGCAATAAAGAGCGTCGCCCACATCGGCAGCAGATTGCGAAAAGCGTAAATGCAGGAGAACAGCGCCACCGAATGGTAAAGATAGAGGCTGTAGGAGATGTTCCCCAGGAATTGAATCGGCTTTTGGCCGAGCAGGTTTGAAATTTTGGGCGAAGACAGCGCAGCCGTAACCAGAATGCAGACACCCGCCGCGATTCCCCAATCGGCAGCCAGCGCCACCCAAACCCCGCTTGCGGAGAACAGCCTTTTGAGCACGGCATCGCCAATCCCGGCGTAGGTATAGATCGTCAAACCGAGCAGCAGCAGGACATACTTCTGTCTGACGGTTAAGCGAAGCGCCAAGGACATGAGATTGACCCGATATTTGGCAACCAGCGCGCCCAGGATAAAGAACGAAAGGTAGTGGAAAGTGAAGTAGATATTGGAGGAAATCGGACTCGGATTGGCCGGATGCGCCAGATTGTTGAGCAGGACCGACAAGCAAGGCAAGAGCAGGGCCAGAGCAATATTTGGTTTCCAGCCGAATTTCTTGACGAACAGCATAATGAAGGGAAAGATTAGCGAGATTCGCATTTCGACCGACAGCGACCAGAGGACGGGGTCCAGCGCGTAATCTTTGAAGCTGCCGAGCAGAAAGACATGCTCCATGATCAGCCGGAAGGACAAGGGCTCGCTCCATACATCCTGGAAAAAAGAGCTGAAGCCGGCGTACACACCCGGACGGTAAAACGCGAGGTAAGCCGCAATCGAGCACCCAACGGCGACAATATAGGGGATATAGATCCGGCACAGCCTTTTGATTAAAAAATGCGGGATATTCACTTTTTTGTTATCGGAGTAGAAGGGCAGCGACAGGACAAAACCGCTTAAGACAAAGAAAAAGATGACCGCCTCATGGCCGGCTTTCAAGATTCGCAAGGGGGTGTAGTTCAACGCTTCCAGCCACAGCAATCCGGTGAAAATAAAGACAAAATGATGGATGACGACAGACAGAGCCGCGAGCCCTCTCAAGGAGTCCAGCTGATGGTATCTTTTCAATAAGAACACCTCCGCGAACTTGTGATTTGAAATGATTATACATATTTTAGAAAATTGAGAAAACTATTATTGTTTATTGCTGTTTGTACTGGCGGCGGTCGTGATGATAAAATAACCGGATGGCACAAGACGGGCAAGCCCCGGTTTATGTGCAAATATAAGAATGTATAAGCCTGGTGCTTATCATTTTGACTTATATTTCTACGAGAAACGTACTTGCGTCTTGAAAGACGCCGTCAGGCGTTTCTTCTTGGGAGGAAGCGAGGGAGGGCAATCTAGGCTGAGGGCTTGGCGGGAGGCTGCCCGGCTTTGCGCTTCTCCTTGAAGCGGGGGCCGACATAATTGCGCTTGCGGTCACGGGTCAGAATCCAGCCGCCGAGGAAGATCATGCCCGCCGCAAATAGGACAAGGCCACCGGCAAAATGCAGCCAAGCGAACGACGGCGTGGCCGTATGGTCTCCGTGCATGGCCATATAGTCGAAGAGATCGTCTTTCATCATGACGAAGCCCTTCATGGCGAGCAATCCGGGAAACACCAGAATCAGGATGGCAATAAACCGGGAGAATAGCAGCTTCATGCGCATTCCCTTCCTCTCCTTAGCCTAAAAATAAGGGGATTTAAACGGATTTTCCTGCTTTAATGATAACGCTTAAATTTTTATAAGTCTATGGTACTGCGGTAGCTTGCGGAGCGTTCCTGCTGCTTCTTTCGAAAAATTCAGCCGGATTTTCTTATAGCGGCAAAAGAGAGTACAATAGAGTGGATTCATGCGAAATTTTGTGCAAAAGACTGGGGGATACATATTCATGACCATATCATGTGACGTGGCGGTGCTCGGCGGAGGAACCGGGGGTTACGTGGCGGCGATCCGCGCCGCACAGCTCGGGAAGTCGGTTGTCGTCATCGAACAGGACAAACTCGGCGGGACCTGCCTG
Organism: Paenibacillus apii; assembly: GCF_011043685.1. Lineage (NCBI taxonomy): Bacteria > Bacillati > Bacillota > Bacilli > Caryophanales > Paenibacillaceae > Paenibacillus > Paenibacillus apii. Next base: position 825,083 of record NZ_JAAKGU010000001.1, on the reverse strand, counting down.
CACCGGGGCTGCATTCCAAGCAAATCGCTGCTGCGCAGCGCCGAGGTGTATGCGGAAATCGCGGAGAGCGAGGAATACGGGATTGAAATTTCCGGCGTCAAGCTGGCATTCGGAAAAGTGCAGCGCCGCAAGGAAGAGATTGTGGAGAAGCTGCACCAGGGTGTTCAGTATTTGATGCGTAAAAATAAAATACAAGTGCTCAAAGGCAAGGGACGGGTGATCGGCCCTTCGATCTTCTCTCCGCGCAGCGGAGCGGTCGCGGTGGAGCTGGAAGACGGCGAAATGGAGACGGTGGTTCCGGCCAACCTCATTATCGCCACAGGGTCGCGTCCCCGCGCCATTCCGGGATTTGAACCGGATGGACAGTTCATTCTGAGCAGCGAGGAAGCGCTGCGGATGGAGGAACTGCCGGCCTCGATGCTGATTGTCGGCGGCGGCGTCATCGGCGTGGAATGGGCATCGATGCTCACCGATTTCGGCGTTCAGGTCACGATAGTGGAAGCGTCGGACCAGCTGCTGCCCCGTGAGGACAAGGAAGTGGCGCGGGAGCTGCAGCGTCTGCTCAAAAAACGCGGCGTGACCGTAATGACCGGCGTGACGGTGAACGCGGGAACAAGCCGGGTGACGGAGGAAGGCGTCAGCGTGGAAGTGACCCGGGGCGGAAAGGCTGAGACGCTGTCCGCGTCCAAGCTGCTCGTATCGGTGGGGAGAGCGGCCAATATTCAGAATATCGGCCTCGAGAACACCGATATCCGCTTCGACAATGGCATTATCGAAGTGAACGCCAACATGCAGACGAACGAGCCGCATATTTATGCGATCGGGGACTGCATCGGCGGGCTGCAGCTGGCCCACGCAGCGAGCCATGAAGGCATTATGGCAGTCAATCATCTGGCGGGTGAGCCGCTGCATCCGTACCAGCCGCATCTCGTCCCGCGCTGCGTGTACACGCGGCCCGAGGTAGCCAGCGTGGGATATACGGAGCAGGAGGTTAAAGACCTCGGTCACGATGTCGCCACCGGCAAGTTCCCGTTCTCGGCGATCGGCAAAGCGCTCGTGTACGGCTCGAAGGACGGATTTGTGAAGGTTGTCGCCGACAAGGCCAGCGGAGATATTCTCGGCGTGCAGATGATCGGCCCGCATGTGACGGATCTGATCGGCGAAGCCGCACTCGCCCAAATGCTGGATGCGACGCCTTGGGAAGTCGGCGAAACGATCCATGCGCATCCGACGCTCTCCGAAATCGTAGGCGAAGCGATGCTCGCTGTAGACGGCAAGGCTATCGGCATTTAAACGGAAGTCAGGTTCGGTCAGGGTCCCTGAGAATGGACGACTCCAGTAGACGGGACCATTACCAGCTTAGAGAGCTTTTGGTCCCTGAAGATGCCTGCTCCCGGCTGGGCGCCCTGAAGACGGTCCACCAGGGGTGAGAAGGGCTTCACCCTGAAGGCGGTCTGCCGGGGCTTTAGAGAAGGGCTTCACCTTAGGGCAGCATCCGGTGGGAAGACGGTAAAAGCGCACAATATACTGCAGCGCCCGGGGTGAGGGGCCGAAGCGGGGGGAAACCGGAGCCAGGGGGCTGCTATCTGGTGTAAACGGGCGCTAATCGGCTTTTCTTTTTGAAGTCAAACGCTATATAATAGACTCATGCCCGATTAGTACCAGGTTTTAAGATCAGATCAATATATGGATCTGCCCGCCTGTGCAAAAGTCGGGGCCTTATGAATAAGGAGGCACCTTTATTATGGATACGCAAGGTACTGTGAACAAAGTGAACAGGCATGAACCGCTTGGACTCACCGACGGCCAAGTGATCGACATGTACCGATATATGACGCTGGCCCGCAAATACGATGAACGTAGTCTGCTGCTCCAGCGGGCCGGAAAGATCAACTTCCACGTCTCGGGCATCGGCCAGGAAGCGGCCCAGGTGGCGGCGGCCTTTGCGCTGGACCGGGAGAATGATTTTTTTCTTCCTTATTACCGCGACTATGCATTCGTGCTGTCCGTCGGCATGACGACCCGTGAGCTGATGCTGTCGGTGTTCGCCAAGGCGGAGGACCCGAACAGCGGCGGGCGGCAGATGCCCGGCCATTTTGGCAGCAAGCGGCTGCGCATCGTTACTGGCTCCAGCCCCGTGACGACCCAGGTGCCGCATGCGGTCGGCTTTGCACTGGCCGCGAAGATGCAGAAGAAGAAGTTCGTCTCGTTCGTCACATTCGGGGAAGGCTCCAGCAACCAGGGAGATTTTCATGAGGCTTGCAACTTTGCCGGGGTCAATAAACTCCCGGTCATTATTATGTGCGAGAACAACCAGTACGCGATCTCGATTCCGGCTCACCGCCAGCTTGGCGGCAAGGTCAGCGACCGCGCGCTTGGCTACGGCTTTCCGGGCATCCGCGTGGACGGCAACGACCCTTTGGAAGTCTACAGAGTCGTCAAAGAGGCCCGCGAGCGGGCGCTTGCCGGCGAAGGACCGACGCTGATCGAAGCGATGATGTATCGTCTGTCCCCGCACTCCACGTCCGACAACGACCTTGCTTACCGCACCAAGGAAGAGGTTGAAGAGAACTGGAAAAAGGATGGTGTGGCCCGGTTCCGCAGCTATTTGACTGACCTCGGCCTGTGGGACGATGAGAAAGAACGCGATTTCGCGGCCCAGTGCAATCTGGAATTGAAAGAAGCGATCGAATACGCCGACAATGCGCCGTTCCCGAAACCGGAAGATACGCTGCTGCATGTGTACAGCGATTCCGAGGGAGGGGTATAAGTCATGGCGATGATGGAATATATCGATGCCATCCGGCTGGCGATGAAGGAAGAAATGGAGCGCGACGACTCCGTCTTCGTACTCGGCGAGGATGTCGGCGTCAAAGGCGGCGTGTTCACGACGACCAAGGGGCTGCAGGAGCAGTTCGGCGCGGAGCGCGTGCTGGATACGCCGCTTGCGGAATCGGCGATTGCCGGTGTGGCGATCGGGGCCGCGATGTACGGCATGAAGCCGATCGCGGAAATGCAGTACTCCGATTTCATGCTGCCGGCGACCAACCAGATTATCAGTGAAGCGGCCAAAATCAGGTACCGCTCCAACAACGACTGGAGCTGTCCTGTCGTGATCCGCGCGCCGATTGGCGGCGGCATTTTCGGCGGGCTGTACCATTCCCAGTGCCCGGAGTCGATCTTCTTCGGAACGCCGGGCCTGAAGATCGTCGCGCCTTACTCGGCCTACGACGCGAAAGGGCTGCTGAAAGCCGCCGTCCGCGATCCCGATCCGGTGCTGTTCTTCGAGAACAAGAAATGCTACAAGCTGATCAAGGAGGACGTTCCGGAGAGCGACTACACCGTTCCCATCGGCGAAGCGAATCTGCTGCGCGAGGGCGATGACATCACGGTGATCGGGTACAGCCTGCCGCTGCATTTTGCAATGCAGGCGGCGGCGGAGCTGGAGCGCGAACAGGGCATTACGGCGCATATTCTTGATCTGCGTACGCTTCAGCCGCTTGACCGCGAAGCGATCAAGGCGGCGGTGAGGCGCACGGGCAAAGTGCTGATCGTGCACGAGGACAACAAGACCGGCGGCGTCGGCGCCGAGGTCGCGGCGATTATCGCCGAGGAATGCCTGTTCGAGCTGGACGCGCCAATCTTCCGGCTCTGCGGCCCGGATGTACCGGCCATGCCGATCAGCCCGCCGATGGAGAAGTTCTTTATGCTCAGCAAGGACAAGGTAAAAGCGGAAATGCTGCGCCTGGCGCAGTATTAGAGGCTGACGGGCATGTGGCCGGGCGGCGAGGGAAGTTGCCGCTTGTTGCGAAGCGGAGACAGAGCGGCTTAGCTGGCTGGGGGCTGGCGGAAAGCCAAAGCCGCGTTGCTGGCGGGGACAGCGGAGCGGGGAGGGCGAGGCGCCCGGAGGCCGTGGGCCTAGCGCGCTGGCGGAAGGGCCCAGAGCGTGAGCAAGCCCGGCCGTATGCCCCCCCCCTTGAAAGGGAAAAACTCCCCATATTTGTCTCCAACCGAACAAATCAGGCAATGAACGGGAATTGTTCCCGCTTATTTTGCTCATTTGGCAGAAAAAGACGGTTTTTTAGTGAATAAACTGGAGTTTTTCCGTCTTATGTGATAAAAAGCGCTCCATTCCATCGATTAAACGGGAGAAATTCCCGTTTAGCTATTGGAACCGGGGCTCACAATGGTTTACAACTGGCAACCAATGAAGACACGGTCTTGTAAGAGCAGGACATCTAAGGAGTGAAAGTATGACCGACAACAAGCAGTTGACGGACGTGACGATGCCGCAGCTAGCGGAGTCGCTTGTATCGGCAACGATCGGCAAATGGCTGAAGAAGCCGGGCGACCCGGTGGAGCAGTATGAGCCGCTATGCGAAGTGATTACGGATAAGGTTAACGCCGAGCTGCCGTCCACCGTGGACGGCGTCATGGGCGACATTCTGGTGGAGGAAGGGCAGACGGTCGCGGTCGGCGAAGTGATCTGCCGGATCGCCGTGCCCGCTCCGGCGGCCCCGGCCCCGGCTTCGGCGGCCCCCGAAGCCGCCGTTCCCGCGCGCGCTGCTGCGCCGCAGCGCGCAGCTTCCGCCGCCGCTGCTCCGGCGGCGGCGGTACAGCCCGCGGCATCGGGCGCAGCCCATGCCGCGTACAACCCGGACGCGCCGATGCGGGCGCGTTATTCCCCCGCTGTGCAGAGCCTCGCGGCGCAGCACAGCATTGATCTGTCCGCCGTGCCGGGCACCGGCCTCGGCGGACGGGTCACTCGCAAGGACGTGCTAGCGTTCCTTGCGAAAGGTCCTGCGGCTGCGGCTGCACCAGCGCCGCAGAGCCGCCCCGCGCCGGAGCCAGCATCCGGCGCGCCGGCGCAGCCGCACAGCGCGGCGTTCGCCGCCGCGCAGACGGGAGCGCCCGCGCCGCAGGAGGCGCTGCCGCCCGTCCGGCATTCCGGGCTGCATCTGTCCGAATCGCCGCGCATCCCCGAGATTGAGGTCGAGAGCGGCCGGTCCGAGTATCTGATCGACGTGACGCCGATCCGCAATACGATCGCAACTCGCATGCGCCAGAGCGTCTCGGAAATTCCGCACGCCTGGACGATGATCGAGGTGGACGTGACGAATCTCGTGCTGCTGCGCAACAAGCTGAAGGACGAATTCAAGCGCCGGGAAGGCATTAATCTGACCTATCTCGCTTTCCTCATGAAAGCCGTCGTCAGCGCGATCAAGGATTATCCGATCATGAACTCCGTCTGGGCCGTCGACAAAATCATCGTCAAGCGGGACATCAACATTTCGCTGGCGGTGGGCACCGAGGACTCGGTGATGACGCCGGTCATCAAAAAGGCCGACCAGAAGAACGTGGCGGGCCTTGCCAGGGAAATCGAAGAGCTGGCGGTGAAGACGCGCGAAGGCAAGCTTCGCCTGGAGGATATGCAGGGCGGAACGTTTACCGTGAACAATACCGGCTCGTTCGGCTCGATTTTGTCTTATCCGATCATCAATTATCCGCAGGCGGCCATTCTGACCTTTGAATCGATTGTGAAAAAGCCTGTCGTCATCAACGACATGATCGCCGTCCGTTCGATGGCCAATATCTGCCTGTCGCTGGATCACCGGATTCTCGACGGCGTCATCTGCGGCCGGTTCCTGCAGCGCGTGAAAGACAATATCGAGAGTTACAGTATGGAAACGAACGTCTACTAGAAGCGGAAGCGGCTGGCTCCGGATGGACGGGGTTCAAAGTGACCTCCGGACGTCCGGAGAGGCCCTTTTTTGAAATAAGCATTAATAAGCTGATTAAGCTGCTAAAAGAACGGAGTATCCGTTTCTTCTTAATACAGGCTCCGTGCAAATCGCGGGAAGGGAGATGTTTAAGCATGAACAGCACAGAACCTCGGAAGCTCGAAATATCCTATTTTCCCATGATCGAATACGGCCGCGCCTGGGATCTGCAAAAAGAGTCCGTCCGCGCCATCGACGCCGGCGAGCGTCCCGAGCAACTGATCTTTCTGCAGCACCCGCCAACCTATACGATCGGATCGCAAAATCACCCCGAGCATCTGTTGATGAGCGCCGAGCAGCTTCGGGAACAAGGAATTTCGGTGTTTGAAATTGACCGCGGAGGAGACATTACCTATCACGGGCCGGGCCAGCTTGTCGGCTATCCGCTGCTGCGGATCGGCGAGCAGGGAAGAGTGGATCTTCACGGTTATCTGCGGTCGCTGGAACAGGTGATTATCGATTATCTCGCCACCTTCGGGATTGAGGGTGGGAGAAAGCCGGAGTATACGGGGGTTTGGGTAGGCGACGTGAAAATATGCGCCATCGGGGTCAAATTCAACCGAAGCCGCGCGGGCAAAGGCTTTATAACGAGCCACGGCTTTGCTCTGAATATCCGGGAGGGCATCGGGGCTGAAGGCTTCCGGGGGATCATTCCCTGCGGCATCTCGCAGTACGGTGTTACCTCGCTGGAAGAATGTACAGGTCGTCGGTTCGAGGTGGAAGGGGTCGCCGCGGCGCTCATTCCCCATTTTCTGAACATTTTTTCTTATGGCACGATCGAATCGGACTGGGCGGGAGCCGAGGCCTTCAAATAAATCGAAACAGCGGCCCGGGATACCCGGACCGCTGGAATAAGCGGGAGAAGCCCCGCGGACTAATTATCCGGCGATGAAAGGCTCAATGACGACCAATAGGGTGGAGGCGACCATTGCCAGCAGCATTACATAAATAAAGATACGGAACCATTTTTGACGTTGCATGAGTGACTCCTTTGAAATTAGTTTAATCCCATTGTAACGTATACTTGAAAGCGAGGGAAGTCCGGTGGTAGTACAAGACCGATTGATTCAGGAGTTTATGGAGATGGTCCAGATCGACAGCGAGACGAAAAATGAACGGAACATCGCCGATCATCTGATCACCAAATTCAAGGAGCTGGGACTGGAAGCCGTAGAAGACGATTCCCAGGAAAGAACCGGGCACGGCGCGGGCAATCTGATTGTGACCTGGCCAGCGGAAAATGCGGCAGAGGACGCTCCGAAGCTGCTGTTCACCTGTCATATGGATACCGTCGTTCCGGGTCAGGGAATCAAGCCTACGCTCAGCGAAGACGGCTGGATTACGAGCGACGGTACAACTATCCTCGGGGCGGACGACAAAGCGGGTCTGGCCGCGCTGTTTGAAGGAATTCGGGTAATCAAGGAACAGAATATACCGCATGGACAAATCCAATTCGTGATCACGGCGGGCGAAGAATCCGGGCTCGTTGGCTCCCGCTCGCTGGACCCGAAATATTTGGACGCGGATTTCGGCTTTGCGCTGGATTCCAACGGCGAAATCGGCGCCATCGCGGTAGCTGCTCCGACGCAGGCCAAGATCAAGATGGAAATCTTCGGCAAATCGGCCCATGCCGGCGTTAATCCCGAAGACGGAATCAGCGCCATCCAGGTGGCAGGCAAAGCGATTGCAGCGATGAAGCTTGGCCGCATCGACAGCGAGACGACAGCCAATATCGGTAAATTTGCCGGCGGCGGCCCGACCAATGTCGTCTGCGATTATGTGCAGCTGGAGGCCGAAGCGCGAAGCATTGTCCAGGACAAGGTGGATCTGCAGCTCGCCCAGATGCGTGAAGCGCTGGAAACGACAGTTCGCGGATACGGGGCGAAATGCGAATTCCGCAGCGAGATCATTTACCCGGCCTTCAGCTTCAATGAGCATGATCCCATTGTGCAGCTGGCCGAGCGGGCCATTTCGTCGATCGGCTTGACGCCAAGACGTTTCCCGTCAGGCGGCGGAAGCGACGCCAATGTGTTCAACGGGCTGGACGTGCCGACGCTGAATCTGGCGATCGGGTACGAGAATATCCACACGACCAAGGAGCGCATCAAGGCCAGCGATATCGTCAAGGCAGCCGAGCTGGTATTGGCGATCGTCAAGGAAAGCGCAAGTAAATAAAGGCAAAGCGGCTGCCGAAGCCAGCTCTTGGAACAAGAGAGGCCGGCGGCAGCCGATAGTGTACGCGAAGCTGCTCCAAAGACCGGAAGATCGGTTTATGGAGCAGCTTTTTTACTTATCCATCAACAACTGAGGCAGTCGTCCGCCATACCAGAAGATTACGGGCATCCTAAAGGGCTTCCCACGCTTTATATGGCCTGAGGAGCCGCGGGCAGCGGGCGGTTCTCCGGAACGGGTCTGGTATATTCCGGGGTGCGCAGCGACAGCACATACGAGAGCGGCATATCCGGCCCATACCGCTGCTGCAAGGCGAGCAGCTCCTTTCGGATATGGTCCGGTTTTCCCGAGAGAAACAAGCCGGTACGGCGGGTACGACCTACCTTGTTGTTCATGAAGGTTTCCTTCTTTCTATTGAAGTTTGCTATAATACACCGTATGCAGACCAGAGACAAAGGAGACCTGAAACCTATGAACAATCAAGGAACCGGAATAAAAAAAGAATGGCCCGCCAATCCGGCGCTGGACGAAATTACGGTATCCACCCGGCCGATTTTTGAAGGCAGGATCATTAAGCTGCAGGTGGACACGGTGACCCTGCCGGACGGCAACACGGCAACCCGTGAAGTGGTGAAGCATCCGGGCGCGGTGGCGGTGCTGGCGCTGAACAAGGGGAAAATGCTCGTGGTAGAGCAATTCCGCCAGCCGATGGGACGGACGGAAGTGGAGATTCCGGCGGGCAAGCTGGACCCCGGCGAGGACCCGCTGGAAGCGGCCGGACGGGAGCTGCATGAAGAGACGGGATTTCACAGCGGCGATCTGTTCCTGCTGAAGTCGTTCTATACTTCTCCGGGTTTTGCCGATGAGATTATTCATCTATATGTGACGGAGAACGCGCAGAGCGGCGAGATGTCGCTGGACGAGGATGAATTCCTCGTCGTGTCCGAGCTTACGCTGGAGGAAGCGTATGAATACATCGCCGACGGGCGGATCGCCGATGCGAAGACGATTATGGCGGTTTATGCCTGGCATCTGCGCACGCTGACCGGAAAATGGAACTAGCACAGAAGAAGCTGGATCGGGCAGACCGGATTCCCGCCGGGGGAGATCTGTCTGCAGAAGCGGATGCACTGAAACGGGCCGCGGAACCGACGCTTGCCCGCTATTACTGCGATCTGCACGTTCATATTGGCAGAACGTCGGAGGGCCGGGCGGTCAAGATCAGCGGCAGCCGCGATCTGACCTTTGCCGGGATCGCCCGGGAAGCCGCCGAACGCAAAGGCATCGGCTTGATCGGCATTATCGACAGCCACTCGCCTCCCGTGCAGCGGGATATTATGCGCTGTCTTGATGAAGGCGAGATGACCGAAGCCGAAGGCGGCGGCATCGCGTACCGGGGAACGGCCATCGTGCTCGGGACGGAGATTGAAATCCGCGAGCCCGGCCGCAAGGAGTGCCATGTGCTGGCCTTTATGCCGGATCTTCGGGCGATGAGCGAATTCAGCGCCTGGATGGGGCGGCATATGAAGAACGTCGATCTCAGCTCCCAGCGCATTTATGTCCCGTCCAGGGAGCTTCAGGACGAGATCTGCGGACGCGGCGGGATATTGATCCCCGCCCATATTTTCACGCCGCACAAGGGCCTCTACGGCTGCGCCGCCGAGCGGATGGCCGAACTGTTCGATCTCCGGCGGATTGCAGGAGTCGAGCTCGGCCTCAGCGCGGACTCGGAAATGGCCGGGTATATTTCCGAGCTTGACCCGTTCACGTTCCTGACGAACTCCGACGCGCATTCGCTGGGCAAGATCGGCCGCGAATACAACGAAATGGAGCTGGAGGCTCCTTCGTTCGCGGAGCTGAGGCTTGCGCTGGAGCGCCGCGAAGGCCGGGGGGTTACGGCCAATTACGGGCTGAATCCACGGCTGGGCAAATATCACCGCACCTACTGCGCCGGCTGCGGCAGCATTATCGACGAAGCCTATGCCACCTCGCAGCGGTGCCCGTACTGCGGCGGGACGAAGCTGGTTCAGGGCGTGCTGGACCGGATTCTGAGCATCGCCGACAGGGAGGAGCCGGTTATCCCCGGTTACCGTCCGCCGTACCGCTATCAGGTTCCGCTGGAGTTCATCCCGGGCCTGGGCAAGGCAAAGATGAATCTGCTGCTGGAAGCCTTTGGCACCGAGATGAATATTCTTCACGAGACCGCCGAGGAGGAGCTGGCGGCCGTGGCCGGTTCCGAGCTGGCTTCCAAAATCGCCGCCGCCCGAACCGGGACGCTGGAGCTGACCGCCGGCGGGGGCGGAACATACGGCCGGGTCGCCAATCCGTCCAAGGACAAGTCATAGAGCGGGACGCTTCTTCATAAGGTGTAACATGTGACCAGGAGAGGAGAACGTCCCGATGCGGAACTTCCGTCATATGATTAAAGAGCAGACGCCGCTTTATATTTTTGTCGCCGTATTATTCTTGGTAGGGGTCGTCTTCGGCGCCCTGATCGTCAGCGCGCTTACAATGGACCAGCAGCAGGAGCTTGCCGATTATCTCGGCAATTTCTTCGTGATGGTTGACCAGAACGGGCTGCCTGCGGCACCGGAGTCATTCTGGAGCATCGCCGGGCTTCATCTGAAATGGATCGGCCTGATCTGGATTCTCGGCCTGTCGGTTATCGGACTTCCCGGAATTCTGATTCTGGATTTCCTCAAGGGGGTCCTGATCGGCTTCACGGTCGGCTGTCTGGTCAGCCAATATTCGTGGCACGGCCTGCTGTTCGCCCTCGTGTCAGTCGCGCCCCATAATATGGTCGTCATCCCGGTGATCCTCGTATGCAGTGCATCGGCGATCGCCTTCTCTCTGCTGATGATCCGCAGCCGGGTGGTTGCGCGCCGTCCGCTTCACGTAGGGCGTCCTTTTGCCATGTATACGCTGCTGTCCTTTATCATGGCCCTTCTCATTCTTGGCGTTTCGTCCTTCGAGACCTGGGTGACTCCGTCGATGATGAAGTGGGTGACCCCCGCTTTGGTGCAGAACGCGACGGAGGTTAACGAGCAGTAAAAGCGTTTGACTTCTCAAGATTACTCCCCCTATAATGAAAGAAGTGATTTTCAGAGAACGCAGCGCTATTTTCCTGGGGGGAGGGAGAATGAATATGGAAGACAAGATCGATAAAATTAAGCAGCAACTGCAATCCCAAGGATACAAGCTTACACCCCAACGGGAAGCGACGGTGCGCGTACTTCTGGAGAATGAGGAAGACCACCTCAGCGCGGAAGATGTGTTCATGCTCGTAAAGGAGAAGGCCCCCGAGATCGGTCTTGCGACCGTATACCGTACCCTTGAGCTGCTAAGCGAGCTGCATATTGTGGAGAAGATCAACTTCGGCGACGGCGTCGCCAGATACGATCTGCGCACGGATACCTCCAAGCATCATCACCATCATTTGATTTGTGTGCAGTGCGGCAGCATGGACGAGATTCGCGAGGATTGGCTCGGACCGATGGAGGAGAAGCTGGATAAGGAATTCAATTTCTCCGTAATCGACCACAGGCTCGATTTTCACGGGATTTGCTACCGCTGCAGGGAGAAGAACAAATCGGATAACAACCGGGCCGATTGAGTGCATAGAGTCAGGCAGGCAAGTGGATAGAAGACGTACGTTAAAGCTCTTTCCGGCTTTTTGCCGGGGAGGGCTTTTTGGTAATGTCAGAAAAGGGATTGTGCAGCTTCTGGGCAGAATTTATAAGCCGTGGGCTTAACATTTTGACTTATATTTCTACGAGAAACGTACTTGCGTCTTCAGGACGCTGTCAGGCGTTTCTTCTTGTGGCTATACACTGCGCGGCACACATAAGGGAGACCAGATTCGCATAAAGTGAAGCACGGGGATTGTCCGTAAAAATGGAAAACGATAGGGATCAGCCCTGCGGCCGATCTTAGCCCACCTGCGGGAGGAATGCGAACATGGTCTTTTCTGTACCAAAAGCACTTCGGAGGCTCTTTTTTATTGTGATATTTGTCGCGCTGAGCTGCCTGTTCTATAATATAATGGACCTGCTTCATCGCTGGATGGGACCTGTGCCCGACCCGGAGATTCCGGAAGGTTCGGCCGTGCGGGCGTTTCGCGAAATTCAGCCGGGGGGCGGGGAGCTGAGTCCGTCGGAGAGGCTGCGCCTGTATTACTGGTACGGGGAATGAAAGCGCCGCTGTCGCCCGAATCTCTAATCGCACTAAAACGGCGCACAAGGCGGGAGGGAGGATTATGAAGTCAACTTTGCAGGATTTTTTACAATACCTTTCCCGTGAAAAAAACGTGTCACCCAGCACGCTGGAATCCTACGGCCGCGATATCTCCCAGTTTTTGGACTATGCCGCGGAGCGGGGCGTCACAACTCCTCAAGAATTCCGCAAACCGCTGATCACGCTTTATCTTGGCGGGCTGAAGGCGGCCGGCCGGGCCGCGTCGACGATTAACCGCAGCACGGTCTCGATCCGGGCCTTTTTTCATTTTCTCCTTAAAGAACGGCTGATCGGTGCGGACCCCACGCTTGAGGTAGAGGCGGTGAAGCCGGAGAAGAAACCGCCCGTGATTCTCAGCTTGGACGAGGTGGAGCGTCTCTTGGCAGCGCCCGACGTCTCCACAACACATGGCCTGCGGGACAAGGCGATGCTGGAGCTGCTGTACGCGACTGGAATCCGGGTATCGGAGCTGGTTATGCTTGATGCGGGCGATGTCCAGACGGCGCTTGGTTTCGCGCGATGCTCCGGTTCCGGCGGCAAGGAGAGGGTGGTACCGATCGGCGCCGTTGCTTCCGAATGTGTGGAGGCATATCTCAGGGACAGCCGGGACAAGCTTCTTCGGGCAGGCAAGGATGAACCGGCGCTGTTTCTGAACAGTCTGGGCGGTAGATTGACCCGGCAAGGATTCTGGAAAACGATTAAAAAATACGCGAAGGAAACGAATACGCGGCAGGATATTACTCCGCATACACTGCGGCATTCATTCGCCGCCCATCTGCTTGAGGGAGGAGCCGATCTGCGCTCTGTCCAGCAGATGCTCGGACATGCCGATATTTCCACGACGCAAATGTACAGCGGCATCGCGCGCGGGAACATGAAAGAAGTTTATGAAAGATATCATCCCCGGGCGCGGTAACGCCGGACAAGCGCTCCTTCACCCGGGGCATGACAGGGATGACCGTAATAACCTAACGATTTCTTACAAATGAAGGAGCGTGGACGAAGTGTCCTCTTTTAAACGGATTTGTTTTATCGTTCTGGACAGCGTGGGTATTGGAGAAGCGCCGGACGCCGCCAGCTTTGGCGATGCGGGTTCGCATACGCTGGGACATATTTTGGAGCGGAACCCGGGGCTGAAGCTGCCGAACATGCAGAGCTTGGGCTTGGCGAACATCGCCCCCCTTCCGCCGCTGGGTCCCGTTCCGCAGCCGAAAGCCTATTATGGAAAGATGCAGGAGGTTTCCGTCGGCAAAGATACGATGACCGGCCACTGGGAACTGATGGGTCTGAAGATTGAGACGCCGTTCAATACATATCCTGATGGCTTTCCGGCAGAGCTGATCGCTAAATTCGAAGCCGCAACGGGCCGGAAAGTCCTTGGTAACAAGCCTGCGTCCGGAACGGAAATTCTCGTGGAATACGGAGAAGAACAGATGAAGACGGGGGCCTGGATCGTCTATACCTCGGCCGACAGCGTCTTTCAGATTGCCGCGCATGAGGAGATCATTCCGCTGGACGAGCTGTACCGCGCCTGCCATATCGCCAGAGAGCTGACGATGGCGCCGGAATTCTCGGTCGGCCGCGTCATTGCACGCCCGTACGTCGGCCAGCCGGGAAACTTCACCCGCACGCCGAACCGGCATGATTACGCGGTGAAGCCGCCGGAGCCGACGGTAATGAACGCGCTGGCCGACATCGGCAAAGATGTGATCGCCGTAGGCAAGATCAACGATATTTTCTCAGGCGAGGGCGTAACGGCGGCCCACCCGACCAAGAGCAATGAGCACGGCATCGAGGTGACGATAGAGCAGCTACGCAAGCCGTTCGAGGGGCTGCTGTTCACGAACCTCGTCGATTTTGATTCGCTGTATGGGCACCGTCGTGATCCGGAAGGCTATGGCCACGCTCTCGAAGTGTTCGACCAGGCGCTGCCGGACATTTTATCCGCCTTGAGCGAGGATGATCTGCTGATCGTCTCCGCCGATCATGGCAACGATCCCGTGCACAGCGGAACCGACCATACCCGCGAATATGTGCCCCTGCTGGTGTATGGTCCGAAGCTTCAGGCGCCGGACAGCCTTGGCGTCCGTTCCACCTTCTCCGATGTGGCGGCGACCATCGCCGATAATTTTGGAGCGGCTGCGCCGAAGTACGGGACAAGCTTCCTCGGGGAGCTGAAATAATCATCTGCCTGACGGCGGCATGGAAGGGCTTTTTTCGCGTTTCGTATCATCCCATTATAAGTTTACTTTAAGGAGGAGCATACATGACAAACACAACCAGCCTCGGCGCGATTCAGCAAGCGGCAGAATATATCCGGAGCAAAGGCGCGGAAGCGCCGGAAATCGGGCTGATTCTCGGCTCGGGTCTCGGCATTCTGGCCGACCTGATTCAGGACGGCAAAAGCATTCCTTATCAGGATATCCCCCATTTTCCGGTGTCCACTGTGGAAGGACATGAAGGGGAGCTGCTGATCGGTACAATCGAAGGCCGCAAGGTCGTGATGATGAAAGGCCGCTTTCACATGTACGAGGGCTATGGACCGGAGACGACAGCGTTCCCTGTCCGCGTCATGAAAGAGCTTGGGGTAACGAGCCTGCTCGTCACCAACGCCGCCGGTGGCGTCAATACGGATTTCTCGGCGGGCGATTTGATGCTCCTTACCGACCATCTCAATCTGACGGGCCGCAATCCGCTGATGGGACCAAATGATCCCGCGCTTGGCGTACGTTTCCCTGACATGTCCGAGCCGTACAGCCGCAGACTGATCGCGGCTGCGCGCCAAACCGCGAAGGCGCAGAACTTTACCTTCAAGGAAGGCGTCTACGCGGGTCTGCTCGGCCCATGCTACGAGACGCCCGCCGAGATCGTCATGCTGCGCCGCCTGGGAGCCGATGCGGTCGGCATGTCCACCGTATCCGAGACGATCGTCGCCCGCCATGCAGGCATCGAGGTGCTCGGCATCTCCTGTATTACCAACATGGCCGCGGGGATTCTGGATCAGCCCTTGTCCCATGACGAGGTCATGGAGACGGCGGAGCGTGTCCGCGAGCGCTTCTTGAGCCTTGTGCTTGCCCTTATTCCGAAAATGTAAAACATCCCCCGCAAAGTGAAGCTTAATCCATGAAGCTTATTCAGGTACTTTGCGGGGACTCCGGCACATTAACTTTGACAATTGAGGAGGAATCCACAATGACACCATCCGCTAACATTGTATCCGAAGCCGCCAATTACGGCGCGCAGGTGAAGGAAGCCGCCGCCTATATCGAGTCCAAGCTGGGCTCTTATAAACCGGTTATCGGGCTGATTCTCGGCTCCGGTCTCGGCGATCTCGGCGACCAGATTGAGGATGCCGTATATTTGCCTTACGAGGAGATTCCCCATTTTCCCCGCTCGACGGTGGAAGGCCATGCCGGACGGTTCGTTATCGGCAAGCTGGAAGGCAAGGACGTCATTATTATGCAGGGCCGCTTTCACTACTATGAAGGCTACCCGATGCGTAAAGTCGTGCTGCCCGTATACGTTCTCGCTAAGCTCGGCATTGGCACCCTTGTCATCACGAATGCGGGTGGCGGCATGAACCGGGCGTTCAAGGCCGGCGACCTGATGCTGATTACCGATCACCTGAACATGACAGGAGACAACCCGCTGATCGGCCCGAATGATCCGGAGCTCGGCGTTCGCTTCCCAGACATGTCCAAGGCTTACGATCCGGAATATATCGCGCTCGCCAAGAAGCTGGCGCCGGAAATCAAGGGTACTGACGGAGAAAGTCTGACGCTCCAGGAAGGGGTATATGCGGGCATCAGCGGCCCGACCTACGAGACGCCTTCCGAGCTGAAGATGCTCGCGTACCTTGGCGGCGACGCCGTCGGCATGTCCACCGTTCCAGAAGTCATTGCCGCAAGCCACAGCAGGCTGAGAGTGCTCGGCATCACCTGTATCACCGACATGGCGATCGGCGACGAGCTGGAGCCGCTGACGCATGAGCAGGTGGTCAAGGTGGCGAATCTGACCAAGCCGAAGTTTATCGGACTTGTCCGGGCTTTCGTGCGCGAGGCGCAGCTGTAAGATGAGAGCGGTCGACATTATCCAGAAGAAAAGGGACGGCGGCGAGCTGACAAGAGAAGAAATTTCTTTCCTCATTCAAGGCTACACCCGGGGAGAGATTCCGGATTACCAAATGTCCGCCTGGGCGATGGCGGTCTATTTCCGGGGAATGAACGCCCGCGAGACCGGCGACCTGACCCTGGAAATGGCCAAGTCCGGCGATCAGGTCGATCTCAGCCCGATCGCAGGCATCAAGGTGGACAAGCATTCCACCGGCGGAGTGGGCGACAAGACGACGGTCGTTCTCGCTCCGCTGGTGGCATCGGCTGGCGTGCCGGTCGCCAAAATGTCCGGGCGCGGCCTCGGGCACACCGGCGGCACGCTGGACAAGCTGGAGTCCATCTCCGGATTCTCCGTTGAGATGGAGCGTGAGCGCTTCTTCGCTCAGGTCGGCGAGATCGGCGCGGCGGTCATCGGCCAGTCCGGCAACATTACGCCCGCCGACAAGAAGCTGTACGCCCTGCGCGACGTAACGGCGACCGTGAATTCGATTCCGCTCATCGCAAGCTCCGTCATGAGCAAGAAGATCGCCGCCGGCGCGGACGCCATCGTGCTGGACGTCAAGACCGGCAGCGGCGCGTTCATGAAGACGCTGGACGACTCCATCGCGCTCGCGCAGGCGATGGTCGATATCGGTACACAGCTTGGCCGCCGCACGGTCGCGGTCATCAGCGACATG
The DNA here is from genome assembly GCF_011043685.1 of Paenibacillus apii. NCBI lineage: Bacteria > Bacillati > Bacillota > Bacilli > Caryophanales > Paenibacillaceae > Paenibacillus > Paenibacillus apii. The sequence continues at coordinate 808,109 of NZ_JAAKGU010000001.1, read as the reverse complement.
GACCAGCCGCTCGGCTACGGCATCGGCAATGCGCTCGAAGTCAAAGAAGGCATCGAAACGCTTCGCGGGCACGGGCCAAGCGATCTCACGGAAGTGTGCCTGATTCTCGGCAGCCAGATGCTTGTTCTCGGCGGGAAGGCGAAGGATACGGAGGAGGCCCGCGCCATCCTGAAGCAGCATATCGCGGACGGCAGCGCGTTCGAGAAGCTGAAGGTGATCGCAGCGGCCCAAGGCGGGGATGTCGCCCAGATTGAAACGCCTTCGAAACTGCCCTCTGCCCGGAGACAGGCAGAGGTTAAAGCGCAGTCGGACGGATATATCGAAGCGATTCAGGCCGAAGAAATCGGCATCGCCGCCATGCTGCTCGGCGCGGGCCGTGAGACAAAGGAATCCGTCATCGACCTGGCCGTCGGCATCGTGCTGTCGAAGAAGGTCGGCGACGCCGTCTCCGCAGGAGAGACGCTGGCCGTCCTTCATATCAATGACGCTTCTGAGAGCAAAGTGAAGGAAGCCGAGGCCAAAGTGCTGGAGGCCTACCGCATTTCGGCTCAGCCGGTAATACCGCCGCCGCTCGTCTATGCTATCGTCACGAAGGATGGCGTAACCCGGTATTAATGGGTTATACTGGGTGATGGATGTTATTTTTTCGTGGTGGAGGAGAAGGAATGAGCCAAGGGTTTAAATTGTTGGAGCCGCAGGAACTGACGGATAATGTGTTCAAGCTGGTCGGGGAAGACTGGATGCTGATCACGGCGGGAGACGCGCAGCGTTATAACACGATGACAGCAAGCTGGGGCGGACTGGGCGTTCTCTGGCACAAACAAATCGCTTTTTGCGTGGTAAGGCCAACCCGCTACACCTATGAATTTATGGAGTCCTCGGATACGTTCTCGCTGTCGTTCTTTACGGAGGATTACCGGAGCGCGCTAGAGATTTGCGGAAGCGCCTCGGGAAGAGACACGGATAAAGCAGCGGCTGCGGATATCACGCCGGTGGAAGATACGCCGGGAATCGTGTATTTCAAGGAAGCCAGACTCGTGCTGGAATGCCGCAAGCTGTATTATCAGGATCTCGACCCGGAGAAGTTTCTGGACGAAAGCATTCATCAGATGTATCCCAAAAAAGATTATCACCGCATGTATGTCGGTGAAATTACGCAGGTCCGGATCAAGGAGTAATTTCGGTTGACGGATGATCCTTATCCGGTATTCTGTTCATCTTGCTTCACGAGGTTACCGGGAAATGCCGCGATCAAAACCCTCTTTTCGCCATATATTCGGCAGCAGTCAGGAGCAGCCGCAGGATACGCTATTACGCGTATTCTGCGGCTGTTTTTTTGTCTGTCTAGCAAAATCAGGAATAATTCCGCCCTTTTCTGACGAAACTGGAACACAGTACCTGCGATATGAAGGTAAACGTTCAGGAGGGGAACTTTGATGACAAAATTTCGCTTTTGCATACTGGCGCTGTGCATCGTCTTCGGCGCATTAAGCCCGATCACCGTGTTCGCCGAGGAAAAAGGGCAGAAGCCCGGCAGCTCAGCGGGAGCTGTCGATCTCGCGCCGCAGGCACGCTCGGCCATTCTGATGGACGCCGGTACCGGCACTGTCATTTACCAGAAGAACAGCCACGACAAGCTGCCTCCGGCAAGCATCACGAAAATCATGACAATGCTGCTTACCGTCGAAGCGCTGGATGACGGCCGGCTGAAGCTGACCGATAAGGTCCGGACAAGCGAATACGCCGCCTCGATGGGAGGCTCGCAGATTTTTCTGGAGCCTGGCGAAGAAATGACGGTTGACGAAATGCTGAAGGGCATCGCGATGGCTTCAGGCAACGATGCATCTGTAGCGATGGCAGAGAAGATCGCCGGTTCGGAGAGCGCTTTTGTCGACATGATGAACAAACGGGCGGAGGAGCTTGGCATGAAGGATACGCATTTTGCCAACTGCAACGGGCTTCCTGCCGAGAACCACTATTCGTCCGCGCATGACATTGCGGTCATGAGCCGCGAGCTGCTGAAGCACCGCCAGATTATCAAATATACCGGCTCCTATCAGGACTACCTTCGCAAGGACACGGAGAAGCCGTTCTGGCTCGTGAATACGAACAAGCTGGTGCGCTTCTATACCGGTGCGGACGGCCTGAAGACCGGCTACACGTCGGAGGCCAAATTCTGCCTGTCGGCCACGGCGTCAAGAGACGGGCTGCGGGCGGTTGCTGTCGTCCTGGGAGAACCCAATACGAAGACGCGCAACAGCGAGGTCTCGGGGATGTTCGATTTCCTGTTCTCGCAGTATAAGGTCCATACGATCCACAAGGCCGGGGATACGCTGGGCACCCTGACGATCGAGAAGGGGGTCAAGGCCGAGCTGCCGATCAAGGCGGAAGAGGACTATACCCTTTTGCTGAAAAAAGGAATCACCCAGGAAGGCGTTCGCCATGAAGCCGTTATTCTGGACAAAGTCAAAGCCCCGGTGTCCAAAGGACAGACGATCGGCAAGCTGGTGGTCTACCAGGGCAATGCCACCCTGAAGCAGTATGAGCTGAAGGCGCCCGAGGATATCGCGAAGGCCGGCTGGTGGAAGCTGTTCAAGCGGACGACGGGTTCCATGTTCTCACGGAACTGACGAAAGGCGCTGCAGAGCCTTAAGCTTTTGGAAAGGGCCGGAAGCTTATGCGGTTTTTGGCGGGTGGCCCCGATCCTTTTGTAGAACGATGAGAGTTTTCTTCTAGTTTTGTCGCGAGGCAGGATTCGCTCTCCACCGCGTAGAAAACGTTGTCCTTGAAGACGTTGTCATCAGCCAAGCCGTTTCAAAGCAACGAAGAGGAGAGTGGCGATAATATGAATTCTAGTGTGAAAATGGAGCATCACCGGGGTGTACTCATCGTTCGTCTGACGGGAGAGCTCGATCATCATGCGGCCGATTATGTAAGAATGGATTTGGATGAAGCGATTCTGCGGAGACAGGTGGAGCATCTCGTCTTGAGCCTGAAGGATCTCCAGTTTATGGACAGCTCAGGTCTGGGCGTTATTCTGGGACGGTACAAGCTGATTCATGGGAAAGGTGGAAAAATGGTCATCTGCGCCGCCAACCCGCCGGTCAAGCGGCTCCTGGAAATGTCGGGTCTGCTGAAAATCATGCCGCTGTACGAGAATGAGAGGGCAGCGCTTTCGAATCTGGAGGTTGCGTTATGACACAGGAACAAGCGAAAAATTTCATGAGCGTCCAGTTTGCGGCGCTGTCGGAAAATGAATCGTTCGCCCGCGTCGTCGTAGCGGCTTTCGTCTCGCGGCTTGACCCGACCCTCGATGAGCTGAATGATCTGAAGACGGTTGTGTCGGAAGCGGTCACCAACTGCATAATTCACGGCTATGACAGCGACCCGTCGGGCATTGTCTATATCTCCGCCAAGATCGAAGGGGAAACGGTGCATCTCATGATCGAGGACAAAGGCAAGGGCATCGAAGATCTGGAGCTGGCCCAGCAGCCGCTCTACACCTCCAAGCCTGAGCTGGAGCGTTCGGGCATGGGATTTACCATTATGGAGAATTTCATGGACGAATTTGATGTGACCTCCGAGCCGGGCCGCGGAACCTCGATCCGGATGAAGAAGACGATCGTCTCAAAAAAAGCTTTATATAATTAGGGGATGGAGCCATGGATGCAGAGTCAAAAAAAGCTCCGCCGACCTATTTGGACGATGCGGAGGTCAAACGGCTGATCGCGCTCAGCCAGGCCGGCGACACAACCGCCCGCGACACGCTGGTAGGCTGCAATATCCGGCTCGTCTGGTCGGTGGTGCAGCGGTTTATGAACCGGGGATATGAGCCTGACGATCTGTTCCAGATCGGCTGTATCGGTCTGCTGAAGTCCGTGGACAAGTTCGATCTGAGCTATGACGTCAAGTTCTCCACCTATGCCGTGCCGATGATTATCGGCGAGATCCAGCGTTTCCTGCGAGACGACGGCACCCTGAAGGTCAGCCGCTCCCTCAAGGAAATGGCCAACAAGGTGCGCAAAATGAAGGACGAGATGTCCAAAACGCTCGACCGTCTGCCGACCATCGGCGAGGTGGCGGACGCGCTCGGCGTCACGCCCGAGGAAATTGTCTTCGCCCAGGAAGCGAACAAGCCGCCGACCTCGATCCACGAGACCGTGTTCGAGAACGACGGCGACCCGATTACCCTGATCGACCAGATCGCCGACGAATCCCAGGAGAAATGGTTCGATAAGCTCGCGCTGAACGAAGCCATCGGCTCCCTGACCGAGCGCGAGCGGCTGATCGTCTACCTGCGCTATTACCGCGACCAGACCCAGTCCGAGGTCGCGAGCCGTCTCGGTATCTCGCAGGTCCAGGTGTCTCGGCTGGAGAAGAAGATTTTGCAGAACATCAAGGAGCAGATTGCGCAGTGAAGCCCGAGCTCACTAGTTGATACGCATGACCTATCGTGACTGCATAGCAATAACAACCCGTAAAAGGAACCCAATGGCTGCCTTTTACGGGTTTTGTTTTTTCTGCCGCCATCCTTCTTTCAGCCACATGGAGAGCTCGGGAGACCATAAGCGAGTGTTGGTTGGGCCGCTGTACACAGCAAGTTCGTCTTTGATGAAAGAACTGATAAAAGAAAATAAAATGTTAGACTGAAAATGATCAAGACCTTGGTTGAGAAAAGTTTATTTTCCGGACTGAGAAAAAAGCATTAATCGAGGGTCGATCGTTACGCTCACTGGCAGGTTAGTAATTTCTGCGAACAACTTCCCGCAGGTGCCGGCAATTCCGTCACACATCGGTCTGGCACACGATAAACTCGTTGCCGTCGGGATCGCCGAATACGAAGCAGCGGACGCTCATCCGGGTTTCCATGCCGCGGGCGACGGTCGCTCCCTTGGCTTGCACATGAGCCAGAGCCGCATCCAGGTCAGAGGTCTCGATAATGCCGACAGGCTTACCGGATTCGCAAAACCGCTTGTCGTTGAAGAGCAGGTGCGCGCCCTTCTCCAGCCGGATGCAGCAGAGCTCGGGGAATCTGGAGTCCGGCTCGGCGGTTCGCGCGACCAATGTTTCGTACCATTCCACGGTTTCATTCAACGTATCGGTATGGATCAGCACATGACCGATCTTCGACAGAAGCGCATGCGCCGGCTTCGATTTGGCCGTTTCCGGCAGCCGGTGCGCCTGGCAAATCAGATTCGAATTGACGGTAAAGACGGAGATATACTCGTCGCTGAACACGTCGGTCAATGTGTCGTACCGCTGACCGGCGCAGAAATCGTAAGCGGAGGCGATATCCTTCGTATCGAACATGATGGTGGACGGAGACCCCCAGGCATTGCTGTCGAGGATGACCTCCGTACCGTCGAAGTCGAAGATGTATATGCCGTCTTCATGTTCTCTCGGGATAATATGCCGTTCGAGCAAATTGGCGTACCATTCGGTTGCCAGCTTTAGATCGCGAACCGGCACGAACACGGACGGCACGCGAGGCGATATCGGGTGAGACATGTTAAACTTCCTCCTTCAATTGGGATATTTGGATTTTTGTCATCATGATCCGGCGATGACGGCTTCAATTCGCGCGATGCCTTCTTCTTCCGCATCCCATGCCGCCTGCAGCCCCTCCTGGATATCCCGCCACCGATTCGCGGGGCTGCCGCCGTAGCCGAACGGGAACCGCGGGTAGAGCCGCACGAACCACTTGCTCACTTGCTTGTAGCAATCGGCCGCCGCCAGAAGCTGAGTCCTGCGATCTGCACCACGGGATCTATCCGCCAGCAGTTCCAGGAAAGCTGCGGCTTGCTGGCGCGCCTCGGCCAGAATGGCGACCTGGTAAGCATGTCCGCTCAGATCGAGCGTGTTGCGCCGAGCCCCTTCCAGCCAGACGCGATAACCGTCCAGACCGAAGACGTAGCCCTTGAGCGGCGGCTCCTTGCCCCGGGCATGATCGACGATCGCGCGAAGCACCGTATCCTCCGATGAAGGCGGCGACACCCTTCTTCGCAATCCGAAGACGAAGACCGGCCGTTCGTCGGTTTGGCGTCCTAACTGGTCATAACGATAAACCCGCGTTTCCCCGTTGTATCCCTTGTACCGGATCTCCTGCGAACGATCGTCGTACCCGTGGGCAAAGCCCATTTCGTTCCGCTCCATATTCCAAATAACGGCCGGAATCCCCCGATCGACCGATCCGTGGACGACCGACAGCATTCGGACCTGGATGTCAGGCGTCACCGTCGTCTGCTGCGGTCTACCGACACAAACTCCGCTGAAGCCGAGCCGTTCGACGGTCCGGTAAGCCGCATAGCTCCAGTCGAACGTCAGTATGCCCTGCCAATCGCAATTTTCCGGCATATTGATGCGGAAAGCCTCCGCCGAAATTCCCATCAGTTCCGTATACGTGAAATTCGTAATATCGGCCGTGCCCAGCGCTTCGCCGATCATGGCCGAGATAAAGGCATAAGGCCTCGAATAGGTCGGCGCCGGCAACAAACAACAGTTCGGGTGACCGTGCGTTTCTCGTTCCAGCAAATAGGCGGCAATCTCTTCCCGGAACCGCTCGTCGTTCACTTTGAGCCGGGCTCTGGAGAGGATGTTGTAGATATTGCTTTTCTTCATATTGTAGCGGTCCGCCAGTTGTTCCGGCGTAGCTTCTTCACTGGCGGCGGCGTCCAGAACGTCCCGCGCCTGCTTGGACAGCTTGGCAAGCGAGCGACGAACCAGCTCGGCGCTGGCCTCCTGCTCTTGCCACTCACGGATCTCGTCGGACCGGCCGCGATTCGCGGGTCCCGACTCGGGCATCTCCTCGATGACGATCGTGCGCCGGCTGTCCCCTCCGCGGATCGAATTGATCGCCATCCGGCGGATCATTAGACGGAACCAGGCGGCGAATTTATGATCGTCCTTCAACTGGTGCAGCTTGTCTTTCATGCGGATGAACGCTTCCTGCACGATATCGTCGGCCGAGTAGGGATCGCGGACGACACTTTGCGCCCAGGACATCGCCGCTGCGCGGTACCGATTGAAAATCGTCTCATATGCCGCATGGTCGCCTTGTCGAATACGCGATAACAAGTCCTTCAAATCGAATGGGTGATCCACGATGCCTCCTTGTGACGGTGAGACTTGCTGCAGTCCCACCCAATCAGAATAACCAGTTATTCGACAAATCGCGCGGCGTTCCTGCCGGATTATTTCTGCACCTGATAGTGGAGGCAGACGACGCCGGATTTCGTCGTTTTGCTGTCGAGCAGTTTAAGGCGGAGCTTGTCGTCGATCCCCTTGAATAACGGCTTACCGCGGCCGACCACGACAGGCGACACCGTAATCTGATATTCGTCGATCAAGCCGAGCTGCATAAGACTGTGCCCTAACCCGGGGCTGCCGAGGATCATGATGTCCTTGCCGGGCTGTTGTTTCAGTTTCATGATTTCTTCCGCCGCATTGTCTTTCACCAATCCGGAGTTGACCCAGTCTATGTTGTCCAAAGTGGAGGAGAACACGATTTTGGTCGTGCGATCCAACCACTTTGAATGTTCGACTTCGTGCGGCTTGGCCGACGGATTCGAAGGTACGGTCGGCCAATAGTCCTTCATGATATGATACGTCCCGCGTCCCCACAAAATTGTGTCTACCGTAGTCAGAAGGTTCTCAGCGTGTTTCGCCAAGTCGTCGTCATAGGAAATCCATTCGATGTCCATCGTTCCGTTCGGTCCTTCGACGATGCCGTCCAGCGATGCGTGCAGGAAGAGTACAACTTTTCTCATTGTTCATTTCTCCTTTGATGTGGTTTTTTCCTAATCGTAGGAACCCGCTAGGGAAGCCTTCGATAGGGATTCAACCTATAGACACAGGGGGACTTCATTTTCTATCACAGGCGTCTAAAATTTTTTTAAATTCCATTGGGTGGGTAGGATTGCCTCGGAGCGGATGCTGGAGATTGCCGACTGATAGGACACCGCGACAACATTTTTTTATCGGAAGGTAAGAAAGGAGATTATGTATGGACAAGCGTCAACCGCAGGCGGGGAGAACGGCCGAAGAATTGCAGGACGTCACGCTGCTTGGAAATAAGGGGAACCGGTACGTGTTCGAATACGCCCCCGAAGTGCTGGAGGCATTCGCCAACAAGCATCCGGATCTGAAAATCCTAGTGTCCGCGGTTCAATACCGTTCCGAGCCATCAAGCCAAAACTCAGGAAGTGGGAGCTAACATGGTTGATAAACCGGATATTTCTTTTGGTAATAAAGAAGAAAGTGAATACATTCGTAGAAGGCTGATTGAATTTAACGCAGGGTTTGTTCCTGAGAATTTAAGTTCTCAGTATGAAGAGATTAATCTAACCATCAAAGATGGCGATGGTCAGGTTATTGGAGGAATGTTAGCTACTCTCTGTTGGAATTGGGTAGAGGTTGAAATTCTTTGGATAGAAAAATCTCTTCGAGGGATGGGTTACGGTACCCGCCTGTTAAAACTTATTGAGAAAATCGCTAAGGAAAAAAGCTTTACGTTTATTAAGCTAAATACTTTCAGTTTTCAAGCTCCTGAGTTTTATTTAAGAATGGCTACAACCAAGTTGCAGTATTTGAAGAAGCTCCATTCGGGAGTAAGCATTATTACTTTAAGAAAACTATTGTTTGATGAAAACGATAGTTAAACTTAGAGGGTTCCACATATTAGTCATGTACAATATGTAGAGCCCTTTATTTTATCTGGCTTTTTTAATTTAGGTCTTGATAAATAATGAAAATAAAGTGTTAGACTGTCATGACTTCATTAAGCTAACGGGCAGGATAGTTTAATAGTTTCTCGAATGTTTTATCAGTTGGATAATTTAATAAACTTTATGAATATAATGTTGTCTGAATGATACGCAAATCTTATATGTGAGGGTGATTCGTGTGAAGCAAGGACTAATTGTGTTCTTGAACGGAACTTCAAGTTCCGGAAAGACTAGTATTTCTATGGAACTGAAAAATCAGAAAGAGATTCCTTTTCATCATTTATCCATAGATGCTTTTTTTGGTAATTACAATGATTTTATTGATAATAATTTTCCGGATATTGAACCTACAAGAGAAGTAGATGATGTCGGAAAAATCCTTTTTGATCCCATAATCTCAGTGTATTATGCAACAATTAAGTTGTTTTCAGAAATGGGTTTAAATGTAATCGTCGATACCGTAATCGACAATGACAAGCGGTTTAATGATTACCTTGATCTATTGTTCGATCATCCAACATTGTTTGTAGGCGTATTATGCTCGAAAGAAGAACTCACAAGAAGAGAGCAAATCAGAGGAGATCGACAGATTGGACTAGCGAATTCCCAATACGACCAAATATATTCCTTTAATGAATATGACCTTAAAGTAAATACTGAAGAGTTGAGTCCAACAGAATGTGCCGAAAAAATACTAGGCTTTATTAAATCCGATCAGGATTACTCTGCATTTAAGAAATTAATGAAAAGAGAGATTAGTGTTTCATAGGAGGGAATCCATCAGATAACTACATATTCAAGCATTGGAGCTATTGCCCCTCGGTCTACCCGACGGATTTCGGAATTAAGCTAACGGGGAACGATAGCATTCCTGTAGAGCGTTAATACACAGCTTTGCAAAAAAACAAGCGCCTCGGTACGATGGGAATACGCAACGGGTCATAGCCCTTAAAATCCCATCATCCAGGAGGACGCTCTACTTATGAAGTTTAAAGCGCAGGACAAACAAATCAACTCATTGAAAAAATAACCGCTCAGCATCTAGTCGTTGGGATCGACATTGCGCAACTAATACACGTCGCTCGTGCGGTAAACTTTCGTGGGATCGTAATTGGCAATCCGCTATTTTTCTCAAATGACGAAGAAGGTTTTCAGATCCTTGTTCGCTGGATTCAATCATTGCAAGCAGCTCATAACCTCAACTCCGTTATTATCGGCATGGAACCGACGGGGCATTACTGGCTAAACGTCTCCAGATGGCTATCCGAGAAACAATTCGAAGTTGTTCTTGTTAATCCTCATCTCGTGAAAAAGAATAAGGAAAACCGCGACAATACACCATCGAAGAGCGACAAAAAGGATGCTCTCGTTATCGCAGACATGGTTAAGAACGGCTACTACTCGTTCATTCGCAACACGCCTGAAGCATTTGAAGAGCTTCGTGTCTTACTCTCAAACCGAGACTCTATTGTTACGAGACTCGTTAGTGCGAAGAACCAAATTCATCGTTGGGTTGACGTTGTGTTCCCTGAGCTACGACAAGTATTTAAGAACCTGATGTGCAGAGGCTCACTAGCAACACTACGTCTTTTCCCGACACCTGAAGAACTGAGAAAGTTAACGCCCCAGGACGTGATAAGGGGCTGGAAATCCATTATGCAACGACAACCAGGAGACAAGAAGGGCCAGACCCTTATTGCGCTTGCTAGTCATTCTGTTGGCTCTAAGCAGGCAACGCATGCGTACAAGCTCCATTTAATACAGCTTCTCGCTGAATACGACCTTGCTTGTGAGCAGCTGCAAGTCGTAGAGACAGAGATTATTGCAGTGTTAGACCGCATACCATTTGCTAAATCTATGCTTGCCGTAAAAGGGATTAGTGCGATCTCACTCGCTGGTATTCTTGGTGAAGCTGGGGATTTAAGCGGCTTTGCTCATGGTAATGCATTGCTTCGGCACGCTGGGCTCAACCTAGCAGAAGCAAGCTCAGGCAAATGGACGGGACAGATGAAGATTAGTAAACGTGGACGATCTCGCCTTCGCCGGTTCATTTTCATGATGACCATGAGTATGGTTGGGAACAACCCAGAGTTCAAAGCGTTACATGCGTACAATGTACAGGTTAAAAAGATGAAGAAAATGAGGTCTCTGATGAAACTGTGTGGTAAATTAGCACGAGTACTCGTTGGAATGGCTCGGAGCAACGAAGAGTACAATCCTCATAAAACGAAGCCAATTCTATTGGCAGCTTAAGCTTCATATAACCGTTTCGTCGTACGAATTTTGGCTTATTCGCAGGATTTCAAAAGAAAGCACGGAGTACCGGATGTATTGAACCAAAGGGCACCGACCCGTAACGATAGCAAGACCGGCCTCCACCCCTTGGACAGGCGTAACGAAGGAATGAGAGGGCAAAGACCCGTTGAGACATGGGAGTGAAAACCTCCAGGGGCGGCGTGGAGAAATGTGTGCAGTAAATGGAATTATATGGGGTTCGCAACCTCCCCCTCTATTTCCTCACGCCTTCAAGTTGTCCTGGTCTTCAATTAGGTTGCTCTAGCAATCATTCCGTTAATCTAACAAGGGTGAAATCCTGCGAATAAGTGAGCATTCGTAAGAAAACTGAATCGTACTGAGGGAGTTCAATGAAACAGCGACAGTCTAGGACTTTATTTTCTTTGTACACTTGCCGATTTCGGCTACATACTGCAGAAAGTAGAGAACACGAGATAATAAAGTTAGGGATAATTTATTTAATGAGATTGCCAGCACATACTCAAATGAGTTATAAAATTATTTTGGAGACTGAATGATCAGTCTCCATCTTTCTTCAGTAAGAGAGGTAGTTTATGAAAAGAATTAGCATCCTTTCAATTTCACTGATAATTTTGTTGATTTTAATATTTGTATTAGTCAGACCAAAGCAAGAGATCGTTAGCGTTAGCCTTGTTTCCGAAACAAAGGAAATCACTTACACTGACACTGAAAGTATTCAAATATTTGAAGATGCTATAAGAACTGTAAAAAAAGTACGCGGGGCTGTTGATGTGGGTCCACCAACTTATCGAATGACTGTTACTTACGCGGATTCTGAGGTTGTCGAATACAGCCTTTATATGGATTATAAAACTAAAAATGGCTTCCTGATTAAAGATAGCAATAGCGAAAAGATGCTGGATTTAAAAGATCAGAATTCAGAAGAGTTAGCTGATCTGTTAAGTAAAGTAAAGAGAGAATATTAAAGAAATGAGGTTGTTTCTAACATTAGGAAGGGGAGTAATTTTGAGGAAGTATATTAGCGCAGTACTCCTTATTTTATTGTTTGTGTCTCTTTTTGTTAATGTTTCTATGCTGTATAAAGATTACAAGTCGACTCCAGGTAAAGGGGAAGTCAAAGGTTCATATGAGTTGTTTATGGTAGACGTCCGTGCTGTACAAACAGGCCTTAATACTTATTTAGGTGAAACGGATCAAAAGAAGAAACAACTGGCTCTGTACGACGTGTTAAGTTTTACTTACAAGATGGATTCTGAATTAAAACTACTAGATTTAAAGTCTAAACAAATATATAACAGAGGTTTAACCCCTCTTCCAAGTTATACTGCGGATTTTGTGACCACTTCTTCACGATTATTTACTAGTTATTTAGTGGAAGGTAAGGATTTACCCGATGTTGCAAAAAAATTAAAGTCCTACATTGATGTTTTAATTAAGATACTGGATGGTACATCCATGCAAGACAAGAAATCTTCCAAGGAAGTTTTCGAAAAAATAGATAATTACTCTAAAAAACACAGTCCAATGTATTAGTTCGATTTTCGAAATGTGGTACTCGCGATTAGTGCAAGAATAAACAGCCCGATCATCGGGCGTAGGAAACAAACAAGTTCCGGATCTGTGGTTTTTCCTCCGATTCGACAAGTTTTTCGCTCTGATGTCAGGCATTCAAAACAGACTTCATGGTATGATGTAGGGGAAAATATAAACAGGATGGAGTGTGGTTACATGCAAGAGGAACTGGCAAAGGCGTTAAACGATCAAATGAATTTCGAGTTTTATTCGGCGCATGTATACATGGCGATGGCGGCGTATTGTTCGGGCGAGAGTCTGGACGGATTCGCGAACTTTTTTCTGATTCAGGCGGAAGAGGAACGTTTCCATGCCATGAAGATCTACAAATTCCTGAACGACCGGGATCACCGGGCTACGCTGGCGGCACTGCCGGAGCCGAAAAATGAGTATGCTTCAGTTCTGGAAGCTTTTGAGGCGAGTTACGCTCATGAGCAGAAGAACACCAGCAAATTCTATCATCTGGCCGATTTGGCGCTCGATGCACGTGAGCATGCCACAATTTATTTTCTGAAATGGTTCATTGACGAGCAGGTCGAGGAAGAGGCGTTGTTCAGCAGCATTATCCAAAAGCTGAAGCGGATCGAGAACGACAGCAACGCATTCTTTATGCTGGATGCGGAATTTGCAGCCCGCACGTTTACGCCCCCTGCTGAGTAAGCAGGAGGCATTAGCTTCCTAAGAGAGGTACATACAGCAGGGAATCAAGTCCGGGCGGGGTCGTCCGGGCTTTTTCTGTTGCCAAAGGTAGCGGGATCGGATACAATTCAAATGATAATGATTATCAATCGCGAGAATAAAATGTCGACTTAAACGTCCGATCTGGAGGAGAGCAATGAGCAATCAACAGGAATTATTTGATGTGACGATTATCGGTGGAGGCCCTGCCGGAATGTATACGGCTTTTTACAGCGGTTTGCGGGATTTGAAGACCAAGCTGATTGACGTCAATCCGGAGCTGGGTGGAAAAATGCTGTTTTACCCGGAAAAAATCATTTGGGACGTAGGCGGAGTCACGCCAATTCAGTGTCGTCAGTTAATCGACCGGCTGAAGCTTCAGGCGCTTACTTTTGACCCGGCGATTGTCCTGGGTGAGCAGGTGGTCTCGATGGACCGCCAGGAAGACGGAACCTATATGCTGACTACGGCCGCGGGAAATAAACATTGGACCCGTACCGTCATTCTGGCGATCGGCTACGGTATTCGCAAACTGGCCAAGCTGGAGATCGAAGGGGCGGACCGGTATGAAATATCGAATCTGCATTATACCGTTCAGGAATTGGAGCCGTTCCGAAGCAAAAATGTGCTGATATCCGGCGGCGGCGACTCCGCTGTGGATTGGGCGAACGCGCTGGAGCCCGTTGCGGCACAGGTTACCGTGGTGCACCGGCGGGAGGAGTTTGGCGGACATGAGAAAAATATTGCGCTGATGAAGGCGTCCTCCGTTCGTGTGTGTACGCCTTTCACGGTAAGCCAACTGCACAGCAGCGGCGGCAAACGAATAGAAGAAGTTACCATCTGTCATACGGAAACCGGGAACACGGAGCGTTTGGTGGTGGATGCCGTTATCGTTAATCATGGAATGAGATCCGATTTCGGGCCGGTGAGAGATTGGGGGCTCGATATGGGAGAGCGGAACGTCAATGTCAGCGAGAAGCTGGAGACAAATCTGCCCGGCGTGTTCGCGGCCGGAGATTTCGTGAATTACGGCAGTAAGGTAAGGCTGATAGCCGGCACCTTTACGGACGCGGTATTGGCCCTGAACAGCGCCAAGCTGTATCTGGACCCCGAGGCACCGAAGACCGCTTATGTCTCAACGCATAACGAACGCTTCAAGGAGAAGAACAAGGCGCTGGGCCTGCTTAAATCCTAAAATAAATCTCCAGAGAAACCCAAATAAAGCGTTTACATCATTTTGCCGATATGCTATGATCGAATAGGCATTGGGATGCAAACGTTCGTTAAAGCGATCTGCTGTTGGATTTGGAAAACGACTCAAAGCGATGGGAAATGAACTTGAGTTTGATGATCTGAAGAGAGCAGCAGTTTTTTTATGGGCTTTGTGCAAACGTTAGCACAGTGTTTGAAGTCTATTATTTTGCGGAGGTGGTATGAGCTTTATGTCAACGTCGTATGGAAAAAAACGCTGGCGCTGGCTGTCTGTTGTAACCGCTATCATTATGGTTCTCCAATTAGTATCGGGGCTGGTTCCGGCCGCGGCAAATGCCGATACGGAGACGCTGGCTGCTGATCCTTTGACCGATCAGCCGGGCGGGTCGACCAAATGGATCGTTGTCGGCATCAAGGATTGGAACAACAGCAACGAAGAGATGCAGATGAAGCATCTGGCAGGGGGCTTTTATGTGTATTCGATCGTGCTCCCGGCCGGTCATTACGAGTTCAAGCTGGTCAGATCGGGTACCTGGACCGGATTTGACAATGCGGGGAACAACTTTGCCTTTGATTTGAGCGCTTCCGCCAAAGTCAATTTCTACATAAACGAGGAACTGAACGAGGCGCGGATCAACCTGCCGAACGTGCAGGGTATTCAACAGTACACACCGGTCCTGCCTGAGGCGAAATGGCCAAGACTGGTCGGCGATTTGCAGTCTGTCTTCGGGGAAGCGGAATGGTCGCCGGGAGGAAGCCGGCAGTTTTTCGTCGATTACAACTTCGATAATACGGTCTACAAAATCCAGCGGACCCTGCCCGTGGGGAACTATCAGGCGAAGGTCATTTTCGGTACCGACTGGAACAGCGATGAAAATTACGGAGACAACGGCCAGAACCTGGCGATCAATGTGCTTGATCCAGCCAACGTAACTTTTTCCATCGATTACAGCTCCGGCAGCAAAAATCTCACCCATGATTACGTCTCGAAGAACTCCAGCTTCGACGGCAAAATCGATAAAGGCTCCGTTTCTTTCGACAGCCGCTCGATCACTTACAAGAAGCCTTTTGGAGCGATCAAATCGGGACAGGAGGATGTAACGCTGCGCATTGCCGCCCTGAAGGGCGACGTGCAGCTCGCCAAAGTCGAACTGACGAACCCGGATTCGCTGTCCAAGGATTTCACGATGAACCGGGTGACTTCGGTAGGGAACAAGGATTATTTTGAAGTGACGATTCCGGGAAGCCAGTTCTCCAAAATCGGCATCTGGGGCTATAAATTCATACTGGTGGACGGAACGGCAAAAGTCGAGTACGGTGACGACACTTCCAGAGGCGGAAGCGGCAGCGTCAGCGACGAAGGCGCGGTGCCGTACGACCTGACGGTATACGATCCGGATTACAAGACGCCGGACTGGATGAAGAATGCGGTCGTTTATCAGATTTTTCCGGACCGTTTCTTTGACGGGGACAAGAGCAATAACCGCGCCAAGACGGAGGACGGATACCGCGGCACGAATTCCGGTCAATATGCGACGGATAAGGGCGGACAGAAGCTGCAGTATTTTGACGGCGGGGTAACCAATGATCCGACCCCGGATCAGGTATGGGGAACCTGGGGCGATGTTCCCGAGAACCCGGACCGCACAACTGCCGAGAATCAGCCGTACTATCCGGGCGCCAAGACGGACGGAGCATGGACGAACGAATTTTACGGCGGTGATATCCAGGGCATTCAGGATAAGCTCGGCTATCTGAAATCGCTGGGCATCAACACCTTGTACTTGAATCCGGTAGCCTGGGCGGCCTCCAACCATAAATACGACGCCACCGATTACGGGCATCTTGATCCGATGTTCGGCAAGCCGGTATACCGTACCCCCGGCGATCCGTCCTCGGGACTCGATTACACCGCTACGCGGGCGGAATCCGACCGGGTATACCAGGCTTTTGCCAAGGCTGCCCGCGAGCAGGGCATGCATATCATTAACGACGGCGTGTTTAACCATGTTGGTGACGATTCGATTTATTTTGACCGGTATAGTAAATACCCCGAGATTGGCGCTTACGAGTACTGGGCCAAAGTCTACGACAAAATGAACTTAGGCAACTTGTCCCAAGCAGATGCCGAAGAGGCGGTGCGCACGGAGTTCACAAGCAAGATCAATCCGCTGACAGGGACGCACTATAAGTATCCGGACGATTTTACGTATACAACATGGTTCACAATCACCAATGAAAAGGTCAAGAATCGCGACGACGACAACAAGCATTACAAGTACGACGCCTGGTGGGGATATGACTCGCTGCCGGCGATGGATGCGAAAGATCCGCAGACGGCGGCAACGGAGTTTTTCCCGGCGGATGCGCAAGCAATTGATGGACAGAATGAATGGAACAACATCGGCTACCGGGAGGAGGTAATTGGGCATGATCTTGGCGGGCTGAGTGAAGCGGGTGCTCAGAAGGCGATGGAATCCGCCAACTCGCAGAGATGGATGTGGATGGGCTCGAGCGGCTGGCGGCTGGACGTGGCTCCCGACGTATCCAGCGGAACGTGGAAGAAATTCCGCGAAGCGGTCAAATCCGTGGAAGGAAAAACCGACGCCAACGGAAATCCGATCGAGAACCCGGTAATTCTGGGCGAAGAATGGGGCGTGGCGACACGCTACCTGCTGGGCGACCAGTTCGACTCGGTGATGAACTACCGTTTCCGCGGCGCGGTTCAGAGCTATATGATTTCCGGTGACGCGAATACGCTGAACCAGTCGCTGGAATCGATCCGCGAGGATTATCCGAAGGAAGCCTGGCAGGCGATGCTGAATCTAGTCGATTCGCATGACACGACCCGCTCGATCACCAAATATGATCATCCCGACTATGAGGAAGAGCATTTAGTCATTGCTGATGACGCTTCGGACCGAGCGCTTAAGCTGCAGGCCTTGACGGCGATTCTGCAAATGGGGTATCCCGGCGCTCCGACCATTTACTACGGGGATGAAGTCGGCGTGACGGGTACGAAAGACCCCGATTCCAGACGGACTTTTCCGTGGGAGAGAATTATTGCGGGCGGCGGTGAATACAGTGCGACGGGCAAATATGCGGAGCTGTTCCAGACATATCAGTCTGCGGCTAAAGTCCGGAACGACAATGAGGTCTTCCGTACCGGCGATCTGAAGGTGGCATACGCCAGCGGAGATGTTATTGTCTACGCCCGCAAAAACGACACCAAAGGCGGACTGGTCGCTATCAACCGGGGCACCGAAGCCCAAACGGTGAACGCTGATGTGACCGGATTTCTTCCGGACGGCTTGACACTGGCAGACCAGCTTGGCAGTGACGCTACCGGTACGGTGACCGGCGGCAAGATCAGCCTGACGATCCCGGCGCTCTCCGGCATTATGATGCTGTCGACGGGCGAGCTGTCGGTTGTGCCCCAGGTAACGGGACTCCACGCCACTGGCGGAGACGGCAGTGTAGCTCTGTCCTGGAGCGCCGTAGACGGAGCCGACGGTTATGTAATCTACCGGGCCGCGATTGAGGGCGGCGATTTGCAGAAGGTGGGCGAGAGCGATACGCCAAGCTTCACCGACAGCAGCGTAACGAACGGAAGCAAGTACTATTACACGGTGACGGCCATAGCGGGTGCCAACGAGAGCGATCCGTGCGACATGGCTTCGGCGACGCCTGCTTTTGTCATCGATTCAGTGACGATCGTGCAAAAAGCAGAGGATATGACGGCCGGTGTCGGCAGTGCCACCTATGAAATCCAGGCGGAAATCCGCATTCCCGGATTGACGGATGTGCCTTCGAGTGTGTATCAAGAGCCGGAGGGTGTGATCGCCAAGCTGATCTATTATCCGAGCGCGGGCTCGCCGGATCAGGCACTGGAGACAAAGCTCCGGTACAAAACGGACAATGAGCCAAGCGGCTCCAAGATTTATTGGGCGGCTTTTGAGCCGATATTCGCGGGCAGCTATACGTATTTGGCCCAAGTATCCACCGATAACGGAGAAAGCTTCGTATCCTCCGCACCGGAGACGGTGAACGTTTCTTCCGATCCTGCCGATACGGAGCCGCCTTCATCGCCGGCTCTGGCGGATATCCCGGTTGAATCCAATATGACGCATTTAACCTGGACCCTTGACGCGGCGGATGCTGCGGGCATCGAAATATACCGGAAGGGAGACGGGCCAGATTACAAGCTGATCGCCTCTCTGGATAAGACGGTACGGGAGTATAAGGATTACACGGTCAGCAACGATACGGCTTACACGTACAAAGTTGCAGCCTATGATGCCGCCTACAACCGCTCTTACTCCGAGGAGCAGGCCGTCACGCCGAAGCTGGTTATGGTGGATGTCACGCTTCGCCTGCATCTGCCGGATTACACGCCGAGCACAGACACCATTAATATCGCGGGCGACTTCAACGGCTGGAATGCCGCTTCGACTCCGCTGAAGGTGCCGAGCGGCGCGACCAACAGAAGTGTGGTCGAATACAATTTCAAGATGATGGCTGGCAAGTCCATCCAGTATAAATATACCCGCGGCAGCTGGGAGACTGAAGCGTTCACCAGCCATACGCGTTCTGCAAATGACACGACGGATATGGGCAACTGGGCTTACAGCTCTACCGACACCAATATGAGGCTGACGATCGCCAATCAGGGCGGCAGCAAGCAGGTCGTCGACGACTATGTGCTGCGCTGGGTCGATATGCCGATGATCGTCACGCTGCCCCGAACCTCATATGGCACGGACATTGAGTATGCAACCGAAGACAGTGCCATGAATTTGAAGGCGTTCGTGCCTTACGGCGTAGCCTTTACGATTAACGGGCAGCCGATCCCGGAAGGCGCGATGGATGCTCATGGCAACGTTCTGCTGAGCGGAATCCCGCTTACGCCGGGTGTGAACAAGTTCGTGCTTCATATTGAGCCGACAGCCGAAACGCTGGCCCTGCCTTGGTATACGGATAAGGGACGCGCCGGTCAAGCTACCAAAACATTGACGATTACCGTCACAAGAACCGGAACCGATAACGGCAGTGGGGGCGAGCCGGTGAAGCCGACACTGACCGGATTATCTGCTGCAGCTCCGGCTTCCAGCCTGACCGTGGGCGACACATGGAGCACATCCGTTCAGGCGCTGTACAGCGACAACAGCAAAGCGGATGTCACGCCGCAAGCGTCGTTTGAGTCTTCGCAGCCGGAGATCGCCAGTGTCAGCGCCCAGGGCGTTGTTAAAGCGTTGGCGGAAGGCAGCGCGGCAATTACCGTCCGCTACGGCGGACTGTCGAAGTCGTTTACGGTGCAGGTCGTCAAGAAACCGGACGGTCCGGACAACAACAAGCCCGCGCAGTTAATTGCCAGCGCACCCGCTTCAAGCCTGAAGGCAGGCGATACATGGAGTACCGTTGTTCAAGCGGTATACAGCGATGGCCGCAAGGTTGACGTCACTTCGCTGTCCGTGTTCGAGTCGAGCCGACCGGAGATTGCAAGCGTAGAAACTGGTGGTCTGGTTAAAGCTATTTCGCCGGGTACAGCTGCAATTACCGTCCGTTATGACGGACTTATTACGAGCTTTGATATCCAGGTTGTACCGCAGAGCACCTCGGACGGAACCGGGGGCAACGGTGGAACTGGCGGAACCGGCAGCGGAAGCGGTGGCGCGGGAACCGGTCAAACCCCGCCAGCCGGAACCCAGACGGTAACAGCTGATCAACTGAAGCCGGATAGCAGCGGCGCCGCCTCGATTACGCTGGACCGTAATGCTCAGCAGCTTGTTCTGCCCGTTCAATCCGGGTCGGCCGGAGGTGTGGACCGCATTGAAATCAAGGGAGAACAAGTGTCACTGACGATTCCGGCCGCGGTGCTGCAATCCCTGGCCTCTCTTCTGCCGGCCGAGCAGCTGAATGGGGCGCATCTTGCGCTGAACGTCGGCAAGCTGGACCAGGCCGCCAAGGAAGTAGCGATCAAGCAGCTTTCGCTGCCAACCGGGACCTCAATAGGCTTGGCGAGCGAGGTGTACGACTTCTCCCTTCAGGCGGTAACGAAGGATGGAAAGGCCATCAGCCTCTCCGAGTTTCCGAAACCGGTAGAGCTTGTCTTCCACACGGACGCAAAAGCCGATCCACAGCTTACCGGTGTATACTACCTTAATAACGTTGGTATCGCGGAGTATATTGGAGGAGAGTGGGATGGCGGCCTTCTCAAGGCGAAGGTGACTCACTTCAGCCGTTATGCAGCGATGGAGTATGTGAAGACTTACAGCGATGTTCCTGCCGGACATTGGGCGAACCGGGCCGTTACCGTGCTGAGTGCGAAGCATATCGTGAATGGAGTAAACGGCAGCGTATTTGCCCCGAACCAGCCGGTTACGCGCGCGGAGTTCGCAGCAATGCTCGTTCGTTCGTTGGGTCTGACCGCTAAGGGTAAGGCTCCGTTCAAGGATGTGACTGGAAAGGAATGGTACACTGATTCCATCGCAGCCGCTTACGAGAGCGGAATCGTCAAGGGCGCAAGCGCGGGAGCCTTCAACCCGCAGCAGCGAATAACGCGCGAAGAGATGGCGTCCATGATCATCCGGGCCTACCAGGTGAAGACGGGTCAAGCGGCGGACAGTTCGGCAAAAGCTTCGTTCACCGACGCTTCCGGCATCAGCGGATGGGCGAAGAACGATGTGTCCGCAGCCGTTTCACTCAGCCTCTTAAAAGGCAAGGATGGCAGCCGGTTCATGCCGAAAGCCAATACGACCCGCGCGGAGTCCGCGCAGGCGCTGTATAATCTGGTCTCGAAATATTAAAGCACAGCCAACAAGAAGACACAGCTATCCTAGCCCCAAGCATCCGCTTGGGGCTATTCCATTTGCCGGAGAAGGGCAAGGGGGTTAAGTTCCCCGTTTTTTTGCGGTTCCTCTACTTTCCACGTAGGATATTCTTCCAATTTGGCGGCAGCTCAAAGTCTTTTATGTGGTTATATTTTTTCAACTTAACGGTAGGTCCCGCAGATATTTCAAACGTAATACGATCCATGCCTACTGTAATATGTGGTCCTACAACAGGCATCACTTCCACCGTTAATAATAACATGAAACTCCGAAATCCATTTTTTCGTTCTATCTGAACTACATCTATTTGATACGGATAAACCAAGGGCGGCTCCTTTAAATATTTCAAGTAATAATTGTTGACTGCGTCTTGAATCGCTGGAGTTAGTAAGAGCATAAGCATGTCTTGTATTTGGAGTTCTGTAGAATCTTGCTTTGGATTGTGCATTCCCGGATATGCTTTTGATTCCAGGGGTCTTATGATTAGTATCAGTGACAGTAGCAAAAGGGCAATTCTTAGTTTTATTTTCATGTCTATTATCCCATTATTTTTTCTTGTTAAGTTTCCCTGGATTGTGATGAAAAATGCACACTGAATACCATGGGGATTAGGTTAATGGGCAGTTTTACGAAACAAAATGCTTGTTTTTTTAATGTAATAAGAAGGGGTGTAACAATGAAGAGTAATTCTATAGTTTTGTTAATATTGATTATTTTAATAAGTGGATGTAGTAGTAGCAATCTAACCGAAGATAGAGATTTATCAATGCTTTATGATTTCAATGAACCGTTTAGATTTCCATTTGAAGTTAATGAAGTTCGTACGGAGATAGCAATGGATAATCCATATGTACTCCAACAATATGTTTTTCATTATAAAAACAAACAGTCCATGCAGGAAATAAGGTATATTCTGAGCAAGGTTATTGATGAACCGGAGAAAATATCAGAGCAAGGAAAGCAACTTTTTGCACTTAAAAATGGGAAACAAGCATATTACGAAGAGGACGAGACCAGTCAATCAATCTGGTGGGAAAGTGATAAAGGATTCTTGGCTCGATTTGTTTATTATATCAACGGAAGCCTCGATCAGTTAGGTAATAATAAATTAGAAGCTTCCGACCTAATAGACTTAGCTAATCAGGTACAATAATATCTATGGATGCCCGGAATACTTTAGTGAAATAGCACAGCGGCAGTCTCGGACTTTTTTTCTCGTCCCGGGCTGCCGCTGTCTCTTTTCTCAAGGTTAGTTAATGCAACCAACCATGATTTTTCCGTTAGGGTCAAGCTCTACAGATCCTTTCGGCTGAACGCCCGGCACCCCAGCAAGAGCAGAACCGCCGCATATCCCACCGTATACAAGAGGAAGGCATTTGAAGGAACACTCGGCATGGAAAAAGGTCCCATGTCAGACAACGCCATTCCGGCCCAATCTGCTCCCCCCATAAGCTCATAGAGGCTTCTTCGGTAGACCGAGTCCGTGGGCAGAAGCAGCCCGGTCAGAAAGACGAATTTTTCCACTGCGGGATGGGTCCCTCCATAGCTCGATACCCCTTCAACCAGCCCGCTGAAAAGGGCAAATCCGTACAGCAGGGCGGCGCAGATCCCGTTCCCCAGCATCGGCAGATAGACAGAGCCCAGCATGGTAATCGTGAGAAGAAGGAGGGGCATCCAGAGGAACAGCCCTAAGCCTCTCAGCATCTCATCCGCCAGTACGGGAAATCCGGCCTGGATGTGGATGGTCCAAACCACGGAAACGAACAGGGCTGTGCTGTAAACGGTGATCCAGACGGCGTGGCCCAGCCATTTGGCCAGATACAGCTTCCAGCGGGGGATGGGGCGGGCGGCGACAGCCAGCAGCAGGCCGTTCTCCTGCTCGCCCGTGACGGTTCCCATGGTTGAGAAGAGCACGAAGAAGGCCGCCAGGAATTGCGAGAAAAAAAGCCCAAGCACCATCAGCACCATGCTGTTCATCAATCGTTCGGCGGGGGAGACCTGGTTCTGTCCGGTCATGCCGGTCAGCTCCCGGACCCCGAAGGCGAACAGGACCAGAAAGATGAAGGTCAGAATTAGCGTAACGAGGAACACTCTCTTTCGAGTCAGCTCCTTGAAGGTGGCAGAAATATACATGGTCATTGCGGGTCACCTCCCTGGCGGGACCCGGCCATCCGGAGGAACCAGGCCTCCAGACTGTTCGGCTCGGGGCCGGATTCGTAGAGCGTCAGGCCGCTCCGGATGAATAGGGAGCACAGGTAGCCGGCCTGTTCCCGGTCCGTAACGCGGGCGGTCAGGAGAGCGTTGCCGTCTTCATCGGTCTCGACCAGGCGCAGTTGGGAGGAGAGGGCGCCGCCGACCGCTTCGTTCAGCTCCGCCCAAGTCTCCGGGAGCCAGCCGCCGAGCCGGAAGCGCCAGTTGGTACCGCTGCTCCCGCTATCTCCGGTGCCGCTGAGCAGCTTGTGCAGCGGTCCCGACGCCAGCAGCTCGCCTCCGTACAGGAAGGCGGCTTCATCGCATAGCTCCTCCACATCCTCGAGCAGATGGGTATTGAGGAAAATCGTCACGCCCCTGCCCCGGAGCCGTTTCAGTAGACTGCGGATCTCGTACCGGCCGACGGGGTCCAGGGCCGAAGCGGGTTCGTCCAGGATGACCAGCTCGGGATCCAGGAGCAGTGCGGCAGCCAGGCCGAGGCGCTGCTGCATTCCCTTGGAGAAGCCGCCGACCCGGCGGTCTGCGGCATCGGACAGGCCGACCAGCTCCAGGGTGTCCCGGACCCGGCTGCGGAAGGCGGACGCCCGTGTTTCCTGCGGGCGCAGCCCCCCCAGCTGACCGTGGAAGCGGAGCACCTCCGCCGGGGTCAGCCAATCCTGAAAGCGGAACAGCTCGGGCAAATACCCGAGCTTGCGCCGTGCCTCCGGCCGGCCCAGGGGCTGCCCCAGTACGGTGGCCCGCCCGGAGTCGGGGCGGTGGAGGCCAGCCAGCATTTTGACGAAGGTGCTTTTGCCGGCACCGTTGGGTCCCAGCAGGCCGAAGATGCAGCCCTCCGGCACCTGCAGGGTGATACCGCGGCAGCCGCCGCGGCCGTTGTAGGTCTTGGTCAATTCTGCTGTGTCAATCATCATCATGGCTGGACAAGCTCCTCCGCGGCCCGCTGGAAGGCGGATTCCGTGGGGAAATCCTTCGTATCGCCGCTCAGAAGGCTGATCCGGTCCCCACCAAGCCAGAGCAAATAGCGATTCCCGCTATCCGCGGTCATGACCGCATCATGTCCGCCGAGCCGGAGGTTGCTGGTCACGCCATCATGGGCCGGAACCGGCAGGGTGCTCCGCCAATCGCCGATGGCGGCCAGCTTGGTCCGCAGGCTGTCCGGCAGTACGGGCAGCCCCAGTACCGCCTCTCGGACGGTTGCCGCATCAATGCCTTTCTCCACGGTCAGCTCCGGCTTGCCGAATTGGAGCAGACGCACATGCTTGCCTGACAAAGTGCCCTCTGTGGCGATGCCGTCCGGGATGTACAGCCGGATGGCTTTGCCGTCCGCTTCGGAGGGCAGGGTGGTAGTGCTGCCCAAACGGGTGAGCAGCCGGTTGACCGCGTTCACATTCAGGTTGAAGGTAAGCGTGGTAGCTGGCTGGTAAGAAGGGGCGGTGGAGTTCCCCAGCTGGAGCAGGGAGGCGCCCATCCGTTTTTCCGCTTCGTCCCAGGTAATGGTACGGGTCTCTCCGCCACTTGACTGGGTCAAGGTGCCGTATTGGGCCAGATTGAAGCTCCGGTCTCCCTCGGGCGAACCGTGGTCCAGAAGGCTGGAGATGGCCGCCATATCATCCGCTGAAATCCCGACTCCGACCATGTGCTGGATGCGGAACGTATGCAGCATGGCGGCCAGCGCACGATCCCCCAGGGGGGTGGTGAACAGGCCGATAGCCATGACAGCTGCGGCAACGCCGGCGGTCAGTCTCCGAAGCCTGCGCCTGGCCGGTCTCTCCGTCCGCCAGGCGCCGTCCGCTCCGTTAGCCCTTGTCGCGCTTACAGCCCCTATCGCTGGGTCAGCCGAGGACCCCTTTGTTACACGGAATGCTTCCGTCTGTTTCATCTCAACTGCACCATCCTTATCATGATTATCTTGATTTCCATCCGATCGTGCCTCGATTCTTGTTTCATCCGAACACAGGCCTTCCTCCGCCTGCCTCCAAAACGCCGGAACCGGCTCCCGGGCCGTCAGTCTCTCAAACCGGTTCCAAGCCTGATCCGTATCAAAAACCGGCTCACCGCCGGTCCGCTTCGCTCCGTCCGCCATCGTGCTGCTCCTCCTCCTGCCCGTATTTCTTCTTCAGCCGTGCCTCCGCCCGGGCCAGCAGCGTGCCGACAATCTTTGGATTGACCTCCAGCCGGACGGCAATCTCCTCGTAGCTGTACCCTTCCTCCCGAAGCATAAGGGCGGTCCGGTCCCGGTCCGAGAGCTTCTGCAGCACCCGGCGGACCACATCTTTTTCCCACTCGCGGATGACTTCCGTCTCTCCCGAAGGGGCGGCGCTTTCCGACCAAGCCGCCACGCGGGCGGTTTCTTTTTCCAGTAACGTCTTTCCCGAGGACCGTTGTCTCAAATAATCGTAGCCCACCCGGGTCAGCACCCGGTGCAGCCAGGCGCCGACGGCCTCCAGCCGGTCCGGAGGGCTCCGGTAAAGCCGCAGGAACACCTCTTGGGCCAAATCCTCCGCCGCCGCATAATCGCTGGTCAACGCATAGAGCTTCCGCGCCACCCCGGGGTAATGCTCCCGGAACAAGCGCTGGAACAGCTCGGGTACCTGTGTGCCTTCCTCCATGTTGCGGCCGTCCCCCTTTCGTATATTAGACGGATGCCGGATGAGTTTTGTAGCAGTTGTAAAGGGAACTTCCCATTTTGATGCCTCTTTTTTGCGAAATCTCTTCCGTCGTGGTGGGGAAGAAGGTATAACGAAGGAAGGTAAATACGATAAACGCCGAGACGCCGAGTTTCCTGTTTTTTTGCTAGTTTCTCTGCTTCGCCACACTAGTAAACATGAAGCAGTTAGGTTTTTCTTGCATAGTCAATTAACCCTAACGGGAAGCTCTAACGCGGATTAAATCGTTGATCAAACAAATCAGGTGGAAAGAAAAAAATCATTGCGCACGCGATAATGGTGAGCTTTTCTTTTTATACAGACAAGATAAGTTAGGGCTGAAAAGCACCCAGCAGAGTTTTTCGACCCACTTCATGGAAAAGATAAAGGTTATGACGATGGCAAGCAGAATCAACAGCATTTGATCCGCCCAAGTGTTGATATACCGGTAGATGCCTTGATGATCCATTATTTTAAATACGAAACCGTGCAGCAAAAAGGGATACATCGTACGAATGCCAGGCTCGCTGATCCGTGTCCGCCCTGTTGGGATCAAGGAGAGAACGCAAAGTGACAAAATGACCGATACAGCTGCAATAGCCACCCTGTATAACCCCGCATACCATTCCGGGCTGCCCAATTTGGAGTAGCTGTAGCTGCCCCAAAGCCATTCGCAATTGAGGTTCTGGCCATAGCGGAATAGAAGCCCCAGTGTGAGGATCATAATAAACGCAGATGCCATTTTGACCGGCCATTTAAATAAATAACAGAAGTATTCTCGCTTCATATAGTAACCTGCCAGGAAGAATGGAAAGAAGTTGACCGCCCGGAGCGATGACAAATTATACCCCAGTTCCGTAGAAGCGTAGCCGGCTAATACCGCAAGGCAGCTTGCAAACAG
This sequence comes from Paenibacillus apii, assembly GCF_011043685.1. Classification (NCBI taxonomy): domain Bacteria; kingdom Bacillati; phylum Bacillota; class Bacilli; order Caryophanales; family Paenibacillaceae; genus Paenibacillus; species Paenibacillus apii. The sequence continues at coordinate 781,060 of NZ_JAAKGU010000001.1, read as the reverse complement.
GATCGGATACCTTAATTTTGTAAAATACGGCAGGGCGATTTTCCATAAAATAACCGCTAGCAGGTACCAGGTTATCCAATAGGGCAGAAAGAAGGTGAATTTCAGGTTTGCCCGGCCGTTCAGATAATAATCCAGCAGCGTATACATCGTTTCAAAAATGACGTACAGAACGAGATAGGGGCTAAGCTTCCCCGATTTCTTGGAAAAGTAACCCGTTATAAAAACAAAAAGCGGGATATGAAAAAAGTAAATGAAGTTGTACACAGCCTTCGCGGACTCGCTTGTTGAATAAAGGGGTTCGAGCACATGGCCGATGACCACGAACGTAATCAAGACAAACTTCACATTATCGAAATAATGGTCGCGTTGATTAACCTCTGGCATCGTTTTAACTCCTCCAATCGGTTTTATTCTCTCATATCCCAATATGCTAACAAACCAAGCTCGCATCCTCACCCTTTATAATCCGCGAGATTTCTGCCTTATCCAGTCTCTCCTAATCTTAGGGAACCTGACCGGTCGTATTTTTAGTCTTTCTCCGCCATGATACAGTATCCTTTGCTATGTTATATTATGGATATATGGTTTCACCGGCAATCTCGTTAAGCGATAACAGCTAATAGCATGTCAAAATTCCCAGGAAAGTTAAGAGAATTCTATAAGTATAGTGAAAAATAAGCATGCCAAATCCCCCCCCTCAATTGGTTTAAAAAGTAAGGAGGGTATAAGTGAAAGCGTTTTATATCTTGTCAACCATCTTTGAGCTAACGGATAGAGAAAATAAAGAAAGTCCCACCAATCGGTAGGACTTTCTTTATTATACCTTACTGGCTTCCTTAAAAAATTCTGGGTCAGCGCAGTAATATGCCATGATTGTTGGCGACGATAACTTTGTCCGCCGAAAAATTCGCGTCAGACGTAACGAAGGTCACCCAGCCTTCCTTTGATTCGAACACATAACCATGAGGGAAGCTCTAACGCGGATCAGCGTTTAAGTATCCCCGTTTTCCTGCTTCGGGTAAACTTGATTTTTTTCAAATAAATTCCTAACCTGATCGGCCATAAATTGTGTGGAATGCGGCATTTGATGACGTATCCACCACTCCACAATGCCAATAAAAGCAGAGGCCATGAATTGGGCTTTTAACTCAATGTCGATAACGGGCTCATTGTCCGGCCTTTCCATTTTATCCATAAGATTGACTGAGATAAAATCCAGCAATTGGTCCCGAAATAGAAAGGCTCTTTGATTGGAAAACATAGCAGAGAAAAACGGGAAATTGTCACGCAAATAATCAAAAACCGGTTTGGGCTCACGTACCATTCCTTGGTTAACCGTGGCTTCCCGTTTCTTGCACAACGAGATCAATTCGTTGATATGATCTTCAATGCATTTGTCCAAAAGGTCGTATTTGTCATTGTAATGCAGATAAACGGTGCCGCGGTTAACATTGGCACGCTCCGCTATCTCGTTAATCGTGATTTGTTCAAAATCTTTTTCCGAAAAAAGCTCCAGAAACGACTTCGTTATGGACTGCTTGGTTCGGAGAATGCGTCGGTCGGTTTTAACAGCGTTTTCCATTCCTTTCGTTACCTCCTTCAACTAATCAACAATTCTGAGTGTGTTGTTTTATATAAAACAAATACGCATCAATTAACCATTGAGTAATCGGTGCTTCTGTCTATAATATTAATCAACGGCCGTTAAATATTCAACACACGTTTCGAAGAAAAATTTTAGGTCAAGGAGCATCTAACAATGGAAAATGTACGAGATAAAGTCGTGATTATAACGGGAGCCTCCAGCGGAATAGGAGAAGCTACAGCGAAGTTGTTGGCACAAAATGGCGCAAAGGTGGTATTGGCTGCCAGAAGAGAGGAACGTCTGCATGCGATTGTTAATGAAATTAAACAGGGTGGCGGCGAGGCCATTTCTGTAAAAGCAGACGTCGTTTCTGCCGAAGATATGCAGAATTTGGCCAAGTTTACCTTAAGTGTGTATGGCCGAATTGATGTATTGGTGAACAATGCAGGGGTCATGCCGAGTTCCAGGCTGAATGAATTAAGAGTAGAAGAGTGGGATCAAATGATCGATGTGAATATCAAAGGCGTTTTATACGGTATCGCAGCGGTATTACCTACCATGCGGGAGCAGCAGTCCGGTCATATCATCAACCTATCCTCTACCGCCGGTTATCATGTGTCTCCTACAAATGCCGTATACGCGGCCACCAAGTTCGCAGTTAGAGCCATTTCGGAAGGATTGCGTCTGGAAGAGTCTTCGACTTCGCGTATTAAATCTACCGTGATTGCTCCTGGTCTGACGAAGACCGAACTTTTTGACAGCATTACCAGCCCGGAAGTGCAGACGATCGCCAATCAAATAAGCGGCATAGGGATTTCTCCTTACAGTATTGCCAGAGCCATCGCGTTTGCCATTAATGAACCTGATGATACGCTAGTCAGCGAAATTATGGTTAGGCCGACCGCGTTGTCTTGAAAAGCGTAACTCTAATAAAAGATCGGGCCAATACACTTTGGTCCGATCTTTTTTCTTGTACGGTTAAGTGGAGGGACTTATATACAAATTAATAAACACTTATAGGAGTTAGTAGAAGAGAAAATAACTCCTTATCTAATTATGAGTTTATATTTGGAAAAAAGATAAGTCTATATCTTTCTAGAATTTTCATATATTGTTTGGTTATACCTGGCCGGGTGACTCTAATAGATGGGGGCATTCTTAATGGCAAGCTCGAAGATATTGCTTAAAGCTGCAAAATCTTTTGAATTTAATGCAGAAACGTTAGTCTTCCTGAGCAACTCAACAAATGAAGTCTACCGGTTTACCAAGGGTGATCTGTCCTATATCTTACGGTTATCTCAGAAACCACAGGAATACGTAGAGAAGATAAGGGCTGAGGTGGATTGGGTCTATTATCTGGTGAAGAACGGTTTACGTGCGTCATTACCAATCCAAACAAGAGAAAATCAATTAACAGCAGTTTATCATGATGAAGATAAGTGTTATATTGCAACAGCTTTTTACGCGGCTTCAGGTCGCTTTTTTGATAAAAACGATGAACAATATTGGGGACCAAAGGTATTTAGGAATTGGGGAGAAACTATGGGGAGAATGCATCGGCTTTCGAAATCTTACGGAGCTTCAGACGTTCTTGTGAAAAGAGATTGCTGGAGCATAAAGACCATCAATAGCCCTCATCTGCAGCGAGGCAGTTTCAATGTACTTCTTGATAAATTGATCTCCATGGAGCGTAGGATTCATTTACTTCCAAGGGATAGAGACTCGTTTGGACTGATTCATAATGATTTCCACCCTTATAATTTTTTTATCGACGACAGTGAAATAACCGTCTTTGATTTTGACGACAGTATCTATGGCTGGTTTTCATTAGACATTGCGATTGCTGCCGCTCATGCCATCTGGTGGGGAGTGCAAAAAGATGAACGTGCAACTAAAAATGAGTTTGCTCAACTGTTCTTACGTGAATTTTTATTGGGTTACGGTAAAGAAAATCATCTCTCCGAATACTGGATACAGACAATACCCATGTTTATGGAGTATCGGAATATTTGTTCATTCTTCTGGTGGTTAGGTGAATGGGATGGTGATGAAAGTCGTCTTACAGTGGAGCAACGGAATGCAATTAACTATGCGGTCAAACTTATTGAAAGAGGCGTGCCTTTTGATGGTTGCGATATTGAAATATAGTGAATCATCGGCTGCCTTTGCTCACCGAGCACTGGTTTGAACGAAAAAATGCCCGCCTCCTGCGAACAGGAGACAGGCATTTAATATGCTTTAGACTTGCTTACCGTTTGGTAATGTATCCTTCGGCTTTCAGCAGCTCGGCGATCAGCACAGCACCGCCGGCGGCGCCTCGGAGCGTATTGTGGGACAGACCGACGAATTTGAAGTCGTACAGTGAATCTTCGCGCAGGCGTCCGGCGGAAATGCCCATGCCGTTCTCAATGTCGCGGTCCAGATTCGTCTGCGGCCGGTTGTCTTCTTCGAAATACGTAATGAATTGTTTCGGCGCGCTCGGCAGTTCAAGCTCCTGCGGGCGGCCTTTGTAATTCTTCCAGCTTTCCAGAATGTCTTCTTTGGAAGGCTTGTTCTCGAACGAGACGAATACGGTTGCCAGGTGGCCGTCCGTAACCGGAACGCGGATACACTGTGTCGTGATATGCGGAGCGGAGGCTTTTACAATCTGGCCGTCTTCAACGGTACCCCAGATGCGCAGTGGCTCCTGCTCGCTCTTCTCTTCTTCTCCGCCAATGTAAGGAATGACGTTGTCCAGCATATCCGGCCAATCGGTAAAGGTCTTGCCCGCTCCGGAAATCGCCTGGTAAGTGCTGGCGATGACCTGTGTCGGCTTGAAGCCGAGCAGGGCGGTCAGCATCGGCACATAGCTCTGAATGGAGCAGTTGGGCTTAACGGCGATGAACCCGGTTTCGGTTCCGAGACGCTTGCGCTGGGCAGCGATAACCTCCAGATGCTCCGGATTGATTTCCGGAACGACCATCGGCACGTCCGGCGTCCAGCGGTGGGCGGAGTTATTCGAGATCACAGGCACGCCCGCTTTCGCGTATGCTTCTTCGAGCGCTTGAATCTCATTTTTCTTCATATCAACAGCGCAAAAAATCAGGTCAACCCCGGCAGCAACTTCCTCTACGCGCGAAGCGTCCTGAACGGGAATTTGTTTAACACTTTCAGGCATTGGGGTGGAAAGCTTCCATCTGCCCTTTACCGATTCTTCGTACGTTTTGCCCGCAGAGTTCGCGCTGGCAGCGATTGCCGTAACCTGAAACCACGGATGATTTTCCAAAAGAGCGATGAAGCGCTGGCCGACCATCCCGGTCCCGCCGACGATACCGGCTCTAAGCTTTTCTGTCATGACGTTATTCAGTTCCTTTCGAAGGCTATAAATAATAGCGGCTTATATTGTACTGAATTATATAGGATATGCCCGGAACCTTCAATATGAGAATGCGCCCAAGCGGCATAATTATTTCATAATGTGTAAGGATTCGGTCACAAACCAGCGGTGTCTTTCCCGCATCAGCTCCACGGTATCTTGGTCCAGTCCCCATTCGGTAAATTTGGACAGGCGCAAAGCGGCATACAAATCCCAGTACGGCAGGTTTGAGAAATCAATGCACGTCATAAGCGACCGGTAATGGCGGGTGAACGCATTCATGGCGTCTATTCCAAAATGAAAAAGTATTTCCAGCCGGGCATTCGCAAGGTCAGCCAAAGGGTCGCCCAAAGCCGCGTCTTCCCAATCGATAATGGCCGCCAGCCTGCCGTCCTCCCACAAAATATTTCCCGGCCAATAATCTCCATGCAGAAGGGCCGTTTGATTTGTCTGTTTTAAGGGCCAGACCGCTGTTAATATTTCCCTGATCCTGCTTACATTTAGAGAATCGCCAGTCTGTACGAAATCCTGATCCAGCATTTCGGCGGCCAATTCCTCCTGCCGGGTCAGGAAGGGCAAGCGCTGCGATGGACAATCCACATGGTGGATAGCCGCCAGATTCGCCGCCATTTGGATAAGATAAGTCTCAAAATTGGCGGGCTCAAGATCAGTCTCGCCTTCCTCATACCCGATGACTAAATAAGGCTGCGGAAAAATGCCGCACGACTCGTCTAAATAATAAGGTTCTGGCACAGGAAGCCTTTCGGATCGCAGCAGTTGCAAAAGCTTGAATTCGGCTGCGGCGATTCCCGGGTTGCGCTTAAGATCGGCTTCCCCGTGCCGGCGGACGATCCGAGTCGTGATTTGGCCGCTGCCCAGCACCATTTCAATCGCTGTCACCCGGGCGGATACGCCGCCGGTCATCTCCCGTACGGAGAGCAGTTTCCCATTGGGCTCTATCCTGCATACCAATTGCTCAAATCGTTTGTCATCTTCATTGAAATTTGGCATCCGTTTCCTCCAATAAAGCCTAATTGGCAAAAAACAAGCGGCAGCTCGGGACTACGGTTCATGTCCCCGGCGGCCGCTTTGTTTTTCTAAATCGAATACACCGGGGGCTGTTCCCGGTCAGACCTGCTGGATTTTAACCAGATTCGTCGTTCCCGTCTTCCAGATCGGGATGCCCGCGCACAGCACAACGGTATCGCCTGCGGCGACTGTTCCCGTCTTTATCGCACCCTTGACGGAGGATTCGAACATCTCGTCGGTGGTGGATACCGGATCGCCCAGGACAGGGATGACGCCCGACAGCAGGCAGATCTTGGGCAGGACCTCGCGGTGCGGCGTAACGGCGATAATCGGCGCCTGCGGCCGGTGCTTGGAGATCATCCGGGCGGTGAAGCCGCTCTCGGTCGCCGCGATGATCGCCTTGGCACCCAGAATCAGCGAGGAGCTGACGGCGCTGCGGCTGATCACCTCGGTAATGCTCTCGCTGTCCCATTCAAAGCCCCGGATGAACCGGTCTTTATAATCGATCATCGTTTCGGCTTTTGCGGCGACGGCCGCCATGGTGCGCACCGACTGCACGGGGTATTTCCCCGCAGCCGATTCGCCCGACAGCATGACGACATCGGCGCCCTGGAGCACCGCGTTCGCCACGTCGCTGACCTCCGAGCGGGTGGGACGCGGATTGATCTGCATCGATTCCAGCATATGCGTCGCCACAATTACAGGCTTCCCGGCCTTGTTGCACTTGTCAATCATTTCCTTTTGCAGCATCGGTACATCCTCGATCGGCACCTCAACGCCAAGATCGCCACGGGCCGCCATGATGCCGTCCGACGCCTCAATAATATCGTCCAGGTTCGTCATGCCCTCATGATTTTCGATCTTGGAAATAATCTGCACATGATCAGCTCCGTTAGCATCCAGAATGCTGCGGATTTCCCGGATATCGTCGCCCCGGCGAACGAATGAAGCGGCAATCATTTCGACGCCTTCCTTGAACCCGAAATGGATATGCCTGATATCCCGCTCGGTGACGCCGGGCAGAGTCGTGCGGATGCCGGGAAGATTGACGCCTTTTCTCGGCTTCAGGTTCCCGCCGCTGACAATCAGGCATTCGATGTCATGACCCTGCACTCCCGTTACTGTCAGGTCGATCAGCCCGTCGTCGATCAGAATCCGGTCCCCGGGCTTCACAACCGCGGTCATATCGGGATAGTTAACGGAAATGCACTGCGCATCGCCGAGGATTTCTTCGGTGGTCAGAATGAGCCGTTCCCCGGCCTTCAGGACGCAGAACTCTTCCTTCAGCTTCCCGATCCGTACTTCGGGCCCCTTGATATCCATCATAATCGGCACAAAAGTGCCCAGCTCGGACGCGGCCTGCCGCACGTTGCGGATTCGGGCTGAATGTTCCTCCAGCTCTCCATGCGCCATGTTCAGGCGGGCGACCGTCATGCCGGCCGCAATCATTTCCTTAAGCGTTTCAATCGATTCGGAAGCGGGTCCGATGGTACAGATAATTTTGGTTTTCATGATAAATCCTGTTCCTCCTTGCATTGCAAGATTGGCGGACATATGCTGAATATATTATATCGTATGTCCATCCCGTTATTCATTGAATTACCCGTGTCTACGGGGTATAAACGTTATAGAGAGGAGTGAATGTCATGACGACATGGAATCTCGAAGGAACGAAATGCCATCTGCTGGTCTGCGGGGGAAGCAGCTGCAAGAAGCGCAGAGGGGAAGACATTCTGGAGACGATCGAGGAGGAAATTGAGAAGCAGGGGGCTGAAGCCCGGATTCATCCGACGCAGACCCGCTGTATGGGCCGGTGCAACGACGCTCCGGTGGTCGTTGCCTATCCCGAAGGCGTCTGGTACGGGGACATGTCGCCGAAGCTCGGCAAGGCCCTGGTCAGAGCAGTGCTGAAGGGCGAGATGCCCGAAGAAAACAAGATGTACACCTTCGGAGAAGACGGTATGACAGCGTCAAGCGAACGGGGAACCAAGGGGAAGAAAAAAGGAGGAAAAGCAGCCAAGGTGTAACGGGTTCCGAAATGGGACAGGCGCCTGACAACCCGCTCCGGCTATTTTGCCGCCGCGGGTTTCTTTTTATGGCATTCGGCATTATGATCGAAAGAGGTTAGGATATAAAAGGAAATGATGGGAGTGGACCGGATGTTCGTAAAGCTTGCCGACAGGGATCACGTATTGAACAGAAGTCCGTTTCTGGAAGACGAGGTCCGATTTAACCTGCTTCATCTCATCTGCAGCTCTCCTGAGGCCCTGCGGATAAAAAATGACAGCAACGAGCTGATATTCGCTCAAACCCCGGGGTTCAATCCCTGGCTGTGGATCGCTCCAGGGCTTTCGAAGGAAAGGGAGGACGAGCTGCTCCGCGGGCTGGCGGAACAAGTGTCTTCGCATGATTTTCCCGGCATATCCGGTGATTTGGGGATTGCGGAATCTTTTGCCCGATATTATACGGGAAGCCGAGGGCTGAAGCCTGAACCTTACATGATGCTGGAAGCGTATGCATGCCCGGAAGTCAAGCCCCCGGCAGATGTTAGCGGAACCCTGGAACGCTCGAACTCGCGGCATACGGAGATGATCGCGGCCTATTTGGCCGCTTTTTCGATAGAAGCCTTTAATGTCAAGCCCCAGCCAAGCGAGGTATATAAAGCGGCGACGGCGGCAATCGGCACGGGAGGGCTGTACCTTTGGCAGGAGGGCGGAGAAACGGTATCCATTGCGAGAATCGCGCACCGCACGGCGCGGCATGCCCGAATCAACGATGTGTACACAGTCCCCGGAGCGCGGAAAAAAGGATATGCAAGCGCTATTGTGGCCGCCTTGTCCGACTATTGCCTGCGGGGCGGCCTGACGCCGATGCTCTACGCGGATGTCAACAATCCCGATTCCAATAAAGTCTATCAGTCCATCGGCTTCAAAGGCGCGGGGAGAATTGCAGATCTGCGGTTTAAGCGCTGAACGAACGTTTCTTGCTGAAACGGGTCTGCCCAATTTGACTTGCCCAAGTCAAGTTGACTATGCTAGCAAGAAGAAACGTCTGACGGCGTCTTGTTAAGACGAATTACTCGCAAAGTGGGAGGCTGAAGGATGCAAAGGTTGCAGTTCTGGCCGGATAAATTCCGCAATTTTTTTCTCAACAATAAATTCGTCGTCTTTCTGCTGGTGCTGCTGTTAATCGGACTCAACGTGCTCGTATTCGCCAAAATTCCGTTCGTTTTCAGACCTTTGTCGGTGCTGTTTCACACAGTGGCGCTGCCTCTGATTTTGTCGGGCGTGGCCTATTACCTGCTGAACCCGCTGGTGGACCGTCTGGAGAAGAAGAGCAAGGTGAAGCGCACCTACGGCATTATCGTGCTGTATCTGTTTATTGCCGGGGTGATCACCGTCATTCTGCTGACGGTTACTCCGATTATCCGGGGACAGCTGCTGGGTCTGATTGACAACTTTCCCCGGTACAGCTCGAAAATCCAGGATGAACTTGCCCATCTGACGGGCAGCGAACTGTTCGATCAGCTCCAGCAGAACACGGGGGCCGAGCTCGGCACGGTGACCAACCGGGTTACGACATGGCTGACCACATTTCTGCATAACGCACTGAACAGTGTCGGCAACTTTGTCGGGGCGCTGACCGAGATTGTGCTTGGGATCGTGACGACCCCGCTCATTCTTTTTTATCTGCTTCGGGACGGGAAGCGGCTGCCCGATTATATTTTACGGCTTGTGCCCGACGCGCTGAAGCCCCAGACCCGGATGGTTCTGTCCGAGATGAATCAGCAGATCTCTTCCTATATCCGCGGGCAGATTATTGTAAGCTGCTGTATCGGCGCGCTGCTCTATATCGGCTACCTGATCATCGGGCTGGAATATTCGCTGGTGCTGGCGATCGTGGCGGCCTGTACGGCGGTGGTTCCTTATTTAGGTCCGGCCATAGCGATTACGCCCGCGCTTATCGTGGCGCTGGTCACCTCGCCTCTGATGCTGCTTAAGATGATCGTAGTCTGGACAGCCGTTCAGTTGATCGAAGGCAAATTTATTTCTCCGCAGATTATGGGCAAGACGCTCAAGGTTCATCCAATTACCATCATCTTCGCCATTGTGTTCTTCGGCAAAATGTTCGGTGTTGTCGGCATCATTCTTGCCGTGCCCGGCTACGCCGTGCTGAAGGTTGTGGCGACGCATATTTTTCAGTGGTTCCGTTTCCGTTCCGGACTATATGCTTCATCCGGCGAGGATGGCGGAGAACACTCCTAAGACATTTGACGAAAGGGTGACCGCTTGTGAGACAGCCTGAAGCTGCAACGATGTATGGAATAGTGAGAGGTATACAAAAAGACGGCGTCAACGTCTGGCGCGGCGTCCCTTTCGCTTCTCCGCCTGTCGGCGAACGCCGTTTTGGCGCACCCCTGCCTCCGGAGAGCTGGCAGGGGGTACGGGACGCTTCAACTTTCGGTCCGGTCAGCCATCAGCCGCCCGACCGCAAAGGCACCCGGTTCCCGGAAGAGCCTCCCGTCTATGACGAGGACTGTCTGTATTTGAATGTATGGGCGCCTTCTGAGGCAGAATCGCTGCCCGTTATGGTTTGGATTCACGGAGGGACGTTTCTGACGGGAGCGGGAAGCCAGCCGTTGTTTGACGGAACGGCTTTGGCCCTTGACGGAAACGTGATCGTCGTATCCGTCAATTACAGGCTCGGACCGTTCGGGTTTCTTCATTTGTCCCCCTTGGGCGGCACCTTCACGTCCAATGCGGGACTGCTGGATCAGATCGCCGCGCTGGAATGGGTAAAGGACAACATTGCCGGCTTTGGGGGCGACCCCGGGCGTGTTACGGTGTTCGGCGAGTCGGCGGGGAGCATCAGCATCGCCGCGCTGCTGGCCAGCCCCAAGGCGCGCGGCCTGATCGCCGGAGCGATCATGCAGAGCGGCCCGTCGCAGGCGCTAAGCCCCGGCCACGGCTGGGGGATCACCCAAGCGCTGCTTGCAGAGCTCGGGCTCGCCCCGGAGGATGCCGGGAAGCTAAGGACGCTTCCGGCCGAGACGATTGCGACGGCCGCAGGCGCTGTCATGCAGCGGCTGACCGGGGGAGCGCCCGCCCTGTTTTTTCAGCCTGTCATCGATCCGCTGACGCTGCCGGAGGAGCCGGTTCACGCCGCAGCCAAGGGTGCGGCTCAAGGCATTCCCGTGTTGATTGGAACCAATCTCCACGAAGGGGACTATTTCTTCCGCGAAGGCGCGCCGTTACCCGAAATGGGCCAGTCGCTCCGGGCGCTTGAGCAGACGCTGGGCCTGCCCGATTTGTCGGGGCTTGCCGCCCATTATCCCGCGACCCGCGAAGGACAAGCCGGAATCTTGACGGATGTGTTCTTCTGGCGCGGCGCGGTCGCTTTTGCGGAGAGCCTGCTGGAGCACGGCCCGGTCTGGATGTACCGCTTCGATTGGGTAGTGGAAGCCCATTCTCTGCTCTCCAGAGCGGTACATACCGCCGAGATTCCCTATGTGTTCGGCAACCTGTCGCATTTGCGGCGGCTCGGGCTTGCGATCAGTCCGGCGATGAAAAGTCTGTCGGATACAATGCGGAGCGCATGGACCGCATTCGCCCACAGCGGAAATCCGGATACCGCCCGCCTCCAGTGGCCGCAGTACAGACTTGCGGATCGGGCTACGCTGATCTTTGACGAGGCGTCATCCGTGGTGAAAGACCCAAGTCCGGATAAACGCCGCCTGCTATTCAGTTTAACGGAGGCGGGGATATGAGCGGGCAGAACAGCAGCTCGAAGGATTATTTCAGCCGGCTCTTCCGGCATGCAAGCTGGGCGGACGACAAAATCGTAGCGGCTCTTCACCAGGCGGACCGGATTCCCGGGAAACCGCTGACCCTGCTTGGACATATACTGAATGCGGAAAAGATATGGCTGATGCGCATCAATAGGTTCGAAACTAAAGGGATGGCGCCGTGGTCTCCCCAAAGCTTGGAGGAATGTGCGGCTCTGGCGAAGGAGAACGCCGCAGGGTATGCGGAGCTTCTGAACAGATTGGATGATTCCGGGCTGAACGCGGAGGTTGCATACCGCAACAGCACCGGAACGGCGTTCAACACTACCGTTTCGGATATTTTGACGCATGTTGTGCTTCACGGAAGCTATCACAGAGGACAAATCTCTTCCTATTTGCGGATGGAAGGGCTGGAGCCGGTGAACACCGACTTTATCGCTTTTGTCTGGGAAGAGAAGGATTGAACTTGGCTTGTTACCGAAAAAAATAGGAACGCCCAGACCGGTTATTACCGCCGCGAGGGCGTTTTTTTGCGCTATTCCGAAAATTCCGGCAGAACTTGAACTTTTTAGCAGATTGGCTGCTCTCCCGATTGGCTGCTTATGAAAAAGAGTAAGAATAAGCCTTTCCACCCATACTAACGTTATTCTGGCATGCCGGAGCTTAGGACCGGAAACAGAGGGGGCGCCCAGGGCGGGCGGCTCTTTCGAAAGATTGCTTGATGAGGAGGACAGCGGATGAAGACCCACTCTGGCTCCGCCATCTATATACAACTGAAGAACCGGGTAACGCTTCCTCATGGAAAAGGGGTGACTCTTGGCGACATTGCGTTTCTGATCGCTCCGCCGGAGCTTGAGGAGAAGCTGAAATCGCTGCTTCTGGTCCAGCCGGAATACAGTGACGGCAACCTGATCCTTATCGACACGCTGAAGGTCATTCCCCTGGTAAAACAGCTCGTGCCGGATGCCGATATCGAGCCGATTGGAGAAGGCCGGACAATTGTGCAGATCAGCGGGCCCGAGGAACCGCGCAAGCCTTCGCCCGCGATGTTCGCCCTCGTCTGGCTGCTGCTGTTCTTTGGCGCGGCGCTGACGATTATGAATTTCCATGTGGATGTGAACATGCAGGAAGTCCAGATCCGGATTGTGGAAATGCTGACCGGCCGCCGGGACGAGCATCCTTATTTGTTCCAGCTGGCCTATTCGATCGGCATCGGCTTTGGCATGGTTATTTTTTTCAATCATCTGTTCAAGAAAAAATGGAACGAAGAGCCTACCCCGCTGGAAGTGGAAATGTTCCTGTACCAGAAAAACATCGACCAGTATGTCATTCATGAGGAATACCGGAAAATGAAACACGGCGAAGCGGATAAGGGCAGGGAGGCGACGTAAATGACGGCTCCGGTCGAAGTGGGCCTGAATTTGCTCTTAGGCATTGCTGGAGGCATCGCCGTCGGCGGCGGAGTGATCGCCCTGTTCGTAGTTCTTGATATGATTCCGCGCCTGGCGCAGCTGACGGGCTCTTACGATAAGGTCCATTGGTATGAAGGTGCGATGGTCTGCGGATCGCTGTTTGGGACGGTAAGTGATTTCTGGAACTGGAAAATGGCGTCGGGACCTGTGGTGGTAACGGCGGTTGGTCTGTTCGACGGAATCTTTGTCGGCATGCTTGCCGCGGCTTTGACGGAGGTGCTGAACGTACTGCCGATCTTGGCTAAACGTCTTCACATGACTTCATACTTGTTCGGGCTGCTGATGGCGATGGTATTCGGCAAGGTTGCCGGTTCGTTGTTTGATTGGTTTGTGTATCGACAGTAAACGGAGGGCTTGAGATGAGCAAATACGTTCACAGCGGAGATTACTTTGGAACCGATGGGACCGGGCAGCCGGTTTCCGGCCTTGAGCAGGGGGCGGCAGCCGGAGCAGCCGATGCCGGTGCAAATCCGAACGCCGGAGATACAGCCGGAGCAGACGATGCCGGTGTGGAGCTGAGCGGTCTGGACGCCGGCGGCCCGGCTGACGTCGCTTTGGAGCTAAGCACCGTGGACGCCTTAGGCCCGGCCGCCCCCGGAGCGGAGCAGGGCGCAGCAGCGGCTGCAGATACGGCTGATCCCGGCGCACAACTAAGCGCCGAGGATATAAGCGGCGCGGTAGTTAATGGTGCGAAGCAGAGCGCCGTCGATGCCAGTAGCGCGGGAGACGCCGCTGCCGGGCAAAACGGCGAGGATGGTGCGAATAAGGCCAGCGCTTCCGCGGAGCAAAGCGCCATGGATGCTGGCGTCCCGGTTGATGCCGCCGCACAGCAGAGCGGCGAGGCTGGCACGGATGCAGCTGATCCCATCAGCGGTCAAGCCGCCGGCCCAGGCGAGATGGAAGCCGCCCGCGAGCTTGGAGCGCCGGATGATGGCTCCGAGGATAAGCCGTCCGGCTTTCTGAACTTCCTCTTCGGCAGTGACGATTCGGAATCTCCGAAGAAGTCAGCTGAGGCGGGCCCGGAAACGGAACCCGTCCAAGGAAAGGAGAACGATATCGGACTGTCCAATGACCCCAAGCAGAATAAACGGGACAAGGAGCTGTCTAATTCGGTAGAAGGGTCAATCGAATACTGGCATGGTGAAGACAGGGTTCCGGATTCGCTGGAGCAGACCAAAGAAGTGCTGACTGAAGTAATGGGCCTCGGGGCGTCTTTTGACATCGTATTCCGCGAGATGACGTTCGGCGGAACGAAAGCTGCCCTGCTGTTTATCAGCGGTTTTGCCAAAGATGTTATTCTGGATGAAATCCTGAAGCGGCTTACCTACCTTACACCGGATGATCTGTCCTCCGACGCTTTTGCCGCGTTCATGCAGAAATACATTCCCCATATCCAGGTCGAAAAGTCGGAGAAGCTCAGCGATGCGATGATCAAGACGATGGCGGGGATGAGCGCTCTTTTTGTAGAGGGAGAAGCCCAGGTCATTATCATGGATACGCGCGCCTATCCGGTCCGCGGACCGGAAGAGCCCTCCATCGAGCGGGTGGTGCGCGGTGCGCGGGACGGGTTTACCGAGACGCTGCTGAGCAATATTGCGCTTGTCCGCCGCAGATTGCGCGATCCGGGACTGAAATTCGAGCTTCACCAGGTAGGCCGGAGAACGAAGACGGATGTCGCCATCGCCTATATCGACGATATTGCGGACAAAACTCAGGTCAAGGCGGTTACCGAAAAAATCAAGACCGTCAACATCGACGGCATTCCGCTGGCCGACAAACAGCTTGAAGAAGCGATCATAGGAGAAAAATGGAACCCGTATCCGATGGTCCGTTATTCCGAACGGCCCGATATCGTCGCATCGCATCTGCTAGAGGGCAGAGTCGTCGTGTTCGTCGATACATCGCCGAGCGTGATGGTCATACCGACCACATTTTTTGATCTGTGCCAGCATGCGGAAGAAAACCGCCAGACTCCGCTCATGGGTTCCTATTTGCGCTGGGTGCGGTTCGCGGGTATTTTCGCTTCCATTTTTCTGCTGCCGCTCTGGATGCTCTTTGTCTTACAGCCCGAGCTTAAGCCGGCCCCGCTGGAATTTATCGGTCCGCATGAAATGGCCAAGATCCCGCTGCTCGTCCAGTTTCTGATCATCGAGTTCGGTGTGGATCTGCTCCGCATGGCCGCGGTGCATACACCTTCGCCGCTCGGCTCGGCCATGGGCCTCATTGCCGCGATTCTGATCGGGGACATCGCCGTCAAGACGGGACTGTTCGTCAATGAGGTCGTTCTCTACATGGCCGTGGCCACCATCGGGATGTTCGCTACGCCAAGCTACGAACTCGGACTGGCCAACCGGCTCGTCCGGCTTTTGCTGCTCGTAGCTACGGGGCTCTTTCACGTCGCCGGATTCGTGATCGGCTCGACTCTGTTTGTCTTGCTGCTGACGATCAACCGTTCCTACAATTCGTCTTATCTGTGGCCGTTTATACCTTTTAATGCAAAAGCGATGGGAGCGATCCTGTACCGCCAGTCGGTGGTTTCTTCCAGCACGAGGCCGTCGTTCAACAAAACGCGGGACAACACCCGCATGTCTGAAAATGAAGGCAAGAAGGGCAAGCCGTAGGATAATACAAATCAACTGCGTATTTGTCCATTCTTTGACGTTCCCTTCCTCTGCTATACTGAATATCATAAAAGAATGGGATGGATATTCCACAGAAATCGGAGGATTGCGAATATGTTCTTACACGGGACGAGCCGGATTAACGATGCCGGACATTTGGAAATAGGCGGTTGTGACGTAACGGAACTCAAGGCGGAGTATGGAACGCCGCTGTATATAGTGGACGAGCAGCTTGTTCGTCGCCGCTGCCGTGAATATATGGATGCTTTTGCGGCATCGGGTCTTGGATTTCAGGTTGCTTACGCGAGCAAAGCTTTTTCGGTAATGGCGATGTGCCGCCTGGCCGATGAGGAAGGGCTGTCGCTGGACGTCGTGTCCGACGGCGAGCTGTACACCGCGCTGCAGGCGGGATTCCCGGCCGAGCGCATTCATTTTCACGGCAACAACAAAACGCCGGATGAGATTGAAATGGCCCTTGATGCGCGAATCGGCTGCTTTGTAGTCGATAATTTGGTGGAGCTTGAACTGCTCCAAGCCATTGCCGCAGAGAAGAACCAGACGGTCAACGTTCTGCTGCGCGTGACGCCTGGTGTTGAAGCGCATGCCCATCATGCTTACGCCGCAACCGGCCAGACCGACTCGAAGTTCGGCTTCGACATCGGCAACGGTTCCGCTCAGGAAGCGGTGCACCTGGCCTCGGGCAAAGCCAACTTGAAACTTCTTGGCGTTCATTCGCATATCGGATCGCAAATTTTCGAGACGGAAGGCTTCCAGCTTGCCGTCGAGCGCGTCGCCGGATTCGCCCGCAAGGTGAAAGAAGAGCTGGGCATTGAGTTCAGCGTCGTGAATCTCGGCGGAGGCTTCGGCATCCGTTACGTGGAAGGCGACACGCCGCTGCAAGTATCGGAATACGTTGCGGCGATTACAGATGCGGTGAAGACGCATTTTGCCGGAATCGGCAGCAAGCTGCCGGAAATCTGGGTTGAGCCGGGCCGCAGTATTGTAGGCGATGCCGGCACGACGCTCTATACGATCGGCACAAGCAAGGAAATCCCGGGCGTCCGCAAATATGTCGCCGTCGACGGCGGCATGACCGACAACCCGCGTCCGGCGCTGTACGAGTCCAAGTACGAGGCTGTGCTCGCTAACCGGGCGGGCGAACAGCCGGAAGAGACCGTATCGATCGCGGGTAAATGCTGCGAGAGCGGAGATATGCTGATCTGGGACGTGGAGCTTCCGAAGGCGGAGAGCGGGGATCTGCTCGCCGTAGCCTGCACAGGAGCCTACAACTACTCCATGGCCAGCAACTACAACCGTATCCGCCGTCCAGCCGTCGTCTTCGTGCAGAACGGTCAAAGCGATCTGGTGGTCAAGCGCGAAAGCCACAGCGATATTATTGCCAATGACATCGTGCCGGTGCGTATCGCCAAACAGCCGGTTACCAAATAGCAATAACCGAAAGAGCCATTCATGCGCATCCCATGCATGGATGGCTCTTTGCTTTGGGGAGGCTTTCATAGTAAACTGTTAAGGTATTGCACATTTTGTCCAATGAGGAAGGGGTATTTTATATATGGCAAAGCAAGCGAAAATTAAACTCGAGAACGGCGGCGAATTGATCCTGGACCTGTTCGACAAGGACGCTCCCAACACCGTAGCCAACTTTGAGAAACTGGCCAGTGACGGCTTCTACAACGGCCTTGTGTTCCACCGTGTTATTCCGGGCTTTGTCGCTCAAGGCGGCTGTCCGAACGGGACCGGCACCGGCGGCCCTGGATACACGATCAACTGCGAAATCAACCCGAACAAGCATGAGCGTGGAACGCTCGCTATGGCGCATGCCGGACGCAATACTGGCGGCAGCCAGTTCTACATCTGCTACGCTCCGCAGCCGCATCTGGACGGCCAGCATACGGTATTCGGCAAAGTGGTAAAAGGCATGGAATACGTCGACGCCTTCCAAGGCCGCGACAAAATGACTTCTGTGGAAGTATACGAAGCGTAAGCATCATACACGCCTAAGCCCGGCATGAGGATCTGAGTGATTCGGAACCTCGTCTGGGCTTTTTTTGTGTAAATTTTTTGAAGAATTCCCCCCTCGGATTACCCCTTTCTTGTTCAGACTGCCGCCAAGGGCGCTTTTTTGCTGCAAAACCCAAGACTTTAACTCGCCTGCGTTCGTATCAGCTGCGCTTTTTTTTCGTGGCGGTACTTCTTGTGCACCTTTTGTTCTTTATAGTAGACTGTATTTGTAATCTAGAACGAACAAGACCATCGGTTTATCCAACAGTCCGATCGGCCCCAAATAATACCTCTTAAAAATGATTGAATTTAAATTTCGTTCATGAAAAAATGGGTAATACAAATTAGGGTTATCTGCGTACATATCAGACTTGAAGCGTAATTTTGGTTCGGCAGGAGGAGTTGGAACGGATAGATGAGCGGGCGCCGAAGCTTGGGATGCGGACGGGAACGACCGGAAGACATACATAAGCGAGCGCAGAAGAAAGTGAAACGCAGAAAAAGGCTGACCGGCAAGGAGGGAGAATGCGGGGGGGAGACAACAGCATATATTCGGCATCAGTCCGCTTTTTAATAAATGAAAGATCAAGGTATTGTACCGTCAAATGAACTATGGGAGAGGAGTAGAAAAGGATGACGACGCGGAGAACGATTAGGAAGAAACTGGCCTTGTGGCTCGTGATCCTGCTGCTGGTTGCCGAGTACAGCTACGGCCTGGGATTTACGACAGAAGTGAAAGCGGGAGCAATCGAGAATGACAGGAACATTATCACCAGCGTTTCGATGGCGGTGTATGGTCCCGATGGCCAGACGGTTACTGGCGACGTCTACGAACAAGGCTCCGAGGTAACATTGAATTATACGTGGGTTTTACAGGATGGGCATGGCTATCAAGCGGGAGATACATTTTCTTTCCAGATTCCCAACCAGTTCAAGCTCTATAACGATATCAGCGGACCGCTGGTTTCGGATGAAGGCGATGTGGGAAGCTTCACGGTAAACAAAGATACCTACCTTGCCGTCATGACCTTCAACAGCTTCATCGAAAATCATGACAATGTCCATGGAACGTTAAGCCTAAGGACCAAGTTCGATAAAGAGGTCATCAAAGGAAGCACGGTTCAGCAGATTTCGTTCCCGTTGAACGGGGATACCCAGGTTGTAGTCCTGCGCTTCAAGCCGGATGTCGCGTCAACCATTGAGAAAAAAGGAACGCCAGAGGGGTATAACGCTCAGAGCATTTACTGGACGGTTGATGTGAACAAAACGCTGGAGTCCGTGTACGGCGCGGAAGTAACCGACCCGATCCCTGATGGATTGAGTCTGGACCCGGTGACGGTTGCCGTGTATCAGCTTGATGTCGGGCTGGACGGCACGGTGAGTCAGGGGATTCTCGTTGATCCCTCAAACTATACGCTTGATACGCAGGATGGAAAGCTTAAGCTGAAGTTCGCTGATTCGCCGATTAGCGGCGCATATCGCATTGCTTTTTCCACAGATATTACTAACTTAGCCAAAACGAAATTTAAAAATACAGCATTTTTTTCGGGCGACAATTTACCTCAAGCTGAAGCCTCGTCAACGGTTGAAGTCAAGCGAGCGCCAAGCCTTCAGAAGTATGCCATTCATTACGAGCCGTCCATCCAGACGATTACCTGGGGCATAAATTATAATTACAACTATGGAAGCATTTCACAGGCCGATGCGGTGCTGAAGGATTTGTTCAACGAATCCCAGGAGCTGGTCGCAGGCTCGGTTAAAGTCTACAATGTGACAGTCGATGGCGATGGAAAAGCAACAGTCGGCGCACAGCTGGCCGAAGGGACAGATTATACGCTCACACCGGCATCGGCGGCTAATAAGATCGGCTTCGAGATCAGGTTTTTGCAGGATGTAAGCACGCCTTATTTTATCGAATACAAGACCAAGTCCAAGGAGCGGCTGTTCTCGCCAAAAAGAATCACCAACACCGTAACCTCCGGCACTTATAGAGCGGAAGCAAATCAGGATATTTATCCCGTCATTATTTATAAAACGGTCGATGCTGCCGGCGCGAATTACCGCAACAAAACCGCGGACTGGAAAATTACGATTAATGATGACGGCTACCCGATGAGCAATGTAGTTGTCAAGGATACGTTTCCGTACAGCGGCCTTACCTTTATTCCGGAGTCACTCGTTGTCCGCAGCGCTTCGGGAGCCGTAGTCCCCACTTCGGAATACACCCTGGATTACGATAAACCGGTGGTGCAGGGCAAAGGATTTACAGTCACCTTCCTGAAGCCGATCACTGGAAAATATACGATCAGCTACAAGCTGCAGTTTGACTATTACGGACTCACGGAAGGCAAGAATAAATTCTATAATACGGCTTACTTGACCTGGGACGGAGGCTCGGCTTCGGCAACGGGAGTGTTCAATCCCCGGATTGAAGTCAAGAACAACGGCTTTAAATTTGGCGAATACAATGCCGCTTCAAAGACCATCTCCTGGTATGTTGCAGCCAACTATAACAGCAAACCGCTGAAGAGCGCCGAAATCGTGGATGTGATTCAAGCTCCGCAATCCCTGATTGACGGTTCGGTGAAGCTGAAAGAGCTCTATCTGTACCCAAGCGGCCTGACCTCCAGAAATGGGGATCTAAATGTCAAATATACGTATACGGTCACTCAGGAGAACGGCAACAGCATTTTGCGGATCAAGCTGCTGGAGCCGGTCAATTATCCGTTTTATGTCGAGTTCAAGACGAGTCTGGATGGAAAGCTGATCAACAGCGGCAAAATCAATAATACAGCGAACATCTATGACGACAACAAGCCGGTATCGGCGGATCTGACCGGTTCGGTGACCATTCCGTTCGGCGGAGAATATGTGGTCAAGAACGGGGCGCAAGCCGGCGACAAAATCAACTGGAGCGTCTACATCAACCGCGGCCAATCGTTTATACGCGACGCGAAGATTACCGATGTCGGAAGCGCAAATCAGCTGCTGCTGACCGATTCGTTCCATCTGTATCCGACCACGGTTTCTCCAAGCGGAACGGTAACCAAGGCCGGCCCCGAACTGGTCAAGGGAACCGATTATACTCTGGACGTCACTACGACGAATGATGGCAAGCAGACGTTCGTCCTAAGCTTCAAGAATCCGATCGGTTCGGCTTATATTCTGGAATACCAGTCGCTCATCGCCGCGCGCAGCGGAGAAACCGTGACGAACGCCGTAACGCTCAGCGGCAATAATGTAGTGGAAGTCACTAAAGAAACTTCTACGGAAGTTATTGTCGGGGTATCAACTGGTTCGGGAACGGGCAATGGAACACGAAGTATGCTTACGGTCAAAAAGCTGGATGACAGCGATTATCTGAAGCTGCTAGCCGGAGCTACTTTTGACCTGTACCGGTTAAACGGCAGCGAACGCTTGTTAATCGGAACGCAGACGACAGGCGCTGACGGCGTTGCCGTGTTTAACGGCATTTTGGCTGGAAGCTACATCCTGGTAGAGACGAAAGCTCCTTCAGGCTATGTCCTCGATGGCGCCGAGCGTCCGGTAACCGTCGGGGCAGGCGCGAACATCGTTCTGCCAATAACCAACCATGTGGCCCCTTCGCCGGTGCCGTCCGAGACTCCGCCGCCATCCGCAACGCCGACATCGTCTGCGACACCGTCGCCAGTAGTGTCCGCATCGCCGGTACCATCTGTGACGCCGTCACCAGTGGTGTCCGCATCGCCGGCACCGTCTGCGACCCCGTCGCCAGCGCCGTCGGCGGAGGCTTCTGCGTCGCCGACACCATCCGCGACCCCGTCGCCAGCGCCGTCCGTGACGCCGTCGGCAGAGGTGTCTGCGGCACCGTCGGCAACACCGACCGCGCCGGTATCTTCGGAAACGCCACCGGTGGTCGTTCCGGTTCCGTCGCCATCGCCAACGGGTTCAAGCGTTCCGGGTGTCATTATCCCGGATGAGCAAATCCCGGCAGGGCCGGTGAACCCGGGCGAACCGCAGCCAACGCCGCTTCCTAGTGTGACGCCGACGGAGGTGCCGATCGATGACGAGGTTCCGCTTGGCGGAGTCGACATTGACGATGACGACGTACCGAAGGGAAATCCTTCCGATCCGGAGGTAAGCCCGGCTACGGGCAAGCTGCCGAAGACAGGAGAAGGAAGCTCGCTGCCGATCTATATGGGCGGCCTGGGCCTTATCCTGATCGGTATTGTCATTAACCGCTGGCTCAATCGCAGCAAGAAACCGGAATAAATAAGGAATCAACTTGAAATGAACGGACAATGAACCGCCGGCCCAGCCGGAAAGCGCCCGGGATGCTTATTTCCCCGGGCGCTTTTTCTGCCTCTGGAGAGAGTGTACCCGCAAGCAGCAGCGGTCAGTTTCTTTGCACGTTTGCTTGGGCCAATCCTGCCCCGTCTGGTGGTCAGAAGCAATGGAAGACATGGGTAGCGGGAAATAAAGCGGAAAAAGCGGAGCTTATTCGACCCCAAACCGGGCTTTCTCGCATTCGAACTGGAAAAACTCCAGCTTAATCGGAGGGATGCGCCTGAATTTGGTCTTATGTCAGAAATAAGACGGAGCTTTTCCGTCTTAATCGGCTTAATTGCTCTTCAGCCGCGGAATAAAAGGGAGATTTTCCGCTTTATCAGCAGCGGGAGGTGAGTGGGAGTACAGTGGGAGTATAGTGGGAGGGACAGCCGGGATGCCGCCCGGTCCGCATGAACAGAAGGGTGGAGAGATGAAGCGGCCGAAATAAGCTATACTGGTAAGGAAAGGTATTATTATAGAATAGCGGGGAGGAAGGCTATGCTTCAGGAACGGCTTATTATTAATGTATTGATGGCGTCGCTAGAGACGGGCGCCGATTTTGCAGAGATCTTCGTCGAAGACAAGATCAGTGGAAGACTGGAAATGGTGGGCGGCATACTGGAAAGCTCCCTCTCCGGCCGTGATTACGGAGTGGGCATCCGGATACTGAAAGGGAACTTTTCCGTCTATGCCTTCACGAACGACAGCAGCGAGTCTAATCTGGTCGCTGTAGCCCGATCGGCTGCGGCTGCCATTCGCGGCGGCGGCGCCAGCAGCGGGGTTATGGATCTCCGCCGGGCGGTCATCGATAACCGCCATTCCGTCGCAATTATGCCGGACAGCTCGCAGAAGAAACGCGCCATCGAGCTGATGCGCCGCGCCCACAGCACGGCGGCTGCATTCGATCCAAGCATTGCCCAGACGAAAATCCATGCGACCCATCAGCTGCAGCATGTGCTGATTGCCAATACCGAAGGCTTGCTGGCTGAAGATAAGCGGGTCTACACACGGCTTGGAATCAGCGCAGTGGCGGAGGACGGCGACCAGAAGCAATCCGGCTTCAGCGGGCCGGGCGCCTATGCCGGCCACGAATTCCTCGAAGGCCTGGACATTGAAGAGCATGCCCGCAAGGCTTCCCGGATCGCGGTCACGATGGTCAAAGCCGGCTTCGCGCCCAGCGGAAGACTTCCCGTCGTGATCGACAACGGCTTTGGCGGCGTTCTCTTCCACGAAGCCTGCGGCCATGGGCTGGAGTCGACCTCCGTCGCTCCCGGCTCGTCAGTGTTCGCGGGCAAGCTCGGCGAGCGGGTCGCTTCGCCGCTGGTAACGGCGGTGGACGACGGCACGATTGTGAACGCCTGGGGTTCCCTCAATATCGACGACGAAGGGGCTAGAACGCAGCGCAATGTCCTGATCGAGAACGGCATACTGAAGGGCTACCTGATCGACCGGATGGGCTCCCGGAGAATGGGTATGCCCGCTACCGGTTCCGGCCGCCGGCAATCGTATAAATTCGCCCCGGCGTCGCGCATGAACAACACATTCATTTGCAACGGAACCTCGACCCGCGAAGAGATTATCGCGAATACCGAATACGGCATTTATGCGAAGTCCATGGGCGGCGGCTCGGTCAACACGGCGACCAGCGATTTCAATTTTGCCGTTCAGGAAGCGTACATTATACGGAACGGTAAAATCGAAGAGCCGGTCAAGGGAGCGACCCTGATCGGCAAGGGGATCGACTGCTTAAGCAAAATCGACATGGTCGGCAACAATCTCGAGCACGGACAGGGCATGTGCGGGTCTGTCAGCGGAAGTATTCCGGTGAACTGCGGGCAGCCTACGATCCGGGTGTCGGAGATGACCGTCGGCGGAAGAAAGGGGGAGTAGCGCTTGAACATCGGAGAGTTTCAGGAAGCTCTTTTTGCCAAAGGCCGGGAAGCGGGATTCACCGAAATGGAAATTTATTATGCGAATGGCCGGTCCGTCTCGGTGTCGGTGCTGAAAGGCGAAATCGACGAGTATAAAAACGCCCAGACCGGCGGCCTGTCGTTCCGCGGTCTCATCGGCGGCAAGATGGGTTATTCATCCACCGAAAGGCTGGATCAGGAATCCATTGACTATTTGCTGGAAGAAGCAAGGAGCAATGCCGAGGTGTTGGAGAACGAGGAGCCGGAGGAATTGTTTGCCGGTTCGGAGCGCTACCATTCCCTGAATACGTATTCGCCTTCCTTGATCGGCACAGCACCCGATCAGCTGATCGAAGCGGCCTTATCTATGGAACGCATAGCGCTGGACGCCGACCCCCGCATTGATATGGTCAGACGCTCGGCGACCTCCGTAAGCGAGAGCGACGTGCTGATCGTCAATACGAAAGGCTTGAACTGCCACCGCAAGCACAGCTCTGCCTCCGCGAGCATTTATGTGCTTGCCAAAGAATCGAAGGATGCGAAGGAGACGGTAACGGGGGGCTGGTTCGACTTCTCGCTGCGGAGCTTTGACGATATCGATGTGGAGGCTGTGGCGCTGACGGGAGTCCGGGAGGCCGTATCCAAGCTTGGCGCAAACCCGGTGCCATCGGACAATTATCCGGTCATTTTTCGTAATGACGCCGCAACCTCATTGCTGTCCAGCTTCGCGTCGGTGTTCTCTGCAGAGTCGGTCGACAAAGGATTTTCCCGGCTGAAGGGCAAGCTGGGCGAACAGGTGGCGGGCCGCAATATATCGATCATCGATGACCCGCTGATGGAGAGTGCGCCGACAAGCAAAGCATTCGATGCGGAAGGCAGCGCCACCGCGCGCCATGAGCTGGTCAAGGACGGAAGACTGCTGACATTCCTGCATAACCGCAAAACGGCCCGAAAGGCCGGAGCCGCGAACACGGCAAACGCCGCGAAAGGCGGATACAAAGGCATGGTGGAGGTTTCGCATCACAATCTGTACATCGCTCCCGGCACGGACAGCTTTGATGAAATCATCCGAGACACGGACCGGGGAATCCTGATTGTGGAGCTTCAGGGGCTGCATGCCGGGACGAATGCAACTTCGGGCAGCTTCTCCCTGGCGGCAATCGGCTATTTGATCGAACGCGGAGAAATCGTGAGACCGGTCAATCAGATTACGGTATCCGGCAATTTTTTCGAGCTGCTTAACGGAATTGAGACGGTCGGCAACGATCCGCGGTTTATCGGCAGCTGCACCTCACCATCGCTTAAGGTTGGCTCATTATCGGTATCGGGAGCGTGAGACCACACCGCGCATCGCGTCAAAAATCAAGGCAGACGGCAAGCTTCGCCGCCTGCCTTCTTTAGGTACGCCCAGCATGGGCGTCTTACCTACGCTGAGAATCCGCAATGGGGCTGTCGTGCCTGCATAATCAGGCACGAAATGTCGGATGAACGTCTTCGTTTTCTGTTATTTTTATGATGAAAAGGAGGTCGAATTCATGGATTTGCTCAAAAGTATGAATAGTGCGTTGAAATATATCGAGGAAAATATCGCAAGCGACATCGACATCAAAGAAGCCGCCAAAAAGGCCCACTGTTCCGATTTTCATTTTAGAAGAATGTTTTCTTTCCTCGCAGGAATCACGCTATCGGAATATATTCGGCGCAGACGTCTTACTCTGGCGGCATTTGAGCTTCAAGGCTGCAGCAAAAAGATCATTGATATTGCTGTCAAATACGGATATGACTCGCCGGACGCTTTCGCGAGAGCTTTTCAGAAACTGCATGGCGTCAAACCGTCGGAAGCGAGAAATAACGGTTATTTACTTAAAGCTTATCCGCCGATGACCTTTCAGTTAACAATTAAAGGAGGAAGTGAAATGAACTATCGGATCGAAGAGAAAGAAGCCTTTCGCATTGTGGGGATGAAGAAAAGAGTCCCGATACAATTCGAAGGGGTTAACCCGGAGATTGCCGCGATGTGGGAAAGCTTGGACAGCGAAACAATCCGCCGGCTTAAGGGACTTTCTAATGTAGAGCCCAAGGGGCTGATCAGCGCATCCGCGAACTTTTCCGAGGGCAGAATGGAAGAAAAGGGGGAGCTCGATCACTACATTGGCGCGGCAACGACGGAAGAGTGTCCAGCCGGCTTGGCGCAGATTGAAGTTCCCACCTCAACTTGGGCGGTATTCGAAGCCATCGGCCCTTTCCCCAGCACACTGCAGAATATATGGGGGCGTATCTATTCGGAATGGTTCCCTTCTGCGAACTATGAGCAAATGGAAGGTCCGGAAATTCTGTGGAATGAGAGTATAGATGTAACCTCGCCAACGTTTAGAAGTGAAATTTGGATCCCGGTGCTGAAAAAGTAAGGGATGCGGTATAGAACTTACAATAATAAAGTAAATTTAAAACCATTACTTAATAATGATTGATTTTTGCGCGATAAAATGATAAGATACCGACATAATCCTTGGTATTTATTACGTTATCAAATAAATAAGACAATCCTTCAGGGCAGGGTGAAATTCCCTACCGGCGGTGATGATTCGCATGACGCTTAAGGCGGCATGCGCAAGACAAGTCCGCTACCCGGATCGCGCTTGCCGCGCGGACGGTGGACCCGGTGAGATTCCGGGACCGACAGTTACAGTCTGGATGGAAGAAGGAGAGTTAGCCGTTTGCCGCAGGTTTCAAGCGGCAAGCCTAATGAAAGTGCTCCGCATATTATGTGCGATAATTCACAAGGACCTATGTACGGGGACTTGCACGCATATGATAAGAGCTGCATTTACACTCTCAAACTGCCCATTTACCGCTCCTGGAAGGAGCTGTAGATGGGTTTTTTAGACTTATGGGGATATGAGCTTGCGCGCTGGGTACGCAGGGGATCGGAGGATTAGGCATGGAAGTAATGAATGACGAGTTCTACATGTCGCTTGCGCTCGATATGGCCGAGCGGGCCCAGGGACAGACGGGAATCAATCCGGTTGTAGGCTGCGTCGTGGTCAAAGACGGGGCGGTAATCGGACTGGGCACCCATCTGAAGCGGGGAACGGGCCATGCCGAGGTGCACGCGCTGAATATGGCGGCCGGGCAGGCCGCGGGAAGCACTGCCTACGTAACACTGGAGCCGTGCAGCCATTACGGCAAGACGCCTCCGTGCAGCGAGAGGCTGATTGCCGAAGGCGTCGCAAGGGTCGTTATCGCTTGCGAGGACCCGAATCCGCAGGTTGCCGGACGCGGTGTTGCAATGCTCCAGGAAGCGGGAATCGAGGTCGAGGTCGGGCTGCTGCGCGAACGCGCCTTACGGCTCAATGAGAAGTTTATCAAATATATTTTGACGAAGCGCCCCTTTGTCACCTTGAAAACGGCCAGCACGCTGGACGGCAAAATCGCCACGCGCACCGGAGACAGCAAGTGGATTTCCAACGAGTCGGCGCGGGAAATCGTACATACGCTGAGGCACCGGCACCAGGGGATCATGGTCGGCGTAGGCACGGTTATAGCCGATAATCCCTCGCTGACGACCCGGACCGAGGTGCCGGGCATTAACCCCGTGCGGATTATCATCGACTCCGGCCTCCGCACGCCGCTAGATTCGTCGGTTGTCACCGATAGGCAGGCGCCGACGATCATTATTGCGGCGGAAATCGCCGACGCCGCGAAGGAAGAAGCGCTGACGGCGGCCGGAGTACAGGTGCTGCGCTGCGGCGCCGGGCCGCGCGTCGACCTGGCGGCCGCTATGGATAGGCTCGGCGAGCTGGAGATCGGCTCG
Source organism: Paenibacillus apii (assembly GCF_011043685.1). NCBI lineage: Bacteria > Bacillati > Bacillota > Bacilli > Caryophanales > Paenibacillaceae > Paenibacillus > Paenibacillus apii. Next base: position 753,159 of record NZ_JAAKGU010000001.1, on the reverse strand, counting down.
ATCCTGCTGGAAGGCGGCGGAACCCTGAACGGGGCGATGCTGGAGCAGGGGATGGTGGACCGCGTGGTGCTCTTCTTTGCTCCGAAGATTGTGGGAGGCGCCGAGGCGCCGGCCGCGTTTGCTTTTGACGGAGTGGACCTGATGAGGAACGCCGTGACGCTGCGGGGTGTGGAAGTGGAAGTTCTCGGAGATAATGTGTGCATCAGCGGCATACCCGAACTGGTGTAAAAGGAGGGAGGAAGCAGAATGTTTACTGGACTGATTGAAGAAGTCGGCACGCTGCGGGGCGTTTCCTCGAGCGGAGAAGGCATGGTGCTGCATATCAATGCTTCAGGCATTATGGACGATCTCAAAATCGGCGATAGCGTCTCGGTCAACGGCGTCTGTCTTACGGCAACCTCCCTGAGCGACCACGGCTTTACCGCCGATGTCATGCCTCAGACATACCGTAACACGACGCTTAAGGAATTGAAGACAGGCAGCCGGATCAATCTGGAGCGTGCCATGGCGGCCGGCGGAAGGTTCGGGGGACATATCGTGCAGGGGCATGCGGACGGAACGGGAACGATCAAGAGTGTGAAACGCGATCAGAACGCGGTCGTATTCGAAATCGCGCCGGCTCGAAAGTCTTTGTTCAAGTTCATTATTCCGAAAGGCTCGATCACGATCGACGGCATCAGCCTGACGGTGGCGGACGCGTTATCCTCATCGTTCACGGTGTCGATTATCCCGCATACGCTCGCCCAAACCGTGCTTGCCTATAAGCGGGCGGGGGACAGCGTGAATCTGGAATGCGATGTGCTGGGCAAGTACGTGGATCATCTCCTCCGGTACGGCTCATCTCAGCAAAACGAAGAAGACAGGGAAGAGGCCGAGGGCTCCCGCATCAGTACCGAATTTTTGGCGGCGAACGGTTTTTTATAAGATAGTCCATTTTCTAGGAACCAGGAGGTCAGAAAAATGAGTCACTATAACAACGAAGACATTCGTTTGGACCCGATTGAGGAAGCCATCTACGATTTGATGCGCGGCAAGGTCGTTATCGTCGTCGACGATGAGGACCGCGAGAACGAAGGCGATTTTATCGCTTTGGCGGAACGGGCGACGCCGGAAGTTATCAACTTCATGATTACCGAAGGACGCGGGCTGGTCTGCCTGCCGATTACGGCGGAGCGTGCGGCGGAGCTTGATCTGAAGCCGATGGTCAGTCAAAACACCGATTTCCACGGCACGGCGTTCACCGTGTCCATCGACCACAAGGATACGACGACCGGCATCTCCGCCTACGAGCGGTCGTTGACCGCCAAGGCGATTATGGACCCTAATGCAGGTCCTGCGGATTTCCGCAGACCGGGCCATATGTTCCCGCTGATCGCCAAGAAAGGCGGCGTGCTGCGCAGAAGCGGCCACACGGAAGCCGCCGTCGATCTGGCCCGCATGTGCGGCGCTTATCCCGCCGCGGTAATCTGCGAGGTCGTCAAGGAAGACGGCACGATGGCCCGTCTGCCCGATCTGTATGAAATTGCGAAGAAGCATGATCTGAAGCTAATCAGCATCGCCGACCTCATCCATTACCGGAATGGGAAGGAAAAGCTGGTCAACCGTGAAGTTTCGGTCCGCCTGCCCACCGATTTCGGCGAGTTCCAGACGATCGCCTATACGAACGAGGTAGATGATAAAGAGCATGTCGCTCTTGTCAAAGGGGATATTTCTGGTGACGAGCCGGTGCTGGTCCGTGTGCATTCGGAGTGCCTGACCGGCGATGTCTTCCATTCCCACCGCTGTGACTGCGGCCCGCAGTTCGAAGCCGCGCTGCGCCAGATCGAAGCCGCGGGCAAAGGCGTTCTGCTCTACATGCGGCAGGAAGGCCGGGGCATCGGCCTGATCAACAAGCTGCGCGCCTACAAGCTGCAGGAGCAGGGTCTCGACACAGTCGATGCGAATCTGGAGCTCGGGTTCCCGGCCGACTTGCGCGATTACGGAATCGGGGCGCAAATCCTGAAGGATCTGGGCGTTCGCCGGATCAAGCTGATGACGAATAATCCCCGTAAGATCAAGGGGCTGGAAGGCTACGGGCTTGAGGTCGTGGAGCGCGTGCCGATCCAGATGCCGGAGAACGAAGACAATACGAATTACTTGCACACCAAGCAGTCCAAGCTCGGGCATCTGCTGAATTTTGATAACATTGAGCAGAACGAAAGCTCGAAGGCGTAAGCCAGAAAACGTAAGCCAGAAAGCGAGAGCCGAATTTATTTTGCAAGCCGATCAATTACAAAAACCGACTAATATGAGAAAGGGTTGTTGATGAGTATGCCGCAGATTTTTGAAGGACATTTAGTATCGGAAGGTTTGAAATACGGGATTGTAGTGGGACGTTTTAACGAATTTATTACGAGCAAGCTGCTGTCTGGCGCACTGGACGCGTTCAAGCGTCACGGCGTCAAGGATGAAGAGATTTCCGTCGCCTGGGTGCCGGGAGTGTTCGAAATTCCTTTGATTGCGCAAAAAATGGCCGAAAGCGGCAAATATGACGCCGTCGTTACGCTGGGCACCGTTATCCGCGGCTCCACTACCCATTACGATTACGTCTGCAACGAAGTAGCCAAGGGTGTAGCCGCAATTAATCTCAAGACCGGCGTTCCGACGATCTTCGGCGTGCTGACAACGGAGAACATCGAGCAGGCGATTGAGCGCGGCGGCACCAAAGCGGGCAACAAGGGCTGGGACGCAGCAGTGTCCGCCATCGAGATGGCCAATCTTTCCAAATTGGTCTAAGCGGGAACTGGAGCGGACGGGCAAAGGCGTCTTTGCCGTGTCCAACATCCGGAATCTGTGATAGAATAATAGTGAAAGAGTCTGCTGTGCGGTATTTAAACCGAATTTCATTTTTAAGTATTCACATTTGTGTGGCGTCTGATTTCGGGCGCTGCACTTTACTTTTTTGAAATATAAGAAAAACTCCTATCGGAGCCTCTCGAAGATGTTGCCGAATCCCTCTTTAGCGGTTGTTTTTCTTGCAATATCAGGAAGTCTGGTCTTTGAAGTTTTATTCATTCTGATATTATAAAAAGGTTCAAGCGGTCTGCTTATCTTTAATTTCTAGTTGGCGGGAGGTGCCTCGTGACTGTATTGTACAAGCTGGAGACGTTTGAGGGCCCGCTGGATTTATTGCTGCATTTGATCGACAAGGCGGAAATCGACATCCAGGACATTCCGGTCAGCGAGATCACCGAGCAGTACATGGAATACTTGCGGAACATGCAGGAGCTCGAATTGGAAATTACAAGCGAGTTCCTGGTGATGGCTGCAACGCTGCTATCCATTAAGAGCAAGATGCTGCTGCCCAAGCCGCCCGTGATCGAAATCGACGATTTCGAATACTACGAGGAGGACGATTACGATCCCCGGGCGGAGCTGGTGCAGCGTCTGATCGAATACCGCAAAATCAAGAGCATCGCTTCCCAATTGATGGATATGGAGAGCGAGCGCAGCCTGATTTTTACGAAGGAACCGGACGATTTGGCTCCCTTTGTGCCATCGCAGGTCGACAATACCCTGATAGGGCTTCACGCTTCCGATCTGATCGCCGCATTCCGCAAGGCGCTTGGCAAGGCGGCCAGACGTTCCTCGTACGCGAAGATCACCAGAGACGAGATCTCGGTCAAGGACCGCATCCGCGACGTTTCCGCGGCGCTTCGGCGAACCGGGAAGGGCGGCCGGCTGCGCTTCTCATCGCTGTTGGATGACAGCATGGCAAGGCATGAAATTGTGGCGACCTTTCTTGCCATTCTGGAGCTGATGAAGATGAAGGCGATCTTGTGCTATCAGGAGAAATTGTTTGATGACATTGTGATGGAATGGAGAGGGGCGGAAGACTTCGATGGATTACAAACGGCTGAAATCGATTATTGAGGGGCTGCTGTTTCTGGCCGGAGAGGACGGCTTGTCCGCCAAACAAATCGCCGAAATTACGGAGCAGCGGACGGATTTCGTTAATGGAGCCGTGGAGGAGCTGCGTCAGGAGCTGGCTTCGCAGGGGCGCGGCCTTCAGGTCGTGCAGATTGCCGGCAATTACCGGCTGGCGACGCTGCCGGACCATGCGCCTTATTTCGAGCGCCTGGCTTATTCACCATCCCGAGCGTCCTTGTCGCAGGCGGCGCTGGAGACGCTGTCCATCATCGCTTACAGGCAGCCGATAACACGGGTGGAGATCGAGGAGATTCGCGGCGTGAAGTCGGAAAGAGCCATCCATACGCTTACCAACAAGGACCTTATCCAGGAGGTTGGCCGGGCGGAGGCGGTGGGGCGCCCGATTTTGTACGGAACGACCAAGTCTTTTCTGGAGACGTTCGGGCTGGCCAGTCTGCAAGAGCTGCCGGAGCCTTCCGCGCAGGACAGCGGAGACAATCTGGAGGAAGAAACGCAGCTGCTGTTCGACAAGCTTGATACGCGCCAGTTGACGATCGATGAAATGGAGCCATCGTAATATATTTTGCAGATGATGAAGAATCATAGACGGAACGGGTCTATGGTTTTTTTGCATTGGAGAGAAAAAGCTTATTTACGGGGAGGTACGAGATGGAAGACTGGAGACGAATTTGGCGTCAAGCGAATTTTTCCAGTCTGAAATTGCCATACTAATCCAAGGAGTTCTTATCAAAGAATGCTTGGAGGGTACCACGTGAAGCTATGGCTGTTGATTGGCGTCCTGCTGCTGCTTGCGGTCGCGGTCCTGCTGCTCTCTTCCCGTATTTTTTTTCATCTGAGTCTGAACCGGAGAGGGCATGATGACCAAATCGTGCTTGATATCACGGCACTCTTCGGACTTGTCAAGTTCCATTACACGCTTCCGGCGCTCGTATTCGAAGGTTTCAAGCGCGGGCTGCATGTCAAGCTGGAAGAGACTGGTGTCGCTCCGGTCATATCAGCGAAGGACGAAGAGACGAATATCGACAAGGAGGATGTCTCGGAATGGATCGAATACGGGAAAAAAGCGCTGAAAGCCACGTACGGACTAAGACGCTGGACTGCCGAGACGATGTCCCATGTCCAGATTACGAAGCTGGACTGGTCCACCAATTTCTCGCTTGGCGATGCTGCGGGAACGGCCACGGCGGCCGGGGCGCTGTGGGGACTGAAATGGACGATCATCGGCTGGACCTCTCAATGGGTAAAGCTGATGCGTAAGCCCCGCCTGTTTGTCGTTCCGGTCTTTGAGGATACCGTGGAATTTTCCACCGAGGTTGATTGCAAAGGGAGAATATCGGCAGGCTACGTGCTGTATGCAGTATTGAGGCTGCTGGTACGGGCTTTGCAAGCCGACGAAGGAATCAGGCAGTGGAAGGAAATTATGCGCGAGATCCGCTCCCGTCGGCGTGAAAAAAGCGCGGCATGACTCCGCCGGTTTACATAGTAACGCTTCTTTCGGGGGAATATAAACGACGTGACGGAAATCTATTCCCTATATGCCGAAGGAGGATAACAATATGAGTGACCACCCCATTCAAGGTCTGATGCAGACCGCGATGGAAAACATCAAAGGCATGGTCGACGTAAACACCATCGTCGGCGAGCCGGTGGAGACGAAGGATGGCAGTGTCATTCTGCCTATCAGTAAAGTCGCTTTCGGTTTTGCCGCAGGCGGCAGCGACTTCAGTGTGGAAGACGACGACAAGCCAGTGGCCGGACAGAACGGCGTGAAGATTCTTCCGTTTGGAGGCGGCAGCGGGGGCGGGGTATCCATCCGGCCGATCGCTTTTCTGGTCGTCGGAAGAGAAGGCGTGCATATCGTGCCGCTGGACAACCAGACCCATATTTTCGAGAAAATTATCGACTCCACTCCCGGGCTGATCGACAAAATCCAGTCGATGTTCCAGAACCAGGGCGGATCATCCACCGGACAGCAGCAGCAGCAATATACACAGGCTCCGCCTCCCGTTCCTTCCGAAGCCGTTACCTTTACACCGTCTACCCCGGTGTAACCGGTCGGGTTCTGACTCGTTTAGTTCCGGGAAAATCCGGGATCTCAGAGGATGGCTTACGGATGACAAGACCGGTGCGGCAGGGCCGTGCACATAAGGATATCGCACATTAGCTGCGGTATCCTTTTTTTGTCTATGTCTGGAAGGGAAACGATGTGTACGTTTCTCAGGATCTCTTGAGCGCCTACTGAACCGGGTGCCGGAAGAGACCCCGGATTCAGGACGATTTTGCGCGTCCGGCAGCCTTTGGGACATACCGCTCCGCCCGTCCGCATACACTTGTACAAAATGCTAAAGAGGAAGCCGGAGGATGAACATGAAAAGAGTAAACTTCAGATCTTCTCTAGTTCTGGTCAGCTGCTGCCTGCTCTTGCTCTTTGCACCGATTGCTGCGGCGGAGCCCGGTCGAGAAAGTGTGTCCACCCATGCCAAGGCGGCCTCGCTGATTGATGTGGATTCCGGGCGGATCTTGTACAGCAGCCACGGCGACGAGCCGATGCTGATTGCCAGTCTGACCAAGATCATGACTGCCATCGTGGCGATTGAATATGGGGATTTGAAGAGCAAGGTCAAGGTCGGGAAGAACGCTTTTGCCAAAGAAGGGTCGTCCCTGTTTCTCAGACTGGGCGAAGAGATGACGCTCGAGAACATGTTGTACGGTCTCATGCTGCGTTCGGGCAACGATGCGGCGACGGCCATCGCGGAGCATATCGGCGGTTCGGAGGAAGGCTTTGTTCACCTGATGAACGTCAAAGCCGAGGAGCTGGGCCTAAAGCATACCCATTTTGCCAATCCCCACGGGCTTGACGCCGAAGGGCATTACTCCAGCGCGAACGATCTGGCCGTGTTGACGGCCTATGCCATGCATAATCCCGTGTTCAAGGAAATTGTCAAGACGCAGGTCAAGACGGCGGGAAATCCGTACGAGCCATGGGACTATAAATGGAGCAACAAAAACAAGATGCTGCGTCTCTATGAGGGAGCGGACGGAGTGAAGACTGGCTACACGAAAAAAGCGCTGCGCTGCCTGGTCAGCTCCGCGACCCGGGGAGGCCAGCAGCTGGTCGCCGTGACGTTAAACGACGGCAACGACTGGAACGACCACTCTGCCCTGCTCGATTTCGGCTTTAACCGGTTTCCGCTGAAAACGCTGATCGAGCGGGGGGAGAAGCTGCAGGGCTACGAGCTGGTGGCCGGACTGGATTTCTCTTATCCGTTTACCACAGGCGAGCAGGAGCGGGTTGTCACCGAGCTGGTCTTGAACGGAAGGCCGAAGACGGCAGACAGCGCCGACAAGAGCTTCGGGCTTCGCGGGACGCTCGTGCTGAAACTTGGCGACGTATCGATCGGCCGGGTGCCGGTTTACGAACCGGACCATCTCCCGCCGGCCACGACGCCATACGCAGAGAAGTACGCGTCAACGCAGGCCCATCCGGCGGACAACTGGCTTCAAGCGATAGGCAGCGCGCTTCGCGCCCTGTTCCGGCTTGGAGCGGAAGGAGGGGGCTCCCATGATTAACGCGATATGGCTCGGCATGATCGTCATCGGTTTTGTGTTCGCCGCGGTGAACGGCCGGATGGACGCCTTCACCGGGGCGGTGTTTGACGGCGCGAAGAACGGGGTAACGGTCAGCTTTGGGTTGATCAGCGTCCTGGTGTTCTGGCTCGGCATCATGAAGGTGGCCGAGGATGCGGGACTGCTGCGGACGATCGCCAGGGCGCTCGGCCCGGTCGTCCGCTTTCTGTTCCCGGATGTGCCGAAAGGGCATCCGGCAATTGGCTATATTCTGTCCAATATGAGCGCCAATCTGCTCGGCCTGGGCAATGCGGCGACTCCGATGGGCATCAAGGCGATGCAGGAGCTGCAGACGCTGAACCCGGACAAGGAGACGGCGACTCCCGCGATGTGCACCCTGCTGGCGCTGAATACCGCCAGCATCACGCTCATTCCGGCGACGCTGATCGCGATCCGCCTGAACTACGGCTCCGCCGATCCCGCAGGCATCGTCGGGACAACGCTGGCGGCGACCGTGGTCGCGACGCTCGCCGCCGTCTTCGCAGACCGGCTGTTCCGCCGGCTGCATCTGCTGCGAAGGCCGCCGGAGCCGCCGGCGGCCCGCCTTTCCCGGACCGGGGAAGGCGCGGCTTCTCCGCCCCCCGGGGCGCATTCCGAAGCGAAAGGGTGACCGGCCTTGTACCAGTTGATCAGCCTGATATCCACCTGGGCCATTCCCGTCATGATCGCTTTTATTCCTTTATATGCCTATGCCCGCAAGGTTCCCGTCTACGAATCGTTTGTGGACGGAGCTAAGGAAGGCTTCGGCACGGCGATTGGGATCATTCCCCATCTGGTCGGCATGATGGTGGCGATCAGCGTGTTCCGCGCATCAGGGGCACTTGACTACCTGATGGGATTCGTCACGCCGATGTTGCGCGGTCTCGGCGTTCCGCCGGAGGTGCTGCCGCTCGGTCTGCTGCGGCCCCTGACAGGGACGGGCTCGCTCGCTTACGCGACTGAGCTGATCCGCGTACACGGTCCCGATTCGCTTATTGGCCGAATCGCCTCCACGATCCAGGGCAGCACGGACACCACCCTGTACGTGCTGACCGTGTATTTCGGCGCCGTCGGCATCCGCAACGGGCGATATGCGCTTAAAGTAGGGCTCTTCTCCGACCTTGTCGGCTTTGTAGCGGCGATCGCGATCTGCCTGCTGGCGTTCGGCTGACGCTGGGCCCGAAGCCGGGTTTGGTCGGTGGTTGAGGGGATTGATTGGTGGAGGGGGCTAGGCTGGGGACGGCAGACTAGTGGGATGTGTGGGATGTGTGGTATATGTGGGATGTAGAGATTCCTGTGTTTATACATCTTTTTTTCGGGAAATCCTCATCCTAATCCCAGTTCCTGCAAAAGTGCAGGCATTTCTCCTTCCTTTCCCCGTCTGGCAGCGCGAAAGCTCCAAAAGATGCACAAATGTAGGTTTGACCTCTTCCTGCGCAAATTACACCTGACAAACCTGCAGGTTTGCAGGAAAACGCCAGCCACTGTAACCCGGACACAGACTGAACGGACGCAGTTAGTTATTGGTTCAAGGGTGGTTTTACAGGGACCCGCCGCTCCCCGGGCTGCTTCCCTTGCCCCGTTCCAGCTCAGCCGCCACTCACCGAGCCACTTCCCTTGCCCGGTCCAGCCCAGCCGCTTCCCGCCGTGCCGTTTCCCTTGCTCCGGCCAACTCAGCCGCCGCGCCCCGGGCAGCTTCCCTTGCCCCGAGCCAACTCAGCCGCCGCCCGCCGAGCCGTTTCCCTTGCCCGGGCTGCTTCCCTTGCCCCGTTCCAGCTCAGCCGCCACTCACCGAGCCACTTCCCTTGCCCGGTCCAGCCCAGCCGCTTCCCGCCGAGCCGTTTCCCTTGCCCCCGGCCAACTCAGCCGCCGCCCGCCGAGCCGTTTCCCTTGCCCCGGGCTGCTTCCCTTGCCCCGAGCCAACTCAGCCGCCGCGCCCCGGGCTGCTTCCCTTGCCCCGAGCCAACTCAGCCGCCGCCCCCCTAAGCCGCTTCCCTTGCTGCCCGAAAAGCCGCCGCTAACCAGCGGCTTTTCAGGCGATCGCGTAACGCGCTATCCGCTTTTATCATATGCTATTGAAGCAATGATAAAGGGAGGCGACGCTTGCGTGCCTTACAAAGGATTTATCATCCACACTTCCGTCTGTCCGTCCATCAACGGGAAAGGTTTCGATTTCTGGATCGACGCCTCGGGAACGGTCTATGCGGCCCCGCTTCTGACGGACCCGGACTATATTCACCTCTGTCTGGAAGGAGACTTCGGGCGTTCATCTCCAGACGCTGAGCCCGCCGAGGGCAAGCGGCAGTTTTTTGGGGCCTGCAAGCTGATTCTCGACCTGGCTGCACTGTACGACATATCTCCGCTGATCGTGAAGCCTCATAACGATCTTTGCCCTGGCTCGTATTTTCCCTGGGACGAACTTGTGCTTTATCCCGGCGATGGTTATCATTAGTCTGAGGTGACCAATCGACAATGGAAAGATTACAGAAAATACTGGCACAGGCCGGTGTAGCTTCAAGGCGCAAATGCGAAGAACTGATCCTGGCCGGCAAAGTGGAAGTGAACGGCGAGGTAGTAACCACGCTCGGAACGAAGGCCGATCCGGGTACCGATATCATTAAAGTGTCGGGCAAACCGATCTCGGGCGAGAATAAAGTCTATATTATGTTCAATAAGCCAAAGGGCGTAATTACAAGCGCTTCCGATCCGAAGGGCCGCAAAATCGTAACGGATTACATGAAGGGCATCAAGGAGCGGGTGTATCCGATCGGAAGGCTTGATTATGACACAGAGGGTCTGCTGCTGCTGACCAATGACGGGGAGTTTGCCAATCTGCTGACCCATCCGAAGCATCATGTGCCAAAGACGTATTTGGCCACGGTTAAAGGCATCCCCCACGGTACAGCGCTGGACAAGCTGAAGCAAGGCATCAAGCTGGAGGACGGCATGACCGCTCCCGCCGAGGTGGAATACAAGGATGTCGACGAGGAGAGCAACGAGTCGGTCATCAGCATCACGATCCACGAGGGCCGCAACCGTCAGGTCCGGCGCATGTTCGAAGCGATTTCCCATCCCGTGATCCGGCTGAAGCGGATTTCGTTCGGCGATATCCTGCTGCAGAACCTGAAGCGCGGATCTTTCCGTCATCTGACCAAGGACGAAATCAACGGGCTGCAGCAGCTCGCCAAGGCGGGACTGGCCAAAGGAAACAACACACGCAGAGACACATAATGTTCACAACTGACGCCAAGACCTGACGGAAAAATGGAACCGGATTCGTTATAATGTTCATAGGATGTTCACACTTCTTGTTTGCGATATGAACTGTATCACAGAAGGGGGCAATCTGTGTGGGCAAAGCGAGAAAACCGGTACAAATCGTGATTTTGGCTCTGATCGTTCTGCTTGGCGGTTACGCTATAGGAACTTCGGCGTTTGGAGGCGGCGGCAAGCCCAAAGAGGGAAGCCGCGCTCCATCCATCGAGCTGCTCGGTCTGGACGGCCAAACTCACACGCTGGACGAATATAAAGGAAGACCCGTTGTCCTGAATTTCTGGGGCTCATGGTGCGCTCCATGTGTGAAGGAAATGCCTGCGCTGGAGGCCCAGTGGCAGCAGTGGAAGGACCAGGGGGTTGCGGTCGTCGGCGTCAATGTGGGCGAAGATCAAATGACAGTCGAGAATTTTGTAAACGGTACCGGAGTCCGCTTCCCGATTCTGCTGGATACGGACAGGGAGGCGGTGCGCCGCTATGGGGTTTCTCCTCTGCCGACTACCTTTTTTATCAACGCCAAGGGAAAAATAGATACGATCCATATCGGACAGCTTGATCTGAGCACGCTGAGCGCGCAAATCGGAAAGCTGGTGAACCCATGAACGGACGTCTGCCCCTTATTGTCAATACAAAATGCGAATGCGGCCATCAGAATCCGGTCGGTACGGTGCTGTGCGAAGCATGCGGCAAACCGCTGCTGGATAATCCCGAAACCGGCGAGACGCTTGAAATGCGCTATGACGGTATGGCCCGCCGCTCCCAAAAGGCCAATCCGGGCGTGATCGACCGGGTGTGGAACTTTTTTTCCTCGGTCAAGATCGCGGTCTACCTGATCGTGCTGACGCTTCTCGGCTCCACGCTGGGAACGATTTTCCCGCAGGAAAGCACGTTTTTGAATATCGATCCTTCCACGTACTACGAGCAGCGTTACGGCGCAGCCGGCGAAATTTATTACAGACTCGGCCTTTCCCATACGTATGAATCCTGGTGGTTCATCACCCTCCTGGTCATGATCGGGGCATCGCTTGTCATCTGCAGCCTGGACCGTGTACTCCCTCTCTACAAAGCGCTCAGCCGGCAGCATGTCCGCAAGCACCGCCGCTTCCTCACCCGGCAGAAGGTGGTTTTTGTGATGAAGGTGGAGGAGGACCCTGAAGCCTGGACGGCAAGGGCTGTTCAACCTCTGAAGAAGCAAGGCTACCATGTCTTTACGGACGGCGGCGCGCTGCTGGCGGAGAAGCACCGGTTCAGCCGATGGGGACCTTACGTTATACATATCGGTCTGATCGTTTTTTTGCTTGCAGTACTGGCCAGAGGGCTGCCGGGCCTTCAAATGGATCATCATCTGGCTTTTCCCCAGGGCGATCTCATCCACATTCCGGATACCTCTTATTACCTGAAGAATGAGAAATTCACTGTGGAGTTCTACTCCAACGAAGAGATGCCCAAAGAATTCCGCGGCAAAAAAGTGCTCCCGAAGCTGTACGAAACGAAGGCGGTACTGTACGAATGTACGGCGAACTGCGGCGATCCTTCCAAAAAGCCGAAGCTGACGAAGGTCGCTTCCCATGCCATCCGGGTGAACGATCCTTTAAGCTACAATGGAATGAAAGCGTATCAGTTCGACTACGACCTCACTCCCGTGCTGCGCTCCGTGACACCTAAGCTGGTGAATTCACGGACGGGCGAGTCTTACGGCAGCTTTAAGCTGGAGATGAAAAATCCGCAGCGCTCGTTCACAGCCGGACCGTACACGCTGGAGCTGAAGGAAAAATACATGGAATTCGGACTGGACCCGGAAGGGCGGCCGATATCCAAATCGCCGTATCCGAACGCGCCGGCCTTTCTTTTTCTGATTAAGGGTCCGGATTTGCCGCCTGACGGAGAGCAGTATTTCTATTTTCCGAAGCAGAACGACAAGGCGGAGTTTCAGCAGGACGCGATCAACGACAAGCTTGGAGGCGGGAACCGTTTTCTGGAGCTTGAGGTTGGAGATATGAGCGGCGTCGATTTCTCGGAGTCGACCAGTTATCTCAACATCCGGGTGGACCGAGCGATGCCGTTCGTCTGGACCGGCGCCGGGATTGTCATGCTTGGCCTGGTGCTTGGCTTCTACTGGCAGCATCGGCGGATCTGGCTGATCGTGGAAGGGGGAGAGTTGACGCTTGGAGGGCATACGAACAAGAACTGGTTCGGTTTCCGGCGGGAGGTTAGCTCTTTCCTAAATAAAATGGGCATCTCTGCGGATGAAAAATTACTCGACAACGGGGGAGGTCAAGCATGAATCTGCTGCAGTTCAGCAACGATGTGTTTATCGCCGCCTTTTTCCTGTACAGTCTCGCGTTTATGTTGTTTACCATCGCCATCATGGGACGCAAATGGTCCGGCCGGAATCCGGAGGCGCATACCGCGCGCTGGGGTAAAATCGCTTTTGCCGTCTCATCCCTTGGACTCCTGTGCCATCTTGCCTACTTCTTTACCCGCTGGGCCGGCGGGGGGCATATCCCGGTCAGCAATATGTATGAGTTCATGACCTTCCTGTCGATGATGGTGATGGTTGCATTTACTATCATTTTCTCCATTTACCGCAAAATCCTGCTCGGTCTGTTCTCCGTTCCGATTTCCATTATTGTTATGGCTTACGCGGCCGTGTTCCCGCAGGAGGTGCAGCCGCTCATTCCTTCTTTAAGATCGATCTATCTCAATATTCATGTGACCCTGGCGGCGTTTGGCGAATCGTTCTTTGCGGTAGGCTTTGCGGCGGGACTGATGTATCTGCTGCGCACGGTGAATTTTAACGGCTCGTCAAAAAGCGACAAACGCCAGCAGTTCGGCGTCGAATTTACATTGTTCATCATCATCGTCATCATCGGATTTTTGGCTTCAGTGTTCGCTTTTCGGGCGGCTGGATACGAAACGGTTTTTATTAGAAGCAATGTTACCGTTGACAATCCCGGGCTGAATGATAGTACAATAGAGAAAGTCAGTTATAAAATGCTACCCTTTGTGGCACCTTACCATAGCGAAATTGAGAGCTTTCAGTCGTTTTTTGGCATGAAGGAACCGCTCTTTGAAGCGCCTTTCTGGATGAAAGGAGTCAACGCGGGGCGGAAGCTCAATACGGTCATCTGGTCGCTGTTGTCGGGTGCCGTCCTCTACGGCGTACTGCGCCTCCTTGTACGCAAGCCTCTGGGCAAAGCGCTTCAACCCGCACTTGATGGAATTGACGAAAGCGATCTGGATGAGATTACGTACCGGGCAATCGCCATCGGGTTTCCCATTTTTACGCTGGGGGCTTTGATTTTTGCGATGATATGGGCCCAAGTGGCATGGGGAAGATTTTGGGGCTGGGACCCCAAGGAAGTATGGGCTCTTGTGACTTGGCTGTTTTACAGCGCCTATCTCCATCTCCGGCTGGCACGCGGATGGCAGGGCCGCAAATCCGCGTGGCTGGCCGTACTCGGTTTTCTGGTTGTCATGTTTACTCTGGTTGGCGTCAATCTGGTTATTGCCGGACTCCATTCTTACGCCGGTACAGACTAAGTATTCGGGCGTAGACAGGGGGCGCCATTCTCAGGTAATCTTCTACTTGTATTCGATGAAGGGGTTGTTGTGAAATGGCAGAGCATCTGAACAGAATTCTGGTGGTGGATGACGAAGAACGAATCCGCCGGCTGCTGAAAATGTATTTGGAGAAAGAAGGATATGAAATCGACGAAGCGGAAGACGGGGAGATCGCGCTACGCAAAGCGACCGCTGCCGATTACGGATTGATTTTGCTGGATGTCATGCTTCCCGGAATCGACGGGATCGAGGTACTGACCCGGCTTCGGGACGTGAAGTCCACTCCGGTCCTGATGTTGACCGCCAAGGGCGAAGAGATCAACCGCGTACAGGGCTTTGAAATGGGCGCCGACGACTATGTCGTCAAACCTTTCAGCCCGCGTGAGGTCATTTACCGGGTAAAGGCGATTTTGCGCCGCTCGTCGGCAACCGCTTTTTTGTCCAAGGAGACCAATTCCAGCAACAATATCGTATTTCCGCATCTGGTCATTGAGCATGACGCTCACCGGGTTACCGCCGGAGGACAAGAGGTCAGCCTGACGCCGAAGGAGTATGAGCTGCTCCATTATTTGGCGGTTTCGCCGGACAAAGTATTCTCGCGCGAAGAGCTGCTCAAGGATGTATGGAATTACGAATTTTTCGGCGATCTGCGCACGGTGGACACCCACGTCAAGCGTCTTCGCGAGAAACTGAACAAGGTGTCGCCGGAATCGGCGGCGATGATTACGACGGTGTGGGGCGTAGGCTACAAGCTTGAGGTCCCGAAATAAGGTGAACTTCTGGAGAAGCCTAGTCGGCAAGCTGTGGGTGACGATCATCTGTCTCGTCGCTGTCGTGCTTATGACACTGGGGCTGTTCCTGCTGCCATACATTGACAGCAACTTCGCCAATTCCGGCGCAATTAAACGATTATTTATGTATACGGCACTAATTGGTTTTTCCATGACGACCTTCTTCGCCTTGTTTCTGTTCACGAAGATCACGCAGCCGATGCAGCAGGTCATTGCCGCGGCGAACGCCATTCGCAGGGGAGATTACGGCAAGCGGCTGAAGCTGGTGACAAGTGACGAAATCGGCGAGTTGGCAACCTCTTTCAATCATATGGCGGCCGAACTGGAGGGCACGATCCGGAGCCTGAACCATGAAAAAGGGCTATTGTCCAGCGTGCTGCGCAGCATGAGCGATCCTGTGATCACTTTTGACAACGAAGGGCGGATCGTGCTGACGAATCCGCACGGCCAGTCCCTCCTAGAGAGCTGGAGCGATTTGAAATGGGAGCAGGAGGAGGAGGCCGACCCGGGAGAACCGTACCCAGACGCTCAGGGCGTTCCGCTTCCGCTCCGTACTCTGTTCCTGCGCACGCTTGAGGAGGGCGGAGATCACAGCTCCAATGTGCATGTCCGCCAGGGAGTATGGTCTGTGCATATGGCGCCGCTCTATTCGGATAACCAGATTCAGGGCACTGTGGCGGTGCTGCGCGATGTGACGGAGGAAGTCAGACTTGAGAAAATGCGCCGCGACTTTTTAGCGAACGTATCCCATGAAATCCGCACTCCGCTGTCAATGATGCAGGGCTATAGCGAAGCGCTGCTGGACGGTATGGCGTCCTCGCCGGAGGAGAGCAGCGAGCTTGTGCAGGTAATCCACGACGAATCGCTGCGGATGGGACGGCTGGTCAAGGATCTGCTTGATTTGGCCCGGATGGAAGCGGGACATACCGATTTGCAGAAGGCTCCGGTCGACATGAGCGAGCTGCTCGAACGGATATACCGCAAATTCTCCGTACGCGCCAAGGAACGGGATATCGAGCTGCATTGCATTCGAAAGAGCAGCGAGCTATGGCTTCACGATGCCGATGAGGATAAGCTGGAGCAGGTGCTGACCAATCTGCTGGACAACGCGTTCCGGCACACTCCGGCGGGTAAAAAGATCGATATCGTTGCCGACTGGGTCGCGTATTCGAACCGGTCTGAAATCGAAATCGAGGTCCGGGACGAAGGCGTGGGTATTCCAAACGAAGATCTTCCGTTTATCTTTGAACGCTTCTACAAAGCGGACAAAGCCCGGGTTCGCGGAGAAAGTGGGGGCACCGGTCTTGGCCTCGCCATTGTCAAGAATATCGTCGAATCCCACGGCGGGCATATCTCGGCGGCCAGCAAGCTAGGAGAAGGTACCTGCTTTACCTTGCGTTTACCTGTCGAAAAACAATAAATTTTAAACATTACTTGCCAGCGCCTCTTGTTTCAGAGGTGCTTTTTGTTGAATAGAGCCGATAAATCTTGTTCTCCGTGGAACAAAACGTGTAAATAAGGGTATCCGTATGACAGGAGGATTTTCCATGAGAAAAACGGCAATAGTTAAGCGCTTTATTTATTCTTCACCAATCATCCTGCAGCCGAGTAAGCACCCGGGCGGAGGCTTCCGATGAGCCGCTATATTTTGTCGCTTGATCAGGGCACGACCAGCTCACGGGCGATTCTGTTCAACGATGAGGCCCGAATTGTCGGGCAGGGTCAATACGGAAATACCCAGTATTTTCCACAACCAGGCTGGGTGGAGCATGATCCCGAAGAGATCTGGGAAATGCAGCTCCAGGCGGCAAGAGACGCCATAGCAAAGATCAGCGCCGATGCCTCGCAAATCGCCGCGATCGGCATCACGAACCAGCGGGAGACGGCCATTGTATGGGACAGGGAGACGGGCAAACCGGTCTATCCGGCGATTTGTTGGCAGGACCGGAGAACTGCGGAGATGTGCGAGGAGCTTAAGCGAAGAGGGCTTGAGCGCGAAATCGGGGAGAAGACGGGGCTTGTGGTGGACGCCTATTTCTCGGCCACGAAGATTGCCTGGATTCTCGATCACGTAGAGGGCGCAAGAGAAAGAGCTGAATGCGGCGAGCTGCTGGCCGGAACGGTCGACACCTGGCTGATATGGAAGCTTACTGGCGGGGCGGTGCACGCCACGGACGTCACCAACGCATCGCGGACGATGCTGTTCGACCTGCACCGTAGGGTTTGGGATGAAAGGCTGATGGCCGAGCTGAACATTCCGGCATCGCTGCTGCCCGCGGTGCGGATGTCGGGCGGGTCCTTCGGGACGTCGCTCAAGGAGTGGTTCGGAGCGGAAATCCCCATCCTTTCGGTGCTGGGAGACCAGCAGGCGGCGCTCTTTGGCCACACCTGTCTGGAACCCGGAAGCGCCAAGAACACGTACGGCACCGGCTGCTTCATTCTGATGAATACCGGGAGCGAAGCGGTGGTTTCCCGGCACGGGCTGCTCACGACGGTCGCCTGGGGAATGGGAGATGAGCTTTACTACGCGCTTGAGGGCAGCGTATTTGTTGCGGGCGCCGCGGTTCAGTGGCTGGAGGAGGGGCTCGGCGTAATTGACAATCCGGGGCAGTCCGAGCAGAAGGCCCGGGAGGTTGAAGACAGCGGCGGTGTTGTCGTGGTGCCTGCTTTTACCGGCCTTGGGGCGCCTTACTGGGATATGTATGCCCGTGGAGCGGTATTTGGCCTAACGCGCGGTACGTCCTCCGCCCATCTGGTACGCGCGACTCTCGAATCGCTTGCATTTCAATCAAGGGATGTGATCGGCGCAATGGAGAAGGATGCCGGAATGCCGCTTGCCGAGCTTAGGGTGGACGGCGGGGCGGTCCGCAATGATCTGCTGATGCAGTTTCAGGCCGACATTCTGGGCAGTGAAGTGACGCGGACTACGTACGCGGAGACGACGGCGCTTGGCGCGGCTCTGCTGGCGGGACTACTCGCTGGCTTCTGGAACCGTGACGAGCTGCGAAGCTTCAATCAAGCGGAAAAGACCTTCACACCCGCCATGCCGGAGGCAGAACGGGAACAGCGCTATCATGTCTGGCAGGATGCCGTTTCGCGGACCCGGGGCTGGGAGAAGCATGAGTCTCCGTAAGGCCGGTCAGCAGCTTTTCTAAAGATCTTGTACGTAAAAATGGCGGATCGCCGTTCCCGATGGGGGAGACGCGGTCCGCCTTTTTATAATCTAACCGAAATCAGCCGGCTGAATAGCCCTGTTTCCCGGAGATCCTATCAAAATTTAAAAATCTGAATCGTCTTCTGCAGATTGAGGACGGCGCGGGTCATTTTTTCCGTCTCTTCGGCTACGTCTTTAAGGGCATGGATTTGCTCATTCATCGCCGCCGACACCTCCTCGGTTCCCGCCGCCGACTGCTCGGTGATCGCCGAAATATTCTCAACGGCTCCCGATATTTGAAGCGCGCTTTCAAGCATTTGGTCACTCTCGTTGGAAAATACGGCGATCTGTTCCGTTATGTATTGAACGCTTTGGACAATCTCGGAGAAAATATGTCCAGCTTCCAGAATTTTTTCATTTTGAATTTGAACAATCTCCTCGTTAATGGCCGTGTTTTCTACCGCCAGCGACATATCCGCTTCGATCCGCCGGACGAGCTTGAACACTTCGGTAGCGGCCGTGGCCGATTCTTCGGCCAGCTTGCGGACCTCATCGGCTACCACGGCGAACCCGAGACCGTGTTCCCCGGCTCTCGCCGCTTCGATGGATGCGTTCAGGGAGAGAAGGCTGGTCTGTTCGGCAATGTCCGAGATGGTCTTCGTGATCATCGTTATGCCGCGGGCATTCCTCGACAGCGCATCAATGCTGTCTGCAACCTTTTGCGTCGCTTCGATATTTCTTCTCATTCCTTCGGCTTGAACCTCGATGGATTGGCGTCCCTTGTTAACCAGACTTAGCGTGTGTTCTGAACGGTTGTTCATTTCTTTCGTGGCATCGGTGTAATTTTTCACTTTATCCTCGATGCCCTTCACTGATTCCATCACGCCCACGATGTCGTTCGAGATTTCATGGGCACCCTGCGCCAGCTCGTGTGAAGAAGAGGCCACCTGAGCCATAACGATCTGCAGCTCCAGATTTCGTTCCTCGATACCCCGGCCGGCGTCCATAACATGGCGGCTAATCTGGGAAGCATCGCTCAATATGACTCGAAGCTTGTCAATCATGGTGTTGAACGTGCGGCTGATATCTCCAATTGAGCCCGATTCGTCGGCTCTGACGGTGAAATCTCCTTTCGAAATGCTGTGAGTCACGGTGGAAATGTCCTCAAATGTAGATGTAAGCGTTCTCTCAATGATGCGTGCCAGCGGATAGGTCAAGACGACCAGCAAAGCAATCAGCACAAGCCCCAGAATAAATTTGCCGATCAATGCAAAAACGACCAGCATCGGGATTGAGAATAAAGCCGCAATCAGAAAACAACCTGCGAGTACCCTTTGGCCCAGCGGGAGCTTGCTCATCCAAGCCATACGAAATTCCCCCTTGTAAAATATTTCTGTACCAGTATAGGACTTTAGGCAGTCATGGTCTATTGTGAAAAATTCTTAATCTTTTTGGACATCTGGCATCGTGAGCTAGCCGGATTTACGTATCGCCATCCTCCGCCGCCCGGTATAGAGCGGCAATGGCCCGGGCCGCTTCCGCGACCTTGAGCCTAAGCTCCAAAGGCGCCGTAACAATCACGTCTGGTCCGAAAGACAGGACGATGCGCCTGGCCGATTCAAACGTTTGGAACTCGGCCTGCACGCATATCCATCCCGGTTCTGACGCAGGGGAGAATGAAGTCACCGCCGCGTACCGTTCCTTCTCAAGCTCCGGTAAAGCGGTGTCCCTTATCCGCAGCTCGGCGGGGTAGCGGGGCAGCGAAGCCCTGAAGTCCCGGGTGGACTGCTCCCAGTAGGCCTGAAGATCGAAATTCTCCGGCCGCTGAAAATGATTCTCCAGAATCTCCGCATGAATGATTCGGGACACCCGGTATGTCCGATGATCGCCTTCACAGGAAGCCACGGCGTACCAGATCCCTCTTTTGGCCACCAATCCCAGCGGATCGATGATCCGCTCCTTTGGTTCATCCTGCCGGCCATACTGAATTCGGATGCTCCGGCATTCCCGCATCGCTTGCTGAAGCAGAGTCAGATAGGGAACGGATTCATCTATCGGATGCCAGGAGATTCCGTCGATATGAACCTGACCGGCCAGATTAAACCCGGATTCGGGGCCGATGGTTCGGTTAACGGCCTCCAGCTTGCGGGCCGCAGCGGCATAATCCTCTTTGATCCCGAGATCGTCCAGAATAGCCGGATCGGCGGTCAGAAGCAGGGCCCCAATCTCACGGGGCTTCATGCCCGTAAGCCGGGTCCGGTATCCTTCAGAGAGGCGCCAGCCTCCCTCACGCCCTCGCTCCGCAAGTACGGGTATGCCCGCCGCCGATAAAGCCTCCATATCCCGGTGCACCGTTCTTTCGGATATTTCAAGCATTTCGGACAGCTGGCTGGTCGTCAGCTTGCCGCGGTTCTGAAGCAGCAGCAGTATGGACAGCAGACGGTCGGCTCTCATTGATGTACGTTCCTCCTTCACTCGTTATCGTCATTATTATCCTTATAATATTCTGAATATATGACAATCGGTGACATAATTAAAGATTAAGCTGATTATGCAGCCTGAATCATCCGGCAAGTCCGGATCTGAAGCCGGTAAACCGAACGGAGACAGGCGAGTACCGATTGAAGAGAGGGAGCGGGAAATGAAGACCTTGGAGGGCAAAGTTGCGCTGGTCACCGGAGCAAGCAGAGGAGCGG
Source organism: Paenibacillus apii (assembly GCF_011043685.1). Lineage (NCBI taxonomy): Bacteria > Bacillati > Bacillota > Bacilli > Caryophanales > Paenibacillaceae > Paenibacillus > Paenibacillus apii. The sequence continues at coordinate 732,145 of NZ_JAAKGU010000001.1, read as the reverse complement.
GAAAGGGCATAGCACTGGAGCTGGCCGCAGCCGGCGCTTATGTCTATGTGACGGGGAGAAGCGTCAAGGGCAATCGAACGGGAAACAGACCGGGGGACATTGACACTACGGTCGAAGAAATAGAGAAGGAGGGAGGCCGGGGAGCGGCGGTAAGCTGCGATCATACGAGGGGCGGGGACACAGAGCAATTGATCTCGCGCATCTCTTCCGAGCGGGGCAGGCTCGATATCCTCGTGAACAATGCATGGGGTGGCAATGAGCTGCCGGTTGATGAGCGACCTTTTTGGGAGCAGCCGCTGGAGCATTGGAGCCATATGTTCGATTCAGGCGTGCATGCCCAGCTGATCACGAATTATTATGCGATACCACTGATGAGGAAATGCCCGGGCGGTCTGATTATTCATACCACCTTTTGGGACCGGTATAACTACCTGGGCAACTTCTACTATGATCTGGCCAAGAACGCGCTGGTTCGCATGGCGTACGGATTATCCAGGGAGCTTAGGGGTGACGGAATCGCTGTCATTCCGCTTTCTCCGGGCTGGATGCGGACGGAGCTGGTGCTGGACAGCTTTCATACGGATGAAGCGCATTGGCAGGAGGTGGAGGAATTGGCTTCGACCGAATCGACCCGTTATATCGGGAGGGCGGCGAGCGCTTTGGCTTCGGACCCGAAGGTGATGGAGCTGTCTGGCATTCCCCAGCAAGCGGGCCGGTTGGCGGAGCGATACGGGTTCACCGATATTGACGGCAGGGTCGTGCCGGTATTTCTTATAATAGTATAAACTTCAAAGGCCAGACTTCCTGATATTTCAAGAAAAACAACCGCTAAAGAGGGATTCGGCAACATCTTCAAGAGGCTAGAATAGGAGTTTTTCTTATGTAAAAATAAAAACGCCGGCTGCCCTCGAAATGGGCAGCCGGCGCTTTATCTATACCGTCTTACAAGTTGGTGTTGAACAGTTTACAGCAGTATAACCTCAGTAGCCGTGTTGATCTCCGGCAGAGCGGCCAGCTTCACAAGCACCTCATTCGGCACTTCTTTGTCGACGGTCAGCAGCATAACGGCTTCACCGCCCACAACGACCCGTCCAACCTGCATGGATGCGATGTTGACATCGTTCTGGCCGAGCAGCGTACCCACATTACCGATAATACCCGGTTTGTCGTTATGGGACACCAGGATTTGATGGCCTTCCGGAGCGATATCGATCGGGAATTTGCCTACTTGCACAATCCGTTCGCCGTAGCCTTGCAGAAGCGTACCGGATACAAGGCGCTCTTCGCCGCCCTCGGCGAGGAGCTTCACTGTAATGAGGTTGGTGAAGCTTTTTGGCTTCGAAGCTTTCGTCACGACAACATTAACATCGCTTGTCTTGGCAAGGTGCATGGCGTTGACGATGTTGGCGTCTCCGCCGAAGTGGCGGGACAGCACGCCTTTAACGATGTAACGGTTCAGCGGCTGAGTATCGACATCGGCAAGATCGCCGGCAAATTCAACATGAATTTCGTTGATAACGCCCTTCGTAATTTGCGAAGCGAAGCTGCCAAGCTTCTCGCCAAGATTAAAGTAAGGCTGCAGCTTATTCATCACGCTCGGAGCAACCGGCGGAATGTTGACGGCATTGATAAACGGCTCGTTCCGCAAAATATGCAGCACTTGCTCGGACACGTCGATAGCCACGTTCTCCTGCGCTTCCACGGTGGATGCGCCAAGGTGAGGAGTAACGATGATCTTCGGATGGGACAGGAAAGGGTGATCCGCTTCCGGCGGCTCCTTCTCAAATACGTCGAATGCGGCTCCGGCTACGATGCCGGCATCGATAGCTTCCACGAGCGCTCCTTCGTCAATGACGCCGCCGCGGGCACAGTTGACGATGCGCATGCCTTTCTTCATAACCTCAAACTGCGGCCGGGAAATCATATGGCGGGTTTGCGGCGTCAGCGGCGTATGAACTGTGATGAAATCCGCGCCCCGAACGATGTCGTCGACGGATGCCAGCTTGACTTCCAGCTTTTCCGCCCGGTCTGCCGTCAGGAACGGGTCATAGGCCAAAATATTCATGCCGAACGCTTTGGCGCGTTTGGCGACTTCGCTGCCGATCCGGCCCATGCCGAGAACGCCGAGCGACTTGCCGCGAAGTTCTACACCGAGGAACGATTTTTTATCCCATACGCCGGTAACCGTCTTGGCATAGGCTTGAGGAATATGACGGGCCAGGGCCATCATCATGGCAAAAGCATGCTCGCAGGTCGTGATGGTGTTGCCGTCGGGAGCATTGATAACGACAACGCCGCGTTTGGTAGCTGCTTCCAGATTGATATTGTCCACGCCGACACCCGCGCGTCCGATAACCTTCAGCTTGGACCCGGCTTCAATGATTTTGTCCGTAACAGTTGTCTGGGAACGAACGAGCAGACCGTCGTATTCGCCGATAATGGCAATCAGTTCGTCTTCGCTGAGTCCTGTCTTCTTGTCTACCGTTACGTCGCTTGCTTCCGTCAGCTGTTGGATGCCCAGATCACTGATCGGGTCCGATACCAAAATTTTAAACATGCTTTTCTTTTTCCTCCTTAAATGTGTAAAACACTTTATATTTTGAGGAGGCCCTAATGGGGCTCTCCGTATTACCTAAAGCCATTATTATCACAGGAGAAGGCGATCATACCGCATTTCCAGGCAAGCGTCAACGCGGTACCGCAGCAAAGACAAAAGCTGGAACAGGGCCTGAGATGAAGGTTGCCTTCCGGGTGACCAATAAAGATACAGGGCTGGCAATAAAAAACTCCCGACCCCATACTGCTTCCACAGTAAGGGACGAGAGTATCGTGGTACCACCCTAATTCACTGCATCATTTTACAGATACAGCCTTATTTCCTGTAAACAGGAACACTGGTAACGGAGATGATCCGATTGTGCCTACTAAAGTTCAACACAATATCTCAGGAGCGCTAAAGACTACCGTCCGTCACCGGCTTGCACCACCCGCCGGCTCTCTGAAGACCTTCAGTAACTTTGTTCCATCATCGCTTTATGCTTGATTAATTTTTCATAAATGTAACATGGCCATGCGACATGTGTCAATAGAATTTTAACGGATAATTGTGATATGATGCATTAGCCGGCTTAGTCGTAGAAGAACGGAAGCGCGGGCAGCGTCTCGTTGCCGTAGTATTGATTGCGCCACTTGGAGAAATCCCGTTCCCCGAAGGCGTCGGTCGATATCAGCAAGGAGGTCGCACCTTGGATGCTGGTCAGCTTAAGGGATTCCGCTGTGCCGGAATGGATCAGGTTGTCGATCTTGGCTGTTACGTCCTGCGGGTCATAATCCGCAAAAACGCCGCGGTTCAGCAGGATTTCCGCGATTGTAGCGTTCTTGAGCAGAAGAGGCATCTTCTTCCACTCGCCAATTGAAATCACCTTCGGATTCCCCGTTTCGGAAGGGATGGAAGAATTCGTCTGGGAACCCCATTTCAGCATCGAGGCATAATAATTGCTCTGGCCCAAAAGTCCGAATTTAACCGCGCCCGATGCGAACTCGCCGCTTCTGAGCGTCTTCGCCGTCTGGGCTCCTCCGGAGAACCCGGACGCCTGGTTCGCAGCCTCGGAGAAGAGGCGCAGGCTCTTCAGAATATTGAGCTGACCCCGCTCAAGAAGAGGAGAATCGGGGAAGAGCGAGGCCTGATTGACTTGCGCGTAGGCGTCATCCGCGAGCGAGCGGAGACTCTTAAGGATATTCGAGCTGTTATCGGCGCCTCCGGCCAATAGACTCACCTTCTCATTCCAGCTCCGCTTGAATTCCCGATATGGCGAAAATACGTTATGATAGAAGGTGACGAGATCCGTCTGGCGGTATGAGGTGTAGCTTTTTTCCAATTGTGCATTGGCGTTCGATTTCTCATATTTGGCCTCCACCTTGTCGGCCCCGACCCTTACTCCGGTAAAGAACACGGCAAAGATCAAGATCAGACTGAACAAAAATCCGAGGGTGTACAGCAGCGGGGATTGGGATGTGCGGCGATTCATAAGCGACGGCTCCTTTTTCAGTAAAGATAAATTGAGGATGAAGCATCCGGAAAACACTATTATAGAACAGGCAGGTTATAAATGAAAAAATTTAAATTCGGCGATATAAAAGTAAAAAAGGCAACCCCGGAGCAGTTAACCGACCGGCTGCTGCTTGTTAATCTCTATTTCACTCAGGCTATTACTCTTATTATCGGTTTGGTCTGGATATTATTTCAGAAAAGAAACCCCTTTCACATATTAAATTTTCCCGAGGGTGCCCGTTTTGTGGCCTGGGGCCTAGGTCTGGCGGTCATTATGCTCATCGTGGACTTCGTGTTAACCTATATTGTCCCCGAAGAAACGATGGATGACGGCGGGATCAATGAGCTGTTGTTCCGGGGAAGGCCGATCTGGCATATTGCGCTCATTGCCGCCATCGTGTCGGTCTGCGAAGAGCTGCTCTTTCGAGGAGCGGTACAGTATGCCTTCGGGCCCTATTGGACAAGCATTCTGTTCGCCATTATCCATGTCCGTTACCTGAGGCATTGGATTCCAACCGGCTGGGTGTTTGCGAGCAGCTACGGACTTGGACTGATTTATATTTATTCCGGAACGATCTGGGCACCGATATTATGCCATTTTATCATTGACCTGTTCTCAGGATTGGTGATTCGCTACAGGAGGGAGTCATGAGTGAAGAGCTCAGCCGGATAAAGTCACGCAAGAACAAAAAGATCCGCAAGGAAGCATCCGGTATCCATGCAAAAAACGCGGGCAAAGCGAAAGCTTCTGCCTCAAAGAAAAAAGAACAGGCGTCCTCGCCAACCCTCTCCCGTTCCCGCAAAAGCACCTCTGCTAGCCGTAAAACCGGGCAGGAAGGCCGGAAAACCGCAGCCCCAAGAGGAAGAAAGAGGGCGGACCGCCCCAGACCGGGGGAGGAAGAGGAGCAATCCGCCCCGTCCCGGTCCGCAACCTATCGTTCGGAACGGGTCAGACTCAGCAAGCTGTTTGTCAATTCGCTGAACGTATTATTTATGATGCTCCTGATCCTGCTGGTATGGTGGGGAATCAAAGGCGCCCCGCCGCTGAGGACGCTATGGTAGCGGTTTGGGTTTTGCTTCTGGCCGCAGCCTGTCTGACCACGATCGGCACGGTTATGCTGGCCGAAGCATTTCGCAGCCGTCTAACCGAGACGGAAATTGCACTGGACACGCTCCCCGTACCGTTCGACGGTTATCGAATCCTGCTCGTGACCGATATTCATCGCCGGAGCCTTCCGCATAAGCTGCTGTCCGGCTTGAAGGGCAAAGTGGACGTTGTGCTGGTGGGCGGCGATATGACGGAGAAGAATTGTCCTCTTCAGCGTCTCCGGGCGAATATGGCGCTGCTCGCTTCGATCGGGCCTGTCTACGCCGTGCATGGCAACCATGATTACAAGGCGGATATCGGCGAGGTTGACCGCATACTCGAACACAGCGGGGTTCGGCTTCTGGCGGACGAGAACATTCCGCTGACAACGGAAGGAGCGCAGCTTTGGCTCACCGGCGTGGACTACCCTAGAACCGGCGGCAAAGTCGCCTATGCTCCGCTTCCGGACCTGCCTCCGGGCAAGGAGAAGGAATGCCGGATTATCCTTGTTCATGATCCGATGTGGCTGCTGAAGCGGAAGACCGTCCCCGCCGATCTCGTCCTTTCAGGCCATACGCATGGGGGACAGGTGGTTTTGCCCTATATCGGCCGAAGACATGTGGAAGCTTTTTACCATATTTACTCGGCCGGAATGTTCCTGTGGCCCAAAGGTGACGGTACGGGAAAAAAAGCCAAGCTGCTGATCAGCCGGGGATTCGGCACCGCCCATTTGCCGCTGCGCTGGAACAGCCCGGCCGAGCTTAATATTCTGACGCTGAGGCGGAAGGGCGCCTGGAAATGACAGCGCTTGATTGATAACGCCGCCCGAAAATCGCTCGACAGCTTATTTCCTCGGCCGAAAACACGTTAACAAAAAAGGCGCCCTGTTCCATTATGGAACAAGGCGTCTTTTTCGATTATCGCGTGCCCAGCTCGATGCTGCGAGGGTCGACAAAGCTGTAGCCCTTGCCTTCGAGCGTTGTCAGCAGCGTGTCAAGCGCTTCGGTTGTCCACGGAAGCTCATGCATGAGAATATTGCTGCCGGAGTGAAGCTGACTGGTAACATTCTTGACAATTTTCCCCGTTTTGTTTTCTTCTTTCTCGCTCATTGTCCAATCCAGCGAACCGTTAGACCAGGTCATGTACAGCAGGCCGTTCTCGGCCGCAACCTTCCTGCCGACATCGCCGCCCGCGCCGTGCGGAGGACGGAAGAATACGGGCGTTTCCCCGGTCACTTCCTTGACGATTCTCTGCACATCCTCGATCTGCTTTTTGACTTCCGCATACGGTTTGTCCTTCAGAACGATATGATCCCAGCTGTGATTCCCGATGATTCCGCCGCGCTGCTGAATCAGCTTCAGCAGCTCCGGATGCTCCTTGATCCGGTAGCCGTTGACGAAAAAGATCGCCTTGGCGTGATGCTTCTCCAGCGTGTCGAAGATGGCATTGATCGTCTTGGCTTCCTTCGGTCCGTCGTCAAAAGTTAGCAGGACGATCTTTTTGTTCGTGCTCTCCTCATTCGGTTTGATGTCGTAGTTCTTGTTCATATGATACAGGACCGGCACATCGGCATTCATCCCGCTTGCGGACTGCTTACCCGCATCCGTGGGGGTAGCGGTAGGTCCTGCGGAGGCTGTCGCTGCTGGCTCCGAAGACCCGGGCGCAGCAGGCGAAGCAGCCGCGGCGTTGCCTGAATCGGATACCTGCGGAGAATCGGCGGGTACTGCCGTCGCGGTCCCGGCGGGAGCGGGAGAGGCGATCGCGCTTTGCGTCGCAGCCGCGGAAGTCCCCTCAGGTGCCGCCGCGTTATCCGCTCCGCCGCCCGCGCCGCTGCACGATGTCAGCAGCAAGGCGGCCATCAGCAGCGCTGCTGTCTGTTTACCCACTTATTTCAACTCGCTTTCCTGTCGTTAGGCTGTATGAGGCGGAAACTTTCCGCGAACACTAGTCATGATTTTACCACACAAGGAGGTAATAAATGTGAAGACTTCGTCATTTTTATGGGGAGTCATGCTGGGCGCCACCACTAGTATGCTCATGTCCAAGAAGCGCAATATGTTCATTCCATTTCTGGGGCAATCCGGCGCAGCCGACAAAGCCAAGAACAAGATCATGGATATGGCGATGACCGGCTTCGGCAGTTCCTCCGCGGGACAGCAGCAATCCAATACGGCAAGCGCTCTTCAGGCAGGGAACAAGACGGAATCGCCTGTCCGTTCCAAGGAAGCCGACCTCAAAATGCTGAAGGATTTCATCCGCAGCAACCCTGAAGTCAAACGGGATGTCGAGCAGATTCTCAAAGAAACCCATACCGCCGTACCCGGATTGTAATCGCAACTATTTTTTGAAGAATCATTTTGGGGATATTGTACCTTCAAAATGATTCTTTTTTTTGACCGCAAGTTCGGGGCATGGAGCCGATAAGTCACACATTTTTAAAATGTAAGAGGCCCCGCCTACATATTTGCGTGCATTTATCTCGGCAAAATGGTAACATACATACATATCAATCAACTTAATAACCATTTTTGGCTCATTACTCGGGACTCATCATACACTATAATAAACCTGAGCTTTCAAAAGGAGGATCCTGTCATGAGAATAGAGCGTTTAAGTCAAGATAAGATACGGATTTTCCTCACTTTTGACGACCTGAGCGAGCGGGGGATCCAGAAGGAAGACATGTGGCAAGAAGTCCCCAAAGTTCATGACCTCTTTACGGAAATGATGGATCAGGCATACAACGAACTTGGATTTGACGCAACCGGTCCTCTTGCCGTGGAAGTGTTTGCTCTGCCCGCACAAGGTATGGTCGTCATCGTCACCCGAGGCAAATACGATCATCAATACGGAGCGTCCGGGGAGGAAGAACTGCCCGATGAGATTTATGAGATGGAGGTTACCCTGGAACAGGCGGACTCCATCGTCTACGCTTTCCGCGATTTCGAAGTCGTGGTAGAAGCGGCGCATGTGCTCATCGGCAACATTACTTCCGCCGGCAAGCTGTACTCCTATAACGATAAATGGTATCTCTATTTTGATCCGAAGGAATATGAGGAGCCGGCGCTGTCGGCACTCGTCGCTGTGCTTGCCGAATTCGGGGATTCTTCCCCGGTAACCGAGACGGTGCTGGACGAATACGGCAAGACGGTTATGGCGGAGAACGCCGTTCAGCAGCTGTGCGCCTTTTTCAAACGCCAAGAATAATGCGGGAGGGAGATTAGTTATGACATTCCCTCTCCCTTGTCATCAACGCCGGCCGGCCCTGCCTGTTTCATAGGGAAAGAGCCGGCCTATTCTTTTATATTCACTAGCGGGGAGGAACGTTCGGTGCTTTTGTTATCGGTAGTTTCGTCGGCAGTGGCACCGGGACTGGCCCTGCTGATTTATTTTTACCTGAAGGACAAGTACGACCAGGAGCCGCTTCATATCGTGCTTAAAGTTTTTTTGCTGGGGCTGCTGATCGTGTTTCCGGTTATGATTATTCAGCGGGGACTGTCCTTGGGGCTGCATGCGGGTCCGTACACGGAATCATTTCTGATCTCCGCCGGAGTGGAGGAGTGCCTGAAATGGTTCGTGATGTATCATATCATCTATAACCACACGGAGTTCGACGAGCCGTATGACGGCATTCTATACGCTGTGGCGATATCGCTCGGTTTTGCGACAATCGAGAATGTGATGTACGCTTGGTACAGCCATGCGTCTATCGGTTCCATGTTCCTGAGAGCGCTGCTTCCGGTATCGGGGCATGCCATGTTCGGGGTTGTGATGGGTTATCATCTCGGGAGAGCCAAGTTCTCCAAAGGGGCCAGAAGCCGGGGAATACTTGCCGTCTCGCTGTTCCTCCCTTGGATGTGGCACGGGATTTATGATTTTATTTTGAACACGACTTCAAGCTACTGGATCTGGTTTATCGTGCCGCTGATGGCTTTTTTATGGTACGGAGGCATGATCAAGGTGGCGCGGGCCAACAGCCTTTCGCCTTTTCGCCTGCTGAAACGGGAGGAAGAGGTTAATCTTTAGTGCAAATGGACACACTGTTACCGGGATGATTTTCTACAGGGAAACTGCCCGGAAGCGAGGTGTCTTTTTTGCGTGTAAAAGTGCGAATCGTATGCAAGCAGTGCGGGGAGAGCTATATTTTGCGCGGCATCCGAACCCAGGGCGTCATTCACACGGGATTCAAGCAGTGCCTTTGCAACTGCACCGAAGGATTTTTGATTGAAGAGCAGGCTTGAGAGGCGAGCTTGCTCTTTTTTGCGTCAACGGGATCAGACATTGGCGGTTTCTCCGGGCGGCGGTGCATAAGACTTCTTGACTTTTGTCAAACTAAGGGCAATAAGTTACCTGAAGGGAGTCTTTCAGCCATATGTACAGAAGAATGAGTGCCGTATTGTTCCCGATAACCGCAGTGCTGCTCATTGGAGCGCTTGTGTGGGGTTACCAGGAGAACCAGGAGAAGAACGCGGTCCTGCTGAAAGCGGAGAACCAGTATCAGCGTGCCTTCCATGACCTGTCTTATCATATGGAGCGGCTGCATGGCGAACTCGGCAATGCGCTTGCCGTAAGCTCCACCTCCGACGGAATGCACCGTAAAAGTCTTACAAATGTGTGGCGTCTGACGAGCGAGGCCCAGAATGAAATCAACCAGCTCCCCTTGACGCTGCTGCCGTTCAGCAAGACCGAAGAGTTCCTCTCCAAAATATCGAACTTCTCCTACAAGGCAGCGGTGCGGGATTTCAAGACCAAGCCTTTGAGCGAAGGCGAAATGAACAACATGAAGGCCCTGTATAAAAATTCGGGGGAAATCTCGAAGGATCTTCAGGAGGTTCAGCACAAGGTAATCACGAACCGTCTCCGCTGGATGGATGTCGAGACGGCGCTGGCTTCGGAGAAAAAGGCCGAGGACAACACCATTATCGACGGCTTCAAGACCGTGGACAAACGGGTAAGCGCCTATCCGGAGCTCGATTGGGGTCCTTCCGTTGCCAGCGTGTATGATAAGCGTTCCGTCCGCAAGCTGAGCGGTCCCCCGGTTTCGGTGGATGATATCCGCCGCAAGGCGCTGAAATACGCGGATGTCGGCAGCGGAGCGAAGGTGCATGTTACCGAGAACGGAAAAGGGACGGAATGGGCTTCGTATACGGCGACGGTCATCGGGACGAAAGAAACGGTCAGCATGGATTTCACCACAAAAGGCGGGCTGCTGATTTCTTTTAATAATAACCGCGAGGTCGGAAAGGCGAAGGTATCTATGGATGAGGCTGAAAGCAAGGCCCGCCAATTTCTGGAGCGAAAGGGTTATTCGAACATGGTGCCGGTCAGCGCCGACCGGTTCGACAACCTGGCGAACTTCACTTTTGTAACTGAGCAGGACGGCGTGCTGATCTATCCGGAAAAAATAACGGTCCGCTCCGGACTCGATACCGGCGACGTTACCGGATTTCAGTCCAGCGACTACGTGGTCGAGCACCAGACGAACCGCAAAATTCCGAAGCCGGGAATCAGTGTTGACGAAGCGCGCAAAAAGCTGAACCCCGAGTTCCGTGAATTGTACCACCGTCTTGCCTGGATCGAGAATGATGACGGGGAAGAGGTGCTCACTCACGAGTTCGGGGGCCGGATCAACGGATCGCAGTACCGCATCTACGAAAACGCGAATACCGGCATCGAAGAATTGGTGGAGGAGATCCGGACCGCTTCGGGCGCGCAGAAACAGTGATTTTCTGGAACTTCAGCAAGGCTGTCCGTATCCGGGCGGCCTTGCTTTTTTGCGGCGGAATTCGGCAAGAGATAACATTTCGTAGAGAATTCGGCAATATTTTCTCGCTTGGGTGTCGAAAAGGTGTCGAATCGCATGGTATAATCGCCATTATAGAAGATCTTACTAATATAACGGCGGTGACAGGCTTGTATCCCAAAATCAACGACCACCTGTTCATAAAAGCAGCATCCGGCGACGCCGCCGATTCCGAGACCGAATACCGGTCCAGAATTACGGAATGGGAAGATGAATCATTTCTGATCGAAATTCCGATGCAGGAAGGCACCGGACGGCTCAAGAGACTTCATATCGGAGACGAGCTGTCGGTCTACTTCATGAGCGAGGGCGGAATCAAGAACTATTTTTACACGCATGTGCTTGGATTCAAAGAGGATGTCATCCGCATGGTACGCATTCGCAAGCCTGCCGAAAATGAAATTATGAAAATGCAAAGACGAAGCTTCCTGCGTGTCAGCGCAGAGCTTGAGCTTGCGGCCAAAACGATTGGAGGAAGCCGTTTTCTGGTCCACACCGAGGATGTCGGCGGCGGCGGAGCATCGTTCTGGACGGACCTGAACGTACCGCTGGAACTCGGGGACCGGCTGCAGTGCTGGCTTCTTGTCCCATACCGCAACGGGTCAAGCGACCATGCATCCTTTGAAGCCGAGGTTGTGAGAATGAAGGAACTTGAGAACGGACGGAGTCTGGCGATGCTCAAATTCGTGAACATCCAGGACGGCGAACGTCAAAAGATCATCCGTTTCTGCTTCGAGCGGCAGTTTGATTTCCGTAACCGCTAAAAAGGGGCTCCCGATATTTTTTGCGCGATATTGCCCCAAAGAGTTTCTGAATTCTCCCAAATTCGCGGTTTATCCCCGCTTTGAAGCCTGTATTTTGAGTCTATGCGATTTTGCACTACTGCATAAACTGTGGTATAATTTTATAAGTCGCAGGCAATGCCTGCTTTTTTCTTGAAGATATCAGAAGGTGTGGATTTGGCAATCCGGACCCTTTGGTATGTTGAGAAGAAACACCTGTCAAGCTCTGTCTTGGCTTTATTTTGAGGAGGGTTGCCCCTTTGGTTAGGCAGGGGACACATACTTTGGACAAAATCAACGTCGCCATCGACGGACCTGCCGGGGCAGGCAAGAGTACGGTAGCCCGAAAGGTAGCACAGAAGCTTTCTTACATTTATGTCGATACGGGAGCGATGTACCGGGCGGTTACCTGGTATTTGATCCGTAAAGGCATTAAGCCGGAAGATCACGAAGACGTGCTTCAAACAGTGCGAAATATGGTGATTGAATTAATACCCGGACAAGAAGTGCAGAAAGTGCTGATCAACGGGGAAGACGCTACTCCTCATATCCGCACCCTCCAGGTCAGCGGCATGGTATCGCAGTACGCGAGAATCGAGTCCGTACGAACCCGATTAAGCCAATTGCAGCGCGAAATGGCGCTTGTCAAAGGGGTCGTAATGGATGGGCGCGATATCGGCACGACCGTGCTGCCGGACGCCGAAGTGAAGATTTTCATGACGGCAAGCGTGGAGGAACGGGCGCTCCGCCGCTACAAAGAGCTGAAGGATAAGGAGCAGGTGAGTCTGGAGCAGCTTGAGAACGATATTGCACAGCGCGATTATCTCGATCAGAATCGGGAAATTTCGCCGCTGCGACGTGCGGAGGACAGCCTTCTGCTCGATACGACGTCGATGGATATCGATCAGGTTGTGGAGACGATCGTGTCCCACTGCAGATCTTATGCTCGCGGGGAGAGAAACCATTTATGATTTATGTGATTTGCCGAGGATTGCTTCGCATGATTTATGCCGTGTTGTTCCCGCTGAAAGTGGTCGGAGTTGACAATATTCCGAGCGAGGGCGGGGTGCTGCTGTGCGGCAACCACACGAGCAACCTGGATCCCGTAACCATGGGCATCAAGGTTAAGCGTAAAGTGAACTATATGGCCAAGGCGGAACTGTTCAAGGCTCCGGTTCTCGGCCCGCTGGTCAGACAGCTTGGCGCTTTTCCGGTTAAACGCGGCGGCGTAAGCAAAGAATCCATTAAAACGGCGCTTAATTTGCTCCGAAACGGGCAAGTAATGGGGATTTTCCCGGAAGGTACGCGGAACAGCGACAGTGGAATTGCCAAAAAGGGAGCGGCAACCTTTGCCCTCCGCAGCGGCGCGGCTGTTGTTCCGGCGGCGATAATCGGCCACTACAAGCCATTTCGCCGGATGGTCGTCGTTTACGGCGCTCCGATCAATCTGAGCGAATATGCCGCAAGCGGCAGCGATTCGGCTGAAGCGGTTACCGAGCTGATCATGTCCCGGATTCGGGAGATGCTTGAGACCGGCAAGCCGAGCAGTAACTGATGCGATTTACGAAGAAGCTAAATATTCCTCCGCCGGAAAGTGGCATAGCCGTTATTTTTTGGCACATAATAGGGATTAGCAATTAAAGCGGGGCTTTCTTTAAAGAGGTATGTTTTGAACCCTGCTCTAGTGCGGGTTTAAATAAATGGGGTTTTGAATCGAGGAGGGTAATCACATGTCTGAAGAAATAAGAAATCAGGAAGCTGCGGAGACTGTGGAAAACAATGAATCCGTAGAAGCGGTAGATTCCGCTGCGAACAATCAAGAGGAAGTGGCAAGCCAGGATGAGCTGGAGCAACTCATTTCCTTGAAAAAGGGCGACACCGTGAAAGGAACGATCGTCAAAATCGAAGATAACCAGGCTTATGTCAGCATTGGATATAAATATGACGGTGTCATTCCGATTCGCGAATTGTCCTCTGTTCAGCTCGACAATGCCGCTTCGGCAGTCGAAGTAGGACAAGAAGTGGAATGCAAGGTTGTCAGCATCAACGACAACAAGGAAAGTCTTATTCTTTCCAAACGCGCTGTGGACAGCGAGAAATCCTGGGATGATCTGGAGAAGTATTACAATTCCCAGGAAGCCTTCGAAGTTACCGTCGCCGACGTTGTCAAAGGCGGTCTGGTTGCAGACGTGGGCGCACGCGGATTTATTCCGGCTTCCATGGTTGAGCGTCATTTCGTTGAAGATTTCAGCGATTACAAAGGACGCACACTGCGCGTCAAAGTGAAAGAGCTTGACCGTGAGAACGGTAAAGTTATTCTTTCCGCCAAAGAAGTGCTCGAAGAAGAATTCGAAGCCAACAAGCAAAGAATTATGTCCGAGCTTTCCGAAGGCCAAATTATCGAAGGTACGGTTCAGCGTCTGACTCAATTCGGCGCGTTCGTCGATGTAGGCGGCGTTGACGGTCTGGTACACGTGTCCGAAATCGCTTGGACCCATGTCGACAAGCCTGCCGATGTTATCTCCGAAGGCGATAAGGTACGTGTGAAGGTACTGAAAGTCGATCCGGAAAAAGGCAAGATCAGCCTGAGCATCAAAGCGGCACTGCCTGGTCCTTGGGATACGGCTTCCGACAAAATCCATATCGGCGATGTGGTAACTGGCGAAGTTAAACGCCTTGTCAACTTTGGCGCGTTCGTTGAGCTGTTCCCGGGCGTTGAAGGTCTCGTGCACATCTCCCAAATTTCCCATAAGCACATCGGCACGCCGCATGAAGTGCTTAAGGAAGGGCAAGAAGTTCAAGTCAAGGTTCTGGATTTCAATCCGTCGGAGAAACGCGTTTCCCTGAGCATCAAGGAAACGGAAGAAGCTCCAGCGCCTAGCGCCAAGCCGGAAAGAAACAGAGATCGGGCGCCTAAAGAAGTGCTTGACAACCCTAACGTTTCGCTTAGCAACCAAGGACTCAGCTTCACGCTGGCCGAACGTTTCGGCGACAAACTGGACAAATTCAAGGAGAAATAATTCCTCTTTTTGTCTGACATAACGGGTATACTTATCGGCGAACCCTTTAGTTAAGGGTTCGCCGATTGTGTTTTCGGGCGTTAGCCAAAGGTAAGCTTTTTTGCTATGATGGGAAACGTAAGACAGACAGGAGGAATGAAACATGGCAAGACCCGTTGTGGCCATCGTAGGGAGGCCCAATGTCGGGAAATCGACGATCTTCAACCGGCTGATCGGTGATCGGCTGGCTATAGTCGAGGATAAACCCGGAATCACCCGGGACCGGATATACGGCGTAGCCGAGTGGAACGGCAAGGCGTTCAGCGTAATCGATACGGGCGGTATTGAAATCGATGGCGAGGACATGATCCTAAAGTCCATCCGCGTACAGGCGGAGCTGGCGATCGAGGAAGCGGACCTTATTGTATTCATGTGCGAAGCGAAGAGCGGACTCACGAATGCGGACGAAGAAGTCGCCCAGCTGCTGTTCCGGTCGGGCAAGCCGGTGATTCTGGCCATCAATAAAGTGGACAATATGAAGCGGGCCGAGGACATCTATGAATTCTACAGCCTCGGATTCGGCGACCCGATCGGTATTTCCGGCAGTCACGGCACCGGAATCGGCGATCTGCTGGATGCGGTTACGGAGCGGCTGCCGGAGCCCAAGGAAGAAGAGTATGACGAGGATGTCATCCGCGTTGCGCTGATCGGACGCCCGAATGTGGGGAAATCGTCGCTGGTCAACGCCATCCTCGGCGAGGAGCGCGTTATTGTCAGCAATGTGGCGGGCACGACCCGCGACGCGATCGATACACCGTTCGAACAGGATGGACAGCGTTATGTTCTGATTGATACCGCAGGTATGCGCAAGCGCGGCAAGGTGTATGAAACGACCGAGAAATACAGCGTGATGCGCGCCATGCGGGCAATTGAACGGGCGGATGTCGTACTGGTCGTCATTAACGGCGAGGAAGGCATTATCGACCAGGATAAGCATATCGCGGGTTATGCCCACGATGCCGGCAAGGCCTCGATATTCGTGGTTAACAAATGGGATGCCGTCGAGAAAGACGACAAGACAATGCAGCATTTTGAGAACAAGATCCGTGACCATTTTCTGTTCATGACCTATGCGCCGGTCGTCTTCCTGTCCGCGCTCACGAAGCAGCGCCTGCAGAAGCTGCTGCCTGTCGTGCAGCATGTCGCGCAGCAGCACTCTCTCCGCATCGCCACGCATCTGCTCAATGATGTCGTGTCTGATGCCGTTGCGATCAACCCGCCGCCGACAGATAAGGGACGCCGTCTTCGCATCAATTATGTGACTCAGGTGGCCGTGAAGCCGCCGACGATTGTTGTATTCGTTAATGATCCGTCACTGATGCACTTCTCCTACGAGCGTTATCTGGAGAACAAAATTCGCGGTGCGTTCGATTTTCAGGGCACGCCGATCCGAATATTTACTAGGCGTAAATCCGACGATGAATAGGGGAGAAGAAGCGTGGCGTTAGAGATTGTGGTTATTGTAATCAGCTATTTGCTCGGCTCCATCAGCTTTAGTGTGCTGTTGGCGAGACTGCTTAAGGGAATCGATATCAGGCAGTACGGTAGCGGAAATGCCGGGGCAACCAACACGCTGCGGGTGCTTGGCACAGGCCCCGCCATACTGGTGCTTGTTCTCGATGTGCTCAAAGGCATTGTTGCTGTTTGGCTTGGGGTATGGGCAGCCGGCTGGGGCAGCGGGGTCGCGGCCGCATGCGGCATCGCGGCCATTATCGGGCATAACTGGCCGCTTTACTTTCATTTCAAAGGCGGCAAAGGGATTGCGACGACGATCGGCGTCATGGCGACGCTGGCCTTTTTTCCAGCACTCTATGCCGGAATTTTCGCCATTCTGTCCATCGTTATTACCCGTTACGTGTCGCTCGGGTCTCTTCTGTTCGTTGCACTGACTCCGGTGTTCCTGCTGATCACCGGGTTTACATATCCGGTGCTGTGGACGAGCCTCGTCATCGCCGTCTTTGCATTCTGGCGGCACCGGACGAATATAATTAAAATCGCGCAGCGGCGCGAGAATAAAATCGGCTCCAAACCCAAAGGAGGGAAACGCGTTGTCTGACAAAGTCGCCGTACTGGTCGCGGGCAGTTGGGGAACGGCGCTGGCAAGCGTTCTGGCAGCGAACCATCCGGAGATATATTTGTGGACGCGAAATCAAGCTCAGGCCGACGAAATCAATACGGCCCACACGAACGAGCATTATTTGCCCGGCGTCGTTCTGCCTAAAGGCATTATCGCCACGACCAATATGGAAGAAGCGGTTAGGGACGCGAAGGCGGTCGTAATTGTGGCTCCTTCTTCGGCCATGCGCCAGGTGACCCGCAGTCTGAAGGCTTATTGGAAGGAAGATATGCTGTGTGTTCATGCGACCAAAGGATTCGAGACGGAGACGATGAAACGGATGTCCACGGTGATCGCCGAGGAGCTTGGCTGCGAGGAGGGTCGCATTGTCGTCTTATCCGGTCCGAGCCATGCGGAGGAGGTCGTCCGCCATTGCCCGACGACAGTCGTCGTAGCATCTCTGGATGAGAACGCCGCGAAACAGGCACAGGATCTGTTCATGAACAACGATTTCCGGGTCTACACGAACCGGGATATGGTTGGGGTTGAACTGGCGGGAGCACTCAAGAACATCATTGCGCTTGGCGCGGGAATGTCTGACGGAATCGGTTACGGCGATAACGCGAAGGCTGCGCTGATAACCCGGGGGATCGCGGAAATCTCCCGTGTGGGCGTTGAGCTCGGGGCGAATCCCCTGACCTTCGCCGGTCTGGCGGGAATTGGCGACCTTGTTGTAACCGCGACAAGCAAGCACAGCCGGAATTGGCGGGCCGGTTCCATGCTCGGGCAGGGCAAACCGCTGGATGAGGTTCTGGAGTCGATGGGCATGGTGGTGGAAGGAATCCGCACGACCCAGGCGGCTTATGCCATCTCGGCCAAACTGGGTGTGCAAATGCCGATTACGGATCAAATTTATCATGTGCTGTTCCTGGGACGGAGTCCGCGGGAAGCGGTCGAGGCACTTATGGGACGCGATCCGAAGGCCGAACTGGAGTCCATTTCCCAGGAAACCTGGGAGCAGTGGCATACCTAAAGCGAACTTGGGATACGCCCAACACCTTTCGCCTGTTAGCCTCATATGCTGTATGGGGACTGACGGAGGAGGGATAAGAAATGAATCGAAATTTTCCCAAGAACGCATTAAACGCCATCAATAAAAAGACGGGCAAAAATATCACAGAAGGCGCTGTGAAAAAACTGGCCAGTACGGTCAAACCGGGAACGCTGCAAAGTGAAGCCCAGCTCCGCCAATTGATCAAGCAGGTGTCCGCGATGGCCAAAGTGCCTGTGAGCGAAGACACGATCAAAGATATTATCGGTGCGGTGAAAAAGACCGGAACGAATCCGAGCAGCCTGGAAAGCTTAGTGAAGATGATGATGAAAAAATAAGAGTACCCATGATAAGAGAGCGGAAGGACCGAGCGGTTCCGATGCTCTTTTTTTTCGTCCGTGTTATAATGAATATACTTACAATTCCAGCTGAATGGAGGCGTATGTATGGACCCGATGTCGAAAATGTGGCTGTCTCTCATTGCCATTTTGATTATGGGGTTGTCCGTATTTCTTATTACGTTTGCCCGCAGCAGGACGAAGGGCCTCTTGCGCGGCGTGTTGTCTGTCATCGCCTTTGTGATTATGCTGCTTGGGCTGCTTGGCGGCGCGGCCTCAATTATGTAAGCCATTACATATTTCGGATTGAATCGGTTCACGATTTTTGATGGAATGGGGCGTAGGGATATGCTGGACGGAAATACAATGCCACTCGAATTGCGTCAGGCTCTTGTACAGGCGTTAGGCGCATTAAACGCTGCGGGAGAGGGAAGCCCGCCGTTATGGCTGCTGGGAGGGAGCTGCGGATTGCTGCTGCACCATGTGCCGCTGGCCGCGCCTCCCCGGGATATTGATGTGTATGCGGATCTGGATGCGGCAAGCAGGCTTCACACGGCTTTAAGACGTTATGCCTGCGGAGAGCCTGCGGAGGACTGGAGCCGCGGCTGTTACTCGCTGATCGGCCATTACCGGCTGGATAATTATCATCTGGAGCTCGTATGCGGGTTCGAGGTGTGTAGCGGTCCGTCGAAGTATGTTGTGGAGGCGGAGGTTTTGCGGGGAAACGCGCCTTTGGTGGATTACCCCGGTATTGGAAAGCTATGCCTGATGCCGCTGGCTCATGAATTTGTATTCAACGTGCTTCGCGGACGAAGAGACCGGTTTGAGGCGATCGCCGCTGTCATGAGACAAAATTTGCCGGCCCATCTGCCTCTGCTTCAAAAACTGATCCGCCGCAATTCGTTGGAGCATTCCCATATCGGGCTGCTTGGCGAACTGTTAGGCTTAACTGCGCTTTGTTCATAATAGCCATTCTAAAATGAACCAAACAGTAAACAGTAGGAGGAAATAGGGCATTCATGAAACCGCAAAAAAGATATAAGGTCACCTTTTTGCCTGAAGGAAAGCAGACCGAGGCCGCAAAAGGACTTTCGCTGCTGGAAGCGGCGCGGAGGGCGGGCGTCAAGATTGCAACCCGGTGCGGCGGCAAAGCCGGATGCCTCATGTGCAAGGTCCAGGTTGACGCGCAGGAAGCCGGAGCGGTGAAACCGCCCGGAGATGCCGAGCGCCGGAAGCTGGGCAGCCAACTGGACGAAGGCGTACGGCTGGCCTGTCAGGCCGAGGTCTGGGGCGACGTCCGGGTTATCGTTCCGGAGGACCCGCTTAAAGCCGCTGTTCGCCGCAGGCTGGAAGAAGCCCGCCGGGAACGGGAGGATGAACTGTGGTGAGAATACGAGAGGAAGGATGCATGGCTAGGTGAGATTCATTCGGGGAGGCATTCCAACGTCATTGCGCGCCGGGTTGCTGGGTACGCTGATCCTTGCTCTATTGCTGCCCGGTTGTATGTATCCCGGCAAGGAGAACGGCGGTTCAGCCGTCAGCTACCGGGAAAGCGTCAAACGGATTCAGACCGCTGTCGACCACTATTACCGGGACGAAGGCTTGCTTCCGATTATGAATGCCGACGAGACGACGCCAAGATTTGAGAAATTCCGGATTGATCTGGACAAGCTGAACCAAAAGGGCTATCTGGACAGCATTCCGGCGACGGCCTTCGAAAAAGGCGGAACCGCATGCTTTTTGCTGCTGGATGAGGAGAAGAATCCGACGGTCAAAGTCATGGATCTCGTCACCGTCCAAACGGTGAATGATGTCCAGCGGAAGGTGAATCTATACCGTTCGTCCCACGGCGGTCAGCTGCCTGCTGCAGAAGAGGTATATCCCGGACTGTATTCGGTTGACGGGAAAAAGGCCGGAACGGAAAAACTGAAGCTGACAAGCGTGTATTCCGGTGAGGAGATGGGTTACATCATGGACCGGGCCGGCAGCGTTTATGCGGATTATGTGCTAGATATTATGACTGCGGTGGACAAAGGGTCGGCACATCCCGCTCCGGATGAGGATCTGCGATCGTATCTGCTGGATAATTCCTGGTTTGTTCCCGTCAAGTCGCTCCCGTACTACTGGGCGGGAGGTCAGCCCGTTCCGCGTCCTTCTTCCAATTAAATTAAAGAGGTGGACTAACCAAATAAAAGTATTTTGCGCAAAAGGCGGTTTTCCAGGAGGGAGCCGTTTTTTCGCGTTGTCTCTAAAGCCTTGTCTCCATTCCTTTCCTTGAAGAGTTCTACTCCGGGCGGCATCCTCATATACATGACTAGAAAGCTTCCGGGCGCCGGAAACGACTGCCGCGTAATTGCTATTAAGGAGGAACAACCTTCAAATTGCGTGAAAGCAGGTCATAAATCCGCAATGGGTACATATGATGATACTAGTCCAAATGCATGTCCGAGCGTTCTTGAGTTTACCGCGGGGCAAAAGCTTACGGATCTTACGGACCAAGCTTCAGCCGGGCAGTGCGAAGTCCGGTTCATGGTTCTTTCAGGCGATGGACACCGGCGGCAAGCGCGAAGTCGATGCTCTTCAGGCATTTTTCTTCGGAAGTATATGAGGAGGGGATCTCTTTTGGAAAAAGTGGATATTTTCAAGGACATTGCCGAACGTACCGGCGGAGACATCTATCTGGGAGTCGTCGGCGCGGTCCGGACGGGGAAATCGACCTTTATTAAGCGCTTCATGGAAACGATCGTACTGCCCAACATCACGAGCGAGGCGGACCGCGTGCGTGCCGTGGATGAGCTGCCGCAGAGCGCAGCGGGCAAGACGATTATGACAACCGAACCAAAGTTCGTTCCGAATAATGCGGTTCAGATCAAAGTCGCCGAGGGACTGGAGGTCAATGTCAGGCTTGTGGATTGCGTCGGCTATGCGGTCGATGGTGCCAAGGGCTATGAGGATGAGAACGGTCCGCGGATGATCTCCACGCCGTGGTTTGAAGAGCCGATTCCCTTCCAGGAAGCTGCGGAGATCGGCACACGCAAAGTGATTCAGGAGCATTCGACGCTGGGCGTCGTCGTCACGACTGATGGCAGCGTGGCGGAGATTCCGCGCAGTTCCTATGTGGATTCGGAAGAACGCGTCGTGGCGGAGCTGAAGGAGGTCGGCAAACCGTTCGTGCTCGTCATCAACTCGACCCGGCCGAGAAGCGACGAGACCCAGCAGCTCCGCTCCGAGCTTGCCGCCAAATACGATATCCCGGTTATGACGCTTAGCGCGGCCACCATGACGGAAGAAGACGTGACCGGCGTGCTGCGTGAAGTATTGTATGAATTCCCCGTGCATGAAGTGAACGTCAATCTGCCGAGCTGGGTGATGGTGCTTCCCGAAAATCACTGGCTCCGCAGCAATTACGAGAATTCGGTGCGTGATACGGTCAAGGATATCCGCCGGCTGCGCGACGTCGACCGGCTCGTTAGCCAGTTTGCGGAATATGATTTTATCGATAAAGCCGGGCTGAGCGGCATGAACATGGGGCAGGGTGTAGCGGAAATTGACCTGTACGCTCCCGAAGAACTGTACGATCAGGTCCTGATGGAGGTGGTCGGCGTCGAAATCCGCGGCAAGGACCATCTGCTGCAGCTGATGCAGGAGTTCTCCCATGCCAAGCGGGAATACGACAGGTTCTCGGAAGCGCTTGAGATGGTCAAGACGACCGGCTACGGTATTGCGGCGCCTTCTCTGGCAGAAATGGCGCTTGACGAGCCGGAGTTGATCCGCCAGGGTACCCGCTTCGGAGTTCGGCTGAAGGCAACGGCGCCGTCCATCCATATGATCCGCGTCGATGTCGAATCGGAGTTCTCGCCGATTATCGGTACGGAGAAGCAGAGCGAAGAGCTGGTCCGCTACCTAATGCAGGATTTCGAGAACGATCCGATCAAAATTTGGGAGTCGGATATTTTCGGCCGGTCGCTGCACAGCATCGTCCGCGAAGGCATACAGGGCAAAATCGCCATGATGCCGGACAACGCCCGTTACAAGCTGCAGGAAACGCTGGGCCGCATCATTAACGAAGGCTCAGGCGGCCTGATCGCGATTATTCTGTAAGGCGCTTCAAGCGAGCGGAACAACAAAGGAATAGAAAGAGCGGGACCACGGCGTCCCGCTCTTTTTTTTGGGCAGTTCAAGGGCGAGACCTCATCTTTTGGGGCTGTGGGATAAGGATTGAAGCCGCAGGAAATCATTTCAGCTTGTTTTTTTAGGAACGCCTTGAAATTATGGATGGCCTGTATTACTATAAATTTGTTGCGCATCCGGGGAAGGATGCTGTAATGTTTCACTTTACGAAATAATCACGTATATTTTACGTTGAAACGGAAACAGTGAACAATAAGGGAGAATTAGCCAGGGAGGTGAGAAGAAATGAATAAATCTGATTTGATTAATCAAGTGACGGAAGCAACTGAACTTCCCAAGAAGGATGTTACCAAAGCGGTAGACGCCGTTTTTGAGGCGATTACAGCAGCATTGCAGGATGGGGACAAAGTACAGCTGGTCGGATTTGGAAACTTCGAAGTCCGCGAGCGTTCCGCACGTAAAGGTCGCAATCCGCAAACCGGTGAAGAAATCGAAATTCCTTCCAGCAAAGTTCCGGCATTCAAACCGGGCAAAGCGCTTAAAGACGGAATTAAATAAGATTTCTACATATCCGTACTATAATCTTGATTTGAAGCATCATGCCGCCCTTCCAGGCGGCATTTGTTTTTAAGAGCGGGAAGCGGCAGGTTAGGAAGAGAGGAGATTAGCGATGAGCGACAGCAAGAATGCGGCCGGTCTGGATTCGCCGGCAAGCGATTATATCGTGATCAAGGCCAAAGAGAACGGCGTTCAGGTGATCGGACTGACGAGAGGCCTGGATACCCGGTTTCATCATACCGAAAAGCTCGACAAAGGCGAGGTGCTGATTGCCCAGTTTACCGATCATACCTCAGCGATGAAAATCCGCGGCAAGGCGGAGATAATGACCAAGCACGGACAATTGGAAAGCGGGATCTGAACCAGCAGCAGGCATAGCCTGCTTTTTTTTGACATATAAGAAGGTATAGAGTGCAGTAGCTCAGTGCTGTCCTGCTTCTGTTGTGCACGGACATATCAGCAAGGCGTAAAGGAGGATGAAGAGATGAACCGTACCTGGTGGATCGGGGCGGCGATGCTGCTTACGGCGGCGTCTGCTGTCCTGCTTCCGAAGCTGGAGAGCCTTCATTCTTCCGAGCTGCGCGCCCACGGAACGGTGGAAACCTTATCGCCCGGATCAAGCGGCGTCGTACTGAGCAACCGGAATCTAGTCGATGCGGTGGGCAGCCTGACATTATCCCTGCCGATCGGCAGCGTGGATTGGGAGGACGGCGTGCTGTCGCTGGATTTGAAGGTGACGGACAGCAGTCTCCAGCCGAAGGAAGTGTACGCCGCTATGGCCAAGACATTTGATTTTGCATTCCGGAATACGGAAAATGTCGACCAGGTGATGCTGAGAGTCATCGCGGAGGACAAATGGCTGGGCACGGCCCGCCTGCTGCTGGCTGCGGACGCCAGACGCCGTGAACTGTCTCCCGAGCTGCTGGGAGAACTTGAGATGACGGATAATGTTCCGCTCCCGGAACCGCTCAAGGCGGCTTTTCGGATTAGCGAATCCAACCTGTGGAAAAATCAGTTCATTGGTCCCTGATCCGGGTAAAAAGGTACTAAGAGGCTTGAAGCAGCGCGGGTACAGGGCCGTGCGCCACCCCAAAACATGTGCTATAATAGACAAGATTGTGAACAAACGATCGGTCATACTTTATATTGGCTCGGAGGCTCGAATGAAACCGTACCGCATACCGCAACTGGCTAAATCTTATACGGACTACGACATGATTCAGCGGCATACGGAACTGCCGCCATTTCCGGATGCCCGGGGATCGTTGTTATATATATTTCTGAACCATGGCGCGGCCCGGCAGCCCGGCGCAGAGCTGTATACGCTCGTTACCGGTCTTGTGCAGCTGGGATTGGACACCCATGAGTCGATTGACCTTCCGGCGGGAGCTCCGGGAGAGGATTCCATGCGCCCGCGGCAGCTCAGAGTGCTGGCCGGAGATTATTTCAGCAGCTGGTTCTACCACCTTTTGGCCAAGAGCGGCGAAATCGGGGTCATCGGGACTTTAAGCTCGGCGATCGCCGACTTTAATGTGCTTAAAGCCCGGCTGTACAGCAAGGCCAAAGAGCTGAGGCTGACGGCTGAAGGCTACCTGCAGGATGTGGTGCAGCTGAACATGCGGCTGTTCCGCGCATTTACGCCTTTGATCGACCATCGGCTGACGGACGCGTGGGAGAAACTGCTGTACGAATTCAGCCGCTTCGAGACGGTTGCGCTGGAACTGAAGCGGGGAGCAGCACCCGCCGAGGCGCTGGACGGTTACTGCTATTGGCATCTGCTGGAGGCGGGTAGCGAAGACGAGAGAAGGCAGCTTCGTGAACGGAAGCTTGAGCCCCCGGACTGGAAGAAGCTGAAGATGAAGTATAAATGCGATTCACTGCTGACGGACAAGCTTCATCAGGCGGCGGAATCCATTCAGGGAATCATTCAGGAGCTCAGGGACGAAAGCCTGATCCGCGAGCTGCGGGCGGCGCTCGACCGCTTCCTTCTGCAGGCGAAAATTACGGGACAAGCAGCAGGGGAGGCATAGGACATTTCATGAACAAGTCAACGGTAACCGGCGATAACGGAGTCAAGCCGAAGGAACAATATGTGCACTCCGTATTTGAGAAAATCGCCGGAAAGTATGATACGATGAACGATATTCTCAGCTTCAGGCGCCATAAATCCTGGAGACGGTTCGCCATGGACAAAATGGCGATGCGCCGCGGCGATACCGCCGTAGACTTATGCTGCGGCACCTGCGACTGGAGCATTGCGATGGCGGAGGCGAGCGAGACTGGCGAAGTCATCGGTCTCGATTTCAGCGAAGGCATGCTTGCCGTAGGCCGCCGGAAGGTGGAGGAGCGCGGGCTCGAAGACCGGATTACGCTGGTGCAGGGCAACGCGATGAATCTTCCGTTCGGAGACTGCTCGTTCGATTATGCGACAATCGGCTTCGGTCTTCGCAATGTGCCCGACCCCATCCAGGTGCTTCATGAAATGAAGCGCGTGGTGAAGCCCGGGGGGATGGTCGTCTGTCTGGAATTGTCCAAGCCGACGATACAGCCCTTCAAGGGTATTTATTATTTCTATTTCAGACGGATGCTCCCGCTGCTCGGCAAGCTGTTCGCAAAGAGCTACGAGCAGTACAAATGGCTTCCCGAATCACTCGCGCTATTTCCGGACCGCAAGCAGCTGGAGCGGATTTTCCGGGAAACCGGTCTAGAACGTGTCGAATCGTTCCCCTTGACAGGAGGCATCGCTGCATTACACATTGGGCTCAAGGAGAATGTGGATGTTTAAGAAAATCGGTATTTTTCTTCAGATGATCAAGTTTGAACACACGGTATTTGCTCTTCCGTTTGCCTTTATGGGCGCCTTGCTCGGGTCGATGGTCATGTCGGGCTCTCTGCCTTCCTGGCGGGATATCGGCTGGATCATCATTGCCATGTTCGGCGCGCGCAGCGCGGCGATGGGCCTTAACCGGCTGATCGACCGGGTAAGCGATGCCAAGAACCCGCGTACGGCAGGTAGAGCCATTCCTGCGGGACTGCTGAAGGTTGGGGAAGTGATCGCTTTTATCGCTTTTTCCTTCTTCCTGCTGTTCTGGGCAGCTTTCAAGCTGAATCCGCTGTCGGCGAAGCTGCTGCCCATTGCGGTCTTTCTGCTCGTGTTTTATTCTTTTACGAAGCGATTTACCTGGGCCTGCCATTTAATACTCGGCCTGACGATCGCGCTTGCCCCGCTTGGAGGTTGGGTCGCGGTCACCGGCAAGGTGGACTGGACGGCGATGGTCTTTTATTTCACGATCGTGTTCTGGACGGCCGGCTTTGACGTCATCTATTCCTGCCAGGATGTCGAATTCGACAGGAAGGAAGGGCTTCAATCCATTCCGGTCCGGTTCGGCGTCGCGGGAGCGCTTAAGATCGCCAAGGTGTTTCATATCCTGACCGGTCTTGGTTTTATCTCGCTGCTGTTTCTGGCCCATTTGAGCTGGTGGTACATTACCGGCATGGTGATCGCTTATATTATCTTGTTCTATGAGCACCATATCGTGTCGCCGAATGATTTAAGCCGGCTGCAGACGGCGTTCTTTACAATGAACGGGGTGCTCAGCATCGTGGTATTTTCCTTTACTTTGATTGACTTGGTGGTGCAGACTTACAAATGAGCATTTCAGGCTCCAAAGGCTTCGTTGTCGGGATTACGGGGGCGAGCGGCGCCATTTACGGCGTGCGCCTGGCGGAAACGCTGCTGTCGCTCGGCCGGACAGTGCATCTCGTTATCAGCAATGCGGGCTGGCGCGTTCTTAAAGAAGAGCTGGGCTGGAACGTCTCAGACCGGGAGGGCGTTCTGAATGAACAGTTCAGAGGCCGTCCCGGTTCGCTGTTCTATCATCCCGTCGCCGATATCGGCGCTTCTATTGCAAGCGGCTCCTTCCGGACCGAAGGCATGATTATCATGCCCTGTTCCATGGGAACGCTCTCGGCCGTGGCGAACGGCTCCTCGGACAATTTGATGACCCGAGCGGCCGACGTGATGATGAAGGAAGGGCGTTCGCTCGTACTGGTGCCGCGGGAGACGCCGCTGCATGCGATACATTTGGAAAATATGCTGAAGCTGTCACGGCTCGGCGTGCGCATTATTCCGGCCATGCCGGCTTTTTATTTCGGGCCGCAAAGCATGGACGACCTGATAAACTTTATGGTCGGGAAGGTGCTGGACAGCTTCGGAATCGATCATGATTTATTTCGCAGATGGGGGGAGTGACTTGCATGAAGAGCGGCGGTCCTGCCATAATCGGCAAAATCAGCTATACCAACTCATGGCCCGTTTATCATCACTTTGATCCTTCCGTTCTATCTTTTCCGGCGCGGATGGTAAGCGAGGTGCCCTCTGTGCTGAACCGGGGCATGGCTACCGGCGATATCGATGTCGGGGCGCTCTCTTCGTTTGCCTTTGCAGAGGCCAGCGACCGGCTGCTGCTGCTGCCGGACTTGTCCGTCAGCTCGGACGGTCCGGTGGGATCGATTTTTCTCTTCTCTAAGGGAACAGTAGAGGAGGCGGCGAATGGCACAATTGCTGTGACGAACACGTCGGCCACCTCAGTGAACCTGCTGAAAATTTTGCTGGAAAAGGCGATAGGCGGCCAGCCCGAGTACATAAGCGCCGAGCCGGATCTGGAGAAGATGATGGAGCGGGCCGACGCTTGTCTCCTCATCGGCGATCACGCCATCCGGGGCATGTGGCAGAATCGTCATTATACGGTTACCGATCTGGGAGAGCTATGGAAGTCCTGGACAGGCCTCGGAATGACCTTTGCGGTATGGGCGGTAAGCCGGAAATCGGCGCGTGAGGTGCCGGAGGCTATCGGCGAGATTTACCGGGCTTTTGCGGAGAGCAAACGGAGCGGGTTAAGAAACCTGGAGCCGGTAGTCCGGGAAGCCTGCGGCCGGATCGGAGGGACTCCCGAGTACTGGTACGGATATTTCCGCAATTTATGTTATGATTTTGGAGAAAGGCAGCAGGAAGGCCTGAATCTCTATTTCCGGTATGCCTACGAGATGGGATTGCTGCCCCGGAAGGTGAAAATGGAGTTTTGGAGCGATAATCTGTTGACACGGGTGAAGGAATGAAACGACTGCAAATGTTCGGCCTGCTGAACAAGGATATGGAAGCTCTCGAAAAAGAGCTGTACCTTAGCGTACAGGGCGACGATCACCTGCTTACGGAGACGTCGCTGCACCTGCTGAAGGCAGGCGGCAAGCGGCTGCGGCCTGTATTCGTGCTGATGGGCGGCAAATTCGGCACTTACGATCTCGGGAAGCTGAAGCGGGTGGCCATTCCCCTGGAGCTGATTCACAGCGCTTCCCTGGTTCACGACGATGTCATCGACGATGCCGATACGCGGCGCGGCGAGCCGACCGTCAAGGCCAAATGGGGCGACAAAATCGCGATGTACACCGGCGATTACATCTATGCCAAGGCATTGTCTATAGCGGCAGAGCTGCCGAATCCGCGCGTTCACCAGATTCTCTCCAAGGCGATGGTGGAGATGTCGGTCGGCGAGATGGAGCAGATCCGCGATTTCTTCAACAGCGGGCAGAGCGTCCGTCATTATTTGCGCCGGATCCGGCGCAAAACCGCGCTGCTCATCGCCATTAGCTGCCAGCTCGGAGCGTTGGCCGCCGACGCGGAGCCGGAGGTCGCACGGCAGCTCTATAATTACGGCTACAATGTGGGAATGGCTTTCCAGATCCGCGACGATTTGCTCGATTTGTCGGGGACGGAGAAGCAGCTCGGCAAACCGCCGGGCAGCGATATGCGCCAAGGCAATATTACTCTGCCGGTCATCTACACGATGGAGGACGACCGGCTTCGCGCCTCTCTTCTGAGCGAGCTGGAGCTTATCCGGGAAGGGCTTTCCGGAGTAGGAAGGGCAATCGACATGATTCTCGCCGGAGACGGCATATCCCGCGCGGAGCAGCTCGCCTCGCGATATATTGAGAAGGCGCTGACGGCGCTCGACAAGCTGCCCAATAACCGCACGAAGGGCAATTTGCGCGACATCGCCCATTTTGTAACCGGCCGGAAGTTCTAACGGCAGCATAAAGGCTTTTTAACAGGATCAGCATTTTGTGAATGCACGGTTAACAGCCGCCCCCTTTTTTGGTAAGATATCGTACAAGACCATCATTCGTAAGGGAAAATGGAGAGTGAACCCTATGGAAAAGACGTATTTGATGATCAAGCCTGACGGCGTGCAGCGCGGTCTGATCGGCCGCATTGTGTCGCGTTTTGAGGACAAGGGCTTTAAGCTCGTGGCCGCCAAGCTCATTACGATAACCGAGGAACAGGCCAAGCGGCATTACGCGGAGCATGTGGGCAAGGACTTTTTTCCGGGTCTTGTCTCGTTCATTACATCCGGCCCCGTCTTTGCCATGGTCTGGGAAGGCGACGACGTCATTGCCCTGTCAAGGCTGCTGATCGGCAAGACCAAGGTGGGCGAAGCGCTTCCGGGTACGATCCGCGGGGATTTTGCCAGCCACACGCCGCTCAATCTGATTCACGGTTCCGACTCTCCCGAGAGCGCAGCACGAGAAATCGCCAACTTTTTCGCTCCCGAGGAACTGAATGATTACAAGAAAGATATCGGGGCCTGGATCTGATCCGGGTGACAAGACAGGGGTAGATGAGGATGTTGCCTGAACGCGAAGCGCCGGCGGCGGACCCAGATTATACCGGGTTCATTCACAATGTCAATAAAAGTACGGGCATCGACCTGTCACAGTACAAGGAAGCCCAGATGAAGCGGCGTCTGACGACCCTTCGCACGAAGAACGGTTACCACAGCTTTTCCGACTTTTTTGCGGCGATGCTGAAAGACAAGCAGCTGTTCTACGAATTCCTCGACAGGATGACGATTAACGTCTCCGAATTTTGGCGCAATCCGAACCGTTGGGAAGTGCTACGTGATCATATTCTGCCCGAACTGCAGGGAAGCGGCAAAAGGCTGAAGCTGTGGAGCGCCGCCTGTTCGACCGGCGAAGAGCCGTATACGCTCGCGATGATTCTGTCCGACAAAAAAATACTGTCCCAATCGGGCATTCTGGCTACCGATATCGACGATGGTGCGTTGTCCAAGGCCCAGAATGGCCTGTACCTGGAACGTTCGCTGAAGGATGTGCCGAAGGGTGTGGCTGCGCGGTATTTTACGCCGGAGGGTCATATATTCAAGGTCAGCGAGGATTTGAAAAAACATATCGATTTCCGCAAGCAGAACCTGCTGCTGGACAAGTTCGATACCGGGTTTGATCTCATTATCTGCCGGAACGTGATGATTTACTTCACGGAAGAAGCGAAGGATAAGCTGTATCACAAATTCTCGGCCAGTCTTCGCCCGGGCGGCTACCTGTTCGTCGGGAGCACCGAGCAGATTTTCACCCCTTCCAAATACGGATTCGAATCTACGGAAACGTTCTTCTATCGTAAAAAATAGCCCGGGCAGCGCCGGATTCCGGATACGGGCAGGGCGAGGTATACTTTCGGCCCGATGCAGAGATACTGAATGATAGAGTCAGTATGCCAAGCGAAAGGTCGTTAGGAAATGGATAAAAGCAAGGTGATTGACGCATACCGGCGCGGATTTATCACCGTGAGGGAATGCGGTCAAATTCTCGGTGTGGAGGACGTTCAGCTTCAGCGCCTGCTTCAGCAGGAGGAGAGCAAAACGTCCTGCCCGCAGCAGAGCCAGCACGTCGGGGGGTAATACCGCCCGCTATGCGTCCGGCTAAAGCGCCGCCGCTCCTTAACTGGGGTTCGGGCGGCGTTTTTTGTTTGATAATGAAAGAATGGATAAGCTTTGGGCTTTTCTTGTCAAAAGGGATTTCCCTATACTATAATGAGCAAAGGTCATTACGGATTTTAGCAGTTTACAGTTTGAAAGCGCGAAGGGGGAACGCAGCATGAGTTTACGTTATTTAACCGCTGGGGAGACGCACGGTCCCCAGCTTACGGCGATTATTGAAGGTCTGCCCAGCAATCTGCAGCTGGATTTCGAGCAGCTTAATTTTCAATTGCAGCGGCGTCAAAAGGGATACGGCAGAGGCCGCCGCATGCAGATCGAGAAAGACACCGCCCAGATTGTCGGCGGAGTGCGCCACGGCGGCACAACCGGCGCTCCGGTTGCGCTCGTTGTAGAGAATAAAGACTGGACGCACTGGAAGAACATCATGAATGTCGAGCCGATTCCAGGCGCGGACGAGGATAAGCGTCGGGTTAACCGCCCCCGCCCCGGTCATGCGGACCTGAATGGAGGCCTGAAATACAATCAGACGGATTTGCGAAATATTCTGGAGCGTTCCAGCGCACGGGAAACCGCTGCGCGTGTGGCCTGCGGCGCGGTTGCGCGGCAGCTGCTGGAAGCATTCGGCGTAAAGATCGCCGGACAAGTGATCCGGATCGGCGAGATCGAAGCTCCCGCAAACGATCTGCCGATTGACGAGCTGATCGCCCGTACGGAGGAATCCTCGGTCAGAGTCGTGGACAAGGAAACCGAGAAGAAGATGGAAGCCTACATAGACCAGATCAAGGAAGAAGGCGACTCCATCGGCGGGATTGTGGAATGTATTGTTGAAGGGCTCCCCGTTGGCCTGGGCAGCCATGTGCAGTCCGACCGCAAGCTCGACGGCGCTATCGCCGGAGCGGTGGTGTCGATCAACGCCTTCAAGGGCGTGGAGATCGGCATCGGCTTCGAAGCGGGCAAGCTGCGCGGCTCCAAAGTGCATGACGAAATCATGTACGATTCCGGCCGCGGATACTACCGGGCGAGCAACCGGCTCGGCGGCTTTGAAGGCGGCATGACGAATGGCATGCCGGTGGTGGTGCGCGGAGTAATGAAGCCGATTCCGACGCTTTACAAGCCTTTGCAAAGCGTGGATATCGACACGAAAGAGCCATTTACAGCCCAGGTGGAGCGTTCCGACGCTTGTGCGGTGCCCGCGGCCTGCGTAGTTTTGGAGAATGTGGTCGCCTGGGAAATCGCCAAGGCATTCCTGGATAAATTCGGCGGCGATTCCATGGAAGAAATTCGGGCCAATTACAACAACTACCTGGCCCAATTGGAGAGCTATTAATATGCGGAGAATTAATGTAGCTTTGGGTGAACGCTCCTATCCGATTGTGATTGGAAGCGGAATTCTGGAGGGCATTGCCGGCCTGTGCGCGGAAGCCGGATTTCCGGTCCGCAGCCCGCTGCTGATCGTGAGCGACAGCGCGGTGGCCCCTCTGTATCTTTCGGAATTGGAGGAACGGTTAAAGGCCGGAGGCTATACCGTTGTCAGCCATATCATTCCGGCGGGAGAGGCCTCGAAATCGCTGACTGTCTATGAAGAAGTGATGACGACGGCGATCTCAGCCGGACTGGACCGCAGCTCCGCCGTTCTGGCGCTGGGCGGCGGTGTCGTCGGCGATCTGGCGGGCTTTGTGGCCGCGACCTATATGCGCGGCATCGGCTTCATGCAGATTCCGACAACGATTCTGGCGCATGACAGCAGCGTTGGCGGCAAGGTGGCGGTGAATCATCCGCTGGCGAAAAATATGATCGGGGCGTTCTACCAGCCGAAGATGGTCGTGTATGACCTGAATACGCTGCTGTCGCTTCCTCCGCGCCAGGTGCGTTCCGGCTTGGCCGAAGTCCTCAAGCACGGGCTGATTCTGGACCGTGATTTCGCCTATTGGTGCCGGGAGCATGCGGCCGAGCTGCTCGCTCTGGACCCTGAGGCGCTCGGCTACGCGCTGGAGCGCGGCTGCGCGATCAAGGCGGATGTCGTGGGCGAGGATGAAAGGGAGCACGGCCTTCGCGCCATCCTGAACCTGGGTCATACGATCGGACATGCCGTCGAAGCGGTGGGAGGCTACGGAACCTTCCTGCACGGCGAAGCCATCTCCATCGGAATGGCGGGTTCCGCGCTGCTCGCGGCCAAGCTGGGTCGTTCGCGTTCCCTGTACGAGGAGACGGTTTCCCTGCTCGGCGCGCTGGAGCTTCCAACGAGACTCCCGGCAGAATACGGCGAGGAAGAGATTATAGAAGCAATGATGCACGACAAGAAATTCAAGGAAGGCCGGATAACGTTTATCGTTCCCGATGAGATCGGCGCCGTCAGCATTGTGAACGGTGTTGAGGAGTCCGCGGTTCGCGAGGTTATCCGGCAGCTTAAAGAGGAGGGGAGCCCATGGTAAACCGCGGCATCCGCGGAGCGACTACCGTCACCAGCAACGAGGAACAGGAAATTTTGCGGGAAACGGTACTGCTGCTTCGGGAAATGGTTGAACGCAATAACATTATCGCCGAAGATATCTGCAGCGTGTGGATTACAATGACCACCGATCTGGATGCAACTTTCCCTGCTCGGGCCATCCGCGAAATCGAAGGCTGGGAGCTCGTGCCTTTGATGTGCTCGACCGAAATTCCGGTCAAGGGCAGCCTGCCAAAATGCATTCGCCTGATGGTGCAGGTCAATACGGACAAGAGCCAGCGCGAAATCCGTCATGTCTATCTGAACGAGGCGCAGAAGCTGCGTCCGGATTTATCCGAGAGTAAATAACTAACGGTTATTTTCCTACCGAACTTATAAGTTTTCAATGGCCCCGCAATGTACAAGGTATCTTTCTCGAAGCATTGGAGTTCCTTGCGGGGCTGTACTTAAGCTTAGATGACAGGTTTACCGAGGTCTGCATAAGGGAGCTTGCCCGAAAGAGGGCGCGGCTTTCCAAATAATAGGTTGTCTCAGGGGTTGTCAATGAGCGTTTGTATCATGTATAGTGTAATCAGACGAGTGAAGCAGAGTTTGATCAGAGTTGAGATGAGCAGAGAAGAGCTGAGTGATAGGGATTTATTGGATACAGCAGAAGGCGGGTATGCCAAGCGCGGGATTGCGGACACGAGGTTCGCATGACTCACGGATATTTGAGCATGACCTGTGCCTGATTGTATCGTTTAAGATCTATCTCCACCCTTGGAGATATCGTCTTGTTCGGATATTGGTTGTTGCATTGCTTTGAATGCGGGGATCTTGTTTGCATCTTCCGGGGCAGAGCGGTTGCAATTGCCTGATGCCGAAATCCCGCTCTTTTTATACGCTTGCTTAACCTAACCTCTACTTCGGTGGAGGTTTTTCTGTATTTTCAGCTCGAATACCCTTTCTAAAGTTCAAGGAGGAACGACAAATGACCAGTCCCAGTGTTGAACAAGTGATATCGCTCTCGCAGCAGTATAACCTCATTCCGGTGGTAAAGCGGCTCCTGGCCGATATGGAAACGCCGATCCGGATTTTTCAGCGGTTTGCTGGACGCAAGAATGCCTTTCTGCTGGAAAGCGTGGAGGGCGGCATCCAATGGGCCCGGTATTCGTTCATCGGCAGCGATCCGTTCCTGCTCATTTCCGGCAAAAAAGGTGCCATCAACGTGGAGATCGGCGGCGAGAACAAGCAGCTGAAGGGTAAACCCATCGAAGAGCTGAAAGCACTGCTCCGGTCGTACCGCAGTCCGAAGCTTGCGGAAATGCCCCCTTTTACCGGCGGGGCGATCGGATTTTTCGGTTACGATCTGCTTCAGTATTACGAGAAGCTTCCGGCGCATGCCAGCGACGATTTGAAAATGGATGATATCCGCTTCATGTTCTGTGACCGGATTATCGTGTTCGATCATGTGAAACAGCAGATCCTGCTGGTCGGCAATCTTCATATCAAGGATGGCGACAGCGATTCCGATATCCGGGCCAATTACGAGCAGTTGAACCGCAAGCTGGAAGAGATGGCGGAGGAGCTGCACAGCCAGGGACCGCAGGAAAATCTGAACCGGCGAAGCATTCCGCAGGATATCGAGCTGGGTGATATTCACTCCAATCTGACGAAGGAGCAGTTCGTCGGCAATGTGGAGAAGGCCAAGGAATATATCCGGGCCGGTGATATTTTTCAGGTCGTGCTGTCCCAGCGGTTCCATATCAATACCGAAGTGTCCCCGCTTCATGTGTACCGTTTGCTGCGGACGCTGAATCCGTCGCCTTATATGTACTATCTCAAAATGGATGATGAAATCATCGTCGGCACTTCGCCGGAGGCTCTGGTGAAAGTGGACGGAGACCGGGTGGAGACCCGGCCGATTGCCGGAACAAGGCCGAGAGGCGAGAATGAGGCGCGGGACCGGGCGCTGGCGGCTGAACTGCTGGCGGATGAAAAAGAGAGAGCCGAGCATCTGATGCTCGTCGATCTGGGGCGCAATGATCTCGGCCGCGTCTCCAAGTTTGGAACCGTCAAATGCGATTCTTTCATGGAGATCGAGAAATACTCCCATGTCATGCATATGGTATCGAATGTTTCGGGCAAACTCCGCGAGGACAAAGATTTCTTCGACGCTTTTCTTTCCTGCCTTCCTGCGGGCACCGTCTCCGGAGCTCCGAAGCTGCGGGCGATGGAGATTATCGCCGAGCTTGAGCGTGAAGCCCGCGGAGCCTATGCGGGAGCGATCGGGTACCTTGGATTCTCCGGAAATATGGATTCCTGCATCACGATCCGGACCATTATTTTCCGCAAAGGCCGGGCCTATGTTCAGGCGGGAGCGGGTATCGTATGGGATTCCGTGCCGGAGAAGGAGTACGAGGAGACCGTCAACAAAGCCAAGGGCATGCTGAAGGCGATTCGGATGGCCGAGGCGATGTTCCCGGCGAAAGCGAAGGACAGGGGCAGCATCAATCAGGATTACATGTATGAATATACCCCTTGACCGGGCTTTTACAAAAAGCGGCTGAAGCGATAATCAATCTCTGAGGAGCGAGAGGAGAACATACGGCAATGAGCAGCATTACTCAATTGGTGCAGTCCGGAATCGCCGGGCTGATTGAAGGCAAGGATTTATCCCGGGAGCAGGCGCGGGACATTATGGGCGCGATCATGGAAGGAGCGGCTACGCAGGCCCAGATCGGCTCGCTGCTTACCGCTCTGCGGATCAAAGGCGAGACCGTCGATGAGATCACGGGCTTCGCGCAGGCGATGCGCGGGTTCGGAACTCAGGTAGCCACGGAGAATGAGCGGCTCCTGGACACCTGCGGAACCGGCGGCTCCGGCATCCACAAGTTCAATATTTCCACGGCTTCGGCGATTATTTCCGCAGCCGCATCGGTCCGCGTCGCCAAGCACGGCAACCGCTCCGCCTCCGGAAGAGCGGGCAGCGCCGACGTGCTGGAGGCGCTTGGCGTCAACATTCATCTGGACGCGGAGCAGGCGAAGCGGTGCCTGAACGAAATCGGCATTTGCTTCCTGTTCGCGCAGATTTATCATCCGTCCATGAAGCACGCCGCCGGCCCGCGGAAGGAACTCGGCGTCCGGACGGTGTTTAACATGCTCGGACCGCTTACGAATCCGGCCGGAGCGGACCGGCAGCTCCTCGGCATTTACGACCTGGACAAGACCGAGACGGTGGCCCGGGTGCTCAAGGAGCTTGGCTCGAAACGCGCGCTCGTGGTCAGCAGCCGCGATGGTCTTGACGAGATCAGCATTTCCTCACCGACCGTCGTGTCGGAGCTACGGGACGGCGCGGTAACGACTTATGAAATTACCCCGCATGATCTGGGGCTTCCCAGCCATCCGCTGGAAGCCGTTCTCGGCGGCGGACCCGATGAGAATGCGGCGATTATCCGTACGGTGCTGGAAGGCGCGAAGACACCTTACCGGGACATTGTGCTTGCCAATGCTGGAGCCTGCATCTATGTCGCAGGTCTTGCGGATACGCTGGCTGAAGGTGTCCATAAGGCGGCGGAAAAGATCGATTCGGGCGAAGCGGCACGCAAGCTGGAGCAGCTGATCGCCATTACGGAGGAACTCAAACATGTATCTCGATAAAATTGTAGCTACCAAGATCAAAGAGGTGGAGACGCTCAGCGCATCGTTCTCCCTTGCCGAAGCGGAGCGCCAAATCGCCGGACTGCCGGCGACCCGCGGATTTCGCCGGGCGCTTACGCTCGGACGGCAGCGTGAAATGGGGCTGATCGCAGAAGTGAAGAAGGCGTCTCCCTCCAAAGGGCTGATCCGCCCGGATTTCGATCCGGTCCAGATCGCAAGATCCTATGAAGCCGGCGGAGCGGACTGTCTCTCCGTCCTGACCGACCAGCAGTATTTTCAGGGCAGCGGAGAATATTTGACCCAGGTCCGGGAGGCGGTAAGCCTGCCGCTGCTGCGCAAGGATTTCATCATCGACGAGAAGCAAATTTATGAAGCCCGCTTGATCGGAGCGGATGCCATACTGCTGATTGCGGCAATACTAACGCCCGCCGTGCTATCTTCCTTCGCAGATACCGCGGGAACCCTTGGACTCGACGTATTGATCGAGGTTCATGACCGCAGCGAGCTGGAAGCGGTACTGAACACGGGCAAGGCGGAGCTTCCCCATGTGCTGCTCGGTATCAACAACCGCAATTTGCGAACGTTCGAGACCGCGCTTGCCACAACGGCCGAGCTTGCGGCGCTTGCTCCGAAAGGCATTCCCCTGATCAGTGAGAGCGGAATCGCGGGGCCGGAGGATATCGCCTATTTGAAGTCGAACGGCGCGGACGGCGTGCTGGTCGGGGAATATTTCATGCGGCAGCAGGATGTGGAACAGGCGGTCGGAAGTCTGCTCGGCCCGATTACCCGTGGCGAGGGCCGGGTGCGGAATGGCTGAGGCGAAGGTAAAAATTTGTGGACTTCAGGACGTTGAAGTGCTAAAATCTATGGTACACTTGCCGGTTGATTATATCGGTCTTGTCTTTGCTCCGAGCCGCCGGAAGGTATCGCCGGAGCAGGCGGCGGGACTGGCTTCCGTCCTTGGAGAATGGAAGACAGGGCAGGCTCCGCTTGCCGCCGGGGTCTTTGTCAATCCGGAGATGGACGAACTGAACGGGATTCTGGCCGCTGTACCGCTTGGCGTTATCCAGCTGCACGGGAACGAGAGCCCGGCATTTTGCCGTGAGGTGAAGGAAGCTTTCCCGGGTGTTCAGATATGGAAGGCGCTTCCGGTAGCTGCGGAAACGGATAATACGGAAAGCAAGGAACCGCTGCTTGAAAGCTACGCCGGGGCGATTGACGCCCTTCTGCTCGATACGTTTGATAGGGCGCAGAGAGGCGGCTCCGGGCGGACGTTCGCCTGGGACAAGATTCCCGCTTACCGTAAACGGGCGCGGGCTATGGGAGTGCCCCTTTTTGTAGCCGGCGGTCTTTCGCCGGACAATGTAGGCGGGCTGCTGGAAGACTACGCGCCGGACGGAGTGGACGTGTCGAGCGGAGTGGAAAGTGACGGAGTGAAAGATATCGCCAAAATGACAGCTTTTGTGGAAAGGGTGAAGCAATCATGATACAGGTGCCGGACCGGCATGGACGTTTCGGAGCTTTCGGGGGACGCTTCGTGCCCGAAACCTTAATGAATGCATTGATCGAGCTGGAAGAGGCTTATAACAAATTCTCGGCAGACCCGAAGTTTCAGGAGCAGGTCGGGTATTTACTTAAGCAGTATTCTGGACGGGAGACGCCGCTGTACTACGCCGAACGGCTCAGCACTCAGCTGGGCGGGGCGAAAATATATTTGAAGCGCGAGGATTTAAATCATACCGGGGCCCATAAGATCAATAACGCCATCGGGCAGGCGATTCTCGCCAAAATGATGGGCAAGAAGAAGGTCATTGCCGAGACGGGCGCAGGCCAGCACGGCGTGGCGACCGCCACGGTAGCGGCGCTGCTCGGGATGGAATGCAAGGTATTCATGGGCGAGGAGGATACCCGCCGCCAGCAGCTGAACGTATTTCGTATGAAGCTGCTGGGAGCTGAAGTGGTATCTGTTACATCGGGATCTCGGACCCTCAAGGATGCCGGCAACGAGGCGCTGCGTTACTGGGTCAGCAACGTAGACGACACGTTCTATGTGCTCGGCTCCGCCGTCGGTCCGCATCCGTATCCGATGATGGTCCGCAATTTTCAGCGGATTATCGGGGATGAGACACGGAAGCAAATTCTGGAGGCGGAAGGAAGGCTGCCGGATCTGCTCGTAGCCGCCGTCGGCGGCGGCAGCAACGCCATCGGCATGTTCTATCCGTTTCTGGAAGACGAGAACGTGGGCATGATCGGCGTCGAAGCCGCAGGCAAAGGCGTCGATACGCCGTATCATGCCGCCACGATGAGCAAGGGAAGCCACGGGGTGTTCCAAGGCTCAATGAGCTATTTGCTTCAGGACGAACACGGTCAAGTAATCGAGGCGCACTCGATCTCCGCCGGGCTTGATTATCCTGGTGTCGGACCGGAGCACTCCTATCTGAAAGATATCGAACGCGTCAAATATGTGCCGATTACCGACCGGGAAGCGCTCGATGCCCTTAAGCTGCTCTGCGTGACGGAAGGGATCATTCCCGCACTGGAATCGGCTCATGCTGTGGCGCAAGTTGCGAAGATCGCGCCAACGCTCTCCAAGGATGACATCATCGTTATCTGTCTGTCGGGCCGGGGCGACAAAGACGTGGAATCGATTATGGCGTATACGGAAGGGGAAGGGCTGAAATGACGACCGAAACGACAAACCGCATGGATCTCGCGTTCCGCCGCCTGAAGGAGCAAGGCCGGACGGCACTGATTCCGTTTCTTACCGTGGGCGATCCCGATCTGGAGACCAGCCTTGCGATTATTGCCGAGCTGGAAGCAGCCGGAGCGGATATGGTCGAACTGGGAGTTCCCTATTCCGATCCGCTGGCGGACGGGCCGGTGATCCAGCGCGCTTCGTCGCGGGCGCTGAAGGGGAACGTTCACCTTCGGACCTGTATGGAAGCGGCGCTCAAGGCCCGCAAGGCAGGAAGCCAGCTTCCGTTCATTCTGTTTACTTACTACAATCCCGTCCTGCAAATGGGACTCGATACATTCTTTGCGGAACTGGGCAATCATGAAATCAGCGGATTGATTATCCCGGATCTGCCGATTGAGGAGTCGGAGGAGATGCGCCGCCGCAGCCGCGAGGCCGGCATCAACCTGATTCCGCTGGTCGCACCGACTTCCAGCGAGCGCATCGCCAAGATCGTAAATGACGCCAGCGGCTTTGTTTACTGCGTGTCCTCGCTCGGCGTGACAGGCGAACGTTCGTCTTTCCACGAAAGTGTGGACCGGTTCATTGAAACCGTCCGTCAATCGACCGACCTTCCGGTAGCCGTCGGATTCGGCATCTCCACACCCGATCAGGTTGCCAGATTTGCCAAAATCTGCGATGGAGTCGTGGTCGGAAGCGCAATCGTCCGCAAAATCGAGGAAGTGATTGTCCTGCTTCAAGACCCGGCGAAGCGTGCCGAGGGACTGTTGCAAATTCGCAATTTTGTGGCACAATTAAGACCGTAGCTGTACACATCGATTGATTTTACTGAGAGAGAGGACCGCTCATGAAGCCGAAACCCCATATCGTTAACCTTCCGGTATACAAGCCGGGCAAGCCCATAGAAGAAGTGAAGAAGGAATACGGACTGGACGAGGTCATTAAGCTGGCCTCCAATGAGAATCCGTACGGTTCCTCGCCGAGCGCCAAAGCCGCAATACAGGCCGAGCTTGATCAGCTCAGCCTGTATCCCGACGGTTCAGCCGCCGAATTGTCCGCCGCACTGGCCGCCCATTTGGGGGTCAACGCGGACAATATCATTTTCGGCTGCGGCTCGGACGAGATTATTGCGCTGATCGCCCGCGCTTTCTTCCTTCCGGGCGACGAGACGATCATGGCCGACCAGACCTTCTCCGTATACAAGAGCAATGCGGATATCGAAGGGGCGGTCAGCATCGAAGTGCCGCTTGTACAGGGCACCCATGATCTGGATGGGATGCTCGCCCGCGTGACCGATAAGACGAAGGTCATCTGGGTCTGCAATCCGAACAACCCGACAGGGACGATTGTGTCTGAATCGGCGCTGACGGCTTTCCTTGATGCGGTCCCGGACCGCGTTATGGTTGTGCTTGACGAAGCGTATTACGAGTATGCTACCGATTCGTCCTACTCCAACGGCATCAAGCTGCTGGATCGTTACCCCAACCTTGTCGTGCTGCGGACATTCTCCAAAATTTACGGGCTGGCCGCCCTGCGGATTGGTTACGGTGTCGCCAGTCCTGAAATTATTACGCTGATCAACCAGGTGCGCGAACCGTTCAACACCTCGCGTCTTGCTCAGGCTGCGGCTCTCGCGGCGCTGGGAGACCGGGACTATGTTGAAGAATGCCGGCGCCTTAACAGCGCGGGGCTCGTGCAGCTGCAGGATGAATTCAAGCGGCTGGGGCTGGAATACTTCCCGTCGCAGGGGAACTTCATTATGGTTGACGTCCGCGTGCCGGCGTTCGATATTTTCGAACTGCTGCTTCGCAAAGGTATCATCGTAAGAGCCGGGCACCGCCTTTATCCTACCTGGATCCGGGTTACGGTCGGATCGCAGGAGCAGAACAAGGTCTTTATTCAGGCTTTGGAGGCCGCGCTCCAAGAGCAGGGCGTTCAGGCATAGCACCGGCCTGGCAAGGAATATACAGAAGGCGAGTTGTTCAAATACATGACGACTAAGATTGCAATTTTCGGCGTCGGGCTGATTGGGGGTTCCCTTGCCCTTTGCTTCAAGGGCAGGGAAGGCTTCAGCGTTGTGGGACATGCCCACCGCCCGGAATCTGCTGAGAAATATGTGAGCAGAGGCGTAGTCGACAGTGCGACGCTGTTATTTGAAGAGGCGGCGCTGGACGCCGATTTTATTTTTTTATGCGTTCCGGTTGGAATGCTGGAGGATTATCTCCTCAGGCTGAGCAAGCTGCCGCTGAAGAAGGGCTGCATTATCACCGATGTCGGCAGCACCAAGGCGAGCATCGCGGTCTGCGCGTCTTCGCTTGATCTGCAGGACGTTCATTTTATCGGCGGTCATCCGATGGCCGGATCGGAACGTTCCGGCGTTGAAGCGGCCTCGTCGCTGCTGTTCGAGAACGCCTATTATGTGCTGACTCCGCCGCCGGGCGTACCCGAAGAGGCGTATGAGTCGCTCAAGGCACTTCTGGTACATACAAGAGCGCAAATCGTGCGGCTGGACCCGCAGCGGCATGATGAGATTGTCGGAGCGATCAGCCATTTGCCTCATATCATTGCCGTGGCGCTTGTTAACCAGGTTCACGGTTACGATTCTGACGACTCGCTTTACAGCACGTTGGCTGCGGGCGGTTTCCGCGACATAACGCGGATCGCATCGAGTGAGCCTGTAATCTGGCGGGATATTCTGCTGAATAATCGCGAGGTAATGCTTAAACTGCTCAAGGACTGGAATGAAGAGGTGTCTTCCTTCGTACAGCTGCTGGAGAACGCCGACGGCGAAGGGATCGAGGAGGCGTTCAAGGAAGCGAACGGATTCCGCGGCAAGCTGCCCGAGCGGCGCAAGGGAATGATTACCCCGCTGTTCGACCTGCATATCGACGTTCCCGACCACCCCGGCATTATCGGACGGATTGCCACGGAGCTGGGCGATCAAGGCATCAACCTGAGCAACGTGCAAATTATCGAGAGCCGGGAGGACGTTCCGGGCATTATGCGCCTGTCCTTCCGTCAGGAATGCGATATGGAGCGGGCCAAAGCGCTGCTGCAGCGGCGTGATTACACAGTGTATGTATAGCAATAGAGCAAGGCCGGGCGAATGCCCGGCTTTTTTATGTAACCCTCAATCAGTCCAATCCATCCAAAAAACAAAAAAATAGACCGCTTTCAAAAGCGGCCCTTGCTCATTTAGAGCTTAGTATTTGGATAGGAGTGGAGAGAAACCATACTGTACTTTTATTATATGTATCCGTTTACATTTTGTCAACGCTTTCACGAAAAAAATTAGTTCAGTATTTATAGGCCCCGTTTGGCATATCAAAATCCTGCTTTGCAGCTGGGTGCAGGCAAGCCCATTTTTTGTCGAATAGGGTTATCTTTATAGAAGTTTCCATCCCTCATCCGTCTATTCATGTCACCGTTAACCGAAATGTGGTACAATAGGTAAGTATTTTTGTAGATTTGCCGATAGAATAATATATTAAGCTTAAAAATAGCCGTCCTGAATATACATATAAACCGGTATGAAAATCGGATCTTTTTTTCAGAACAACCGCAACTTTTTTGGACCCGTTCGGTAATAATGATTACGGACGGGATATGACGTGCTATGGCGAGGAGGAAACGCCCAACCATGACGGATTCCCAGTTAATCCAGCTGATCAAGCAGGGAAATACCGAACTTTATTCAGAACTCATGCGACGTTACCAACGCAAAATCCTGGCATTTATCTATCATATGCTAAAAAATTCCCAGATGGAGCTCATCGCTGAAGATCTCTGTTCCGAAACATTCTACAAAGCTTTTCGCAGCCTTCATTCCTTTCGTGAAGTTGACGCTTCCTTTTCCACATGGCTTTACACGATCGCCCGTAATACCGTGCTCAGCGAGCTTCGGAAGAACCGCTTAGGCAATGTGTCGCTTGAAGAAAGCGGTTATACGCCGGTCGCGCCGTTGGAAGTGGCGCCGGAGCAAGCCGTACTGCGCAATGAACGGATGAATCTCGTGCGCAAAGCGATCAACAATCTTCCGGAAAAACAGAGGTCCGCGCTGATATTGCGGGAGTATGACCAAATGGATTATCAGGAGATCGCGACCATTCTCGATCAGAGCGTAAGCTCGGTCAAATCGTTGTTGTTCCGCGCCAGAAGCAGCGTGAAGCTGCAGCTTGAGTCCTATTTCTACGAACCTGCTTATGTTGAA
This sequence comes from Paenibacillus apii, assembly GCF_011043685.1. Taxonomy (NCBI): domain Bacteria; kingdom Bacillati; phylum Bacillota; class Bacilli; order Caryophanales; family Paenibacillaceae; genus Paenibacillus; species Paenibacillus apii. The sequence continues at coordinate 688,446 of NZ_JAAKGU010000001.1, read as the reverse complement.
CAGCCTGAGAGGATGAAAAGCCAATGAACTGTAGAGAAGCGCAGAATTTGATTCCGCTTCTTTGGGATGCTCCCCCGGGCAATTTGGAGCGCATCGCTTTATTGCAGCATATCTCGCAGTGCTCCTATTGCACGGCCGAATGGGAGATGTGGGAAGAAAGCAGCCGTATGATCCAGGACATAAAGTCCGAGGTCAGCGAGGAACGCGCCGAGGCAGTCAATGCGCGCGTGATGGAACGAATTTACCTGGAAAGCCCCTGGCTGATGCCCGGGGACGGCAAGTCGCCCGGCAGGCCCGGAATCTTCCGGCGGCGGATCAGCCTGTGGATCGCCTGCTTTCTTGCGATATTCCTGTGCAGTTTTCTGTATTTTACATTGGTGCAGACACCGGACAACACCACTATGGCGAAGAGCGGAATCGTACCGACCGGGGTCGCCGGAGCGACTGGCGATTGGCAGTCCGTCTATCCCGTTGAATCCGGCGGCAGCCAGATTGTCGAGCCGCTCGTCGTAAGCATGGGACCAACCCATCCGCAGTACTGGATGGTGCTGTCGATGCTGGGAATCGCCCTGTCCATCTTTTCGTTAACCCGGCTCAACCGGTACCGCAGGCATTGAAGAAGCTCTCTTGAACAATCAAGGGGGCTTTTTTGATAATATCAGAAAATATAAACTTCAAAGACGCCGTCAGGCGTTTCTTCTTGTGTCCGCAGCCTGTCAAAAAAGAAGACATTTAAGCTTATCCATGGTACAGTAAGAAAAAATATATACGGAAAAGGATGGGAGTTACTTATGTTGATGGGCTTGATACGCCATGGCCAGACCGATTGGAACGCAGCCGGCAGGATTCAAGGACAAAGTGATATCCCGCTCAACAGCGAAGGGCGCAGACAAGCGGAGATGCTGGCGGAGCGCCTGCTGCATGAACCTTACCGCTGGGATTATTGCATCACGAGCAATCTTTCCCGGGCGGAAGAAACGGGGAGAGTTATTGCCGGCCGGCTCGGGCTTCCGCTGCTTGAGGCAGACGAGCGTATCAGAGAACGCGCATACGGACAGGTAGAGGGGCTTACGGCCGCCGAGCGCGAAGCGAGATGGGGAAAGGACTGGGCTTGTCAGGAATTCGGCCAGGAGAAGGATGAACAGCTTCAGGCGCGGGCGCTTGCCTTTATGGGAGATTTATCCGCGAAGCATCCGGACAAGAACGTGCTTGTCGTGTCGCATGGAGGGCTGCTGGCCCAGCTCTATGCCGCGCTGTACAAGAACAGATATTCCGAGCGGATCGGAAATCTGTCCCTTACCATTTTGGAGAAGAAAGAGAAGGAATGGAACCCTCTGCTGTACAACTGTACCCGACATATCCTGCAAAATCAGCGTTAACCCGGTGGCCTCGGGTTATTTTTTTTGCGAAAAATGGAATAAAAAAAGCCAGTAATCCCATAATGGTATTAAAACAGCGAGGCGATGAATATGAATCTGGCGGATATGCTCAGCTTTGCGGACATGAACCAGCTGACGGCTATAGCAGGCCGTTACCGCTGCGAATGCAAGCAAAATTCCAAGCAGGACCTCATTCAGACGCTGCTCTACACGCTTGGAAGCAAAGATTTTATGGAGGCCCAGGTAAGGGAATATTCACAGCAAGATTTGCGCTTCCTGAATGCGCTGCTGTTTGACGAAAGAAGCTATCTTACACTAGAGGATTTACTTGCCGCAGCAAGGGCGGCGTCATTCGATACTCCGGCCGGACAGAACGGAGGCTACCGCGATACCGTGGCCCGGTTCAAGAACGGAGGCTGGCTCTTTAACGGAACTTCCCAGCAATCCAGGTACTTGTTTCAAGTTCCGAAGGATTTGAAAGAACGTTTCCGGGATCGGATGGCGGCGCGGCTTAAGGAGGGAGTGGAGCCTGGCGGAGAGCCCGATATGTACAGGGAGGAGGGCGACCTCGCCGCAGCAGATTTGCAAGCGCTCCTGCGCTTTGTAGGGCAAGACGAGCCGGAGCTGAATCTGGAAGGAGCCATGTATAGAAGGTGCCAGCAGATGCTGATGAACAGCCTGCATATCCCCGAACCGCTTCTGACGAAAGGCGGCTGGCGCTTCGGGTACGGCAGAGCCTGCGAGCATTATCCGCCAAGGCTGGCCCTCTTGTACGACTTTGCCCGCCATCGGCGGTGGATTGCGGAGGACGGGCAGCGGCTTAGATTGACGAGTACGGGCGCGGCGGTTTTGGAAGAAGCAAAATACGAATCACTGATGCAGATTTTCTCCTTTTGGTTAAGACTTTATAAAGGCGCTATTCCAAACCTTCCATCACTCGTATACTGGATTGGCGTGTGCGCGGACGAATGGGTGACGGTTAAATCTTTGGAACATGCGCTGGGCTGGCTGATCAAGCCGTTCTATTACGATGATGCTGGTTCAATTCTGGAAAAACGCATTCTGCGTATGATGCTGCATCTGGGAATGCTGCGAGCGGGCGAAGCGGCTTCAGGCCCCGTCGTTAAAATGACGAATTGGGGAATGGAAATGGCGCAATCCAAACAGCTGCTCCTGTAGAGAGCAGAGGAGCTTTGCAAGGCCGCATCACCGGGGGAGCAAGACTTCCCATTGATGCTAAACTAAAGGGGGAAAGTGCTTGCGGATTGCGTATGGGACCTACATACCGCAGCTTCATCCGTCCATCTATATGGCTATAGGAGCAAAACTCATAGGTGATGTAAAATTTGCGCAGCATAGGCAGAGGAACATTAATCGGAATGGGCGCCATTCTGTGAACAGAGCAGAGATTGGTGAATATGCTTTAGTAGGAGCCGGTTAAATTGTAACCGAAAACAAAAAATCCCCCTACACCCTTTCCCTCGGATCTCCGGCCATGGTCGTACGGGAAAGAATATGGAACAACATAAACAGCGGAGGTGTATTCGAATGGACAAAATGAAGGCAACCTATGAGGTGATGTTAGGGCTCGCGGCAGAAATGGTGTGGGACGAAGCGCTGCGCAAGCGCCGGTGCGCCATCTTGTACCGTGAGATTGACACGGCGCTGGCTACCGGTGACGAGGTTGCATTCCGAAACCTGACAGAAGAACTGAAAAGTTTGGCATAGAAGAGATGCGCTTCGCGGCGCACCTCTTTTTTTGCGGAAATCAAATAACGGCGAGAGGCGGGGGCAGGATGAAATTCAGCGATTTCGACAAGGGCAGCTGGGAAGAGAACGGAAAATTTTATGATACATGTCTCATTCCTTTTTCTGGATTGACGGGAAAGGAATCGCCTCCGCAAACGGCCGAGTGGCTGGAACGTCTTCGCGACTCCATCGATCTGGTGGAACGCCCTTTTAAGGGACGTATCGTGGTATATCCCGCCGTGCAATATGATGGTATTGGGAAAATCGATATTATAAATGAAATATGTCACAATATCAAATCCAATAATTTCCGGTTTGCCATCGTGCTTGACGGAGTGGGAAGTCTTACTCGGGATATCATTTTTGAAAGCGATTTAATCATTGCCGTTAAAGACTTTTTCGGGGATAATAAAGATAAGGGAATGGCGCTTTTTATGCAAAAAATCCAGCAGATGTGGGAAGGAAATATGAACTGAAAATGTGACTGAAAATCGACAATGCAGTTGGTGTTGAACTGTTGTCTATTCGTTCTCCCTGACGATGTTATTGACGGGTATGGGCTGCTAAGCTATGATTAGGTTGAATGGATATAAATGTTATTTTTATCATTGTAAACGTATTAATTGTTCTTTCGAGCGCTTTCCCAAATCCGATCAAGGGGGGTAAACGCAGATATGAGCAGCCATGAAGAGCACCAGAATCATCCGAACAATAAGCCGCCCGGGCGCAAAGAAATGTCCCGCAGACAGTTTTTAACCTACACCCTCGGAGGAGCCTCCGCTTTTATGGGAGTGGGCGCCGTCCTTCCGATGATCCGTTTCGCCGTGGACCCTATACTACATAAGAAGGGCGAGGGAGAGTTTATCAAAGTCGCGGAAGAATCCAAAATCACGGGCGAGCCGCAGGAATTCCATTTTGAGCTCAAGCAGCAGGACGGATGGTATGCCAGTACGGCGACGCTGACGGCATGGATCCGCAAAAACGAGCGAGGAGAAATTTATGCGCTTTCACCGATCTGTAAGCACTTGGGCTGCACGGTCGGATGGAACAATAACAAGGCTACGCCCGATGAATTTCATTGCCCATGTCATGGCGCACGTTACACCAAGGCGGGCAAGAATCTGGCCGTAGCGCCGAAGCCGCTCGATCAGTACAAGACGAAAATTGAGAATGGCTGGGTATACCTGGGCGATATTGTGTCCAATACCGAGGCCGCCAAGGAGGCGTAACCGCCGATGTTTAAAAATGTCTATAACTGGATTGACGAACGTTTGGACATTACACCCATCTGGAGGGATGTCGCCGATCACGAGGTGCCTGAGCATGTCAACCCGGCCCATCATTTTTCCGCATTCGTCTACTGCTTCGGCGGTCTGACTTTTTTCATTACCGTCATTCAGATTCTGTCCGGCATGTTTCTGACAATGTATTACGTCCCCGATATTATCAACGCTTACGCCAGCGTCGAATATTTGCAGACCAAGGTCGCCTTTGGACAAATCGTCCGGGGCATGCATCACTGGGGGGCAAGTCTGGTTATCGTCATGATGTTCCTGCACACGATGCGGGTCTTTTTTACAGGCTCCTATAAGGCGCCCCGGGAGATGAACTGGGTGGTCGGGATGCTTATATTTTTCGTGATGCTTGGACTGGGACTTACCGGGTATTTGCTGCCTTGGGACAATAAATCGTATTTCGCCACAAAAGTCACACTGGAAATCGCCAACTCCGTGCCCGTGCTGGGTCCGGTGCTCAAGGAGCTGATGCAGGGCGGCAATATTGTCGGAGCCGAGACGCTGACGAGATTTTTCGCTCTTCATGTATTCTTCCTCCCGGCGGTGCTGCTTATTCTGCTCGTGGGACATTTCGTCATGATCCGCAGACAAGGCATTTCGGGCCCGCTGTAACGGCATCCGAAGGAGAGGAGGACATAAGGTGGCACATAAAGACAGCTCCAAGGAAAAAATTGTCTTCGTCGGCGATTCCAGGGTCAGGCGGGGAAACGGCTTTATCGCTCCTCCAGACTATTCCGCCTATCCCGGGAAATCGGAGGCGTTCATCCCGAACTTCCTGCTCAAAGAATGGATGGTTGGCGTTGTCGTCTTGGTCGGGATTCTCGTGCTGACGATTTCGGAGCCTGCGCCCCTTGGCTTTCCCGCCAATCCCGGCGCGACGGTGATTCCGGTCCCGGACTGGTATTTTCTGTTTCTGTACCAATACCTCAAGCTGCCTTACGCCTCCGGTGATTATATCGTCCTTGGAACGATGGGTGTTACGGGCGTCGCTTTCGGCTCCCTTTTGCTGGCCCCTTTTCTGGATACGGGCAGAGAACGCAGGTTCTACCGCAGACCGATTGCTTCATCGCTCATGTTCCTGTCCCTGATCTCCATCATCTATTTGACGAACTCGGCGTGGACGGAGTATAAACATGAAATGGCGGCAACCGGCCAGGTGCCCGAACATGTGCAGCGTGAGGAGAAGGCGGCCGAGAACCGGGCGAAGGGACTGCCGACAAGCAGCGCCGTACAGGCAAAAGAGGTGGCGATCATAGACAAGGAAGATCCCGCCATGGCTGTCTATCAGAAGGCCGGCTGCGTGGCCTGCCATGCCGCCGACATGAAGGGAGCGGCCGGACCGTCGCTGCGCGGCATCGGCGACAAGCATGACAAGGCGGGCATTTTAACGATTATCAAGGAAGGGTACAATAACAAGATGCCTCCTATGTACGACACGGCCATCAATGCCGGGTTGACCGACAAGGATATTGACCAGCTAGCGGAATGGCTTGCGAAACAAAAAACCGAACAGTAAAATAGAGGAAAAAAGCATAACCTGATCGGGTCATACGGTCAGGTTTTTGCATGCTTTAGGGGAGGCCTGTCGTGTCGAGAGTAGGTAGGGAAGTGGACAAACTGTTTAACAACCGGGTAATGATTTGGCTGCTGCTTGCGGTCAATATTCCGGGAACCATTTATGGATACATATGGTATGGCAATCAATTGGCTTATACGGCCTCCCATTACCCGGGATGGCTGCTGCCGTTTGTGCCCGACAGCCCTACGGCAAGCCTGTTCTTTACGCTGGCGCTGATCTTCATGCTATATCCGCCCAAGACGGTGGCCGGGGTTACGGCAAGAGCGGTGATCGAGGCGCTGGCGGTTGTCACATCCGTCAAATACGGCATTTGGGCGGTCTCCATTATTGTAGCCGGCGGCTACCAGGGCGGTCCGGTCGATTGGCAGGACTGGATGCTGATGATTTCACATACCGGTATGGCGGTAGAGGCGCTGCTGTACGCCCGGTACTTTATTTGCCGGAAAATGATTCCGGTTGCGCTCCTGTGGACATTGCTAAATGATACCGTCGATTATTCCTACGGCGTTTATCCTTGGCTTCCCGCCACGCTCGAGGATGATGTGCTGCAGATCCAGATATTCACCATTGGCCTGACTCTCGTAAGCGCGTTAGCCGCCTGGCTCGTTTCGAGGGATGTCCGGCTGCGTCATCAGCGCACGGAGCCATGAGACGATGTTCTAACCCTTGTCCCTGCGCATACACATAAGGCAGGAGGGATGTCTCATGCTGCGCGGGAGGTATTGGGTGATGATGACGCTGCTCGCCTTGGTCTGCACGGCGGCAGCCGGATGGGATAGTGCAGGCGCTGCAGGCTACAACGAGGTTCTTCTGCCTGTGAGCAGATCGGTATCCGGTATGGCGGGTACGCCGGCGGAACCGACGCAGCCGTCTGTTGCGGCCAAAGCAAGCGCGCTGCAGCTGGAGAAGCAGGCGGAGGCGCTGTACGGTTACGTTACCGAAGGCAATATCAACAAAACAAGGGAAACAATCGATGCGATTTCCCGGTTGTTCGTCGCATCTTCTTTTGAAGGACTTACATCCGTTGAAGGAGTAAATGCGCTCTCCGGAGCGATTCTGGACATGAAAGCCGCCGCTTCGGCGGTCCAGCTCCAGCCGGAGCGGTGGGAGTTGGCCGCTGCAAGGCTCCGGCTGGCCGCCAACAGTCTGACCCATCCCCGTCAGCCGATGTGGCTTCAATATTATAAGCTCATCCTGGAGGATCTGAACGATATGGAACGCAGCGCGGCCGGCAGCGATCAGGCGGGCTGGAGAACGGCGGTTTCCCGTCTGCAGGAGCGTTACGATACGATTCGGCCGGCGGTCATTATTACCCGTAAGCCGGAAGAGGTCAACCGGTTCGATGCATGGCTCTCCTATGCTTCCGGGCTGGCGTCGGCTGCTCGTCCCCCGGGCAGGGAAGAGCTTATGGACGCTGTCTCGAACGGCCGGGAGGCCGCAAGGGTGATGTTCGGGAAAGAGAAGGATGAGCCGACCCTGTCTCTCCCTCTGGGTCCGAGGGAGTACGGCCTGGCCGGGTGGCTCGGAGCGGGATTTATTCTCGCGGCGCTGGCCTATACCGGATACAGAAAATACAGGGGAGAGAAAAGCCGCTGGAATCCGTACTGAATGAGCGGCGTTGACAAGACCGGCTTCGTTAATTCATAAGGCTCCAGAAATGAGCGCACAATCGAAACCAGCGGGACAGGGCGAGGATTCTTCCACGACCTGTCCCGCTGGTTTCGTTAACGAGATATATCCGCTCGAAAGCTTCATATTTCCCTGAAGCCTTCGCCCTGAACGTCGTGCACATCGCTGATAATGACGAACGCCCGGGGGTCGACCGATTTGACCAGTTGGCTGAGCCGCCGGATTTCCTGGCGGGAAACAACGCAGTAAACGGTATGCTTGGCCTGCTTCGAATAGGCGCCTATCGACGGGATCAAGGTGACGCCCCGCTCCAGGTCCCTGGTGATCAGCTCCGCGATTTCCTGCCCGAAGTCGCTGATAATTGTAAAAGCCTTGGCGGCATAAGCGCCTTCCTGGATAAAATCGATCACGCGGGAAGAAATAAAAACGGCAACCAGCGTATACAAAATCTTCTCTCTTGGGATATAGAGCAGGGAAGAGCCGATAATAACAACATCGATCACCAGAATGACCTGTCCCATGCTCCAGCCGAAACGCCGGCCGCATATGCGGGCCACGATATCGACGCCGCCAGTCGTGCCGCCGAACCGGAAAACAAGGCCGAGACCGAGTCCCAGTGTAACGCCTGCGTAGAGGGAAGCAAGAATAAAATCATGCTCCGTCTGGAAGGGCTCCACCCACCCAAGCGCGATTATCCGCTCGAATACCCACAGGAAGAAGGACAGTGATCCGATGCCGACACCGGTGTAGATGATTTGACGGCCGCCAAGCTCTTTCCAGCCAAGCAGGAACAGCGGAAGGTTAAGCAGCAGCGTGGTCAGAAACACCGGGATGTCGAAGCCATAATTCAGGAGAATGGTGATCCCGGTTACGCCGCCTTCCATAAGCTGATTGGGAATAATGAAGTAGAGCAGTCCAAAAGCGTACACCGCGGTCCCGAGCATAATCGGAGCGACCGTCTTGATGATTGAACTCAATTTTGCAGTATTCATGGAATCCTCCGTGAAGCCGTGATAACGGCAGTTTTTCTCCGCCAGCATGAAAGTATACCTATATAACAATCGCAAGGCGAGCAAAAAAGATTTGTCTTCAAAACGTCTTTACGATAACATAGGGGCAAACGAAAAGGCAATATGCGGCAGATCGAAAGGAGAGACGCCGGAATATGGAGAAAAGTCTCGCCGAAATACAGCGGGAAGTGGACGCTTACATTTCCCAGTTCAAGGAAGGCTACTTCAGTCCGTTATCGATGCTTGCGCGCATGTCCGAGGAAGTGGGGGAACTGGCCCGCGAAGTCAATCATTCTTATGGAGAGAAGCCGAAAAAGGCTGACGAGCCGGAAAATTCGATTGAGCTCGAGCTGGGCGATATCCTGTTCATCACCGTTTGCTTCGCGAACTCTCTCGGAATCGACTTGACGGAAGCCATGGACAAGGTCATGCGCAAATTCAATACCCGCGACGCGGACCGCTGGACGAAAAAAAACACCGATTAGGCGCCGCCGCATATGATGAATCATATGACGGAGGGTGGTACGTATGAGTCCCGGTGATTATGTGAAGGAAGCGTACCGCTGTATATTGCGAAGCGATTTCGAAGAAGCGATTCAATGCTTCGAAGCGGCGATTGCGGCCGACCCGAATGATCCGGAAGTCCGGTATCGCTGTTCAATCACTTACGCGCGCAGCGGTAAGCTCGAAAAAGCGGTCGAACATGCCAAGGCCGCGGTGAAGCTTGACGGCGCCAAGACGGATTACAGACTGCATTTGCAGCATTTGCAGGCCATGCTGCATGTTCAGGAAGCCAAACGGCTGCTGGAGGACGATATAAACGCTAGGAATAACCCATACCGGCCGATTACCTTGCTCAAAGAAGCGGTAAAGCTCGATCCGCTCTATGGGGATGCTTACGTATGGCTGGCCATTGCTTACAGCAGAATGAACGAGCATTTACCGGCAATTGCAGCGATGAAGGAAGTGATCGCGCTGCACCCGGACGATAACGGGTTAAAGGAATTAATGAAGGATCTGCAGAAATCGCTGCTAAAGTACATGCAGTAATCAACAGATGAAGAAAGCGGGGGTCAGAACGTACATGAATAATAAAATCAGAGTCGTTGTTTCGGGAGCAGGCGGCCGGATGGGCAGAGAAGTCGTCAAGCTGGTTCTTCAGGATGAAGATCTGACGCTTGCGGCCGCTGTGGACCGTTCGCTGCATGACATTGACGCGGGGCGGCTGGTAGGCCTGCCTGAAGCGGGAGTAACGGTTACCGGGGACCTCGAAGCCGCTTTGGCGGCGGGCGACGCGGACGTGCTCGTCGATTTCACGACACCTCAATCGGCTTATGCCAATACAGCGTTGTCCATCAAATACGGGGTAAGACCGGTTATCGGAACGACCGGATTTACTCCGGAGCAGATAGAAGAACTGGACAAGCAGTGCCAGGAACAGGGAATCGGCGGCCTGATCGCCCCGAATTTCTCGATCGGGGCCATTCTGATGATGAAGTTTGCCGCCCAGGCAGCAAAATACTTTCCTCATCTTGAGATTATTGAGTATCATGGAGATCAGAAGCTGGATGCTCCTTCCGGCACGTCGATCAAGACGGCCGAGATGATTGCCGAGGCGCGGGAAGAACTGCGTCAGGGCAACCCGCAGGAAGAGGAAGTTATTGAGGGCGCCCGCGGAGGCTATTATAACGGGTTCCGGATTCACAGCGTCCGGCTGCCGGGCGTTTTTGCACAGCAGGAGGTCGTGTTCGGCAGCTTCGGCCAGACGCTGAAGATCCGCCACGATTCCTACGAGCGTGCGGGATATATGCCCGGGGTGAAGCTGGGCATCGAGAAGGTTATGGGTTATACGGGTTTGATTTACGGATTTGACCACTTTATCGAATAGACAGGGGAGAAACCGATGAAGATTGCATTTATTGCGCATGACCGCAAGAAAGATGAAATGGTTAATTTTGTAACAGCATATGAGCATGTGTTCCAGGGACATGAAATGTATTCGACCGGCACGACCGGGCAGAGAATTATGGAAGCGACCCAGCTTAAAATTAATCGCTTTATGTCGGGCCCGCTTGGGGGCGATCAGCAGATCGGCGCGCTTGTTGCGCAGGACGAGCTGGACCTTATTATCTTCCTGCGGGACCCGCTGATGGCCCAGCCGCATGAACCGGATATCTCCGCTCTGCTGCGGCTGTGCGATGTGTACGGCATTCCAGTGGCTACCAATATCGCAACCGCGGAAATCCTGGTCAAAGCGATCGACCGGGGCGATTTCGCTTGGCGGGATCTGGTACACAAGTACAAGCCGGGAGTCGACGAATGAAACTCGACATTCTTGTGTTCGGCGCCCATGCCGATGACGCGGAGATCGGCATGGCCGGTACGATTGCGAAGCATACGGCAGCCGGGCTTAAGGTCGGGCTTTGCGACCTGACCGCCGCGGAAATGTCCTCCAATGGCACGCCCAAGATCCGCAAAGAGGAAGCCGCCCGGGCCGCCTCTGCGCTCGGCGTATCATCGCGCACCAACTTGGGCCTTCCCGACAGGGGACTGCGCCTGACCGAAGACCAGATTTGGGCTGTGACGGCGGAAATCCGCCGCTCCTCGCCCGATATCGTGTTCGCTCCCTACTGGGAAGACCGCCATCCCGACCATGTCGCCTGCGGCAGGCTTGTGGAAGAGGCGGTTTTTAATGCGAAGCTTCGGCGGTATATGCCGGCGCTGAAGGCGGTTCCGGCTCCGCAGCTCTATTTTTACTTCATTAATGATTTGGGGCGTACGGATCTTGTTGTCGATGTGTCCGAAACCTATGAAGCGAAGGAATCGGCTCTATCCGCTTACCGCTCCCAGTTTCAAAAGACGCCGGGCGATGATGTCGTAGCGACACCGCTCAACGACGGTTATATCGAACGGGTCCGCTCAAGAGATATGCTGCTCGGACAGCGGAGAGGATTTTCTTTGGCCGAGGGCTTCGCTACCAAAGTTCCTTATGCGGTAGATTGGTTCAAAAGATAAGAAACAGTGACGAAAGGCGCCCGCAAGCAGCGGATAAGCGCTGACCAATCAGTCAATAAATAAAGGAGACGGACATATGGACCGGTTGTTGAAAATAGGCATTACCTGTTATCCGTCTCTAGGCGGCTCCGGTGTAGTGGCTACGGAGCTGGGAAAGCTGCTGGCCGAAAAAGGTCATGAGGTTCATTTCATTACGCACAGCATTCCGTTCCGTTTGGGGACGTTTCAGAAAAATATTTTTTATCACGAGGTTGAAGTCAACGACTATTACGTATTCCGTTACCCGCCTTATGATCTTGCTCTGGCGACCAAAATGGCCCAGGTAGCCAAGATGGAGAAGCTGGATCTTCTTCATGTGCATTATGCGGTTCCCCATGCCGTCTGTGCTTTTCTTGCGAAGCAGATGGTTGGCGGCGATGGGGTCAAGGTGGTCACAACGCTCCACGGCACGGATATTACGGTGCTGGGCCAGGACGAATCGCTCAGGGATCTGATCCGGCTCGGCATCAATGAGAGCGACGCGGTGACTGCGGTATCGCAGGACCTGATCAATGAGACGCGGCGGGTGCTGGATATTACAAGCGAAATCGACCTGACCTACAATTTTGTGGATAAAAGAGTCTATTATCCCCGGGACGTTTCCGACCTGCGTGGGGATTTCGCGTCCCCGGATGAAAAAATATTGATGCACATCTCCAATTTTCGTCCGGTCAAGCGAGTTGGGGATGTGGTGGATATCTTCGACAAGGTTGCAAAGAAAATTCCTTCCCGTCTCCTGCTTGTGGGCGAGGGCCCGGAGCTCCCGAAGATTCAGGCCAAGATCGCGGAAATGGGTCTGGAGGACAAGGTGCGGTTTCTCGGGAAGCAGGATGAGATCGCCCAGGTCATATCGCTTGCGGATGTGCTCTTGCTTCCTTCGGAAAAAGAGAGCTTCGGACTGGTTGCTCTGGAAGCGATGGCCTGCGGCGTGCCGACGATCGGCTCGCAGGCCGGGGGCATACCCGAGCTGGTGATGCATGGCGAAACCGGATTTCTGGCGCCGATCGGCGATACGGCCGCCATGGCGGAATATGCCGTCCGTCTGCTGACCGACGAGGCTTTGGCCCGTAATATCCGCAAAGCCTGTCTGGAGCGCGCGCGAGAGGATTTCTGCAACGACGCCATTACGGATCAATACGAAAGCATTTATTACCGTGTGCTGGACCGCAAGACCGCGAACACGGTCTGCTAAAGATTGGAGCTTGAGTGATGATGAACTGGAAGATGGCCGATCCCCTGATGGCCGAGGCTGCGGGCCGGATCATGGTCCGCCTAACCGAAGCGGGACATGAAGCGTACTGGGTCGGGGGCTGTATACGCGACGAGCTGCTCGGGCGTCCAGTTAACGACATGGACATTACGACCTCGGCCCGGCCGGAATCGGTCATGTCGCTCTTTCCAAAATGTGTGCCTACCGGCCTCCAGCATGGGACCGTTACCGTTCTGGAGGCCGGTTTCCCGTTTGAAGTGACGACCTATCGGACCGAGAGCGGCTACGCCGATCACCGCCGTCCGGAGAACGTCGTCTTCGTTAAGGATGTCAAAGAGGATCTTCGCCGACGTGATTTTACGATCAATGCGATCTGCATGGGTCTTGACGGAGCGCTGATCGACCCATTCGGCGGGGCGGAGGACCTGCGCCGCCGGCTGATCCGCTGCGTCGGCACCGCGGAGGAGCGCTTTGACGAGGACGCGCTCCGCATGCTCCGCTGCGTGCGGTTCGCGTCCACGCTGGACTTCCGCGTCGCGAAGAATACGTGGCGCGGTCTCCTGCGCCGCCGGGACGGGCTGGCGCATATCGCCGTGGAGCGCGTCTTTGCTGAGCTGACGCGCATCGTGGAAGGCCCCAGGCCCTTACGCGGCCTGGGGATGCTTGCGCGCAGCGGCCTGCTGGCGCGCGGAAAAGCCCCGTTCCCCTGGACGGGCGAAAGACTTGCGGCCGCTGCCGCCAGTCTCGCCTCCATAGGGGAACTGGAGAGCGCCCTCCTGCGGTGGGCGCTGCTCCTCCATGCCCTGGGCATCCCGGCCGCCAAGGCCGAGGCGGTGCTGCGGGCATGGACGTTCCCGGGGGCGACGCGGCGCGGCGTCGCCCAGGTGCTGCGGTTCCGCGAGGCGTGGACCGCAGCGGCGGAGGCGGGGCCGGAGGATGGCCCCGCGGACTTCCGGCGGCGATTCCTCGCCGCCGTGCTGGCCTTCGGCGCGGACGCCGCCGAAGGGTGGCTGACGCTGCTGACCGCCCTGCCTGGCGGCGGCCCGGGCGCCGGGCACGCCTTGGCCGCCCGGCGGTGGCTGCGCGAGATGCCCGTCCGCGAGCTGGCCGATCTGGCCGTGACGGGCAGCGATTTGGCGTCCGCTCTGGACAAGCGCCCGGGCCCGTGGCTGGGGCAGCTGCTTCAGCAGCTGCTGCTGGCCGCGGCAGCGGGTGACGTGTTCAACGATAGGGCGGCCCTGATTACGATAGCGAAAAGGATGAATCAACATGAGCACGAAGAAGATGCGGGCCGCTGAAGCAGACGGCCTGCGGGACCCGGATTGGGCCGGTAGGCTGCACCGTATGGATACGGTGGTCTCGACCCAGGAGGAAGCGAAGCGGCTGGCGGAGAGCGGCGCGCTGGAAGGAACGGCCGTCATGGCCGAGGAGCAGATCGGCGGACGGGGACGCATGGGCCGAAAATGGCATTCCCCCAAAGGCAAGGGCATCTGGATGAGCGTCGTCTTGCGACCGGCCATTCCGCTGCAGTCTACGCCCCAGCTGACGCTTCTGGCCGGCGTCGCCGTCTGCACGGCCATCCGGAAGATGACCGGGGTTGAAGCGGGCATTAAATGGCCGAACGATCTTCTGGCTGGCGGGCGGAAGCTGTGCGGCATTTTGATTGAATCGAATGTCGGGCCGGGAGGCCTTCAATATGCAATTGCCGGGATCGGCATCAGCGCCAATCTGTCGGAGGAAGACTATCCGGCGGAGCTTAAGGAAATAGCGACCTCGCTGCTGATCGAAGGCGGAGTGCCGGTTGACAGAGTGAAGCTGGCCGGGGAAGTGCTGCGGGAGCTGAAAATCCACTACGAATTGTACCTGGAGCAGGGATTTGGACCGATTGCCCGTTTATGGGAGGAGCAGTCAGTTACTCTGGGCCGGAGGATTGGCCGGAAGACCCAACAGGGCTGGCTTGAAGGCACGGCAATCGGACTAGGTGAAGATGGCGGACTGCTGCTTCGGGACGATAACGGGACGGTGACGAGTGTCTGTTCCGGCGAAATTGTCCTTATTTAGACAAAGGATTCCATTCCTTGTCATATTTTTATCGTGTAATTATGCGGTGAATTTGTTATACTGTTCGCAAGAGGCGGTATCGGTTAGACGAACTGCACTCTTGGAATGGTGAGACGGAATGCCTCTTTCTTATGAGGAAGGCGCAGGATGTTTCTTCTTGTAACTGTAGTGAACGGTTACGTTGGATTCTGCTCAGAGCCGCAAGGACCGAGACAGAAGGGACGATCGCGAGTGACTCTTTTTTGCCCTTCGGACCTTTTTAGCGGATACGCTAAAAGGTTTTTTTGTTTGCGCTGATAGAGGCGCGGTGACTCGCAAAAGGGGAAAAGGGAATGGCTGAGAAACAGGCACTGAATATTGTGAAAATGAAAAAAATGAAGGCGGAAGGCGTGCCGCTGAGCATGCTGACGGCGTACGACTATCCTTCGGCCCGTCTGGCTGAAGAAGCTGGCGTCGACGTGATCCTCGTCGGCGATTCGCTCGGCAACGTTGTTCTTGGATATGATTCGACGCTGCCTGTAACCATCGACGATATGGTCTATCATACGCGGGCGGTTGCAAGGGGAGCGGAGCATACCTTCATTGTGGCGGATCTGCCGTTTATGACGTATCACGGCAGCATTGACGAAAGTCTGCGCAACGTGCGCCGTCTGATGCAAGAAGGGCATGCCCATGCGGTAAAAATGGAAGGCGGGCTCGAAATTTGCGGAACCGTGTCATCCATCGTTTCCGCGGGCGTGCCGGTGCTGGGCCATATCGGCCTAACGCCGCAATCGGTGAATACGATCGGCGGGTACCGGGTGCAGGGCAAGGACGCCAGGGACGCACAGCGTCTGATGGACGAGGCGAAGGCGCTGGAGAAGGCGGGAGCGTTCGGCATCGTGCTGGAGCTCGTCACTGAGGAAGTGGCGGAGGCCATCACGCGGGAGCTTTCCATACCGACCATCGGAATCGGTGCGGGCCGTTATTGCGATGGGCAGGTGCTCGTGTACCATGATGTGCTGAAATATGCTTCGCCATACAGGGAGAAGCGTTTTGTGAAGACATACGCCGATGTGGGCGGCATCATCCGCGAAGCGCTCGGCGAGTATGTCAAGGAAGTCAAACAGCGTGCCTTCCCAGCAGCAAACCACGCGTTTGGTGCGGATGAAGGTGTGCTGGAATCACTGTACGGCGCAGCCGGAAAAGGAGCGAGATCATAATGAGAGTTGTTAGAACGGTAGAACAGCTTCGGGAAGCCGCCTTATTTATGCGGGGTGCGGGCCAAGGCCCCGTCGGACTTGTGCCTACGATGGGCTATCTTCATGATGGTCACGCCAGTCTGCTGCGCCGTGCGGGCGAAATATGCGGCACGGTAGTCATGAGCATCTTTGTCAATCCGATTCAATTCGGACCGAATGAGGATTACGAGGCCTATCCGCGCGATGAGCGGCGGGATCTGGAGCTCGCGGAACGCGAAGGCGCGGATATTGTGTTTATTCCGGCGGTAGAGGAGATGTATCCCCGGGAAATCCGCAGCAAAATCGTAGTCTCGTCGCTTACAACAAGATTGTGCGGCGCCTCGCGTCCGGGCCATTTTGACGGAGTGACGACGGTGGTTGCCAAGCTGTTCAATATGGTTCAGCCCGACTATGCCTTTTTTGGACTGAAGGACGCCCAGCAGGTGGCGGTGCTTCGGCAGATGGTCGACGATTTGAACATGAATGTGAAGATTGTTCCCTGTCCCATCGTACGCGAAGCAGACGGACTTGCGCTCAGCTCCCGTAATGTCTATTTATCGGCCGAAGAGCGCCAACAGGCGCTGGTGCTGTCCCGTTCGCTCCGGGAAGCTCACAGTGCTGTGGAAGAAGGCCGCGTCGCTACAACCGATGAAGTGCGGGAGCTGCTGAAATCCGTTATTTCAAGCTCGCCGCTTGCCGATATTGATTACGCGGAGATCCTGACCTTTCCGCAGCTTGAACCGCTGGAAGGGAATTTCCCGCTCGTAGAGGCCGAAGGAGAAATTATCATGGCGCTGGCGGTCCGGTTCGGCCGCACCCGTCTGATCGACAATTTAATCTTTACGCCGAAGGAGGTCGCAGCCCTTGTTTAGACATATGATGAAATCCAAAATTCACCGGGCGACGGTAACCGAAGCCAATTTGAACTACGTCGGCAGCATTACGATCGATGAGGATCTGATGGAAGCCGCCGATCTGCTGGAGAACGAAAAGGTGCAGATTGTGGACAACAACAACGGTTCGCGTCTGGAGACTTATGTTATACCGGGCCCGCGCGGCAGCGGCGTCATTTGTCTGAACGGTGCAGCGGCAAGACTTGTGCAGCCCGGCGATACGGTCATTATTATTTCCTATGCGATGCTTTCTCATGAAGAGCTTGAACATCACAAGCCGACGGTCGTTTTTGTGGATGAGAACAATCGTCCGGTCAAGCTTGAAAATAAGGAGCTTCACGCGACGATTGCCTGATCCCGTCATAACGCGGGCATGCAATCACTGCCACGCATGAAAGAGCGTCCTCAGGCGAACAATGAATTCAGGCAAGCTGCACTGATCTCATTGTTCCAAAAGGAGGGATGGCTCCCGTGTTTCAACAGATGTTTGCCGAAATGAACGTGATGCTTTCCGATATCGCCAAACAATGGCCAGGAGCTCAGGGCATCCGGCGGCAAGAGCTGCTAGGCAAATACCGGATGCTCCGCAAGCTCAGCGATGAAGCGCTGGACGAATGGCTGGCTTTTGCGGAGGCGCTCAGTATGTTCCGTCAACATGCGGATCTTTCCGAGGAGACGGAGACAGAGCCGGCCGGAAGTGAAGTACCCGGGATTGAGATGGAGAATTTTGCGCGCGGCCAGGGATATTACAAGCTGCTGATGTATCCGAAATGCATCGAACAGTTCAGTACCGTTATCCTTCATTATCCCGACAACCTTGCGGCCCGGCTGTACCTTGCGATGTCCCATCTCCATCTGGGCAAAGCAGGCGAGGCTTGGGAACATTTGGAACACATGCTGCCCCTCGTTCAGAGCCGTAAGCTTAAAGCGCATCTCTATAACGCCATGGGCTGCATTGCTGCAGCTGGCCGGCGGTTCGGGGAAGCCAAGGAGCTGTTCAATTTGGCGCTGAAATATGATCCATCGTTTCAGGAACCCGGCCTCAATCTGGAGATTTGCCGGCGCGGCAGAGGCGAACTGCAGATCGGAAGTGAGCTGGCTTCTCTGCTTTAAATCTTGCGGTTATTTTTGGAGCGATGCAACTGCTGCTTTCGGCAGGGTGCATCGCCTTTTTTCGCAACTTCTGTTATGCTGATAGGTAGTATCAAAATGAAAGGGTTTAAACATCATGAAATTTGCCGTGCTTGATTTTGAAACAACAGGAACCCAGTCCGTAGGTGAAATTATTCAGGTCGGACTTGCCACTATAGAAGAAGACCGGTCCATTTCGCGTGTATACGGTTCCTACGTCAAGCCCGGAGGACCGATACCCCCTTTTATTACCGGTTTGACCGGCATTACCGATAACGACGTGCAGGACGCGCCTGAGCTTGAAGAAATGATGATGGAACTGGTGCCCCTGCTCAATGATGTCGTGCTCGTCGGACATAATGTCGCTTTCGATTTTCATTTTCTGCAGAATGCTCTGGACCGCTGCGGATATTTGCCGTTTCAGGGCCGAATTCTTGATACGATCGATTTTCTGAAAATCTGTTTTCCGTCGCTCACTTCTTACCAGCTTGGAGCCGTCAGCTCCCATTTCGGCATTGTCCACGAGCGTCCGCATCAGGCGGACAGCGACGCGCTTGCCACCGCGCATGTGCTGCTGAAATGTCTGGATGAGCTGCACAGCCTGCCATTGATTACAGTGCAGCGACTGACCGAGCTGTTTGCGGGAGAAGACAGCGATCTGAGCTGGTTCTTTGACGGTCTGCTGGGCGAACGTGAAATGGAATCGTTTCAGCCGGAGAGCGAGCTTCAATTCTACCGTCAGCTAGCGCTCGCCGCAGGCGATTGGACGGATCTTCCCCCACCACGGGAGGACGGTGACAATCCGGCGGAGCAGTTGTCTTTTGAAGACTATATGGAAGAGGTTCTCAGGCGGCTGCGGAGCATCCTGCCCCAATACGAAAGCCGGCAGGCACAGGAGATCATGTTCGCCGAAGTGATTCAGGCGCTGGAACAAGAGAAGCATTTGCTGATCGAGGCGGGCACGGGAACCGGCAAGTCGCTTGGGTATTTGCTGCCGGCGATTTACCAGAGCGTCCGCACCGGTCAAAAAGTAATGGTCAGCACTCATACGATTAATCTTCAGGATCAGCTTCGCGAACGGGATATTCCATTATTGATCGAGACCGTACCTTTTCCGTTCAAGGCGGCGGTGTTTAAAGGCAGAGGACACTATTTGTGTCTGCGTAAATTTGAACATAAAATTAATAAGAAAGATTTCGTCTCGCCAAGGGAGGATACGCTGACCGCCGCACAGATGATCGTGTGGCTTACCCAGACTGAATCAGGCGACGACGAAGAGCTGAACATGAGCAGCCGGGGAGGCGATTTCTGGGAAACGGTGGCAAGCGATACCGACTCCTGCCTTGGGCGTGCGTGTCCCTGGTTCCGTAAATGCTACTATCATCGCGCGAAGCATGAAGCGGGAAACGCGGATGTGGTCATTACCAATCACTCCAAGCTGTTTGCCGACGTCAAAGCGGGTCATCAGCTGCTTCCTGCTTATGAATATCTGGTTATCGATGAGGCGCATCAGCTGGAGGAAGTGGCAGGGAAGCATCTGGGCATGAATATGAAGCATTTCACGGTGTCCCATACGCTGAATCGTCTGTACAAAGACAGCCGGAACGGCCAGCTGCCCGCGCTGCGTCAGATTCTTCAAAGCTCGGGGAGCGAGCAGGCCTCCGAGTGGAGCGGCGTTATCGACCGGCTGTACCCCGATCTTCTTACCGTCAAGGAGTCGTGGGATCTGCTTAGTGAGAAGCTGTTCACTCTCATACCCGAACGTGCCGACTCGGCGGCGGGAGAAGCGGGACAGCTTGTTCACCGTCTTCTTCCCACCAAGAAGCCGAAAGGCTGGGAGGAGCTTGCATCGCTTGAGAATACGCTGAATCTCTCATTAAGCGATGCGATCCGCAAAGGCGAGAAAATGCTGTCCGAGATGCGCGATCAGGACGGCCAGTCTTCGGCAGACAGTCTCGTAACCGATATCGGCGGACTGTTCAAGGATTTGGCTGAAATCCGCGAGCAGGTGCGTTTTTTTATGGGCATGAATAATGAAAATGTTGTATATTGGCTGGAGGCAAATGGAAATTACCGCAGCAAATCGCTCCAGCTTTATGCCGTGCCTGTGGATGTCAGCGCTCAGCTGAAGGAGCTTTTTTTCGATAAGAAGAAAAGTATTGTCCTGACCTCCGCAACGTTATCGGTCGATAAATCGTTCCAGTATATGATCGACAATCTCGGTTTGAACGAGGCTCAGGAGGAGGGACGGCTGTCCACAATGCAGCTCCCATCTCCGTTCCGGTATCGGGATCAGGCGCTGCTGGTTATTCCGCGGGATTTTCCCAGCGTGAAAGGGACCGTTGGCGACGCCCGGTTCGTCGATATGCTCGTTCAATCCTTGGCTGAAGCTGCGGTAACGACGAAAGGACGCATGCTGGTGCTGTTCACATCCTACAAGATGCTGCGCCAGGTGTTCGACCCGCTCAAGGAAGTACTGGCTTCCGAGGAAATCACGGTGCTGGGCCAGGGGGTCGAAGGAGGGAGCCGGAGTAAGCTGCTCCGCCGCTTCCAGGATAATTCCGCTTCCGTTCTGCTTGGAACGAGCAGCTTCTGGGAAGGGGTGGATATTCCCGGCGACGCGCTAACCTGCCTTGCAATCGTAAGGCTGCCGTTTCAGCCGCCGAACCACCCTCTCGCGGAAGCCAAAGCCGAGCTGCTGCAGGCGCAAAAGAAGAATCCCTTCATGAAGCTGTCCGTCCCGCAGGCCGTCATCCGCTTCAAACAGGGATTTGGCCGCCTCGTGCGGACCGCGCAGGATCGCGGCATAGTTATCGTATATGATACCAGAGTAATCGAATCTTATTACGGGAAATACTTCCTGTACTCGTTGCCCGGACCGAAAATGGAGCATATGACGACAGAGCAGATGGTTCCGCGAATTGCCGAATGGCTCCAGCATGACGGAGCATCCTAAATTCGGGTGGCCGTGTGCAACATAGGTCAATCAAATGGGTTTAAGCTCTACAGCTTTTAAATACGGATCGGCCATTGTACAACATAGGTCGATCTCCCGGTTTTGTAGCTTTGTGCGGGTCCTGTAGCTAAATCCCGCCATTCGTAAAGCGTGTCCCGTTAGGGACGAAAAGCGATCCTTCACCGTCTGATCAAGGTCCCGCCCAACTTCCGCCAAACGCTAATTGCCTTTAGCGGGTGTCCAGAGGGCGGCAGCCCTTGGGGCCCTCCCTTGGAAGGGAGGGTTTGGGAGGGATCGAAAATCTTTTAGGAGGAGAACTCATGAAATCGGACAAAATATCGGAGGCCGTCGTCCGCAGATTGCCTGTGTATCTGCGGTTTTTGAACGAGCTTCACAGACGAGAAATCGCTACTGTTTCTTCTCAAGAGCTGGGACAGCGGCTCGACTTGAACCCGGCGCAAATTCGCAAGGATTTGGCCTATTTTGGAGACTTTGGAAGAAAAGGCATCGGCTACGACGTTCCGTACCTGATCGAGAAAATCCGTCATATCCTGAAGCTGGATCAGCCGATCAACGTTGCTTTGGTCGGAGCCGGTAACCTGGGTCAGGCGTTATCCAATTACAACATCTATTTAAAAGATACAATGAAAATAACGGCCGTCTTTGATTCCTATCCGCCGAAGGTTGGAACCAAAATCAATACACTGACTGTTCAGCCGATGGAAGAGCTTGCCCAAACCGTCCGGGATCAGGGCATCCGTATCGGAATCATTACCGTGCCCGATCAGGAGGCGCAGATTGTCGCGGATATTCTCATTGAATCCGGCATTGAAGCGATTCTGAACTTCGCGCCGGTCATTCTGAAGACGCCGTCAGAGGTTCGAGTGCATGCGGCAGACTTTACTACCGATCTGCAAAGCTTGGCGTATTATCTTCACGAAGGAAAGGAAGAGGAAGCCGATGGGCAATAAATGGATCATCCGCGGCGGCAAGTTTGCCGTGCCCGGCTCAGATAAGCCTGTGATCGATGGCTATATGGTTATCGATAACGATCTGATCACTTACATAGGGGAAGAACCGCCTGTGCTGGAGGAAGACATTCCGTCTTTTGACGGCAGCCGTTTGCTGTTCCTGCCCGGGCTGGTCAACACGCATGGGCATGCTGCGATGTCTCTCTTGCGCGGCTACGGAGATGATCTGGCGCTTCAGGTATGGCTTCAGGAGAAGATGTGGCCGATGGAGGGGAAATTCACCGGTGACGACGTGTACTGGGGAACCGCCCTGTCGGTATTGGAAATGCTGAAGGGAGGAACAACGACCTTCCTTGATATGTACGATCATATGGACCGTGTTGCCGAGGTGGCGGAAGCTTCCGGAATTCGCGCAGTCCTGATGCGGGGCGTTATCGGGCTGTGTCCGGCCGAAGTGCAGGATCAGAAGCTTGCGGAAGCGGTTGCTTTTGCAAAAGAGTGGCATGGCAAAGCAAGCGGCAGAATTACGGCCATGATCTCGCCGCATTCGCCATATACGTGCCCTCCCGATTATATCGAGAAATTCGTTCAGGCGGCCCATGATCTGGATCTGCCTATTCATACCCATATGTCCGAAACACGGCGGGAAGTGGAGCAGAACGTAACAGATTACGGCCTGAGACCCGTCGCCCATCTGGAGAAGCTCGGCATGTTCACCCGTCCGTCGCTCGTGGCGCATGGCGTGCATCTGACGGACGAGGAGATTGAGACTTTGGCCCGGCATCAGGTTGGAGTTGCCCACAATCCGGGCAGCAATCTGAAGCTGGCCAGCGGCGTAGCGCGAGTGCCCGAGCTGCTGAAGGCCGGTGTAACCGTGTCGCTTGGAACGGACGGCCCGGCAAGCAACAACAACCTGGACATGTTCGAAGAAATGCGCCTGGCTGCGCTGATTCATAAAGGGGTCTCCGGCGATCCGACCGCGGTTCCGGCCGCTGAAGCGCTGCTCATGGGTACGGAGTATGGCGCGAAGTCGGTGTTCCTGAATCAAGTGGGCCGTCTGGCTCCGGGGATGAAGGCCGATTTTATTGCGATTGATATCGACCAGCCGCATCTGCTGCCGCATACGGATCTTATATCACATGCCGTATACTCGGCCAGCGCCAAGGATGTGGAGCATGTATGGGTCGACGGCAAGCAGGTTGTGCAGCACGGAAAGTGCCTGACCCTTGACGAAGAGGAGATCCGCCGAAAGGCGCAGGAAGCGTTCGAGGACCTGCTGAAGCGATGAGAAAAAGGAGAAAATGGGGGTTATACGGGGCATTCCTGGCCCTGCTCCTTCTGTTTGGATTCTATCAATTTTTTGCTTATGTCCTAAAGGATACGTGGAGCGAGCGGAAAGAGGCCGAAGCCATTGCCACAAGCAGAGCGGCCCTTACTGAAATCGACCGGGCGCAGAAATCGATCTGGGACGAAAATGCCATCTACTGGGTTCTAACCGGCAAGAACAAAGCCGGGACCGACATGATGGTATGGGTGCGATTCACTACAGACGGAAAGCCGGTGCAAGGAGATAGCGCCGTGCATGCCGAGGAGCTGTCGCAAGGCACATCCGAGAAAAGAATGCGGCAGATCATCGCTTCCTCGCTTCCCGGCATCCAGATTAAGCGGCTGCTTCCCGGCGCGTACAACGGCGAATACGCTTGGCAGCTCTTTTATAAAGAGGGTGACCGGTATTATTACCGGTTCTACCGCTTTTCGGACGGTGAGCAGATCGGCGACGGATACAGCTTGCCCAACCGTTAGCGGGGCGCAAACGAAGAACCAGCCAAACCCTTGTGGGGATGGCTGGTTCTTTTTTTCATGGATTCTATTTATCGGACAATTCGGCGGCAAGTAAATCATAAAAAGGATCTTTAGCCATGCGTTCTTTCCAAGGCGTATGTCCGCAGTTCTCTAGCAAATGGTAATGAAAATCTTGAAGGACACCGGACAGAGGCTGTAAAACGCCTGAATAGGGATGAGGATCATGGATTCCGTGAATCGCGGTTACAGGACAGTAAATTTGAGACCCCAGCTTGAGTAGTTCGCCGGACGATCTGAGTCCACTGGCTTCCTTCCATATGTGCTGAAAAATATTCAAATCGACTTCCACATCGTCATTATCACTCGGTAGGGGATTGAAGACATCCGCTTTTTCCATTAGTTTTCCATATTGACGAAGGAGTTCATTCTTATTTGACTCTGGTTTTTGCAGAAAGGCCTCCAGTTCACGGACTCTTTGTCTATCCTCTTTGTTTAACCTGGCTAACCGGGTGGCCCGCAGATCTTTGGTGTATTGCTGCTCGAACGGAGCACTGCCTATAAGAATTAACTTCGATACGAGATCCGGGCAGGAGGCTGCAAAGATAAAAGATAACCAGGCCCCCCAGGAGTAGCCTACTAAGCTGACGGGTCCGCTGCCGAAATCCTCAATATCTCTCTTGAGTTCCAGGATCAATTCGTCTATGGACAGCCGGGTCTGAAAGGACTCGACGACTCCGAATTTCTGTGATAAACGGGCGGCAACCACAGCCATCTCTCCGGCCGCTCCTGGTCCGCCATGAATTAAAAACGTTTGGTAGAGAGGCTTGCCATAGGTTTTTGCCACTTGGGAAGAGCTCCTTTGCGATAGTCATAGGGAAAAAATAGAACGTAAAATTTTAAATATTAGTCACAAATTATTCGTTCTAGTATATACACCTATGATATACTACTAGTTGTATTAGGGCATGAGAAAAATATGCCGGATTCGGAGTAACACAGGCACGCTGCATGGAAGGGTATAAAGTTTGTCATTATTGGAAAGGAGGACGTTGCTTGAAAATACGTCTAATACCAACCTTGTTGACTGCGCTGCTGTCGGCCGCGCTGCTGTTCGGCGGCTGGTTTTTGTATCGCCAATTTGCCGTCCAGGAGCCGCTTGAGAAGATTGTAAGCAGCTATAAGGGAGTCAACGCTTCCCATATCTCTATTAACCGCAATACAGTTACTCTGAAACTTGATCTGCAGCCGGGCACGAAATTACGTGAACTGGTTCAATATATAAATAACGAGGGCGAACCTCTGATCGGGAGCCGGACTGTGAATCTGGATGTGGTACAGCATTCCAACCAAACGCTTGACGAATACTGGGATAAAGCAATGTTTTCCGTAGCCGAAGCGATGGAAAGCCGCAAATATACGATTATTCCGGAGAAGCTGAAAGAGCTGTCCGCCCAATACAAGAACGTTACCGCCACGACGGAAATCGACGACAAAAATGTATATGTTAGCCTGACGGACGGTAAAGAGAGCAAATTCATTATTTTACCGCGCGAGCCGGAAAAGATGGGGGTATGGAACAATGCCTAAATGGACCAAAGAAGTATTAATCGGTTTTGTCCCTGTGCTGCTGATATTTCTGGCCTTTCTCGGTCTGAATGTCGTGCCGATTATCGTTGCGGCCGCCATGGTCGGCGCTCTGCTGACGATTACCCATCTGCGCGGCGGCATCGCGGTAGGCGCCAGTACGGAAAAGAAGCGCAAGAAGAATGGTCCGGCCAAGCTGACATTTGAAGAAATCGGCGGACAGGACAATGCCAAGCAGGAACTGCGCGAGGCGCTCGATTTTCTGATCCGGCATGAAGAAATCAGCAAGTTCGGCATCCGTCCGCTCAAGGGGATTCTCCTCACAGGGCCTCCCGGAACGGGTAAGACGCTGATGGCGAAGGCCGCGGCCCATTACACGAACTCGGTATTCGTGGCGGCTTCCGGCAGTGAATTCGTGGAAATGTACGTCGGCGTCGGCGCCGGACGCATCCGCGATCTGTTCAAGGACGCGCGGACCCGTGCCGCCAAGGAGAACAAGGAGAGCGCGATTATATTCATCGATGAAATCGATGTGATCGGAGGCAAGCGCGAAGGAGGACAGCAGCGCGAGTACGACCAGACGCTGAACCAGCTGCTGACCGAGATGGATGGCATCTATAACTCGGACACTCCGCGCATTCTGCTGATCGCAGCCACCAACCGCAAGGAAATGCTGGACCCCGCACTGCTGCGTCCAGGTCGTTTCGACCGTCACATCCAGGTGGACATGCCCGATAAAAAGGGACGCAAGTCGATTTTGGAGCTGCATGCGAAGAACAAACCGCTTCATCCTGAAACTGATTTGGACAAAATCGCGGAGGAAGCTTACGGTTTCTCCGGAGCCCAGCTGGAAAGCGTCATGAATGAAGCCGCCATCTATATGATGCGAGAGAATCTGACCCAGGTGGAGCATCGTCATCTGGCGATGGCGATCGACAAGGTGATGATGGGCGAGAAGACGGACCGCGAGACGAACCAGGAAGAGAAGAAGCGGGTGGCCATTCACGAGCTTGGACATGCCATTATGGCCGAAGGGCTTCGTCCGGGAAGCGTAAGCCAGGTCACGCTGACTCCACGCGGACAGGCGCTCGGTTATGTCAGACATAATCCGCAGCAGGAACAGTACTTATATACCAAAGAGTATCTGGAAGAGCAGATCATGATCGCTCTTGGCGGAGCGGCTGCCGAGGAAATCTATTACGGCGGACGCAGCACGGGCTCAAGAGGTGATTTTGATCAGGCGCTCGGCATCGTGGAAATGATGATGAAATCGGGCCTGACCTCGCTTGGCATCGCCAAGCTGGAGATGGTGACGACGGAAGAACTGATGAAAGAGAATAGTAAAATTCTGGACGAATTGATGGAGCGAACCCGTACGCTTTTGGAAAATAAACGAAATGTTTTCGATTTTTCCCTGGACATCCTGATGAAGGAAGAAGTGCTTTCCGGAGAACAATTTCGTTGTCAATTTCGTGACAGTGTCCTTTTACCGGCATAATTCTTGATGCCGGTTATTTTTTTTTACTTTTCAGACATGCTAAGATATGATTATATGTCGGAGTATGCTGTTTTTTCGACAGATAAAAAGGTGCTACAATAATGTAGAGATACCTGAAAGGATGGAGGCTTTTTATGAATTTCAAAAAAATAGGTGTCATCGGCGGCGGCACGATGGGACAAGGGATTGCCGAAATGCTGGCGGCCAAAGGTCTGGACGTACTGCTTGTAGAAAAGACGCCGGAGAAATTGGACTACTCCTACAACATGATTGAGACTAGCCTTGATAAGCAGCTGGAGAAATGGGCGATTACCCAGGCGGAGAAGAAGCTAATCCTCGGCCGCATCCAAAAAGTGACGCATTTCGCGGAACTTAGCGCCTGCGACATGGTGATCGAAACGATCATCGAAGATCTGGAAGAGAAGAAGAAAGTATTTAACCAGCTGGATCAGGTGTGTCCGAACAATATCATTCTTGCCAGCAACACTTCCACACTCAGCTTGACCGAACTGGCAAGCTCCACGATGTATCCTGAACGCGTAATCGGCATGCATTTTATTTATCCTGTTGCCAAAGTGGATATTGTCGAAATCGTACGCGGACTGAAGACTTCCGATTCGACATTTGAACATACGAAAGCTTTTGTTGACGACGTTGTCGAGAAGAAAGGCGTAATGATTTACGAATCCCCGGGATTTGTAACTTCACGCCTTATTTGCCTGTTCATAAACGAGGCTATGCACGTGCTGCAGGAAGGTGTCGCTTCTCCTGAAGATATCGACGATGCCATGCGTATCGGCTATCAGTTCCAGTACGGCCCGCTTGAAATGGCTGACCGTTTCGGCCTGGATTCGGTTCTCGCCGCTCTGGAGCGCATGTTCCGCGAGTTCGGCGAACTGAAATACCGCCCGTCGACCATTCTGAAAAAGATGGTGCGCGCGGGACAGCTGGGCATGAAATCCGGCGAAGGCTTCTTCAAGTATGACAAGGATGGTGACCGTATATGAAAGTACTCGTAATTAATGCAGGATCTTCTTCTTTAAAATATCAGCTTTATGATATGACCGACGAATCCGTTCTGGCCAAAGGCCTGGTTGAGCGTATCGGCATGGATTCCTCGATCCTTACCCATAAACCGACTGGCAAACAGGAAGTTACCGAAGTCAGCGAAATTCTGGAACACACAACGGCCATCCGTAAAGTATTGGCCAATCTGACTGATAAAGAGCATGGCGTAATCGACTCGATCTCGGAGATCAATGCGGTCGGTCACCGCGTCGTTCACGGCGGCGAGACCTTTAAGGCTTCGGCACTCGTTGACGGGGCGGCCAAATCGGAAATCCGCCGCTTGTTCGACCTTGCGCCGCTACATAACCCGGCGGCTGTTATGGGGATTACCGCATCCGAAGTCAATATGCCGGGTGTTCCTCAGGTTGTCGTATTCGATACCGCATTCCATCAGACGATGCCTGAGAAAGCTTATATGTACGCTATTCCGAGAGTGCTGTATAACAAGTACAAAGTCCGCCGCTACGGCGCGCACGGAACATCCCATGATTTTGTCAGCAAAGCTGCCGCCGAGTACATCGGTCGTCCGCTTGAAGACCTCAAGATTATCACCTGCCATATCGGCAACGGTGCCAGCGTTACGGCCGTTAAAGGCGGAATTTCGGTGGATACCTCGATGGGTATGACTCCGCTGGAAGGCCTGATGATGGGTACGCGCAGCGGCGACATCGATCCGGCGGTTGTTCCTTACGTGATGAACAAGGAAGAACTGACCCCGGGCGAAGCCAGCTCCATGCTGAACAAGCACAGCGGATTGCTCGCGATCTCCGGAACGAGCAGCGACATGCGCGACATTATTGACGGCTATGAGAAAGGCGAGCCGAATTCCACACTGGCCTTTGAAATGTATGAATACCGCTTGCGCAAGTATATCGGTTCCTATGCGGCGGCATTGGACGGCGTTGACGTCATTGTCTTCACAGCCGGCGTAGGCGAGAACGCGTCTCTGCTTCGCGAGAAGGTTCTGAGCAACCTGACATTCCTTGGCATCGAACTGGACAAAGAAGCGAACAAGGTCCGCTCCGGCGACCCTCGCCGCATTTCCGCCAGCGGCTCCAAAGTCGAAGTGCTTGTCGTTCCGACCAACGAAGAGCTCGTGATTGCCCGTGATACGCTTCGCATCGTGCAAGAACAAGCGTAAAGAGATACAATAGATTATAAGAGAAGCCGGAACGTCCTATTCAGGACGTTCCCTGTTTCTCCAGGCAATGTAGAAAAGGATAAGCGATACGCTTATTCTTTCTTACGTTTTGCAGAGAGAATATTCCAACAGCCAAAGGCCGAGGCAGCAGCCTTTGGCTGTCGGACCTTTAACCGTACTTCTAAAGAGGAGAGATTGTGGGCATGGCCAACAAAACTGTTATCAAGGGCGTAAAAGATCATGTCGGAGAAAGCGTCGTCATTGGCTGCTGGGTGAACAACAAACGTTCCAGCGGCAAGATTCAGTTCCTGCAGCTGCGGGACGGCACTGGTTATATTCAGGGAGTAGTCGTTAAATCGGAAGTGGCGGAGGAAGTCTGGGATGCCGCCAAAAGTCTGACCCAGGAAAGCTCCCTATACGTCACTGGAGTTATCCGTGAGGAGCCGCGCAGCCAATCGGGATATGAGATGACGGTGACCGGAATTGAAGTTCTGCATCTGACTGAGAATTATCCGATAACACCGAAGGAGCACGGGGTAGACTTTTTGATGGATCACCGGCATCTGTGGCTCCGTTCTTCGAAGCAGCGGGCGATTCTTGTCATCCGTGCGGAGATTATCCGGGCCATCCAAGAATATTTCGACATTAACGGCTTTACGCTCGTTGACCCTCCGATTCTTACACCGACTTCAGCGGAAGGCACGACCAATCTGTTCCACACCAAGTACTTTGACGAGGACGCTTATTTGACCCAAAGCGGACAGCTCTATATGGAAGCCGCTGCGATGGCGCTAGGTCGTGTATACTCGTTCGGGCCGACTTTCCGGGCGGAGAAATCCAAAACCCGCCGGCATCTGATCGAGTTCTGGATGATCGAACCGGAAATGGCGTTCACGGAGCATGAGGAAAGTCTGCGTGTGCAGGAGGAGTTCATCACCCATGTCGTACAGTCTGTACTGAAGAACTGCCGGTCAGAGCTGGAGGCGGTAGGCCGCGATATTTCCAAGCTGGAAAATATCAAGGCGCCCTTCCCGCGCATCACGTATGATGACGCCATTAAATTCCTTAACGATAATGGCTTCGACATCCCTTGGGGCGAGGATTTCGGCGCGCCGCATGAAACGGCGATTGCCGAAGAATACGACAAGCCGGTATTCATTACCCATTACCCGGCCGGCATCAAGGCATTCTATATGAAGCCCGATCCGAATCGTCCGGAGGTCGTGCTGTGCGCGGATATGATCGCACCGGAGGGCTATGGGGAAATCATCGGCGGATCGCAGCGGATTGACGACCCGGCGCTGCTTGAAGAACGCTTCAAGGAGCATGAGCTTTCGCTGGATACGTACAAGTGGTATATGGATCTGCGCACATACGGCTCCGTTCCGCATTCCGGCTTCGGCCTCGGTCTGGAACGGACGGTAGCCTGGATTTGCGGACTGGATCATGTCCGCGAGACGATTCCATTTCCACGCATGCTGTACCGGCTTTATCCTTAAAAATAAGAGGAGGCGCTTATGGACGGCAAAGAAAAAACGAGCTGGAGCGAAGGCCTGTCCTTCGGGCTGCAGAGCGGGATGGCCGTCATTCCTTATGCCCTTCTCACCGCTTACCGCAAGCTTGATTTGACCGGCAGCGAGACCATGCTGCTCATTCATCTGCTCTCTTTCCGCCAGGTTGAAGGCAAGGATTTTCCTTCACTGGAGGAGCTTCAGGCTGTAACCGGGCGCAGCGCGTCCGTCATTGCAGGAGAACTGCAAAAGCTGATCAAGGAAGGATTCTTGAAGATTGAAGCGGGCAGCGACGATGGTAAGGGGCTTCATTACGAACGATATGACTTTTCGGGGCTGTACGATAAGCTTGGGAGTTATCTGTCTTCCCAGCGAAGTTCTGCGGCACCAAAGGCAGGCAGCCCCTCGTTCCAGTCTGACACCCGGTCATCGGGAGCAGAGAAGGGCAGGAAAATGCCATCCGGCATCGTTCCTGCTGAAGAAGATCGCCCCAGTCTCTTTGTTGTATTTGAGAAGGAGTTCGGCCGTCCGCTTTCTCCAATGGAATGCGAGACGATCTCCGGCTGGCTGGATCAAGACCGTTACCCCGAAGAGCTGATTCTGCTCGCTCTGAAGGAGTCCGTGTTCGCCGGAAAAGTATATTTTCGTTATATCGACCGGATTCTGCTGGAGTGGAGCCGCAACCGAGTAAAGAACGCTCAAGACGTCAAGGCCTACTCCCAGCGGTTCCGCGGGGGAAGCTAGACAAGCAGCTAAAAATACGGAGTATCATGAAAAATAAAAACCGCAGCATCAAGACATTCGGTCTTGGGGCTGCGGTTTTTGCAGTTATTTATGAGTAAAACTGAATGAAGTGCAATTTTAGGCTTCTTGTTGGGAGTCAGAGCCTTGCGTTTACCGTTCTTTTTCGGTCTCTGCGGACAGTTCGGCTTCCAGCGCTGCTCCCATCTCACGCGAACGCTCGGCGCAGCGGGATACCGCCGCAATGACGGTTTCGAAGAAATCGCCTTTGTCGAGCACTTCGAGTGCTGCTTGGGTAGAGCCCCCCGGAGAGGTGACCTTCTTGCGAAGGGCTGCCGGTTCTTCACCGGTCTGCTGTACCATACGGGCCGCGCCGAGCACCGTCTGAACCGTCAGTTCAGCGCTCTGTTCCTTAGACAGTCCGCCGCGGATACCGCTGGCGATCATCGCTTCCATCATGTAATAGATATAGGCAGGACCGCTGCCGGATATGCCGGTCAATATCTCCATACGTTCTTCTTCAATAACGGAAGTAAGGCCGATCGCTTCGAAGATATTGAGCGACAGCCGCCGCTGCTCATCGGATACTTCTTTCGAGAAGGAGATGCCCGTAGCGCCGAGGCCGATCGAGCTTGAGGTGTTCGGCATGGTCCGGACAACCGGCTGTTTTTTACCGATAAGACCCTGGATTGTTCTGATGGAGAGGCCGGCAATAACGGAAATAATCAGCTGCCCGTCCTGAAGGTTCGGTCCGAGACTGCGCAGTGCCGCTGCCGCATCCTTGGGCTTCATCGCCAGCACAATAACCGGGGATGTGCGCAAATATTCCTCTTTTTGTCCGGGATCATTACTTCCGATAACCCCGTACCGGGAACGCAGCTCAGCCAGCCGCTCATTGCTGCTGCGGTTAAGCATAATGATGTTGTCGGCATAGATAACGGAGCGTGCGATCAGTCCGCGCACGATAGCTTCCGCCATGGAGCCGGCGCCGTGAAAGACGATCTTGTCGTTAATCAAAGGCTTAGCGGTTTGTTGACACATTGTCTTGATCCTCCTTGCCGGATATGGGTTTAGCTCCGGATTTGTCCGTTGCCATAAATTTTAAATTTGGTGGAAGTCAGCGCCGGCAGACCCATCGGTCCGCGGGCATGCAGCTTCTGGGTGCTGATGCCAATCTCCGCGCCAAATCCGAATTCGAATCCGTCGGTAAAACGGGTAGATGCATTATGGTAGACGGCCGCGGCGTCGACTTCTTCCTGGAAGCGCTCTGCGTTCTCTTCGTCCTCCGTGATGATGGATTCGGAATGCTTCGTTCCGTACTGGGCGATATGCTCCAGCGCCTGGTCAATTCCGTCAACCACTTTAATATTGAGAATATAATCGTTGTATTCTGTAGCGTAATTTTCTTCGGTGACCGGGAGGGCCCACGTAATGAGCTCCCGCGTCCGCTCGCATCCGCGAAGCTCCACGTTGGCGCTGCGGAAAGCTTCTCCAAGCTTGGTCAAGTGCTCCGCGGCGAAGCTGCTGTGAACCAGCAAGGTCTCCATCGAATTGCAGACGGAAGGCCGCTGCGCCTTGGCGTTCAGGCTGATCGATTCAGCCATTTCCGGAATCGCGCTGGCATCCAGATAAGTATGGCAGATGCCTGCGCCCGTCTCAATGACAGGGACGGTAGCATTCTTTACGACATTCTGTATAAGCGAGCTGCCTCCGCGCGGTATGATCACATCCAGCAGACCGTTCAGCTTTAGCATTTCATCGACGGACGAACGGTTCGGGTCTTCGATAAGCTGAAGGGCCTGTGCAGGAAGGCTCGTCTCCGCCAAGGCTGCGTGCAGCACTTCGACGATTTTGCGATTTGATGAGAGTGCGGCCGAACCGCCTCGAAGCACGACGGCGTTGCCCGTCTTCAGGCACAAGCCTGCTGCGTCGACTGTAACATTGGGGCGGGCTTCGTAGATAATGCCGATGACGCCGAGCGGCACGCGGATTTTTTCAATAATAAGTCCGTTCGGGCGCTCCAGTGTCTCCAGGATATTTCCGACAGGGTCGGGAAGGGAGGCAATCTGCCGAAGCCCTTCGGCTATGGCGCCTATCCGATCGGTATTCAGCGCCAGGCGGTCGAGCATGGATTCCGGTGTTCCGCCTTGTCTGCCGCGTTCCAGATCCTCGGCGTTCGCTGATATAATCGACGCGGCTTCCCGCTGCAGCGCATCCGCCATCACCAGCAGCGCTTCGTTCTTCTGCCCCGTGGTCAGCCGGCCGAGCGCTCCTGACGCGCCTTTGGCCAAAGCCGCTTTGCTTGCAACTTCACTCATGATCGTTCCTCCTTATCGGGCTTCAATGTAGGTTCGTTTATTTGAGCGTAATCCATTCATCCCTGTGAATGACTTCAAGCCGGTGCACTTCTTCTCCAAGCCGGCGCATGACTTCTCCGCTGGGCAGGCCGCGAATGCTGAGCAGCTGCGCGTCGTCGTAATTCACAATGCCTCTCCCGAGCAGATTTCCATCGAGACCGAGCACCTCGACTACATCTCCGGCATGGAAGCTGCCCTGCACCTCTTTGACGCCGACGGGCAGCAGACTGTGGCCGCCGTGGACCAGCGCATCTTCCGCTCCGGCATCGACAATAATGGAGCCGAGCGGGGTGGACATGAAGCCCAGCCACTGCTTCTTGACAGGCAGAGAGGACAGCGTTGTGGCAAAATATGTTCCTTTGCCTTCACCCTGCGCCGCCAGCCGCAAATCGCTGGGCTCGGTAACCCGTCCCACAAAGACGGGCACACCTCCGCGGGTGGCGATCTTGGCGGCGTCGATCTTGGAACGCATGCCGCCCGTGCCGACGGCTGATCCGGCTCCACCGGCAATCGCGTAGATTTCCGGCGTGATATCCTCAACCAGCCTGTAGCGGACAGCGTCCGGGTTGGTGCGCGGATTGCCGCTGTATAGGCCGTCGATATCGGTAAGCACAAGCAGCCGCGAGGCTTTTAGGAGATTTGCGACCAGCGCGGACAGCATATCGTTGTCGCCGAATTTCAGCTCATCGACGGACACGGTGTCATTTTCATTGAATATCGGAATGACGCCCTGCCTCAGCAGCTCTTCCACAGTCATGACGGCGTTGTTCATTGCGCGGCGGCTGCGGAAATCCGTACGGGTCAGCAGAATCTGGGCAGCGGTCAGTCCGTGCGCGGCGAAGGCTTCCTGATAGGCCTGCATCAAGAGCGCCTGCCCTACAGCTGCGGCGGCCTGCTTCTCATGCAGCAGCTTGGGACGCGCCGGATATCCGATGCTGCGGAAGCCAGCGGCTACCGCCCCGGAGGTTACAAGCAGCACTTCACAGCCGCTCCGCCTCAAATCGGCGATTTCAGAGGCGAAAAAAGCGACCGCATCGCGGTTCAGGCCGCCCTCGGCCGCGGTCAGAGAGCTGCTGCCGATTTTGACGACTAATCGTGTTGACATTGCCTTTCACTTCCTATTTATCCATATTGAACAATAAAAAAAGCCCCATCCTAAGACTGAGCAAAGGACGAAAGCTTGGGTTCACTTCCGCGGTACCACCTTCATTGATGAGGGATCATCCGACTTTAGCCTCGTAACGAGAGGGAATCGTCCTGCGTGGCAGGCCGTTCGGGGGTAGGATTCGGAACGCTAACCGCGGTAAATTCTTTCAGCCGGTTGGAATTTACTCTCTGGCGCGGTAGACCTGTTCGTACTGGTCCCGTCTGCACGTTTCTCTTATTTGTCATTTAGAATACCATGTAGAGCCAAGTTTGCCAAGAGAGTTCCACCTATTGCCTATGGAATAAGTCCGGTTTATGAAAAAATGTTTATCATTCGGGCAAGCGGGCAAAATAATTCTAATCCGTGACCAGGAGGTGGAACCATTGAATAAAGATGACCTGCGGAAGCTTGAAGAAAGAAAAGAGGCGCTGGAGGAGCAGCGGCAGACTATGCGCGAATTTATCGAGGAAGAGACCGGAAGCCCCCATTCAAGAGGACAGGTTGACGAAGATACCTCGCATGTGCCTGATACTCAGAACCATTTCATTTCTGAGCGGAATTTCCGTAAATACCAGAACTAAGGTCAACTGTAAAGTAATCAAAGCCGCTCATCATTTAGCAGTGATGAACGGCTTTTTGCCGCAGTAATCTGTTTTGAAGCCTCTCTGATGTCATTCCTGCGCGAGTTCAGCTACCGTCGTCTGGAACGTATCGATAAAAGCTTCGGCCGCCTTGGACAAATAACGTCCCTTGCGGTAGGCGACCACCAGCGTCCGGCTTGGGACCGGATCGGCCAGAGGGAGATAGACGGGCACAAACTCACTGCGGGGAGCGCGGGAAATAAAGCGTGGAACCAGGGTCACACCCATGCCAGCGGCAACGAGGGATTGTACGGTCTCCATGTTGTTGCTCTCAAAGACAACCGACGGCTCGAAGCCTGCCTGACGGCACAGGTCTACCGTCATTTTCCGGAAGCCCTGTCCTTCTTTCAGGACGATAAACGATTCCTGTTTCAGTTCCTCAAGAGATGTTCTCCTTCCGGTGGACGCTCGCTTGGCCAGAGGATGCTCCGGCGGAACCGCAAGATCGATACGCTCCTCGCCAAGAATTTCGTAGGCCAGCGCGGATATTTCCAGCGGGAGCGACAGGAGGCTGAGATCCGTCTGGCCGCTTGCGGTCAGTTTTTCCAGATTCATCGAGGAATCCTCCAGCAGGGTGATTTCAATCTCCGGATATTTCCGCTTGAAGACGGGCAGCACGTGGGGTAATAGGTGAGCTCCAGTAATCGGCATGCTGCCGACTACGACACGGCCGGTCCGAAGCTCCGAGATATCGGTCATTTCCTGGCGAAGCAGCTCCACGGCATCGATAATAATCTGCGCCTGCTCCACAAATTTCGTTCCCGCATGAGTGAGTTCGACGGCGCTGGTGTTCCGCTGGAACAGCATCACCCCGAGCTCTTTCTCCAGCTTGGACAGCTGTTGGCTCAGCGAGGGCTGGGCGATATGCAGCTTCTCGGCGGCCCGTGAAAAATTCCGTTCATTTGCGATTTGCAGTACATAAAGAAGTTGTCTGAGTTCCATGCTTGCGGTCTCCTTTTAGAATCATCATCTTATAAGAATAACCTATAAAAGGAGACGGGGCTATATTATTTTTTGCGCAAGTTTTGTAGATGGACTGTATTGATTTCAGAACATTTGTTCGGTATAATAGAAACATAGTTTGAATACGAAATTACCTTGCCTAAACAGTAGAGACGGTCTACTCTAGAATTGTCTGATATAGTACAATCGTAGTATACGTCAATACGAAATAAGATATATAATTAGTCCAGTGAAAATCAATTCAGGCGGTGTTGGTATTGTCTTGGTCACTTGAGCCTTTAGCTTTTGTGTTTTTTTCAACTTTGGAATTTGTGGCGATTTACTTTATTATGATGTATCTATTTAGAATGCACCCCTCTGAATTCTTTTTTCAAGCGTTGTTTCTGATTCTTCTGATGGACTTACAAAGCTTCTATTTAAGAGAGGACTTACAAACGCCTGCATTTGTGCCGCTGATCAACATATTGCTGTATACTTTGCTGCTGGCGACAGTCATAAAGATCCCGCTGTTGTGGTCCGGGATTATCTCGGTAACCGGATATTTTTTGTATGTGCTGCTGCAGGTGCTCATTGTGCAATTTTCTTTTGGTGTTCTGTCAGTCTCAGAGATGCAGCTTCATCCGGAAAAAGGTTACTTTCTGCAGACGTTAAGCAGCATCCTCGGTATTGCCGGCTCCAGGGTTTTTTACGTATTCGGGGGCGGTTTTACTTTCGAATTTGAAAAACTTCGCTTGAAGCGGGAGACGCTCGCTTTATATGGGGTTATCGGCTGCGCTTTGGCCCTCACTATTTTCTTGCTGGAAAGAAGAAATAATGTCTTCGATGCTTTATTCGTTTCAGTCGCCGTTATCTTCTTTTTATATTATGCGGTAAGAAAGGAAAAGAAGCGTGATTGAGTTTATTTCTCTAAAACTCGCTCAAGGGATTAAACGGTCCATTCCTGATCATCCGATCTCCGTTAACGTCATGAAGTTTTCACTCAGCATCATTATTAATTCCTTATTGATCATTCTATTAACTTTAGCGGTTTCGTTGTTCACTGGAAATACGCGCGGAGCCGCGATCGCTTTAATTGCTTTCCCCTTATTGAGACAGGTTTCAGGCGGCTATCATCTGAAGACAGGGATGACCTGTGTGCTGGTATCAAGCGCGATGCTTACAGCCGTATCTTTCTTTAATGCGGGAAGGACCTATGTATTCCTTTTAAATTTGGCAAGCCTG
Organism: Paenibacillus apii; assembly: GCF_011043685.1. Classification (NCBI taxonomy): domain Bacteria; kingdom Bacillati; phylum Bacillota; class Bacilli; order Caryophanales; family Paenibacillaceae; genus Paenibacillus; species Paenibacillus apii. Next base: position 650,634 of record NZ_JAAKGU010000001.1, on the reverse strand, counting down.
CTGCTTGTCGCTGTCTTTGCTCCCTCCGGAATCGAAAAGCAATCCCGTATCCCCAAGTCCTTTTATCCGCAGCTAAAAATCATTTCATGCTTGATTGTACTCGTCAATTTTATTGTAGCTTCCCCTGTAATTGCGGCAGCCTTTTTTATTCAAGGATTATCGCTTTTTAACCAGCCTGAAAGGAGGTGAGCAATGGAATGAGAAGAAGAGTCAAAGGTATGAAGCATAGTGCTATGCTGCATGTGGCTGCGCTATTGAGCTTTGTTGCTGTTACCACCGTCGACTCGGCAAGTGCTTGGTATATATATTCCGGAGATGTCCCGGAAGAGCTTCTTAAATAAACGGAGATGAAGACTATGGCGTTATTATCGGTAACTAAAGATGTTGGCGGAAAGAGCGGCATAACCAATATTGAGATCGGCGACATCCTAATGCTCAGTTACTCCAAAAGCATCGACAGAGTGTTGGTGCATACCGCGGAGAATATTTATTATACAATTGGCACGCTAACATTCTGGAACGAAGTGCTGAATAATAGCGGGCATAATTTTTCTCTGGTTGACAGGAGTAACTCTTTGAATTTGGACAAGGTGGTCGTATTGGATCCCACTTTCAAAGTCGCGTATTTTGAGAGCAATATTACGCCAAAATCCAAAAGATGCATAATCGCCGGATACCGGTTCAATGAGGTCAAGAAATCGCTCAACTTAATAAATCCTAGAATCAGTATTCAGGAAGGGTTATGAGGAGCCTGGCGGGCTCCTTTTTTGTTGTCGGTTCTATTTTTAAAACATACTTTTGAGGAAGGTTATCAGAATTATTGGCATCATGTTTAGTGTATTGACTGTTGTTATCTGCATATTTTTTATCTGGAATGATAGTGACTCGATCAGGTTTTGGTTTATGGCTGCTTCAAGCGGGACGCTGATATTCAATGGCTGGGCTAATTATCTCGATAACAAGGTAAAAAGGAACAGACTCTCTATAGGTACTGGAGTGTTTATATTCATATTTGCTCTCGTTCAATATTTTAGATAGTATTCGCAGTTATTCATTTCATCTCTGCGAAATAGACAAACCTTTCCTGCTTATAATCGGAACCTATAGGTACTATAGATATTATATCTTGGCGTAATAAACAGTCTCATGTTATATTTATATCATTCTAAGGGAGAATCGTATTTTCCTTACTGATGAACGAATCTATGACGAGGTGAAATCATGGGCAAGAAGACAATGTTCGAGAAAATCTGGGACAATCACGTTATCCATCAGGAAGAGGGCAAACCTGGCATTCTATATATCGATTTGCAACTGGTGCACGAGGTAACTTCGCCGCAAGCGTTTGAAGGACTTCGGCTTAGCGGACGCAAGATTCGCCGCCCGGAGCTGACTTTTGCGACAATGGACCACAACGTTCCGACAACGGACCGTTTCAACATTACCGACCCGATCTCCAAACAGCAGATTGATACGCTCACAAAGAACTGCGCCGATTTCGGAGTAAAGCTGTTCGGTCTTGAGGATATTGATAACGGGGTCGTTCACGTTATGGGACCGGAAATTGGACTGACGCATCCCGGCAAAACGATTGTCTGCGGCGACAGCCACACCTCCACTCATGGCGCTTTCGGAGCGCTTGCTTTCGGTATCGGAACTAGTGAAGTCGAGCATGTTATGGCTACTCAATGTTTGCAGCAAGCCAAAGCGAAGACGATGGAAGTCCGCTTTATCGGCAAACGCAATCCTGGTGTAACGGCCAAAGACATGATCCTCGGACTGATCGCCAAATACGGCACGGATTTTGCAACAGGCTATGTTATTGAATATACGGGTGAATCCATTAAAGAGCTGTCGATGGAAGAGCGGATGACCGTCTGCAACATGTCCATCGAGGGCGGAGCCAGAGCGGGAATGATCGCTCCCGACGAGAAAACATTCGAATACCTGCGCGGCCGTCAATACGTTCCGCAAGGCGCTGCATTCGACGAGGCCGTTGAGGCTTGGAAGCAGCTTGTGACCGACGAAGGCGCCGAATTCGACACCGTTGTCGAGTTTAATGTGGACTCGCTGATTCCGCAGGTAACCTGGGGAACAAGCCCCGGTATGGGTACCGATATTACGTCTACGGTTCCTAACCCGGCTGATTTTGCTACCGAGAACGAACGCAAAGCGGCTGAAAAAGCGCTGGAATACATGGATCTGAAGCCGGGAACCCCGATTTCCGAAATCGCCATCGACTACGTCTTCATCGGCTCCTGTACCAACGGCCGGATCGAGGATTTGCGCGCGGCAGCCGAGGTTGCCAAGGGCCATAAGGTATCGGAGAACGTAACGGCGATTGTCGTACCGGGTTCGGGAAGAGTGAAGGCTTTGGCCGAGAAGGAAGGTCTGGACAAGATTTTCACGGAAGCCGGTTTTGAATGGCGTGAAGCGGGATGCAGCATGTGTCTGGCGATGAACCCTGACATTCTGCAGCCTGGAGAGCGCTGCGCGTCGACTTCCAACCGGAACTTCGAAGGCCGTCAAGGCCGCGGAGGACGCACACACCTCGTATCGCCTGCCATGGCAGCAGCGGCTGCAATCAAAGGCCGGTTCACGGACGTGCGGGATTGGAACTTCAAGACGGAAGCCGTCAGCTCTTAAGAATTCGAGAACAATCGGGAGGGTAACATAGATGGAAGCTTTTAAGAAATTAACCGGAATTGTCGGACCCGTGGACCGGGTCAATGTGGATACGGACGCAATTATTCCGAAGCAGTTCCTCAAACGGATCGAACGGACGGGATTCGGACAGTTTCTGTTCTTTGAATGGCGTTTTGATGAAGCGGGCAAGGATAATCCGGCGTTCGCGTTGAACCAAGACCGTTTTAAGGGAGCGTCCATTCTGCTCTCCAGAGCCAACTTCGGCTGCGGTTCTTCCAGAGAGCATGCGCCTTGGGCGATTCTGGACTACGGCTTCAAGGTGATTTTGGCCTCTTCGTACGCCGATATTTTCTACAACAACTGCTTCAAGAACGGCATTCTGCCGATCAAGCTTTCGGAAGAGCAGATTGAAGACCTGTTCCAGCGGACGGCCGCCAACGACGGCTATGAACTGACTGTTGATCTTGAGAACAAGACGATCAGCGACTCCAACGGTTTGAACCTCGCATTTGATCTCGACGAGCATCGCCGCCAGTTCCTCCTTCAAGGTCTGGACGACATCGGCCTGACGCTTAAGCACGAGGACGAAATTGCGGCTTATGAGCAGAAGAATGCTGCCCGTCTTTTTGCCTAAAATAGCTTTACGCGTGAATCAGGTACAAATCTCATAAAATTTTACACAAAACTTCCATTTCCGACACCGGGAATGGAAGTTTTTTTGCTATAATAACAGAATACTATGATTACCAGGATTATATTTCCTGAACTTTCAAGAGAAGCAGCGCAAATAGAGAAGGGCTCACCGGAAATTGCGAGGATACTTCGTTAGAAGTTTTACATAGATTTCTTGCCAATCGGCTTTGGCTGCCCGTTCAGATGCAACTTTTGGCGGGCGCCCGCGTCAAGGAAATTGCCGCAGTTGTTCCACAAGTTAGGGAGTAAGGGGAGAAGAGAATGAGGAAGGCTTATCTGAAATGGTTCGCGCTGCTGCTGCCCCTGATGCTATTTATCGCTTGGTCGGGGCAGGAAGCCGCCGCCGCGGGCAGCGGAAAGATTGTGCTGGACAACCGGGAGCTGGCGCTCCCTAAAGGGATTGTGCTTGAAAATGTCAACGGGAGCGTGATGATCCCGATTCGCGTGGTTTCAGAAAATCTGGGATATGAGGTGCTCTGGGAGCAAAAGACGCGAAAAGTAACCATACGTCAGGATTTTAAAGCGATTGCACTGCTCGTCGGGAGCAAACAGGCTGACGCGGACGGCGTTCCATTCAGCCTGAATGCGGCGCCGAAGCAAAGCGGAGGGACGGTGCTGGTTCCGATCCGTTTTGTCGGGGAACAATTCGGGCTTGGAGTCGGCTGGGACAACAACGATAAAATTGTGTATTTGTCGGGAAATTCTTCCGACCCTGCTTCTGTACCTTCCGCGCCTATGCCGTCAGTTACACCGTCTCCAGCACCTTCTTCAATACCGTCTGGAGCGCCATCTCCGTCGGCAACACCTGCTGCGGTCAGTTCACCGACACCGACACCTGCGGCGTCACAGGCAGCCGGTATCGTAACGGGTACCGCCTCATCGGTACCGCAAGCTTCTGCGGGTCAGGCGGGTACCGGAACAGCCGCCGCAGTACAGGTAAAAGGAGCGGCATTTAGCGAGAATCAGCTGATTATTGCCGTCACCGGCAGCGTTACGCCGAATATATCGGCTTTGGACCCGCGCCGGATTGTCGTCGAGCTGCCGGGAGCGGTGCTGGCGGCTGATTTTGTGGGAGGGGGAGGAGCGTCCACCGGCGGACAGACTTCCCAAGGTACGCTTGATGTTACGGGATATCCGCAAATAGCCGGCGTCAGTTATACGTTGTCCGGAAGCAATTCATCGACCGTCCGGTTTGAGATTCAAACGACGGATGTTTTACCATACCGGATGAACATTGATAACAGCACGGGACTGATCACCGTGGATTTGAACGGGGGGAATGCTGGCGGCATCAGCGGTGAAGGCAAACCTGTTGTCGTACTGGATGCCGGGCACGGCGGTTCACAGCCCGGAGCGATCAGCGCGGCGGGACGTGTTGAGAAGGATTTTAATTTGACGGTGATCCTGAAAGCCGGGGCTTTGCTTCAAAGCGACGGAAGGATGACAGTTATCTTTACACGGAGCGATGATGTGACGCTTGGACTGCAGGACCGCGTTAAAGTGGCGGAAGAAGCAGGAGCGAATGTGTTTGTATCGCTGCACGCCAATGCGATGCCGACGACTGCGTCCAACTGGAATAAGGTTAACGGCAGCGAAACTTATTATACCCGCAGCGAGAGTCTGCCGTTCGCCCGGATCATGCACAAGCATTTGGTAGAGGGGACTGGCTTCAAAGATAACGGAGTCAGGGCCAAGAGTCTGCATGTGACTAGGGAAACCTCCATGCCCGCAGTGCTGCTGGAGGCCGGTTATTTGACCAATCCGGCAGAAGAAGCGGCGCTGTACACGGAAGAGCTTCAGAATTCGCTGGCCCGGGAAATTGCGGCGGGCATCATTGAATATTTGGGTCTATAATCCGCCTGCTAACGGGGGAAGGGCGCTTTTATGTGCCGAATGGATGGAAATCTTTCGCAACTTTTTGAGTCGACAGGCGTCTAAATAATGTCAAAGGTCGTCGAAGGATACCACCAAGAACGCCGTTCCGGGGCGGAATACTAGACTCTTAGAGGTGAAGGATGAAGAAGTTAAGTTTTATGCTGCTGGTGCTATTATTCGTACTCATCAATCCGGAATATGGACATGCCGCTTCTGGAAGCAACAAGATTTTCCTCGATGGCAAGGAACTAACCGCAGGACAAAGCGTCCCGGTCGAGAACGTGAACGGCACGATTATGGTGCCTCTTCGGATGATCGCCGAGAACTTGGGCTACAAGGTGGACTGGAACCAGAGTGCCAAGACGGTGACAATCGGGCAGCAGGGAAAGGTAATCAAGCTCTCGGTTGGGCAAAAAACAGCGTCGGTGGACGGCAATTCCGTCACTCTCAGCGAGGCGCCTATTTTGAAGAATGATACCTCGTTGGTTCCGATTCGCTTTATCTCCGAGCAGTTCGGCTTAAAGGTGGATTGGGACAACAAGGAGAAGACAGTAACGATTACGACACCGCCCGCTTCAGTTAGTGGCGGCTCATCCGCAGGAAGCGATTCCTCCGGAAACGGGACAGGCAGCGTAACAACTCCTCCTGATTCCTCAAGCAATCTCACGATGGTTAACGGCGTCAGCTTCAGCGGCAATCAGCTGATTATTGCGATGACCGGCTCATCGAAGCCGAAGATTTCTGTACTGGACAATCCGAACCGGATTGTCGTGGACATTCCGAATGCAACATTCTCCGATACCTTCGGCTCGGGCCAGGCTCTGGACCCCAACCTTCAGGGGAAGCTGGATGCGACTGGATACCCGGACGTTAAGGAAATCCGCTATGCGTTGTTCAGCAGCAATCCCTATACGGTGCGTTTTGTCATCGAGCTGAATTATTCCAAGGATTTCGGTTACAGCACGTCAGAGGATTCGGCGTCAAAGCTGGCCATTGTCGATTTGAACGCAACCGGAGGAGTGGCGGCGGCCGGAAGCACAGGCACCACGAACGATACGACCGTTCCACCCGGCAGAGACGGCAAAAAATTGATCGTGCTGGACGCCGGACATGGTGCCAAGGATTCAGGAGCGATCGGGATTACCGGAAAGTATGAGAAAAACTTTAATCTGGCGGTAGTCCTGAAAGCGCAGGAGCTGCTGAAAAAAGAATCGGACATCGACGTAGTGCTGACACGCAGCGACGATACTTTCCTCGAGCTAAAGGACCGGGTGGCCATTGCCAACAACCTGAACGCGGATTTGTTCGTTTCGGTCCATGCCAACAGCAGCAGCACCTCGGTTGCCAGTGGAACGGAGACGTATTACAAACGGGACGAGAGCAAGGCTTTTGCCAAAGTCATGCACAAATATTTGGTCCAGGCGACCGGTCTGAGCGACCGGGGCGTGCAGTACGGAAACTTTCATGTGATCCGTGAAACGAAAATGCCGGCGATTCTGCTAGAGGTCGGCTATCTCAGCAACAAGAAAGACGAAGCCGCCCTGTTTACGGAAGATTTGCAATACAGGGTAGCCGAGGCAATCGTCAGCGGAATCAAAGAATATCTGGGAATCAGTTAACAACCTGCGGCAGACCGGCGCCGCAAAGACAGGTTTCTGCCCTTAAAGGGATAGAGAATGCTTTGCGTGAAGGTCTGCTCTTCTTATATATTACCCGCATTAGACAAACTGAAGACTTTTACTGGGAGGCGTTGAAATGTTCAATAAAAAATTGGGGTTAATCGGTTTGGCGTCGGCCCTTCTCATATTGCTGGCAGCATGCGGCGGCAAGCCGGCGGCAGCGCCGGCAAATGAGGGCGGCATCGTTACTCCGGCGGTAGTAAGCGGAGCAGAGGGGAACACAGAAGCCTCGGCGCAGCCTTCGGGCAGCGCAGTACCCGATCCTTCGTCCCAGCCGACGACGGGGAATACGGATACCACAGCCGAGCCGTCTCCCGGCAGTACACCACCGGAGGAGAAGCAGAGCAAGAGCATCGATGTATATTACACCGATCCTCAAATGATGGATTTGAAGCCGGCACAGGCGACGATCGCATACAAGAATGATATCGAAAAATATACCGAAGCCTTCAAAGCGCTGCAAAACAGCAATAACGCCGATCTTATTTCTCTTTGGGGAAAAATCGAGCTGAAGTCTCTGAAGTTCGAGAACGGGCAAATCGTGATGGACATTCATAAACCGGCGGAAGCCCAGCTTGGGGCCGGCGGGGAAGCATTTGCGCTTAGCGCGCTGACCAAGACGCTGTTCCAGTTTCTGGAGGTTCAGAGCATTGAACTGCTAGTGGATGGAGAGCAGGTCGAGAGCTTGATGGGACACGCGGATCTGCTGCATCCCATGACCAGAGACAACAGCCAGTAAGCCTGACGCAGGAATGGGACGGCGTGATGTCGAATTTTGCTAATCATAGCAATCTTTAACCACATGCAGAGAGGGGAACACTTGAAATTGTCGGGAAATAACAAGCACAATACAACCAGCAGGGAATACACGAAAAAGACGCTATCTGTTCTGCTTGCCGGGGCCATGGTTTTCGGCGGTGCAGGGGCGGTATTCGCGGACGGCGCTTCGGCCGTTGCCGCATCGCTGGCTGCGCCGGTGTCCGTTGCCGCCACGGGAGCTTTCTCCGATGTGAAGACCGGCTTTTGGGCCGAGAAGCATATCTACAAACTGGCCGCTCAGGGAATCATTGTGGGCAATAACGGAAAGTTCCGTCCAGGCGACCCCGTTACCCAGCAGGAAGCTGTGCTAATGGCACTTCGTTTTATGAAACTGGAGAATAAAGCGGCGGGCAGCAGTGTGGCTACGGCGCTGCCGACCGGTTTTGATGTGTCCAATTACTACAAGCCCTATGTCGTGCTGGCATTTCAGCAGAACGTACTGGATAAGGCGACCGAAATGGCTGCGGACAATCTGAAGACGTCCTGGGGGACGCGCAAGGCTACCCGCGAGTGGATTGCCAAATTGCTCATTCGCGGCATCGGCAAGACGTCTGATGCGCAGTCTGTCGCGAGCGAGCCTTCGGGCTTTGCGGACGATGCCAAAATTTCTGCGGACAAACGCGGATATATCAACGCCGCTATTGATCTTGGATTAACCAACGGACTAAGCGGCAATATTTTTAATCCGCAGGGCGAGGTTACGCGGGCGCAGCTTGCAACCTTTTTCAGCCGGGCGGAGGCCCAGTCGCCTGTCGTGTATGACAATACGGCAAGCGGCATCGTGACCGAAGTGAAGGACGGCAAAATTGCTCTTTACAGCGGTGCGGCTTCCACAGTATATTCGCTCAGCTCCGGCACCGCCTATTTCACCAGTACAGCGGACACGGCGATTTCGCTGAATGACATCAAGCCCTATACGAAAGTAACGATCATCGGAAAGAACGGAGCCGCTTCCTATGTCGAATTGACCGATCCAAAGCCGCAGGTGGAGACAATCCAAGGCACGTTCGCGAGACTGTCTCCAAGTGCCAATAAATTATGGCTGAAAAATGCCGACGGCTATCCGGAATACGCCTTTGACAGCGGGACTGCCTTTGTGGATGCGGGAGGGAGCGCCATTGCGGCTTCTTCGATCTCGGAGGACAGCCTTATTACGATCACGCGCGAGACCTTTACCGGACAGAACAAGGTTCTTAAAGTTCAGGTCACTTCCGGAATCGTCAATAAAACGGTATCCGGCACGCTGGGGAGCATCGATCTTACCGCCAAGACGATAACTTTCAAGAACGCTTCCGGGGCGGAGGAAACGTTCAAATGGTCCGACAGCGCCCTGTTCAGCTATCAAAAGGCTATCTTGTCGCCATCCGAACTGAAGGCGGGCTCAGCGGTGAATTACACGATCAAGAACAATTTGATCGCCTCTGTCGAAGTGACGCAGGCGATTGAGCGGACAGTGCAGGGCATGCTGACCGAGCTGACCGACGCCTCCGTCGTCTACAAGAAGGCGGACGGCACACGCGGTGTCCAGCTGCTGGCGCCAAGCGCCTCCATTGTCATTCCGGGCTATGACAAACCTGCCGCAGCGGACCTCATTGCCGATTCGGTTTACGGCGATACCGTGGAACTGACGTTAAACGGCAGCGATCAGGTAACCAAAATCACCGTAGTCAACCGCCGGATGGAGCAGCAGTTCGGAGCGTCTGTCGCCAGCTTTAACGCCAAGACGAATCTGCTGACGGTCATGGGCAGCGACAATCAGGCGCATGTTTATCAGCTTGACGCGAGTACGAAGCTGACTAACGCGAGCGGAAGTGTGCCGACGCTGAGCAGCATGGCCGGGATGCTGACAGAGAACCGGAAGGTGAATATCAGCGCCCTCGGACAGCGTGCGCTCTCTCTGGAAATTGTAAGCAAATACGAGGGTACGCTGGCTTCGGTCAATACCTCGACTCAAATGTTTGCGCTGAAAACGGCAGACGGCCGGTCCTTGAGCCTGCCCTATCCGCCGGTGATCGAGATATTCGGACGGACCGGCCTTACCATTAACGACGTACCGGCGGGAAGTGCCGTCACAGCCTTCCTGTCGGCAAGCCAGGACGTGCTGACTTCGCTCAAGGTAAAGACATCCCAGCAGTTCCAGCTCGCGTATGTTGACGCAGCGAACAATAAACTAGGCGTCAAGGCGGCCGCCGGTAATCTGGATATTTATACGCTCGGGCTTCCGCTGACTGATGAGACGGGACAGACGATCAAGCTTGGCGATCTCAAAGCCGGTGATTATGTGAATGTCTCCTCGCTTGGCAGCTCTCCGCTGTCGATCCAGTCCGTCAAGCTGACGACAGGCCAGGTTACGGCGATTAATGCGGCAGCCGGGTCACTGAGCGTCAAAGATTATTCCGGCGCGGTTCTGACGTTCGGCGCTGGAGGTGGTTTTAAAATTATTCGCGACAACGCGGGTTCCGGCGCTCTTGGTTCCCTCTCGGTATCCGAAAGAGCGGAGGTTCGCAAGGATGCCGACGGCACCGTCATTATCCGCGTTCTCCCGGTCCAAAGCCGCAGCTTCTCAAGCTATGATGCCGCCTCAGGCCGTATTGTTGTTAAAAGGGATACGATAGACGACGAGAATTACCGGTTTATCTTGGCGCCAAACGTATACATTCACCAAGGCGACACGACTTTGTCCGTGCAATCTCTCAAAGAAAATGATAAAATTACGGTATATTTTAATAACAATTTCGTAGTTGAAATTGCGAAGCAGTAGGGAATGGCGGCTTTCCGCAAGAAATACCGTCTTGACGCGTGGCTTCCTGCGTCAGGACGTTTTTTTTGAAAATAAGGAGACACAATCTTGTAATGTATATGACCATCAGATATAATACTTACTTTGTTGGACTTTCCTTAGATAGCCGGCGCAGCCATTTTTAGCTTGCTGACCGATATACCGATTTGTGAGGTAGAAGCATGAAGATATCTGACGTACGTCACATTTTGGATACGATTGGCGAAATGTTTCCGGATGCAGACTGCGAGTTGAACCACAGTAACGCATTTGAGCTGACGATTGCGGTGCTGTTGTCGGCCCAATGCACGGATGCAACGGTGAACAAGGTCACTGCCGACTTGTTCCGGAAGTATAAAACTCCGCTGGATTACGTATCCGTTCCGCTGGAAGAACTGGAGCAGGACATACGCCGTATCGGGCTATACCGCAACAAGGCGAAGCATATTCAGAATTTGTGCGCGATCCTGATCGAGCAGTACGGAGGAGAGGTGCCCCGGGCCCACGATCAGCTCGTGACGCTGCCCGGAGTTGGCCGCAAGACCGCAAATGTGGTGGTATCCAACGCCTTTGGCGTGCCGGCGATTGCCGTGGACACTCATGTGGAGCGCGTATCGAAACGATTGGGGCTTGCAGGCTGGAAGGATTCCGTGCTGGAAGTCGAGAAGAAGCTGATGAAGGCCGTGCCGAAGGAAGAATGGACGCTGACCCATCACCGGCTGATTTTTTTCGGGAGATATCACTGCAAAGCGCAGAATCCGCAATGTCAGGTATGCCCGCTTCTGGATGTGTGCCGGGAAGGCAAGAAACGTATGAAAACGCCGCGAGTCAGGCAAGCTAAATCATAGCAAGCGCGGCGGTTAAAGTCAGAGAGAAGAAGAGGATGGGATAGGAATGAAATGCATTTCCGTATACACTGACAATTTTGAGCTGTTCTCGGATATTTTCGACCGTGTAGTGGACAGTTCGATGGAAGAGAATGAAGAACAGGAAGTAGAGGGCATTACGATCAGCCACTCCGGCGACGTGCCCGAGCATTACCTGGAGCGCATGGCGCAAAAGCCCGAGGTTGTTGTGATGAAGGATAAATCCCGCGGATTGACGATCCTTCAGCATGGTAAAGTATTTGAAATTCTGCTGCCGGTGCTCGAAAGCGCCTAAGCTGCGAAGAGACGGAGTTCCCCAAGCGGGGAGCTCTTTTTTTTGTACTCATAACCACGTCACGCGTGATACCCTCAAGGCAATAAAGGTGTATGCTTAATCCAACTTCAAAACCATTGATTTGTGCCAATCCGGTGATAAAATGGAATTATTCTAAGTTATGGACTATACCAAGGCTGCAGAGGTGGGTATTCGTGGGTGTGGACCGGGAGATCGTACGTAGCGGCGGAATGACAGATGCGGCCCGATATATTCAAAAGCTTTCCGGCTGGATGGAGCGGCAGGGGGACAAGGAACGGGCGCATATTTTTCTGGATTTGCTGGCTAAAGAGCGGAATGGGGAATTGACCATTGCTTTTTGCGGCCATTTTTCGGCAGGAAAATCTAGTATGATCAACGCTTTATGCGGCAAAGATATTCTCCCTTCAGGACCGGTGCCTACAAGCGCAAACATTGTGAAGATACGTAACGGCAGGCCCCGGGCCCTGATCTACCAAGATAACCCGCGAAGCGGTTCAGGCGGACCTATGGAAGTTGCCGCGGAGCAGCTGTGGGATTACTGCCGTCTCGGCGGCGACTATACTGCAATCGAGGTCTGGGACAAGGTACCGCTGCTTGAACCGCATGGCGTACTGATGGATACACCCGGGGTAGATTCGACGGATGAGGGACACCAAAGCGCTACCCGGTCTGCCCTGCACTTGGCCGACATCGTATTCTATATCATGGATTATAACCATGTGCAGTCCGAGAATAATCTGGCTTTCGCCAAACAGCTGAGCGACTGGGGCAAGCCGCTGTATCTGATTATTAATCAGATCGACAAGCACCGGGAAAAGGAACTGCCGATGGAGAGCTACCGGAAGCAGGCGGAACAGGCTTTTCGGAATTGGGGCGTGAATTTTGCCGGTCTGCTGTTTACTTCGCTGAAGCATAAAGAGCATCCGCTCAGCCATTGGGACAGCCTTCCCCGGCTGATTGCGGAGCTTCTGGAACGGCGGGAAGCGCTTCTCGACTACAGCCTGTCCCGCTCGGTTGAGCATACGGCGGAGGCTTATCTGGCCTCGTGCCGTGAGGGTCAGCGGGAGGAGCGGGAAGCCCTGCTGGAAGAGCTTGGCGGCCAAGATCCAGCCGCGCTGGAACGGGAGCTGGCCGAAATGGAAGCAGAGGAAAAAGAGCTTGAGACGCTGCCTGAACGGGCGCGGCTTCAGCTCCGAAGCAGCCTGGACGCTCTTCTTGGCAACGCTAACCTGATGCCCGCCGATATCAGGGAGGCCGTAAGCCGCTACGCCGACAGCTTGCGGCCCGGCTTCCGGACCGGGCTGCTGACCACGGCGGCTAAGCGGGAAAGAGAGCGGGCGAGCCGGCTTGCGCTGCTCTCAGATACGCTTGCGCGCCAGGTATCGGCGCAGCTTGAAGGGCATGTGCTGTCACTTATACGCACATGGGGCGAAGAACTGGAGCTGTGGACCGAGGCGGATGAGCTGGCGCTGAAGAGCGGCTTTCCGCAAGCCCACGCGCAGTGGCTGGCGGAGGCGGTGAAGCCGGGCGCGGCCGTAGAGGGCGAGGCGCTGCTTCAGCTCTGCCGCGGCCTGGCGGCGGACATCCGCAGCGGCTACCGCCGCGCCGCCCTCGGCGCCGCAGACGGCCTGCTGGCGAAGCTGCCGCCGCTCCTTGAGGCGCGCCGCGCGGAGCTTGCGCGCCGCCGCGCCGCCCGCGCCCGGCAGGCGCAGGCCGCCGCCGCGCTGGCGGCGCTCGCCCGCGCGTACGACGCCCGCGCGGCCGAACTCGCGGCGCTGCTGCCGCCGCGCCGCGCGCTCACCCCCGGCCTGCTGCCGGAGGTGAGCGCCCTTCCCCGGGCGGCCCATGCCGGGGCCGCCCCGCAGGAGCGTCCGCCGCTTCGCCTGGCGGACACAGGACCGGCCGCGCCGAGCGCCGCGGCCGGACCCGCGCCGGCGGAGGGACGCCGCCGGCTGGGCGAAGCCGCGCGGCTGCTGGACCGCGCGGCTTCGCTGCTGCGCGGCGAGCCGGCGATGGCTTCGGCGTCGCGCAGCCTGGCGGCGCGGGCGGCGGACCTCGCCGGCGGCCGGTTCACGCTGGCGCTGCTGGGAGCGTTCAGCGCCGGCAAATCCTCCTTCGCCAACGCCCTGCTCGGCGAAGAGGTGCTGCCCGTGTCTCCCCACCCCGCCACGGCCGCGGTCAACCGCATCCTAGCGCCAGAAGGACCGTTCCGGCATGGAACGGCGGCGGTTGCGATGAAGAGCCGGGAGGAAATATGGGATGATATCCGCCATTCCTTTGGCGTGCTTCAGCTCGGAGAGCCGAAGCCTGAAGCTTGGACGGATACGGTTTCGGCGCTGCCTGCAGGGGGGCTGCACCCTTCGGTTCTGCCGCACGCCGGTTTCCTGAAGGCGGCGGCAAGGGGATGGAAGGAGGCCGCGCCGCTTCTAGGAACGACCCGTACGGTGGAGCTTGACGAGTACCAGGGTCTCGTCGCCGAAGAGAGCCGGGCCTGCTTCGTGCGGAGCATCGACCTGCACTATGCCTGCCCGCTGACGGCGAGCGGCGTCGTGCTGGTCGATACGCCGGGGGCGGATTCGCTGCATGCCCGGCATACGGGCGTCACCTTCGGCTATATGAAGGAAGCCGACGCGATCTGTTTTATCACCTATTACAATCACGCGTTCTCCAAGGCCGACCGGCGGCTGCTATCGCAGTTAGGCCGGATAAGGGAGAGCTTCCCGCTGGACAAAATGTTCTTTATCGTCAACGCGTCCGATCTCGCGGCGGATGAGGAGGAGCTGGCGGAGGTCAAGAAGCATGTCGCCTTGAACCTGCGCTCCGCGGGGCTTGCGAACCCGCACATTTACGCGCTCTCCAGCCTGCAGGCGCTGGAGGGGAAAAGGGGCGGCGCGTCTTATGAAGCCTCGCGGTTCGGCGCCTTTGAGACGGCGCTATGGCGGTTCGCCGGCGAGGAGCTGCCCGACCTGGCGCTGAAGGCGGCCTTGGACAGTCTGTCATCGTCCCGCAGCCACGCGGAGGAATGGCGGGACATGGCGCTGAAGGCGGAGTCGGAGCGGGAAGCCGAGAGCCGCCGGATGGAAGCTCGGCGCCGCGCGGCGGCCGAACGGCTTGCGCGGCTGGCCGCCGAGGAGCGTCCTCTGCGCGACCTTCGCCGAGAAGGCTCGGAGCTGTTGTTTCATGTCCGGCAGCGGATCGGATTCGCGCTCGGCCGGATGTTTCAGGAATCGTTCCATCCCTCGCTCCTGCGGGAAGGAGCGGGGCCGCTGAAGGAGATATTCGCCGCCTGCGGCCGGGAATGGTGGCGGACCGCGGGCCGTGAACTGGAGGCGGAGCTGTGGGCGACAACGCTGCGGCTCGCCGCTGCAGGCCGGAGACTGGTCAGCGAGGCATCGGAGAACGCGGCCTCGGAGGTTGGACTGCCGGTGGAACCACTGTTCTCCGTTCCGGAAGAGGAGGAGGCCTGGCCGGCCCCGGCAAGTCTTGAAGGCGAACTGCCGCCTGCGGATTGGGGGAGATGGTGGGGACTATTCAAGTCGCCCAAGCATTTCTTTGAAGGCGGCGGCCGGGACGCTTTGCGAAGCGCGGCCGAACCGCTGCTGAAGGAAGTGTTGGCCGAAGCCTCTTCTGGGCGGGAGGCGCTGCTGCTGGATCACTATGAAACACTTGCGGCGCAGGCGCTTGCCAGGGCGGCCGGAGCGCTGAGAGAAAGACTGGAAGAGCAGGAGCTGGCCATGTCCGCGCTGCTGAAAGGGGGTGATTCGGCGGAACGCTGGAGCACTCTCGCCCGCGGACTGCGCGAGCTGGAAATCGCTTTTGACAGTAGGATGAAGTTGGAAGTGTGAAATTTGAAGGAAATTGTCGTAGAACACTTGCAATCTGCCGCGTCTTGGAAGAAAATAAAGTAGCCTGAAAATTTGAAAAGAAACTGCCGTATTTTGCATGAAAAGATGCAGGGCCGGCGGGTTTTGCCGAAAGAGGTTGAATACCGACATGTGGGGATCTCCCTATTCTGCTTACAGCCGCAAGCTGCTGCTGCTCGGCAGCGGAGAATTGGGTAAGGAAGTGATCATTGAAGCCCAGCGATTGGGCGTGGAGACGGTAGCCGTTGACCGTTACGAAGGCGCTCCTGCGATGGCGGTTGCTCACCGCTCCTATGTGCTGGATATGCTGGATGGAGAAGCGCTCAAGGAGCTGATCCGTACCGAGAAGCCCGATGTCATTGTTCCGGAGATTGAAGCCATTGCGACCGATGCTCTTTTGGAATTGGAAGAAGAAGGATTTTGCGTCGTTCCGACGGCGCGCGCAACGAGGCTGACCATGGACCGGGAAGGCATTCGCCGTCTCGCCGCTGAGAAGCTTGGCTTTCCTACGGCCGATTACCGGTTCGCGGACAGTCTGGAAGAGCTGAAGCAGGCGGTGTCGGAGCTTGGAACGCCGTGCGTGATCAAGCCGATTATGAGCTCCTCGGGCAAAGGCCAGAGCGTCTGCCGGAAGCCCGAGGATGCAGAGAGCTGCTGGAACACGGCCCTTGAGGGCGCCAGAGCCAAAGGAACGCGGGTCATTGTGGAGTCTTTCGTTGTGTTCGAGAGCGAGATTACGCTGCTGACCGTTCGCTCTTCCTCCGGTACGGTGTTCTGCCCGCCGATCGGGCATATCCAGAAGGACGGGGACTACGTGGAATCGTGGCAGCCGCATGAAATGACGGAAGAACAGCTGATCCAGGCGCAGGAAATTGCGCGCAGGGTGACGGACGAGCTTGGCGGATACGGTATTTTTGGCGTGGAGCTGTTCCTGACGCGCGAGGGCGTCCTGTTCAGTGAAGTAAGTCCAAGACCGCATGACACCGGAATGGTGACGATGGTTACTCAGGATTTGTCGGAGTTTGCTCTGCATGTCAGAGCGATTCTCGGTTTCCCGCTAGGGCCGGTGGAATTGCTGTCACCGGGAGCGTCGGCGACGCTCAAGGCCGGGAAAGATGCTGCCGGATTTGCTTATGCCATTACCGGACTGAATGAAGCGCTGCGGCTTCCCCGTACGCAGGTCCGTGTATTCGGCAAACCGGAAGTCCGCCCGGGACGGCGGATGGCCGTTGCGCTGAGCGCGGCCGATAATGTGGAGAAAGCGCGGGCGGCTGCGAAAGAAGCGGCATCCCTGCTAAAAGTGGAGGTATACGAGGATGAACAGTAGTACTCAGGCACCAGTACTGCAGATTCGAAGCATCGGTATGGACGATCTGGATACAATTACGGCACTGCTTAGAGGATTCGGCTATCCGACAACCCTCAACGTAATGAAAGAGAGACTGGAAGTCGTGCAGAACGATCCGGACTGCTGCACGCTTGTCGCGGAAGTGGACGGGCAGACTGCCGGAATGATTGAACTCCGTCAGGTTATCTCTTACTGCAAGAACCAGGACTCTGTCGCCGAGATTACCGCAATTATCGTCGAGGAATCACTCAGAGGAACCGGCCTCGGAAGACGGCTGATGGCAGCCGGGGAAGAATGGGCCCGCAGCAAGAAATGCAAGCAAATCTACCTGTGCAGCGGCAACCGGGTGGAACGCGCCCCGGCGCACGCTTTCTACCGCCATCTCGGATTCGACCAGAACGGTTACCGTTTTTGCAAATCGCTGTTATAAATCGTTTAGTATTAACTTAACGTTACTCTGGCATCTATCTCCATCCCGCAACGTGCAGGGGTGGCTTTTTTTTGCAGGCAGACACAATATTTTTATTAAACGTCTGAGGGCGGATTGAAACACCATCATGCCATTTTGGCCTGTTTCTTCACGGTTTGCGATTTGAATTATGGGCGCGTCAGCCTTACAATTATTATGAAAGCGCATACTTTACGTATTGTGGGGAGGATCAGTGCTTTGTATAAACTGATTTTGGCGGAAGATGAAGAGGATGTCCGGGAGGGGATTATCGGGCAGATCGACTGGGAACGCTACGGCTTTGAAGTCGTGGAGCAGGCGGAGAACGGCAAAGAAGCGGCGGAGCTTGTCGACCGGCTGCTGCCTGACGTCGTCGTCACGGATATTCAAATGCCGTTTATGAACGGACTGCAGCTGGCGGAATATATTCGCAGCCGCCACCCGGGTACGAAAGTTATCATTTTGACGGGCTATGATGAATTCGAGTACGCGCAGCGTGCCATCAAGCTGCAAATTGACGAATATATTTTGAAACCATTCTCTTCCCGGGAATTGATCGAGGTGCTGCTGAAGGTTAAGGCTGTGATAGAATCGGAGATTGCCGAAAAGGAAAACATCCATGTGCTCAGCGAGCATTACCGCAAAAGCCTGCCCATTCTCCGTGAGCAGTTTCTCTCCTCGCTCGTGTCCCGCAGGCTTCGGCCGGAAGAGATTGCGGCAAAGAGCAGGGAATACGGCATCCCGCTCTCCGGAGACTGGTTCCAATCCTCTGTAATTAGTCTGGACTATATTCGCGGCCCGGGTTCGGCGGAAGCCGATCATCCGGTCTCCCTGCGCGATACCGGCGACCGCAACCTGCAGCTGTTCGCCGTGCTCAACATCGCCGAAGAAATTTGCTTGAAGCACGGCTATGGCCGAGTGTTCATCCACCGCGACGATCTCGTGATGCTGTCTTCCCTCGCGGGAAAGGATGAGAGCGAAATGACTGGCAGGACGCTTGAGGTGCTGGAGGAAATCCGCCAGAACGTGCAGCGCTTCCTGAAGCTGACCGTCACCATCGGCGCGGGAACGGTATGCCGGACGCCGGAGCTGCTGTTCCGCTCGTTCGCGGACGCGCTTCAGGCGCTGGACTACCGGCTCATCCTTGGCAACAACCGGGTGATCTGGATTGAGGACGTTGAGTCGCGTACCAGCCGCTTGCCTGTCTATGACGAATTGACCGAGCAGTCGCTGATCCGTACTGTCAAGTTGGGTACCGTGCAGGAGCTTACAGAAATCATCAATGAATTGTTCGGAACGCTTGACGGCAGTCAGGTGACCGCGAGTGAATACCGTATTTTTCTGCTGGAGATACTCACTTCCATATTGCGGGTAGCCAAAGAGTCCGGAAGCGAGAAGAACGAGCTGTTCGGGCCGGGTATTGCGTCCTTACCGGACATGAACAAATTCAACAATATGGAGGATGCGAAGCAGTGGATTATCGATATTTGCACCCGGCTGATGAACCATATCGCCCTGGAGCGGCAGTCCAGCTACAAACAGTTGGTCGAGCAGGCGAAACATTTTATCAAGAGCCATTATGATGATTCCGATATTTCAATTGGAAAGGTATGCCAGCATTTGCATATCAGCACCGGGTATTTCAGCAGTATTTTCAAAAAAGAAACCAAATTGACGTTCGTGAGCTATCTGCTGCAAATCCGGCTGGAGGCGGCCAAGGAGCTGCTGCGCACGACGGAGCTTAAAGCTTTTGAAATCGCGGACAAAATCGGCTTTACCGACCCGAACTATTTCAGCTTCTGCTTCCGGAAGAAATACGGCCAGTCGCCCAAAGAGTACAAGAACGGCGCCAGAGGAGGGTAATCCATGCCCAAAGAGCGGACCCGTCTCTTTCCGCATCATCCGCAGCGGCGCGGACGCCCCGGGGGCACATTTACCTCCAAGCTGCTCAGCATTCAGGTGATCCTGACGGTAACTCTGACCTCGATTGCCGTACTCGTGACGGTTATCGTGAGCTTTGCGCTGTACAACAGGTTCGCGAAGACGGCGGAGGAGAATGCGAGCCTGAATATGCAGCAGATTATCGAGCAGGTCAATTACAATCTCGGGCTGTATGTGAACGGCATGCGTAATATTTATATGAAAGCGGAGCGGCAGATCGGGCAGAATGCGGCTATTGATTCACCGATGCTGCAAGAGAGCCTGTCTACACTGCTCGAATCCCGGGAGGATCTGGTGTCCTTCGCTGTCTTCACGCCTGAAGGCCGTCTGGTGCTGGACGTTCCGTTCGCCCCGATGAGGCGCAACACCCGAATGGGAGAACAAAGCTGGTTTACCGCACCCGGGAAGACGGGAGAGATTTCTTTTTCCCAGCCGCATGTCCAGAACTTATTCAAGCAGCGTTACACCTGGGTGGTATCCATGAGCAAAATGATCGCTTACACAGACCACGGTACAAGAAAAAAAGGAATACTGCTTGTCGACTTCAATTTCCGCACCATCGACGAGCTGAGCAAACAGGTCAAGCTAGGAAAAAGAGGGTATGCCTATATTCTGGATTCCCTCGGAAATATTGTGTACCATCCGCAGCAGCAGCTGATTTATGCCGGACTGAAATATGAGAATGTGGAGCCGGTGCTTGAGTACGCCTATCGCAGCTATCTGGACGAATCGACGGGAGAGAAGCGGTTCATCACTGTTCGCACGGTGGATCAGACGGGCTGGAAAATCGTCGGCGTCGCCTATTACGACGAGATTGTGACGACCAAACGGGATCTCAATCAATTCATGATGCTGTTTCTCCCGCTGTCTATCCTGTGCGTCATCGTCGTATCCGTGCTGCTGTCCGCCAGAATTGCCCGCCCGATCTCCAAGCTGGAGCGTACCGTTCAGCAGGTGGTGGAGGGGGATTTGAATACCTCGATCTACGTCCGCGGCCCTTACGAGGTGGAGCAGTTGTCCAAACGGTTCAATCTGATGCTCCAGCGCATCCGCAAGCTGATGGACCAGATTATTTACGAGCAGGAAACGAAACGCAAGGGTGAGCTGGAAGTGCTGCAATCCCAGATCAATCCGCATTTTTTGTACAATACGCTCAATTCCGTCATCCGGCTGGCCGAACGCGGCAAGAATGAGGAGGTGGTGACGATGATCCAGTCGCTCTCCCGGTTTTTCCGCATCAGTCTGAGCAAGGGCAAGAATATTATTACGCTCCGGGAGGAGCTAGATCATATCCGTCATTATCTCGTCATCCAAAGCTTCCGGTTCAGAAATAAATTCCGCTACGAGATCAAGGCGCAGCCGGAGGTGCTGAATTGTTCCACGGTCAAGCTGATTCTTCAGCCGATTGTCGAGAATGCGCTGTATCACGGGATTGAAATGATGCCTGACGAGGGGCTGATTGAAATCTCCGCGGGGCTGCGAAGCGGTCTGGTCGTAATTACGGTCAGGGACAACGGGCTTGGAATGAGCGGGGACATGCTGAAAAATATTTTAAAGGGCGGCGCAAAAAGCAGGGGCGGGTCCGGCGTCGGCGTGCGCAACGTGCATGAGCGAATCCGCTTGTACTATGGCCGGGAATACGGCCTGTCCTTCGAGAGCGAGATTGAGGAAGGCACTACGGTTACGATTACTTTTCCGGCTCGGGATGCGGGTGAAGACGGCGAAACAGCGATGGAGGAGGCGAAATCCCAATGAAACGTATACGGATTGGGCTCACTCTGCTTCTCGTTATCATTATGGGAGCTGTGCTGTCTTCCTGCCTCGGCTCGTCCCCGCCGCATCTTGATGTCGGAAAGACCCGCAATATCCATATGATCGTGAAAATGAACAGAGGCGATTACTGGAACACGGTAAAAATGGGGGCAGAGGCCGCCGCCCGGGAATTCAACGTGAAGCTGACATTCAAGGCTCCGGATACGGAGAGCGATGTGAAGCGGCAGATCGCCATGGTCGAAGATTCCATCAAGGAGCGGGCGGACGTGATTATTCTGGCGGCGAGCAGCTATATGGGGCTGGCCCAGGTTGTCGACAAGGCAGCCTTTAACCGGATTCCGGTCATTTCCGTCGACGCCGAGGTCGGATCGGCCAGGGTGACGACCTACATCGGCTCGAACGGCTACAAAGCGGGTCAGAAATCCGCCGAGCGGCTTGTTCAGCTCCTGAACGGCTCCGGCGAAATCGGCATTCTGAACTTTACGAATACTTCGGATCAGCGGGAGAGCGGCCCGGAGAGCGATTTCGATTACGGAGCACGGGACGCTGACGAAAGGGAAAGAGGCTTTCTGAATTACGTCGCCCGCTATCCGTCCGTGCATGTGGTGGACATTTCCTATACGCCTTCCGTTATGGCGGAAGCCAAAGAGCTTACAAGACAGATGCTCAATAAGCATCCGAATCTGCGCGGCATCGCGGCGTTAAACGAGACGGCGTCGCAGGGAGCGGCGGCTGTGCTTCAGGAGCGCGGTCTCCGCCGCATTAAGATGGTCGCTTTTGACAGCTCCCCTGCCATGATGGAGCAGATTCAGGAAGGGATCGTGCAGGCTGCCGTGATCCAGAACCCTTTCAGCAACGGCTATCTGGCAGTCAAGAACGCCGTGGAAATCCTTCAGGGAATCCAGGTACCGGAGCGGGTTGATACGGGGACAAAGCTGATCGATCTGGACAATATGCTGTGGCCGGAGAACCAAAAGCTGCTGTTTCCTTTCGTACGGTAATTGTATCCCCGAGACCACAATTGGCAAATTTTGTTGACAAACAGGATTAACAAGTATTATGATCTATATATAAACAATTCCGATGTAATTACTTGATATTATGGTTGAGCTCACTGGTAAACTGGAGGCTAAGCCCTGTCACTTTGGTGATGGAGCTTGGCCTTTTTTGAAATATAAGAATGTATAAGCTGAGCGCTTATTCATTTGTCTTATATTTCAACGAGAAACGGTACCGTCCCTAAAAGGACGGCGAAGCCGTTTCTTCTTGGTTGCCATGGAAAAGCGCATGCTTTTTTTGAGATCAGCCAATTTCTAAGCGATGAAAGAGGGTGAATGTTTTGCAGCAGAGCACCAGGCATCCTTGTTACGATGAATTGGCGCATGAATATTTTGCCAGAATGCATGTGGCCGTGGCTCCCAAATGCAATATCAGCTGCAAATACTGCAATATTAAGTACGACTGTGTCAGCGAGAGCAGACCCGGCGTCGTCAGCCGCGTGCTTACACCGGAGGAGGCTTACCGCAAGGTTCAGCGGACTGTCGCGGTGCTTCCCAGATTGACGGTAGTGGGCATCGCCGGACCGGGCGATCCGCTGGCCAATCCGCAGGAGACGTTCGATACATTCGCCTTGCTGGCGGAAGGAATGCCCGATCTGCAGCTGTGCCTGAGCACGAACGGCCTGATGCTGGCGGATTACGCGGACGAGATCGAGCGTTACCGGATCAACCATGTTACGGTTACGATGAACACAATCAATCCCGCGATCGGAAGCCAGGTTTACCAGGCCATCTTTTACAAAGGGAAAGCTTACCGGGAGCAGGAAGCCGCAGCCATCCTGATTGAAAGACAACTTGCCGGAATCCGGGAGATTGCCGCCAGAGGCATTCGGGTCAAGGTGAATTCTGTGTTAATTCCAGGGGTGAACGACGGCCATCTTGCCGAAGTGTCGCGCGCGGTCCGGGATTTGGGGGCATTCTCGCATAACATTATGCCGCTTATCATTTCTCCGGGGAGCCGCTATGAGAGGGAAGGCAGACAGGCGCCCGATCCGGAGTTAACCGTCAAGGTGCAGGAGGAATCGGCTGCGATTATACCGGTTATGAGGCATTGCCGGCAGTGCCGGGCCGATGCGGTCGGATTGCTGGGTGAGGACAGGGGACAGGACCTGTACGATACCGGAAATAGCGAGACCCTGCCGGTCTACTCTTTGGGTGAGAGGGAGCAGCTGCTCAAGGAGCTGGATGACGAATTGGAAAGCAGGCACCGGAGACGCTTTGCAAATAACGGAGATGCGGAGACGGGCATACGAATCGCTGTGGCCACTCGCGGAGGCGGTAAGGTAAACATGCATTTCGGCCATGCCAAAGAATTTCTGATCTATGAAGTTCATGGCCGGGAGAGCAAGCTGCTGGGCATCCGCAAAATCCAGGCGTACTGCAACGGCACGGCCGACTGCGGCGAAGGGGCGGACAAAGGCGCTATTCTTGAAGACACTATACATCTTCTTCGCGACTGCCGCATTCTTCTGTGCTCGGGAATCGGCGAGTATCCGCAGGAGAAACTCCGGCACGCCGATATTATGGCGATCACGCGCAAAGGCGGAATCCAGGAGCTGCTGGCCGAATGCGGCCGTTATTACCGTTATTTCAGAGACAGCCAAATTAGTTGACGGATCAACAGGAAGCCAAGCCGATATTCATCCAAGGGGAAACCCGCGCGGCTGGCTTTTTTGTTGGCAAAATCTGAGGAGGAGCGGGTTATGATTACATTAAAAGCCCCGAAGACCTACATTCGCGAGAAGAACATTCTCGATTCGGCAGGTCCCCTGATCGCCGAAATTGGCCAAAACGCTCTCATTATCGGCGGAAATACAGCGCTTGCGCTGACAGGCAAGCACTTGCTGCCAAGCCTTGACGACGCGGGCGTACATTATCACGTGCATACGTTTGAGGGTGAATGTACCGCCGCAGCAATCGCCCGCTGCGCCCGTCTCGTACGCGAGACCGGTGCCGATTGCGTTCTCGGCATCGGCGGCGGCCGGGTGCTCGATTTGGCGAAGGCGGCCGCCGAGGACGGCGGTGTTCCCGTCATTAGCGTTCCGACGATTGCCGCCACCTGCGCAGCCTGGTCCGCATTGACGATTATTTACGATGAAGAAGGAAGATATGCGTTTCCGCGTCCGCTTCAGGAATCCCCGCTGCTTGTTCTGGCGGATACGGCCGTTCTCGCTTCCGCCCCCGCCCGTTACCTGAAGGCAGGCATCGCCGATACGATCGTCAAATGGCATGAAGCGGAGCCCAATGCCACCGGACGGCCCGATCTGTCACTCAGCATCGGCTTAAGCGTATCGCGGCTTGCGCTCGATCTTCTTGATGAACAGGCGGTGGAGGCCTCTCAGGCGGCGGGCAGCGGCGCCATTACACCGGCATTTGCCGAGACCGTGGATGCCGTCATTGCACTGGCCGGTCTTGCGGGCAGCATTACGCAAGAAAATCCGCGGGTGGCGTTGGCCCATTCGATTCATAACAGTCTGACCTTTCTTCCCGCTACCCACGGCAGCCTTCATGGAGAAAAGGTTATCTTCGGCTTAATCGTCCAGTTTGTACTTGCGGGCAAGACTTTACAGGAAATCAACGAATTGGTTTCATTTCTGTGCGAGCTTACGCTTCCCGTCACTCTGGAGCAGCTCGGTATTGGCGGCGACATTTCCGTCCAGGCGGCCAACATCGCTGAGGGCGTGGTTATTGCTCCCGAAGCCCGGGAGAGGCTGGCGTTTGAAGTGAGCGTTCCGCTTATGAAGGAAGCCATTCTTGCAGCCGACCGCTACGGCCGCGAGATTCTGGCCAGCAGAGCGGTCAGGGTTAATTAAGAACAGGATTACTTTTGTTGTATTCTTTTGTTGTATTGATGAAATCTTCCTTGCTTTCACCGCCGGATTTTCTTCCCTTGCATCTATTTTCATTGATAGATTTGCAGCTTTCATGCTAGAATTTCGCTACGCAGCGCCGCGTCAAGGCGGCCGTATGCCGTGTGGAGTTTCATATGGAAGGCTTGCAGGCGGCGAATGAGAAGGGAGATTGCAGAATGTCTTACAAACTGGCGGTAGGGAGCAGCGACGGAGAGCTTGTCGATCAGCATTTCGGAAGAAGCGAGCGGTTCTATATTTATGAAGTCAGCGATGAAGGGCAATGGGAGCTGCTGGAAGTCCGTGACAACGTTACGACAAGGGAGGAAGGGGAGCATCATACCGATGAGCTCAGCCGGACAGTCGATATGTTAAAGGACTGTAGCAAGGTGCTGGTGCTTCAGATCGGGCCGGGAGCGCAGCAGAGGCTGAAGCAGATCGGAATTTCGGTGTATTCCAGCAGGGGAACGGTCGAGGATGCGCTCGGCAAGCTGATTGCTTTCGAGAACAAGCGGAAGAACCGGGCGTTTCTTGATCGCGAGCAGGCGGAATGATGGTGGAAAGGGCCGCAGGATAACTAAGGCAGCGGTTATGGGGAGAAAAGGTTTGGGCAGACGCCAAAGTCGGCCCAAACCTTTTATTGCGTGTAAGTCCCCTCCACCCGCACAATTTTCGCGAGAAAAGCGGGTTTTTGTCTACCCATGGAGGACAAGCTTAGAAATTCGATATGAGAATTTTGCTAAATCTGAGGAGTATTTTATATTCGCAAACGCTTACATTTCCTGCATAATAAACATGTGCCCGGGAGCGAGGGGCCAAAGAGCAAAAAGACAAAATACCAGGAGGTCAAATTTCTCATGAAAAAAATTACTTCCGTCTTACTTGCAAGCGCATTACTCGGTGCTGCTCTGGCTGGCTGCGGCGGCAATAACAATTCGTCCAACTCCGGCGGCGCGGCGGCAACTGGTTCCGGCAATTCCGCTAACAGCGGCGGCTCCGGCAAAACGCCCAAAGTCGGCGTAGCGATTTATAAATTCGACGATACCTTCATGACAGGGGTCCGTAACGCGATCGAGGAATCCGCCAAAGGCATCGCCGAGGTGGACATCGTGGACAGCCAGAACTCCCAGCCTACACAAAATGATAAGGTGGATTTGTTCCTCACCAAGAAATACAACGGCATGCTGATCAACCCGGTTGACCGGACGGCGGCGGGCGTCATTATCGATAAAGCGAAAGCGGCCAACACTCCGGTGGTGTTCCTGAACCGTGAGCCGCTCCCGGAAGATATGAAGAAGTGGGACAAGGTCTACTATGTAGGCGCCAAAGCGGAGGAATCCGGCACACTGGAAGGCCAGCTTATCGTTGACTACTGGAAGGCTCATCCCGAAGCCGACAAGAACAAGGACGGCGTGCTGCAGTATGTGATGCTCAAAGGCGAGCCGGGACACCAGGACGCCGAGCTGCGCACGAAGTACTCCATTCAAGCTATTGAAGACGCCGGCATCAAGGTGGAGAAGCTGGCGGAAGACACCGCGATGTGGGATCGCGTAAAAGGTCAGGAGAAAATGGCCGCGTTCCTCGGCTCGCATGGCGACAAGATTGAAGCCGTTCTGGCGAACAACGACGATATGGCGCTCGGCGCGATCGAAGCGTTGAAAGCCGCAGGTTACTTCTCGGGCGACAAATACATGCCGGTTGTAGGCGTTGACGCTACCGCTCCGGCCGTGCAGGCGCTGGAAGAGGGAACGATGCTCGGAACCGTGCTTAACGATGCGAAGAGCCAGGGCAAGGCAGCGATCACGCTGGCCGCTCTGCTTGCTAATGGCGAAGCGCCGACGAAGGACAATGTGGGCTTTGACATTTCCGACAACCAGTACGTATGGATCTCCTACAAAAAGATTACGAAAGACAACGCATCCGAAGTAAAGTAAGCTTTTTTACGGCTTGGGCATAAGCAGATTGCACGAACGGGGAGCGGTCCGCCGCTCTCCGGTATTCCTATTATGGCAGGAGACAAGGATGGAACCGCTGTGCCTCTCTTGGATAAGAAAAAAAGCGTAGGGGGCGTAAGACGATGGCTCAAAGCGAATTTGTGCTGGAGATGAACAATATCACCAAGGAATTTCCGGGCGTCAAGGCGCTGGACGGTGTGACCCTGAAGGTCAGACCGGGCAGTGTTCATGCCCTGATGGGCGAGAACGGGGCCGGCAAATCCACACTCATGAAATGCCTGTTCGGCATTTACTCGCCGGATGGCGGCGAAATTTATCTGGACGGTCAGAAGACGGTTATCCAGAATTCTAATGATGCGCTTAACAACGGTATTTCGATGATTCACCAGGAGCTGCATCCGGTGCCGCATCGCAGCGTTATGGAAAATATATGGCTGGGGCGGTTTCCGACCAAAGGAATCGGACCGCTTCAATTTATCGACCACAAAAAAATGTATGCGGATACAGAAAAGCTGTTTAAGGATTTGGACATTGATCTGCACCCGGAAACCCTTGTAGGCAAGCTGTCCGTATCGAAAATCCAATCCATCGAAATCGCGAAAGCCGTCTCTTTCAACTCCCGCGTCATTGTCATGGACGAACCGACCTCATCCCTGACCAGCGTGGAAGTGAAGCATCTGTTCCGGATTATCCGGGATCTTAGACAAAGAGGCGTTGCCATTATTTATATATCGCACAAAATGGAAGAGATTCTGGAAATCTCCGACGAGGTTACGATCATGCGGGACGGCAAAAAAATCGGCACCTGGCCGGCGGTGGAAATGACGACCGATCTGATTATCTCCCGGATGGTCGGGCGCGATTTGACCAACCGTTTTCCCGAGCGCTTCAATGTGCCGGGGGAGGTGTTTCTGAAGGTCGAAGGACTGACTTCCGCCGACCCGAGGTCGTTCAAGGATGTTTCCTTCGAGCTGAGGAGAGGCGAAATTCTCGGCGTCGGCGGTCTGGTGGGAGCCCAGCGGACGGAGGTGATCGAAGCGCTGTTTGGCCTGCGGGCGCTGAAGTCGGGAACGATCTCCATCGGAGGCCGGCCGGTCAAGATCGGTTCGCCGCAGGATGCGAAGAAATACGGTCTCGCCCTGCTTACGGAGGAGCGGCGCGTTACCGGTATTTTTCCGGTGCTGTCCGTCCATGAGAACGGGGCCATCGCAAACCTGGAGCGCTATAAGAAACTGTACTTTCTGCTGAACGGAAAGAAGAAAAAAACGGAAGTCGACAAGATGATCGAAAAGCTCCGCACCAAGACGCCGACCACGAAGACGCAGATTATGAATCTGTCGGGAGGCAATCAGCAGAAGGTGCTGCTGGCGAGATGGCTGCTCACAGAGCCGGAAATTTTGCTGCTGGACGAACCGACGCGCGGCATCGACGTTGGGGCCAAATTCGAAATTTATACCATCATCGCTGATCTGGCGAAGCAGGGAAAGAGCATCATAATGATTTCCTCCGAAATGCCCGAGCTGCTTGGAATGTCGGACCGTGTCATGGTGATGTCGGAGGGAAGGCTGACCGGCATCCTGGACGGCGCCTCCGCGACGGAAACTGAAGTGATGCGTCTGGCTGCCCAGCACTGATTCAGGACCATTTTTTTAGAGGAGGAACATCCAATGAACGCCAAAAAAGCGCAAAGCTTTATTACTCAAAATGCCATCTATCTCGTACTCGTTATCCTGATTCTCGGCATCGCCGTATACGAACCGAGCTTCATGTCGGTCAATACGCTCCGCGACATTCTCATTCAATCGTCCACGCGGGTCATTATCGCTCTGG
Source organism: Paenibacillus apii (assembly GCF_011043685.1). Classification (NCBI taxonomy): domain Bacteria; kingdom Bacillati; phylum Bacillota; class Bacilli; order Caryophanales; family Paenibacillaceae; genus Paenibacillus; species Paenibacillus apii. The sequence continues at coordinate 621,896 of NZ_JAAKGU010000001.1, read as the reverse complement.
GCGTCGCCTTTATTCTCATCACGGCTGGAACGGACTTGTCGGCCGGGCGGGTCGTGGGCCTGACGGCGGTGATCTCCGCCTCGATGCTGCAAATCCCGGATTATTCACGCCGGTTCTTTCCGGATCTGCCGCAATTGTGGATCATCATTCCGATTGTCATCGCCATTCTGGCCGGTCTGCTGTGCGGTCTGATCAACGGCTTGATCGTTTCCAAGCTCAATGTCCCGCCGTTTATCGCGACGCTCGGCACGATGGTTATGGTGTACGGCATCAACTCGCTGTACTTTGATATGAAACCGAACCAATCCCAGCCGATCGGCGGCCTGCGCCCCGATTTCACCAATATAGGCTCCGGCTTTATCGGCAAAGGGCAGTATTCGATCCCATATATCGTCATCATCGCCATCGTTGTCGCTCTCATTGTCTGGGTCGTCTTCAACAAAACGAAGCTCGGTAAGAACATGTACGCCATCGGCGGCAATATGCAGGCGGCCAAAGTATCCGGCATCAACGTTTCCAAGAACCTGATCTATCTCTATGCCATCGCCGGAGCCCTGTACGGTCTTGCCGGCGTGCTGGAAGCCGCCAGAACGGGCGGCGCGACGAACAACTACGGCAACATGTACGAACTTGACGCCATTGCGGCCTGCGTAGTCGGCGGTGTATCCACCACAGGCGGCATCGGCACGGTGCCGGGCGTATTGGTCGGCGTCGTTATTTTCACCCTGATCAACTACGGTCTGACTTTTATCGGCGTCAGTCCTTACTGGCAGCTCATTATCAAAGGCCTTATCATCGTGGCCGCGGTTGCCTTCGATATGCGGAAATACTCCGCGAAGAAATAAGCAGGCGGCTCATCATACGATAGCCCAATTTCAAGAATTAAGGCCGCTTCCCGGACCGTCGGAAATTTATCGCCGCCTTGGGGGCGGCTTTTCTGCGCCATCCCTCACACAATGGGCGTTTATCCCATATTCTATAGGCAAACGCCTTATGATTAGGGGGAGCGGTGCATGTTGAAAATTGATTTGAGCGGATCACTGAAGGCCGGGAAGAACGGAGGAGTATCGGCGGAAGTCTGGAAATGGGACGGGACAGGGTGGAACGGCCGCATTCCCCAGCCGGAAACGCGGTATGCCGAGAGCGCCTATGCGGTCGTTCCGTCCGAGCCCGGCTGGTACTGGATCGATGTCCGCGCCGGGGAGACGTCCATAATTGAAGGAAGCGACGCTAATGACGATGTTGGTCTGCGCGTTGTTTCACTCCATCCGGCGCCTTTCAATTTGAAGGAAGGGAAGCTGTGGGGCTACATCGGCGACAATGGCCGAACAGTCATTGAACCACGCTACGACTACGCCGAGGAATTTCAGGATAACGGTCTTGCCGTCATCCAGCGAAAGGATGGCAGCGGATTAATCAACACAGCGGGCAAAGAAGTCGTTAAGCCCATGTACAGCTATATTGGTCCTTTTGAAGAAGGGCGCGCCGTCGCGAGCGACAGCCGGGGCTATTTCCTGATGGACGAGAAGGGGAAGCCGCTCACGGGCCGCAGGTACGATTATCTGAATTCCCTGCATGAAGGCCGGGCGTTGTTCAACACGCAGACGGAAGGTCAGGGTCTCAAATACGGGTATCTGGACCGGAACGGCAGGGAAGCGATCCCTTCAAAATACGAGGACGCAAATGACTTCAAGGATGGCAAAGCGCTGGTCAAGCTGCACGCGGGCGAGTTTGCGCTCATTGGAAAGAACGGAGAGGTTCTGCACACCTACTCCTATCCTTTTGTAGGCAACCCCGGGGACGGCTTGTTGGCTTACCAGGCGGAGGAGAACGGCCGTTACGGATATATCGATGAAGAAGGAAATACGGTGATCAGTCCCCAGTTTACGTCAGCGATGCCTTTTTCCGAGGGTAGGGCGGTCGTCAATATGGCGGAGAACTATGAGAATGCCTACGGCTTGATCGACAAGAGCGGGAAGTTTGTTATTCAGCCTCAATACGAATATATACAGCAGCTTGGGGAGAACCGTGTCGCGCTCGGTACCCCCATTAACCCGGCAGAGGCGTATAAGGGGGTCGTGTACACCATCGCCGACGCAGTAACCGGCCGGATACTGAACACTCATCCGCTGCGCGGAGTGAATAACTACAGCGAGGGACTCGCTTCCGTCTACGACGAGAACGAGACGTATTTTATCGACCGAAGCGGCAGCCGTGCCGCTCAGCCGCCGGTTGTCCCGGGAGCGGGTACCCTCTCCTTCAGCGGAAGACTGATCAGAGCCGACGTGGATCAGCGCACCGCATATTATGACCGGAACGGCAGGCAGGTGTGGAGACAAAATACACTCATTCCCCTTCGCCCTCCCTATGCAGTGGAGGAACGCAAGTTCAAACCGGATTTCAATTATCTGGTCTACTATCCTTACGTCATGGGGATTTCCGATTCGCGAATATCCGCCCAGGTCAATGACAGATTGAGAAAGCTTTCGCTTGCCGATGCCGCCAGTGCCGGGGGCAGTGATAGAGACTACAGCTATACGGGCGATTTTTCCGTGTCCTTCTTCCGGAAGAATCTGCTGCAGCTTGAGCTTAGCGGTTACCGCTACCCGTTCGGGGCCGCGCACGGAATGCCGACCCGTATTTTTACCCCAATTGATCTGCGGACCGGAACGTTCTACGAACTAAAAGATCTGTTCAAACCTTCGATTCCATATACGGAAAGACTGAGCGAAATTGTCGGCCGGCAAATCAAGACTGACCCTCAATATTCCTATGTATTTCCCGATGCGTACAAAGGCATAGCACCCGATCAGCCGTTCTATGTCGACGGGGAGGCGCTCTATCTGTACTTCGCTCCTTATGAGATCGCCCCTTACTCGGCGGGCTTCCCGACCTTCCGGATTCCTTATGCCGAGATCATGGGCCTGATCAACACGGAAGGCGCATTCTGGCGGTCCTACCACTAGGCTAACTGCATCCTGCCGGCTCATCTGCTTCGTTCTTCTCTCCGATAAAAATATTCAAAGAACTCCCGAATGGCGGAAATTGGAACTCCATTCGGGAGTTTAGTATGTTACAATGACCAAGGAACATATTACAACTTTGTAATATTTGCCGCTGTTTTCTTACATGGCGGACAACAATACAACCAGAATAAGGAGATGGCGGAATGAAGAGCAGAACGGTAAAAGCATTACTTAGCGGAAGCGTAGCGGCAGTGTTGGCTCTAGGCATATCTTTGCCGTCCCAGGCTGAAGCGGCCTCGCCGCAGGCAACACTCAAGAACGGAATGAGCTATGAGCAGCTCATGCAATATTTGCAGCAATATTATGGCCGGTCCATCACTGTTGATCTGACGGGCGATGTTGATTCCAAGCCGGAAGCTGCGCCGCCGGCGGAACCGGCCCCGGCCAAACCGGTGGAAGCTCCTGCGGCCAAACCCGCGGCTCCGGCGGCCAAAGCCCCTGAGGCGGCTCAGGCCAACAGCTCAGCTTTTGTCAAAGAGGTCGTAGCTCTTGTCAATGAGGAACGCGGCAAAGCTGGACTCGCGCCGCTGGCTGCGCTTGACAGTCTGAACAAGGTCGCGGCAGCCAAAGCGACGGACATGCGCGCCAACAATTATTTCTCGCATACGTCCCCAACGTACGGATCGCCTTTTGATATGATGTCCGCTTTCGGCGTAACTTACAGCTATGCCGGCGAGAATATCGCCATGGGACAGCGCACGCCGGAAGAAGTCATGAAAGCCTGGATGAACAGCCCGGGCCACAAAGCCAACATTCTAAGCAAAAATTTCAACTACATCGGTGTGGGCTTTGACAATAACTACTGGGCACAGGAATTTATCGGAAAATAAAAGCTTTATCCATCTCCGCCCTCCTGCTGGATTGCAGGACGGGCGGTTTTTTTAGCTTCTAAAGTCCATACCGGCAGATGAAAGCGGTAAGCCGCCATCAAGCTGAACATCAGCCCCGCCGGCATGTACACGGAGTAAACCAGCAGTACTTTCAGGTTATCCGAAAAAGGATCTTCCAGGCAGAACTTTCTGCCGACGGTTGGTCCTTTTTTTCATGGATTGGTTACGCTTGGACAACTCTTTTGAAAATGCAGTACATTTGCAAATTGCCGATAGAAGAATTATGTTTAAATACAAAACACATTGCGGAGCGGACGGGGGAGAATGATGTTGAACGATTTTAAATGGACCTGGCGGGCCGCAAGTCTTCTATCCATTGCGGCCACCCTTATGCTGCTAACCGGCTTTGTATATGCCGTAGGAGATATTATGTATCCGAAGGGCGCCGCTCCTGCTGTGCAGACCCCGCAGAGCACGGCGGCTCCCACTGCCGAAACGGGTGTACTGAAGATTGCGGCGGTCGGGGACTCGCTGGCCAAGGGAACGGGGGATAACACGGGCGAAGGCTTTGTCCGCCGGACCGTTACGGGCTTGTCCGATTCCGGGATGAAAGCCGAACTGGTCGGGAATCTCGGCATTAACGGGCTGACGACCGCCGGACTTGAGGACAAGCTGAAAGAGGATGGCGTACAGTACGTCCTTCGCCAAGCGAATATTATTCTCGTTTCGATCGGCGGGAACGATCTGTTTCAGGGAGCGCAATCCATGCTGAATGAGGCATCGGGAGGAACGGCCCCTGAGGGCGGCGCACCCAATTCGGCGGGATCATCCGGCGGTGCCGGTTCTTCAGGTGCGGGCGCGGGAGCTGCCGGAGGTAATACTGCCGTTAACGGAGGCGTCTCCGGGGGAAATAACGCTTTACAGAATTTGAACCCCCAAAGGCTTCTGGCCGGTCTTCCCTCCGCTTCGAAGCGGCTGGAATCCATATTAACCGCCATTTCAAGAATCAATCCGTCGGCCAAGGTTTACTATATCGGTCTCTATAACCCTTTTGGGGATCTCCGGGAAATGCTCATTCCGGGCAATCAGGCCGTCACGGCCTGGAACGGCGCTGCCATGGATATTATCAACCGCAATACGGATATGACGCTTGTACCGGTGATGGATTTGTTTAACGGCCATCTTGACCAATATTTGTCCAGCGACCATTTTCATCCGAACGGCGACGGCTACCAGCGAATGGCGGACCGGATCGTTCAAGCGGTGCGCTAGAGGAAAGGAGCGGTGAACATGCAGGCGAACGAGAAAGAAATCGGACCGGGGAATGTGGTGTTATCCGTGAACGGAGTCCGTAAAAAAATCGGCCGCAAATGGATAATCGACAACGTCACCTTTGACGTAAGAGAAGGCGAAATTTTCGGGTTTCTCGGCCCTAACGGGGCTGGCAAGACGACCACCATTCGTATGCTTGTCGATCTGATCCGTCCAAGCGAGGGCTCCATTACGGTGTGCGGCTATAATGTCAACAAGTCGCCTGAAAAAGCGCTGCAATATGTCGGCTCCATCGTTGAAAATCCCGAAGTGTATTCGTATTTGACCGGCTGGGAGAATTTACAGCATTTCGCCCGTATGCAGCCGGGAGTGAACGAAGCGCGGATCGCCGAGGTTGTCGAAACGGTCCGGCTGGATCAGCGTATTCACGACAAGGTGAGAACCTACTCGCTCGGCATGCGCCAGCGCCTCGGCATTGCCCAGGCGCTGCTAGGACGACCCAAGCTGCTCATCCTCGACGAGCCGACGAACGGCCTCGACCCCAAGGGCATCAAGGAACTGCGTGAATTTATCCGCAGGCTGGCGGATGAGGGAATGGCGGTGTTCGTTTCCAGCCATCTGCTGAGCGAGATTCAGCTGCTGTGCGACCGGGTCGCCATCATCAGCAAGGGCCGCGTACTGGCCGTCGGCGGCGTGAGCGAGCTTGTCGCCCGCAATTCGCCTTATGTGCTGTGGGAGCTGGAGCCGTATGAACGCGGAGCCGCCCTGCTGGAATCGAGAACGGGAATCCGGCTGGTCAATCCCGAAGAGCTGGATCTGGACGACACGGTGATGGCGAATATGCGACCCGGCTCTGCCGTAACAATTATGGACGACGAAGACGTTCCCGAAACCGTTGCCGCTCTGGTAACCGCCGGGGTGGAGGTCAGGGCCGTGTATAAAATCCATCCGACACTGGAACAGCTATTCTTGAAACTGACGGAGGGTGAGACCATTGATTAGCCTGCTGCCGCTCATCCGCAATGAGAGCATGAAGATCATTAAGAAGAAGCGCTTTTATGTTATCCTTCTCATCCTTCTCGTCCTTGTTCCGATGTTCACTTATGCCCAGATGCGCTCCGCCGAACGGAATCGGGAGAAGTTCAGCTCCGACTGGCGTCTGGAACTGCAGCAGCAAATCACCGATAATGAAAATTCGCTAAGCAGCAGCCGCATTCCGGAGGAATGGAAGACTTACCGCCGAATTTTTATACAGCAGATGCAGTACTATCTCGATCATGACGTAAATCCGAACGAACCGAGCGGCGTAACCTTTACCCGCGAGTTTCTGGACAATTCGATCTCCCTGTTCATCCCGCTGCTGATTATGGCGGTCGCTTCGGATATCGTATCCGGTGAACGCACGACGGGAACGATCAAAATGCTCCTTACCCGCCCAGTCAAGCGCTGGAAGGTGCTGATGAGCAAATTGATTGCGCTGCTCATGTTCGTGTCGCTGATTATATTGTCCGTCTTTCTGGTCAGTTACCTGATTTCTGGGCTCGCCTTTGGCTACGGCGGGTTCAACGTACCGGTATTCACCGGCTTTCAGCTCAGCGGAGACACGGTCGATATGTCCGCGGTCCATTCAGTTCCGCAATGGGAGTATCTGCTGATGCAGTGCGGACTCATCTGGTTTGTCAGCGTCGTCGTAGCCCTGCTGGCCTTCATGGTATCGGTGCTGTTCCGCAGCACGGCCGCCAGCATTGTGGTAATGATGGCGGCGCTGATTGCCGGTACAATCCTGACCAATATGGCCTCGGCCTGGACTTCGGCGAAATATCTGTTCATGGTCAATCTGGGGCTGACGAATTATCTCTCGGGTTCTCCCGCGCCGATTGCGGGGATGACCCTGCCGTTTTCTCTTGCGGTATTGGGCGTTTGGGCGGCCGTTTCAGTGATCATTTCATTCGTCATCTTTACGAAAAGGGATATTTTGAATTAGAATGTACAAAGTAACCAAAACATTTGTTTGCATTTTGGGATTAGAGAAGAGAAGGGGGAACATGAATGTTCGAACAGGTCGATATGTTCGCTGAAGTCACAAAAAACGGCGCAGCAGACCGGACTGGATACGATGCTGACGACATTCAGGTGCTTGAAGGACTGGTTGCGGTCCGCAAACGGCCCGGCATGTATATTGGCAGTACGAGTTCCTCGGGACTGCATCATCTGGTATGGGAAATCGTAGACAACGCTGTAGACGAGCATTTGGCGAAATTTTGCTCGAAAATTGACATCACGCTGCGCAAGGACGGTTCGGTCACTGTAACTGACAACGGACGCGGCATTCCGACCGGAATGCACAAGACGGGCATTCCTACGCCGCAGGTAGTATTCACTATGCTACATGCGGGCGGCAAGTTCGGAGGCTCGGGCTACAAGAAATCCGGCGGCCTGCACGGCGTCGGCGCCTCCGTGACGAACGCCTTGTCGGAATGGCTTGAGGTGGAAATATACCGGGAAGGCAAGATCCATCGCCAGCGTTTTGAATATTGGGTGGACAAGAACGGGAAAGAGCATGTTGGCGAACCGGTTACGGGGCTTGAGGTATTGGGCAATACGAACAAGACCGGTTCGAAGATTATGTTCAAGCCGGATATTCGCGTGTTTCAGGGCGGCATTTCGCTGAACTACGACACGCTTTCCGAACGGCTTCAGGAAATTGCTTTTCTGAACTCGGGCCTGCGCATCACGCTAACAGACGAGCGGAGCGGCCGCCAGGACGAGTATTATTACGAGGGCGGAGCGAGCGAGTTCGTCCGCTATTTAAACGAAGGCAAGGACGTGCTGCACGACGTCATCCATTTCAGTGCCGAGAAGGATGAAATCGAAGTGGAGGTTGCGATCCAGTACAACGGAGGGTATACCGAGACGATCGCTTCGTTCGTGAACTCGATTCCGACTCGCAGCGGCGGAACGCATGAGACGGGCTTCAAGACGGCGTACACCCGGGTTATGAACGACTATGCCCGGCGCACGGGGCTGCTGAAAGAGAAAGACAAGAATCTCGATGGCGGCGACCTGCGTGAGGGGATGATGGCTGTCATCAGCATCAAGATGTCCGAGGTCGAATTCGTAGGCCAGACGAAGGACCAGCTTGGCAGCGCATCGGCGCGCAGCGCGGTCGACTTTGTCGTCTCCGAGAATATGCAGCGCTTTCTTGAAGAGAATCCGCAGGTGGCGCAGAGCCTGCTGAAGAAATCCATTCAGGCGGCCAAGGCGCGAGAAGCAGCGCGCAAGGCGCGCGACGAGATCCGCAGCGGCAAGAAGCGCAGCGAGGGCACGAACCTTGGCGGCAAGCTTACCCCCGCGCAGTCCAAGGATTTCTCCCGCACGGAGCTGTTCATCGTCGAAGGCGATTCCGCCGGCGGCTCGGCCAAGCAGGGACGCGACTCGAAGATTCAGGCGATCCTGCCGCTGAAGGGCAAGCCGATGAATCCCGAGAAGGCCAAGCTGGCGGAAATTTTGAAGAACGACGAATACCGGGCGATTATTTCCGCAATCGGCGCGGGGATCGGGTCCGATTTTGCGGTAGAGGACAGCAACTATTCCAAGATCATCATTATGACGGATGCGGATACCGACGGCGCGCATATTCAGGTGCTGCTGCTGACGTTCTTCTACCGGTACATGAAGCCGCTGATCGACGCGGGAAAGGTATATATCGCCCAGCCGCCGCTTTACAAGCTGACCCGCAAATCGGGCAAGCTCGAAACGGTCCGTTACGCCTGGACCGACGAGCAGCTGCAGAATTATCTGAAGGAATTCGGCAAGAACTTCGAGCTCCAGCGCTATAAAGGTCTCGGCGAGATGAATCCCGATCAGCTGTGGGAAACAACGATGAATCCGGAGACGCGCACCATGCTTCAAGTGCAGATCGAGGATGCCGCCAAGGCGGAGCGCCGTGTGTCCACGCTGATGGGCGACAAGGTCGACCCGCGCAAGCGCTGGATCGTCGAGAATGTTGATTTTACCGAGATCGTGGAGTAGTGACGAGAATTTCGATGTTTAAATGTTTTGGCGATCTGCGAAGCAGGGCGAAAGGTTTGGAACTGGAGGAGCGTTAGCGTCCGCCTTTGTCTTCGAATTTCTTCCTCTTGATATCCATTCAGGAAATTCGAAGACAACAGCGGCCGGAAGTCCAAACCGTCGCACAGCGCCCGCGCAGATCACCATTCTTTTATAAAGGCGACAGTTTGAGGAACAGAAGGTGAATGCATGAGCAGTTTATCCGAACAATTTTTGCCGGCATTTCTGGAGGAGGTCGTGGGCGACCGCTTCGGCCGGTATTCCAAATATATTATTCAGGACCGGGCCATTCCCGATGTCCGCGACGGGCTGAAGCCCGTTCAGCGCCGGATTCTGTATGCCATGTACGATTCGGGCAATACACCGGACAAGCCATACCGCAAGTCGGCCAAAACGGTCGGCGACGTCATGGGCAACTATCATCCGCACGGCGACTCTTCCATCTATGAAGGAATGGTGCGGATGGCGCAGCCCTGGAAAATGGGACATGTGCTAGTCGACGGCCACGGCAACTGGGGCTCGATGGACGACGACCCGGCAGCAGCCATGCGCTATACAGAGGCCCGGCTATCGCCGATCGCCATGGAAATGATGCGCGATATCGAGAAGCGAACCGTGCTGTTCAAGGACAACTTCGACAATACGGCAAAGGAGCCGGTCGTCGTCCCTTCACGATATCCAAATTTGCTCGTAAACGGTACAAGCGGCATTTCGGCCGGTTTTGCCACTGAGATACCACCGCATAATTTGCGCGAGACGATTGACGCCTGCATTGCGGTTATGCAGAAGCCTGAGATCGAGCTCGAAGAAATCATGACCTTTATGAAAGGCCCGGATTTCCCGACTGGCGGGCTCATAATGGGCGGCGACGGAATTATGGACGCTTACCGGACCGGCAAAGGACGCATTTATCTGCGTTCCAAGACAGACATTGAGAATTTGCGCGGCGGCAAGCAGCAGATCGTCATCACCGAAATTCCATTTCAGGTGGTTAAATCCCGCCTTGTTACGGCGATGGAGAGTATCCGTCTGGAGAAAAAGGTTGAGGGCATCGCGGAAGTGCGCGACGAGAGCGGCCGGGAGGGTCTGCGGATCGTCGTCGAGCTGAAGAAGGAGGCCGACGCGCAGGGGATTTTGGCATATCTGCTCAAGAAGACCGACCTGCAAATTACGTATAACTTCAACATGGTGGCCATCGTCAACAAAGCTCCGCAGCAGCTTGGCCTGAAGGCCATTCTGGAAGCGTATATCGCTCATCAGCGGGAAGTTGTCACGCACCGGACCCAGTTCGATCTGGAGCGGGCGGAAGACCGGGCGCATGTTCTGGAAGGTCTGGTCAAAGCGCTCAATATTCTGGATGAAGTGATCGCTGCCATCAAAGCGTCCAAGAACCGCCAGGATGCCCAGAACAATCTCGTCTGGATGTTCGGCTTCAGCGAAAGACAAGCGGATTCCATCCTGACACTCCAGCTATATCGACTGACCAATCTGGAAATTAGGACGCTGGAAAAAGAACTGGAGGAGACGCAGCGCAAGATCGCTGCCCTGCGTGCAATTCTGGAGAGCGACAAGAAACTGGTCAGCGTCATCCGCAAGGAGTTGCTGGAAATCCGCGACAAATACGGCATCGACCGCCGCTCCGCGATTCAGGGCGAGGTGGAAGAGCTTAAGGTCAGCCTCGAGGCGCTGGTTAATGCGGAGGATGTGCTGGTCACGCTGTCGGCGGACGGCTATATCAAGCGGACAAGCATGCTGTCTTTCACCCGCTCCGGCGGCGAACGGAACGCGTCCGGAGTCAAGGAAGGCGACTATATCACCCGGATTCTCGACGTTAATACGCGGGACAGTCTGCTGGTGTTCACAGGCAAAGGACAGTATTTCCTTCTTCCCGTGCATCAGATTCCGGATTTCAAATGGAAGGACCCCGGCACCGCAATTGTCAATGTAATCGGTCTTTCCAAGGGGGACGGCATTGCCGGAATCATACCTGTCAGCAATTTCGAAGAGCCTGTCCGCAGCCTGATTTTTGTGACGCGCAAGGGGCAGGTTAAACGCACCGAGCTGAAGGAGTACGTCACCTCCCGCAGCGGAGCCATTGCCGCCTGCAAGGTTGGAGCCGAAGATGAGGTGCTGACGGTTATGCTTAGCGAAGGGGATCAGGATTTGGTCCTGGTCACCCGGGAAGGCATGAGCATCCGTTTCCGCGAGAACGAGGTGAACCCGATGGGCCGGGTGGCGGCCGGCGTCAAAGGCATTCAGCTGAAGGAAGGCGATGAGGTGGTTGCCTGCTTCCGGGTGTCGGATGATGAAGGAGAGATTCTCGTTCTATCCGACATTGGTTACGGCAAGCGCAGTCTGCTTCTGGATTATGTCCCGCAGAGCCGGGGCGGCAAGGGCGTGCCGACTTTTGAATTCAAGGAAGGCAAACGCGTCCGTCCGAACGGCAGCCGGATTGCCGGGGCATTCTACTGCAGGGAGACATTCGAATTGACGGCCATCACACGCGAAGGAGAGATCCTTAGCTTCTCTTCGGAGGCTGCACCGATTGATGAACGACGTTCGACCGGCAAGCTTCTCGTCCCGGTTGAGAAGAAAGACGAGATCGTCAGCGTGCAAATTAGCGTGAAGTAGAACGGATTTTCTCGAATACAGGCTTTGTCTCCATTGACATCCGCGCTCCTTTTTCGACAAGAGCGCGGATGTCTTTTCTTGTGTGGCAGGTCATGTCGAATAACCAAACGACAAAGTTAGCCGCATCGGAACGATGTGTCGAAAGCGTTTTATTCCGGCCACACCGGATTGACAATCTGGTTCATTTTGGTATTTAATAGATTTTAAAATTTGGTTCATTCGTGATCCAAGCTTTGAGATATTGCGGTTAGGCCGTTAAAAGTTTATGGGGTTATTTATTTTTTTCCTGATGCAGGAAAAGCAAACTCTTCACCGAACATATTTTTATAACGGATCATTTGCCGAGAAAGGAAGGAACAATTGTGAACTCCTTTGAATTTAGTAAAATATGGCACAAAATTCTCAAAGACTATAAGGTTCATATGGATACAAAGCTGGCTCCTACGCTTACTGACGCCCAACTGACCGTGCTTGAGCTTGTTCAGGAACGGGGAGCGGCGAAGCCTTCCGACCTCGCCCCGCATCTGGCCACCAGCCCTGCGGCGGTTACCATGCTGCTCGACCGGATGGAGCGGGGCGGGCTGATTATCAGGGACAGGGATGCCGCCGACCGCCGGATCGTCTGGGTCAGCATCACTGATCTTGGGAGAAGGGAAGCAGCGCGGGGCCTTAAGGTCCGCAGCGATTTTTTTGCGGAAGTACTGGACCATATATCGGCCCACAACCAGCAGCTGTTGCTGTACTTGATGGGCAAGCTTGTGACCCCGGGGAACGAAATCGCTCCGCTGGAGATGAGCAGATAGCTCGCAGAGGCAGGGAAGGCAGACCGTCCGCTGCCGGAGGCAGTAAGCGCGTTCTGTAGTCCTTATTCCGCAGCACCAATACTGAGCATGTATATCACTTCACAAAATACGCCGGATCATGCCTTTTCAGAAACTCGCCATCCTGCTGAACGGGCAGCACAAAAAAGCGGGCCTATTCTCTTTGGAGCTTAGACCCGCTTCTGCCTTTTCGCGAACACAATTTTGCCGGCACCTTTCCTAACACGTGACGTGCCAGCCCTTGAATCTTCCCTTACCGGAGCGCCCCCTCCTGAAGCTTCACAGGCCACAAGTCCCACGGGTACTGCCGCGGAGGCAGGGAGATCAGCTCGACTTCCTGCCTGGTCACGGGATGCGGAAAGCCGACAAGCGAGGACCAAAGCGCGATTTGCTGGCCGGGCTTGTTGACGGCCGCTCCATACTTCTGATCTCCGTACAGCGGGCAGCCGGCATGGGCAAGCTGTACGCGGATCTGATGCGACCGGCCGGTAAGCAGGTCCACCTTCACTAGGCTGAGGCCCTCGGCAAATCCCAGTACCGTGTAGTCCAGCACGGCTTCCTTGCCGCCCGGTGTGCCTTCCCGGACTACGGTGACCGTGTTCGTCTTGGCGTTCTTGAGCAGGATATCTCTTAGCCGACCGCTTGCTGCGGGAAGCTTGCCGTGGACAACGGTCAAATACCCTTTCCGGAAGCTCCGGCTGCGGACGCTCTCCGAGAGCCGCGAAGCGGCCTTGGAGGTCTTGGCGAAGATCATGGCCCCGCCTACAGGCCGGTCCAGCCGGTGCACCAGCCCCATAAAGACGTTGCCGGGCTTATTATACCGCCGTTTAACATCCTCCTTCAGCAGAGTCAGCAGGTCGGTGTCGCCGGTTGCATCCTCCTGTACGGGAATATTGACGGGCTTTACGATTCCGAGAAGATGATTGTCCTCAAATAAAATGTCAAAAGAAGCCGCAGGCTGTCCGTCCTCCCGGCCGCCATTCACGCTCTGCGCCATCGCTCTTAAGACTCCCAACGGGCGAGAATACCGCAAGGCAGATTCAGCCCGGAAGAGGTGATCGGCAGGCCGATTTCCCCGGCGCTGAGCTTGCCTCCGTAACGGGATTTCATGGTCATGGACAGCATGTTTTCCAGCACGGTTGGGGAAATGCCGGTTGTATAGGAATTGATGAGCAGGAAGAGCGGGTTATCGCTCAGAATGCTCAAGCAGCTTTCCAGGAACGGGTACAAGCTCTGCTCAAGCTTCCACATCTCGCCGCCAGGTCCTCTGCCGTAGGAGGGAGGGTCCATAATGATCGCGTCATACTTGTTGCCCCGGCGCTGCTCACGCTGCACGAACTTGAAGACGTCGTCGGTGATGAAGCGGACCGGACGTTCTCCAAGGCCGGACAGCTGCAGGTTTTCTTTTGCCCATTGGACCATGCCCTTGGCGGCATCTACGTGCACGACAGACGCGCCCGCGCTGGCTGCCGCAACGGTGGCCCCGCCGGTGTAAGCGAACAGGTTAAGCACCTGTATTTTGCGTCCCGCACCTGCAATCTTGTCCATCATCCAGCTCCAGTTGGCCGCTTGCTCCGGGAATAACCCGGTGTGCTTGAAGTTTGTCGGACGCAGATGAAACTTAAGCTTGCCGTAGCTAATGCTCCAGCTGTCCGGTATGCTCTTCTTCATTTCCCACTGGCCTCCGCCCGATGAGCTGCGGTGATAATGCCCGTGGACATTCCGCCACTGCGCGGTCTCGTTTGCAAGCGGCCATATAATTTGCGGGTCCGGGCGCCGAAGTATAATATCTCCCCAGCGTTCCAGCTTTTCTCCGCCTCCTGTATCGATAATCTCATAATCTTTCCAGTCCCGAGCCATGTACATGTTAATCCATCCTTCAAGAAGTCATTTAGCCTATATTGTACATCATTTTGCCGGTTCTTAACAAACGGTGGAAGTGCTTGAGCGACGCGTAACCTGTGAGAAACGCATGACAGCGATTCAGCATTAATTCATAATTGACACTGATAATCATTATCAATAAAATAGATTTATGTCCTGCACGGTTGCGGGGGCTGAGATGCACATATGAATGGTTTCAACGAATGGGGGAAGAAGCGGACGATGGCAAAAATTTTGGTGGTCTATGCGAGCATGACCGGCAATACCGAGGAAATGGCGGAGCTGATTGCGGGGGGAATCCGTCAGTCGGGCCAAGAGGCGGTTCTGAAATCGGTAACCGGCTGCAGTGCCTTCGAAATCGCATCCTATGAAGGTGCGGTTGTGGGAGCTTACACTTGGGGAGACGGAGAGCTGCCGGATGAATTCCTCGATTTCTATGAAGAGCTGGAGGAGACCGAGTTGTCCGGCCACAAAACCGCCGTGTTCGGAAGCGGTGACACCGGGTTTGAGATATACTGCGGCGCAGTTGATTTGATAGAGGAAAAACTGAAGGAAAGAGGGGCCGCCATCGTGCAGCCAAGCTTGAAGATCGAGTACGGGCCGACATCGGCGGAGAAAGACGAATGCCGTAAGTTCGGGCAGCGTTTTGCCGAGCTCTGCTTGGCGGTATCTTGAAGATGAATACGGCATATTGTACGCCAGTCAATCAGGCGCCCCGGCTGCCGAAGCTTTATGATTACGTCGTGGAGCGTGCGCTGCTGGATATGGCGGAACAATGCGGCAGCGGCGGAAAAGGCCTACCTCTGTGGCGGCAGCAGGTGCAGTATGCGGTCGGCCATACGCTCAATGATTATTACAGCTTGACCCCCGAGGTGCGCAGGCAGACGCCAATTCAGTTTCTTCTGGAGCGAAGATGGCCGCCTTCGGCCCGCTGCTTTCTATCGCTGAGCCACTATTGGGAAGTCAAGGATACGATATGCGATGAGCTGATCCGGCTGGCCGGCGGCAGCGAAAGAGATGAAATGCCGTTCATGCTGTATGAGCAGTGGTATGTGCCCGTACCCGAGCTTCAAATGGAGCTCTCAATGATTTTTCATCTGGTCTGGCACGCCCGGAGAGAAGGAAGCGGTCTGAAGGTGCAGAAATATATGGTTCGCAGAAATGAGGAGGTCGTCTCGGCGTTTTTGCATATGACCAACGTATTTTGCCGCAAAGCTTACGGCAGGCCGCCCGAGTGCGTGGAGATTCATTTTCTGATGGACAAGGAGATGCGCAGATACGAGGGGGATTCCTTAACGCTTGAGGCCTCGCTCGATTATTTGAGGCTGCTGTCTAATATAAACGATGAGCCGGGCACACTGATGCAAGACTGTCAGGCAGAGGAGGACGAGGGATGCAAAAGCGGCGAGGATGCTTTATTAAAACCGCTGCTCATGTAGCCGCAAATCCGCTTACTTACAGCCAATCAATCAATCCTCGAACCCGCCAACCGGCCAATCCGATTGCAAAATGGCCCTGCGCACCGATACCGGTGTTTCGCAGGGCCTGATTTTGTTTGAGCGGCTTCCGCTGCTTAATCGGCAAAATGAAGCGCAAGGTAAGCAAGTCGGTTCTACAAAGCTTCCGGCGTCATCTAGCCGACATAACGAAAGTAGTCCTGCTTGTTCGTGACAACAAATCCGCAGCTCTCATAAAGCCTCAGCGCGTTCGGATTATCCAGCGCGACTTCAAGATTGACTCCGTTACCGGTGCGCTTTTCCCGCTGGATGGTCTGGAGGAGGGCGCTGCGTCCGATGCCTCTGCCTCTCAGCTTCTCGTCAACGGTAAACCCGTAAATCCACGTTTCATGATGCTCTGTCCACAGCCTCAGCTTTCCTGCCGGCTGACCTTCCAGCTCGATGATGATATGCTCATTGCTGTCTTCCTCCGCGAATTCATCGTACATGTTCGCAGCCTCTTGGGGCGTCATGCCGAACCCTGCGCTGTCGAGAGCGACGAGCAGAGGGACTTCATCGGCGCGGGCGGGCCGGAGAATGACATGGTCATCCGGCAGAATCTTGTTCTCAAAGGCTGAACGTTCATCGGCCTTCTCTTCGTCCCACTTCATCTGGTATTCCGCATGATCGAAAGCGAGGGGCAGAGTCTTCAGAAAGCCGGCAGCGGACTTGGAGGCCGCCGGCGCATTCAGCAGCACGGTATGTGCTCCCTGGCGGGCGATATAGCTCTGTGCCCGTTTCCATAGCGAGCTGAAAATGCCGCGCCGCCGGTAACCCGGACGTACCATGCCGCATACTTCGATTTCGCTGCCGAAGCTGTACAGCCCGATAAATCCGACCAGCAGTTCATCCTCGTAGATAACGAACCATTCGGCGCTGCCGCCTCCGGGTTCCCTGCGCAGGGATTCCCAGTTGAGCTTCAACGATAGGTCTTCATATTCCTCGCAGCGCTGCTGCAATTCTTCAATCTGTTTCAGTGTTTCATGTGTCGTCAAACCCGTCATCCTCCTAGGGACACACGCGAATACGGGCTTATCCCCTGGGCGCGTTCCCGCTCAGGACATCCGAATATTCGGCGTGTTTCTTGAATTGATGTGCCGCATATGAGCACTCAGGTACAATCTTCAACTGCTCCTCGCGAGCCTTGTCCACTACCGCCCGTACCAACTGTTCTCCGGCTCCCTGACCGCGCAGATCTTCCGAAACAAAGGTATGGTCAATGACCAAATCACCGCTGTTCTCTTCCAATCTGTATGTAATTTCGGCCAGGTCCTTACCTTCGCCAGCAATATAAAATCGTCCTTCTCCGGTTTGAATTTGCGCCATATTCTTCACTCCTGTTCTGGTGTAATATCTTTATTTTACTACCCGATATTGGAAAAAGCGAGGTTGACTGCTTAACTGCAAAGCGTGCTTGAACAGCTCCCTCCGCATTCCGAGCCCGGCGAATCCGCCCTCCGGCTGCAAATTTCATACCCGCTGCCCGTTTACCGTGGAGCGCTGTAAGGCGGAAGCTCCGCTTTTCCGCGACACCGGCGCAGGCCACTACGTAGCATGCCATTTGGTTTGAGTTTTATTAAAGGACACGAATATTCCCTTTTTTTGACTTCTCGCGTCTATAGTGCTATATTGATTCCGATAAAGGCAATATGGTTAATAAGAGACTGATTAGAATACGATCTAATCGGTCTTCTATTTTTTGAATCCATCCTTAGGAGGAATTGGCAATGAGTGAAACAGTACGTTTGATCGAAAGAGCCGGGAAGCCTGCCGCGCAGCGGAGACAAGGCCTCGTGCCTGTCGTTATCTACGGTGCGGGTTCGGAGTCTCTTTCCTTAAGCGCGGATGCAAAAACAGTGGACAATATTCTAAGCAAAAATCCGCGGGCGGTTTTAAAAGCGGAACTGCCGGCATCCGGCACTAAAGATGTAATTATCAATGAAGTGCAGCGCGAGCCCTTGAGCAAGAAGCTGCTGCACATTGATTTTCATGTGATCGATTTAAAAGCCGAGCTGGACACCAAGGTAGCTCTGCACTTCACAGGCACTGCGGCAGGAGTCAAAGAAGGCGGCGTTCAGACGGTCGAACTGCACGAGCTCGATATCCGCACGCTGCCGGACAAGCTGGAGTCCGTGTTCGAAGTAGACGTAACCGAGCTGGGGATCGGAGATCAGCTGCTGGTATCCGACCTGCCGAAGCATGAAGGCTGGGAAGTGCTGACCGACCCGGAAACTCTGGTCATCAAGATTCTGCCGCCGACCGTAACGGAAGAGCCTGCCGCCGAGGAGGCGGAAGCCCCCGCAGCCGTGGAAGAAGCGGCCGAGGGTTCGGAAGGCAAGGAAGCCTGATTTCGTACTGCTGTGGCTAATAATAAAAGAGCAGACCGTCCCTTGCTGCAAGGAGCGGTCTGCTCCTTTTGTGTTCATTAATGGAGGGTATTGACGGATGAGGACCGGTGAGCCGAGGATTCCGGACATCAGGAGAAATGACGGAAACTTGAAGCCGGATTACCGCTGCTCGAAAGGGACGGTGAGCGGCCGGAGAACAGTCAATTGTACCAACGACAGGCAGAGCCGCCCCGGGGCGGCTCTGCCTGTTCTGCCAAGCATTGTTTGCGATTTTCTCTTGCGAGCTTCTCCCGCGATTACTCGGCGGCCTCAAATGTAAGTAGTGTTTAGTGAAGCTGTGACGCTTCTTTCCATACCAGAAATCGCTTTTTCAGTCTGGAGAACAACAGGTTGATGATAATGCCCAGCACGGTGATGAACAGGACGATGCCGTACATGAGCGGCAGATCGTAGCGGGCGGTAGAGTTGATGTAATACCATCCGAGTCCCGTGCTGGCACCGATTACTTCAGATGCGATAATCATGAAGAACGATAGCTGGGCGGCAAATTCAATACCGATAAAAATATTGGGTGCGGTGTACGGCAGGACGACCTTGGTAAACAGCTCTCTGCGCGTAGCTCCCATGGACCGTGCCGCCCGCAGCAGGTTGTAATCGATATCCTTGGCTCCAGCCATCGTATTAAACAGTACGGGCCAGAGCGCAGACCAGAAGATGACGACCACCTTTTCCGAAGTCCCGATTCCGAAGAAGATCATGAAAATCGGAATGATCGCGAAAGGGTTTAGCTTCTCGCAGGTGCGCAAGAAAGGCAGCAATGCTTTCTCCGCCGAACTGAAAAAGGTGCCAAGCAAAAATCCGAGCGGAATACCGATAATCAGCGAGAGCAAGAACCCGAGCAGCACCCGGTACAGGCTGATTAGCGTCTGCTCCAGCAGCAAGCCGGAGAATACCGAGCGGAAGATGGCTAGAATCGCGTCGCTGGGAGGGGATATGACGCCCTTCGGAATGATTCGGGCGCCGACCTCCCAGAAGATGAAGAACAACAGGATCGGAATACTGCCGATGCCGATTTTTTTAAGCTTGACTGCGGTGGAATTCATGGGATCCGTCTCGTCCTCCTTTGCTTAAGTTAAGATCCGGCTAGGCCGCGGCTTTATTGCTTGAATCGGGAGCCTGCCGCCAATGCAGCACTGCACTCTCCAGGTATTCAAGCACATAATTGAGCGCCAGACCGACGCCTGCAACCATAATGGCTCCAAGGTAAATGCGCTCGACAAACCCCATGCTTTGGGCATTGTGGATCATCCAGCCCATACCGGAATCGGCGCCCATACTCTCCGAACCGATCAGCATGAAGAAGCTCATGGTCAGTCCGGTACGGAGTCCGGTGATCAATGTCGGCGAGGCGCCGGGCAGGATCACCTTTGTGAAGATCACCAGCTTGCTCGCATTCATGGATTTGGCCGACCGGATCAGCAGCGGATCGACATTCTGAATACCGGCTATGGTCGTGAACAATATCGGCCAGAACGACGACCAGAAGATGACCGTATAGATGCCTCCTTCGCCGATTCCGATAATAATAACGAAGACCGGAAATAGAATAAACGGCGGGATGCTGGAGAGAAATTTGGTGAGAGGGTGGAGAAATGCGGCCAGCTTCGGCATGGCTCCGGCCAGAATAAAGCCAAGAGGCAGGGCCAAAACGGTAGCGAGGACAAAGCCGACAAACACTCTTTTCAGACTGATGGAAATGTAGAGAAAAATGTTCGTAAGTCCCAATTCGGCTCCAGTCTCCACGATCCGCGAGAAGGGCGGGACAAATACGTTGCTAACGAGTCCCAGCCTCGGCGCGAGCTCCCAAATGATCAGCACCAGGAAAAAAAGATAAAAGCTTAACAATCTCTGATGAACCGAAATGATCCATTTCATTGCGTTTCCATCCTCCTTACTTGGGGGTTTGCGTCTGCAGAGCCGTCTCCTCATCCTCCACCACACCGAAATCAATCAGCAGACGTTCCAGTTCGTCCATATCGATCGGAGTGGGAACGGTCAGCTTCTCGTTGTGCAAAATTTTCTCGGCCAGCTGCTTGTATTCTTCGGCCTGTGAATGGTTCGGATTGTATTGGGTAACCGTCATTTTTCTCAGCTCGGCATGCTGTACAACATTATTCCGCGGCACAAAATGGATCATCTGGGTATTCAGGCGACGCGCCAGCTCGCTGATCAGCTCTTGCTCGCGGTCCGTATTGCGGCTGTTGCAGATCAGTCCGCCCAGCCGAACGCCGCCGCTCTGTGCATATTTCAGAATGCCGCGGGCGATATTGTTGGCTGCGTACATGGCCATCATCTCCCCCGAGCAGACGATATAGATTTCCTGCGCTTTGTTCTCGCGGATCGGCATGGCGAACCCGCCGCAGACAACGTCGCCCAGCACGTCGTAGGAGACGATATCCACATCATCATAAGCGCCCTGCTCCTCCAGAAAATTGATCGACGTAATGATTCCCCGGCCTGCGCAGCCCACCCCCGGCTCCGGACCGCCGGACTCCACGCAAAGGATGCCTCCGAAGCCGGAGGACACTACGTCCTCCAGCTCCAGGTCTTCTACGCTTCCGAGTTTGGCGGCGAGATCAAGCACGGTCTGCTGCGCTTTGGTGTTCAGAATCAGACGTGTGGAGTCGGCTTTCGGATCGCAGCCCACGATCATAATTCTTTGGCCGAAATTGACGGCCAACTGAGCCAGGGTGTTTTGCGAAGTGGTGGATTTGCCGATTCCTCCTTTGCCGTAAAATGCGATTTGTCTCAGTTTTTTAGTCATAATCGGGTTCTCCCTCACAATTGATTGTAATTAAGCAGCGAATTAACGCCAATTTCCCTTTGCATGATGGCATTTTAGTTCGGGTCAAACTGGGTGGTGATCAGGTCGTCGACCTTCAGCTGATCCTTCTTCAAGGCACCGGATACGACAAGATCATCAATCCAAGGCTGGATCAGCTTGTCCTGGAATCCTTTGCCGGTGTAGTAGTAGTGCACGGCGTTTACCGGTTGGCCGATATAGTCGCCGGTCAGCTTGATCGCTTCTTCCTCATGCGCCGGGTTGACGATCCAGGCCTGCGCTTTCTTCACCGCGTTGACAAAGCCCTGGACTGCTTCGGGATTATCCTTGATAAATTGATCCGTGAAGTAGTAGAAGGTTGTGCCTGCCGCTTCGCCGAGTCCGGTATCCGCCGTGTCGAAAACTTCGATCAGACCGGATTCCTTTGCCAGTTTGTAAAAAGGTGGATGGACGCCGACGATGTCAATATTGCCCTGCTGGTTCGCCTGCAAGGCCGCCGTGTCGCTTTCGAAAGCGACAAACTTGATTTGATCACGACTGAAGCCCAGATGGTCGAATGCGTTGGTGGCGATGAAGGTTGTGCAGCTCGGTACGGTGCCGTTGATCGTAATTTTCTCACCCTTCTTCTTCTTGACTAGCTCTTCCAGTGAAGAAACACCCGCCTTGGGGCTGACATAGAATTTCATGTGATGATATTTTTCATCCACATCCGGCTTCGGTTCAACTCCGCCGATCGCAACACCCTTGATTTTGGCGCCGCCGGCGATATAGGTGGCGACATTGTTAACATGGGTGGTGGAGACATCATTCGTTCCATTCAAGATGGAGGGAAGCACTTGAGCTTGAGTCAATTCGCCGGTATATTCCACATTGATCCCTTCCTCGGCGAAAAAGCCTTTTTTCTCGGCAATTACCCATGGTGTGGAGGAGCAGTTCACCTTGGTGTCAGTTTTGATGGTGTACACCTTCTTGCCGGATTTGGCCGGGTCAAACCCTGCATCCTTTAAATGCGATAACCCTGCGGCGCCTTGGATGCCGATTCCTTTCTTCGTCTGGCCCAAGTAGCTGCCCACGCCGATTCCTCCTATCACCAAAGCGGCGATTACGGAAACAATAACCCATTTCTTTTTACCATCTGCCATTTTCTCTCACTCCTAATAATTTTAATTTAAGTAAAAATTTAACATTCAAAGATGCAACTATTCAGCCCTTCATCACCTGCCTCGGTTTAGTATAAAAAAAAGAGACTAAACGAACTTCCCGGGGGGAAGAACGTTAGTCTCCAGCTAACTGGTCAACTTTCTTTAATCCGATAAATCATATGAGATTTATGGATTAAAGCTTATTCTAAGACTTTCATGATTGTCAACGCATGAATTTACATAAAACGTCCAGTTCGAAAATTTGTAACATTTTATATGATTTGTTATTTTATAGCGGGATGGACTAGCCGTTTGCCTGCCGCTGACATGATTCCGTCCAGCACGATGGCCAGGACCGCAATAATCAAAACTCCGGAGAACATCTGCACAATCTGATAATTGGCTTGAGCCGTATAAATCATGAAGCCCAGGCCGGAGGTGGATCCCATCATTTCAGCCGCGATCAGAAACAGCAGCGCATAGCCCGCAGCCAGACGCGTTCCAGTCAAGATGGAGGGGAAGGCTAAAGGAAGCAGGACCTTCGTCGTCAGCCGAAGGCGGCTTAGCCCAAATGAACGCGCCGTTTTGACAATGTCTGCGTCGGCATGGATCATCCCGGACAATGTGCTGAACATAATCGGCCAAATGGAGGCCCAGGCGATAATCGAGACTTTCGTGGGCTCGCCGGCTCCGATGAATACGATGATGATGTGAAACACAACAAACGGATTGATGTGAGAGAGCCACTCCAGCACCGGCTCGAAGGCTATACGGATCATGTAGGGCCAGCCGGCCAGAGCTATTCCGAGCGGCACTCCTGCAATCAGGGCGATGGCCAGTCCTCCGGCGGCGCGTCCCAGACTAATCAGCAGATGGTGCACCAGCGCTCCTGTTGCCGCCTGTTCGCCGATGTACTGAAGCACCTGCGTAAGAGGAGGAATGAATTGGGGGTCTACCCATTCGAACCTTACACTGACTTCCCACAGGACGAGGAAGGCGATTACGGCAGCATAACGCTTGCTAAGCTTGGTTAACACATTCACTTACGTTCCTCCCGACACAATTTATTGCCGCCAGGTCTGTCACGGATGTCCGGACTGTACCGGTGAAGCGGTTGGCGCAGTATGGCCTGAATGACCGGATTGCCCGGCGGCAGGTAACGAATGCTCATGAGACATGTGGCCGCTGTGCCCGCTGGCGGAGGGAGAAGGCACATCGCCCTCTCCTGAGAAGCTGCCGTTAGTTTTGCTCAGCCAGCTTGTTGACGCGCCGCCAGCCACGAGAAGCAGCAGCATAGCGGACAATACGGTAACTGCAAAAATACGGTTTGGCCTTCTTCGCAGCGTCCCGGGGGCGGGCGATGCACTCCATGCGGATTCAAGAGGCTTCCAGAAAAACAGATCGCGTTCCAGCTTGCGCAATACGGCGCTCAGAGCGACGCCAATCAGGGAAATACATAGCCCAACGGCAAAGATTGGCGTTGTAGCATACGGAGACGAGTAATAATTGCTGGACCAATGAAGCAGCCAGCCGAGACCGGCCAAACCTCCCAGCATTTCTCCGGCCACCAGAATAGCCAACAGCAATATAATCGACGTACGGACCCCCAGCAAAATAGAGGGAGCCGTCCCCGGCAATATGATCCGCAGGAATAGCTGCGAGGGAGAGGTTCCCATACTGCGCGCCGCTTTCAGCAGGTCCGCATCTAAATTCTGCACACCGACAATGACATGGTGAAGCAGAGGCCAGAACGCCACCCAGGCGACGATGATCAGCTTCGCCTTTTCCCCGATCCCGAAGAACAGCAGAAATACCGTCATGAGCGAAAAGGGATTGACCTGGGCCAGAATGCGGAACAGCGGGTTCAGTCCTGCAGCAAGACCGGGCAGCCAGTACCCGAGAATCGCACCTGCCGGCACGGCTACCAGTGCTGCCAGCCCAATGCCTGCAACCACACGCCACAGTGTGGCTATCGTATGGCCAAGGAGATGCTGGTCCCGCAGAAGAGCAGCGATCTCCTGCAGCACCGCGGACAACGGCGGGAAGAAAGTCGGATTCACGAGCCCGCTTCTCGGCAAAACCTCCCACAGAATACAGAGAAGGGCGATGCCGGATAAACGCAAGCAGACGAGCAGCAAACCCGGGATATTCCTGGTTGCCATGAAAGTATAACCCCCTGTTCGTTCTATAAATCCCATTTTTCTCATAAGTTTTGTACATTTTAGTTTTGTCAACGATTTGTTGTCAATAGATTTACAGGCTGCATTCGAATCGGAATTTGACGGAATCAAGAACATTCATCAGTCGTTGATTGCCGCTCGCCGCTGCTTTACCATGGATTTGTTACATTCGCCGTTGACAGAAATTGGAGCTCGTTCTATAATACTCTAAGCATATGGGGATTATGGGATAACGAACACGGCCGACCGAATGTCAGGAAGCCGGATGACTGCAGCTGCAGTTGTCCGGCTTTTGTCGCTTTAACGGTATCGGATCCAGAGGATGTTGCTCTATCGGGATATGCTTCGGCGGAGTTGCATGGAAACAGCGTGCCGATCCGGAATGGAATGTGAATTGATTCACGATTATAGCCGCCGCATCGACATTCGGGGAAACCGGATGTCTGAAATGGAAAGGAGGGTTGTTCGGGGTAACGTCTTCGCGGTGAAGGGAGACGACGGATAAAATTGACGGAAAGGTGGTGTTCGCGTTGGCGAACGAATCACGCCATCCTTGTTACGACGAGATGGCACATCATTATTTTGCCCGTATGCATGTGGCGGTAGCGCCGAAATGCAATATCAACTGCAATTATTGCAATATTAAATATGACTGCGTCAGTGAGAGCCGCCCCGGCGTCGTCAGTAAGGTGCTTACGCCGCAGGAGGCTTACGCCAAGGTGCGCAGTACGCTGGCTTCGCTGCCGCAGCTGACCGTGGTCGGCATCGCGGGACCCGGCGATCCGCTGGCCAATCCGCGAGAGACGTTCGAAACCTTCGGCCTGCTGTCCGAAGGCCTGCCCGATCTGCAGCTGTGCCTCAGTACCAACGGGCTGAAGCTGCCTGATTATTCGGAGGATATCGTCAGGCATCGTATCGCCCATGTGACCGTCACGATCAATGCCGTCGATCCGCAAATCGGGGCTGAGATATACCGCGCCGTGTTCTTCCGAGGCAAGGCCTACAGGGGGAAGGACGCTGCAGAACTGTTACTGCACAACCAGCTGGAGGGCATCCGGCGGATCGCGGAGCGCGGCGTAAAGGTCAAAGTCAATTCCGTGCTGATCCCCGGCGTTAATGACAGCCATCTGATCAAGGTGACCGAAGCGGTCAAGGCGGCAGGCGCTTTCTCGCATAATATTATGCCGCTGATTCTCTCGCCGGGCAGCGTATATGAAAAAGAGGGACGCAAGGAGCCCGCTCATTCGCTGACGCTTCAGGTGCAGGCCCGCAGCGAGGCGGTCATGCCGGTTATGCGGCATTGCCGCCAATGCCGCGCCGACGCGGTCGGGCTGATTGGCGATGATCTTGGCGTCAAGACCGAGAACGCGCCGGCCCGGGAATACGACCCGGCAGCACGCGAGGAGCTGCTTATCCGGCTGGACCGGACGGCCGCGGAGCGCAAGCGGCGCGAAGCCAATGCGGGAGAGCAAGGAGAGCGCGGAAGTCTGCGCATCGCCGTGGCGACGCGCGGCGGGGGCCAGGTGAATGTGCACTTCGGCCATGCACGCGAGTTTCTTGTCTACGAGGTGTCCGGGCAAGAGCAGAAGCTGCTGGGCGTTCGGCGGATTCAGGCTTACTGCAATGGCAAGGCCGAATGCGGGGAAGCGGACAAGGAGGCGATTCTGGATGAGACGGTGGAGCTGCTGCAGGATTGCTCCATCGTTCTCTGCGCCGCAATCGGTCCCGGTCCGTCCGAGCGGCTGGCCCGCGCCGGTCTGACAGTGCTGGCGCGGAAGGGAGAGATCGGCAAGCTGCTGGAGCAGTGCGCCAAATATCACCGCTTCTTCACATCCATCTCCTGCTCCCCGCCTTCAGTTTGCCCGTCCGCTACGCAGCAGCGGTGACGGTCCAGGAATATTAAGCGGGATTCTTGACTTAACCGGCTTCGAGGTCCGCTTCGAATATGAGATCAACCCTCCAGAATCTCATCAGATGGATTCTCGTGTATGCGTTCGCCTTCTAGCTGTTATCCGTCGATAACGGCGTGGCGACCCGCTTACACGGACAAGCAGAGCGCGTTCCCGCCGGACGAGGGGAACGCGCTCTTTTGACTATTACCCGCATTGAAACGGTATGATTGGGGCCCGCTACTCGTCAGCGACGACCAGCTTGATCGCATGCTCTAAAGCATACTGCCGGTAATCGTCGCCGGGCATGCTGCCGGTAACCAAGTAGTCGATGTCTTCCAGGTTGCAGTATGTCATTAGCGCGTGCTTGCCGAATTTGCTGTGGTCCGCGAGCAAGAAAACTTCCCGGGATTTATGAGTTACAATTTGCTTGATTTCGCTTTCGAGCGGTGAAGAGTTGGTGACGCCGCCCGAGAGCGAAATCCCGGATGAAGCCATAAAGGCTTTATTAATGTTGTATGCTTTCAGCAAATCTGTGTTTTTGATGCTGGCAAAAGATTTCGTCTTGCGTTCCAGAACGCCGCCGGTTGAGATTACGTTCAAATTGCCATAGGGAAGGGCGCCGAGGATGAAATCGAGATTGCTCGTAATGAGCGTCAATTCAAGGTGCTTGATAAACTCAAGCATTCCCAGAGTCGTCGTACCGGAATCGATATAAATGATATCTCCGTCGTTTACAAAGCTGGCTGCCGCCTTGCCAATTCTTTGTTTTTCGGAACGGTTGCGCGTCTTTCTTTCGTTGAACGAGAGGAGGGGCGTGAGATGTACAGCCGTTACACCGCCATAGACCTTCTTGATCTCACCTCCTTCGACCAGCTCCTGAATATCTCTTCGAATCGTATTTTTGGATACATTGAATACATTGACCAGTTCATCGAGCGTCGCGGTGCTGTGTTCCATAATATACTGCTGAATCTGCTTGATCCGTTTGGGCTTCAGCATGTCCATCCATCCTTAATGTACCGAATTAGGGTTATTATGCTGCGAATAGGTAAGTACATTATACCAACAAAACCCCAAAAGTTAGCCATCCATGCCGAAGAAACCGTAAGGATTGTCTTATGAAATCGAACTTTTGTTTTACAACGTAACAGTGTTATGTTACAATGCTTCCGTGAGGTGAAACTGATGGAGGATGACTTGATATCCAAAAAGGAGCTGCTGGATCTGACAGGCATATCATACGGCCAGCTGTACCGCTGGAAACGAAAGCAGCTGATCCCGGAAGAATGGTTTATCCGCAAATCTACGTATACCGGACAGGAAACCTTTTTTCCGAAGATGCTTGTGCTCGCCCGGGTTCAAAATATATTAAACATGAAAGATGATCTTTCGCTGGATGAACTCGCGAGCAGGCTCTCTGATACAGCAGGATTCAGTGATCTTCGTCTGACGGCAAAGACCATTTCAGAACGAAACATTGTTACGGATCTTACGTTGTCAACTTACGGCGCGGATGTTCGGGATAAGGATGATATGTACGCTTTTGATAAGCTGCTTCATCTGGTTGCGGCGGACACTTTGCTGGCCAGCGGGGACATGAATCTGGACGAAGGCAGACTGCTGCTGCGTACTCTGGACAGACATGCCGAGGAGCTGAAGGGCAGACCGAGTGACTTGTATTTTGTCCGAAAAATGGGTGTTGCCCTGTTCATGCTCGCTCCGTCTCCAGCGGAACTGTTCTTCGATGAAGGCGTGAGGCTCGTTTCAAAGGTGGCGCTAGGCGATTTAATCGAGCAGTTGAAAGGAAGGTTGTCCTAAATGACGGAAACATTCAAGGAAGAAGGGCAGCTCCCGGATCTGATTCTGAATGGGGTCGGTAGCGCCGGGGGAGGAAGCTATGATCAGGTTCTGATTGACGGTGTGGGAAAGGTTGTGGATTCGCTCACCGCGCGGTTATTCAAGGCGAACGGCCAGATTCGGGTACAAGGCGGACTTGAAGCCGGGGAAATGGAAGTAAGCGGCATCATGAACCTTGAAGGCTCTTTGAAGACTGGCCGAATGAAATTGGAGGGTTTGCTCCATATTGACGGCAGTTTCAAAGGTGAGAGCTGTGCGCTGAACGGACTGGTGACCGTGCGGGGAGACTGTGAGCTGGAGGAGCTGAGAGGGGAAGGCGGCTTTACGGTCGAAGGTCTGCTGAGCGTTGGGCTTGCCGACATCCGCTTGAACGGAGCGTGGCAGGTCCGCGAAATCGGAGCCGAGAGCCTGAAG
The DNA here is from genome assembly GCF_011043685.1 of Paenibacillus apii. NCBI lineage: Bacteria > Bacillati > Bacillota > Bacilli > Caryophanales > Paenibacillaceae > Paenibacillus > Paenibacillus apii. The sequence goes on along the minus strand of NZ_JAAKGU010000001.1, from coordinate 593,190 downwards.
GTGCGCAGGGTTAACCAAAGCATGTGGAACCGGCTGATCGGAGGAATCATCCCGAAGCTCAAATCGGAGCTTAAGGCGAAGTCCATCGAGGGCGACCACCTGGATCTCGAATACACGACCGCGGATGTCGTCAGGGGTAATGACGTAATCATTGGAGAAGGCTGCAGTATCGGACTAGTGGAATACCGCTCCGGATTATCGGTACAATCCGGCGCGCGTGTCGGAAAGGAAGTGAAGACCGGTGACTGATCTCGCCAAGCGCAATCTTAAAATTCTGGGGAACTCTTCGTCGGCGGGTGGCTCGTTTCAAAATATAGGCATAACGGGTGAATGCCGGTTCACCGGGGATGTGGACTGCGTAAAATTCGCTCTGACCGGGAATACGGATATTGAGGGCAATCTTCGCGCGGAGGAAATTAAGCTAACGGGTGAATGTAAAATCCGGGGCCGGATCGATGCCTTGTCGGTAAAGGGCCGGGGAGAGCTAAGGGTTGATTCCCGGCTCAAGGCGGAACGTTTCGGATATGAGGGACATCTTGAAGTTAAAGATGACTGCGAGGCCGGAGAATTCAGACTTAGCGGCGTGTTCGAGATCGGCGGACTGCTGAGCGGAGATCGGCTGGATATCGGCCTGTTCGGGTACAGCCGGGCGGCAGATGTGGGCGGAGGCTCGATCCGGATCAAGCGGAGCAAAGGATTCAAGCTGATTACGATGGTTCATCCGAGCCGGGAAGCCCGCTTCGAGAGCGGAACAATTGAAGGGGATCTCGTCGAGCTTGAGTATGCGTCGGCAGCAATCGTGAGGGGCGGAAGCGTCATTATCGGCCCCGGCTGCGATATCGAAACAGTTGAATACAGGGAGTCGCTTGAGATTCACAGGAGCGCCAAGGTGGGCCGCAAGGTAAAAGTGTAAGCTGATAAACAATAAAGAGATATTGGAGTGGAGATTATGGGTGGCAGTAAAAACAACCGTCTCGGTGTGGTCATCGCAGGGCTTCTCCTGGGAATTCTGATGGCCTCCATGGACAGCACCATTGTGGCGACAGCTATGGGGAACATCGTCGGGGAACTAGGCGGCATGGACAAATTCGTCTGGGTCACATCGGCTTACCTCGTCGCCGAGATGGCGGGCATGCCGATCTTCGGTAAACTGTCCGATATGTACGGCCGAAAGAGATTTTTCGTATTCGGCCTCATCGTGTTTATGGGAGGGTCCGTGCTGTGCGGCACGGCGGACAGCATTACCCAGCTCGCCATTTACCGGGCGGTGCAGGGAATAGGCGGCGGAGCGCTAGTGCCGATCGCCTTCACGATTATGTTCGATGCGGTCCCGCTTGAGACGCGCGGGAAGCTGGGGGGCGCTTTTGGCGCGGTGTTCGGGCTGTCCAGCATCTTCGGTCCGCTGCTCGGCGCCTATATTACGGACCATATTGCCTGGCAGTGGGTATTCTACATCAATCTGCCGCTCGGCGTCCTTGCCTTCGTACTGGTCGCTTTCTTTTATCAGGAATCGCATGAGCATTCGAAGCAGCCGATAGACTGGCTGGGTGCGGGCACACTGCTGGGAGCGGTCGTCTCCCTGATGTTCGCCCTGGAGCTGGGGGGCAAAGAATACGCATGGAACTCCCCGTTCATTCTCGGACTGTTCGGCGCGGCTGCGGTGCTTGCCGTGGTGTTTCTGTACGCCGAGACGAAGGCGGAGGAGCCGATTATCTCCTACGGATTGTTCCGCAAGAAGCTGTATGCCTTCAGCATTCTGGTCGCTTTGTTCAGCGGCGCGGCGTTTATTGTCGCTTCGGTCTACATCCCGATCTTTATTCAGGGCGTGCTTGGAGGATCGGCCACGAACTCCGGTCTGGTGCTATTGCCGATGATGGTGGGCTCCGTTATCACGGCAACCGCCGGAGGCTTCCTGATGACCAAATACAGCTACCGCAGCCTGATGATTCCTACCCTTGTGCTGCTGGCGGCCGGAACCTGGCTTGCGTCCACGCTTCAGCCGGACTCCACGCGGCTCATTGTCACGCTCTATATGATCCTGATTGGTCTTGGCATCGGCGCGTCGTTCTCCGTTCTGAGCAACGCCGCCATAGACGGCCTGTCGGCCCGGCAGCGCGGATCGGCCAGCGCAACGCTCAACTTCCTGCGGTCTTTGGGCATGACGGTAGGCATTACCACGTTCGGCATTATTCAGAGCCATTATTTATCGAACCGGCTTAGCCATTTGTTCGCGGGAGCCGCTCAGGGCGGGGCCGGGGCGTTCGATCTGTCGGACCCCCATACGCTGTTGTCCCCGGATACGAGGTCGAAAATTCCGCCGGAAATATTGGATAAGATTTCACAGGGGCTGTCTTCCTCCATCACGGATACTTTCGCCTGGGCTATCATTCCGGCGGTTCTGGCTCTGCTATCCTCATTGTTCATGGGAAGCAGCAAGATGACAGGCACGGCAGAAGATCAAAAGGCCGCCGGGCACTAACCCGGCAGGCCTTTTATTCCCAGTCTTTGCAGACGTCAACCCATGCCTTGCCGCCCGAATACTGCTCCAGTTCGCCGCAGGTCAATTCAATGGCGGAATTCGAGCTGCCGCAGGCGGGAAAGAGGGTGTCGAAGCGCTTCAGAGAGACATCGAGATAGACATCCAGCTCATGGGTCAACCCGAACGGGCACACGCCGCCGACGGCATGTCCGGTCTGTTCGAGCACTTCCTCTGGACTCAGCATTTTTGGTTTAAATCCGAACTCGGTGCGAAACTTCTTGTTGTCGACCTTGGTATCGCCGGCAGAGACGACCAGAATGGCCGAACCGCCTTCGCCGTGAAAAGACAGCGTCTTGGCAATGCGGGCGGGGATCACGCCTATAGTCTCCGCGGCTTTCTCCACGGTGGCGCTGGATGAGTCAAATTCCATTACGTCCTGCTCCCTGTTCAGGGCGCGGAAGTGTGCTTTTACATTTTCAATAGACATGTGAACGGGTTCCTTTCCTGAAAAAAATAAAGCTTATGCAATATTTACTCATTTTAGCGGTTAATTCGGCTGGTGACAAAGGACTTTTGTTTCAACACACCGGCAAAACGGCGCTCTTCATGCGAAGAAGCGCCGTTTGTTATTCTTCCAGATTAAGTTTTTGCAGCAGGGCGATCAACTGATCCTCTTCTTCATCCGTTAAATCGCGTGTCAGCTTGGCATTGCCCTCATCCAGAATGGCCTGCAGCACCGGCTGGAACTTGAGCGCTTTCGGTGTAGGGTACAGCCGGTGCGACCGGCGGTCCTCCGGGTCCGTTGTGCGCTCAATATAGCCTGCCGCTTCCAACTGCTTGACCGAGCGGGCGGTGGTCGCTTTGTCGAACTTCAAATTACAGGTTAACTGGTCCTGAGTCGTACCCGGAGTCATGAGAATTCCCTTCAGGAAGCTGTATTGTCCGCCGCCGCCGATGCCGTATTCGCTAAGCGAGCGGGACAAGCGTTTCTGCTGGGTTCTATGAATATAGGAGATCAGGCGTCCGATCGGTTCTTTTTTGAGTGAGGGGGTATCTGTCATGGGGACTCCTTTCTAAGGGGCCGGGACTCAATGTCCTTAAGCTTTCAAATGGGTTAAAAAAATAGTACAGCAAAAAAGTTGCGCGCGCAACTAAAATGATGTACACTGTGGATTATAAAATCGTTGCGCACGCAACTATATTGTGCGGATGTGAAAAGAGGTGGCATATGAGCACGATCAATCGAGGAACTTATCAGGAGGATGCCGGGGTGCAGCGCCGCCGCTGGCTGATTCTTATTGTGCTTAATTTGTTTACTTTTATGTCCACGCTGGACGGAAGCATTGTGAATATAGCTCTGCCGGTACTCTCGGGGAAGCTGGGTCTGCCGATCGCGCAGGTCGAATGGGTGACGACGGGATATCTGATGGCGATCTGCTCGGTCATTTTGTTCTTCGGGAGATTGGGTGACATCGTAGGCAAAATCAAACTGTTCAAGATCGGGACGGTCGTCTTTATCGCCGGTTCCCTGCTGTGCGGGTTGAGCGGATCGCTGCCGCTGCTTGTCGCTTCCCGGATTGTTCAAGCGCTGGGGGCGGCCATGACAATGGCGAACAGCCAGGGCATTGTGACGGATATATTTCCGGCGACGGAGCGGGGAAAGGCGCTTGGACTGATCGGCACCTTCGTGTCCCTCGGAAGCATCGCCGGTCCGAGCCTTGGCGGCATTATCGTCTCGAACCTTGGCTGGGAGTACATTTTCTGGGTAAATGTCCCGATCGGCCTGATCGCTATCGGTCTCGGCTGGAAGGTGCTGCCGAAAGATCTGATCCGGGTCCAGGCTAGAATCGATATTCCGGGCAGCCTGCTGTTCGCCTGCTTCATCGTTCCATTGTTCGCCGGGCTTCTGCTCGGGCAGCAGCACGGGTACGGCAATCCCGGAATCCTGCTTGCACTGGGTGCCGCAACTCTCGCCCTGATCGCGTTTCTCTGGGTGGAGCTGCGCAAGCCCGAGCCGTTGCTGCAGCTGAATCTGTTCAAGAATCCGCTGTTCTCGCTCAGCATTCTCTGCGGGTTTCTCGTCTTTGCCGCCAACTTCTGCTTTAATATCATTGCTCCGTTCTATACGCAGAGCATGCTCGGCTTGTCCCCCTCGTCAGCGGGAGTTCTGCTCATGCTGTTCCCGATATGTATGGTCGTGGTCGCGCCGCTCAGCGGCGCCTTATCCGACAAAATCGGATCGGAGCTGCTGACCTTCGCTGGCCTGATTGTTATGGTCATCGCCCAGTTCGGGCTGGCCCGGCTTCATGACGGAAGCCCGGTTGCGCTTGTTGGCGTATGGATCGGGATGCTCGGTATCGGCAGCGGGATGTTCCAGTCACCGAACAATTCGCTGGTCATGTCGACGGTGCCGCGCACCCAACTGGGTTCGGCGGGCAGCGTGAATTCGCTGGTACGCAATATCGGCATGGTCGTCGGCATTACGATAGCGACCACCACGCTGTTTCATGTGATGAGCGGCTTGGCCGGCCACCGCGTGACGGGGCTGGTCAAGGGGCGTCCTGACATTTTCCTGGCGGGAATGCATGTCGTGTTCATCACCTCGGCTTCGATCTGTCTGGCAGCGGCCGTGCTGACAGGCTGGCGGTTCGTCCGGACGAAACGGGTTCGCGTCGAAGTGAAACGGCGAAGACCGGAAGAGGGCAGAGGATGAAACCGAAAGAGCCGTGCGAGAGGGAGAGCCCGCCGGACGAGTGAGGCCTTGAAGCAATTCTTATTGTCCAAATACAAGAACTTATAAGCTGGGCGCTTATCCGCCGGAGACCGACAATTGACATCAAGGAGTGGGCCATCTACGGCAGCCCGCTCCAATCGAAAAAGCCTCCGTTCTCTCGCAGCGATTTGCGAGAGAACGGAGGCTTTGCGGCTTTCCGGCGCGGCGTTCAAGCCGGAAGGCCGTGCATGGCCGGACCGTAAGCCCGGTCCGGCTTTAGTTCTTGAAGCTGTGGATCGGTGCCGGAATCCGGCCGCCCCGGTCGATGAAGCCGGCGCAGTTAAAGGAGTTGACGGGCATAACCGGAGCATAGCCGAGCAGTCCGCCGAACTCGACCATCTCGCCGACACCCTTGCCGATGACGGGGATGATGCGGACGGCCGTCGTCTTGTTGTTGACCATGCCGATCGCGGCTTCGTCGGCGATAATTCCGGAGATCGTCTCCTTGGACGTGTTGCCCGGAATAGCGATCATATCAAGTCCAACCGAGCAGACGCAGGTCATTGCTTCGAGCTTCTCCAGCGTCAGCGCTCCGCGCTGCACGGCCTGGATCATGCCGTGGTCTTCGCTGACGGGAATGAACGCGCCGCTAAGTCCGCCCACATAGGAGGAAGCCATGACGCCGCCTTTCTTGACATTGTCGTTGAGGATGGCGAGCGCCGCCGTCGTTCCGGGCGCTCCCGCTTCTTCCAGGCCCATCACCTGGAAGATTTCCGCGATCGAATCCCCGATCAGCGGTGTCGGCGCCAGCGACAGGTCGATAATGCCGAACGGCACTCCGAGACGCTTCGATGCTTCCTGGGCAACGAGCTGTCCTACGCGGGTCACCTTGAAGGCGGTCCGCTTGATCGTCTCGCACAGCGTCTCGAAGTCCTGCCCTTTCACTTCCTCCAAGGCCCGTTTGACAACGCCGGGGCCGCTGACGCCCACATTAATGACGCATTCGCGTTCGCCTACACCGTGGAAAGCACCAGCCATGAAAGGGTTGTCCTCCACGGCGTTACAGAAGACAACCAGCTTCGCACATCCGATGGAGTCGCGGTCGGCCGTACGCTCAGCAGTCTGGCGGATAATATCGCCCATCAGCTTGACGGCATCCATGTTGATGCCGCTGCGGGACGAGCCGACATTGACGGAGGAGCAGACTCTTTCCGTCACGGCAAGCGCCTCAGGAATGCTCTCGATCAGCTTGCGGTCGCCCGTCGTGCAACCCTTCTGCACAAGCGCAGAGAAGCCGCCGATGAAGTTGACTCCAACTTCCTTCGCCGCCCGATCCAGTGCTTCAGCAACCGGAACATAGCTGTCCGTATTCAGGGAACCCGCCGCAATGGAGATGGGCGTAACCGAAATCCGTTTGTTGACGATCGGAACGCCGAACTGTTTTTCCAGATCTTCACCGGTCTTGACCAGCTTCTCTGCGGACTTGGTAATCTTGTCATAGATATTCTGGTTAAATACTTTCAAATCCGTATGCGCGCAATCCATCAGGCTGATGCCCATGGTAATGGTCCGCACATCCAGGTTCATCTCACGGATCATTTTATTCGTTTCTTGTACTTCCACCAATGAAATCATGGTAACCCTCCCGCTTGCGTTTATCTTCGATAAGTCTGAATGAATCGGCTCTAAGTCCTAAATCCGGTGCATGATATTGAAAATATCCTCATGCTGCAGCTTGATTTCCACGCCGATTTCCTCACCGATGTGCTGAAGTTCCTCTACCAGAATTTCAATGGATTTCACTGCTTTGGAGATATCAACAATCATCATCATATTGAAGTAATCCTGAACAATCGTTTGCGAAATGTCCAGAATGTTCACATTGCGTTCCGCCAGATATGTACACACCTTGGCGATAATGCCGACCTTGTCTTTACCGAGTACAGTAATGATTCCTTTCAACGATGTTTCCCCCTTGTCTTCTTTGCTGACCGCCCTTGCCGGACGTCATAAATTGTCTATTTCACTCATTATGTCAAAAGCCGGTTCAAGCTTCAACCAAATGTTTTATGTCGAATGACACTTTCTGCGATAGTTTAACGCTAAAAACCGCTGAAATGTGACATAATAGAGGATTTTCAGAAAAAAACACGAAATAAGCAAATAAATATCAAATGAAACTACATAACCCGGATAGAAAATGTACACTGCTAGATCGGCTATCCGGCAGCAGGAGGCAAGGTAATGGCCATATCCATTCTATTGTTTATTTTGGCGGGACTGGCGGAAATCGGGGGAGGTTACCTGGTGTGGCTGTGGCTGCGGGAATCGAAGCCGCTTTGGACTGGGATCGCCGGAGCACTGATCCTTGTCGTTTACGGAATTATCCCGACCTTTCAGCGTTTCCCGGGCTTTGGACGCGTATATGCGGCATACGGCGGAGTCTTTATTGCGCTGGCTGTGCTGTGGGGATGGCTTGTCGACAAAAAAACGCCGGACCTTTACGACTGGATCGGCGCCGCGGTCTGCCTCGCTGGAGTGTCCATCATGCTGTGGGCTCCCCGGGCTTGACGATCCATTTCACGATCAGTCGGAAGGCGTAGTACAGGAACAGGATGCCGATAATGAGGTTCAGCCACTTCGCGGCGAGGGGCGTGACGAAAGCATGGGCCAAATGCCCGAGAAACGCAACCCCTGTCAGGAACAGAACGGTCGCCAGCAGACAGCCCGTGCCGAACTGAAGAAGCTCGCTGCCGCCGAGCCTCAGCTCGATCATTTTGGCCGAGAAGATCCCGGTCCAGAAGAGCAGCGTCAGCGGATTGGACGCGGTCAGCAGAAAGGCGCGAATGAACAGGCTGTCTCCGCCGGTGCCTTGCGAAAGCGGGATGGAAGGGAGCAGGCTAAGGTCGAACATTCCGGCGATCATGTTCAGGCCGAACAGAAAGAGCGTGCCCGCGCCAATAAGATACAAAGCTCCGCCAGGCTTCCGACCGGCGCCAAGCATGCGGACGCCCCGCAGCGCGGCGAGAATATAAAGTCCGTCGGCCAGCGTTACGCCGATGACTCCAGCAAAAGCGGCGCCGAAGCCCTGCAGCGAAGCGGCGCGGAAAATAAACAGACAGACCGGGCCCACGGCCAATTGAAGCAGCAGCCCCCATTTTAATCCACGTAATATCATGTGCGCCTCCTGTTCAACGGTTCCACTTCTCTTTGAGCGAAGACAGGGAAATCATGGTATTGCTTCGGATCACGCCCGGCACGCTTTTCAGCGTGTGGGACAGGAATTTCTCCAGCTCCCCGGTGTCTTCCACTAGCACCTTGAGCAAGTAATCATATTCACCGGCAAGATGGTGGCACTCCAGAACCTCGCCGCACCCGGCAATGAAAGCGCGAAAGGCGGGAATTTGCTCCGTCCGGTCGATGACGACCAGCACGAACGCCAGAAGCTTGTAGCCGGCCTTGGCCCGGTTAATTTTGACGGTATATCCCTCAATTGTTCCGGATTCGTCCATTTTGCGAATTCTCTCCGTCACCGCGGGAATGGACAGCTTCACTTTTTTACTGATGTCCGAGATGGTCATCCGGCTGTTCTCATTCAAAGCTTCCAGAATGCTGCGGTCGATTTCATCCATCGTTATCCTCATCTCCTCATGTCCTCCGGCATTGCTGCACAAATGCTCTTTGAAAGGAATTCTAGAATAAAGATTAACTAACGTAAATATTTTTAAAAAAAACAATAAAATCTAAGGAAATTCATATAACAACTTTAAAATGTTAAGTGATACTCTTTGGATTCATATGCGGCCGGAAATAAGAGCGAGAGGGGGGCAATCAAAAACAGCCGATAACTATCAACCAACAGGGATTGCAGGAACCGTAAATTTGGGGTTTTAGCTATTCACAGCATTCCCGCTTATACCGTTATAGAGAATGAAAGCTCTTATGAATCCGTTAAAATAGGAAGGTTGAGATGGATGAAAAATTGGCAAAAAAAGCTTATACTTATTGTTACTTTCAGCTTGATTTTTATTTTGCCCTACATAGGTAGCGTGGTCAGGTGGAATGGCCTTCCGCCCGGTTACGGCGATTTTCCCGCTCAGCTTGCGGAGGCGGACCCGGGCTTTAATGCGGTGTATTTTACACTGGCCTCGCTTGTGGCGCTGTTTATTGCCCTGTTTTTGATTTTTCCGCGGCTTTTCGGCTTTAAGAAGAATCCCGGCGGTCAAGACCCATCGTTACCGGACAAGAAGACGCCGTTCCCCGTATGGTTCTGGTGGAGCCTGCCGGTGCTGGGAATCAGCTGGTATTTCATGTGGGCGCGCGTCCATTTTTTCATCGCTTTCGAATACTATACGTTCGTTCCGCTGTGGTGGGCGTTTATCCTGATTCTGGACGGGATCGTGTACAAGCGGAATAACGGAAATTCCATCGTCTCTCGCAAGCCGAAGGTCATGCAGCTTCTTGCCGTCGTTTCCTGCTTCAGCTGGTTTGCCTTTGAGTTTCTGAACTTTTTTGTCGTTGAGAACTGGTATTATCCGAACAATGAAGTCTTTACGAATTTCGGAAATGTGTTCTGGTTCTCCTTGTCTTATACCACGGTGCTTCCCGCCATTTTTGAATGGTACCTGCTGCTGAAGACGTTCAAGGGGTTCAGAGACCGGTACCGGTTCGGCCCCAAATTTTCGGTAAGCACTAAATTTCTTCTACTATATTTCATCCTGGGACTGGGGCTCGCTTTCGGCATGGGGTACTATCCTTACGTGCTGTTCTGGGTACTCTGGGTCGCACTTGTTCCTCTTCTGTCGGCGGCGATGGCGTTAACGGGGTACTGGACCCCTTTTACACCGATCAAGAATGGTGATTGGTCGTCCGTCATTCTTATTGCACTAGCCACCTTGTTCAACGGATTCTTCTGGGAATTCTGGAATTTCGGAAGTGAATGGTTCCATGATTCCCTGCCTACCAATCCGAATTATTGGAAGTATTCCGTTCCTTATCTAGACAAAATACATATTTTTTCGGAGATGCCCATTTTGGGGTATTTCGGTTATTTATTTTTTGGAGTAAACTGCTGGATCATATGGCTGATTGCCGCTTATATTTTCAATTTTGACGCCGATTTCGAAGTTAAGGGAGATTAACGCTTAGAAGGTGGACTGGGTATGACTGCGATTGAGAATTATCTAATACTGGAAACAATCTCCGACAACGACAGAAAATCAGTGTACAGATGCAGAGACGCCGTCTCCCGGGATACGGTTATACTGAAGGTGCTGAAATCGGAATTTTCCGGACCTGAAGAGGTTATGAGGTTCAAGCAGGAATACAAGATGCTCAAGGAGCTGAGCGCAAGCATCGAAGGGGTGATCAAGCCCCTGAAGCTTGAAGAGCAGAACGGTTTCTTCGTCATGGTTCTGGAGGATATACAGGGCAGGTCACTCAAGCGGATCATGGAGGGCGACAAGCCGGACCAGGATACGCTCCTCAGGCTCATGATCAAGGTCGTTGATATTATTGGCGCCATCCATGATCGCATGGTCATACACAAAGACATCAAGCCTTCGAATCTGATATGGGACGAAGTAACCGACGTTGTACAGGTGATCGATTTCGATCTGGCGGTCAAGCTGCCGAAAGAAAAGCGGGAATTCCAGAACAGCGGCGTGCTGGAAGGAAGCCTCCTGTATATTTCTCCGGAGCAAACGGGCCGGATGAACCGGAATGTCGATTACCGGACGGATTTCTACTCGCTTGGCGTCGTCTTATATGAGATGGTGACCGGAGTGAAGCCCTTCGAGTCCGCCGATCTGCTGGAGCAGATTTATTCCATCATCGCCAAGGAAGCCGTCTCTCCCTATCAGCTGACCGGGGGCCGTGTATCGCAGTCACTCTCCGCCGTCATCATGAAGCTTATGGAGAAGTCGCCCGAGGACAGATACAGAAGCACCTACGGCATTAAAGCGGACCTGAAGAAATGTCTGGCCGGCGTCCGTGATTTTGAAATCGCCAAAGAAGACAAGCTGAATATCTTCCGGATCTCCCAAAAAATGTACGGGCGGGAAGAGGAGCTTGGCAGCCTGGTCAATGCTTTTCGGATGAGCGTCAGAGGCAATCCGCAGCTCATGCTGATTACCGGGGACGCCGGCGTGGGCAAGACCGCGCTGGTTAGCGAGCTTCACCCCTATATCAGCCAGGAAAAAGGGCTGTTCGTGGAAGGGAAGTTTGATCAGTTCAACAAGAACATTCCTTACAGCGCGATCGTTCAGGCTTTCAAGAAGCTGATCAATCAACTGGTTGACAGTCCGGATGACGAATACAAAAAGAAAGTAACAAATTCCTTGACAACCGCCCTGGACGGCAACGGGAAGCTGGTCACGAATCTGATACCGGAACTGGAGAAGCTGATCGGTGTTCAGCCGGAAATCGAGCACCTGAATCCTGTGGAGGAAACGAACCGTTTCTTTATGACCTTCGTTAACTTTGTAGCCGGCCTGACTCACTATGAAAGACCGCTGGTCCTGTTTCTCGATGACGTTCAATGGGCTGATCTGTCGAACCTTCAGCTTGTGAAGAAGCTGGCGCTAAGCAATTCGCTGCAAAAATTATTTATCATCTGCTCGTGCCGGCAAAGCGAGATGCCTCAAAGCCATCCCTTGTTCGTCACCATCGGCGAAATTGAAAAAAGCAGAACGGTAGAGAATATCGTCCTCAGCCCTCTGTCCTCCGGGGATGTGCAGCATCTGATTGCCGATACGCTCTACACCGGCGCGGATCGAGTGCGGGAGCTTTCGGATATTCTTTATGCGAGAACGAAAGGCAACTCCTTTTTTATCAATGAAATTCTGAAGGAATTATATAAGAACGGCTTCATTTATTTCGATGACCTGGAAGGCGTATGGCAGTGGAAGACTGCACGGATTGCGGATTTGCATATAAACGACAATGTCGTCGAGTTCCTGATGTCCAGGCTCCAAACTTTGCCCGAGGAAGACCTGAAAGTCCTGAGATTGGGCGCTTCCATCGGCAATCTGTTCGATTTCAACATGCTGTCCCTGATCGGAGAAGCGGAGCTAAAGGTTATTGCTAAATCGCTCATTAAAGCGGTGGATGAAGACCTTATTCTTCCGGCGGATACCAACTACGCCGCTTTGACGAATATCTGTGACGAGAATGAGGAGGGGGTTCCTCCTCTCAACATCCGTTTCCGGTTCCAGCATGACCGGATTCAGCAGGCTTTATACCAAATGATCGACGCGGAAACGAGCAAGAAGCTGCATCTTAAAATAGGCAGACTGCTGCTGGCACAGCTGTCTCCAGCCGACACTCAGGACAAAATTGTAGATATCGCCACGCATATTAATAAAGGGCTGAATTTTGTCAGCGAAGAGGATGAGAAACGGCAGGTGATCCGGATCAATCTGAATGCCGCGAAAAAAGCGAAGGCCGCCTTTGGCTTTGATGCCGCTTTTGCGTTTCTGCATGCCGCCGTTCATCTGCTATCGAAATATTCCTGGGAGAACGAGGAGCAGCAGACGGCGGAAATTTACAAATTGTATGCGGAATGCGGCTATCTGACCCATCATATCAAGGAAGCGGATCAGGCGTGCCGGACGCTTCTGGAACATACCGAAGACAGTGTTGCGGCTGCTCAGGTTTATGAGATGCAGGCCAATCATTATACCTACCTCGGAATGATGAAGGAATCGATCCGGTCCGGGAAGCTCGGGCTTAAGGAGATGGGAATCAAAATACCGGATCATCCGGGACTGCCATCGGTGCTAAATGAATTTATCAAGGTTAAATCCGGTCTCAGGGGGCTGACGATCGAGGAGATTTTTGGCAAGCCCGAAATGAAAGACGAACAAATCAAGCTTATTATGCGGCTGCTGATCAATATCTTCCCTCCGGCGTTTATCTCGGGAGAGACCAATCTGTTCGCCCTGATTGTGCTGAAGAAAGCCGAGCTGACGCTCAAATACGGAAATTGCCCGGAATCGGCCATCGCTTTTATCGGTTATTCCATCCTGCTGTCCGGCTTCGGCGATATTAAAGGGGCGTTTGATTTCGGCAGATTGGGGATCCGGCTTAACGATAAATTCAATGATCTGCAGTGGAGAGGGGCCGCGCATGTCTTATATACCCTGTTCTGTCACGCATGGAAGGAGCCGTGGGACACCCTGCATGACTGGTTCGGCAAATCGATTGATTCCAGTCTGAGAACGGGAGATCTGTTGTATCTGGCCCACGCCTGCTTCTATATCAACCTCTGGAATCCGACGATGGACATCGCCACCTATCTTCATGACAGCGAACGCTATATCGCCATGATCGAGAATACGAAATACAAGGAAGCGCTGGCAACGGCAAAACTGGCCAGACAGCAGTACCTCAACCTGGCGGGAGAACTGAAGGACCCTCTGACCTTCAACAGCGAGACTTTCAGCGAGGAAGACTACCTGCATCAGCTGGAAGAGGCCAAGTATTATTCGGGAATCGCGATTTACTATATTTACAAAATGAAGCTTCTGTTCTCCTACGAGCGCTACGGCGACTCTTTGGATTATATAGATAAGGCGTATGCCATCATTGGAACCCTTGCAGGCTCGGCCTTTATGGAAGAGTTCTCCCTTTACACTTTTCTGAATCTGGCCTATAGCTATAAAGACTTGCCCGCTTATGACAAAGTGAAGGCGAAGGCGAGAATGCGCAAGGAATACGGCCGAGTCAAAAAGTGGGCCCTTCACTGCCCGGAAAATTTCCGGCAGCACGAATGGCTGATGAAGGCCGAGTGGGCGAGAATATCAGGAAAGGCGGAACTGGCCGGCAAATACTATGATCTCGCCATCGAAGCGAGCGAAAAGAGCAATTTCGTCCGCTATAAAGCGCTGACTTATGAACTCGCCGCCAAGTTTTACAACAACAGGAATTTCAAAGAGTTTGCCTCCCATCTGTTCAGGCAGTCCTTATATTACTACTCCGTGTGGGGGGCCAAGGGCAAAGTCCGGCAGCTTGAAGAGCAGTATGCTGATATTGTGAAGAATAAAAAGGAATTCTCCATCGGAAAATCGGTCACGGATTCGACGGAAAGCATTGATCTGAATTCGATTCTTCTGGCTTCCCAGGCCATATCAAGGGAAATCGATTTGAATAATTTGCTGGAAACGCTGATGGAAATCGTCATTAAGAATGCGGGCGCCCAAAGAGGCTGCATACTGATGAGATCGGGCGAGGAGCTTCTTGTAGAGGGAGAGTACAAGCCGGAAGAGGATAAAATCTCCGTTGCGCTGTATGAAGTCTCAAGCGGGCTTAACCTCCCGGAATCCATTATCCGTTATGTGGAGGACAGCAAAGAGACTCTGATTTATAATGACGCTTTTTCCGAAACCCGGTTCGTCAACGACGCCTATATTTTACGGAATAGACCCAAATCGCTCGTATGCATGCCGCTGATCAATCATAACAAGACGATTGCCATCATTTATCTGGAGAACAATCTGATAACGGGTGTTTTCACAAAAGAGAGAATGAAAATTATCAATCTGCTGTCGAGAGAAATGGTATTCTCGCTTGAAAATGCCAGCCTGTATTCGGATCTGGAGCGTTCGGAGGAGAAATACCGCGAGCTGATCAATAACATGCTGGACGGCATATTCATTGTTCAGGACAAGATCTGTAAATATGTCAATGAGGCGCTTGCGCAGATGCTCGGCTATGAAATCGGAGAGATGATCGACCAGCCTTTTGAGAAATTTATCGTGCCCGCCGACTTGGATAAGGTGCAAAGCTACTACATGAGAAGATTGGAGGGGAAGACCGCTCCCGGCGAATATGAAACGAGATTGCTGCATAAGGATGGCAAAAAAGAGATTTATGTCATTCATAAAGTCAGTCTGATCAATTATATGAACAAGCCGGCGGTCCAGGGAACGGTCAAGGACATTACCGAGAGAACGAAGGCCGAAGAAGAGGTAAGACGGCACAAGGAGCATCTGGAAGAGCTCGTCATTGAACGGACCCGGGAGCTGGAACTCAATAATGAAGAACTGAACAAAAATATCCGGCTGATCGAAAAGCTGTCCATTACCGATGAGTTAACGGGTCTCTATAATCGGCGGCATTTCAATACGATTTTTTACCGGGAAGTGAGCAGGGCCGAGAGGGATAAAGGATACCTGACCTATATCATGCTGGATATTGACTTCTACAAAAAATATAACGATACGTACGGGCATTATGAAGGCGATAACGTATTGCGCAAGCTGGGGGCGGCGATCAAGGAGCAGGCTCAAAAGGTGAGCGACTATGTCTTCCGGCTCGGCGGGGAGGAGTTCGGCATAATCGTTTCCGGCCTGACTCCCGGGCAGTCTTTCGAGTATGCCGAAACGCTTCGCAGAAGCGTCGAAGAACTGGGAATACGGCATGAAATGAGTCCGGTCTTCGGTTGTTTGACGGTCTCTGTCGGTGTTGCGGCCGTCAAGGTGGATGGTCTGAAAGAGAAGGATATTTACAAGCTGGCGGATGACGCCCTGTATCATTCAAAGGCCAACGGCAAAAACCGGGTGACACTACTGGAGCAATAAGAGGACGGATTGTCAAAAGTGACGAAAAGGAGCGACTTCGATCAGAAGGCCGCTTTTTTTTACATAAAAGTTGACAATCGCCCTCATAACGGGTATATTAAACGACGTATTAAACGTTGTTTAAATCACGGTTTGAATTGAGCGGCAGAAAAGGGGAGCAACAATAATGAACAAAGTTCCGGAACCTGCATCTTCGGCGGACAAAGATACGAAGCAGCAAATTCTTGACGCCACTGTCGACTTGATACGCGAGGAGGGGGTTGAATGTGTGACCTTGCGGCGTATATGCGCAAATGCCAAGGTCAATCTGGCTCTTGTCAATTACTACTTTCAGTCCAAAGACAATCTGCTTCGCGAAGCAATTCGCACGCTGATTTCCCGATTCGATACCGCGTTCAATGCCCTCGAGGACGAAAGTCTCCCGCCTAAAGAGCGCTTATGCCGCTTCCTCAAGCAGTATATCGGCCATCTTCTGCAATATCCGGGGCTGGCGAGATACATGATGGACCAAAGTCCGGCCATTATGGGGTCACTTCATCAATATTCCCAGTACAGCAAAACGATGAAGAAACAAAAAACACTGAACGTACTGCGGGAGATCACCGGCGAAGAGAATGAAGATCGGCTCACGATGATGTTGTTTCAGCTGTACGGAGCGGTATTAATGCCGGCGGTCATGTGCTCGTGCGGACATTCGTATGATGACGAAGAGAGCAAGCCTTTCTGGCATCAGCTCCCGTTCGATGAACAGGTCGATCATTTATTTGATCATTATTTTCACAAATACGGGGTTTAAACGGCAAACTTATAAAGAAAGAGTGGAGATGTATGGAGCATACTAAACAGGTGAATTCCTCCGCCGCGGCGGAGCCTTTTTCACTTAAGGCGATTATCCCGCCGCTGCTGGCGATTATTGTCGGGATGATTATGGTTATTCTCGACAGCACGGTGGTCAATGTGGCCGTTCCCGTGCTGGTCGATTATTTTGACACAAGTCTCAAAACGGTACAGTGGGCGATTACGGGGTATACGCTAGCGTTGTCCGCCGTTATCCCGCTGGCCGGCTGGATGACAGACCGCTTCGGCGCGAAGCGTATATTTCTGGGGACGGTTATCATGTTTGTCATTGGATCGGTACTGTGCTCCATATCCCAGACCTCGACACAGCTCATTATCTTCCGCGTCATTCAAGGGCTTGGCGGCGGGATGGTCGCTCCGATCGGGATGGCGATGGTATTCCGGCTCGCTCCGCCGGAACGCAGAGGCTCTATCATGGGTATGCTGGGCATTCCGATGCTGCTTGCCCCGGCGCTGGGCCCGGTTCTGTCCGGCTGGCTGATCGAGTATGTAAGCTGGCACTGGATCTTCCTGATCAACCTGCCGATCGGCATTCTCGCCGTCGTGCTGGGTACCAAGTATTTGCCGGTAACCGAGCGGCATGAGACGCCGCATCTCGATATTCTGGGCATCATTCTGGCCCCGATCGCTTTCTCCATGCTCGCGTACGGCGTCAATGAAGGCGGAAGCACCGGATGGTCCACAACCCCGGCGATTACCGGTCTGTCCATTGGCGGGGTCGCACTGCTCCTGTTCATTATCGTGGAGCTGCGGCAGAAGAATCCGCTGCTTGAACTGCGTGTCTTCGGCTCTTCCGATTTCACGCGGGGCATCTTCCTGGCTTGGGTAACCCAGGCCGCCCTGTTCGGCTCGATGCTGTTCGTACCGCTGTATTTGCAGCAGATTCGCCAGTATTCTTCGCTAGAGACGGGACTCATTCTTCTGCCGCAGGCGCTAGCCTCCGGTATCGGGATGCCGCTGGGCGGAAGGTTGTTCGACAAGATCGGAGCGCGACCGCTGGCCTTTGTCGGACTGACCATCATTTCGACCGGACTTTACCTGCTGTCCGGCATTACCGTCGATACCAGCCTGCCGTTTATCATGCTCTGCCTCGGACTCATGGGTCTGGGCATGGGCCTTACGATGATGCCGGTGAATACGCATGTGCTTAACGCCGCGCCGCGCCATCTGGTCGGCCGCGTAACACCGCTTACGACGGCGGCGCAGCAGGTAATCGTATCTTTCGCCGTTGCCGGTATGACCGGATACCTGACCACACGGATTACGGCTCATATGACCGAGGCGGGTAAGGACGCCAATCCGCTGGTCGCCGCCGTCATGGGCTATGACGACGTCTTCTTCTTTACGTCCTGCATCGCCGCCGCCGGAGTTCTGATCAGCCTGATTCTGCGCAAGCCGAAGACTGCGCCTTCCGGGGACGGGGATGTTCGTCAGAAAGATCCGGCGCTGATGGCCGGCCATTGATCCGTTAATCTCATCCGAGTATACGAAAGTTCCGAAAGCCATAGGCTTCGGAACTTTTTTTATGGCCGGATCTGGATTTTTTCAGCAGCGAGTTTGGCCGGCGGTTTCAGGTTAAAATGGCTAATTTTCGCGATATCCGCAGATACTGTTGTAAAACAGATCGCTTGGAGGCGGCTTATGGAGCGTAAAAGCAAAGGGTTATCGGTGTGGCAGCTTGCCATGCTTGCTCTGGGAACTGTGGTCGGGGGCTCGTTCTTCCTGGGCTCCTCGGTGGCGATTCGCGCGGCGGGACCGTCCGTGCTCATTGCTTATGTCATTGGCGGCTTTCTGGTCTATTTTATCTTAACCGCGCTGTCGGAAATGACTGTGGCGAATCCGGCATCGGGATCATTCCGTACGTACACCGAGCAGGCATTCGGCAGAGGGGCCGGCTTCACGGTCGGGTGGTTGTACTGGACAGGGCTTGTGCTGGCCATGTCAAGCGAAGCAACGGCCGCATCGATCCTGGTCCGGGGCTGGTTCCCCCGGCTGTCACTGCCGCTTCTTGGTATAGCCATTATCGTCCTCGTAACGCTGCTGAACCTGTTCGGGGCCGAGCGGCTCGGTAAGCTGGAGAGCGGGCTTGCGGCGATCAAGCTGTCGGCTATTGCCGCTTTTGTCGTGCTGGCCGTCTGGCTCGTCGCCGGTATCGGGGCGAACGGGCTGCCAGCGGCAGGCAGCCAGGGCGGAGGAGTGGCGGCGGGAATCGGCGCCCTGCGCGGAGAGCCCTGGATTCCGGGAGGGATAGGCGGAATCGCCGGAAGTATGCTGATGGTGATGTTTACTTATGCGGGTTTCGAGGTACTCGGGCTGGCCGCATCCGAAACGCGTAATCCGGCGGTAACGATCCCGAAGGCGATCCGGCTCACAATGGTCCTGCTTATCGGCCTGTATTTAGCCGCCATAACCGCGCTATTCCTTCTGATTCCCCGTTCTCTCGTGTCCGAGGAGATCAGCCCGTTCGTGTCGGCCCTTACCCTGCACGGTTTGGGATGGACAGGCACCGTCATGAATATCGTGCTGGTGACGGCCATCTTGTCCACAATGCTGGCATCGGTGTTCGGACTGGGTCGGATGCTCCGCTCCTTGGCCGAGGAAGGACACACGCCCGCATGGATGAGGGACCGCACGGATATTCCGTACCGGGGCATTCTGGTATCGGGAGGGGCGATGCTGGCCGCTCTCGGTCTTGGACTGCTGCTGCCGCAAGGGGTGTATCTGTTTCTGGTCAGCTCGGGCGGCTTCTCGCTGCTGTTTGTGTATGTCGCCATTATAGCCAGCCATTATCGGCTCCGCAAGCGGCATGGCGGTCCGTTTGGACAGGGGCGGGGAATGAGGGGATTCCCATATACATCCTGGCTGTCCATTGGCGGCTTGATTGCGATTATCGTCAGCATGCCGCTTATCCCGGGGCAGGGCGGCGGCCTGGCCGCCGGAATGATGTTCCTGCTGGTATTTGCGGTCTTTTACGCGGTCAGCCGCTTTCGCCGAACATCTCCGGTTCAATCCCGGAAGCCGACTCGCCAGCTGTCACCCGTCAGACCAGTATCTCCCGGATACGCTAACGCGGAGTTGTCTGAAGAACTGACCGAACAGAAGACGAAGAAATGAGAATGACAGGCATGAAACGGTCTCAGAGGTCATTAAATGACGGAGAGACCGTTTTTTGCATACACTGTTGACCTTTTCCGGCCTGAACCTCGCTATTCATTTTCTTTATACGGTAATTTTCTCAGGACTGAAAAAAGCAACATCCAGCGGATTTCGGTCCACTAATCTTTTGTATTGATACATAGGATACCCGACCATAACTGCTCCGGTGATGACCTTATCCTCAGGGATATGGAACAACTCCAGCATAGGGGAATCTTCCATAAGCGCGTAAAATTCGAGCCCCCCCGCCCAACAAGAACCTAAGCCGAGAGAAGGGGCAAATAATTCGAGGTAAGTCAACGAGAAGATGGAATTTTCCCGGCCGTTCTTGAATTCTTTAGCAGCGGTTGTGAGGATAAGGCTTGGAGCATCGCGCAGAATCACATCCGTTCCTTCTTCACGGTATGCGTCAACGATAGCAGAATATCGCGTGCTTAAAACAGGGTCATTTTCCAGGCACTGGATCGTTATTTCCGATGCTTTGCGCAAAGTCTCTTTATCCTCAACAATGACATAGGAGATCCCCTGCGTATTACCGCCGGTAGGTGCGAAGCGGGCAATCTCTACAAGCTGCAGCAGCTTTTCCCGTGGAACGGCCGTCTTCTTGTAGCTGCGTATAGAACGGCGGGATCGTAGGAAGCGCTCGGCTTCTTCTGCGCTAAACTTATTAAACTCTGAGATTGGAAGCTGCCTGGCCAGCGGTGTTAATGAATGATCGATCGCTTCGTTTGGGCATACAGCTACACAGTGTCCGCAGGCCATACAATCTTTTGGCGCAATAGCTTCGGGACCATACTCTCCCATAGTTATAGCACGGGTTGGACATTCTTTCACACATATCTCACATTGAATGCACTCTTCTTGATCTACTGTAATAAAACCCACACGATTCACTCCTTCATATTTGGATAATTGCTATATAATAAACAGAACGGTCTAAAATATCGTATCACACCATCCTGATCTGTCAATATCTGGGTGGTGCCCGGTAAATCCAAGAATCTTCTGAATAACGCATTGACTCCCATTTGAAAAAAACATATACTCGAATTGCACATTCGCACATTTTATATTACTCTGCACAAATGTGTATACGTAAGAGGTGTTGGAATTGGACAATAATGAAGAGCTCAGGTTAATGCTGAAGGTTGCCCAAATGTATTATGACAATGACATGACGCAGAGCGAAATCTCGAAGGAGCTCGGTATCTACCGCACAACGATCAGCCGCATGCTGAAAAAGATCCGCGAGAAAGGCATCGTGAAAATTACGATTAATTACGATCTCAGCGAAACGTTCAGCATCGAGCAGCAGCTGATGGAACGCTTTGGGTTGAAAGAAGCGATCATCGTGCCGGTCACGAGCGACGAGAAGAAGGCCAAGCTGAAGGTCATGGGCCGGGCTTGCGCGCAATTGTTGGGGCGGATCGTCCAGGATGACGATGTTGTCGGGTTCTCCTGGGGCAGCTCGCTTGCCGAGGTCATTCATGAACTGGAAGAGCCCCGCGAGAGCAGCGCTGTATTTGTCCCGATGCTCGGGGGGCCGTCCGGCAAGCTGGAAAGTCAATTCCATGTGAATACCCTTGTGTATGCCGCCGCCCAGAAGTTTAAGGGGACCTCTGTCCTGATTGATGTTCCGGCCATATTGGAACGCAAGGAGACGCGGGATCACATCGTGGAGTCGCAATATTTCCAGGATATTTCCGAGCTTTGGGACAAGATTACGATCGCGATTTTTGGCATCGGTTCCATTGGGATGAAGGGCACGGCGACATGGAATTCCTTTTACGGCAATGAACTTTTTGACGAACTGGAAAGAGGCGGGATTGTCGGGGATATCTGCTCGCAATTTTTCGATATCGGGGGTAATCTTGTGGAGACAAGCATCTCGGACCGAACGATTGCGGTTAATCTCGAACGCCTGAAGCACACGAAATACGCCATTGGAGTCGCGGAGTCGCCGGAAAAAGCGGACGCCATTATCGGCGCTCTGCGGGGACGTTATTTGAACGTTCTGGTGACGACCGAGGAGACGGCCAGGGCTATTCTGGAACGGACCGAATAAGGAGGAGACAAATGTCTGACGATGTTAAAAAAATATGTGCGCGGGAAGCCCTCAAATGGATCAAGAGCGGCACGGTTATTGGACTTGGCGGCGGAAGCACGATTTCCTACCTGATTCAATACATCCAAGAGGATGCGGATCTCCGCGTCAAGGTGGTCACGCCATCGGTCAAGACGAGGCTGCTCTGCATCGAACAAGGGCTGGAGGTGCTGTATACTTCCGCGGTGGACCAAATATCAGTCGCCTTTGACGGCTGCGACGAGGTGGATGAAAGCCTGAACGCGCTGAAAAGCGGCGGCGGCATCCATACGAAGGAGAAACTGATCGCCTCGATGGCGGAGGATTATATCCTGCTTGTGGATGAGACGAAGGTAGTGAACCGTCTGACGTTCAAGCACCCCGTTGTTCTGGAGATTTTGGAGGATTCGCTGGCCTATGTACAGAAAAAAGTCGCCGCACTGGGAGGCAAGCCTGCCATTCGCACCAGCGGCGCCAAAGACGGGTTCACCGTAACCGAAAACGGAAACCTGCTGCTTGACGTCTATTTTGAGCAGGTAGAGGATATCGCAAGCCTTGAAAGCGAACTGCAGCAGATTCGCGGGGTGGTCGATACGTCTTTATTTGTCCAGGTTGCGACGAAAGCGCTGGTTGCCGGAGAAGGCGGCGTCCGTTTAATTGCTGCCAAACAAAATGAAGCGGTAGTATAGCTTGATGGAGCCCAAGGCTTCGCTGTCCTTAAGAGGATAGCGGAGCCTTTCTATTTTTTTGCAAAATTGCTGGTTGACAATCCCAAAGCCGGTGTTATACTGAAGTTGTTCATTATTGCACATAATTTTATAGTATGCACATATGTGCAGATAGAGCAGGGGGATGGTCATACAGCCGAGCAAGGGATGAGAGGAAACAGAGCTTCCAATAATTTCAGTGTTGTAAGCGCTTAAAACAAAGTGAATGGGGACGATTAGAATGAAGCTAGTAGCCATTACGTCATGTCCAACCGGCATAGCTCATACCTATATGGCGGCAGAGGCGCTGCAAGTGGCGGCCAAAGCCATGGGACATGAGATCAAGGTGGAGACCCAAGGCTCTGTCGGAGCCGAGAATGTGATTACGGAGAAGGATCTGCGCGAAGCGAACGGCATCATTATTGCGGCCGATACGAAGGTGGATAAGAGCCGTTTTACCGGAAGAACGATCATTGAAGTCCCGGTTAAGGAAGCCATCAGAGATCCCAAAGAGCTGATTAACCGGGCGTTAAGCGCCAAGCCGGAGGCTCCAGCCAAAGTGGACCTGACCGAGCAGGTCAGTCAAATCAAGGCGGAAGAAAAAGAATCGAGAAGCGGAATTTACAAGCATCTGATGACCGGCGTTTCCTTCATGATTCCCTTTGTCGTGGCGGGGGGCCTGCTAATTGCTCTGGGCTTCGCCATCGGCGGCATCTACGTCTTCGACCATCCGGGCTCATTTGGCGAAACGTTGTTCACAACAGGCAAATCGGCATTCGCCTTGATGATTCCGATCCTTGGCGCATATATCGCCTACTCGATTGCCGACAGGCCCGCTCTGGTACCCGGGATGATCGGCGGCTATTTTGCCAGCACGAACGGGTCGGGCTTCCTTGGCGCTCTGCTCGCCGGCTTTGCCGCGGGGTATCTGGTCATCGCGATCAAGAAATATCTGAAGCTTCCCAAGACGATGCAGGGTCTCATGCCGATTCTGATCATTCCTCTGTTATCCGCTGGGGTGATGGGACTGCTCATGGTCTACGTCGTCGGAGAGCCGGTCGCCTTCGTCAACAAGGCATTGGCTGATTGGTTGAATTCGCTTAATGGCACAAATGCGGCAATACTTGGAATTATTCTTGGATTGATGCAGGCGTTTGACATGGGCGGTCCGGTTAACAAAGCGGCTTACGCGTTCGCCACCTCCACTCTCGTACCGGGTCACGCTTCGCCGATTATGGCGGCTGTTATGGCAGCCGGGATGGTTCCGCCGCTTGGAATCGCGCTGTCGACGGTGCTGGCGAAGAGAAAGTACACGGCTGCGGAAAAAGAAGCGGGGAAAGCCTGCTGGGCCTTGGGCGCATCCTTCATTACCGAAGGCGCCATCCCGTTCGCGGCAACTGATCCGCTCCGGGTAATCCCGTCCATCATGGCCGGTTCCGCGGTGGCCGGCGGTCTGTCGATGGCGTTTGGAGCCGGACTTGCCGTTCCGCACGGCGGCGTATGGGTGCTGTTAATTCCGAATGTCGTTACCCAACTTGTACCGTATATCATTGCCATTTTGGCAGGCACAGCGGTTACGGCGGGCATCCTTTCTTTTATCAAGAAGCCTGTTAGTGAATACAGCAATACAAAAGTAAATTACGAAAATGTTCAGGGGGAATTGAAAATATGAGTAAGTTGAATTGGGCCATCATCGGCCCGGGATGGGCAGCATCGGATTTTGTCAAAGCGATCAAAGAGGTAAATGGAAGCGTCTACGCCGTTGCAGGAGTAACACTGGAAGAGGCGCAGGCCTTTGCCGATAAGAATCAAGTGGAAAATGCCTTCGGCAATACCACAGAGATGTTAAAGGACGAAGCCATCGACGTTGTCTACATCTCCACCCCTCACAATCTTCACTACAAGCTGATAATAGAGAGCCTGAAGCATGGCAAGCATGTGATCAGCGAAAAGGCGATTACCGTGAACAGCGAGCAATTGACCGAAATTATCGCATTGGCTGAAGAGAAGAACCTGGTCGTTGCCGAAGCGATGACGCTGTACTACATGCCACTGTATAAGAAACTGCGGGAGATTCTGGACTCAGGTCAGCTCGGAAAGCTGAAAATGATTCAGGTATCCTTCGGAAGCTGCAAGGAATACGATGTGAAGAACCGCTTTTTCAGCAAAGATCTGGCTGGGGGCGCGCTCCTCGATATCGGAACCTATGCGCTGTCCTTCACCCGCTTCTTCCTGTCCCAGCAGCCGAATGAAGTTCTGACGACGGTGAAAACATTTGAGACTGGTGTGGACGAGCAATCCGGAATCGTTCTGAAGAACGAGGCCGACGAGCTGGCGGTCATCTCGCTGACCATGCGAGCCAAAATGCCGAAGCGCGGTATCGTCGCGGGAGAGCTTGGATTTATCACTGTGGACAACTTCCCAAGAGCGGATAAAGCCACAATTACCTATACCGACGGCAGAGTGGAACAGATTGAAGCCGGAGAGACGGCTAAAGCATTGGAATACGAAGTGGAGGACATGCAGAATTTCATTCAGAGCGGGAAGAATACGGCTACGCTGCATCTGTCCAATGATGTTATGGCCCTTATGACCAATATCCGTAATCAATGGGGAATAAAATATCCTTTCGAGTAAAAGCGCACAAAAGACCGGGTTTCGGCATACTGCCGGGGCCCGGTTTTTTGCTGTATGAAGTTTCTAGTGTCCATACGTGCAGACGCACACTATTCGCCATTTCGCTTAAACGCGTCCAGGCACTCCTTGCAAATACAGGCTTTACCGATTAATTCCTCCGGCACCCTCTCAAATATCTCCTGCGGAAAAACCTCGCCTGCGCACCAGCAGCCTTCATGGGAGCGCCCGGCCGCGCCCGCGCAGCCATTGTCACGCCCGCAAAGAGGGCAGATTCCCGCTGATTCAATCATAGGCTTGAATGGATCGGTCATGCCCAAACTCCCCTTTGCCAAAAAATTTGCCAAAAATGATTTCCGTCCTCGGCCATTTCGTCTACAGTAGACATAGTAACATTCAAATCGGGAGCGCGAAAGACGGGAGCTGCAAGGAGGGATTATTGATATGAAAGAGAAGATTCAGAGCCTTCCCTCATCGCCGGGAGTCTATTTAATGAAGGATTCTCTCGGCGGGATCATCTATGTCGGCAAATCCAAAAATTTAAAGAAACGTGTGCAGTCATATTTCTATCAATCCAAATCCCAGCCGAAAAAGATAAAAGCGCTGGTAAGCCACATCAGGGATCTGGAGCATCGGGTCACGGACACCGAGTTTGAAGCTTTTATGCTGGAGTGCAGGTTAATACAGGAATTTAAGCCGATGTACAATAAAAAAATGAAAAATCCGCTCGCCTACACCTATATTGTCGTAAATATGAGGGACGGGCTGCGCCGGATCGAAATCGCCGGTGAGCCTGCCGGGAACGACGGCGCGGTTTATTTTGGCCCGTATACCTCCAGCAGGCATTCGGTGGAAAGGGCGGTTCAGAGCTTTCTGGAATGCTGCCAAATCGCCTGCAGTTCTGCCGGTTTTAACGGCTCTGCCTGCTTGAACCATTCGCTCGGTCTATGCCGGGGGATGTGCCTTGGAGGGGAGGCCGTAGACGAATACAATGAAATCATCGACCGTTTTATCGCGATGCTGGACGGGAGCGACCGGAGTCTGTACGAAGAGATGCGGGATCGCATGCAGCGGGCTGCCGAGCGGTATGATTTTGAGACGGCGGCCAAATTCAGGGACTGCATCGAAGCATTGGACTACATATTAATGAAGGAAAAAGTGATCGGCTTCACCGGGGAGGACCGGAACATCGTCGTCATTGAAGAACTGGATGAGGATCGGATCAAGCTTTTTCTCATCAAGCGCAGCCGCATTTTGTACAGCGAAAGGATTTCTGTTAGGGGCTGCGATACGGCATCGCTGTGCGTGAAAATAAAAACCGCCATTTTTAGCTATTTTGGACCGGATACCCGGCTACCCTCCAGCGAAGTGAGCCGCGAAGAGGTCGACGAAGCCCAGATTATTTACAGTTATCTTCAGCGGAGCGATGGCCGATATCTGGTCATTCCGGAGGAGTGGCTCGGCTCGGAGGACTCTGCCGAAATCGACGATGCGCTTGAGACCTTTTTGGATGAAGTTTAATTTACTATTTATATAAAGCGTCCGTCCGGCAAACCGTGCATCCGGCTTTCGCTGCCGTTTCGCATTGTATGGGAATCCCTGTTATTCATTAGGTCGATAGTTCTAAACTCTTAACTGGGCGGATATCGATTCTGACTAAGGAATAGTGCCTGTTTTGAGTTGATAAAGGTGGTAATTACTGACCATTGATTTTATATTCCATTATTGTCACAATAGATATACTATAATATATTACGGAATTGTCACTTTTTTGGGCGGACCAAGGGCCGAGAAGAGTCAAGTGCGGCCGCATCTATAGGGTGCAGGTGCTTGACCTGAAAATAGGTCTTTTTTTTCATGTACAGAAGAAAGTCCTCCGCCGATATAGAATTTGAATGACTTCTTAGATGCTGCACATAAGGAACGGGGAGGAGCTGAAAATGCCAGAAGGCGATATTCAACCGATTCAAGATGGGCGAAGAATGAATGATAATCTGAGCCCGGCAAGGGAACTGGCTATGCGGTTGATTGAGCTGTCCGGCGGGCCGGAGAATGTGTCGGAAGTAGCTCACTGCACAACCCGGATCCGAATCAGGTTTCGAGACAGCGCCCGCGTGGACGAAGCCGGTCTTGCGGAATTGGAAGAGGTTCAGAACGTGTTCGTTCATTCCGGACAGCTGCAAATTATTGTTGGACCGGCAATAGTCTTTAAGGTCCACCGTCAAATAGTCAGTCTTCTTAAGGACTCCGGACCGGAACGGCAGCGGGAAGTGGAGCGCCTGTACGTACCCAGTGAACCGGAGAGCCCTGTTCGCGTCGCGGGGTCTGGCGATACCTTGCTTCTTTCATTACGGGGGGCATGGAAACGGAAAGGCTTGGCACATCAGGCAAGGGCGGAGTCATCTCCAGAGATGAAAGATTCGGCAAAAAGGAATTTATTCAGCCGAGTGATGGGAGAGGCCACTTTTTTTTCCGATATTGTTGTGCCGATCATCCCGCTCTTTGTCGCGGTTGGCCTGATGCTGGGCTTGATCAGCATGATACAAGCCTTCGGCTGGGCGTCCCCGGACAGCACGTGGTTTCGAACGCTATTATTGCTGACCGGCTCG
The DNA here is from genome assembly GCF_011043685.1 of Paenibacillus apii. Taxonomy (NCBI): domain Bacteria; kingdom Bacillati; phylum Bacillota; class Bacilli; order Caryophanales; family Paenibacillaceae; genus Paenibacillus; species Paenibacillus apii. The sequence continues at coordinate 565,371 of NZ_JAAKGU010000001.1, read as the reverse complement.
GCCTTTCAAATCATGGCCGTGATGTTCGGCTATCATGCGGCCAAACGGTTTGGGGGAACCCCAGCGCTTGGCGCCGCAGTCGGAATTGTCATGACCCGGCTCGACTTATTACAGCTATCAGGAACTGGCGGAGCAGCGATACAATCTGTGGATTTGACGAGTACCCCGCAGTTCGGTTATCAAGGCACCGTGATTCCGATTATTCTAGCGGTATTGCTGATGACGTTTGTCGAGAAGGGGTTGCGGCGAATCGTTCCGTCATCTGCCACCATTCTGCTGGTTCCCTTTCTCAGCTTTGTCGTTGGAGGCGGACTCGCTGTTCTGGTCATCGGGCCCCTTGCGGCGCATTTTGGCAACTTTCTTAGCGTCTTGCTGGAAGATGTGTTCCGATATGGAAGCACGGTGTTTGGGCTGCTTCTTGGCGGGGTCTACGGGCTTATCGTCTTAACCGGGCTGCACCACGGCATTCAAGCGATTGAAATCGGGCTGATTTCCAATTCGAACATCGGTGTCAACTTTCTGCTCCCCATCTGGTCGATGGCGAATATCGCTCAGGGAGGGGCCGGACTTGCGGTATATGCCCGAACCCGGGACAAGGATTTGAAAAAAATTGCGCTTCCCGCTTCGATCACCGCATTTCTCGGTGTTACCGAGCCGATCGCTTTCGGCGTCAACTTGAAGCTTGGCCGCCCTTTCCTGGGCGCAGCGGCGGGAGGGGCGGCGGGAGGGGCTTATGTTGCCTTTCATGGGGTGGTCGCCAATTCATTCGGATTGACCGGGATTCCAATGATTGCCTTTATCATCCCGCCTGGACACATCAATTTCATTCATTATATGGTTGGTTTCCTCCTGGCTACGGGAACAGCTTTTGCAGTTACCTGGTTTCTCGGAGTCGACAAACCGAATCATCAGGAAGAATGGTCTAAATACTAATCGTAAAAGCACAGGAGAATATCATGAAAATCAAAAAAATTCTTAACAATAACGCGGTTGTGGTACACGACCAGGGAGAAGAAAAGATTGTCATGGGTTCCGGTATTGCTTTTCAAAAAGGAAAAAATGATATTGTCGATCCGACCCGTATCGAGAAGGTGTTCATTATGGACGATTCGGATCAATACGGCCATCTCCAGGAAATGCTGCGGACACTGCCCGAAGAGGAGATTGCGGTGTCCGAGAGCATCATTTCCTATGCAGAACTGGAACTTGAAGTAACGTTCAACAAGCATATTCATATCGCGCTGACGGATCATCTCTCATTTGCTCTGGAAAGACTTACCAAGGGGATGATCATCCAGAACACGCTTTTGGAGGAAATCCGCATTTTGTTTCCGAGAGAATTCCAAATCGGGCTGCATGCGAAGAAGCTCATTCGGGAGAGGCTGCAGATCGAAATTCCGGAAGATGAGGTAGGGTATATCGCGATGCATATCCATACCGCCTGGGTGAACGCCGGGGCCGGCGGAACCGACGCCAACATGGCTGCCATGATCCGGGACATTGCCGAAGGAATCGAAAATGCCGCCGGTGTAACCATGAACCGCAGCTCCGCCAACTATGAGCGTCTGGTGAACCAGCTGGAGAATATTCTCCAGGCCGATGAGACGGGCAAGCTCCGCAACGAGCTGGACCCGGAAATCGTGCGGATCGCCAAGGAACGCTATGTGCTGGCCTACGAGCAAGCCGGATGGGTTGCCAGCCAGGTGGAAGAGGATTACGGATATGCCTTTACCGACAGCCAGATGGTGCTTATCGCCATGGAGATCAATCGGGTGGATACCCGGTTGAAGGATATGGTGAAATAATCATTATCTTGAAAATCAGATTCAGGAATAATTAGGAATTTATGAGGATAGACTGGGAGAATTATCCTGATTTTCGCCTTATCCAAAAAGAGGAAATTTGGTCTATAGTTATTGTGAGCTATAAAATATAAGATTAGTCCAGACAATAAAATATTGTCGGGATTGTTACTGGTGAAGCAGGCAAGACCTAAAAATCCGTTTGAGGATCGCTTCCGCGATCGCGGGATACCCTCAATGGAATTTTTAGGTCTTTTTCTATTTATCAGGAACCAAACTTGAAATGGAAAAGGAGAGAAAGTATGAATATCCAAAAGTTTGTAAAGACAGCGGCAACCGTAACTTTGACAACAGCATTGCTGGCAGGTGGCGGAACTTCGGTTTTGGCCAAGGCTAAAGACAGTGTGGATTACAAAGAAACGTATGATTTTTCCCACATCACACGCTTTGACATGCTGAAAATTCCCGAGCAGCAGACGAGCGAACAGTTCAAAGTGCCGGCGTTCAACGCATCCACCATCAAGAACATCGCTTCGGCAAAAGGTTATGATAAATACGGCAATCTGATCGACCTCGACGTGTGGGACAGCTGGCCGCTGCAAAACGCCGACGGCACCGTGGCGAATTATCATGGCTATCAAATCGTCTTTGCATTGGCGGGAAGTCCGAAGGACGGAAACGATACCTCGATCTACATATTCTATAAAAAAGCCGACGAGCAATCGATCGACAGCTGGAAGAACGCCGGCCGTGTATTTAAGGACAGCGATAAATTCGCGGCCAATGATCCGATCCTCAAGTATCAGACCCAAGAGTGGTCCGGTTCTGCGACATTGACCCCGGATGGTCAAGTGCGTCTGTTCTATACGGATTTCTCGGGCGCGCCGGAAGACGGCGGAACGGGTTATAGCAAACAAACGATAACAACGGCTCAAATCAATTTATCAGAGGCGGATGCCAGTACGCTGAAAGTTGACGGCGTCGAGGATCATAAATCCATCTTTGACGGAGACGGAACAACGTATCAAAATGTTCAACAATTTATCGAAGAAGGAGCCTATGCTTCAGGGGATAACCATACGCTGAGGGATCCTCACTATGTGGAAGACAACGGTCATAAATACCTTGTATTCGAGGCCAACACGGGTACAGAGACGGGTTACCAGGGTGAAGATGCCTTCAATAACCAGGCTTTCTATGGTGGAAATAAAAAATTCTTCGAAGCCGAGAAAGAAAGCCTGCTGCAGAGCCCTAAAAAGCATGACGCCACGCTGGCGAATGGCGCGCTCGGCATGATTGAATTGAATGACGATTACACGCTGAAAACAGTCATGAAGCCGCTGATCGCGTCCAATACTGTAACGGATGAAATCGAACGGGCCAACGTATTCAAACTGAATAACAAATGGTATCTGTTCACGGATTCCAGAGGCTCCAAAATGACCATTGACGGAATCGGCGCCGAGGATATTTATATGCTGGGCTTTGTGTCCGACTCTCTGACGGGACCTTACAAGCCATTGAACGACACTGGACTTGTCCTGCACTTGGATCTCGATCCCGCTGATGTTACCTTTACGTACTCTCATTTTGCGGTTCCGCAGGCCGACGGAAACAACGTGGTGATTACCAGCTATATTACCAATCGCGGCTTCTATCCGGACCATCGTTCGTCCTTCGCGCCAAGCTTCCTGATGAACATCAAGGGATCCAAAACCTCGGTTGTAAAAGACAGCATCCTGGAACAAGGGCAATTGACGATCAACTAAAGTCAGCGAAAAAATTCAATGTCAATATCCATATAGGTCAATTGACCTATATGGATTGGGTTTGGCGATGAAGGGTAGATTTGGGATTGTATTGAAGTGATGGAAGTCGATGAAAGGCTATGTTAAACGAACTTCATCGTTTTGAAACTGTAAAATAGTTACAATCTTTTAGGTATTATTGAGGATGGACTAGGCCTTACACCCGTCTTCCCCCCTTATTCAAAACGGGAGTTTTGGTCTATAGTCAGACCGCAGATCAAAAATATACAATAACCGTGTCAACAAAATATTACAGGATTGTTACTGTTAAAGCAGGCAAGACCTAAAAGTCCGTTGGGGACATGCGGCCAAGCGCCGGATATTCTCCATTAGGAATTTTTAGGTCTTTTTCTGTTTGTTCAGGAACAAAACAAAAGAAAAAGGAGATTGAGCATGAACATCAAAAAGTTTGTGAAGCAAGCGACAGCAGTAACCTTTACAACAGCTTTACTGGCAGGTGGCGGAACTTCGGCTTTTGCAAAAGGGAATGATAGTTACAAAGAGGACTATGGTTTTTCCCACATTACGCGCTTAGATGCTCTGAAAATCCCTCAACAACAAACTCAAGCACAATTTAAAGTCCCGCAATTCGATGCATCCAAAATCAAGAACATTGAATCCGCTAAAGGTTATGATGCTTACGGCAACATCATCGATCTGGACGTTTGGGATACCTGGCCGCTGCAAAACGCTGACGGCACAGTAGCGGACTATAAAGGCTACGATGTTGTATTCGGTCTTGCAGGCGACCCGAAAAGAGGCTGGGACACCTTTATCTACCTGTTCTATAAAAAGAAAGGCGACAACTCCATCGACGCCTGGAAAAATGCCGGCCGGGTATTCAAGGATAGCGACAAATACGTGCCTAACGATCCTATTCTAAACCAACAGGGTGAGGAATGGTCGGGTTCCGCAACCATGACTTCCGATGGCGAAGTTCGCTTGTTCTATACCAACCGTCATGGCTGGGATCCGGCTCACGGCTTCTTCGGTAAGCAAACGCTGACTACGGCTCAAATCAATCTTTCCCAGCCGGATGCCAATACGCTGAAGGTGGAAGGCGTGGAAGACTTCAAATCGATCTTTGACGGCGACGGCAAATATTATCAAACGGTTGACCAGGCTTTCGGCGCGGGAGACTACTCCGATAACCATACGCTGAGAGATCCTCACTATGTTGAAGAGAACGGCCGCAAGTACCTTGTCTTCGAAGCAAATACCGGTACGGAAACAGGTTACCAAGGTGAAGATTCCTTCAATAATAAAGCATTCTACGAAGGAAGCACTAAATTCTTCGAAGCAGAGAGAAGCAAGCTGCTGCAAAGCCCTCAAAAGAAGCTCGCTTCCCAGGCCAACGGAGCGCTGGGCATCGTTGAACTCAATGATGACTATACGCTGAAACAAGTCTTGAAGCCGCTGATTGCATCTAACACGGTTACGGATGAAATTGAACGTGCGAACGTCTTTGAACTGAACGGCAAATGGTACCTGTTCACCGATACAAGAGGAGCTAAAATGGTCGTTGACGGAATCGGACCGGAAGATATCTACATGCTCGGATACGTAGCGGATTCCTTGACTGGTCCTTACAAACCGCTTAACGGTACCGGACTTGTCCTGCATCAAGATCTGGATCCAAAAGACATCACTTGGACTTACGCTCACTTTGCTGTACCGCAAGTTCAAGGCGACAAAGTGGTTATTACCAGCTACATGACCAACAGAGGTTACTTCGAGGATCATAAATCCACCTTCGCGCCAAGCTTCTTGGTGCAAATTAACGGCTCCAAGACTTCGGTCGTCAAAGACAGCATCCTTGAACAAGGACAATTGACAATCAAGTAACAACAGGTTAAACGTAAATTAAAGAAAAGAAAATGTCGATGTTACATTGGCATTTTCTTTTTTTCATAAGCGGGGTGTAACATTGAACAATAAGAAAACATGGAAACGGCGATGTGTGATATGGGTTGTTTTTTTAGCCGCTTTGGCCGGGGGACCGTTAATTGCTAATTATCCCAAGGACAGCAAGGAGGAGACTAGTGTAAGTGAAGAAACTCCTCTTGCTCCTCAACAGCCAACCTACCGCGCGAGCTATCATTTCACGACTCCCGACAAATGGATGAACGACCCGCAGCGGCCGATTTATTTCGATGGCAAGTATCACTACTATTATCTCTACAATAAGGATTATCCGAAAGGCAACGGCACGGAGTGGCGGCATGCGACCTCCACGGATCTGGTGCATTGGCAGGATGAAGGCGTGGCCCTTCCGAAATATACGAACCGAAACGGTGATCCTTGGTCGGGCTCGGTCGTCATCGATAAAGATAATACGGCTGGCTTCGGCAAAGGGGCACTTGTGGCACTTGTAACCCAGCCTTCCGCGGATGGAGGGAAGCAGGAGCAATATTTATGGTACAGCACGAACAGAGGCCAAACATTCAGTTCTTACAGCAGCAAGCCTGTGCTGCCCAATCCGGGGACTCATGATTTCCGCGATCCCAAGATTATCTGGGAGGAGAAGTCCCGTAAATGGATCATGACAATGGCAGAAGGAACGAAGGTGGGCTTTTACGAGTCCTCCAATTTGAAAGATTGGCGTTACATCAGCGGTTTTAATACAGAAAATATCGGGCTTGTGGAATGCCCTGACTTATATTTGATGCGCGCGGATGACGGGAGCTATAGGTGGATACTAGGGGTCAGCGCCAACGGGAAGCCGGCGGGGAAACCGAATACCTATGCTTACTGGACCGGCGACTTTAACGGCAAGGAATTTATCCCGGACCGTAAAGAACCGCAGTGGCTGGATTATGGCTTTGACTGGTATGCGGCGGTTACGTTTGAAGAGGGGCCGGGCGAAGACAAGCTCAGTCACCGTTACGCGCTGGCGTGGATGAATAACTGGGACTACCCCCACAACACGCCGACGCTTAAGGAAGGATTTAACGGAATGGATTCCATCGTCCGTCAAATCAAGCTGAAGCAGACCGGTGATACGTACACCCTCGTTTCGCAGCCGGTTCAAGCCTTGGAGCAATTGCCCCAGAAAGCGAGATCCTATCCGCAACTAGAGGTTGACGGCTCAAGAACGCTTGATGCAGTCGGGGACTCGTATCAGCTTGACGCGGACATCTCCTGGTCGGAGCTGAAGAATGTCGGTTTACGGCTCCGCGAATCTGCCGATAAGCAGCGGCATGTCGATGTTGGCGTTTTTGCGGAAGGCGGGTACACCTATGTCAACCGGGCCTTTACCGGTCAGCCCGACAAGAGTGGAGCCTATTTGGAGAGCAGGGCGCCCTTTAATGCCGGCAGCAAAAAGGTTCACTTAAAGATCCTCGTCGATAAAACAAGCATCGAAGTCTTCGTTGATGACGGATCGGTTGTCTTTTCGAGCGTCATCTTTCCTGATTTGAATGATAAGGGGATCACCCTGTTCACCGATGGCGGCAAGGCGGTCTTTGACAATTTGGTGATCCGGCAATATGGTCAAAATTAATGATCCATATGTGTATGACACAATGAAGCACCGGCCAGCGCTCTTCCCAAGACGCGCCGGCCGGTGCTTCGCTTTTTTTCATTAATATTCAAAGCTATCCGGCTGATCCATGGACTCCACCAGTTTCTTTTCCTGCTCCAGTTCGCTGCCGGATTTCATATGCAAGCCCCGGTCGCCGGCATTCTGCTCTTCAGGGTCCAGCGCAGTCCGGTTAAATTCCTTTTGCTCATTCAGTTCCTGTTCTTCTTCTCTCATGGTATACCTCCTTCTTCTGAAGCGGTCTGAAATAGCGGGCCTTGGAAGATGCGTTTGGCTTAGGCCCCCTCTACATTGTTAACCAATACGAACCCGCTTAAGCTTGAAAACTTCGTGAAACCCTGAACTTCTTTCCGTTTTTTTCTTGACGGATACCCAAATAATGTTATACTAGTAAAAACATAAATACTATTATATTACTAGGAATAATAAGATTTCCTATTTGTACATAGCAAATTCCCCGTTTCCCCACGATTTCCCTGGATAATACAGCGGGTACAATTGCCCTCCCATGATCCGGACGACTCTCCATGATTTTCTCATAACCGTATTCCTTGTCCGATTTAGCTTTTTATTCTACCTGGCAACAGCCAAATAATGGTGTGCGCCTAAGGAGTGAAATGATATCCACATAAGTTAGAAGGAGGTTTTTATATTGTCAATTAATTTAAATCTCTCACAGGTAACCATCAGGGAAAAAAGACTGAAATCCATTGTAGGGTATCAAGGAACGATTAAGGATTTGGGGGAACAGTCCCAATCCGGCTGCCTCAAGAACGCAACCAGAGGATTCAGCCAGGCGACCAATTGCAACTCGGGCTGCGCGCAGGGGTATCTGTCCACGATCACGGATGCGGCTATCGTCAATCATGGGCCGATCGGCTGTGCGGGTGACGTAGCGGGCGCAAACGCGGGATTTCAATGGGGGCAGAGTATCAGAGACTGGAACCAGAGAAACGTTCGAATCATCAATACCAATATGTCGGAAAAGGCTGTCGTATTCGGTGGAGACCAGATTCTGAAAGAAGGCATCCTGAAAGCCTATGAACGATTTAAACCGAAAGCGATCTTTGTCACGACATCCTGCGCTTCGGGCATTATCGGAGACGATATCGAAAGCACGATAAAAAAAGCGGAAGCGGAGATTGGCATTCCCGTAGTTCCCGTATTTTGCGAAGGCTTCCGGTCACAGATCTGGGCGTCCGGATTCGATGCGGCATTTCACGCTCTGCTTACGCGAATTGTCAAACCGGCCGAGAAGAAGCGCCCCGAGCTTGTTAACGTCATCAATTTTGCGGGCAGTGGACGGGCTGTCATTACCGAGATTTTCGGGCGTTTGGGGCTGGTGCCTCAGTTCGGAATACCCTACAGCAACATAGAGGAAATCTCCAGATGGTCGGAAGCCGCGGCTACAATCAGTATTTGCGGCACGCTCGGCAGTTATATGGGGAATGGCCTGGAGCAGAATTTTGGCGTCCCTTATGTAACGGCGCTGCAGCCGCACGGGATTTCCGGATTTGACGACTGGCTCACAAAGCTTGGAGAGACAGTGGGCAAGGAGAAAGAAGTTGAAGAGTATCTTGCGGAACAAAAGGTGATTGCTGCGCCTGAATTGGAAGAGATCAAGTTTAAGCTGAAAGGCAAAAAAGTGGTCGTCGGCATGGGGCCGAGCTTCGCGCATAACTATATTCGGTTTCTCGAGGATCTCGGCATGGAAGTAGTATGGGGATTCTCCTGGCATTACGATGCCAAGCATGATCATGGCGGATGCCCTTCCTGCACAGTGGAACTGACCAAGACAGACAAAGATATCCCGGTCAGCGTAAGCGATCAGCAGAATCACGAGGTCATTAATTTGTTGTCAAAGGTCAAGCCGGATATTTTTATCGGAAGACATCCCGGAATGTCCGTCTGGGCTACAAAGATGGGGATTCCCGCCATCATGGTCAGCGATGAATACAGCGCCTTCGGTTATCAGGGAACGATCGAGTTCGGACATCGCATTATTGATGCGCTGACCAACAATAGTCTTGCCTTGAATCTGGCCAAACGAATTCAGCTGCCCTATACCGAATGGTGGCTGGAGCAGGACCCCTTCGAATTCCTTAAACAAAAAAATAAGAGAAAAGAAAGTGAGAACAAGAAAAATGTCGCAGTGCGTTGAGCAAATCAGACATGTGTGCACACTCGGTGCGTTTGAATCGGTACTGGCCATCAAAAGAGCGGTGCCCATCGTTCATGCCGGTCCGGGCTGCGTAGCGAAGCTGTGGACGACACTCGGAAGCCAGAACGGTCATCAGGGCTCGGGCTATGTCGGGGGACATGCGATTCCCTGCACCAATGCCTCGGAAAAAGAAGTGGTGTTCGGCGGTACGGACCAGCTGCGCAAAGTGATCACCAATACCTTTGACGTCATCGATGGCGATTTATTCGTTGTACTCACGGGCTGTACTTCCGATATCATCGGGGATGATGTGGGCGAGATTACAAGAAAATTTCAGGCTCAGGGCAAACCGATCGTATATGTGGAAACCGGCGGGTTCAAGGGAAGCAATCTGATCGGCCATGAACTGGTTCTGGGCGCCATTATCGATCAGCATTTGCAGCCGCAGGAGGTTGAACCGGGACTGGTCAATATCTGGTCATCTGTCCCTTATCAGAATACCTTTTGGTCAGGCGATATCGAGCAGCTGAACATACTCATTTCTTCGCTCGGGCTGAAACCGAATGTGGTCTTCGGACCGGACAGCAGCGTGGACGCCATCAATGAGATACCCAAGGCGCAGTATAATCTGGTGATCTCCCCATGGGTGGGACTCCGGACGGCCGAGCAGCTGAAAAATAAATTCGGCACACCATTTCTGCACTATCCGGCGCTTCCGATCGGTCCGACCGAAACCTCCAACTTCCTGAGAACGGTAGGTGAATTCGCCGGGATTGATCCTGCAGTCGTAGAGAATGTGATCCGCAAGCAGGAGGACCGGTATTTCTACTATTTGGAAAGAGCGGCCGATACGCTGCTGGAGACGAGATTGCTGCCGAGACGCTTCATTACGGTGGCGGACAGCCTGTATGCGCTGGGAATCGCCCGATTTTTGACCAATGACATGGGACTCATTCCGGAGAAGCAGTTCATCACCGATGATACGCCAAATGATTATCAAAGCGGCGTAGCCGCTGAATTTGAGCAATTCACTAGCGGCATCGTTGCGGAAACGGTATTTTCCAATGACGGAGGCTATGTTGAGGAAGAAATCCGTAAATTAAAAATCAGAAGCCGTCCGCTCATTCTGGGCAGCTCCTGGGAACGGGTGGTTGCAAGAGACCTGAACGCCTATCAGCTATCGGTTTCCGCGCCGATCGGCAATGAGCTGGTGCTGAGCAAATCGTATGTAGGCTATAATGGAGCGTTACAGTTGGTTGAAGATATCTATTCCGTCGTCTTGAATGATTTCATGTGAAAATAAGCTCAAAGGTTCGTATAATTGTTCTTAGGAGCGATTTGCGAACCTTTTTTTCATTCGGGATCGCAGCCACTGCGGAAAGGGTTTTGAACTTACATGAACTTTAGGAGTGAAAAAAGATGAAAGTAATTGCTGTCAACGGCAGTCCGAGAACAAACCGCAATACGGCGACGCTGCTTCAGGAAGCGCTGCAAGGGGCAGAGGCCCGGGGTGCGGACACGAAGCTGGTGCATTTGTACAATCTGGATTACAAGGGATGCGCAAGCTGCTTGTCCTGTAAAAGAAAGGGAAGCCGGCTGGAAGGACTATGTGCCATGAAGGACGATCTAAGGGAAGTGCTCCAGGAAATTCTGGAATCGGACGTCCTCCTGCTGGGCTCCCCAATCTTTTTCGGCAATGTTACCGGAGAAATGAGAAGCTTCCTGGAGCGGCTGCTCTTCCCGAATCTGTCTTACAACGAAGGAGAGAGATCCACTTTTAAGGGCAGGATTAACTCAGGCTTTATTTACACCATGAATGTTACGGAAGAACGGGCCAAGGAAATGAATTACGAGGCGGTATTCCAGGGCAACCGGAATTTACTACACATCCTCGGAGGGGATTCGGAGATTCTGCTCTCCTGCGATACGTATCAATTTGCCGATTATTCCAAGTATGAAGCTTCCAGGTTTGACGCCGAGCAGAAGGCCAGGGTCAGAGAGGAACAGTTCCCCATTGACCGCAAAAAGGCGTTTGAACTCGGCGCCTGTCTGGCAGCCGTATGAAGCGGTCGTTGATTTGCCGCACAACTTTATTTTGTTTCCATTGAACTTTGCGCACTTCGTATCGTCTTCCGAAGCTCTCTTTTTCCTATCAAGCCATGCTTCCGCTCGGAAATATAAGAGCCGATCAGCGTCAGGAAGGCTCCGGCCAAGGTCGCTGAGGTGATCGGTTCATGCAGAAAGAGGGCAGAGGCGGCTACGGAAATGACAGGCACCAAATAAATGTAGACGCTTGTTGTTACCACTCCCAGGATGCTTACGGCACGGTTCCAGGTTACAAAACAGATTGCGGAGGCTCCAATTGCCAAGTATAAAAGGTTCGCGAGATTCGAAAGGTTGTAGAACCGGTCCAGGTTTGGATGGAAGCCGTCCACCCTTATTACAGGCAGCATGAACAGGAGTCCATAAAAAAACACTTTGCGGGTGGCACCGATATTATGATGGTTCAGCCCGCTTATTTTTCTCATCAACACGGAATACACTGCCCAGACGGCCGGAGCCAAAAAGGCCAACAAATCCCCTACAGGGTTCAAGTCCAGATTAAGGCTTCCGTTGAAGCCGATAAGAACGATTCCAGTCAGCGCAAGCGCAAAGCCGATCATAAATGGGGCAGTTAATTTTTCGCCCTCCAGGAAGAAATGAGCCATCACCGCCGTGAAAAAGGGAGCAATCGACACAATCACGCCAACGTGGGAGGCAAGCGTATAGGTGAGGGCAATATTTTCAATTAAAAAATATAAGGTGACGCCGCAAAGTCCCGCCGAGATAAACAGCCATTCTTCTTTAAACGTCTTCGTCCGGACGGGCCGGGGATAGAGCAGGAACAATACAACATAGCCGATAAGAAACCGGAACAACAAAATTTCAAAGGGGGAAAAATCGGTCAGTAGTAATTTTGTGGAAATAAAGGTCGTTCCCCAGATTAAAATCGTTACGATCGATAGCAGATGTCCGGCAGTTCCTTTGTGCTGATCCATCATACCCGGATTTCCTCAGATGGTTTCGGTTCCGCCTCCTGAACGAAGATTCGCATATATTGCTTGGGAGTTAGGCCGATGAGCTTCTTGAAGAAATTGGTAAAATGGCTCTGGTCGCTAAATCCGGTTCGATAGGCTACTTCAATGGGGGGAACTCCTTGTTCCAGCAGCTTTTTCGCATGGTTGATCCGTACGGTCCCCAGGTAGCTGTAAGGCGTGATGCCTTTTGCCCGTGTAAAGGAGCGCAGCAAATGGTACTTGCTAATTCCTGTCAACTCGCTTAAATGATCCAGGGTGATGCTTTGCGTATAGTTGGATTCTATGTAATCGCATACCGTTTGGATTTCCGAAGTCCATTCGGGAGAAGGGGTCTGCGCGCTTGCATCCGAATATTCTCTCAGCAGCTGCTCCAGCAGAAGCAGGAACGATTCTTCCTTCGGGAACCCGGATTGCCGCTCCAATATCATCAGATGCAGCTCGCGAAGGAGGGGGGCCAGCTCGCTGTGGTACAGCACGTGCTTCGCGAAGCGGGGCAGAGCATCCGTTCCCGTCACTTCCAGCGCAAATGCGCGCATAACCTCCGGTTGAATATTGATGCTGCGATAGTCGAGTGTCCGTCCATCTATTTGTTCGCAGGCATGGGGATCATGCGGGTTAAAGATTACCACATCGCCGCTGTTAACGATATACTCCGTATTGTTGCATATCAGCCGCCGCTGGCCTTGTTCAATAAAGCCAATGACATAATAGTCATGAAAATGATTGGGAAACTTCTGCATAATCCCTTCAAAACGGTACGCTTCCAGCTTTAAGTCCACATCGTAACGGACCGCTCGAATCTCGCGAGTCATGTGAGCACCTTCTTTTCCAATTCGATCTGCAGCCATTATATAATGGGCCGAACGGGAATTCTTGAATAATATTGCGGTATGCGTACCTGTTGAAGCGACGGCGGCGGGCTGTAATGCTTAGCTTTGTTCCTTGTAACCGATGGCTTGAAAAATAAACGTTGTCAAATCCCCCACAATGGAGTCCTGATCTTCCTCCTGATTATCTAGCAGCTGCTTGAAATAATACGTCTTGTTATGGAACAGGATACTGCCAATCACGCTGATAAACGTATGATCGAGTGACCGGAAATGAAACACGCCCTGCTCGCGGCCCAGCTTCAGCCAATCCCGGAGCAGTATCCAGATCGGCATCGTCAATTCTTGAATTTTGTTCATCCGGGGGGACTGCAAGACGATTTCCTGCTGCAGCAGACTGATCATTTCCGGCTCGCGCCGCCGATATGCGGTGATTTCCCGTATCAGCAGTTTGAGGCCCGAGACGGGGTCCATTCGCGTTATTTGATCTCCTTCCAAGACATCACGCGGAAAATACTCCTTGAACAAGGCTTCGAACACTTTATCTTTTCCACCAAAATAATACGAGACGAGCGATACGTTCGCGCCCGCCTCTTCGCATATTTGCCGTACGGTCGTAGCGTTGAAGCCCTGCTGTGCGAACAGCTTCTTCGCAGCCTGCAAAATGCGCAGCTTCACGTCATTTTCTTCTGAGCCCATGCTTTCCATTACCCCTTTGCGGAATAAAACTATCCCTTGTCTATCCTTATATTATAAGCGGGGCAAACGGAAATTTTCCAGTGAGCTCCGTTTCTGTACTCCAGCCGCGATATGCGGATCGGTCAGGATTCGCGAACCGTATTGGAAAGGGGCTGAACGGCCGCAGTCTGGTCTAGTGCAGCAGCTCTGCGCAGTGCTGTAACTCCGATCATCACAAGCGTCATTACTGCCGCAATAACGAGCAGTTGTCCGGCGATGCTGCTGATTCCCGGACCTCCGAACAACAGGCTCATGAGGCCTTCTACGGCGTAAGTGGCCGGAAGCAGGTTGCCGAGGTGCAGATAAAAGTCAGGCAGCAATTCGCGCGGAGTCATCGCACCGGACGACACAAGCTGCATGGACAGCAGTACGATGTTCAGCAGCATACCGGCCGTCCCTAACAGCACGAGCAGTGTCTGGGCGACAAGCATGAACGTGAGCACGAACAAGGTCTGGAAGCCCAACAAGGCCCAAAATCCCTGTTCTACTTGTCCGCCGAGCAGCATTACGAGTGAAGTTCCGAAGAGGGAAACGACGATGGCCGCCGGAATCGTTATGGCGAAGCGGGCAGCGAGCCGCTGCCAGCGTCCTGTGCGGGAGGAGATCGCCGCCGCCGAAACCTCCAGGTTCTGGGCCATGATCATCGCACCGACTAACGAGGCGAGCACCATCATCATCGGGACCATCTGGTTGTTCGTTCCGTTAACCCTGTTCACCGACTGGATGTCGGACACGACCCGTTCGGACAATATGTCCGAGATGGCTGCGGCTTGCTCCGCCGGCATTCCCTGCGACAGCGCGGCCCGGGTACCCGCCGCAATGGCCTGTTTATTCGCCGCTGCCGTTATCTGAGAGGCGATCGAGGTCATGATGCTCTTGATCGTCGAAGGGTTGGATTCGTTCACGACGTATTGAATGGCCGCTTTGCCGTCAGGGCTTGCCGCAAGCGCTGTGAAATTGGCGGGAATGTGCACGATCATTTGAATGCTGCGGTCATCCATCAGCTCGCGCGCGGAAACCATGTCCGCCGCCGTCTGTACTTTAACGGGCAGCTTCGCAGACAGTTGCTTCGCGATAATGGTCCCGCTTTGCGCATCCTCGTTCACGATCGCTATACTCAGCTTGTCGATCCGATCCGACACACCCTCAAAGCCTGTCATCCAGACGATCGAAAAGATCAGCTGAAAGAGCAGCGCTGTGGCAATACCGATGATCGTCGTCTTCATTTTCAAAAATGCCTTGATTGTATTCATCAATTTTCTCACTCCCCGAATTTAAATGGATATGGTTTCGAACGGTTAAAACAAATGATTTAAATGTTTGTTTTAATTGTTTGTTTGAATTATACCGGGGGAGTATCTTGATGTCAATGCAAATAAATGAGGAGACTAATCTGAGAATATACTATCCAAAAATATCCAAATCATGATAGGATAAGGGCTAACACCCATTCTTTTATCGGAGTTGATTATTTGTTGCACACTTTTGAAGTAATTAGTCTCGACATGTTTCAAACCTTAGTAAATGTGGACAGCAGAACCGAACAAATCTGGAGACCGATTTTACAACATCATTTCACTGAACAATTAGCTGAAGAGTATGCACAATCTTTGCTTAAAGTTTTCTTTACTCACTGGCAGGAACTAAGAAAGAGCGGACAATTTTTTTTGATGAGTGAAATCTATGAACGAAGTTTTATCGAATTGTTTAATAAGAAAATGATTCCGTTTGATGCCGGCGAAGCGGTTAACATTCTATTTCGGGAGCATACTTTATCGGAATTCTATGACGAGACCGTTGACTTTCTTGAAAGTATATTTAAGAACCATAAAATTTGTATCGTAAGCGACGCAGATGATGCAATGATTCCTTATTTTTATGAAAGTTATGGGGTGCATCTTTTTACATCCGAGCGGCATCAATCCTATAAAAACGACGACAAAAATACGATGTTTAAAGAATTGCTAAAATTCTACCGCATCAATCCTAAACATGTTCTTCACATTGGAGATTCTGTTTCAGATATACTTGGGGCGACCAGAGAAGGCATTGTAACTTGCTGGATAAATAGAAGCAACAGGGTCTGGGAATATGATGTTAAACCGGACTTTGTAGTGGAATCCTTGACTGAAATTGAAGAAATATTGATGGCGTCGAATTCCAAAGTGGTTTAAGCGCTAATGGCCCGTTTTCTTCGGCCTGTCCATTTATCCGCATAATAAGTGATTCCCGCAAACACGGCCATAATGCCGAAATAAGTCAAGATGACGCCTATAAAGTTGGGTGCTTGGCCGCCTTCATGCTCTCCGCGGGAAAATCCCATAGCTCGACGACCGAAGCCGTTCTCTTCGTCCATGTCTGTCCCATCAAGTGGCGCTGATCCGTTATTCATGAAGGCCCTTTCGCCAAAATCATGCCGCTCCATTCCTCGTTCTTCCGCCGCCACCGTCGAGAGGCCGAATACGTTCCCGACCATCTGAAGCCGGGAAATGTAGTTAGTCGCGTATACTTGGTACACGCCGAACAGCATTACGACAACAGCGGCGCCGGTCATTAAGACTCGCGCACGGGTTCTTGACATCTTCAGGTGCAGCAGCCTTTTCGTCACTTTTATCACCCAATGCCAGTGCAGGCCGACATGAATCCCGATCAGAGCAAGGGTGAGATAAGCGATGCTCATATGGGAAACACTGAACCAGCGTTCGTTCCCGAATTGGAAGTTCGGCAGAACGACTCTGGAAATGACCAGCCCGCTGAAAATAACAAAGATCATGGATAAAAGCAGCAGCACATTTAATCCATAGCTCAGACGCGTTTTACTGGGAAGGTTTTTATCGAACAGACGCAGCGTGATTTTTTTGACAAAATTAAGGTTTAATCCAATGTGGGTTAAAATGGCGAAGCCGATGGCGATTCCGGCAAGTTCGTGAAAGGTCAGCCCTCCAAACACTCTAGTATTAAACAGCAGAGCAAAAGTAATGCCCATCGCAGCATCAAGGGCCAGCTTCACATACGGTTTTTTCTTGTTCACATGTTCATCTCCAATCTTCTTGTTCCGATCTGTGAACCCATTATCCGCTCAGAAGCTTAAACCTGTCTGAAGTTTGGCTGAATGACCACTGAAAGTTGTCCGGATTGCCAGGGTGGTGGAGGGGATGGAGGGGGAGTCGATCACACTAACAAAGCCGCATTAAAACAAAAAAAGCTCCAGCAGCTTGCGCTGCAGGAGCTGGGTATGACCGTGAATTTTACGATTGCGGTTATTTGTGAAGCACATCCCAGTATTCCGAATAATGCTCGAATCTTCCTTTGGCAAAAGGGCATAAAGGGAGAATCTTGATTCCGTTTTCCCTCGCATACACTACCATGGCGTCGACCAGCTTGTCGCCAAGTCCCTGTCCCCGGTAGGCAGGGTCGACCAGCGTGTGATCGATGATGTAAAGCTCCGGACTTGAAGTTACATATGTCATTTCTGCTGCGATTGCGTCCTGATCCCGGATAAGGAATCTTTTGTGGGCTAGATCATGTTCAACAACAGGTATATTCAATTCCTCGTTCTTTATTGGACTCTCCCCCTCCAGAATTTGATAGGTTAGCGCTTTGCTTGGACATTTGTCAATATGCTGGGCAATTTCCTCCGCCGTGGCGGCATCGGGATCAACCCAGGGGCGCTTGCTTAAATTAAAAACCGAAGGAAATCCCTTAACGCAAACCCCTGAATGAATGCAAATCTCCGAATTAAACATGACATTGATATTTTTTCCGTAGTATACTTTGGGTTCGCTCATCGATGCTTCACGCCTTTCATTTTGGTGTTACTTGAAGTAATGAATCCATTGTTCAAAAGCGGTCAGGAAACTTTGGAGATGCCGAAGAGTGGCTTCGTCTTCCAGTTCTCCGGTCGTTTGATTCAGTTTCTCGTGAACGCTGCCGATGAGAATTTTCGGACCCGGCATGGTATAAGCGTTCATGGCAAGCAGGGTCTGTCTTACCTGTGCCTGGGATTGCGCCGTTCCTCCGCCGCCCGGAGTAGCCCCGGCAATCGCAAAGGGCTTCTCAATCAGCACGGAGCTTTTGACCGGACGCGAAGCCCAGTCCAAAGCGTTCTTTAACACGCCCGGGATTCCCGAGTTGTATTCGGGGGTCACAATCAGCACACCGTCCGCCTGCCGGATGCTTTCTTTAAATTCAGTCACCGAGGGGGGATCACCCTGGCTTTCCGTGTCCGCGTTGTACAGTGGGATACCCGACAGATCGGCATGATGAATCTCCCAATGCTCGGGCGCAAGCTTTTCCATAGCCTTTAACACTCTTCGATTAAAAGAACCTTCCCGAAGACTTCCGCAAATGGCGGTGATTGTGAGTTTGTGTTCGCTCATCTTTGCGCTCCTCTGCTTGGTTTGGTTGAAGCGGTTGATCATGTCGAATTTTAGAACATACTTGATATGAATATACCCGGACTACGGGGTGGGTAAAACAGGGTTAATTACATATATGGAACCGAATACTTAGTCGTAAAAGCGTCCCGAATTTTATTCCCCGCTGTTTATTTGATCGTAGTTCTCCCTGGCCAGCTCCACCTGCGAATAATTCTCCTTCGTCCATTGATTCAGCGCTTTCATAGGTTCAAGCAAAGATTCTCCCAGCCCGGAGAGTGAATACTCGACAATTGGGGGCACCGCCGGTGTTATTTTGCGATTGACCAGCCCGTCCCGTTCCAGTTGGCGGAGGGTCTGGGTCAGCATTTTTTTGGAGATGCCTTCGATTCGTCTTCTCATATCCCCGTAACGAATAATTCCGTCTTCCATGGCATAGATGACCAGCCCCGTCCATTTATTGGAGACGATTTCGAGCACCTTGCTGTATCCGCAAATAGTTAACGAAATGTCGGGCTGTACTATTTTTTGTGAATATGGAGAATTCATCTGACCTCCTCCTGTGCACCTTCAGGTTCCCTGGACACAATAAAGTGCCTCCTTACTAAAGTGTAGTACATGTATTAATGTGTGTCTATACCATTCGAAAAAGGAGAGAGTTCTCATGAAAGTATACGAAATTCAAGGCGCATTTGGAATAGATCAGTTGAAGGAAGCTGAACGTCCGATTCCGGTTCCGGGTCCTGGCGAAGTCAGTATCAAATTGCGGGCGGTTTCCCTTAACTCCAGAGAACTGGGTGTTATCGACGGATTCTATAATCCCGATTTGAAAGCCCCTTTAATTCCGGTATCTGACGGTGTGGGCGAAGTGGCGGCATTGGGCGAGGGAACAACTAGGTTTAAGATCGGCGACCGGGTGAGCGGTATTTTCACGCAGAGCTGGATCTCCGGAGAGGCTACCCGGGAAAATTGGGTGAGTACGCTAGGAAGTCCGCTTGATGGAATGCTTGCCGAGTATGCCGTGCTTCCGGAAAAAGGACTCGTTCGAGTCCCCGAACATTTGACGGATGAAGAGGCGGCGGCGCTTCCTTGCGCAGGAGTAACGGCATGGCATGCTGTCGTGGAAGAAGGCCGGGTCAAAGCTGGTGATACCGTTGTCGTGCAAGGCACAGGCGGCGTCTCTCTGTTCGCGCTTCAATTCGCCAAGCTACACGGCTCAGCGGTAATCATTACATCCAGCAGCGACGAGAAGCTTAAGCGTGCGAAGGAGCTCGGGGCGGATTTCGGGATCAATTACAAACAGACGCCCGATTGGGATCAGGTCGTTCTGGAATGGACGGGCGGACGCGGTGCGGATCATATCGTCGATCTCGGCGGATCGGCAACACTGAACAAGTCAATTGCGGCGCTCCGGGTGGGCGGTCAGATCAGCTTGGTAGGCGGTCTTTCGGGCTACCAGGTAGATGGTTTCGCCATAATCCCCGCCATTTTAAGAAGAGCGCGACTGCAGGCCATTAACGTCGGCAGCCGTGACATGTTTGAAGCGATGAACCAAGCGATCCGGCAAAACGGGCTTCGCCCGGTTGTGGACCGTGTATTCCCGTTTGATCGTACGATTGAAGCGCTGCATTATTTTGCCGAGGGTTCGTATTTTGGGAAGATCTGCATCACATTCTAACCGAAACCGATTTACGGCTGGACCGGATCGTATACACATAGTACGAAACAGCATGAAACAAACAGACACAACTCCGGTTTAGATGAAATGCACCCCTTGAACGTACGTTGGCTTAATCCCTCGGGTTAGCTGATGAACGTTCTAAAGGGTGCATTTTTCGTCGAAATAAATAATAATTTAAGCTAAAATTTGATAAAATCAGTACATGACTTCAGCTTTTGCAAAAAAAGCCGCTGGATCGGATCGATCACAACTGTGGCGTGACAAGAGAGGAACAGGATATGAACCGTTTAATTATCGACACGGATATCGGCAGCGATATCGATGACGCCATGGCGCTTGCGCTGGCGATGAAATCCCCGGAGCTTACGCTCGAAGGCGTTACAACGGTGTACGGCAATGCCGATTTGCGCGCCCGGATGGTAGCCAAAATGCTTAAGTTCGGGGGTCGGGAGGATGTGTGCGTGTACGCCGGTCTGGATCGGCCGCTTCTCGGTAACCGCGAAATCTGGATGGCCGGTCACGAAGGAAAAGGGCTGATTGAGGAAGGGGAAGCTCTACCTTACGAAGACCGGCACGCTGTTGATTTCATCATCGATACGATCATGGCGAATCCGGGAGAAATTACGCTGGTGCCGATCGGACCCTTGACGAATATCGCGGCATGCCTGATCCGTGAACCGAGAATCGCTCAACATGTCAAAGAAATTATCCTGATGGGCGGCGTTACCCGCCTCGGACGCAATGCGGCCGAACTGCCTGTGACCGAGCATAATATCGTCAGCGATCCGGAAGCAGCCTCGGTCGTATTTGGCAGCGGTGCGCCCATCGTAATGGTCGGACTCGACGTTACGCTTCAGGTTGTCATCACCGATGAACACCGGCAGCGGCTGCTGGCGGCGAATGATCCGCTGAATGCCGCGCTGGCCCGGCAGATGGAGTTCTGGTTCGATTTTATCAAGGAGAAGAAGACATTCATGCATGACCCGCTCACCGTTTCACTTCTCATCGACAGGTCGCTTGTTCGCACCGAGACAATGAAAGTGACGGTCGAATATGATCACCGGACAAAGACGGGGCAGACTGTCGCTGTCCGGGATGAAGATGGAAATGTGGAGGTATGCCTTGAAGTGGACAGTGAACGGTTTCTGGCAATGCTGATGGAACGTTTGACCGGACAAGCCTGATTCGATAATAAATCACGAAATAGAAAAATTCGACAAATTGTAACTTACATCACTTGTTATTCCCAGTGTTTAATATATAATTTTTTCATAAACACAATTAGGGGGAAATGGTTATGAAGCTAGTAAAAGGTTTGTTGGTAGCAGGAGTCGCGGCTGCAGTATTGTCCGGCTGCGGTGCGAATAATGATCAAGCGGCTAATTCCGCGGCAAGCCCGGCGGCAAGTGCAGCAGCAAGCCCTGCAGCGAGTGCACCGGCAGCGGATGCTACGACTACAGCGTCTATCGTAAACCAAGCGGATGCTTTTAAAACGGCAGTAAGCGAAAACGGAACATGGATCATTGCCATTCTGAATGACCTGACAGTCGATGGAGAAGTTGTAGTTGCCGGCGAATTCCATGACAAAGGCGACGCGGCTAAAGACGTTTACCGCAAAATTGCTCTCTACTCGCAAGATGCCGATCATAACATCACTGCATCTTACACGCTGACTGTTCCTAAACTCACGGTAAAAAGTGAAAACCTGAAAGTTCAGGGCGGAACGATCAAAGGCGACGTTTATGTACAAGCGGGCGGATTCACTTTGGATAAAACCGCAACCGTAGACGGCAACATCTACTATGCAAGCGCTGATTTCCAATCCTCCGCCAAAGTAGAAGGTACAGTTACCGGAGAAGCAAAGGTTCAATAATTGCAGCAGCAGAACCGTTAACGGAATCATATTGTTAACATTCAATTAGCCTGTAAACGGGGCCCGCTTGAGGCAGCCTCGTTTACAGGCTTTTCATTTTTCAATTTTCTCCGTTCCATTCCGCATAGAAATGATTTAGAAATTCAACCATGGTATCATGTCTTTTTTGCGCTTTTTGTGCCCCTATCTCCGTATTCATCAAATCTTTCAATAAAAGCAGTTTGTCATAGAAATGGCTGATTGTATCGCTTTCGCTGCCGCCAACTGCAGCTTTGCCAGCGTCCTTTTTCAATTCCGGATTATATATAGGTCTGTTAACATGCCCGCCGTAAGCAAACGTTCTCGCAATCCCCAGCGCACCGATGGCATCTAGCCGATCGGCGTCCTGAACGATTTTGGCTTCAATAGTAGACAGTGTATGCTTGTTCGTTCCTCCCTTATAAGAAATATGATTCGCTATGTAGATTACCTCTTCAATAACCTCATTGGAAACTTCCAAGTCGATCAACAGCTCCGAAATGATTCTTCTTCTGTCCTCGTCGGTATATCCGAACTTATGGTCGGCGATGTCATGCAGCAGAGCACCCAATTCAACGATAAAACAATCGGCTCCATCGGTCTGCCTGGCTATATCCAGCGCGTTATTACGGACTCTGACAATATGCCACCAGTCATGTCCGGACCCTTCACCCTCTAGCTTGTCTTTGACGAATTGATTTGTTTTTTCGAGAACCCGTTCCTTGTCCATCTTGTGATCTCCTTCGATTCGGTTGGCTTTTATGTGGAAAATATCTTTCTCTGTTTTATAACATTTTGCGAAGCTCTACAAGTTTCCGTCTTTTATCTCCTGCGGCTCTGGCAATTCCGTTGGGGACACTGCAGTGACCGGGCAAAAGCCAGGATTCGTTGCGCATAATGCTTCGGTGTATTTCGGGTGCAGGCGGGAGAGCGCAGCGAAATAGCTTCCGATTACGTGATTGGGGCCTATGCCTCCATTCTGGAAGGACAGCGATGAGAAGGTCTGGACATGACTGTAATAGTATTTTTTTTCCCGTTTGGGCAGCTTGTAAATGGTTGGCGGCGTATAGGTTACCAGATCATAGAGGTTGGCAATGCGGCAGCTGTTCCTGACATATTCGGTAAAAGCTTTGGAAAATGCCGGATCGCCTACACGGGGAGACCCATAGGTATACAGGTTAGGTGAACGATATGCAGTATTGACCGCAATATCCGTCGCACATAATGTCGCGAGCGCCGCGCCAAGACTGTGGCCTGTAATGTACAATGTCTTGTCTGTCGACAATCGGGTCAGTGCGGCAATGAGCTCATCACGCGCCGAGGAATAGATGTCAGTGAAGCCCCGATGGGTGAGACAGTCCTGCTTAATATATTTAAATCTCTTCTGCGAGGCGATGATGTCAGAGATCCAGTCGGATGTGGAACTGGTTCCCCGAAAGGCAATGATAATCTCTTGCGGAGATTCGATAATAAACCCGAAACGCTCCCATTCATTGTTAATGGATTTTGCCTGAATAATATGACTGACCGAGTAATTCAATGGAACAACGAACGAACCATCCGCATTTGAAAATTGGGTATAAGTCTGACCGCAGACTGCAGCCAGAAAGATGGCCCGCTGCTCATAACCGGTATTCTTATCCAACTGCATCCCGCCCTTCTTTTCTCCTTGTTTATGATGAGGACGGAAGGTTGGTGAATGAAAAATGGAGGAAATTTATTACTGCAACGGCAGGAAGCTCAAGGAACCCGGAGAGTATCCCCGTAAAATCACAAGAACCCTTCCCTATCATCAGCTCGCAATTCTTACCGGGGGAACGGGAAGGATGATCGTCGGGGGAAAAAGATTTCTAGGCAAAGAAGGGATGCTATTCTACATTCGGCCCGGCGTATCCCATTCTATAGAGCTGGATAAGGAGCGGTCTTGCAGCTTTCTATCTGTTCATTTTAGTTATGCGCGTGTCAGTTTGAATGATGGCAAATGGAACCTGTCTCCAGCCATTATTGATTGCCATTTACCACAATATCAAAAAGTAAAATCAGAATTACTCTATTTCTTTAAAGGCTCAAAACCGAAATTAGCGGTTGAAAATAAAACAAGGTTAAAAATGGAAAAACATCTGCAAATCCTGTATTGTTGTAAGTCCTACCCAACAACAAAGAAGGAAATGACAGATGCCACTCCAGTATATCAACGAAATTTCGGATTACCAGAGCTACAACTTCATAAAATTGTTTTCTTCGGGGCGAAACCATGCTGGATTTGCTGGCTGGACGCAAGCTGGAAGACCTGCGTACCTATGCTCGCCAGCACCCCGACTTTCTTACGTTGAAGCCTAAAGCTGTTGTCATGGATCTGGCCCAGGTATACCACACGTGGATCAGCGAATGCTTTCCCGGTGCCATCCGCATTGCAGATCGTTTCCACGTTCACGGCTATGTTATTGAAAGTGTCCAGGACGTCCGCAAGTCGGTACAGCAGACTCTTGCCCCAAGAGCCAAGGCGATCTTAAAAAGCCATCATCGACTACTGAATCCCCTTCGGACACCTTGCCGGAAAAGAGTAAAGCCCAGCTAATTAGGTTACTCGGCTTCTCGCCGCTGCTGCGCAGTGTCTGGGAATGGAAAGAAGCTTTTTCCCTTTGGTATAACTGTTCACCGGACGCCCGGATCGCTAGCCTTAGCTTTAACCGTTGGTGTCAGCAGGGCGAGAGCATTGATCATGATGCCGTTCGAAGCACCTTGAAGACGATGCGCAATTGGGAAACGGAGATTGTGAACTACCATCGCTGCCGCTGGACCAACGCAACCGTCGAAGGACGGCACAATCGCATCAAAGCGTATCAGCGCCGGCACTACTTCACACGCAATCGCGAACGTTACAAAGCTGGCATTTTAGTCGAATGCAATCGGCATCGTTCATCTGGCTGAAAATATCAAACACTAATTTTTTAGATTGAGCCTCTATAAAAGTAGAAAAAATCATTGAATACATACATCAAAAGTTAAGCGGCAAAGTAACTCTGGCCGAATTCGGACAAGTGAAGAGATGGTCCTGGCATTGAGATAAAAAATTGTCATGTGATTCAATAACTTGAAGCTCCTGCTTGTGGCGAGGGCTTCTATTTGTTTTTCAAAACGCGAGAGAACGAGTTTGCAGTCACGGATAACTTACGTCAAATCGTATTTTTTATGACGGATGATATGATGATTTGCCAGTGTTTTTCTGTATTTTTGCGGCGTGATCCCATATATTTCTTTGAAACTATTGATAAAGGAGCGGCTGTCGGTAAAACCTTCTTTCATGGCGATTTCCAGGAGGGAGTAATCGGTATAGATAAGTAACTGATAAGCATAAAACAGACGGATACGGGTGAGATGTTTTTTAAAAGTTGTTCCCATATATTCTTTAAATGTCCTTGCCAGATGCTCTTTGGATATCCCAAACTCCCTGGACAGTGAGGTTAAGGTAAGCTGCTCTTTATAATGTTCGTCTACATATTCGATAATCATTTGACATCTATTCCAGTACTTTTGGGATTTTACAGACAAGGACAGTTTTTTTTCAGTAATGAAGCTGGTCATGAGTAGATACAAAATATCATAAAACACACTATTTAATTTTAGTTGGTAATGCGGATTGGAGGCTCGTTTTTTGAAAAGGTGGTAGGTTTCTCTAAATATTGAGACCAATTGTGTATAGCTGGGCGAATCATTGTCCAAGGTGAAGAAAAATTTTTCAACGCTTGGATTGGATTGTTTCAGCAGATCAAAGGGAAAAATAATCGTCAAAGCCTCATAGGGTTTGGACCGATCAATTTGACAACTGTGAATTTCTCCGCTGTTGATCAAAACCAATTCATTCTCGCGAACAAGGATTTCATTTCCATTTATGTTATATAAGCTCTCACCTTCGAGCATCAAAGTTAACTCTAGGCTGCGATGCCAATGATCTTCCACCAAGGTGACTTGGTTTTCCGAATGCAAGTAGATCCATGCCAATAATCCTTCGGGAACCATAATACTTTCATGGCTATAATTCATAAATTGATCATCCCCCTGACACAATATCAATTTTTCGCTATAAATCAGCTAAAAAAAGCGAAGAAATTTGTTTTTAATTTTATATAATTTAAAGTAACAAGTAAAGAATGTGTTATAAATGCTGACATTATAAAAAGGAATTTGAAAAATGGGGGACAAGAGTTTGAAGAAAAAAAAGAAATATAACATGTTATGGGGTAATCTTCTGTTTCTGGGACCTTCCACGTTAGTTTTTCTTGCCGTCGTTGTTATTCCATTTGCTATAAGTATTATTTACTCGTTCTCCAATTGGAATGGAATTTCCAATGAAATTAAGTTTGTGGGACTCAACAATTTCAACAATATATTCTCGGGGAAAGCGAAGTTTTTGGATGCTTTCTGGTTCACTCTCCGTATTACTGCGGTCAGTGTACTGCTCATCAATTTGCTCGGCATACTTTTGGCTGTAGCATTGACAGCCAGGCTGCCTCTTCGGAACCCATTCCGGGCCGCCTTTTATTTGCCGCAAACGATGGGAGGATTAATCCTTGGTTTTATTTGGCAGTTTATTTTTATTGCCGGTTTTCCGGCGATCGGTGACAAGCTGAATTTGGGCTTCTTTACCCAGCAATGGCTTGGAACAGAGAAGACGGCATTCGCCGCGTTAGTCATCGTCAATGTTTGGCAAAATGCGGGTTATGTGATGGTCATCATGATCGCCGCTTTGAGCGGAATTTCTTCGGAGCTGATTGAATCCGCGAAGGTTGACGGTTCCAGACCCCTAAATACGTTTCTCCGGATCAAACTGCCCTTGTGTGTTCCGTACATTACAGTCTCCCTGTTCTGGACGATTTCAAGCGCGCTCAAGATGTTTGAGACTAATGTTTCTCTGACAAAAGGAGGGCCCTACGGCTCAACTACATCTATGGCCTTAAATATCTATAACGATGCCTTTGCCAACAATAAGTACGGATTAGCCACTGCGGAGGCGCTTGTGTTCTTTGTCATTATTTTAGCGATCACCT
Organism: Paenibacillus apii; assembly: GCF_011043685.1. NCBI lineage: Bacteria > Bacillati > Bacillota > Bacilli > Caryophanales > Paenibacillaceae > Paenibacillus > Paenibacillus apii. Next base: position 538,421 of record NZ_JAAKGU010000001.1, on the reverse strand, counting down.
CGGTTCAATTGTACATGAGCAAAAGGAAGGAGAGTCAAATCTTATGAAAAAGAACCCAGTTTCCATGTTGATCACGTTTATGGTTGTGCTCGCGGGGGTGCTAATCTTTGTGGCCCCTTTATGGATCATGGTCATGAACTCCTTTAAGCCGCTTAACGAAATTATAGCCTTTCCGCTCCGGTTTCCAGACGAGTGGAGCTTCGATAATTATGTAAAGGCTTGGGAAGAAGTGAATATCCCTAACATTATGAAGAACACAGCCATAGTGTCCTTTTCCGCTGTATGTGGTGTCATTATTCTGGCAACGATGACGGCTTACTGGGCGGAGCGGCATCCGACGGTCTATTCCCGAATCTTTAGCAGTGCCATCCTGCTATCCATGTTGATTCCCTTCGCGACAATTATGATTCCTCTTGTCCAGGTCATGAAGTTCTTGCATTTAAACAATACAATTCCGGGAGCAGTGCTGGCCTATTGGGGGATTGGACTCCCTTTCGCTTTTTTTATGATCCGCAGTGGAGTCAAGACTCTTCCTTATGAATTGGAGGAGGCCGCCCGGATTGATGGTTGCGGTGTGATTCAGGTATTTGTAAGAATTGTGTTTCCTCTACTTTCACCGGTCGTATTCAGTGTATTTGTGATGGATATGTTCTGGGTTTGGAATGATTTTATGATTCCACTGGTTCTGCTGAACAATCAGAAACTCAGTACCGTTCAACTGGCGATTAACCGCTTGTTCGGCATGTATAACAGCCGTTGGGACATAGCTTTGCCTGCTCTAACCATGAGCATGCTTCCTATAATTGTTATCTTTATCCTTCTGCAAAAGAAAATTGTCGGAGGCGTAATGGCGGGCGCTGTAAAAGGTTGAGCTAATTAAATTTTAGGAGGAAAAAGAATGAAGAGAACAAAAGGGAGACTTACTATGCTGTGCGTGTCGTTGGCAGGGGTGCTGGCATTGACGGCATGCGGTGGACAAGCGAACGAAGGACAAAATTCGCAAACGGGTACTTCGGAAAGCGCTAAAACCAAGACAATATATATTTATCAGAACAAAATTGAGATTGACAAGGCATTGAAAAAGACAGCAGAAGCGTACACTGCCCTTCACCCGGACATTCAATTTTCGATTGAGTCTGTCAGCGACAATTTCAGCACGGGTCTCAAGACCAAGTTGGCTTCCGGAGAACTGCCCGATGTCTTTACAGTACTTGGGAATCAGGATTTGAAACTCTGGCAGTCTCAACTGGAGGACTTGACGGATCAGCCCTGGACTAAAGATATGATTCCCCTGGCGAAGGAAGGCATTACCGGAGATGATGGAAAAGTATACGGACTGCCGGTATCTGTGGAAGGATATGGATATGTCTATAACAAAAAGCTCTTTCAGCAAGCGGGGATATCCAAGGTTCCCGTAACATTAACCGAATTGAAACAGGATGTCGAATCGCTGAAATCAGCCGGAATACAACCCTTAGTAGGGGCATATATGGATTGGTATCAGGCTGGTAATTTCCTGGTTAATATGGGGATTGCCCGTCAGAAGGATCCGCTGGCTTTTATTAAAGGGTTATATGACGGAACCGCTACATTTGTTGGAAATGAAATTTTTAAGGAAGTGGCGGATTTTATTCAATATGATTTTGCCAACGGAAAGAACGGGCTGAGCACCAACTTTAATAATCAGACTACCCAATTGGTGAATGGCGAGATAGCTATGACGCTCGGAGGAAACTGGCTCCAGCCGACTATTGATAATGGAAATGCGAGCCTCGAAACAGGGTTAATGCCTCTCCCGGTGAACGACAATCCGGAAGAGAATGACAAACTGTATGCGGGCGTTAGTGGTTATTGGGCCATCAATAAGGATTCTAATGTAAAAAAAGAAGTAAAGGACTTCTTCAACTGGCTTGTCACTACGCCGGAAGGACAAACCCATATGACCAAGGACATGCAGCTTATACCGGGATTCTCTTCCTTTTCGGCAGATAATGAAACGATTGGTGATTTGGGAGCAGACCTTTCCCGCTACTTAAAGGAAGGAAAGGTATATGGATCGTACAATTCCTACTACCCGGATGGTGTTGCACAGGCTTTTGGGGAAGCTGTACAGAGATTTGTAGCCGGTCAAGTGGATAAGGACGGTTTCCTCCAAGAATTACAAAACGAATGGGATCGTCTGGCTGAATAAAGACCGAAAATACTGGAAATGGGGTTAACTATGCATAAAGATTTGGACAGGCTTATAAGTGATATGACCTTACATGAAAAAGTGGCGTTATGTACCGGTGAAAATTCATGGAAAACCAAAGCCTTTAAACACCTGGGCATTCCTTCTATTCTTATGAGTGACGGTTCAAGCGGCGTCCGATTTCAGAAGGATTCCGAAATCACCCGATCGCAATCCTTTTATGAGTCCATTAGCAGCCGATTTGACAGTGAAGAGGCGATCAGTAATACCCATAAGGCTACCTGCTTTCCCTCGGCATCAACGATTGCTTGCTCATGGAATAAAGAGCTGATCTATGAGATCGGCCAAGCGATTGCCAAGGAGTGCCGTCGCCTGGGAATCCATCTACTGTTGGGCCCCGGAATGAACATTCGCCGGCATCCTTTAACAGCACGCAACTTTGAATACTATTCGGAAGACCCCTATTTAACAGGGGACATGGCCGCAGCCATGGTTATGGGTGTGCAGAGTCAAGGGGTCGGCACTTCTCTCAAGCATTTTGCCTGCCATAATTCGGATACCAAACGAACACTGGTGGATGCCATTGTGGAGGAAAGAGCTCTGCGGGAGATCTATTTAGCAGCCTTTGAACGGGTCGTTAATCAGGCCAAGCCCACTACCGTCATGAGTGCGTACAACAAAATTAACGGGGTTCAAGCCAGCGAAGATCCCTTGCTGCTCAATCAGATTTTGCGTGAGGAATGGGGATTCGCCGGAGCGGTGATCAGTGACTGGGGGGCGGTCAAAAATGTGGTGGAAGCCACCTTGGCGGGGCTTGATTTGCAAATGCCGCTTTCTTTAAGCTCGTCAAGATTTTTGGAAGAGGCCGTTCAAAAAGGCGACATCGCCGAAGAGTGGCTTAACCGCCGGGTGAAGCATATTCTACAGCTTGTATTTAGTCTGACGGAAAAAGCGGAACCAAAGGCCGAGTTCGATTTTGTTCAGCATCACCGGATCGCACAGCGGGCCGCAGAGGAATCCATTGTTTTATTGAAAAACGGGCGGCAATTACTGCCACTATCCACTGAGAAAATCAAGAAAATTGCGGTTGTCGGCAAATTGGCGGTTGAACCGTTATATCAAGGAACAGGTTGCGCCGTCGTGAATGCGCAGCTGGTAGATATACCGCTGGATAGCATACGCAGCCTGTGCCAAGGTACTATCGAGGTTGCTTATGCTCCCGGATATAACAGCGACGGCTCTACAAATCAGGCTTTGTTGCAGGAGGCCGGGCTTCTGGCCCGCGATGCGGATGTTGTTTTGATTTTCGCCGGAGCCTTTATGCCCGAAGAAAGTGATGATTACAACCGGAGGGATATGAATATCGAATCGGGTCATGAACAACTGATTGAAACGGTCTGTGCCGTAAATCGAAACTCGATTCTGATACTGGCTAACGGAGAGTCGGTTTCGATGCCCTGGACCGATATGGCTAGCGTTGTGCTGGAGACCTGGTTTGGCGGGGAAGGCATGGGAGCGGCTCTTGCCAATATCCTCTTCGGCTTGGTGAATCCTTCCGGCAAACTGTCTGCCACCATTCCGGAGAAATTAAACAATACCCCTGCGTATCTTAGCTTCCCCGGCAATGAAAAGGATCTGTACTACAGTGAAGGAATCTATGTAGGTTACCGCTATTACGACAAAAAAGAAATCGCTCCGCGGTTTCCGTTTGGGCACGGCCTTTCATATACGCAATTCACGTATAGCAATCTTACCGTATCGTCATCATCGGTTAAGCTGCCCGAAACTTTAAAAGTAACTGTAGATATTACAAATACTGGTGATGTCTACGGGAAAGAAATTATACAATTGTATCTTTCACAGCCGAAATCAAAGCTCCCTCGTCCGGTTCAAGAGTTAAAGGGCTTCGCGAAAGTGGCGCTCCATTCCGGAGAAACGAAAACAGTTGAATTTGTGTTAGAAGAACGTGACTTCTCTTACTATAACCCGGAGTTCGGCAAATGGATTGCAGACACTGCGGAATTCATCGTCCGGATCGGCGCCTCAAGCCGAGACATCCGCCTTACGAAGGCGGTTCAGGTGGAAAATTCCCGGAAGTATGTCTCAAAGATCAGGACGGACAGCGGATTTACAGAACTGCTAGAGAATGCGACGGCCAAACCAATCTTTTATCAGTTTTTGATAGAAAACGGCTTGATTAATCAAGAGCAGGCAAATGAAAATCTGGATGAATTGCTAAAATGGTCGTTCTGGGGCATTCAGACTTTTATGGATATGAATTCGGGGGGAACGATTACTTATGAGAAAATGGAGGAAGTAGTTACCAGAATAAATGATGCGTTGGAGAAGGCACAGTAGCAATCCTAATTCGCTTGAAGCAATACCAGAAAGCAGGGCTCTTTCGTGAGTCCTGCTGTTCGCGTTGTCCGCAGCGGCGGAGAATCACAGTGAAATCTTTATTGTTCATTTGGTAGGACAAGGCAGCTTGCTTTCAAAACCTCTCAAAAAGATAGTTTCCTTGAAAGTCTTCGTTGGTTTTTGTGGTTTCACTTCCGCAACTGGACAGAACCCAGGGTTCGTTACACATAACAATTGGGTGAATTGCGGCTGAAGCCGGGAGAGCTCTGTGAAATAGCTACCGATGATGTGATTGAGGCCAACGCCTCCATTCCGGAAAGATAGCGGTGTATTTAAACCTCTTTTGAGAAGCGATGATGTCAGAGATCCAATCGGACGTTGAACTCGTTCCCCGAAAGGCAATAATAATCTCTTGCGGAGATTCGATAATAAATATGAAGCGTTCCTATACATTGCTTATAGATTTTGCTTGAATGGTATGACTGACCGAGTAATTCAATGGAACGACGAACGAACCGTCCGTATTTGTAAATTGCGCATAAGTCTGTCCGCAGACGGCTGCCAGAAAGATTGCCCGCTGTTCATAATCTTTGTTATCTAACTGCATCCCGCCCTTCTTTCCTCCCTTGTTAATGATGAGGACAGAAGGTTGGTGCTTGTCGATGAAATGTGAACTGTGCAAAGCTCGGGCCTATTGCTGTATGGCCTCAGCCCATCCTTGCGGCAATTCTTATTTCATCTCATCTGAATTTTCCTGAAATTACTTTTCTCGGAGACCGGAAGAAATAATGGGTCCATAATTGATGATTTGGGCCATAATCCTTCCCATTTGTTGAGGCGTTTGCTTCATGCCGGATTCCAGCCAATGCATGAGTATGCCGAAATTAGCCGAGGACATATAAGCAATCAGGTAATCTCGCGGAATGTGCATTTTCTCATCCTGTGGTTGTAAGTAACTGAATTTATCAATCATTTGTTCAGCGAGAAAGTTTTTGTACCGATTCGCGTAAGAGAGGTCTCCGTTTGTTCCGAACATGATTTTTAGAAACTCTGCATGTCGGCTGAATTCCTCGAAAATTCGTACAGATAAAGGATAAGAACTGACTATTTGCGCTATTAATAATATACCTGTCAAAATTGTTGTGATTAACAATCAATTATTGGGGATGATCAAACAATGGCAGGAAATCATTTACGATAATCGTTACAGCCACATCGATCTTGGGGGGAGTCCCGACTTCGTAAAATTGGCTGAAGCATACGGTATCAAGGGATTGAGAGCAAGCAATAAAGAAGAGGCTTTCCGTATTTGGCAAGAAGCTCTGGAAACGCCTGGACCTGTACTTGTGGAGTTTGTTGTACCGAAGGAAGAGAATGTATTTCCTATGGTTCTCAGTGGAACGACATTGGATCAGATGATTATGGGAGATTTCAAATGATTTACAAAAAAAGAAAATCTAATAGTGTTAGACTTATTTTAATGAAGTATTGAGCGGAAATGTCCACATTTTTTTAGGTGCGGCTGCCAAAGGGTATATTATAATTATCGAAAAATATGAAAAAAAAGGGGCTGTTCCCATGAACGAAAAAACCGTTCCACCGAAACACACCAACCGGTTAATCAACGAGAAGAGTCCTTATTTGCTCCAGCACGCACACAATCCGGTGGATTGGCTCCCTTGGGGAGAGGAAGCGTTCGAAAAGGCGAAAGCGGAGAACAAGCCTGTATTTGTATCAATCGGCTATTCAAGCTGTCACTGGTGTCATGTAATGGAAGAGGAGTCCTTCGCGGATGAAGAGGTCGCCGAGCTGCTAAATGGCCATTTTGTATCGATCAAGGTAGACCGCGAGGAGAGGCCGGATATTGACGCTCTGTATATGTCGGTCTGTCAGGCGATGACGGGGGCGGGCGGCTGGCCTTTGAACGTTGTGCTGACGCCAGAGAAGAAGCCATTCTATGCAGGGACGTATTTTCCGAAGCGGCGGATGATGGGACAGGTCGGTTTGATGGAAGTGCTTGAACAGATCCGGTTAAAATGGGAGACGGACAGCGATAAGCTAACTCGGCTTGGCGACGAGCTGCTCTCCGAAATTCAGGCTGCGGCGCTCAAGAACAACGAGGGTGAAGAGGTCGCTTTAACGGATGAATTGCTGCATCATGCGTTCCGCTTATACACTACGTTGTTCGATGAGACGTATGGCGGTTTCGGGCAGGCTCCGAAGTTTCCGACCCCGCATAATCTGTCTTTTCTGCTCGCATACAGTCAGGCGTTCGACAAGCCGGAGGCGCTGCGAATGGTGGAGAAGACGCTGGAATCCATGTACCGGGGCGGAATCTACGACCATATCGGATTCGGCTTTGCCCGTTATTCCACCGACGATCAGTGGCTCGTGCCCCATTTTGAAAAAATGCTCTTCGACAACGCGCTCCTTGCCTCTGCTTATGTGGAAGCCTATCAAATTACCGGGAAGCCGCTGTATTCGGAGATTGCGGAGAGCGTGTTCACTTATGTATTGCGCGGGATGACTTCACCCGAAGGGGCGTTCTATTCGGCGGAGGATGCCGATTCGGACGGCGAGGAAGGCGCATTTTATATTTTCAGCAGGGAAGAGATTGAAGAAGCGCTGGGCGCCCAGGATATGCATTCGTACTGTCATGTGTACGGGATCACGGAGGAGGGCATTTCGCGTGGATACAGCATCCCGAATCTGCTTGAAGGCCTGCCGGAAGAGCTTGCGGACAAGCTGGACATGAACCCGTTGGCCCTGCGGTCCCGGATCGAGGAGTGGCGGGAGAAGCTGTTCGCGTACAGAGAGAAGCGGGTGCATCCGTCCAAGGATGACAAAGTGCTGACCTCGTGGAACGGTCTGATGATCGCGGCGCTGGCCAAAGGAGCCAAAGCGTTCCAAAAACCGGAATACGCCAAGGCCGCCGGTGCTGCGGCGGATTTCATTTGGGAGCGGCTGCGGCGCGAGGATGGCCGGCTGCTGGCGAGATACCGGGACGGCGAGGCCGCTTATCCGGGATATGTCGACGATTATGCTTTTATGATCTGGGGGCTGACCGAGCTGTACGAAGCCACAGGAGACGCCGTGTATCTGGAGCGTGCACTGGTGCTTACAGATGGGCTGCTAGAGCTGTTCACGGACGAGGAGGAGGGCGGATTTTTCTTCACAGGCAAGGATGCGGAGAAGCTTCCCATCCGCTCGAAGGAGCTGTATGACGGTGCGATGCCGTCCGGCAACTCCGTGGCCGTGAAGACGCTGTATAAGCTGGCGGCCATTACCCAGGATGTCAAGCTGAAAGGCGTGGCCGAGCGGACGGCCGCTGTGCTGGCCAAAGCCGCGATGAAATATCCCGCAAGCTACGGGATGTTCCTGCAAGCCCTGCTGGCTTTGACGAGCGGCGGCAAGGAATGGGTGCTCTCCGGCAAGAAAGACGACCCGTCGCTGCACAGCATGATCTCACTGGTCCAGAAGGCTTATCTGCCTGAGGCTTCGCTGATCATCCATTGGGAAGATTCGGCGAATGAGCTTACAGCTCTGCTTCCTCATCTGAAGGACAAATCGGCCATCGGCGGAGCGGCTACCGCGTATGTCTGTCAGGACTTTGCCTGCCGCGAGCCGATTACAAGCCTTGAGGCTGTTCGCGAGCTTTTGGCGAAAAAAGAGCAGGAGACGAAATAACGGGCATGATCGCCCTTTAAGAACATGACGGAATCTTGATTGAATGCTGAATGGAGGGAGCTGCGGCTCCCTTTTTTATTTCACCACCGTCTGGGCGAATGCATACCTTATTGTATAAAATCCATCGACGAAAGGTATGAGCTTATGTCCACATATTCCGGCCCGCAGACCCTAATTTATCAAGCCGACCCCGCCTCGCTCCATCATGTAAAAAAAGTGCGCGAATCAATGCACGGTGCGCTGATGCCCTACATTAACCAGAAAGTCAAGGTAACGACTATCGACGGTGTTACCCACGAAGGCTGCATCTCGGGTTTTGATGAAGGCCATCTTTATTTGACGGTATCGGTGACAACAACGTCTACACAATACCAATCTATGCGCGGCTACTATAATCCTTATCAGCCTTACTATCCTTACCAGCCGTATTACCCGCCCTATCCGTACTATCCGGGCAATGTTGTCTTGCCGCTGGTGCTGTATAATTTGCTGGCACTTTCGCTTATATAAGAAGCGGGGGAACAGCGATCTCCTCGCAGCAGACAGATCCAATGTGGGTCAAATGCGGGAAAAAGATACTTAAAAAAAGCGTTCATCCACCGCACGGGCAGATGAACGCTTTTTGCGTGTAGCATATTTTACCTGAGCTGATGCCAAAGGATACTCCAGCTGAAATATCAGCCATGGACGACCGCTGTGATCTCCTCGTCCAGCTCCAGTCTGACATCCTCGCGGTATGCACGGATGTTGTATTCGGTATGAAGATAGCGCAGGATCGCCTCGATGATGTTGCTCTCGACGATATACTGGCTTCGGCCCTGCGTCCACACCTCGGCGGTGTAGCCGGTATCTTCTTCCCAACTGAGCTCCACCTGGACATCGGTTGCCTGAATTCCCTTGCGCTCAGCCATATGAAGGCAAATGGCGTTGATAATCTCGTCCATGCTTAGCACGGTTACGGACATTAGTAACGGCCATCCCGTTCTTTATAGTTGTGACGGCGTCTGCGGCGGAAGAGGGAAAGGACAAGCATTACTACCAGATAGATGGCCAGCAGATTGACGGCGAAGCCGAGCAGGTTACCGAAGAAGCCCATGTTGCCGAACAGACCGCCGAAGAGCAGACCGGCCAGACCGCCGATCATCATGCCTTTCATAAAGCTGCCGCCGCTGAAGAATCCGCGGTTCGTTGTTCCTGCCGTGGTGCCTGCTGTCGTTCCTTTGGTGCCGTCGCTTTTGCTCACATTGCTCTGCGGTGCTTTATTCGGCGTTGTCGTGTAGCCCTGCCTTCCCGATTTGAAGCCGCCCCCGCCGCGCCGCGCATCGGCGTAATCCGGTGCCGCCGCCACAAAGAAGAGGGTAAATGCCATTACGATCATCATTGCGCTCTTTAAGAATTTCATTGAGTAACTTGACCTCCTAAAAGTTTTGATAGCATACGCTTCCTGGCAGAACTACGCAAAACTCGCTTCGAAAGCATTGGCTTAGTTTTGTAAGCATACGCTTCCAGAACAGCTTCGCAAAACTCGCTTCGAAAGCTTATGCTTTAGTTCTGCAGTTATCCGGTAATACGCGGACCTGTCCAAATGGTTTCATTTTTAAATATCTGATTTTTAATGCTGCGCGGCAAGCATCTGCGGCCAAACTGTAGACAACCGATAGCCTGTACTGCGATACTTAAAAATATTCAACGAAGCAGAGATTGCGAACTTTGTTCTAGGGAGGGAAAGGAAATGCCGCTGCCGGAAATGTTCGACATTTTCGATGAACAAATGGTCCGGATCGGGACCGACAGCCGGAACAATGCGCACGTCAAAGGCTTGTGGCACCAAACGTTCCACTGCTGGGTCGTTAACCCTTCGGTTGGCACGGGCGGGAGCCTGCTGTTTCAATTGCGCCATATGAGCAAGGATACTTTCCCGGGACGGCTCGACACCTCCTGTGCGGGACATCTTCAGGCCGGGGAAACGGTAGAGGATGGCGTTCGGGAGCTTCAGGAGGAGCTTGGGCTTGCCGTTCCGTTTGAAGACCTGATCTACTGCGGGATGGCCGCGGAGGAGAGCAGACCTGCGCCCGGTCTAATCGACAGGGAATTCAGCCATGTGTTTCTGTATACGTGTGATCAGGAATTAGAGAAGTACCGGTTTCAGCGGGAAGAGATTTCGGGTTTGTTTTTTGTGAACATCCCTGAGTTCCGGCAGCTTGTGAGCGGGGAGACGGATGCTCTTACAATTGAAGGAATCGTCGCCGATGAAGAATCGCAGCATGTGAGCCGGGAGCAGAGGCTGGTGCGGCTGGAGGATTTTACGCCGAACTCCGAGGAATATTACCGTCTGCTGTTCAAGCATTTATAGCCGAAAGCACAAAAAAAGGCGCGGGTACAGTACCCGCGCAAACAGCAGTTTAGAGAGATGTCAATTACTGGTGTACCCTTCCGAGACAAGCTCCAGTGCACCGGTGGTCGGATCCATAATCATGCCATGAACAGGAACACCAGGGGGAAGTAATGGATGGCGCTTAATAAGCTCCACAGTTTGAATTACCCCTTCCTGAATGCTGTCAAACCCTCGCAGCCATTTGGTCAGCTTGATTCCCGAATTTTCCAGCGTGGAGAGAACTTCTTCCGAAATGCCGCGTTCTTTGATCGAGTTGATCATGTGGTCGGCGTTCAGCGCCGCCATGCCGCAGCCGTGATGGCCGACGACGATAACCTCTTCCGCGTTCAGCTCGTACAGGGCAACCATTACGCTTCGCATAACACTGCCAAAGGGCTGGGAAATGACGGCGCCGGCATTTTTAATGACCTTGACGTCACCGTTCTTGAAATTCATCGCCTTCGGCAGCAGTTCCACGAGACGGGTGTCCATACAGGTGATAATAATCATTTTTTTATCCGGAAAACGGCTGGTCAAATAGGCTTCGTACTCTTTGTTTTCCACAAACTTTTGGTTGAAATCCAGAATCTCCGAAATATGGCTCATGACGTCAGAACCTCCTCTGTAATTTAAGAACGGGTCCGAACTTCGCAGGCCGAAGCCGGCGCGGATTCGAATTCTTGCAACCCCCGCGTATCGCGTACTAAAATATTTTGTCCATACAGCTGTGAATCACTGCTTAATTTAAAAGAAGAAGTATTTGAATCGGCGTCCAGCTTCAATTGCTCCTCATAAAAAATCTCGTGCTGGTTCCCGACAACTACAGGCAGATCGCCGGCTTCGACATGCAGGTCTCCGGTATCCGGCTTGTCCAGAATCAGCAGCACATTGATGCCGTCGCAACCGCAGTCAACCGTATCGTAAAAGAGCTTGAATGTCCCTGGCCGGCTGCCCAGCCGTTCCTTCAGTCTTTTTTCCGCGAGCGGTGTCACCTGAATTTTCATTGCTATTCACGCTCCTTTTTCCTGTGTCTGAACTTAGGGTTGAAGCCAAATTCTTAAAATCTAAGAAATCTGCTCCGAAGTTGATTATACGCACTTAAAAAAGTATCATCAAGAGTAGCATGCAAATTGCAGAAAGCGGGTGTGTAGGATGGAACAACCAATACTGGACCAATGGACCGCCTTCAGTGTCTTGTTGGCCAAAATCAGCGGATATCGCGAGGCGATCGGCCTGCTGCATTGGGATCTGCGGACAGGAGCGCCGCGCAAGGGAACGGAAATCCGCTCGAAGACGATCGGAATGCTGAGCGGTGAACTGTTCAAGCTGGAAACATCGCCCGAGATGGGGCGGTTCACAGAGCTGTTCAGCCAGCCGGAGATCAACAGCCAACTGACTGACGTGCAGCGTAAAATTGTCAAGGACTGCCGGAAGGAGTACGAGCGCAGTAAGAGCATTCCTCCGGAAAAATATGAAGAATACGCCATTTTGGCCGCTCAAACGGAAACGATGTGGGAAACGGCCAAGGAAAATAATGATTTTGCTTCCTTTGAGCCTTGGCTCAGCCGGATTGTCGCTTTCAAGCAGGAGTTCATCGATTATTGGGGCGTGAAAGGCACACGTTACGACACGCTGCTGGACATGTACGAGCCCGACCTGACGGTCGAGAAGCTCGATGATATTTTTAGCCGTCTGCGCAGCCGTCTGGTGCCGCTAGCCGAGCAAATTGCCGCTTCGCCTAACAAACCGAATGGGGATATTTTGAACGGAACCTTTGACAAGGAGGCGCAGGAGAAATTCGGGCTATTTATTCTGAAGCAAATGGGCTATGATTTCGACGCCGGCCGGCTGGACGAGAGCGTCCATCCTTTTGCCACGGGGCTGAATCCGGGGGATGTCCGCATTACGACGAATTACCTGCCGGATAACGTGACCAGCTCCATTTTTAGCTCTCTGCACGAAGGAGGACACGCGCTGTATGAGCAGAACATCGACAAGAACCTTGTCGGCACGCCGCTTGCGCAGGGCGCTTCAATGGGTATTCACGAATCCCAATCCAGACTATGGGAAAATATGATCGGCCGCAGTCGGGAGTTCTGGCATCGGTATTACGGTGATCTGAAGCAGAATTTTCCGGAGACGTTCAAGGATGTGGAGGCAGAGGATTTCTACCGGTCGATCAACCGGGTGGAGAATTCGCTGATCCGAATTGAGGCTGATGAACTGACCTATAATCTCCATATCATTATCCGGTATGAGATCGAGAAGCTTATTTTTAATGAAGGTCTTACCGTCAAGGAGCTGCCGGAGGTGTGGAACTCGAAGTACAAGGAGTATCTTGGCATTACACCGCCGAGCGACAGTTTGGGTGTGCTTCAGGACGTGCACTGGTCGGGTGGGGATTTCGGCTATTTCGCCTCATACTCGCTGGGCAACATGTACGCGGCGCAAATTCTACATACCCTGCGTAAAGAGCTGCCGGAATTCGACTCTCAGGTGTCTTCAGGTAATCTGCTGCCGATCAAGGAATGGCTCACGGACAAAATATACCGCTACGGCATGAGCGAGACACCGTCGCAAATTATTGAACGGGTAACCGGCGAGCCGCTGAATCCCGATTATCTGGCTGACTATCTGGAAGCGAAGTACCGCGATATCTATCACCTGGAGCAGGCGGAATAGTCTGGGCGACATTGGAATGTCTTACACTGAACGGATATAATAGAAGAAAAATGTGAATGGAAGGAGACGGGATATGGCGAATACGTACACTTACAGCCGGAGGGAAGAGATTGCGAACGCTATAACGCACGGCATCGGAGCTATTCTTAGTGTGGCCGCGCTTGTCCTGCTCATTGTTTTTTCCAGCTTGAGGGGCACAGCCTGGCATGTTGTCAGCTTCTCCATCTACGGAACGACAATGCTGCTGCTTTATCTGAATTCGACTATGGTACACAGCCTTAAAGAAGGCAAATTGAAGGATCTGTTCGAGTTCTTCGACCATTCTTCGATTTATTTGTTCATCGCCGGCACCTACACGCCATTTCTGCTGGTCGCTCTTCGCGGTACGCTCGGCTGGAGCTTGTTCGGCGTCATTTGGGGCATCGCCTTCTTCGGGGTTCTGTTCAAAGCCTTCTTCACGAAAAAGTTTTTGTTCATGTCGACGATTTTTTATATCGCCATGGGCTGGCTGATCGTGATCGCCTGGGCGCCGCTCACGGCGGCCGTGGCAGACGGCGGAATGGCGCTGCTGATGGCGGGCGGCATTTTGTACACGCTGGGAACCATTTTTTATGTCTGGCGCGGCTTCCCTTTCCACCATGCCGTCTGGCATGTGTTCGTGCTGCTGGGCAGTGTGACGCACTTTTTCGCGGTGCTGCTGTACCTGCTGCCCATTCGCTGAGCGCCCGGTACAACGGTGAATTATAAGGCTCAGAACAGAGAAAAAGATGACAAGCAAAAATGCTTGACATCTTTCTTTGTTTTAGGTATTATAGGGAGCGTTGAAATGGTGTAAAGTGTTTTTCCTTGACGAAGGGAGTGCCCTTGATGAGTGAGGGTAACCGGCTAGAGAAAACCAACCGAATTAACATATTGTTCGCATTCTACGAATCTCTGCTTACAGACAAACAGCAGATGTTTCTGAAATATTACTTTCACGACGATTTCTCGCTGGGAGAAATCGCTGCCGAATTCGATATCAGCCGTCAGGCCGTGTATGAGCATATCAAGCGCGCCGAGCAGGTGCTGGAGAACTATGAGAATAAGCTGGGACTGGTGGCGAAGCATGAAAGCCGCACCCGGTATTTGGAAGAATTGCGCAGCCTGCCGAAGGACGTAGGGCTGCCTGAGCCGTACAAACGGCGCTTTACGGATATTGTGGATTCTTTGGAGAAGCTGGAGTAGCTTGAAGGGAGAAGGCAGCCTATGGCATTTGAAGGATTAACCGGAAGACTGCAGAGTGTGTTCAGCAAGCTGCGCGGCAAAGGCAAAGTGTCCGAAGATGACGTAAACGAGGCAATGCGCGAGGTTCGGCTTGCGCTGCTGGAAGCGGACGTTAACTTCAAGGTCGTCAAAGACTTTGTTGCGAAGGTGAAGGAGAAAGCCATCGGCAAGGAAGTCATGGAGAGCTTCACGCCGGGCATGGTCATCATCGACATCGTCAATAAGGAATTGACGGAATTGATGGGAGGCACCCAGGCAAAGCTGGCCAAGGCGAACAAGCCGCCGACCGTCATTATGATGGCGGGCCTTCAGGGCGCCGGTAAGACGACGACCTCCGGAAAGCTGGCGAAGCTGCTGCAAAAGGGGAATCACCGCCCGCTGCTCGTGGCCGGCGACATTTACCGCCCTGCGGCAATCAAGCAGCTTGAGGTGCTCGGTGAGCAGATCAAGGTGCCGGTGTTCTCGCTGGGCGACAAGGTAAGTCCAGTCGAAATCGCCAAGCAGGGTCTACAGCACGCCAAGGACAACAATCTCGATTATGTTATTATCGATACCGCCGGCCGCTTGCATGTCGATGAAGAGCTCATGGAAGAGCTGAAGCAGATTCACGCTACTGTGAAGCCGGACGAAGTGCTGCTGGTTGTCGACGCTATGACCGGCCAGGATGCCGTGAACGTGGCCGACAGCTTCAACAAGCAGCTAGATCTGTCCGGCGTCGTGCTGACTAAGCTCGACGGCGATACGCGCGGCGGAGCCGCCCTCTCCGTCAAGGCCGTAACCGGCTGCCCGATCAAGTTCGCCGCTCTCGGCGAGAAGATCGACGCGCTGGAGCCGTTCCATCCGGAGCGGATGGCGTCGCGGATTCTCGGTATGGGCGATATGCTGTCGCTGATCGAGAAAGCTCAGGCTAACATCGACGCTGACAAAGCGAAGGAAATGGAACGTAAGATGCGCAACGCGGAGTTTACGTTCGACGATTTCCTGGAGCAAATGGATCAGGTCAAGAAGCTCGGCCCGATCGATCAGATCCTCGACATGCTCCCGGGCATGAACAAAGCCAAGGGCATGAAGGATTTGAAGGTCGACGACAAGCAGATGGGCCGCGTCGAAGCGATCGTCAAATCGATGACGAAGAAGGAGAAGAGCCAGCCCGAGATCATCAACCATAACCGCCGCAAGCGGATCGCCGCCGGCAGCGGCACCTCGCTCGCCGAGGTGAACCGGCTCATCAAGCAGTTCGATGATATGCGCCGGATGATGAAGCAGTTCTCAGGTATGATGGGCGGAATGGGCGGAGGCAAAGCCTCCAAGAAGAACGCCATGAAGCAGCTTAAGGCGCTCGGCGGTAAAGGCATGAAATTCCCTTTCCGTTAATGTTTTATCGAGATTAACCATTGTACAACATAGGTTAATCATAGTCTTTAATGTTTTAATCTTTTGTTCGAGATTAACCATTGTACAACATAGGTTAATCATGCCTTTAATGTTTTAATCTTTTATCGAGATTAACCATTGTACAACATAGGTTGATCCGCCCTTAGTCTTTTATCTTTTGAGGTTTTAGTTTTTTAGGGGTTCAACCCGTGACTAGATAGATCAACAGTTAAGCGTGTCCCGTCAGGGACGAAAAGCGATCATTACCCCAACCATCCAAGGTCCCGCCAGTCCTCCCGTCAACGCCAATTGCCATTAGCCGGTGTCCAGAGGGCGGCAGCCCTTGGGGCCCTCCCCATTGGGGAGGGTTTGGGAGGGGAAACTCTTTGAAGGAGGTGAATTTCGTGGCAGTACGTATTCGTCTGAAACGTATGGGTGCTCATAAAGCGCCTTTCTATCGTGTAGTGGTTTCCGATTCCCGGTCTCCTCGTGACGGTCGTTTTATCGAGGAAATTGGTTACTATAACCCGGTTGCACAACCGGCAGTAGTGAACATCGATGAGGAAAAAGCGCTCAAGTGGCTTCAAACCGGTGCGCAAGCATCCGACACCGTTCGCAACTTGCTGAGCAAAGCGGGTGTGTTGAAGAAGTTCCATGAGTCTAAGCTGCAGAAATAATGACTGATTGCGAGGGTCCTCTATGGAAGAATTAGTTGCAGTTATTGCTAAGGCTTTAGTGGATCATCCGGAAGATGTAACGGTGCGGACCGTGGAGAAGGATCATCTGATTGTCTATGAATTGTCCGTTCATCCTAATGATGTGGGCAAGGTGATCGGCAAGCAGGGACGGATCGCCAAAGCGCTTCGGACAGTCGTTACATCGGCAGCAGTCAAGAGCGATAAGCGCGTCACCGTGGATATTTTATCCTAATCGGTGTCATGTGAAAAGGGGCTGGGGATCACTGGATTCCGGCTCCTTTTGTCTAAAATAGAAGAGGTATATGCGGTACGCATACAAAAGTCTCTTCTATTTCTACGAGAAACGGGTGTCGTCCCTAAAAGGACGGCGAAGCCGTTTCTTCTTGATTAAGAAAATAACAGACCTTCCCGCGGGCATAGGCTGCTTATACCGGGGAACGTTATGAATATAAAGCTGAAGCGTTAAGGGAGTGGATGGCATGACGGAAACGTTGTTAACGGTAGGCAAGCTGGTCAATACCCACGGCATCCGCGGGGAGATCAAAGTGTTGTCCCGTACCGATTTTCCCGAGGTGAGATTTGCGCCGGGCAGTAAACTGATCATTATTCCGGAAGATGGAAAAGGGCGGATCGAGGTTATCGTGGAGGCGGCCCGCGAGCATAAGGGAATGTATATCGTGAAGCTGAAGGGCTTTAGCGACATCAACCAGATCGAAAAATACAAAGGCAGTCTGATCAAAGTGACTGAGGGCGAACGTGTAGAACTGCCGGAGAACGAATACTATTTTCACGATATTATTGGCTGCGAGGTCTTTACGGAGGAAGAAGGGAACGCGCCGCTTGGTGTCATTGCCGAAATTTTGACACCCGGAGCCAATGATGTCTGGGTGGTTAAGCGCCCGAAAGGCCAGGATATTCTGATTCCGGTCATTGACGATGTGGTGCTTGACGTCGATGTACCGAACAAACGGGTCAAGATTCAGCTGATGGAAGGACTGCTGTCATGATCCGAGTTGATGTGTTGACGCTTTTTCCGGAAATGTGTGAAGGCGTGTTCGGGACAAGCATTCTGGGGAAGGCGCGGGAAAATGGCATCGCCAAACTGAGCGCGGTGAACTTCCGCGATTTTGCGAACAACAAGCATAACAGCGTTGACGACACCCCTTATGGCGGAGGAGGGGGTATGGTGCTCAAGCCCGAGCCGATTTTTGCCGCGGTGGAGCATCTTCTGGATAATCTGAAGGAGGAGAACGCCAAACCGCGGATTATTCTCATGTGCCCGCAAGGCCAAACCTTCGATCAGCGAATTGCCGAGGAGCTGGCCGGGGAGAAGCATCTCATTTTTATTTGCGGCCACTACGAGGGGTATGACGAGCGCATACGGGAGCATCTCGTTACCGATGAACTGTCGATCGGCGATTACGTGCTGACCGGCGGGGAGCTGCCCGCTCTTACAGTTATTGATGCGGTTGTCCGTCTGCAGCCGGGGGCGCTGGGAAATGAATCCTCTGCTGTGACCGATTCGTTCAGCACGGGGCTGCTGGAATATCCGCATTATACGCGGCCTGCCGAGTTCCGGGGCTGGAAGGTGCCGGATATGCTGCTGAGCGGCCATCATGCCAATATCGAAGAGTGGCGGAAGGAGCAAGCGCTGAAGCGGACGCTGGAGCGCAGACCCGACCTGCTGGACAAGGTGGAGCTTACACCGAAAGACCTTAAGCTGCTGGAGCGGTTGAAGGCGGAGAACAAAGAAGCTTGCGGCGGCAGCTGCAGCAGTGAAGAGAAGGCGTCTTTTTAACGGACAAGTTAAAAAGGCGTTTTTTCGTTGGTACAGACCTTGGCTTGCCACGCAGAGTTTCCGGAATATTCGAAATGAAAAAAGGGGAAAATAGCCGTCATAAAAAGTTCAACAAAGCCATATATTGTATAGGTGTCGTTGCCTGCTGTTTTTGGGTAATAACATAAGGCGCCGTAAATACTAGAGAAGGCTAACCAGCGAAAGGATGAACTTTGAAATGACAACAAAGACGCATGACGAATTCAAGCCAAATACGAACCCGACCTCCAAGGAAGCGGAGCCGCTCCGCACGGTCAGCGATATTATCGACTTCTATAAGAACCGGAAATCTTAAAGCTTCATACCCGCTGCCTTGAGGCAGTGATGCCTATTCATCGGCCCTGCTAAGGCCAGTCAGAGATCCGTTTCCAGTAGACCGCTTATCCGTGGACCCTGGTTCAAGGCTAAGCGGTCTTGTGCTTTTCTTATCGATATGATCCGGTCAATAAAAAAAGACCGTCCGAAGACGGTCTCTCTACCCGAGGCGCTTAACTTTCGTGATCCGTATCCCGCGCCACCAAGGCCGATTCATTAGCCAATGGTCCGGGTAAGGGATACGTTCAACATGTCATTATTAATGTGAACGCACCTCCTTTCCTTGTAGGGAAAGTATAGCACAGCGCCTGGAAAATATCTATAAAATTCTAAATATATTTTTGGTTATAATTATTTCATATCCATTCAACTGGGGGGACTTTATGAACAACCTTAATTACAAGGTAATTAGCAAGTACCGAACGGAGCTTATGGGGATCGCGATATTATGGATTGTATTTTTTCATTCTACGATTAACGTCTCGACTGTTCCAATCCTCAATACAATTAAAGCAACCGGTTATGGGGGAGTGGATATTTTTTTAATGCTATCGGGTTTGGGGTTGTACTTTGCATGGCAGAAAGATAGTAACGTAAATACATTTTATAAGCGAAGACTGCTGCGGATTCTTCCTACCTATCTTGCCGTTGTGTTTATCATTTGTTTTTTTGAATGGTATAAAGGTGAAATGTCGCTTACAGATGCAGTTTTAAATTTGACGACGCTAAGCTTTTGGTTGAACTCGGATAAGAAATTTGATTGGTATGTTCCTTCGATTTTGGTTTTATATTTCCTGACACCCTTCTTTATGAATTATTTTAAGTTGAAAAACAAATATATTATACTTTCTGCGGTAGTTATTGGTGCATTACTGTTATCCGTTGCCATTACTCCAACTCCATTATCGTATTTGCTTATTTTCACGATCAGAATTCCAATTTTCTTCACTGGGTTTCTTGTCGGGTATTGGATTGAAATCCACAAAAAAATTACTATGGCACATGTAATCATTAACTTAGCGGCAGTCATTTTCGGGTTGACCTCTTTACTTGCCAGTCTGAAATATCTACCTGACGAATACTTATGGAATTATGGAATATGGTGGTACCCTTTTATTTTAATGACGCTGCCTTTGTGTTTGTTTCTTGCTGCTTTTTTACAATTTACTTCAAAGCTTGGCATCAAAAAGTTTATCTTCTTGACCTTCTGCGGCACACACAGTCTTGAAATCTATTTGATTCATGAAAGGATTTTACATCTCACGTCTAAAATAAGCAAAAGCTTCGACAATCTTGCGTATAATCTAATCTGCATTGTCATTACTCTACTATTAGCGGTCCTTCTAAAAAAGGTAATAGCCGGTGTTACCTCAAGATTCACCTAAATTTCACCTTAATTTCACCTTAATTTGTGGGACAACCTTGCACCTGTGAGGGTGAAATTTAGTGTGTGTTAACCTCAGATTTTGCTTGCAAGAGGGGATCGGTAAGTCGTATAATAATATTTGTCGCTAATGCGATTCGATCTGCAGAAGACGTACATACCATCGGGGTATGGCGCAGTCTGGTAGCGCGCACCCTTGGGGTCTGGACTTCAGAATTATACGATGATACCCTTATTTATCAACGTTTTTGACGCTAAATTTTGTACATTTACGGTACAAAGGTGAGCGGCTACATACATTAAATTTTCAGCGCTGAACCATCGCAAATTACGCGAAGGGGAGGCGTTTTTTTGTGGATAATCGTATAGGCAAACGGTACAAAAGTGGTCGTTCTAAGGTTGGTGCAGATAAGTCACTTGATGAATTGTTTGATATTTTCTACAGTGCCAAAATAGCTGAAGGTCGATCACCGAGGACACTCGAAATGTATAGGGAAAGCTACCGTTACCTTTGTGACTTCCTTGCTGAACAAAAAATCGAACGAACAATCACTGGCATTACACCAGATTTACTGCGGTCATTTATTGCTTGGCTTTTACATTCCAAACGGAAATGGGATGAACATCCCCATAAGAACGAACGGAATATGACACTAGGCTTATCGCCTGTGACGGTTAATACTAAATTCGGCAAGCTGCGAACTCTGTTTACGTTTCTTGAGGATGAAGGATACATTGATAAGAACCCATGCGCTAAGATCCGTAAGGTAAAGGAACCGCAGAAAGAAATGAAAATTATGTCAACTGATGATCTAAAAAAGTTGTTAGCTGTACCTGACCAGCGCACTTATGCAGGGTTCCGAGATTATGTAATTATGAATGTACTCATCGATTCTTTTGCTCGTATTAATGAAGTGCTTACGCTAAAGGTCAACGATGTAGAACTCGTCCATGGCTCAATATATATAAATGAAACCATAGCTAAATCGAGAAGAGGGCGCACGGTTCCAATACAAAAAAGAACGGCACGCTTAATCAAAGAGCTGCTTAAGGAATGCGCTGAATTTGAAACTGATTATATATTTTGTACTAATTATGGAGGGCCGCTCTCAGATGACCGTTTTCGAGACAGGCTGAAGAAATATGTTAAAGAGGCAGGATTGCAAATTAGAGCTCATCCTCATTTATTTAGACATACCTCTGCTACAATGTTTTTGGAGAATGGTGGAAGTGAACGCTATTTGGCTGAGATTATGGGGCATTCTGACTTGCGTATGGTGAGTAAGTACACTCACTTGTCCCAGAGATCAATTAAAGAAAAGCATGAACAGTTTACACCGATGAATAACGTAATAAGTGGATTACAAAAAGAACGAAAAACAAAACGTTAATTGACTCGCCAATCTCTAAAGAGGTTGGCTTTTTTCTTGTTTAGTATACAATGAGGTTAATTAGAATGTTGAAGTGAAAATTCGACTGAACATTTAGACTGTGGAGGGATTTCCATGAGAGTAGCTAGTATCAAGCAGGTCAAAGATAATAAAGGTTCATTAGGTCAATATGAAGTGATAATTACAAAGAACGATGAAACCATATCAAAGAAGATTATTCGTATTGGAAATAGATATAGAGTTGAACCGTACAATAAATTAAAACTGAAGCACAGAGGAAGAACCGGGACATTAATGGGTTATAGTGAAGATAATTGGGGCATGTTGTTTGCAAGGTTGAAGTTTGATGATACAGGCAAAGTTGGAAAAGTTGATATAGATGAAATTGTTGAAATTTAATAAGTTAAAGTTCTATCAAGAGTTTTGGAGGAACAGCCAATGATTAAATCAACAAGAGTAATTTGCCCAATATGCAAGAAGGAGTTTAGCTACGGCTTTTTGCGCTATGGAATGGGTCACTCCTGTAAAAGGAATGTATCAGATGTGAATGATTATCTGAAGAAAATAATAAAAAAATGAATAATATGGAAACTTTATCTAAAGAGATGTCTTAAGAATTATCTGAAGACATCTCTTTTCTTCGTTCTCTGAACCCAAAATATTCATACTCTCGTACTATCTGGTATGGTAAAATAAGCCTAGTAGCAACCAATTATGATGGTGTTAAACATGGACAAAAAGACTGATATCATAGTTACATACATCAGGGATGATTACGGTGTTGACTATCTGGACAGATACATTAGTGCGGCATCAGTACACAACTATGTGTTCGAAGGCGAAGGAGAGCGCTTTGTTTGGGAGTCTGAGCAACCTTGTGATCTTGAAGAGGGGCACATCTACAGCGCTTACGGGCTGTTTGTGGGCAAGAGACTATTTGGCGGGCGCGGAGTATGTATCAGCGAAGTCGAGATTGTTGGGGAGATGAGGATAAGAGCATAAATGGCTCGCATGTATTATGTACGATACCTTTTTGTTAGGGTTAACAAATTTGGGAGATGTGATTAAGTGAATAAGTATTCAAGTATCTTAGTTTTTTTGGGATTGGCTCTTGGTGGATATAGTTATAAAAAATATTTCTTTGCTTCCGGCACTAGGGCATTAGTTCTGCTCATCATTGTTGGCGGCGTAGCTGGATACATAATTGGCTTTATGATAAACGATCAGGTAAAAAAGAGAGTTAATCTCTCCAAGAATCAACCTGTACATTTTTCCTCCGAATTTTTAAAGGATGGATTCAAATATTTAGCTGTTGCTATCTGTATTGCTGCATTTGGTCTTTTTATTTATCCCGGAATGTACAAATACGATAAACTGAATCAAAAATATCCAGTGATGATTAACCGGATCACAGGTGAGACGAAAGTATTGAAGGGAAACACATGGGAGACAGTTGGCAACGCAGATGCACAGCTAAGTAAATTCGAAGAATACAAGCAGCAGGTATATACAAGGTTAGAAACACAAAATGATGATATCAAAAACAGTATATTGTCAGACATCAAGGATGAATTAGAGAAAGCCAAAGACGATGTTATATCCGAAGCTCGGAATGTGGTTGACGAAGGTCATAAATATGATGATCTTAGGGCATCAGTCAATTCGTCGTATACCAATTCGGCAGAGGAATACGCAGGAGAAACTTTCGGAGAAGGTGACACAGAAGCGACAGTCAAAGAGATCATGGGTACTCCAGATACAATAAGCAAATTACTAGATAGAGAAGTTTGGTATTATGGTGCCTCAAGTGTGACTTTTGTAGATAACAAGGTCAGCGAATGGAGCGACTTTGGTAATAATCTTCATCTTAAATAGACAGCAAAAAGCCCTGAGATCACATCTCAAGGGCTTTTTTGTTATGTATTTTATTTCTTGATGAGTTCTAGTAGCTTAATTTGTGCTTCTCTTGGGATATGAGTAGTATTCTCGTATAGGCTAATTAAATATGTTACTACATCACTCTCATTAGAAAGTTTAAGATCGGTTTTTATCTCCTGTAATCGCTTCTTCGTTGATTCAAAAACTTGTACAGTCTTCCTAGAGTCTTCTGTTGTTTTTTGAACTTCCTCTTCCAAAACTTCCATCTCTCCTTTAATGTATATGCTTAATTATATCACGCAATGTGTACATATTCAATTGATTCGTACTATTAAGTTGCAATAATGTACTCTAATTCTATTGACAATGAGTACAAAAGAGGTTAATATGGGTACATGAAAGAAAACAACAACATACGGAGGAAACAAAAATGAAAAAACAAGTCGAAATCGCTGAAATCCTGAACCACTGCGAAGTATCAAAAAAGGCAATCATCATTAAAGCTGAGTTGGAGTTTTTCCTTATGACTGACGAAGACAGAGTATTGTTTATACAAGAATTTGATTCGCGGAATTTGGTCGAACATCCAAAAAAGCCTTTCCGAATGATGGATCTGGCGAAGGAAATCGGCTCTAACCACCATACATATGTGAGCCTTGAACAACTTAAGGAAATGGAGCTACAAAGAGCGCTTGAATGTCTGTTCGTAGAGCCTATCAACCATGGGGCTATGTTTCACTTTAAAGAGTCAGGAGCAAGCCTAAGACGCTTGTATGAACTGAAGCAAGCTAATCCAAAGTATTATCTAATGGATGCTTTAATGTATGCTTAAATCCGCCTGATGATGGCCTGTTGTCACTGGTTTCCGTCATAGTGGCGGTGACAAGTTGGACAGGCCGAACGCTCCTTCTTTATGACGGAGCGGCGCCGGATATCCGCTAAACATAGAGCAATGATCTAGGACTCCATTTTATATAGCATCATAAACAGTATGCTCCTTGAAAATTTTAAATATTGACCTTGATTGACCAATGGGTTAAATTAAGGTCAAGAAAAGTCAAACATTAAACGGGGGAAGGATTAGTGCGTAATTTAACTATTGCAGATTTGGTCAAGGAAGCTTCAGATCGTAAGACACCGCATAGCCGGTGCTTAGAGATTAGGGAGGAAATAAAGCGGATTAGACGTTTAAATAAAGTCGAGTCACACGATGCCGGTAGGGTGCAAGGTGATATCATTAAGCATTACAATGATCCATGGTATTAAGATTAGAGAGGATTTATGGGATAAAAAATGGAGGTAAAGGTGGACATAGGCATCAATTAGAAAATAAAAATTTACAGCTTACGCAAAATGCAAAAGCTGTAACTCAAGAGAACCTCGCAGACAAAATGGGTATAACTGTAGATCAACTACAGCGTTATAAACAACTCCTTAAACTTGTTCCAGATTTGCAAGATCTTATGGTCGGCGAAGGAAAGGAAAAAATTAAACCATCTATTGCCTATAACATTCTTGCTAAACTAGAAACAGATGAGCAGCAAGAATTGCTTGATAAGTTGGGTAAGAGTATTTTAACGAGTAAACCGGGTAGAGAAATTGAACAACAAATTGAACTCTAGAAAGGAGAAAGTAGGGGACCTTTACGAAAACAGAAGTTTTGAATTAGAATGTACAAAGTGATCAATAATTTCGCTTCCGTCAGGCTGACGGTCACGAAAAATAACTCTAGATTTTGATTACAATTTATAGTAAACTCAAATAGAGTACATCTAATCATTGATAGACCTACTCGTTTATTTTCCTATTCTTTTAAGGAGGTGATGCCTTTGTTTGCCTATTAATAAACTCCATCGGGTGCTTCCTCGAAATGGAGATACCTTTACTACGTACATAATAATATCATGTAGTATGAATATATGCAACATCTAAATGGTACGGAAGTGCAGTTCTATAGCATTTAGGATTTGTTATGTAGCATCTAGGCTTATTTGGATGAATGAATATGCAGGAATAACGAATAAAAATTAGGAGTTGTCATTCGCCGATATTGGTGAATTTAAACGGCACGTTTACCGTTGGGGTTGGAAATTTTAGAATGTACAAAGTAAGACCAAAACAAAAAATAGGAGGAAGATTGAATGAGTAAGAATATTCTTAATTTTAAAACTTTAACTTTGAAAGAACAGGAGGGATATTACGATACTCTTTGGCATTGGATTTTTTCTGATGATAAGACCTATGATCTGTACAAGCATTGTCGCGAGACTCTGGGACACTCTGTCCCAATAGAAATTTCTAATTTCTTCTCGGACTATTGTGAGATGCTTAACCAGGAGGCTCCAGATGAAGTTGAAGGTTATGAATCAGCCTACGAAAAAGAACTTAAGGAATACGAGGACTTCAAATCAAGAGGAAACACAGATAAGAAGGACATGGACATTATAAACATTATAAGCAAGGTGAAGCCATTATACGAGGGAAGAGATGACGCTGACGCTGAGATGGTTAGATCATTGCTGATGATGTTGTGTGCTTCAAATGGGATGGAGTATCCAAATGATGAAACGGAAGTTGATTATCTGCTGAAAAATATCAAATTTGGAGGAATATAAGAATGGGGTACTATCACGAGTTTCAAAATTTCGAGCCTAGTAGAAGAGAGTACTTGAGAAAACAAAAGGATGCTGAAAAACAAAATTCTCTCAAAACAAGAAATGAAGATAAAAACAAGCAAAAAAGATCTGACATAAAAGACAAAAAAGAGTCTTAATTTATCTCTACATACCATACGAGAGAGGTTTATGCCTCTCTCCATTAATTCAACAAAATAAGGAGGACATCTAATTTTTGAAAGGTAATTCAACAATAAATGTACTTAATTCGGTTGTCCGAGATTCATCTCTGACGATAAATGATTTCGCCTTATCTCTATATCTTAAATATTGCATATTTAGAAGCGGAGATCGTTACTCATTTGAGGTGTCGGGGCCAGACTTAAAACGACATATGAATATTCAGGATAATAAAACTTTGAAAGCATCACTACAAAATCTATATGCTTTGAACTACATAATTGAGCCAGTGAGTAAATTGGAGCCAAACAAGCCGTTTCTCATTTCACTCAATAAGGAGAAATTTGATATCGAGAACAGAAAGGAAGGAGAGTTCTTTGCACAGCTCCCTATAAATGTAATGTTTGGTATTAAAGATGGTAAGCTCACTCGGCAGGAGGCAAGGCTGCTTTACTATATAAAGAGTTATATCAATGCTACCGATTCGAGAAAACAATTTTGCTTTACACGGATAGACAAGAAGATGTCAACTGAACTAAACATGGGCAAGAATACCATTCCAAAATATACTCAAATGCTCGTAGACAAGAAGCTAATAAGCATCAACAAACATAATTTGGGGACTAGTTATCAATATGATGAGGATGGAAAGTTGATATTTACGAAGTATAATAATCACTATTTTTTGAATTATGAGAACATAAAAAAATTATGATTTTACCTACTCCCAATCTATGCAATGTCTATCCCCAAATAATCCAATGTCTAATTCCAATTTATCCAATCACCTATCCCAAATTATCCAGGATAGAATGGGCACTAGTTAATTAGGTCTTAGATCTTTAGATTCTTTAGATGTTTAGATTCAGTATTTACAAAACGGTCTGCGACCTATTTGTTTGGAAATTGAATCGCTACGCTTAAGGGATGAAAACATTAAAAGATAAAGTCAAAAGACAAAAGATTAAAATCAAGATCAAAGGCATCTTAAACATGAGTAATTATTTGTATATTATTTTTTTAATTCAAATTTACAGGAGGATATGTTTATATAATGACAAGCAACAAATCAAAGAAGGCCAATCTATCAAAACAGGTGTACATCCCCAATATCACTACTTCATTCTTCTTTAACGGGGAAGAGCAAGCAATCCAAGATAAATTGTTTAAGATGTATCGAATTCAAAAACGAAGAGATGAAATCATTGATAAGCTTCCAAAGAAAAATAAGTCTAAGAAACGAATGTACAAAGCTAGAAAAAAGCAAATGACGGAATACATTGATTTAACGAAACAGGAATTGAACTCACTGGTTAAGCAAAATGTTTCTCACCGTTCACTTACATCTACAATCAAGCCTTCTCATATGGCCGGAATGTTTGAGTCTACTTTGTCGAGGACATTGGGAATGGTTAGTCAGTATTCTAAATTGGCTAGTAAGAAACCCTGTTATCATATGATGATCGTTGAATCCTTTAATCTTGATTTGTTCGGTCAACTGGTGAAGGATGGCTTTACATATAAGGGTGAAGAATACACATATTTTAGTTCAAGTGCTGGGCAAATAAAGAAAAAGAAAGGTGTCTTCGTTAAGATATCCCTCTGGAAGAAATATGAAATGACAATAACCTGTGGGCTTACTAGAGATATGATTAATACAAAAGGAGGAATCAATCCATCAAAATTGCTTGCTTATATGATGCTTGCTAATTCAGCTACAATGCCATGGAAGGTTGACTTAGATAGAGTAATTGTTATTGATGATTTGGATACAACATTACCGGATGTTGTAGTCGATTATGTAAATGACGAAGATTGGTCTGTGACCAGAACAACAAGGGATATTACCATTAAGCATACTGATGGTGTTGGTTTTTGTCTTCCCTCGGTCAGCAGTAAAGCAATGATGATCCGGTCACCGTGGATGAAAGGCTTGTTAGTCCCGGTTCCTTTTGATAAATACAAAGGTAAGACAACAAAAGTAGTGGATGTGTGGGGTAAGACCTGGGATATCATAGATGATAACATACAAGTAATTCTACATAAATCACAGTTTAAATTGTCCGATTATTACGATAGTTGGCAAGACTACAAGGAGAAGTTTAAACGACATAAATGTGAGATGGCAATTGGTTCAGTTGAAGATGAAACTTTTGCCCAAGCATCGCTTACATATCAAATGCTTCAGACACTTACCGATGTTTCAGATGAAGAATTGAAGACTTTGGTTACTGCTACTAACGATAAAATTGACCAGATTGGAAGAGACAAAGATGTAATGCTTGAGATTATGGGTGTAACCGAAGCAAATAGTAATAAGAACTACCTTCAACAAGCGTTGGAAGTGTACCCGAATTTGCTCCGCGATAATTATGTTCGGGAAGAAATTAAAACTGCAAAAGAATCTTATGTAAAACAGGCGAAAGCAGGGAAGATATCTATCCCGAACAGCAAGTATACTTATGTTTGTCCCGATGTTGTGGCTTGGTTACAGTGGTTGTTTGACCAAGAGGCGAATCCTTCTGGAGCGTTGATGAATGGAGAAGTGCGATGTAATCTCTATGATCAAGGTAAGATATTACTTGAGCGTTCTCCTCATTTGTATCGAGAACATGCGGTTAGAAACAATGTGATTGACCAGGCATACAATGATTACTTTATTAGTAATTGTGTTTATACAAGTTGTCACGACCCAATTAGTACACTGCTTATGCTGGATTGGGATGGAGATAAACTGCTTTGTTCTGATGATCCATTACTCATAAGCATTGCAGAACGTAACATGAATAACATCGTTCCACTCGCTTATAATTTGCAATCAGCACCGAAACAAATTATAACACAGGAAGCCATATTCGAAGCGTTGAAGAATGGCTTTAGGTCCAACATTGGTGATATAAGTAATGCGATAAGTCGGGCATGGCATATGGAAGTTACTGATGAGGTAATGGACGATATTAAGCGTTTGTGCGCATTAAACAACATGGAGATTGATTTCAGCAAGACGCAGTATCGTGCGCCTATTAATGACGAAGAATTAAAGAAGCGATTAGACGAATACAAACGGGGTAAACTTCCACAAGTTTTTAAATATGCTAAAGACAAAAAGAAGGGTCTTCAGCCAGAAGGTAAGAGAACTCTTGACCGTTTAGCAGATATGGTAAGTAGCAAGCGCATATCTTTTGCCGATGTAGTTGATGATTTCAATTATAAAATGTTGATGACTGAGTTAAAGCGTGAACCAAAAATGAGGGAGATTGAAGAGATCCGATTTACCTATGATAAACTAAACAAAAATAAAAAGGTCATCAAGAATAAGTATCAGAGAGAAAACACTAAATCTAGTACAAAACAAGTTACGGATTATATGTTCACATACATTCGTGATGAACTGTTGAAGGCGTATAACAATCCAAAAGTACTTACAAATGTATTGGTTGAGTATTTATATACTGTGAAGAAGACCGCATACAAAGACACGTTGTGGAATTGCTTCGGTGAAGAGATCATCAGTAATATTGAAGAGAATTTGAGTAGAGTCAAACCCTGCGAGCAGTGTGGAAAGGATATAATAAGAAAGCAAGGACTTAAATTCTGCCCCGAATGTGCAGCATCTAGAGAAAAAGCGCGAAAGAAAAATTGTAAAAAAGCTATGTAAATCAATGGTTTTCATAACTTTTCAGCCTTGTATTTCAACATCTAAAAATAAAAGTGTTGATATAAAAGGCTATTTTTGTTATATTTAAATATTGCGTTAAGGTGTCAATAAAGGGAGAAAAATGATTATTTACACGGCTACACGTTTCTTCCACTCGCACTTATCTACTGGCATACACTAGTTCAGGGGCCACGCTTGTTTTGGGGCGTTATAAATAAAGGCAAGTACAGCAAGGCCAGCAAATAGTCTGGGTTCCTTGCTTCCTCCTAAACTTTTACGAGCAAGCTACTATCTGTGGCTTGTTCGTAATTGGAGATGAAGGATATGCACCGGTTATATTTATAATTAGAACTTTCTGTCTAATTCTATGTACCTATTTTATTCATTGGTGTAAAATGGAAGCATTACATAGAATGGGGTGTTTGAGTTTGAGAAAAATAGCTGTAATATTTATTGCATTAACCATGTTTTTATCTTCTTCTACTTTTTTGATTCAAGATCAAGTATTAGCCAAAACAAGTACTAAAAATTCAGTCAAAACAGAAAAACAGAAGATGGAATCGATTCGGTATTTGCAGAAACAAATAGACCAATTGAAAAAGCAGTTAGAAAGATTGGAGATAGAATCCGAGTCGATATCTAGAGGTTCTCAAAAATATAGAGACAATCTTCGTAAACAGAATAGTATTTTAAAACAGATGAGATACTATAATCAACAGATTATTGAACTTGCAAGTTAAATTTACCATTGAGAACTATGAAAATCATCGCTAAATTTAGCGCCTCCCTTAAGGCGCTTTTTTGATACCTTAAAAACATTATAACCAAAGCAATCGCCTTGAATTCGGACAATGAATAATGTGGGTATCCTTAAAATGCTATCATATATCATTGTTTCGTTCAACAAATTTACATAAAAAAGTCGCTGTCAAGACGTGTATTTTGCTGTGTTTTATGCCATACTATAAGAGTAGTTGCTTGAGACAGAACAAATGTTCTTTTGTTTCACATTTTCGATTTCTAATGAATATCCTAGAAAGGGGGATGTATTATGGCTAAAGTGCTATTTAATCAATTGAAGGAGTTCAGAAATGAATTAAGCTTGAGATTGGAATATGTCTCTAACTTGACAGGCATATCTCCATTAGAGTTGGAAAGCATTGAAAAGGGAGAGCTTAACCCTACTGAAGCTCAAGTAACAAAACTCGCTTATGTTTATGGATGTCCAGAATCATTCTTTTATGAATCTGAAACTAAACCTATGCAGGTCTTGGCTAGAAATGGTCAGGAACTTAGTGAATTTGATAAACGGCAAATTAATGAATTTTTAGCTTTCCAAAGAGAGGCGTCGAGAATAATTAACCATGCCCAACACTGATCTAGAATATTTAAGACGATTCAGCAAGCATTGCGGTCATCCCGGAGAGCTTGCTGAATTGGTTTTTCATGACTACTTTAAAGAGAGTGACCCTATTTTTCCTATAGATATTTTCAAAGTATTAAAAGACTATGGAGTCATTTATAGATTCATGGAATTAGATAGTTTAGAGGGTATGTACTCTCCTGGATATGAAGGTAACTATGCGGCTGTTGCAATTAACAGTAAAAGTAAATATGAAAGACAAAGATTTACTGCTGCTCATGAATTATGTCATCATGTACGAGATTTTCAAAGTGTGAGCGCTAGTCCAATTGGTGGTAACGATCACATGGAACGCTATGCCAATCAGTTTGCAACTTATTTTCTGATGCCAAGGAAATACTTTGAAAAACAAATTTCAAAGTATGCTGATAAAAACGGGAAAGTTTCTCCGGATGACGCTGTTCTAATTGCCTACTATTTTGGCGTTAGTTATGAAAGTGTAATGTGGCATCTCTATAATATGAGAGTTTTAAATATAATACCCAGTAAAGAATTCTTTGAGTCTTATGGATATACAAAGCAATTTGAATTGCTAAAACTTAAATCATTAGATAGCTTTTATTTAAAAAATATCATTAATGGCTATACATACATACCTCAAGCCAACACTAGTCCATTATGGAGTATTTTTAAACATGACTTGGTTTATAACGATAGTCGAGTTGAAGGCATTGATTTACCCAAAGAAAAAGTAGCAGAAATTTGTACTGATTTACGTTTAAGATTACATGATTCTGAGTACTATTCGAAGTATCAAGATGATGAGAACATCGTTGAAACTGTTGGTCATATTCTATTATATGACTACATAATAAACTCAGAAGAACGTTTTGATAGCTATAAACTTAAAGAAATGAATAAAGAATTATACAAGATTGCACCACAAGCAGAATTAATGGGTGAATTTAGAACTACAGACAATGCCATAAGTGGCGCAATA
This sequence comes from Paenibacillus apii, assembly GCF_011043685.1. NCBI lineage: Bacteria > Bacillati > Bacillota > Bacilli > Caryophanales > Paenibacillaceae > Paenibacillus > Paenibacillus apii. Next base: position 506,173 of record NZ_JAAKGU010000001.1, on the reverse strand, counting down.
ATTAATACCTCTCATCATAGACAAATACCGGAAGACCTTTTTTGGCTAGACAAAGATATAGATGAGGCATTTGGAAGTGTACAAATTTTATCATTGTCTGACTGGCTTTTGTTTTCAGTTAAAGTTCATCATCGGATAGCTCAAATACACCCTTTTGGCGATGGAAATGGAAGGCTATGTAGAGCTGTGATGAATTGGCTGTTGAGAACAAACAACTTACCACCAATCTATTTGGTACCAGAAGATAAGCCTGAGTATTTGGAATGTATGAAGAAAGCAGATATAAATGATTACGAACCTCTTCATAATTTCTTCTTAAAGAGACTTTTAATTAGTTTGATTAGATTAAATGCAATTACAACAATAGGAATATCCTCTATTTAATTTATTCCACTCCCCTATCGGAGTGGTTTTTGTTATGTGTGGAGAATTGAAAATGAAATGAAAGTTGAATATATAACATGTAAGAAGCGGCCAGTTGGTTCGCTTCTTTTTTATTAAGTGATTCCTCCAGATGTACCCGCACCTGGAGGAGGAGAAAATGAAGGTTATGAAGGCTTGTACTATTTAAGTCTGTCCAACTCGCGTTTAACTTGTTTTTCAATACCCCTCGCTATTTCCTTTTGAGCTTTTTTCAAGTCACTCTTAAATTGTGATTTAGAACCACCTACACGAATCTTAACTGTCTTTGGCATGTGAACCATCTCCTTTGGTTGTTAGAAGAATACTTACTTTATCTTTTACCTGATTGTGATAAAACAGAACCTGCAAGAGACTTGGCAGTTTTACTGGAAGAACTGCTCCGAAGGACTGAGGAAGCTTTAGTCGACATTTTAGAAGAAGAGACTTTACTAGAACTTGATTTAGCCATTGAAATCACCTCCGATCTACAATATGTTGCGACTACATATTTAAGATAACCCAATATATTGTATCTGTAAACATATTTTTTGGTTTTTTGATATCCACAGAACATCCACAAACGGTCCACAAGTAATCCACAAATTCATCCACAAAATGGAATGACAGAGAGTAATAATGGGGTGAGATAGCCCATCAGACACTAAGGAGACCGTGACTTCATTGGTCTCTTTTTTGTGTACAGTGAAGCAGATACAAGGTGAAACGCTTGAAACATAATAAGGTGATTGAATTGAAGAATAAGGAAAAAGTAATGCCGGTTAACATGGATGAATTTTGGAGCATTCCTAACCTAGTCGATATGAATGGCACTGAAAGGTCATTTAGTGATTATTTCGTTCATAGTCAAACAGGTAATATCTGGAGTTGTAAAAGTGGAAGGTATTTAAAGCCGAGTCCATGTACGGGCAATTATAGACAGGTTGGAATAATGGATGATAGTCATAAATCCTACGTGCGCGGACAGCATCGTTTTGTAATGGCAGCACGGTTAGGTACTTGGGAAGGTTGGGATGAGGCTCATCATTTGGATACTGTCCCTTACAACAATTGTCCAATAAATTTATCACCTAGAGATCGTAAAGGACAATTTGATGAAACAACACGGAGTAATATGTCTTTAGCAAAAATTGGTAAGAGGAGCAATTTTGCTAAACTGACTGACGATCAGGTTAGAGAGATTAGGAAACATATTGATGAATGGACAGGACAACAAACAGCATTTTGCGTGGAAATCGCAGAACAATTAGATGTTACTTACATAACGATTTATAACGTGATTAAGCAAAAAGTTTATAAAGATGTGGTTTAAGGTGAGCGTATGATTATCAAATCAGATAATACATACATAGTTAGCGTGAATGATGAGACATACGAAGTAAATGATCCAGTTATTGCTGAAAAATTGTTGGTAATGATGAGTGGAAATATGGAGGAGTTATTTAAATGAATGAGAAGAGACAGGAAATGCTTCGTTACATTTATGACCTTGGAATTAAACAAGGGAGAATGAGTTTGCTTAGCATTGATCAGTTAAAAAGTGTGGTAGATGAGGGCTTTAAGTTTAGTTATTTTAATCTTGAATACCTGATTCAGAGTGGCTACTTGGAAAGAGAATGCAGTTATACGGGTGATCCATATGCATTCATTGTTGGACTTACTGTTGAAGGTGTGGATTACATCGAAAATGCCACTCAAAAAGATCTGTAACAAAGCTGGTTGCAATAGTTTATGCAATCCTTGTGATAAATACTGTAACAAGCATAAGGAACAAGGACAGTTAGATAAGCAAGAGCGCAATAGATATTACGATACATATTTGAGAGATAAGAAGGCTACGCAGTTCTATCATTCGAAAGAGTGGGAACTATTGCGTGAAGTTGTTAAGGCTAAATGTAATGGCTTGTGTACCAGATGCTTGGATAATAAGATGCTTAAAGCAGGAGTAATTGCAGACCATAAGATTCCACTCAAAGTTGATTGGAGTCTTAGATTGGTCGAAAGTAATATAGATTTCCTGTGTTTGGAGTGTCATAACACTAAAACTTGGGAAGATAAAAAGAAATATAAATAAAATTTAAAAGAAATATGATACGGGGTATCAAAAATGTTGAAAGTGAAAAGGTAAATGACCGTATGCCCAGTCTTGTTTGCACCCGAACAGGAATTTTTAAGGAGGGGTGGTTTCACAGAAAGGAAGTGATTGAATGGATAATCAAATTAAACCTCCAGCATTTTTAAATGTTGAAGCTAAGAAGAAATTTCAGACCATTTATGCTGCTCTTAATGCCGATAACAAATGGCGAGACGGAGATGAAATTGCATTGTCTGCTTTATGTGCCAGTTATCAGCACTGGGTTGAAGCTGAAAAGGCAATCAAAAAGAATGGCGATTTATGTTTTACTACTGATACTGGTTATCGTCAACAGATCCCAGAGATTAGCATTGCGAATAATGCTATGAAGAATATGCTCTCCTTCATCAAAGAATTTGCTTTAACACCACGTGAGAGAACGAAGTTAAAGGAAATGATTTTAAAGGAAGATAATAATGCTGATGACGAAATGGAGGATATGATTCAGAAATAGGTGGTTGAATGAACGAATTTGCGAGAAAACAGATTGAAATCCAGACAAGTGGTGATATAGAGTCTTGGATTAACGAGTTAAAAGCAAAATATGACGATGAAAAGTACTATTTTGATGCAGCAGAGGCACGAAAATTCCGCGATTTTATCTCAAAATTAGAACTTGATAAGGGTAAAAAGGGGCAAAAAATAAGGCTTCTCAAGTTTCAATTTGTTATCTGTACTTCAATTATTTGTGTAAAAAAGCGGGTAAATGGCTTCAGAAGATACCGCGAAGCACACATAAACATCCCTCGAAAGAATGGAAAAGGCTTCATAATATCCTGTATTATCACTTACCTCTACTACTGCAAAAATGAATTTGGTTCGGCAATCCTCGTTACAGCCAACACAACGAAACAAGCAAGTGAACTCTTCGACACAATCAAATACATGATCTCCAATAATCATACTCTAAAGAAATACGTAAAGATTCGTGATAGCCGCAAAGTCATCGAGAAGAAGAATATGAACAGTAAACTTCAAGTAATCAGTTCTGATGCATCGAATGCTGACTCCTATGCTGGTCTTTACTGTATCTTAGATGAAATCCATGAAAGTAAGAATGGCAATCTATATGACAAGCTTCGTACAGGTATGGGTATCTGGGATGAACCACTATTGATAACCTTGACCACGGCCTCGTCGGGTAATGATCCGAACAATTTAGAGATGGAGTTGTACAATTACGCCAAAGATATTGAGGCGGGAAGAACGACGAATGAATCTTTCTATTATGCGATATTCGAAGCTGAACGGAACTGTAAACTAGATGATGAAGAACAATGGTTTAAGGCTAACCCAGCACTAGGCAATTTCCGCAAATATGATGACTTAGTTGATTTAGCTAATAAAGCTAAGCAACTAAAGACGAGGGAAGCGGCATTTAGACGATTGTATCTAAATCAACATATAAGCCTTGATGGTGAGACAGCAATCAATATGAATCTGTGGCGAAATTGTTTAGCAGACATCAAGTTAGAGGAGTTTTACGGAAAGCCATGTTGGATCGGTCTCGACATGTCAGCAGTTAATGACATCACGGCTCTAGTCCAAGTCTTTTATGATGAAGATCAAGATAAATACATAATCTATCCTCATCTCTTTACGCCAAAGGAAACAATTGCCGAGCGAAGTGAGAGAGACAATGTGCGCTACGATGTATTTGTTCAGAAAGGTTACATAACAGCACTCGATGGGCAGTTTATCAATTTTGAGCAATTACACAGTTATATTAAAGAGTTAAACGGTTTGTTTCAAGTTGAAGAAATTGGCTTTGACCGATGGGGGGCAATCGGCATTATTTCCGCTTTGGAGAAGAATTTTACTGTTGTTACGATGGGGCAAGGTGGGGCGACAATGGCTCCAGCTATTAATGATTTCGAAAATCTTCTTATGGAGAACCGACTCATTGTTGCTAATAATCCCGTTTTAACCTGGATGGCCGGAAATGTAGTGGCTACTGATAAGAATGGTATGAAGTACGACAAAAAGAAGAGCAAATATAAAATTGATGGTATCATTGCTTTACTAATGGGACTTAGCAGAGCGGTAGCCAATAACAGTATTGAAACCATCAATCTAAATGATCTAATTACGGACGAATACCTAAAGGAATTAGGATGGTAGCATGATTAAACGATTAAAAAAATATATCGCAACCTTTGTAGGCAAGCATATTGATGATTTACTTATCATTATTGGCTTGTTTTTTATTGTTCACGCAACTTTTTATCTTAGTTTTGTTGCTGGGTTATATACCTTGGGTGGCATTCTACTTTTAATTGGCATTTACTTTACGCTGCCAAGGAGGTGACAAATAAATGGGTATTTTTAGTAGGCAATTAACTAATGTAAAAAATCTAACTACCGCCTTTAGCTATACGGACTTTCTTAATGCATTGGGCATCCAAGTTAGTAGTGTTGATAAATACAAATTAGGTGAGATCACTTACTTTACTTGTCTAAAGCTACTTGCTGAGAGCGTTGGAAAGCTGCCACTTGAGTTATGGCAAGATACTGACAACAGTTCACGGCTTGCATCAGAGCATTATTTGAACCAGATTTTGAAGCGACCCAATAAATATATGACTCCATTTACATTCTGGTCAACTGTAGAATTGAATCGTCATCATTATGGTAATGCGTTTGTTTACATCGAAACAAATAGAGGCAGAGTTACAGCTTTACATATTCTTCCTAGTAACTGTGTTCAAATTTGGGTTGACAATATTGGATTGCTAGATAAAGACAATTCAATATGGTATATCTACACGGATTCAAAATCAGGTCATCAATATAAGATGTCTTATGATAGCGTAATGCATTTTAAGACCAGTACAAGTTTTGACGGAATAACCGGATTATCTGTTCTTGAATGTTTATCTATGAACATAGAAAATCAGAAATCAGGAGCAGCTTTTGTAAATACATACTTTAAAAACGGCTTATTTGCTAAAGGACTTTTACAGTATGTTGGAGATATCGATCTTACGACACGCAAGAAGATGCAGGAGCAATTTGCCTCAATGGCTTCGGGAATAAAGAATGCTGGTTCTATCCTTCCTGTTCCTCTTGGATTTAGTTTCCAACCGTTAAATATTTCGATGGTTGATTCACAGTTTTTAGAATTGAACAAGTATAACGCACTTCAGATAGCAGCAGCCTTCGGAATCAAACCCTCGCAGATAAATGATTACTCATCTTCAACATATGCAAGTACAGAAACTCAAAATAGAGCTTTTTATGTTGATACTCTAATGAGTGCTTTAGTCCAGTACGAAGCGGAGTCCACATATAAATTACTCACATCGCAGGATCAGATCGCAAGGTATAATCTTGAGTTTGATTATGACGTAATCCTTAGAGCGGATTTCAAAACTCGCATGGAAGGGTATGCACAAGGTATTAATAATGGTGTAATAACCCCAAATGAAGCCCGAAAGAAGGAGGGTTATGCACCTGATCCAAACGGTAATCAGTTGTTTATCAATTCCGCATATGTTCCTCTCAAGAATGTAGACAAACAGGCTTCAGAGAAGGAGGTGAAAAATTGACTAGTAAATACATACAAATTAAGAACCTTACTCAAGACTCTGCTGATATCTATTTTTATGGTGACATTGTAAATTCACTCTGGGACAAATGGACAGAAGCAGATACAGCGCCAGAAGATGTATTAGCAGTGTTAGATCAAGCAAAGGATAAATCTCAGCTAAATATCTTTATAAATTCCGGTGGTGGTTCAGTTTTTGCTGGGATTGCAATATACAACATCCTTAAACGCTATCATGGTTATAAGACTGTTTACGTTGACGGATTGGCTGCAAGTATTGCAAGTGTAATCGCAATGGCTGGTGATAAGATTATTATCCCTGCTAACGCTTATCTAATGATACATAAACCTTGGAATATGCTCGCTGGGAACAGTAACGATTTTCGCAAAGTAGCTGATGATTTGGATAAGATCGAAGTTGGGATTATGAATGTCTATGCTGATAAGTTAAAAGATGGAGTAGATATCGAAGTTATTAGGCAAATGGTAAATGAAGAAACATGGCTTGACGGTAACGAAGCGGCAAAGTACTTTAACATTGAGATTGCGGAAGCAAATAATGTGGCTGCTTGCATCAGCGAAAGTTTCAAAAATTACATACATGTTCCTGAATCACTAAGCAATAGTGAAGAAGTACATAATGAGATTGACCAGAATGAGATTCTAAAAATGAAACTACAGTTGGAGCTACTATAACAAATGTTATAGGGCTTTTTTATTGTCCAAAATTTTGAATATGAATGGAGATATAAATATATGAAACGCATTGATGAACTAAAGAATCAACTTGAAACTGCAAAAGCAGAAGCACAATCCATGCTTGATGGTAACAAGGTTGCCGAAGCAAAAGCAAAAATGGATGAAATCAAGGAACTGAAGGCAGCAATTGAAATCCAGGAACAGCTTGATCTTGAAGCTCTAGAAAAAGTACAAAACAAAATTGATACTAAAGAGGTAGAAGATAAAATGGAAATTAAAGATATGAAGAAATCTGCAAATGCTGTTCGTGCCATGATTAAAATGGCTATGCGTAAGCCGCTAACTGAAGTGGAAAACTCTCTGCTTGTTCCTGCAAGTGGTGCTGGTACTAACGGTGAAGGATATATCCTCCCTCAAGATATTAAGACAATTATCGTCGAGAAGATCCGTCAATACAAATCCTTCCGCGATGTTCTAGGCTATATCCCTACTACGGCGCTTACTGGTACTTTCCCAGTTGAAGACGTTGAGACATTCTCTGAACTCGTTGACTTCACAGATGGAACAGATGGAGTAGAAGCAACTGACGTTAAATTCAAGAATGTAAGCTTCAGTCTCAAGGAAAAAGGCGCTCTCATTACTCTGTCTAATACTCTGCTTCAAATGACAGACAATGACCTGATTCAATATATCGCCACGGTGTTCGCGAAAAAGGCGGTAGTAACTGAAAATAAGATGGCTGTTACAGCTCTTAAGAACGGTAAAACAGTTAAGGCTATCGCAGACTGGAAGGCGTTGAAGTCCAGTATTAATCGCGACCTCGATGAGGGTGTAAAATACGGTACCTGCATCTGTACCAACCAGGATGGGTTTGATGTTTTGGACTCCGCACTAGACCAGTATGGCAGACCCGTCCTTCAAACAAACCCTACTAATCCAACTCAGCGTCTATTTATGGGATATCCTGTGAATGTATTCTCCAATGCTCTCCTGCCTACTACAGGAACGACCACAAAGAAAGCGCCAATTTTCTATGGAAACTGCATGGAGGCAGTTAAGTTTGTTGATGCTGGAGCATATCAGTTCGCTGTGAGTGCTGAAGCAGCCTTCACTAAGAATGCTACAATGGCACGTGTGATTGAACTTGTGGATGTAGTGCAAGTGGATTCCAGTGACAAGATTTATGTGTACGGTGAACTTACCGTTAGCTAATTAATTGAGGACTTAATTAGTCCCAGAATGGAGGGGCTATAAATTGCTCGAAGAGTTGAAGCAATATTTGCGCCTTGATGTTGAAGATACCGGGGAAGATTCCTTCCTCGGTCTTTTAATTGATACGGCGCGAAATTACATATTGACCGCAACAGGCAAAGTAGTGGACGAGACTAATCCTAAACATAAGCTTGCTGTGATGCTATTTTGCTCCCATCAGTATGAGAATAGAAATCCCGTGGTAACCACCAACACTAAAACACTTGAATACAGTCTTCAATCGCTTATGGCTCAAATTGAGTGGGGTGATTGATATGGAAGCTGGTAAACTCAGAAACAAACTAGAAGTTTGGAAGAATGAACTTGTGATTGGTGAGTTAAAAGCCAAGCAGAAGAAGCCTGTTAAGGTAAAGGAGATATGGGCACAGATAATTCCCCAGACTGGAAGCATTGGGAGGAGAGAGGGGATAGAGACGATCCTCACTAACTGTACCAACAAGTTAATCGTTCGTTATAACTCCGGCAAGGATATCACATCTGACATGTGGTTCAAGTATCGTGGGAATCGATTCGATATCCTCTATATTCTGAACCCATACTTCGCCAACGAGTCCTTGGAAATCTTTTTATCGGAGAGTGTTGGATAATGGCGCGTGATGGATTTGACACCCGTAAGCTAGATGCATTTGCCCGTCAACTTCTGGAGATAGCTGAGGAAACAATGCCAAGGGAAACGAAGAAATTCCTTCGCCAAGAAGGGTTGAAGTTGACTCGACTGGTGCGGAATAATGCGAAATCAAGTGGTATCGAGAAGGAATCAGGCAACTACTTCTGTTCCATAAAGAGAGGTAAAATATATAAATTTGACGGAAACTTAAGCATTCGTGCTTACAGTAACGACCCTAAGGCTCATCTTCTGGAACATGGGCACCGTAATGTTGGCAAGGATGGCTCTGAACATGGCTTTACAAAAGGATACAAGGTGTTTAAAAGGTCACAGCAGGAGTTTGAGAGACAATACCTGGATGATTGTGAAGAGTTTATTAATGATCTGTTGAAAAAGGGGTTGAGTTAAATAGTAACCCTTAGCGATTTCTTAGAAGCAATAAATGAAAAGTTAGGCACAATCTTTCCCGAAGTATCAATTGATCTAATGGATGTGTCAGAGGGATTCGATAGACCAAGTTTCCATGTTGATATTGATAATGTAGTCAATGTTAAGGTTGGGCCAGATGGTCTTGAGAGAACTATTAGCATCATAATTTATTACTTTCCCACTGATAAAAACGATTATTTTAAAGAGATCCTTGAAGTACAAGACAAATTAGAAAAAGCTTTCACCGAGAACCTTGTCATTAGACAGGGTTTTGTTGTTTTCCCCGAATATATATCCAGTGTCAAGGTTGACGGAGTGTTACAGACAAGTTTCGACATAATATCACTTGAGTACAAGCCCGAAGAAGAAGCAGACGGAGAAAGCGTCTTTATGATGGGACATTTAAATTTTGAAACTAAACAAAGTAAGGACTGATAAATAAATGGCAATTGGATTACCTAATATTGAGATAACATTTAAAGCCCTCGCTGCCAGTTCCGTAGCGAGAAGCGCCAGAGGTATTGTTGTCTTGATCGTAAAGGATACAACCTCGACCACGTTTACCGTCAAGGAATACAAGTCAATTACCGACATTGAGACAAACCTGTTTACTGCTTCTAATGTCAATTATATTAAGCAAGTAATGGCTGGTGGCCCTAACAAAGTTTACGTAGTTCGAGTTGGTACTTCTGGTACAACGGCGGTTGCTGATGCTGTCGCCGCACTTGGCAGCAGAAAGTACAACTATATTGGCTTTGCAGAAGGTACTACAACTGAGCAATCTGATTTGGCTACCTATGTAAAGTCACAAGAGTCTCTTAATAAGACGATTAAAGCAATTGTTTATAACGTGACTGCTCCCGATAGCCAGCATGTGATAAACTTTGGCAATACCAATGTGACTTATGCCGATACTGGCGTAACTGTAACGGGTGAAAAATACATTGCTATTTTGCTTGGCTTATTTGCTGGACTTAGCCTTAGTCGTTCGGCTACTTACCTGCCTCTGGACCTGAGTGCTGTTACGCAACCGGCAGATCTGGAAGCGGCAATCGCTGCTGGTAAACTAGTACTCTTTAACGACGATGGGGTTGTTCGTATCGCTAGAGCAGTCAACAGTTTGACCAGTTTTGGCCCGACTGTACCAGAATCATGTGCGAAAATCTTGGTTACAGAGGTTATGGACTTAATACGAGATGACATTTTTAGCACGTTTAAGAACGACTATATCGGTAAGTACAAGAACAAACTTGATTACCAAATGCTCTTTATCGGCGCTGTCAACAGCTATTTCCGCGAACTAGCCAATCAAGACGTGCTCGACAACGAGTATGACAACAGAGCCTTCATTGATGTTGAGGCTCAGCGCAATGCATGGCTCCCTAGTAAGCCGGAAGCTGCCGATTGGGATGAAACAAAGGTTCGCTCTATGCCTTATCAGGATAACTTGTATTTGGCGGGCCAAATCAAGATTGCGGATGCAATGGAAGACATGACGTTTGCAATCACAATGGAGTAAGAGAGGAGACATACATAAATGAGTGAAGGAAATAGATATGTATCCGGTAATGAAGTTACGGTATGGGTTAACGGAGTTGATTACAAGGCTAAATCTTTCGAATACAAGATCTCATATGAGTTCGAAGACGTTCCAGATGGTCTAAAAACATACAAGAAGCTCGTCAAGATTAGCTGTGAGGGCACAATGGGATTTAGCAAGACGCAATCGCTTGGCTTAAAGCTAACTGGTGACGTTTTAAAGACAGGCAAAACACCTGATATCACAATCACATCGAAGGCTCTCAATGCCCAAACGGGCAAAGCAGAACGATTAGTGTTTCGCAATGTAGTAATCACTGAAGCGGGTATGAGTAGCGAGAATCAGTCTCTTGTCGAAGAGGAAATTCCGTTTGCTTGTGATCCACCAGAAGTTTTGGAACTGATGTAACAAACCAAAGGGAGGCATTATTGCTTCCCTTTTAAATTTGAAAATTAAGGAGAATTCATATAGATGGCAAAACTAACTCTCGATGAAATCATCGCAAAGAAGAAACAAAATGCAAATAGACCACAACGAACAAAAGATGTGTTTGTTCCTTCGTTTGATAGTGAAATCACGCTTGTTGAACCAACTAAATCAACAATGTTTACTTATGCTGATCGAGTAAATGCAGCCAACAATAACAATCAAGAAACGTTTATGGCTATGTGTTATCTCATTGGTCAATGTGTTCCTATTTTCCGTGAAGCGGCTTTTTATGCAGAGGAAGGTCTACCCGAATTGGCTGTATTTAATGGTTTGTCCGTAGAGGATATTGATATGTTAATCAAGGAAATTGACAAACTGACAAGCAGTGAATCTGTGGATAATATTGTAAAAAACTAATCTACTCTGATAACGAATGGGAGTACAAAATGTACGCTTATTATGTTGAGCGCGGCCATTCGTTGTCAGAGCTTATTAACATGACATATATGGAAAAACTGTTCATGCTTGAGGCTATTGCATTTAACAACCAAAAGCAGTCAGATAGTAAGGCGAAGAGTGAGACAGTTGGCAACAAGGAAGTTGAATACCACAAAATTTTATAGGAAGGAGGGGCTAAATTGAGTGGTTCAATTCAATCCATTTTAAATTTGAAAGATAACATGAGTCCTACGATTCTTCGAGCAGGACGTAACACGCAACAACTTAGCAGACAACTTAAACTAGCGACAAACACAGTCGGTAAATTTGCCAGTGAAGCAAATACCAAGTTTAAGAATGTGGTCAAGTATTCTGCTACTGCGGCTGCGGGAATTACGGCGACTTTTGCTGGAGCGGCTATTAAAACAGGATTCGAAGAGGCAATGAACCTTGAGGGTTATAGACTCCAGTTAGAGACAGCAACAAAGGATGCCAAGAAAGCAGCATCCATTATGCAATACGCTTCTGATTTGGCTAATAAAACGCCATATGAAGCCGGGGAACTTGTCGAAGGAGCATCTAAACTTGAATCTATGGGAATGTCCGCCAAGAAGTGGCTACCTATTATTGGTGATATGGCGGCGGCTACCAACAAAAGCTTTGATCAGGCTGTCGAGGCCATCATAGACGGCCAAGCCGGGGAGCTAGAAAGACTAAAAGAGTTCGGTCTTACTAAAGCTAAAATCACTGAAAAAGCTAACAAAATGTTCAAAAAACAGGAAGTTGTCAACAAGAAAGGCCAGATTGTTGACCAAGAAAAGTTCAACCAAGCGATGGTTACGCTCATGAATGAAAGATTTGATGGTGGCATGGAGAAGCAAGCCGGTACACTCAAAGGTATATGGTCAACTGTAACAGGTACAGCTAAATCTGCTATGGCTTCTTTTGTAGGTATTACATCTGACGGTAGTATTAAGCAGGGCAGTATCTACGACAAATTGAAGACTACAATTAGTTCTGTTGCAAGCACCTTGGATAAGTGGCAAAAAGACGGAACAATTGATAAGATTACCAACAAAATTACAACTGGACTCAATAAAGCACTTGATGGATTGGGCAAAGCAGTTAAATTTGTGAAGGATAACATAAACTGGTTACTACCTGTAGCAAGTGGATTATTGGCAACATTCGTCTCATTTAATATCATATCTAAGGCTGTATCGCTGTTTAAAACACTTTCCACTGTTGTTCGTGGTGTTGCAGCGGCTCAAGGTGTTTTGAATCTAGTTATGTCAATGAATCCTATGGGTTTAGTTGCTATAGCTATAGGTGTCCTTGTTACGGCTGGCATATTACTTTACAAAAATTGGGATACAGTGAAGGCCAAAGCTGGAGAACTATGGACATGGCTCAAAGAGAAATGGGAAGGTATTAAATCATCAACTTCAGATGCATTTAATTCAATAAAGGAGAAGATTAGCGGAGCATTTACGGGTGCGCTTGCTACCGTCAAAGAGAAAGTGAACAACATGATTGGCATTGTCAATGGCCTTATTAATAAGATCAATGGCATTTCGTTTAAAACTCCTGATTGGCTTCCTGGCGAACAGAAAATATGGTCACCTAATATCCCGACAATTCCCCAGTTTGCAAAAGGTACAAGTTATGCTCCTGCGGGAATGGCTCTAGTAGGTGAAAGAGGCCCCGAACTTGTTAACTTTCGAGGTGGCGAGAAGGTTACAACTGCAAGCAAAACAAAGCAAATCATGCAGAAAAGTAGTGGTGTTAATCTGACCATAAATATTGGAACAGCTATTGGTATAGAGGATCTTATTGGTCAAGTTGGCGAAGCACTCACAACAATTGTTAGTACAAAATTACCTAATATGGCTAGATAAAGGAGGTCAAAATGTCAATTACTGTTGTATTTACTGCAAATAATAACGCTGAGATGCTTACATTGCCGTTTGTCCCTCCTGATCTTGCCATACCAGTTATCTCCAATGCAAATGAAGAGTTTACACTATCTGCTGGTGCAAATGGAGTAGGCTCTCTAAATCTTCCCGGACTCAAGGGACTTCGATCAATGTCTATTTCCTCATTCTTTCCCAATAAATACTATTCCTTTGCGAAAGTGCAGAAGAACGGTTATGACTGTGTTGCCTTCTTTCAAAAGTGGAATGACAAACGTGTTCCTATTCGAATCATCATTACAGACAAATCAAAAAAGCTCCTTAACATGCCTTGTCTTATCGAGTCGTTTGAGTACAGTGTTGATTCTGCTGGTGACTTCCAGTACACATTGGATATCAAAGAGTTCATATTTCCGGTGGTGTCGTAATGGCTCATGAATTGATCCTGATCAAGTCAGGTAAGAAGTATAACATTACCCAACTGGTGGGCAATTTGGCTTGGAGCAGTAGTACAGATGAAGTGGCCGAACAATTGACTTTTGATTATGCCTATAATGATTATTCCAACATTAAGAAATATGACATTGTTGAACTGGGTGACAAGGTTGTCCTCTTTAACAATGGTAAGGCTCTTCGTCGATATGAAGTCATAAAAATGGATGTAAATAGCCGTGTTAACAAATCCTTTACCTGTTACGATTATGCCTTCTTTCTCAACAATAATAAAGCTGTCATCCAGTTCAAGGGTGTTGCAGCAAGCGATGCAATTAGACAATTATGCAATAAAGTTAGAGTCAAACATGTCATTGTAGATATGCCGACTAAGATCAAGCAGATTTATAAAGATGAAGTCATGACAACTATCAGTGACATCTTAGACCAAGTTAAAGCCGAAACAGGTAAAACCTATAGGATGGAAATGGTTGATGATACGCTAACCATTAAAAAGCAGACTGATTTGTTGATTAATCCTCAGGTAAGACTAACGGACAACACTCCGCTTTTTGATGTAACCTCACAGATTTCCAATCCAAGCCGAAGCCTATCCATTGAAGAAATGAAGAATAAAGTTATTGTTGTAACGAGTGAAGACAACTCAACTAAGATTTATTCTGAGAGTTCAGATACAGATAGCATTAAGAAGTATGGGCTGTTAACCGAAGTTGTAACTCTAGACTCCAAGGAAGCAGCTAAAGCACGTAACATAGCCAAGAATACATTAGCTGAACTTAATACAGTAAAGGAAGAGGTATCTCTTGATCTGTTGGGACACGATGACATTATGGCAGGAAGATTAATTGATGTAGCAGACTCGATTTCGGGGATTAGCGGAAGATACCTTATCAAGAGTGCTAACCATACTGAGCAAAACGCAATACATAAAGTAAGTGTAACACTAGAGAAGGTGAATTAATGGACGACTGGAAAACACAGTTAACAAAGCTATTTAAGGAAAGAGAGAATGTAGCTCTTACTGAAATTGCTGTAGCTAAAGTAATCGACATCATGCCCGATATTAAGTTATCACTGAGTGATGACATTATCCTTGATGTCGATGATTTGGTGATTGCTTCTCGGATGTATGAGATTGAATTGCAAGCAGGAGACAGTGTGATTGTAATGCCTACAGCAAGCGGTCAGATTTATTACTTATTGGATAAAGTAGGTGAACCGCATGTTTCCTGATGACGATTTCACGTTGGAGGAACTAGAGTCTCTATCCTCTGTTCCCCAGCAGATGGGCAAAGTATTCCTCTTTGACTTCGCTACGAAGCAATTCGTCTTGTCCAATGGCAGACCTGTCGAGGCAAGCTACGAACAAGCAATTGCCCAATGGATTCAATTCGTCATCTTGGCGAACAAGGCCAAAATTTACGAGGATACCGGATTCGGGCTTGCCCTCAATGACCTGATTGGCAATCAAGAAATGGACCGTTGGACCAAGGAAGCAGAGCTTGAGCGCTTGCTTCAAGAAAAGCTGGTGCAACATCCCGAGATTACAGCTATTAGCGACATCGCGATTGACCGTGATGGGGATCTGACAAAAGTGAGCATGACGGTATCGACTAAACGCAGGGAAATCAACGGGGATTACTTAAGCAAAGTGGTCATCTCGAATGAGCCAAACGAGGAGCTTATCTACACGGCGAGCGTTAACAATATGCAAGTATATAGCAGCACGCCATTATTGGGCAGTACGATAACCCCGAATCTTAGATTAGTTATTACAATATAGGAGGTGGTGCAGTGGCTACTCTTAATGATATCTATCAGCAACTTATTAACCAAATCAGCGACGACTACGACAAAACCGAGGGCTATCTGATCAGCGACATGATGAGATCTGTTTCAATCGTCTTTGCTGATCTGTATACAAAGCAGGAAGAGATCGAATCATTGCTTGATGTAGACAAACTATCAGGCGATCAACTAACAAAGTTCGTTCTCCAGCGGCGGGGAATCAAGCGAAATGAGGCCACTTATGCTGTTGGTCAAGTCAGCGTAACAGGTAACGGGGCTGTCAATATAGGGGACTTATTCGAGGTAGCAAATGGTATCCAGTTTCGCGCAACAGAAACCAAGACAATTACGGACAATGGGATCGTAAATATAGAGTGCGTAACGGCTGGCAGTGTTGGTAATGTGCCAGCGAACCAGATTAGACAGATGCCAGTCACGCTATCAGGCATCACAGCAGTAACCAATCCGGTAGCAACACATGATGGTTATGAAGCTGAAACCGATAATATCTTACGTACTAGATACTACGAATCACTTCAGCAAACAGCAACAAGTGGCAACGTTAGTCATTACAAAGCTTGGGCTAAATCGATTAGTGGGGTAGGGTCTGTTAAAGTCTTCCCTGTAGATAATGGTGTTCAAGGTGGAATTGCCGAAGTGGATATTGTAATTATTGATCAGGATAAACTCCCGGCAAGCACAACACTCGTTAGTGAAGTACAAGAATACATAGACCCCAATAGTGAAGGATTAGGTTACGGACAAGCACCCATCGGAGCTAAGTGTTATGTCTATGCGGCAACAACTAAGACGCTGGATATTACCTTATCGATTACAAAATCAAGTGAATACACAGATGCACAAGTTCTACAAAACATAACCGATTCGATTACCTCATATATAGAGGGTATTGCTTTCCAAACTACCTATGTAAGCGAAGCAAAGATTGGATCAGCCATTTTGGACAGTGCAGGAGTAGAGGACTATTCTAATCTACTCATTAACGGGCAATCGGGAAATGTTACAGTTGGCGAACGTGAGGTTCCCTTTCTAGGAGATGTGGCCATTGTATAAAGACACCCTGACAAAAAATCTACATAAACTCGTTCGTACTGATTCTTTAACCAACGAAATTAACGGATCGATTGGCCTTACAATGGATAACTTTGATGAGCGTATGGATGACTTTTCGGCACAGCTTGACATTGATACAGCTACATGGGCATTACCCGTGTACGAAAACGAACTTGGCATTGTAACTGATGTAATTAAATCACTCACTGAGCGCAGAGAGCAAATTGTATCTATGTGGAGGGTAACAGGTAAGACAGGTGCAGCCGAAATTAAGCTTGTTGCTAACTCCTATACACATGGAGACGTTGACGTTTACCTTGATAATGGGGTAACAGTGGAGTTTACCAATATGTATGGAGTCCCATCAAATATCGATGATCTTAAAAAGGTTGTACGTGCTATGACACCAGCACATTTACGAGTTAACTATGTCTTTAAGTACTATACATACGCAGAAATGAAGACAACGGGACTAACATACGAACAAATAGCACAAACAGGATTAACATACGAACAAATAACAAATAGGGGGCTAATTACTTGACAACAACCTCAAATTACAACCTTCCCTTAATTCTAGATAATTCAATAAATGATGTGAAAAGGGATACAAATGCTTTAGCGAATGCTGTTGACTCAGCGATTGCTACTACAGCAGGATCTATCCGTAACGATATTGGTGTTATGGGTGATTTAACAACAGCGGATAAAAATTCTCTCGTTGAGGCTGTAAATGAAGTACATACAAAGGCGACTCCTCATCTTGGAACAACTACTAATAGTGGTGATTCCTATAGTATTACTACAACTGAGTCAATTGCAGCAAATCGCAAATTTACGATTAAATTTAATGCAGCATCTTCTACTGTTCCAACTTTAAAAATTAATTCTGGTACAGCATCAGCAATTAAAAAAGCGAATGGTAACAATGCAAAACTATACGCTAGTGTATACACACTATTTTGGGATGGAACAAATTTTACCCTGTTGGGTGAAGGGGGTGAGTATGGAACTGCCGGAGCAGCAGACGTACTTGCAGGAAAAACGGTAGGTACAGATACTGGATTAGTTACGGGAACAATACCATCTCGTGCGAACGATCAATATTCATCCAGTTTTTATACCAATGGTTCTGGAGACTTGGTTACAGGATTTCCGACAGGAGCTTATTTAAACAACTCTGGTTTTGGAGCTGGTATTGCGTCTGCCACTATAAATGATCCCGATTTTATAGCTGCCAATATCCGCTCTGATAAAAATATCTTTGGATTACAGGGTTCAATACCTGTTATTACTTCTGGATCTGACCCAGCCCAAGGTGTTGGTCAGTGGCCCGATGGCGGGTTGGCGGTATATCCCTCGGAAGGTTACAGAAAGGGTGGGGCAGGAGCGGGAGAGATAAAAGTGTCCGTAACTCAATTACAATCAGCAGAACCCGATCTATCTGCAGGAAACATAAGAAGTGGTGTTACGATATATGGGGTTACTGGTAACGTAACTCCTAGACAGTATGCGGCTGGTACAGTGTCTCCTGACGCTGGAACATACAATGCTGGAATCCGTGAAGGATCTTATCAGATGAACCGGATTAGTGTAACGGGTTTAAGTTTTAATCCTAACATATTTCGTGTTAGATTTAAGGCTGATGGCGTTTGGAGTACATCAGTGATGTGTGATATTTGGGGTTATGGCTTAGGCTGTTTCGTTACTTGGTGGTGGAATAACGAATATTGGGCAACTGAGGTCGTAACTGGTTGGGCAGGCGGAACAGATATCCAAATGAGCGCATCGCTATGCAGAGCAATGGTTGGTACTGGTTCTATAACAGAAATTACATGGGAAGCTTGGTCCTAATAGGGAGGATAAATAATGGAAATTGGAAGAAAAATTTATTTTGATAAGATTACTGGAAATGTCCTTCAAGACATCGGACAACGTTCTGGAGAAGTAGTAGAAACAACACAAGAACAAGACTTTGAAGTTTATCAAATTTTAAAAGAGCGTATACAAGAAACTGTTGGAGTTATTCAATTGGATTATAACCAGTACATTGAAGATTTTGGACAATGCACTGGTTATCGTGTTAATACTGAAACTTTAGAATTAGAATTTAGCTATCCCGACCCAAACCAAGAAGAGACACAAACACCTGTTTTCCAAAAAGCATTAAGTGTAAGAGTGGCCGAACTAAATGAAGAATTAACAAATACTCAATTAGCACTAGCAGATACATATGAACAGTTGCAATCTTCACAAGAAGAAACAACAAATACGCAAATCGCATTGGTTGATATTTACGAACAATTATTAGCACTTCAAGGGGGTAATTAAAAATGGCAAGAGTATATGGTGATTTAATCAGAAAAAAAGTAAAAACTATTCAACAAGTTCCAGCAGGATTAAGAACAGATACAATTGCTTATCTAAATAGTCTTGGACTTGATGAAAATGGAAATCCAATTGTACAGGAATAAAATAAAGCATAAGTGCCCACCTAAGCTCTACTATATTAACGCATATGGCTATTAATTAGCCGCTTAATACATGTAATGCCCAAGAGACTATTATGTGAAATAGTCTCTTTTTTGTTGGTCATTTTTTAGAAAGGAGCAAGTTAGTGACAAATAAGAAAGTTGAATTACAGTTGCTAAATGAACAAGGTCAAGTCGTTGAAATTGTTTCACCACAAACTGAAGCCGTTGCGGTCAAAATGGCTAATGGTAACAATGTGGAAGATGAAATAACACAGTTAAAATATAATGGTTCTGGAAGCACAACTGGTAATTTAATTGATATAAAACAATACAACATTAGCGCTTCTGGTGTTATTACAACTGGTAATACACAAGCTGGATCAAATATCTTAACCGTTACGTCTACAGATAGTTTCATCGTTGGTCAAGATATAGCCATTGAAAATGCAGCAAATGTTAAGGCTTTAAATTTTATTAAGGTAGCAACCAAACCAGTATCATCAGGAATAATAACATTAACGTGTGGTACTCTAACAGCACAATACAACATTGTAACCAAACAACAAATATTTGATTTAACATTTCACGGAACTAGTGAAAGAACAGGTCAATTTGGTATATCTCTCGAATGGAATACAAAATACATAAATTTATATCAAGGTGAAACCGCAGAAGTATTTGCCAATCGTATTGCCACAGACCCATATTTCACCAATTTATGGGAAGGTTGGACAATAAGCTCTCCGGCAGCTGGAGTTGTAAGATTTACATCCGTTGAATGTGGCTCTAGAAAGTATGGAGCACAAGTTTTCGGATTCGGTGATTTATGGGGTGAATTCGCAGAAATTCAAGAGGGAACGGGTAGTATTGGATCTGTTAAGGGTACCTTGGAATGGGGGCCCAATATTCCCGGATGGATAAAATGGAGTAACGCTGATAATACTTTGGCATACGAATGCAGTATAGCAGGCCCACAGCCCGAAATAACCTATGATGCAGGAACCACAGGAGTTACACTTGTCATAACCAACATGATGGATGGTATTGATGAACTCGTTACAAAAATTGTAGATGTTAATTCATTGACCAATAAAATTACAATGCAAGATGTTGCTAATTATACAGTAAGCAATACTTCTGTAAGACATGACGATACGCGAGGTATCCAAGCGGCAATTGATTATTGCTTCGATCACGGCGGCGGCAGAATTGCCTTACCTGAAGGCATCTACAGATTCACTCGTTTATGGATGAAGGATCACGTAACAATTGCGGGGACAGATCGTTCCAGTACGATATTGAGGAATCATGAAAGAGTATGGCCTTCTATTAAAGCAATTGGCGAAGGAAGTTCTAATACTGACCCTAGAAATGAATATATAGATACATGGGGATTGCACTCTCTCACAATTGATTCTGCTTATACTGGTGATGTATCCACTCTTCCCTTCACTCGAATAGCTTTAGAAATGTTTTTGTGTCACACAGTTACAGTTGTTGACGTAGATGTGCGAAATCACTTTATTGGAGTATCAGAGCGTTGTAGTTGGTACACTCACTTTGAAAATGTAAAAGTAGAAGGCTGTTATAATGGGTGGCAAGTACCCTATTTCCAAGTGTCGGCTACACCATCCAACCATATTAATTGCACTATTAAAGACAACAAAGGTATGGGAATGTATCTAAATTCACCAGACGTCTTTAATTGGGTCGGAGGCGCTATTGAGCGTAATGCTGGAGGCGGCGTTTTAATCCAAGGCGGTCAAACTCGTACAGTCACATTTGATACGGTAAATCTAGAATCAAATGGTGGTATTCCAGTAGAAATAGGTGATGATGATGGCAATGCACCAACTGGTATATGCTTTAGAAACTGTAGTTTCAAACACTGGGACGGAGTAAAGCAAGATGTTGCAATTAAACTTCATCGTATTGTGGGATTCGAATTAACATCGCCTAAATTCTTTAATTATAATGTTGCCATTGATTTATCAACTGGTAATAGTAGTTTTGTTGTTACCAATCCTAGCTTCGATGGATGCAACAATTATTACAAATTCGAAGGAGGCATTTTAAATTCTACTTACTATCTCTGTCTCAAAGGAGACTGGGATGGGATAATTGGTCAAACAAGTACAGGTTGGAGTCAACTTCTGCCCACAACCAAAACGATTAGTTTAGCACAAGTTGCCGATCACATGGCACAACTAACTACTTCCACTTTATTGACCAATTATAGTTTAGTAACAGCAATTCCAGGTCTTTCAATTCCAGCTAATTCTACAATAGATATTGACCTATCATTTACAGGTGCTGCTATTAATGATGATGTCAGAGTTATTATAGACAATATGGCATCGGGTCTTGTTTGGAATGCATGGATAGCAGAAGTAAATAAAGTTAAACTGCGTATTGCTAATATTACTACAACTTCTATCGCAATTGCGGAAACTCACAATATAAGAATGACAGTTACTAAATTCAGTTGAATTAATATTAGTGCTTTTATATTTGCCCTCATTATATGTGAGGGTGTATTTTTTATGAGGAGATGAATAAATGGACACAGGATTTATTTATGATTCGCATACTGGCAAAGTACATAGACCCAATGGAACTATAGTTGAAGGATCAAACGGTATTAATAATGATGGAAGCCGAAATGTTTATGTGGTCGGTGGAAGCATGGGGAGTGGTGGTACTCCTGAAGCTATTACTTTTATGGATTCAGTCACTAGCACAACTACTAGCAGTTATACAGTTAATAACAAATCAAAAATCACTCTTGAAATATATGGAACAGCAACATCCGCAACTGTGAATTTTAAAGCAGTTGGGCCAAGCGGAACCAGTCGTGCAATGTCTGGTGTTAGAATATCTGACTTTGGAGTTGCTACATCTGGTACTTTGGGAGAGATATGGCAGTTTGATGTTACTGGATTAACTTCGTTTATTGTCGAAGTAGCTTCTATTTCTGGTGGGAATGTTTCGGTTAAGGGAACGGTGGTGTAACAAATGGATTTAATAACACTTGGAGCAGCTAAAACATCAATCGCAGATGCTGCGGGCATTAGTGGCTCTGGCCTCTTTAATCCATCAATCGATGCACAATTTACGAACACATCAACAACGGATAGTGCATATGTTTTCCTATCATTCATGTTTACGAATCCGTTTAAGTCTGTAGGTGGCACCTATAACCTCTCTTTTGATTTAACGGCAACATCGGGTGTGTCTTCATCGGCTGGGGTACATGTCCGTACTTTCCGTAACAATAGTGGAGATCCCGGTGATTGGGCGAACATTCTCGGAGATATAAATAGCTATACCCCCAATATGGTTGGAGGAAAAATTAGCTACAAGAATAGTATCACATTGGCCGCAGCCAACTATGACTTTATGAAGGTCGTTATCTCCATGCCTAAGTCTGCATCATCCGGCATTAACCTAGATATAAAGAATCTACAGATTAAAGTAAATGGAATCAATCTTTGTGGCAGTTTAGTAACCATAGGTATGATGTATGGTTCTTCTACTATAACCTACACAAAGCCCAAGCGCCTTGCTACAACAGGTTATGTAGATACTAAAACAAACGGGACATGGGCTGGTAAGAAAATCTTAATCTCAGGCGATAGCATTACCGATCTTGCTACACCCGAACGTAAATACATCTATGTGATTCAAGATCAGATCGGATGCACGGTTCTTAATGATGGTCGTAGTGGTACAGGCTATCTAAATGCTACTCCAATTTATAATCGTCTCTCAGGTTTAGACAGTACGGCAGACTTGGTTCTTTTCTTTGCAGGAACCAATGACTTCTTTAACGGCGGAGGCGTTGATCTTGGTACGCCTGCCGATACAGGCACAACCACCTTCTATGGTGCAGTAGATAACGCGTATCGTAATGCTATCGCCAAATGGCCGTTGAAGACAATTGCTGTTATTACGCCACTTCCGCGTACAGGCATGAACACAGCTAACTCCAAGGGATTTATTCTGAAGGATTATGTCGATGCAATTAAGATTGTAGCGGCGCGTTACTCCTTGCCTGTCCTCGACTTGTTTAATGGTAGTAGCTTCAATATCACCAGCACCACTTTCGTAGCCAACTATACATACGGAGGAGCAGGAACAGTGGGTACAGGGGATGGTCTTCATCCAAATACAGCATGGCACATTATTTTAGCGCGGAAGGTATTGGCTTTTTTGAATCAACTTTAAAATAGGTGAAGACAAATTTCCTACAATTCGAACCATATTTAATTGGTTCAGGTTGTTTTTTTAATTTTGGAGGCTAAATAAATGAATGAAAATTTTATGAAAATATTCCTTGCGGTAGGCAGCTATATAATCGCCTATGCGTTTGGAGGCTGGAATGACGCACTATCATTTCTCTGTTTTTTGGTGGCCTTAGACTGCTTCACAGGTCTATCGGCTGCTTATTATGAGGGCAAGAAACATCCGAATGACTCCACTAAAGGATTGAACTCTAACCGAGGTTTCTGGGGCATTCTCAAAAAAGTCCTTATGTTTACGGTTATTGCTGTTC
Source organism: Paenibacillus apii (assembly GCF_011043685.1). Taxonomy (NCBI): domain Bacteria; kingdom Bacillati; phylum Bacillota; class Bacilli; order Caryophanales; family Paenibacillaceae; genus Paenibacillus; species Paenibacillus apii. The sequence goes on along the minus strand of NZ_JAAKGU010000001.1, from coordinate 482,401 downwards.
TTTATAGAGTAGACCAACTACTTGGACTTGAGGGCAATCTAAGCCTTATGGTTGGAGCTACTTTTTTCTATCTCGGCAATGAGTTAATTAGCTTGGCCGAGAATTACGGACGGATGGATCTTCCTATGCCTGAACAAATGAAGAAGGCAATTGCTGTGCTGAAGGGTAAATCAGAGGTTGCAGAACATACAGAAAACCAATAAGGAATAAGGAGATATATATGAGTAGAAAAATATCTCAAGCAGGGATTAACCTCATAAAGTCATTTGAAGGTTGCAGGTTAAAGGCTTATAAACCTGTACCAACCGAAACTTATTACACGATTGGATATGGCCACTACGGTTCAGATGTTACAAAGGGAATGACAATCACTCAGGCTCAGGCAGACAGTTTACTTGTTAGTGATTTGGCTAAGTATGAAGCCTATGTTAATGATGCATCATATGTACCAGTTACGGCACAACTTACTCAGAATCAATTCGATGCACTGGTAAGCTTCTGTTACAACTGTGGATCTGGAAACCTTCGTACCCTATGTAAAGAAAGAACTGTAGCGCAGATTGGTGAGAACATCACTAATTATAATAAATCCAGTGGTACAGTTCTTGCTGGATTGGTGAAGCGTCGTAAGGCTGAACTAGAATTATTTAATAAAGTTGATCAAGTTCAGGCTGTAACTGAAACTGAGACGAAAGAAGATGATAACGTGCAAGCCGTAAAGGCGATCATTACCAAGGACAATTCGGTGGTTGAAGGATTCCTTAAGGATGGAAAAGGATTTGTTTCTGTAGAGATACTGAAGGAACTGGGACATAAAGTTTCGTGGGATAATGTAAATAAGAAATACTATGTGAGTTGAGATGAGAGGGTATATGTCGATTATGGCATATGCCCTTTTTTTGTCTTTAAATAGACTACATAGGTGCGCGGCAAAAATTTGCATAGGTGAGCGCCTATACGGTAAAATGATGTTAAGCGATGGTTTATAGCTGAAATTTAATATATGTAGAACGTTGATTCTCGCAAGCATTTAGTGTGTGTTAACCTCAGATTTTGCTTGCAAGAGGGGATCGGTAAGTCGTATAATAATATTTGTCGCTAATGCGATTCGATCTGCAGAAGACGTACATACCATCGGGGTATGGCGCAGTCTGGTAGCGCGCACCCTTGGGGTGTCCCGCAGTAATTTCACGCTATAATCTCGTCAATATTCCCGTCACATTGCGGTGGATGTCTCGTTGGACGTCCGCAGTTGTGCGGTCATTACATACGCAATTGTTCGCGCCTTTGTCAGCGGTAAATAACCGTTGAGGAGGCGTTTTTATTTGGATGGACGCGTAGGCAAGCGCGTTAAAAACGATCGGGCAGCGCAGGACAGCGCGAAGCCACTCGCGCACCTATTTGACGTTTTCTATAACGCAAAGGTGGCGGAGGGGCGGTCGCGGCGTACGCTCGAAATGTACCGGGAGAACTTCGCCGCCTTCTGCGCTTACCTGGACGACTGCGGACTTGAGCGGTCGCTAACCGCTGTGACACCGGACGTGCTGCGCTCTTATATGGCGTGGATGGCACAAGGTCGGCGTAAGTGGGAGGGACACGCGCACAAGCATGAGCGTAACATGACGGTCGGGCTGTCGCCGGTTACGGTCAATACGCGGATGAAATCGTTACGGACGATGTTTAAGTTCCTGGAGGATGACGGTCAGATTTCTAACGACCCGTGCGCAAAGGTGCGTAAGATGAAGGAACCGGAAAAGGAAACGGAGATACTGACGGTCGACGAACTGCAGCGCCTACTCAAAGCGCCAGACCAGCGAACGTACGCCGGATTTCGGGACTACGTCGCGATGAACGTATTGATTGACGGATTCTTCCGTATAAATGAGGTGCTGACGTTACGGACCGGGGACGTCGATTTGCATACCGGAATGGTGACAGTGAAGGAGACGGTAGCGAAGTCAAGAAAGGCGCGGTACGTACCGTTGCAAAAGCGGACGCTCCGATTACTGCGCGACTTGATCGATGAGAACGCTGATTTTGAGACGGACGCGATCTTCCTTACAAATTACGGCGGAGCGCTTACGGACGATCAATTTCGGAATCGGCTAAAGGAGCACGCAGAGAGGTCGGGGCTGACCGTTAACATTTATCCGCATTTGTTCCGCCATACTAGCGCTACCTTGTTTCTGGAAAACGGCGGAAGCGAGCGGTATCTAGCGGAAATACTCGGACATGCCGATATGCGGATGATCATGCGCTATACCCACCTTTCGCGCAGGAAGTCCGTTAAGGACCAGCACGATCAGTATTCGCCAATTAACGATGTTGTCGGAAAGTTGGCGAGAGAGCGGAAAACGAGGCGGTAATCAATAAGCGTAATCTCTTCGGAGGTTGCGCTTATTTTTTTTTTTGACGGTATGTCCCAATCCGCGAAATCACTGTCCGTATGTAAGTGTAAGGACAACGGAAGGGAGGCGTAGATATATGAGCGAAAAGCGAGCGCGAGGTAAACGCGTTGAAATCGTAAAGATAACGGTAGCCGGTCCTGATGAAGTGGCCGCGTAGACACTAACGCGTAACAACGCTAGTTACCGGTTTGCACTTTGTGTATACTGACGAACGATATCGGAGTTCACTTACGTTTCCAATTCCGTAGCCTCCCGCCACCAACACGCCAAAATCCGCTCCCTTACGTATCGCCGTAAAATCACCGTGAAATTAGCGCTCTAAATACACGGGAGGCATAAACGTACCCCCTCGCTATCAGAACGCGTAATTCAACGGTAATTCACGGCGAAATCACGGAGGCGGACGGCAGGGTACAGGTGGGGCTGCGGAAATAGGTCGGGGCGGAGGCGCATCGGGTACGGTTTTATCTTTAGGTTTAAAGATTGGACGCACATATCCTTGTTATATAACCCTTTAGCGCGCTAATCTTTGATATTCGGGACGGATTGGTCTTTATCCGGTCCGTAACGAAGTTATGAACGTAGTGAATAACTGAGTTAAGATCTTAATCTTTAGATCTTAAGTTCTTAAAGATATCTTTTTATAACACATTTACCGCGTTTTGTCAACGTTAAGTTTAAAAACTTTTCGATGACAACTCGCCAGCGCCGTAATTACCAATTGTTCCGCGCCAATTCATTTGCACTTATTTACACTTTTACTAACGGAGGTATCAACGCCATCATGAACGTTTATCCAGACAACCCGCTACTTGGACCGCGCTCCGAATTTATAACCGCTAATCTCGGTCTCGCACATAAGGCCGCCCAACGCTTTCGCGGAGCCTGTTACGCAACGAACACGCCGCTCGACGATATTATCTCGGAAGGCTACGTCGGACTCATTCGCGCTTACGACGGATATAGCGATCCCACATACGAGTTCGCCACCTACGCCACAGAGACGATAAACGGGTACATGCGGAACTATTTCCGCAGGGGAACCGGACCCGTCCGCATTCCGAAAGAGATTACTCCGATCGTCAACCGCCTGGCCCGCGCCGGCCTCGAAGGTGAAGCCCCCGAAACGGTAGCGCAAGAACTCGGCATTAGCGTACGGCTCGCGGAAAAGGCGCTGTACTGCGCTACTGTCCGCAACTGCGGCGACATGCCTGCCGATGATAAGCGCGGCAACACGGACGATTACAGCGGCGTTTTTGCCGACGCGTTCCTGGCGCGATTGCGACCGAAACCGCGCCGCATTGTCCGGTTGCTGACGGAAGGCTATACGCAGACTGAGGCGGCCAAAGCGATCGGCATAACGTCGCAGGCCGTGAGTCAGACCGTTAAACGCGTACGGGCGGAGTACGAACGTTACGAAAGAATTCCAGCGTAAATTAAAACGAGGAGGAATCGAAATGGCAAACGAAATTAAACCGGTAGTAATCCCGCGTGAGGTTGCGCAGGCAATCGAGGTAATGCGGTCAGAGTTCGCGACTACCTGCGCTTATTCTAACGAGGACATTGCGCGTGTGTACACAGATTCGAGGTATAGCGACTCTCTAGCCAAGTCTATCCGCAAACTCCCGTTCGACACTCTTATGCGCGCTCTGCTCGACGGGTACGAGCGTGAGCGTACGCCAGAGGAAACCGTAGCGGAGATTTACCGAAAATTATCCGCATCCGCCGATCAGGAGCGGAGGGCATATAACGGAGAACCGACGCAGTACCTTATGGCAGCCTTGGCGGTAAAGCGGGTTCTCGACGTACTCGGCATCGTAATCCCCGGCGTTAACGTCCCGGAACAAACGGAAGGAGGCGCTGCCTAATGCCGCTTAACGCACAAATCACGCCAAACTACGCCATCGTTTCTGACGACGCTGCCCGCAACTTTATCGTAAAGGAACGCCGCACCGTTGACCCAACGAAAGCGCCCAGCTACAAAGCGGTAGAGGGTGCGCCGGCTCCTGCATTGTCCGAACGTTGGGTAGACGCTGCCTATTATCCGGTCAGTACGGAAGGCTTGCGCGGGGCTCTCGATTACGTACGGTTTAAGAGCGCGGTAGGCGCGGACGCAACGTCAATCGCGGAGTTCATAGCGCTGCTTCAAGCGGAGACGCTTCGTATAACAAGCGCGTTGGAATCGGCGGTAGACACTTGGCCGGAAATACGCGTCGAAACAGCGTTGAAACAACGTGCAATTAGCGTCGATAAGCTGGGCGGAGTATTAGCGGAAGGGTAGCGCGAACCAGCGCTGATTTGCGCTGAAAAATAACGAAATGGAGGCGGTATATTTGAAACGCGAAGAGATTATCGCAAAGTGGGCGGGGATGACTGCGCGGGAACGTGACGCGTGGGTGGCTCAGGCGGTTATGGGATGGCGCAGAGTTATGCGGCCAGGCGGCGGCGGCGGAGGATTTGTCGGATGGCAGGACGCAGAGGGACGGCTCGCAGCGTTCGAGACTGATTATTCTCTAACCGTGGATGCTCGCGATTGTTTCCAGCCGAGCACGGACACTCACGCAGCGTGGGCGGTGTTTGACCAACACGAATACGTAGAGGTTGCGCGCATACCGGGCGGAACAGTCTCCTACGCGGTACGTATAAACGGAATCGACGGGAGCATCCGCGCAATAATACAGAAACCGACGTTTCCGGAAGCGATATGCCTCGCCGCACTCATCGCTAAATTAACGGAGGTGTCTGCGAATGAGTCTGCGTAAATTCCCCGTAACAGCGCCGGACGGGACGGAGTTTCGCGTGGAGATTGAGGAGATTGACGACTACTTCCACGGACGGATCGCGCAGGTATCGTTACACATTCCGGTAAAGAGACGTAAGTTTCAGCGTATGTTTACGAAAGTATTCCGCAGCATAGTTGACTACGACCACATGGAACCGGATTACGTACGTATGGCTACGCAAACGTTGACGGAATACTCCGATCGCGAGCGCAAGAAGGCAGAAGATGAGGCACGACGGAAAGCGGCCGCCAAACGTTTCGCGGAATGGGACGGTACACTTTGACGCTTTAACGTGCTCACGCCGCATTAATGCACACAAATGCAACACGGTTTTTGCTATCGTTATTTATGAAGGAGGTCGCGTAAGTGAAATTCGAAAGTGTAGCGGACATCATCGAACATTATAGCGCCAAAAGCGGCGCAGACGCAAAGGGAGGACGCTAATGGCACTCGGAGATGAGCACGCGAAGTTGATTGCAGAAGCACGCGAGATTCCGGAAGTGGCTGCGGCCCTTGACGCAGATAAAGCGGCTTGGGATAGCGGAGAGACTCCGGAACAGTGGTTAGCGCGATTCAATGCGGAGTATAGCGGCTACGTAGAGGAGGACGTTAATGAAACCGATTAGACCGACGCAAGACCGCTCGTGGCTGACGCGAATTGAACGTATTGGCGCATGGTTCCTGCGCATTTATCTACTAGTCGGCGTCGTGTCCGCGCTGATTGCGTGGTGCCTCATGCCGATGACGATGCCGGAATTTGCGTTGTGGGTTGCGGGAGCTCCGTCGATATTGATTATCGTACCTATTGCATGGATAACGGGAGGGATTTCGTGATGAACTGGTTCTTATTCGCGTCGGTTATCATATGGGCGGCCGCACTTACTTCGGTAATTGGCGCAATTGTGCTTGGAATGATAGTTAGCGAGGAAAGTTACCGGATGTCAAAACGTGCTGTACGCTGGTCTGTCGTAGGGATGGCGGTGCTTACGCTCATTTTCGTGCTATCAGCCGCAACGATTGTCGGAGCGGGGATGTGACGCTATGAGCGGATACGGGTCGGGCGGAAGGTTATCGATATTATAACGGAGGTGAAACGCGATGTTCGACTTAGGACGCGGATTCATACTGTATCTCGCAGGAAAAGCGTTGCTGTGTGCGGGAATGATCGCGACAATTGTATGCGTAATCGCTGGCGCTGACGTTGGGACGCTCGTATCTATCGGAGTAATGGTTATTGGCGCGGCTCTTGCGCTGGAAGGAGCGTGACGCAGATGACAAACGAAGAAATCCGCGAGTTTAACGTATGGCTGTTCGACAATCCGCAGTATCAGACGTTGAGCTGGCGGGATGCAGTTGCGCTGTTTAACGATCTGCAAAAAAGTTGAAAACGTGCGTGCGGCGTAGTATTCGGGTGAAAACGGGAGACAGTAGGAAATTGGTAGCTGGAAATTTGTCCGAATTTACTTTATCCAATCTTAACAAATGGTATCAAACATCTCAAATAGTTTATTCTGTCCTAACATATCTTAATCAAAATTTCCAGCAAAATAAGCACATCAGTTCTGTAAAACCGTCGAATTTGGCGTTTTACCATTTCGCACCTATCAATTTATACTCGGAGGTGTCAAACGGAATGACAACGGAAACGAAACGTGATTTACACGCAGACTTAGCGATCTGCAGCGCGGCGACTAGCGGTGGGTGGTATTTAAACGTAGCGAACGATGAACACTGCGGAGCGTTTTACGCAGACGACGGAAGCATCGTAATGGATTTCGGAGCCGCGCCAAATGCGTATGACCAGGTGTGCGGGGATGCGCCTTCTCCGGAGGACGCAGTGTTCATCGCCGAAGCGCGCACCGGATGGCCTCACGCCATTGAGCGGGCGATTAATGCGGAGCGTTGGCTTCTGGCGCTGGTCGAAGCGCTCGAACGCGGTGATATTGCGCAGACGCGGCTATCTAGCGGAACAGACTACGTTGTTTACTGCGCAAAGAAGGCGGTGGGCCGATGGTAGGCGGTATTAGAGACGAGGTGCTGCGTGACCTGCAGGATAGCGCGTCTATGTACTTGCGTATGTACGAGGCTGAGCGTACTTCAAGCGCTCAATTACGTAGCCGTGCGGATGCGGCCGATGCGGATGTCGAACGTCTACGCGCCGCACTAGAACGCGCAAAATACTACGTTGACCGCGAAGCGTATATTCCAGCCGCGCTGATTATCGATGACGCGTTGCGGGAGGTGATCGCGCGTGTTTGATCGTGCGGATATTTGCGTAGGCCGCGTGTACCGCAGCGCTCGCGGAACCGTACGCCGTGTAGACAAAATCGTAATTATTGGCGTGGACGGTCGAGGTTATCTATTCGACGTACACTATACGCGATTAGGGACGAACAGGCGCGGAGTGACTTGCGAATACAATTTCGCTAAATGGGCGGTGGAGGAGGTGAGCGCTGATGGCACCACGCAAGAAAGCGTCAGACAAGGCGCAGCCTAAACCGCGAATCACCGCCGAACAACGCCGCGATTGGCGGAACCTGCCTCTCGAACACTGGAACACGGCGACCGTACACGCGATGGTCATCGAACTCAACGCGGAGAAATTTGCGGTTGAGAAATACGTTCCGTTACGCGGATGGGGATTTGAGCAAGGCGCAGTTAAACGGGCGCTATCCGAATACGGAGCGCAGCCCTTGCGCGAGACAATCGAACGTGCCTTCGTGGAATATCGGCCGACGCGTGAGTATCCGCAGTTAACAGCGGGATTCCTAATCGCGTACATGCTTCCGCGAATCATGCCGCAAGTCTTGGCGAACAGGCAACGTCAGGAACGGGCGGAGCAGGCGGTAGTTAACGGCGGGATGACGGCGGATGAGATTGCGGACTTCTTATAACGGGAGGAATGCGGTATGGAAGACGTAGAAATTGGCGATTGGGTAACGGCTGATGTGAGCGGAAAGCTGTACGTAGGATTCGTTACGAAATTAGGAACGTACGTCACATTCGTCCAAGTTACGCACCCGCCCGAATACGCCGGCGAGACGTTCCGCCCAACTCACGCGAATGTGCGGCCGTTCAATCCGGACTTTGTCGCAGCGGAAGACCTGACGGCGCTAATCGACATTGCGCTTGACGTCGGTGATCGCGAGTGGTTTGCGGAGCTGACCGAAAGAAGAGAAGCTGCCTAAGGCATAAAAATTAGCAAGCATACGAGCGGGCCAGTAAAGCGGAGGAGGTGTTAGGTTCTGTGGAAAAGACACCGGGCATTAAGAAGACGTTTAGCGAGGTAAATCAGTTCTTTTATGAGCACGGCTGCATTCTACTAGAAACCGAGTATAGGAACTGTAGAACGCCAATGCGGTTTACGTGTTCATGCGGGCGTGAAGGGTTGCGGAGTTTTTCAAAATTTCGAAGGTACCCAAACTGCCGTAGGTGTGGACATGAAATATCCGCGAGTAAAAAGACCTTGAGTTACTCCAGTGTGAAAGAGGAACTTGAAGGTCGCGGACTTAAGCTTTTATCTACTCAGTACGACGGTGTCGATGTTCCGTTACAGTACGTCTGTACTTGCGGGAGAACTGCATGGAGTTCTTTAAGTAACATTAGGCAGGGATGTTTGTGTAAGGGGTGCTTACCCGACAGGACATCCGGTGTTAAAAGTCCGACATTTAACCAAAAGATGTCTACTGAAGAGCGCCTTAAGAAACGGGCCTTTACTGAATATCGGATTTGGCGCAGATCGGTGCGCGAGCGGGATGCTTATATGTGTGTTAGATGCGGTAGTAAATCCGGAGGTATGTGTGCACACCACCTAGACGGATACGAGTGGTGCTTAGATAGAAGAACTGACGTGACAAACGGGGTGACATTATGCACTCAGTGTCATCGGGCTTTTCATAAAGCATACGGCCGTTTAAGAAATACGAAAGAGCAGTTTTATGAGTGGATGAGTGGAGGTGCAGCCAGAAATGACGCAGCTTAACTGTATCCTGAAAGAGCAATGCTCCTTATATGAGACTCCGAGATGTGTTGCGATATGTCCGTCATACATTGCAGTGATGGGGCACAATGGCACCGGAGGACGGATCGGCGCGGCGGGCGTACCGGCGGATTACCGCAAGATTACGCTGCAGAACTCGCCGGCGCGCGAAGTAATGGCGAAGGGCAAGGACCGCGAGTACCGCGCGTATTCCGTGGTAGAGACGTACGTCAAGACTTTCGCGCGGCAATTCGGTGACGCGGAAGAGGAGCGCATTAAATCGCTGTATCTGTATAGCGCGGAGCCCGGCACCGGTAAGACTACGACAGCGGCTGCGATCCTTAACGAATACATTATCCGCCAATATATTGGTTCGATCCAACGGAACAGGCAACCGTTGGAACGTCCCGCGTACTTTCTCGATGTGAACGCATGGCAAACGCTATTCCTCGGATTTACGCGGCCGGGAGTACCGCAGGAAACAGCCGAACGTCACGCCGCCGAATACTACGCAATGGAGGAGAAAGCGAAGCGGACACCGTTCGTTGTACTGGACGATATCGGAGTACGGACCGCGTCCGAGGCATTTCGCGCGGACTTGCACAGCATCGTTAATCATCGGGTAGCGAACGCATTGCCGACCGTTTACACGAGTAACGTTGCGATCGGCGATTTGGCAGCGGTATTTGACGCAAGGCTTGCGGACCGTGTTCGGGATATGTGCGTAGAGATTACGTTTGTTGGCGAAAGTAAGCGCGGCATACGCAAAAGTGCCTAAATAACGAGTAATAAGGAGCTACGTTAAGATAACGGGAGTTTCCAGTTAATTAGGACTATAGTTCGACAAAAACCGCCAAGAGCTAAGATAAACAGATCAGTTAATCGTATTAATTATTTCCTAATGCCGTCCAAATATTTATATATAATCCCAAACGTGTCGAAACTAGGACCGGAAATATGGCCTAATTTACGGTTTGGTCGGTCATTGGCGCAGGAGTACAATAGGAGGTGTAACGTATGGCAGCGCACGGACAGCAATTACTATCGAAGATTATCGACACCGGCGACGTCCAAGCAATTACGCGGCTCGGAATCAAGCGTACAGACTATGCAACGGACGGAGAGCGGCTCGCCCACGACTTCGTAGTCAAGTACGCAGCAGAGAACGCCGGCGCAGCGCCTTCACTCGCAACGTTCGTAACGGAGTTCCCGGACGACGTTTGCGCATATATACCGAGCGTGACGGATTCGTTCGAATACCTTGCGCGAGAGATCAAGAACGCGGCCGGTAAGCGGGCGATAGCGGAAGTTCTCGGAGATGCGGGACTGCAGGACGAATTTGACGGCAAGAGTGCGGAAGAGTTTGCGGGCGACTTGACGAAAAAGCTCGAACGGATTAAAATGGAAACACGAACGGGCGTTCGTAGTTTGGTAAGCATTACCGAACAAAGGGAACGCTTCGAAGCAGAGTTTGACCGACGAAAGGCCGGAGAGTCGTTCCGAATCTGGCCGTCAAAGTTTCCATCCATTAATACGGAGATCGGCGGGGGATACATGTCATCGAACATGTACGTATGGTACGGACGCTCCGGACGAGGAAAGTCGATATTCGTAATGGAGGAAGCAATTGAGTCCGCGTTCAACGGGGCGACTGTGTTAATATGGGCGTTGGAAATGTCGTGGTATGAGTGGGTGGCTCGTTTCTGCTCGTCGGCAAGCGCCCGGCTCGGCACGTTTAACGCCAACTTTAACGGAGCGGATTACGCAGCAGGGTTCGAAAATCGATCGCTGCTGACGGGGAAGCTCGACGGAGAAACTGAGACTAGCTTCCGGGATTTTTTGCGACAGCTTAACGGCATGATAAGCGGGAAAATAATTGTGAAGGCGATCAATGACCCAGACTTTACTACGAAGACTGTGAACGAGTTGGAGGCTCAGATACTTGAAACGGAAGCGGACGTGGTTGTCGTCGATCCTGTATATTACATGGACTTCGAAGCAAATACGTCGAAGACAACCGGAGGTGACCTAGCGGCCACATCAAAGAAACTACGGATAATGACCGGCAGGGCCGAAGTGGTGTTACATGCCATAACGCAGGCAGATGAGACGGATAAAGAGAGCGACGATGATGAGGCCGTCCGTGAATTGATGCCCCCGCGCCGTAAGGAGCTATCAAAGGCTAAACAACTACTTCACGATGCTGCGAACACTATCGGAATCGATACGAATGCGCGCGAAGGGCGCGGGGTTATTATGTTGCGCAAGGGACGATCGGGCGGCGAGGACTTTCGTGCCGAAGTCGTGTTTCTGCCGAATTACGGCATCGTACAGGAGATCGACACGGCGGGACAGGCTGCGCAATTTGCGGATGTGAGCGGGTTTTAACGGATCTACTCGTCTCTTTCCCGCCCGTATATGTATTCGATGCTTACGCCGAGGATGTCGGCAACTTGCGGTATTAGGTCAATTGGCCATTTGCGGCGGCCTGAGTCATAGCCGCTGATCGCTTGCTTCGATATTCCGAGCTTCCGCGCAAGTTCTTGCGCTTCTAGGCCACGAGCCTCACGCGCCCGCTTGATATTCTCTGCGACGATTTGACTATAAGGCATTTATTCCACCTCTTGACAGTTGGCGTAATGAGGAATATTATGTATTCGTAGTCAGTATTCAAAACGCGTACTGACTACCTACAAGCAAATAATACAGTAATAAATGGAAAAGTTCAATAGGAGGGAGGTTATCCGATGTTACGCGAAATCAACGCCGACGCTTTAGATGCCGAAATAGGACGATACCCCTGGCGCAATGTCATCCCGCATGCAACGAAACTGATCGCAAGTTCTCCGTTCGGCTTGCGTAGTGATAATGCGCCTTCTTTTTTTGTTAACGTAGATCGCTCGTCGCAGTTTTACGGCTGCTGGTCGGACAAGGGCGCAGTCGACCCGGAATGGCAGAGCGGAGGGCCTATACGCCTATATGCGTTCCTGAGAAATATAACGTACGAGGAAGCCCGTGAAATTTTATACGAAGTCCCCGGCGCTGACACACGGCCGGAACTACGGATTAGGATTCGCGCTAAGGGTCCGCCGTCCCAGCGAAAGCCCATCGACATTACCCCGTACATAGCGCAAGAGGTTCCGTACTTAACTAGACGAGGTATAGCGCCGGTCATTCAGCGCCTTTACCGGTGCGGATTTGATGCGCAGAAAAATGCGGTTGTGATGCCGTGGGCGGGGCCGCGCGGCGACATTCTTAACGCGAAGTGGCGGGCAACGTGGGGAAAGGCGTTTTGGTATGCGAAGGGCGGAGCGCCAGTCAAGAATATGATTTACGGAATTGACGTCGCCTACCGAAGAAATATAAAGCGGGCTGTGATCGGAGAGGCCGAGATTTGCGCAATGACTGCGGCCAGTGCGGGTACGTTCGGCCTAGCGGTCGGTGGCAGCGAGTTTACGGACGCTAAAGCGGAATTGTTGCGGCGGAGTCCGATCGAGGAGCTACTGATTGCGGGCGATAACGACGCGGCTGGCGAAAAGCTGCGGTGGGAGATCGAACGGAAGATGAGCGGGTACGTACGACTCAAAATCGTACGAGTTCCGGACGGAGCGAAGGACTTAAATGCGGCGGGGATTGCGGCAACTAGAGAAGCGTGCGAAGCTGCAGAGCGAGTTTATGCGGTTGGCGTGCGTTTAAATGTACGCTAGATGTCGTCAAATTTGGCGACATTCTGGCCGGTGCGAACGAATTTACTCGCTCGCTACCGACTTCGGTGTTACCGGCAAAGTCTCGCTCCATTCGTATAGTTCATACGGAGAAGCAAGTTCCAGAGCCTCCGCTATTGTGCGCAGCTTGTCGAGGCCCATAACGCCGACCTCGTCTCGGTTGTTTATCCATTTGCCGATCTGCTTGCGGTCAATTCCAGTCCGCCTAGCTAATTCGGCTTGCGACATCCTGCGCTCTTTTAGTAACGTCCGAAGTCGGCATTCGCCGACAACGTACATTGATTACCTCCATAAAAAAAATAACCTCAAAAATATTTTAGCACAATGTCCCAATATTAAAAACTGCTGTCCGTATGTAAGTGTAAGGCAAACAATTAGGAAAGAGGTTGGCGAATCTGAATAAGGAACAACTAAACAAAATGGCGCTAGACGCAAAGTACGGTTCAGACAAGGCCTTGTGGGATGTGTTGGCGCACTTTCACGGTTATGTCACGAACCTGTCGGACAAGTACCGAAACATGCTGCGTAGTCAGCAGGATTACGAGGAAGATTGCTTTAAGCGGATTGAAGAGGCGGTAAAAACTTACGATCCGAAGCGCGGCAACTTCGAGGCGCACGCTTTGGCTAAGATACGCGAGCGAACGCGGAGATGGCAGAAGAGAAACATCGCTAGAACGCGAGGAGCTGTCGTAATCTCGATCAACCGGGAAATCGACGATAACGAATACGATATCGTAGACGAGTTGGCGCTCGTAGATGATAACGTCCTATTAAACGAAAGAATCACCGGATTGGCGTCCGGTGACCCGAGGAAATTGGCGATTCTTAAATCTTGGACGGAACCTTACTTTAACGACTCAACAACCGCATCTCTGTTGGCGCAGAGGCTCGGAGGTAAAGAGGAGACGCACCGTAAGGCCATCGGAAGATTTAGAACCGAGTGTCAAAAAGCGTTGGCGTACGCAATCTGACCTGTTTATCGCGGAACGGGCTATCAGGCACGAAGTCCGTTCCAACTTGATTATAACACATAGTTGATAATAATTCTTATGTATAGTTTACCCAAATAATTCCTTTTAAAACTTCTACGTTTTCAATCTTACGCAAAAAATTTGCGGTTGTCAACGCTTATTTAGTCACGCCCACTTTAGGAGGTAGACATTATGAATATACGCAAGCCCGTCCGTCGGGTTTCAAAACATCACGAAAAATTTACGAATAACGCGTTTCTTCTATATAATGGCGGCCGCGAGGATTACGAAGACCCCGCCGACTACATCGATATCCGCACCGTTTTGAAAGGACGTGTTATCGCATGAGTATCGCAATCGATCCGCAAGCCGGAACGCACTTTATCGGTAAGATTTTCGTAACACCGCACGCACTCGATCGCGCCGTCGAACATTTCGGCATCGACCGGAGCCGCGCTCCCATGTACGTAATGGATATGCTACGGAAGGCTGCGTTAATCTCCGAACACGTCGTGGACGAAGACGGCAAGCCTGCCCGCATGTTTGCGTATCGGAGGACAGCGTTTATCGTAGCGCTAACGGAACAAACGGTCCTTACGCTGTATCCGCAGCACTTGGCGTCCGAGACGATCCGCAATCCGATCGAGCGCATTATTCAACGGGCGGTCAGCGCAGCGGAGCGCAAGGAAAAGCGCGAGACGAAGCGGATAGCCGTTAGGAAAGCGGAATTGTCCGTTGAACGTGCGCAGCTTGATCTCCGCCGGGCGAAATCGGAATCCGAACGTGTGGTAGCGGAAATGACCGCCCGCATCGGACTGATTGACACGGAGTTAGCGCGGCTGGATCGTGAGTTGCTCGATACTCAGCGCGAGAAGACGGCCATTATGAAAAGCGTTGTTGCCTACGTCTAGCGACTTCGGAGATAGACCTACGTTTAGTTCCTGCGCCGGCCGTGCGGTATTCCAAGCGAGTACCGCGCTGCGGACACGGGAAATAGTCCGAGGCTTGGCGGAGCCTATCCGTACATTATACGTAAAGGAACGTGAACGAATGAGCATTCGCGACCAACTGAAACAACGTGAGGAAGACCGCAACACTCCGAAAGGAAACGGACTTAACGAAGGGCTTCCGGAAGGCGTAACGCGGTATGTGCGCCTCGGCTCCGAGCTGAAAGATGGCCGACAGTTCGTAATCCTCGCAGATCCCGACAACTGGTACTTTTATTTCTGCCACGAAGACGGCGACTTTGCAACGCGGGCAACCTATGTTAAGAAACACACTTGCCTGCACTCCCCGCGCGGACTCGGCGCAGAACTCAAAGCGTTCTCTAAGCCTAATGGCGGTTCGTGCATCTCGTGCAAAGCGAAGGCCAAGCGGAAATTGTATTTCATGATCCCCGTATTCGACATCGAATACAAAACGTGGAGAGTGCTCGATATCAAAGAGTTCCACGCAATGAATATCATCGGAGATTACGACAAACTCGAAAAGGCAGCGAAGAAGTTTAGCAAGGATTATACGGTGGTTGGCGACGTTATCAGCGTTACGAAGACATCCGACGGCAAGTCGTATTCTCTCGGCAGTGGTGACGCAGAGGTTCCGCCAGAAGCAGCGCAGTTTATCGGATTTGACTTCCCGTATGCCGAGCTCGCTAACTTCCGCGAAGAAGACGACATCATCGAATTGCTGCGTGAAGCCGATCCGGAACACGTCGATAAGTCAGTATTGCCCGGAAATGGTACGCAGACTTCGCAGCCCTCAACGCCGGACGAAACGTATGACGCGGGCAAGCCTATCGATATCTCCGACGAAGACCTTCCGTTCTAACGGACGGAGGTCGCGCAATAACCATACGAAGGAGGCGACGCATTTGAGCGATGATATTCACGTAACAACGGAAGAGGGCGAGATTGTCGACGTTAAATCGCAGCTTACCGTAGGGATCAACCTTCGGAAGTCTGCGGAACTCGGTCCGGCCGCTCACGATGTCGCTGCGTTTATTAACACCGTGCGCGATTTGACAGCGGAAGATTATGCGCTAGACGTCCGTGTACAGGTCGGAGTTGATGCGGAGAGCGTACCGGGACGCAACGCAGACGGAACGCCTGTTGTCGGATTCCTGGCGCAACAACACACGGAAGATTACGGAGAGGAGGACGATGGCAATCGCACATCTAAGTGAAGTCGTCGGTAAGTATTCGGAGCTGGCGGCGCGGCTTGCGCTGCTCGCTAACGGATGGACCGTTCACCAATCGGAAACGGACGAAGCGTACGACATCCTCGCGCGAGATCCGGTCAGCGGCGATTACGCTAAGATTCAAGTTAAAACCGTTCGTCAACGCATGGATCGCGGCGGCGACCTCGTTGTGTATGCGCGTAAAGGTAACGGGACCACTTACGACCTGGCCGACGCTGACTATATCGTTGGAGTATGGGCGGTCGAGGGCGAAGTACCGCGCGTGTTCATGTTCGAGAACCGGCTTTTGGGCGAATATTGGTGCGCAGAAGCCCGCGCGTCGGAGCGTTGGATCGAGTTGCCGTTAGCGCTGAATCGCGATATCTATACGGAGGCCATCGCGCTATCTACCGATTTGCCGGCCGCAGCTTAACGGAAGTCTACCGCAATCATAACGTAAACCGGGGCGGAGGTTCTGCGGAACAGCCCCACTAAAGGAGACGCGAATTAATGGCGAAATTGAACGTAACTTACCCGGCTGTAAACGTACTGGTTAACGGTGTGGAATATCGGAAGGTTGACCGCAAGGCGCAGGCGGGCGATATCGTCAAAATGCTTGAAGCCGACATAGACGTAGAAACTGGCGCTTTTTATAATCTTGCGGATGGGTCTGCGACACACTTCATGGACGACGACCACGACCCGCGTCTGCTGAATGGCTGGGAACACGAAGTCTACGCGCCAGTAAGCGCCGAGTCCGATACAATCACGTTCGAAGGCGCTGCCTACCGCAAAGTCGCCCGCATTGCCAGCGTCGGTGACGTTATCGTGTTCACGGACGGTGCCCAATTGCCGAGTTACCTCACGCTGGGCCGACCGTACGTCGTAACGGAGATTGATAGCGTAGATGACGCGCAGATTACGGATGACGACGGCGATGATTACGATACCTGCGGGAAGACGTTCGACGTTTACGAGAAAGTAGCCGAAGCTGCGCAACAGTACCGCGAAGTTAGCCGGAAGGCCAGCGTAGGCGAGCGGATTAAGATCGTAGACAAGGACCCTTTTGAGCGGAATTACAAAAACGGGGCGGAGTTCGTAGTTAATCGCGCCGACTCGGACGGCGACGTTTATGTTAATTGCGCTGGCGATGATGAGTATTACGTTTTGAGATCGGAATACGTCGTACTCGAACCGGACGATGCCTACGTTCACAGCGGTGTAACTTACCGCAAGGAGTCTCGCGTTGCCAACGTCGGCGAAATCGTCCTTGTCGTCGCAAATACGATGATAGGTAATAAGCACGGGTACAAAATCGGAGAGGTAACGGAGATTGTCGGTGAGTGGCTGGCTGGATCGTACGGTCCTCAACGTAAAGGTTCCGGAAAGTCCGGTCCGTACCTGGCGACCGCTGATTACGTCGTACTTGTTCCGACCGATAAACCGGAAGAACCTACGCCATATTCCGCCGGCGACTACGTTAAGGTAACGGGCAACTCCGTACACCATAACTACGAAATCGGAAGCGTCGTTAAAATTGCGCAGATTACCGCGAAAGACACGGATGGTAACGACGAGTTTCGTGCGGAGAAGGCGGACGGATCGATCGGAAACTACATCCGCGTGTCCGAATGCGAGCCCGCAACCGAAACGGAGTTCCTGGCGCAGAAGAAGCCGAAGGACCCGCGCGATGCTTTCGCTAAAGGCGATAAGGTCCGGTTGATTAGCGGAGGGGAAACGTCCGGACTGTGCGACTACGCTACTGGCGGTGTCTACACGGTTAATGCGCCTAAATCACCGTACGATAACGGTAAGGTTCAAATTACCGGAGGAGGACAGCGGTATGGTTACGCCAAACCGGAGGAGCTCGAAAAGTTGACCGCAGAGGAAGCGTCGGCTATCGAGAAGGAACGCGTCGAGACGGAGAAATGGGCGAAGATCGGCCGGAAGGTAAACGAATATAAGACAGGCGATATCGTTCAATACGTAACCGCCGGCTATAGTGCGGTTGTCCCCGTAATCGAAGTCGTATCCGATGGCGTCAAGGTGAAAACGGTAGATTACGGCGTCTGCACCGAGCGGTATGATAGCGTCAAACTCATCGTACCGGTCGAACAGCGCTTCGACAAAACGGAGGCGGCGTAAAGGAGGGCGCTAGATGGTTGACGTTAAACTAACGCTCAATCTCCGCCCTTCATCCGCGGCCGAAGCGCCGGAAGACGTGGCCGAACGCGTTAAGGACGCGGGCCGTCGTAAGAAGGCAGCGGAAGAAACGGACGCCGAAGCGATCGAACGCGTCAGCCGAATGTCACTAACGGACCGCGAGCGCCAACTCGTGGAAATTGCGAAGGATGTATACGCGACGGGGGAAACAGGCAATTCCCCGTCCGTACCTCCGCTTCGTTCAGGTGGCGGACAAATAACGAAGGCAGACGTAATAAGCGCAGGCGAACGGATACTTTCGGAGCGCGAGCGGCAGGAACGGGCGGAGAGGATTGCGGAGACATTACGGACGAAGCCGGCGAACTTCCATATCGTTACGGATGACGGGGATTTGCCAGCGTTCATCGAAAGAGTGCGCGAGGAATGCCGCAGACAGATACGCGAGTGGCCAGACAGGTGGGCGGTGCTCGGCGTTAAATCGCTAACCGCGAATGACTTCGAGGGAACGGGCGTTGATACGTATATTGACGTCTCTATCGGTTATTCCGTGTGGCTTCCGTTACTTAACGAGGGCTATTACCTTCCGTACGGTCACGTTGATATGCGCGGCGCGGACGGCTTCGAGTTCCTGGACGATATGAGCGCGTTTAAAACGGGCGACAAGCAGTTAACGCGGTCGAAAGTGCTAGCGGCCATTTCTCCGTACCTTTCGCAGCCGGCGCATGGCAAATCGTTTCATATGGGGTCGGCGCGTTATGACTTACACGTCGCGATTAAAGACGGCTACGAGATTCACGGATGCGTATGGGACAGTTTGGACGCAATGCGAATGCTTAACGAACACGAAGAGGCTTTCGGTTTGAAGCCACTAACCGCGAAGTATGGCCGTCGCTTCGGAATCGACGGACCCGTCTTTACCTTTGAGGACATGTTCGGAAACCGCTCGCCGGCTCCGTTCAGCGTCGAACTCGTCGGTATCTATGCGATAAAGGACGTTCTGTACGGGTGGAAGCTGACGGAATGGCAGTTCGAACAGATGCAGCGCGCAGCCTCGGCGGAAGGCCCCGGTAAGCTACTCGAATGCTACGCGCTCATCGACTCGAAGCTGCCGGAGACGGACGTATTCCTGGCGCGGTCCGGCTTCTGCGTTGACCTCGACGGCCTGGCGGAATTAGAGGCGGAGTTCGAGCCGTTGCTTGAGAAGGCGCGGGCCGACGTGGTTACTGCGTATAACATCGACGCAGAGTTTGTACGCAAGATGGGCCGCACACTTAACGCCAGCAAGATTACGGAGTGGTGTACGAAGCAGCAGGCGCGAATCGAGCGGAATCGTACCGCGCAGGAGAAGCAGCGCACGATTATCGCGGAATGCGAAGCGGCCGGCAAGACAACGCTCAAAAAGTATACGAACGCGGTCTCTAGATTAGCGGAACTGGAAGCGGAGGAATTGGCGCCGCCTGACGTGGAGCACGCGCCGGCATTCGTCGAGGAGTTTACGATTACAAATGGAAATCATCTCGCGTACTTAATCTACGATCACCTAGGAATACGCGACAGGACCGGGCAGTTTAAGCGCGGGAAAACGCGGAGTACGGCGGCGGAGATACTCGACGTTTACTACGAAGAGGAAGACGCGCTCCGTCCGCTGGCCACCGTTGCGGCGTACGAGAAGCTGCTGACAACGTATATTCAACCGATGTTGGGCAGCGCTGGTAAGGACTCGATTATCGAAATAGACGGCCGCGTGCATTCGGAGTTTAAATCTGGCGGGACGTCGACCGGACGGTACAGTTCAAGCGGCTACAGCGGTCGACCTATCGACATATTAGCGGAATTTGAAACGGAGGAATGAACGTGAACAACGAGGTTTTCAGCACATTAATGTACGCACTGACGAAACATGCGGCGCGGGACAGCTTCCTTGATTTCTTGGATAGTTGGGGAATTACTGAGGCGGACTACTACGACATCTGCGGATACTTGAAAGAGACTTACGACGTAAGGACGTACGTTTAATGCTCGCCATAACTGACGCCAACTATCACGCTATCGTCCGTAAGCTCATCGCCGACGAACGTAAGGTTAAACGCGGTCAGAATCTTCAAAACCTCCCGTCAAAAGGCGCCGGCAATCGCGTCCGAAACTGCTTCGTGCCGCGCGAAGGCTGCACGTTTGTCGGCGCTGACCTCGGCCAAATTGAACCGCGCGTGATGTCGCATATCATGTATACGCGTTACGGCGATAACTCAATGCGCCAAATCTTCGTTGATGGCGTTGACCTATATACGACAATGGCGATGATGACGTTCGGCCTGGCGGAAGAGTTTTGCGTCGACAAAGCGTATGACCCGACGCATACATTCAAGCCTCGCGCGATGATGAAGACCGGCCAGCTCGCGGTATCGTACGATCAGTCCCCGGCCTCCTTCGCGAAGAAAATGAACGTATCGGCGGACGTTGCGGAAATGTTCTTCGATAACTTTGACCGCACGTTCCCGTCATTTAAGACGATGGTGGCGGACATTCGCGAGTTTATGCGCCAGCACGGTTACGTTGAAACTTTGTTCGGACGGAAACGGCGCTTTCCGGATTACAAACGAGTTGCGGCCAGCGCCGGCAAGAACGAGCAGCGCTTAATCCGGCTGTATACGGAGCGGAAGGCGCTGCGCAATAAGGCGAAGCCGACCGAAGCTGACCAGCGTAAACTTGCGGTGCTGCAGACGGAGATTGACGCGTTGTCCGAAAATCGCGGCCTTATCGGATATTGGGAGCGCGCATCGTTTAACGCGGTCATTCAAGGTACTGGCGCGGATATCCTCAAGCGTATCGGTATCCGGATAGCGCAGATTTGCCGAGAACGCGGCTGGGAGTTTAACGCGTCGATACACGATGAGGTCATCGTAAGTATTCCGGACGAACAAGTAACGCCGGAGACGATTGCGCTGATTAACGACGTAATGACGCAGACGACAACGTTGAGCCTGCCGCTAGTGACGGATATTGCGATACAAAAACGCTGGATGATGGAGTATTCTCCGGACCAATGGGATTACGTGAATAACCGGCCATTATTGGAGTTTATCGGAAAGTACGGAGAAACCTACGAATAGAGGAGCGGATATTATGTCGATTAGTCAAGCGAAGAAACTCGAACTCATCACGAAGCACGCAAAGAAGTTTACGGTTAAGCCAGGCGGAGGCACTCCCGTACTCGAAGGCGTCCACTATAACGCCGATGGCTCCGTAGTCGCAACGGATAGGCACACGTTGCTACGGATCGGCGGCGCGCATAACTTTGCGGAGGCATTTACGTCACACGCTAAAACCGGCGCTCCCGTTGACGGTCAGTATCCGGACACTTCGCGTATCATTCCGATGGAGCTTCCGACGCAGATTACGCTGAGCGAAACGGTTAAGCGCGCGGACTTAAAGGACGCGATTGCCCGTACGAAGGTGGCGCTCGAAGCGACGAAGCTATCCGGGGATAAGCTGTACAAAGCGCGGCTAACTATCGTAGGGGATAGCGTAAGACTGTCCGCAAACAACGATGACCTTCCGTATAGATTTTCGGCAGGGGTTAACGCCGACACTTTCGGGCAGGACGCCGAGGTTTCGTTTAACGCCGAGTATCTGCTCAACGCGCTCAACGTATTCAAGGACGCCGGCAGCCAGCGCGTCACTATCGGAATTACCGGCGCAATGTCCCCGATCGTACTCCGTGATGAGGAGAACGAGATTGATATCGTCGTGCTGCCGTATCGCCTACAGAAGGAGGCCGCGTAAATGGAGCGCCTACACACGACACCGGCGCGCGGGTACGCTACTTACCGCTGTCCGCTATGTGGCCGCCAAATCCGTACGCTTGAAGACGAATACGGCGACCACGGATGCGCATGCGGTTGGCTGCCGCACAAGGACGAAGATGACTACGCCGATTTACTCGCTAACATCCGCACGTTCGTCTCCCGCGGAATCGACAACGGAGACTTACCGCCTGAACCGGACGAGGCCGCGATGGATTTCTGCGCTGAATACCGGGTGGATTACGCCGAGCACGGTGCGCTAGTTGAACGGATTATTAACGAGGAGGTACGGAAATATGGACGGAAATACCTCTAACGCAAGGTAGGACAGCAATCGTGGACGATGAGGACTACGGAAAGCTATCTTCACACAAATGGTGCTATGACCGCAAAGGATATGCGGTCAGATCAGCTCCTGTTGACGGGAAATGGACATCTCTTTACATGCACAGACAAATTACAGAATGTCCTGAAGGGTTAGTTGTCGACCACATAAATAGGGACGGCCTAGACAACAGGAGAGATAATCTTCGCGTTTGCAGAAGGGAAGACAACGCAAGGAATAATAACGGAAGATCGCATAACACGTCCGGGTATAAAGGAGTCACCTGGCATAAACAGGCGCGGAAATGGGCAGCCCAGTTAACTTCAAAAGGGGTTCATTACCATCTGGGGCTCCATGCTACTAAAGAGAGTGCTGCCAGAGCGTACAACGCTAAAGCTGCTGAGTTATTTGGTGAGTTCGCTACGCTAAATGAGATTTTGGAAAACACGTACGAGGAGGCGGTTTAAATTACGCAGACAATCGCAAATAAGATCGCGCAAGATTTTACAACGTTCTTGAATGAATGGCATTCCGCGCCAGAAGTGTACGACGACGCACTCGATGCGCAGATTCACCGGTGGTACAGCGATATCCTGACGGACAAATCGCGCAAGGTATGGCCGCCGCGAGGCATTCCGTACTTTTCTCCGTCATCAGCTAACGCCGACCCTCGCGCTCTGTACGAAAAGATGCGCGGAGCCAAACGGGAGTCGACGGAGCGCCCTCCGCATCAGGGCCGTTGGGTCCGCATTGGGACAGCGATCGGCGACACGATTCAACGCGATATTCTATTCGCGGAGCGCCATTACGCGAAGGCATACGGTCAGCGCCCGGCATTTACGTTCGAACGTAATCTACGCGGAGAACCGCAATTCGAGGACTTCGCGAAAGTTGGCGCGATTATCGAGCATAACAGTAAACGGTTCGCGCTGTACGGAACCTGCGACGGAATCCTGCGCTACGTGTCCACTGACGGAGAGGTGCTGCGCGTTGGCCTTGAGATAAAAAGTAAGCAGACTACGGCAGCCATGACGTCGGGCTATTCCACACGTAACGGACCGAAGGAGGACCACGTTAAGCAATGCGTCTGCTACTCGCTTATGTACGGTACGCCGGCCGAGCCACTCGACTATTACGTAATCCTCTACGTTAACGCGTCAAAAAAGTCGTGGGAAATGACGCCGGAGGATTTCGCTAAGACGCCGGATATCGCAGCATTCGGTCTGCATATTACGGATGGGGTGCGTACGGAAATCCTCGATCACTTCGCCGGCATCGTTGACGCTGCGGATAAAGGCGAAGCGCCTACGGTCGATCTCGACAAATGGACGTTCAACGATTACAAACGTACAATCGCGCTGTCTTTGACAGACGATGAATTGACGGCGCTGCAACGTAAAGTATCCGCAATCCAACGCTCATCACTACCGGACCACAAGAAGCGCGGGCCTGCGGAGGCGCTGGCGTTTATCGAGTTGGTAAGGGCGGAGAATGATGCGAAGGAGGCTGCGTGATATGGACGAAAAATTACTGCAGGAAATTATCGTACTCGGCGGACTCGCGGCGGTGCTGGACGGAGTTATTGACGCGAAGGACTTACTTACGGACGAGGAGATCGCTCTGCTGAACGATACAATCGACCGCGTTGACGAGAATACGGAGGATGATGCTGATATGGAAGCGGCGAAGAAACTTTTCCGCGAGCATTTCGACCGGTTGCGGGAACTGGCGGAAGGAGGCGGAAGCGATCACGAAGAAACAGACGCAGTCTAAAACGCCGCCTATACGTATACTCGGACTCGACCTATCGTTAAGCCCCGGAATCGCAGCGTTGGAGGTACGGAATCGCACGCCGTACCTTCTCGGATGTTCGTCCGTAGCCACCTCGTCAGCCGATATGGATGCTGTGCGCAATTATACAGTCGAGACGTTTATCGCGCAATTCATCCGCGAACACCGTCCGTTCGATGTCGTAGTCCGCGAAGACTTTACGTCTGGCCGGAACAAACGCGCGACTCAGACGATATTCAGCGCATGGGCAGCGGCGGACAGAGCGTTGTCGGCCTACGGATACCGGGCGGAGGACTTGAAGCCTGCGCTGTCCCCGCCGTCCGTTAAGAAATACGTAACCGGCAGCGGTAAGGCGGAGAAGCCAGAAGTAGCGGAGAGCGTGCGGAAGTATCTACGCCTGGCGGACGGGTACAAATGGCGGACCGGCTACGATGACGCGGATGCGTGTGCGGTCGCCCTGGCGTATCTACTACGCGAAAATATGATCGATGAAATCGGAGGGGTTGCGGCATGACAATCGAATTGAACCGGATATATAACGAGGACTGCCTCGTAGGGATGCGTAAGATTGCGGATAGGAGCGTGGACCTTACGGTGACATCACCTCCGTACGATAATCTGCGAAAGTATAACGGATACGCATTCGATTTCGAGAGTGTAGCACGCGAACTCTATCGAATTACGAAACCCGGCGGCGTAATTGTTTGGGTTGTGGGGGATGCGACTGTTAACGGAAGCGAGACGCTGACATCTTTTAAACAAGCCCTATTCTTCAAGGAAATAGGGTTTAACGTTCACGATACGATGATTTATGAAAAGGAGAATCCCGTTCCCCTTACACATAATCGGTACGAGCAAAAGTTTGAGTATATGTTCGTTTTCTCGAAAGGTCGTCCAACGGTATTCAATCCTATAATGGAGGCTACCTCAAGACCAGGGGAGTCCCGTAGAGGCTATAGTAAGCCTCGGGAGCAAACGACAGAGGCTAGCCGAACCCGTACGGATACGATCATTACAAAGAGCGAGCGTAGGCGTTTTAACATCTGGAGGTACGCGGTAGGCCGTGGGGGAAGTACAAGAGATAGTGTCGCTTTCCAACATCCTGCGATATTTCCGGAACGATTAGCGTACGACCACATTATTTCATGGAGCAACCGGGGAGACGTTGTATTTGATCCTTTTATGGGATCTGGAACGACCGCAAAGATGTCTATTATTAGTGGGAGGCAGTATCTCGGTTTCGAGGTGTCTGAGGAATACGTGGGTATCGCGCGCCAACGCCTAGCCGCGTTAACTCCTGTGGATACCGCAGCATGAACGCGCGCAGTCCCGACCGCATCACCTTACGCCTCGAACGCGCCCAACTCGCCGAAATCGCGGAGCTCGAACGTTGCCTCGCGGTTTACGGCGCTTTAATCACGAATATCGAACGGAAACTAAACGATGCGCGGCGTAGATATAGCGAGACGACCGCGCGTCTTTCTGAGGAGGACGCATATTGACGGAAGCACTTTACGAAATTGCAGACCGCATTATTCACGCCCAGGACGCGGACATCTTGAAGGAAAACGCTAATCTTAACGGGGACTCTTTCTCCGGCAAGATGAGCAAATTTGGCAGCGAGTACTCGAAGGCTTACGCGCGGAAAAGTGTACTGCCGGCCGAACTGGTCGACGCGATAGATAGCGGACACGTCTACGTACACGACCTCGACCAATACGCGCTCGGCACGACGAATTGTATATTCATCCCGTTCGACCGCTTGCTCGCTAACGGATTCAATACGGGCAACGGCTCAGTACGTCGGCCCAATTCGATTATGACGGCTATGGCGCTCGTAGCGATTATCTTCCAATCACAGCAGAACGCGCAGTATGGCGGCGTCAGCGGTAACAAAATCGATTGGGACCTCGCGCCGTATGTACGCAAGTCCTTCGTCAAGCACTTTCGTAAGGGCCAGCGCTATTTTAACGAGAGCACGCACGTTGCTGACGCGGAACTCTTTATCGATAACGCTGACTTAGCGGCCGTATTTCCGAAAACATACGGATATGCGCGGACCGAGACGGAGAATGAAACGAAGCAAGCCGCCGAATCGCTAATCCACAATTTAAATACGATGAGCTCGCGGGCCGGCGGCCAGATTCCGTTTACATCGCTCAACTACGGAATGTGTACGACGACGGAAGGGCGCATGGTTTCGTTCGCGCTGCTTAACGCGGCCATTGACGGACTCGGCGCGGGCGAGACGCCGATCTTTCCGCAGCAGATATTCCAGTGTAAGCGCGGAGTTAACCAGGAGCCCGGCGATCCCAACTACGATTTATTCGTAAAGGCCGTTGAGTGCTCGGCGCGGAGAATGTATCCGAATTTTGTTAACGTAGATGCTCCGTATAATCTGCAGTATTACCGTGAGGACGATCCGAATACGATTATCGCGACCATGGGTAAACTGTAATCTACTGCTCATGTAAAACCTGCCTAAACGGGGAAACCTAAGTCCGGAAGGATACGGCAATCCCGTGCTAAAAGCGGCAGCCACACAAAACAGGAAGGGTGTGGTTGTATGGAAATATGGAAGCACATAAACGGATTTGATGAACATTACGCAGTAAGTAATTTGGGGAACGTTAAGAATGTGGACACGGGGGACATATTGGCAGGGGATCGGAACACAATGGGGTACAGGCGCGTGATTCTCTACTACGGAGAGCGCCACAGGGTGTTCATACATAGACTCGTCGCACTCCATTTCTGTGATGGCTACGCGCCGGGGCTAGTGGTAAATCATATAGATGGGGACAAGCAGAACAATCGTTCGGATAACCTAGAGTGGGTAACGAGAAGTGCGAACGATCGGCATGCTGTGCGTCTTGGCCTTAAGAGTCCTGCCAATAGAATTTCCGTAGTTAACGTAGACCCCTCCACAGGGCAAATTGTTGAAGCGTATGAGAGTATAGCGTCCGTGACTAGAAAACGCGGATTACCTCAATGGCGCGTACAACAATACTGCCGAGATAACTTTGTTGATGATGACGGAGTAATGTGGAAATATGCGTAATCAAACCGGCTGCCGCTAAACGCCTAGAGACTATCGAAATCACGCGGTAATCGCGGAAGAGAGTAGAGTAGGTCCCAAGTGGGATCGATATGGTAGGGGCTTCGGCCAAGAGATAGTCCGCCACTCCGGGAAACCGGAGAGCGTACGGAAACGGTACGCTGTTTAAACGGAAGGTGTAGAACAAGAACGATAGCCGACCGCTTTGGCCGCAATCACCAATCCGGTAAGGGTAATCTCTCGTTCAATACGCTGAATCTCGTACGCCTAGGCATCGAATACGGAACAGCGCTCGGCCAACGCGCGGAACCGGACATCGACGGGTTCATTGCCGCACTCGACCGCTACATGGGCGTTGCCTTGCGCGGCCTACTCCATCGCTACGAAATCCAGGCGCGCCAGCCTGCGAAAGCATCCGACTTCATGATGCGTGAGGGCGTATGGGAAGGCGGGGAGGAACTTAGCCCTGACGATGAGGTGCGCGATTTGCTCAAGCACGGAACGCTATCGATCGGATTCATCGGACTAGCCGAATGTATGCGGGCGCTATACGGTAGGCATCACGGAGAGAACGCGGAAGTATATGCGGCGGCTTACGAAATTATCGCAAGGATGCGCGAGTTTTGCGACGAGGCAGCGGACGAGTACGACTTGAACATATCGCTATTCGCTACGCCGGCGGAAGGACTTGCCGGTAAGTTTACGAAGGTTGGCCGTTTACAGTTCGGAGCTATCCCCGGCATCACTGACCGCGAATACTATACGAACTCGTTCCACATTCCGGTATATTATCGGCTGCCGGCCGCTAAGAAGATCGAACTGGAAGCGCCATTCCATGCGCTATGTAACGCGGGGGCGATATCCTACGTCGAACTCGACGGGAACGCGCGCAATAACTCAGCGGCCTTTATGCGAATCGTTCAATTTGCGCTCGCTAAAGACATCGGCTATTTCAGCGTTAACCATCCGATTGACCGCTGTCCAGCGTGCGGCTACGAGGGGATTATCGGAGATGAGTGTCCGTCATGCGGAGCGGAGGAAAGCGAAGTTCCTATGTCACGTATTCGGCGCGTCACCGGATATCTGACCGGAGATTATAAAACGCGATTCAATCTGGCCAAACAAGCGGAGGTCAGGGACCGCGTCAAACACGCTTAACGATAACGGAGTGTCTGCGATTAATTTCGCCGGCATTCCGTTTTTTTTTTATTCCGCGATGTCCCAAAACGCCAAGTCCGTGTCCGTATGTAAGTGTAAGGCGCAGTTGAGCGGAGCGAGTTGCCGCCAGGCTGCCGAATTATAAACGAGGAGGCAACGATAATATGACGGAAAAAGCGCAGCAATATCGCGAAGTGAGACGTAAGGCAGCGGTGGGTGAGCGGATTAAGATCGTAGACGGAGGTGTGCGGTTTTCTAGCGGTTCCGTTTTCGTAGTTGAGGACGCAGATTTTCCTTGGGGCGGTGATGACCGGGACGGAACAGGCGTAGCAATTGACGGAGGGAAGCCGCTATTCCATCGCCGCTACGTAGTCCTCGAACCAATAGCGCAGCTTATCGCGGAACCTGCGCCCGTATCCCCGCTAACATCCGATCCCCTTTACGCATCCTTCCGCCAGTTCGTCGCAGACAATGCGCCGGCCCTGCGTAAGTTGCTGGACGAAGTTGATCCGGAGCCGACCGTAGTAGCAGCGCCGGTAATTCCGAAGCTGACACGCGCACAGGTTATCGCAAAGGCCCGCGCTGATGTTGCGGAAATGCAGCGCGTAGGGATGACGGTATTTACACGGCTTGACGGTGACTCTCCGTTTTCAACGAAGTACTTTGCCGTTAAATTTCACGTTAACCGCGATAAACGAACGGTAACTGCGCTAGTGTACGAAGGCAGAAGCGTACGCAGAGGCGAGCCTGACGCCAAGTTTACCGCAAAGTGCTCGCCAGCCGACGTATTCCACGCGGACCTTGGCCGAGCCATAGCGCTGCGGAAGGCGTTGGGCCTGACGGTGCCGAGCGAGTATACGGACGCTCCGCAACCGGAGAAGGCGGAAGTCGGCGCGGTTGTGTTGTTCGAAGGCATTCGCGTGACTGCGCGGCCCAGCTCGGACTTCAACGTCAATTACCGTAAGGGAACCGCGCAGGTTGGTGCGGGAGCTATCCGTAAAGGCGTGCTGATCGACGACACCGACGTTGACTACAGCGGAGATACCGCACAGCAAGCCGCTTAAATAACGCAGAGGAGGCCTGATGTGAGTAAACACGAGGAGGTAGTCAAGTTCGCTTATGCAAAAGGATACCGAGTAACTGAAGACGGGAGGTACTTAAACCCGAACGGTAAGGAGCTTCTTATTAAAGTAAGAAGCACTCACGTTTACCCGCAAGGCTGTGTTTCCATGCGAGGAAGGAGGAATTCCTTCCACTTACACAAACTCGCGGCGTACTGCTTTTATGGTGAAGACTCCTTTCGTGATGGAATTGTAGTACGACACATGGGCGGGGGCGTTCTTGACATCAGCCGCGAAAACCTCAAGCTAGGGACCTACAGTGATAACGAACAGGATAAGCCCGCAGAAGTTAGGTCTGATGTGGGGAGGTTAGCGAACAGCGCTAGAAAGGACACTCGAAGAAAGACCATGCGACGCCTCACTGACGAGCAGGTCCGCAACATTAAGCGCAGACTCGACACCGGCGACCGAGGAGTCGATATCGCTCGCGACTACGGAGTTGTCAAAGACACTATTTACTACATCGCACGCGGAATTAATTACCGTGAAATCACCGCGTAAATAAATGGAGGAATGACGATGGCATTTTACGGAGTTTCTACCCGCAACAGAGGCCAGTGGTACGCAGCCCGCGCACTTATGAACGAAAAGCCGTTCGTCTTCTTGACGGGACCAGCCGGAACAGGTAAGTCGCTAATTGCGCAGGCTGTCGGTATGCACCGCGCCGTAGAGGAGCGCGACTTCCGCAAGCTAATTTACACGCGGCTACAGGTTCAACTCGGCAAAGATACCGGATTCCTTCCCGGATCAATCGACGAGAAAACATATCCGTTCCTACGCCCGTTCCTTGATAATCTTGAAGCGATGACTCCGGCCGCCAAGCAGACATTCACGTACCTAACAACCGGCGACGAGAACAAGCGGCGCATCTTCTTCGATCCGATACAGACGCTGCGCGGCGGCACGTTCCATGATTCGTACGTGATTATAGACGAGAGCCAAAACATCGACGTCTCTACTATGCATGGCGTAGCTACCAGGCTCGGCGAGCGCACGAAAATGATTTTCTGCGGCAACTTTGCGCAGGTTGACGACGCCCGCCTCCGTACGCCGAAGAATAACGGACTCTACCAGTTGCTCAGCGGACTATACGAAGTCGGTG
Organism: Paenibacillus apii; assembly: GCF_011043685.1. Classification (NCBI taxonomy): domain Bacteria; kingdom Bacillati; phylum Bacillota; class Bacilli; order Caryophanales; family Paenibacillaceae; genus Paenibacillus; species Paenibacillus apii. The sequence goes on along the minus strand of NZ_JAAKGU010000001.1, from coordinate 451,838 downwards.
CGCACGACATCTTCGATCACGTTAATTTAACGCAAGTCGAGCGTCACCGTGCGGTAGGCATCGTAGAGGACATTCTGCGTAATCACGACATGCCGGCGGAGTTTGCGGAATTGGAAGCGCGCGGGAATATCGAAAACATAACGGAGGTGGCGTAAATGTTAACGGACAAACTGGTAGTGAAGATTGTCGCGCTTGGCGCGTTTGCCGTAACTTTGTCTGACGCTGGGTTAGAAATCCCGGAGGAAGTTGACACGGAGATTTCCGAACTGATCGAGTGTGCGGACGAGTTTGCTTCGTCAATGACGGACGAAGAGTCTGACGGGGTGCTGCTCGGCCAGTTAACGGAAATGCTCGCGGAAATCAATGCGGAGTTGTCCGCGCAGGAGGTGGCGTAAATTGAACGAAATTCCCGTTAAAATCTCGCTCTTACCTGGCGCAGAGTTACCGAAGTACGCCAAGCCCGGCGATAGCGGATTCGATTTAGTCGCGCAGGAGGACTACGTAGTCGAACCGGGCGAGACGATTAAAGTGCGTACAGGTATCCGCATCGAGCTTCCGGAAGGGCTCGAAGTACAAATCCGTCCGCGCTCCGGCGTTAGCGCTAATACGAAGCTGCGCGTAGCTAATTCGCCAGGGACCGGAGATTCATCGTATCGCGGAGAAATTTGCGTGCTGATCGATAATATTGCGCAAGCTTTCCGATATGACAGCATTCGCTTCTACGGAGTTGACGGGTACCTGACGTCGGATAAACGTGTCGTCCCCGGAGCAGATAATACGTACATCATCCGCAAAGGTGACCGCATCGCACAGGCCGTAATCGCGCCAGTCTACCGCGCAGCCTTCGAAGTTGTAACGGAATTGACGGAGACTGAGCGTGGGGACGGCGCATTCGGACATACGGGGGTGAGCGCAGAATGATTTACATTAAGCCGCCGCTAGGATTAACTCCGCGCTTTATCGTTGAAGAGCGCCGCATCGACGAGATTAAGGCGGCAGTAACTCGCTACTTCGACGCTGGGCGAAAGGTTCCGGCCGATTGGATAGCGGAGTATAACGAACTTGTAGAACGAAAGGGGCACGAAGAATGACGCGTGGACAAACGTGGCTTGCGATAATCGGCGGCTGCCTGGCGTTTTGGATCGGCGCAATTTATATCGTAAAGGAGGCGTTAGGTTGAACGTTACATTACTGGCGCATACAGCGTTGTCCGCAAAATTTGCGTTTATGCTTGCGGAGGATCTACCGCAGGAAATGAATGAACGCGCGGCTCTCGCGCTAACCGCAATTCGGTCGTGCTATTCTCCGCTCAAGCCAACGGAAATCATTCCGGCAGAAGGCGCTAAATACTTCGGACAAACTGCGTCTGACAACGAAGGGGGCACGGAGGCTGACCGGCTGTTCCGGCACATAACGCGGTCCGGTCATTCCTCCACGCTGGAACATTGCGTCTATACGTTCGCAATCGAAGGCGTCAGCCGGGCGCTACTCGCGCAGTTAACGCGTCATCGTCACCTATCGTTCAGCGTGCAGTCGATGCGGTATGTACGGTTCGGCAGCGCGGATAAGAGCGGCGGATTCGACCATGTGACGCCAGATAGCGTCGGTGCGCAGGATGTTCCGGGAACAAACCGCTACGACGACGTTCCGTTATCAATGCGCTCCGACCCGCTCAAAGCTTACGAAATTTACGACGAGTTTATGGACGAGGCACAGCGCACGTATGACCGCTTACGCAGCGCTGGCATCCCGGCCGAAGACGCGCGCATGGTCCTGCCGCAAGCAGCTACGTGTAATCTCGTCCTTACCGGTAACCTGCGCTCGCTCCTCGATTTCTACGCGAAACGGCGGCCGGGCAGCGGCAGTCAGGCGGAGATATCGGAACTAAGCGAGCGCATCCGCGAAGAGATTACGAAGGTTGATCCGTGGTTGGCTCCGTATTTTGACGCGAAGGAGGATGCGGAATGAAGCGCACGCTAATAGTAAACATTCACGGAGAGGTTCCGTTTGATGACGTGATGCTGGCGGAGTTCGAAGCGCTTAGCCCCGATTCCCAAACGCAAAAACTGCACGAGTTGGAGCGTTCGGCCGCAGCACTACTCGCTGATAATTCGGACGACGGAGCGGTCGTTACCGCAGAGGTCTACGTAAAGGAGGACGCAGAATGACCGCAGAAATCCGCCAGTTCCCGAACGAAGTCGCTGACGTACTCGAACACTACGCCCGCCTAGCGCGCCAAGGCGAAATCACCGGCGTTGTCTTGGCTGCGCTCGGGCCCGGTCGACTCACCGAAGATGTTCTCTCCGTTCACTCCGGCGTCAACTATACGGAGCGGCGAGCGCTGATTACTTCGCTTGAGGATGCGGCCTTAGTCGCGATGATGGGCGCGCAAGACTAAACGGAGGTGATCGTGTAAATATCCGCATCATACTAACGCTAGTGTTCGCTGCAATAATCGGCGCAGGGCTCACGGAGTTACCAGGCAAAACTCCGTCGGCTCCATCGTCAGCAATACCGCAATCAACCGCGCGCTCTATTGGCGTAGAGGGCGCGGAACCGAATGCGCAGATTTACGAAGTTACCGCATACTCCATCGGTGACGACTTTACGCCAAGTGGCGGCATCACAGCGTCAGGGCGGCGTGTTAAGGACGGGGAGACTGCCGCATGTTCAACGGAAATGCCGTTCGGGACTCGCGTTGACATAGAGGGCGTCGGTATTCGAACATGTACCGATAGAGGTGGACGGATTAAGGGGCGCAAGATTGACGTTTATATGGCGAGCAAGACGGATGCGCTGGCGTTCGGTCGGCGGAAGTTACGCGTTACCATTTTGAGCGATAAGGGAGCGGATGATTAATGGTGAAAACAACGAAATATTTGCGGGTACACAAGGACGGTGCCGACGTTACTGGTGGCAAGCGTTACGAAATCGTAGGGGAAAGCGCAAAGCTGTACACGATACGAGATGACGCGGGCGACGAACATACGTGGACTAAAGCGGACACGGGTAAAACGTTCACACTCGAAACGGACGAAATCACCGTACTCCCTGACGAATCACTCGGAGCTGTTATGCGTGAATACCGCGAGGTTAAGCGCGTTGCTAACGCAGGAGAAACGGTAATTATGACGGAAGCTACTGGAACAAGAACGGAGAGTGGGCGTGAGGTTCCGGACTATCATAACGGAGATATATTCGTTATTGACCACATCAGCGGAGTCCTAGCCGCAAGTACCAGCGGTAAGCTATTTTATCACCGCGAGTACTCCGTGTTGTTGCCTACGGGCGTAATCGTCATCGACGGAGATCGCTTCCGCATGGTCGACCGTAAGGCTGCGGTGGGCGAGCGTGTGATTATTGTAGCCGAGAACGATATTAACGGTGATGGGTACGGTAACGGCTCGTTATTCAAGGCTGTTGCGGGAGGTACGAACGAAGACGGCGAGGGATGGACGGACACAGAAGACGGCGTAACGCTCTATGACGAAGAGTATCGCGTACTCGAACCGGTAACTCCCGCTGAACCTACGCAGCCTCTTTCCGCCAAGCCTGCGGAAGATCAATACGCAGAGAATATCGCGACACTTACGCTCAAAGTTGCCGAATTGGAAAAGCGCGTAACTACGTTGGAGGCGGCGTTGGAAGCTGCGCAGCCTGCCCCGAAGAAGCTGCGCGCTCCGATCACTGCGGACGTGTTTCCGAAGACCCCGCAGCAACAGCTACGCCCAAGCCGCGACGAAATCGTTGAGCGTGCGAAGGCTGACGTACTGGACATGCGTAAGTTCAGCGGAACGAAGATTCCGAACGACTGCATCGCGTTCTGGCCGGAAACGAAACTGCCGCACGCCTACATTCCGATGCATACGGTGTGGTTCGAAGTTAATCGCGCTAAACGGACGGTCGCAGCGATTATCCGCTGCGATGACGACGGGCTAATTACGCGAGGCATCGCTAAATGTGCGCCAGGCGAAACGTTCAACTCGCATATCGGGCGGGCTATTTCGTTACGGCGTGCGCTTGGGCTAGAAGTGCCAGCGGAATATCTGGACGCACCGCGACCAGAGGAACCGCGTGTCGGTGACGTTGTTTCTGGCGGGATTGTTTACGCGGTCAGACCGACACACCGAACCGTAGGTGTTGAGCGGCCGGAAGCGTTTATATCCTCCGAGAAAGGATACACGTACATCACCGCAGAAGGGCGCGAGGTATGGGAGCACCTTGTTTTCGCTAAAATCACCGACGACTCGCGGGAAAATACCCAACGGAAGGAGGCTGCGTAATGAGACGAAAAGTTAGCGAAGTTATCGCAATGCTCAACGTACTGCCTATCGACGCTGAGATTGACGTGAATGCCGTATGGACGAACGGAAAGATTGTGCGCCAGTTCAAGGGACAGGAAAAATACTATGAACGTTATAACGGTCGAACATCGCCCGAGCGCGGATTCAGCAAAATGACCGCGATACTGATACCGGAGGTGAGCGCGGATGTCTCCGCTTCCTAACATCGGCCTCATCGGAAAATTACGTTCGGGGAAGTCGGCTGCCGGCGATTACCTCGCGTCCAAGTACGGATACACGCAATTCGCGTTCGGCGACGAACTCAAGGACGATTTCCACCGCGAGTATCCGGACATTCCACGCGAACCGAAGCCCCGCGCCGGCTATCAGGAATACGGGCAGCGGATGCGCCGAGAACGCGGAGAAAACGTATGGATTGACGCTTGCTTGGGGAAGATCGCGGACATTCACGATAATTATGCGCTCGGTAAACTCGTACGCTACTACGGAGAATTGGCGGAACCTTTCCGCGCTGTCATTACGGATTGTCGGCAGTTAAACGAAGCCGAAGCGCTCGCCTCCCGCTCTTTCGTCCTCATCCGCGTCGAAGCGCCGGACAGCCTCCGCATTCAGCGCGCAAAGGCCGCAGGCGACACGTTCACTGACGCTGACCTGGCGCACGACACGGAAACGGCGCTCGACGGATGCACAGCGGATTTTACCGTCGTGAATGACGCAGGGCTGGCGGAGTTGTATGCGCAGATTGACGAGATAATGGGCTACCTGCGGTTGACGCCCGAAACCCGCTATCTGGCGCTTAAGGACGGTGCTGCAGCGTGAGTACGGACGCTTACCGCGCAGGATACGAAGCCGGCTATATGTACGGATGGGTAGACGCTTTGAAAGCGGCCGCCTATGACGATCGGACTCCGCTGACGAAACGGAATGAAGACGGGGAGGAGGCGGAGCCGGATGACGCAGCTTGACGACGGAACGCCTGAGTTCCGCTTCCAACCGCCCGGCCCGCGTGACGAGCCGCGAGTATCCGCTTATTGCGCCTGGTGCGGCGGGGAGATTTACGCAGGCGAGCCGGTAACGACGTACGCTAACGGTGACAAGACGCATGACGGGCGTTGTGAGGACGAGTACGTGCGTGCGGAGACAGGTTTAGAGCGGACGATCGCGGAGTAAGCGCTGGACTGCGCTGTAACATTCGCAAGTTTCAACGTTAGAAAAATTCATAATAAGCGCGGTCACTTCGCACGACACCGTCCATATAGCGGGGGGCCGGCGCATAAATACGGAAAGAGGGGCGGATTATTATCGAGTTGAATCGGATTTATAACGAGGACTGTCTCGTAGGGATGCAGAGGATTCCGGACGGTTGCGTCGATTTAGTAGTGACGAGCCCTCCGTACAACATCGGAAAAGAATACGAGCAGCGGCGGGAGGTTGACTATTATATTTCCTGGATTTCGGAAGTGATTAAAGAATCCGCAAGAATAGTTAAACCCTCTGGATCCGTAGTCTTTCAATTAGGAAACTATGTGGCTAACGGTAGAGTGTATCCTTTAGACTGCTTATTGTTTGCCTCGTTTATAAATCAAGGGCTCATACCTCGTAACCGAATTGTATGGGCATTTAACCACGGTCTACATTGTAGTAAGCGCCTATCCGGGCGGCATGAGACTCTTCTGTGGTTTACAAAAACGGAAGAGTACAAGTTCAACTTAGATGCGATAAGAGTTCCTCAGAAGTACCCAGGTAAACGGCACTATAAAGGTCCCCGTAAGGGCGAGCTTTCTGGCAATCCGTTAGGTAAGAATCCTGGTGACGTTTGGGAAATTGGTAACGTGAAAAATAACCACCCTGAAAAGACTAAGCACCCTTGCCAATTTCCCGTGGAGTTAGTCAGCCGCGTCATTCTCGTTAATACAGATAGCGGTGATACTGTTGTTGATCCGTTTATGGGATCCGGAACAACCGCCGTAGCCGCCACGTTAGGCAGTCGTAATTTTATCGGATTCGAAACAGACGCAGGCTACGTAGAAATCGCTAATAAGCGGTTAGCTGATTTAACCACGAAGGAGGTGGCGTAATGGGTTCCGTAAAAATTGACGTAGACAAAGGCGCACGCACATACGAAGTGAAATACGCACTCAACGACGCAGCCGGCGTTAAAAAGCTTCTCCGCGACCGGCACCACGTAAGCAGCGCGCGCTTCACCGGCGATTATAACGCAGTCGACACGCTTATCGACCTGTACAGCGCAATCAACAGCGCAGGCCTAACCGAAGCACAAGCGGAAACAGTCGCGTGGGTATCTGGCGCAGACTTAACGCAGCAGCAAGCGGCCGACATCATGTGCGTTACGCGCCAGGCCGTTGCGAAAACGTACGATCTAGCCTGCGAAAAGATAGCGGCGGTCTACAAGCGGTGGGAATATGGAGAGATTACGGTTGAATATGCGCTCGATGACGAGACAACGGAAGAGGAGGCGGCTTAACTATATGACTAACGTCATCGATACGAAACCTGATGTAACTTATCGCGAAGCACTCGCGGCAGCCGTGGCGGAAATGGAAACGCTGATGCGGACGTTGTTTAAGGCGGAAGGGGAGCCGCCGATTATGTTTGATTACGGAGATTGGGGGTATGACTTGCGTGATCGTCACAGTCGGAGGCTCGCTGTCAAAGCGGTATCCGACGTGTACACGCTCGCACACAACGATTTCAATGCGGAGAATCAACGCCGATACTTCGATCGCGGTGGCAACGGCGAAGGGCCGGCGCTAATCTCGGCCGATACCGCGCTGCTCGACCGGTTGGCTGACGTTCTCTTATACGAAGAGATTACGGACGAGAACCCGTACAAGATTGCGCACACGGAGTACCCGTTCATGTCCGATCGCCAGCTTGACCTCCGCCGTGACCGCGAGACATCGGACTCAGCCGCAGAATCACACGCAGTTGACGGTAATGATTACCGGGCTCCGGAAAAACGCAGGCGTACTCCATACGAAAATTATCGCGTTGATACGGGCGCAAAAATACGCAACGCGGAGCGGGCAGCGCAGTATAAGCGAGACACCGCTCCGGGGAAGGAAGTCACGTATAATCTGCGTGATACTGGCGGAGAGCTTGCGCCCGAGTTCGTTAATTGTCGCGGAATCGGACAGCGTTGGCGTGACGATATGAGTGCGGTGAATGAGGTAACCGTTGAGCCGGCGGAAGATGACGTAAGGGAGGCGGCTTAATGGGAAAAGCGGACCGTAAGCGATGGGACGGAAACGTACGTAGTATGGCGATCGTAGCGAAGCCGCGCGAAGAAATCACGGAGGAGGACGTTCAGTTTCTCCGCGAGAATTATACGTCAACGGGCGGGCTCCTTCCGAACGCATACGCTGGCGGCGCGTTCTATACTCCGACACACGTTGCGCGATTTATAACGGAAGCATTACGGGGCTTGAGCGGAGGTTCATTTCCGCCGGGCTCCCGTTTTCTTGAACCGAGTTGCGGTTCTGGCGTATTCATCGAACACATACCGGAGGATGCGGAGATTACTGCGCTTGAACTCGACGAGACTAGTGCGAAAGTAACCTCGCTAATTTATCCGCACGCTAACGTTACCCAGGGCGACGCGTTCCTTCACAGCCGGCGCGGTTACTACGATTACGTGATCGGTAATCCTCCGTATGGTGTGAGTATCGACGTATCTGCAGCGGAGCTTCCGGACGTGTTCGAGACGCTGCGAATAACGAAGGGCCGCGCTAAAGGGAAGTCGGAGTGCGCGTTTATCGAGCTCGCTATTAAAGCGGCCAAGCCGGGCGGATACATTGCGTTCGTGCTGCCGAAAGGGCTGAACTACGCCAACTATGCGGAGAAAATCCGCCAGCTACTCTATAATACGTGCTGGCACGTTGCTACAATCGGCCTACCCGGAGAAACATTTGCGCTAACAGGTACGACTATTCCTACGCAGATACTCATCGTACGTAAAGCACCGCCCGGCACTCCGCTGATTCCTTCCGCAGAAATACGCTGGGGATCGAATTTTAAGCGTGGCGGCTACGAAGATATAACGGATTTCGGCGCTAAGTTTCTCGCGGGACAACCGCCGGCCTACTTCGCGGAGGTTACGGATATTGGCTACGACAAGGCCGGGCGTTCAACGGATAGGTGGGGCGACGGCCTTACGCAGCTTGACGACCTACTCCGCGACTTTACGGACGACTATCTCATGCGCTCGAACTTGTATCCACATATACCGTCATGGCATAGCGTTAAGGACGTTAGCGCGTTTATGTTTTCGCACGCTAACGATACATGTGACGGATACCGCGACGCGAGCCGTACGTATGCTGACGGGCCGTACCGCTGGAACGAGTTAACGCTCGGAGCCGGCACGGAAATAGCGTGGGATGGCGCGGAGGTTAGTACGTTCGACTTTACGTGGCAGGATCGGATTGTTGACGCCTACTATACGCAAACGGCCGCCGAGTTGCCGGAAGCCGCGTGATTAATCCACAACCTCTTCGATAATAAACAGCGCCTCGACCGGCACGTTAAGCGCCCGTGCGATCGCGATAAGGTTAGCGTAATTTCCCTGTGACGCGCGATCAAAGCGCGATACGGCCGCTTGAGGTACGCCGGCTTTCTCCGCGAGTTCCGCTTGCGTGAGGCCGGCGTCTTTGCGAGCGCGTTCTAGTGCGGGCGTAACGCGGATTTTCATAACGGGACCACCTCCGAATACGTAGACGTTGACGTAACTATTATACAAAAGTGAATATTTTTTCGCAAACTATATTGACTAGTGATTAGTCACTTGTGTATAATTGGCGTATCAAGTCAAACGGAGGCGTAAACGATGGGATTACGTATCAATCGCCGCAAAACAGTCGCTGACCGCTTCGCCTACTACGAACGCAAGCTCACGGAATACGGCGCCCGTCTCCGCGCCGACCGCAATTATGACGCATGGGGCTGGCGTCGTTACCGCCTTAACTCGTACCGAAATCGCGTGTACAAGCTGCTGAATCGCGAATCAATGCGCGAGTTACGTACTAAATACGGAAGGGGCAAACGTAAATGAAACGTGTAAGACGAGTTGTAACAGTAACGTATGAGTATGATAGCGCGGAAGAGTTAGATCGTCACTGTAGAATAATGGAGGCCGACGGTTGGGAAACGACCGATTCCGGTGAGAGTAGCGATTGTTTCTTCGCTGACTACACGTTGGAACTAGCGGAGGAGGATGCGCTATGAAATGCAAACGCACTAAGCTCGCAGCCGGACGCTACAAGAACGGACGCCTTTACGTTAAGACAGCGTCCGGCAATTACGTGGAGCTAGCGTTGTTGCTCGAAGGGAGGGCTGCGCAATGATTATCGGAGCTATCGTACTTATCACGGGAGTAATAGTCGTCGGCTACATAGAGCGCCGCATGGAGCGCGTTTACCGTTGAACGGCCGCAAATTGAGCGAATGCCTTGCGCTTCTACCCGCCAACATGCGCCTGGTTGACCGCTTAACTAACCGCGAATGGCTGCCGACGGCTGCGGACTTACTACGGGAGATTAGCGCAGGCAGGCGTGAGGATGGCGTAGGTTATCGGATCAGCGTTAAGGGTGGACGTAAGGTAACGGTGATAGTGGATGGGAGCGGCCGGCTTGCGTATGTTGAGGCGTGGCATTTAAGACCGGAGGAGGAGGTGAGCGGATGAAGACGATAACCACGTATTTCGACTACGGATACTTCTTCGTTGAGTATACGGTTGTTCTGCGGGAGCCAATGCCGGCAAGCCCGGACATTATGCGAAGAAAACGGCGCGATCGGACGCTGCCGAAGGGCTGGCGTAGACGTGGCGATGTGGTGGTATGACCGGATAAGAGCGCGGAGTCCTAACGTATAGGCTGCGCGTTCTTTTATCGTAGCCGGCGTGAGTAATACGTTCCGGCGACCTTAACGTAATCCGGCGTATACTTTTCGGCCAGGCCTCCGTAGTCCGTAATTCGTCCGTCTTGATCGCGGACCGTGACGCGGGCTTGCGCTAGGGCTGCCGCAAATAGTTCGATAAACCGTCCTTTCTGCGGTTGTATTACGTTAAATATTCGCGGTGATGACGCTAGGCTCCTTCCGGGAGATGGCGTCTTTTTTGCGTTGTAGGGAACGGATGAGGTTGCATTTTGCGCAATCTCAAAGCTATATAGGTGAATTGGTGATAAAAATTGGGGATAGGCTGACGGGCCGAACGGGAGATACTCCGACACTCCTTTCTCCAATAGCCGCCAATCCGTCGGATAATACGCAAAGGAGAGCGATAACATGGGGGTAATTGTGACGTTGCCGGAAAGTGAAGAGCATTCGATTTCAGAGTTTTTGGAGAATCGTAGGACATTTATTAACGTATCCGGTGTCTACGTACTTTGGGGTGCTCAAAGAGAATGCCTATATGTGGGAAAAAGCTCTTCCCTTGGGCGTCGTGTTTTTGAACATACACACGGCAAAGGCGACTCGATCCGTTTTTATAGGGAAATTGTAGATGTGACGCTATACTGTGCTGCTAACATGTTCTACGTGGACGTGTACGAGACGCACTTAATTAATGACCTCCGCCCAAAGTATAACCGCGATAAAATGTTCTTCACTGAGCACACAGTAGAGGTGTCCGAGCAACTTGAGCGGATTGAGGATAAACTACACCAACTCGAAGAAGAAAGACAATGGTTGATGATTGAAATAGATGAATTTGACAGGTTTAAAGAGGACGAGTACCACGACGAGCGAGTTGTTCGATTTGAGTGGGTAGAGCTATTGCGCCAACTGAGAGAGCTTGACCGTAACATCCAACGAACCGCAGAGCGCCGGGCGTTATATAGACGTAGACTGACACTGTCCGGAGGTGCCTGCTAGTGGCCGAATACAAACCGCTAATGGACCCGGAAACGGGCGAACTATTTGATAGAACCGCTATCCTTGCGGACGGGGACCGGATTACGAGCGCAGCACAGCGCGAAGAGTACCGACGCATTCAAGCGAGACAGAACGGACGCGGACCGGAATTTACCGTCACGCAAATGCACAATATCGACGAAGTTATCGAAAGGGTATCCGATAAACATTGCGGGTACCTTCTTTATTTGCAATGCTTCGTCAATTATGACGCGATTCTTGAGAATCCGAACAAGACCGCGATGAGCCGCGACGACATGATGCGCACGCTCAAGATCGGCCGGACTACGCTGCACCACTTCCTCAAGGAAATGACGGAGGCCGGCGTTATTCACGAGGCCGGCGACAAGTACCGGTTGAATCCACGTTATCATTTCCAGGGTAAAACGGATAATACGGCGGTCGTTAAAACGTTCGTAGCGAAGGTTAAGGAGCTGTATTCGGAGGTTAACGCTAAGGACCTCGGATTCGTGTACAAACTCCTGCGACACATCCACCTCGAAACGAATACGATATGCGCGAATCCATTCGAGCGAGACGTAGAAAATACGGTGCCGCTGACGAAAGAGGACATCGCAGCGCTGACGGGCGTTACCGCTAAGTCCGTTTATACGAAGCTGCGGAACCTCCGCTTTGGCGACCAGTACGTATTCGCGGAAGTGATTTACGGAAACGCGCGCTACTACAAGATTAATCCGTTCGTGTTCTACCGTAAGAGCGGGCAGCCTGACGCCACCCTGCGCGAGATGTTTTCCATCCGGAATAACTTCGCGAAGAGGTCAGCGTAAAACTATCGGTAAAAACGCGAACAAAATCGGCCGTCTATCGGTAAAAACGTGAACACGCGAAAAACGGTGTATACGTGAGAAAAACGGCGTATATCGCAGGTTTTCGGCTGTTTTCTAGGTTTTGGTTTAGGAATTTATTCTTAGTCTTTGATAACGGAGTTTAAGCGCGGTAAGAGATAAATCGAGGAAAGTCGCCTCGAACACTTCGGCCAAAACCCGGCCTTGTGTACCATACCTTATCGCGCTATTCATTTAGCAAAAGATTGTCGCGGTTAAGCAGCATGTTCCGAAGGCGCGGCAGCGACAAGGGATGAAGCCGCCAGGCTGAATCAGCACTTGACCTAAACCTTTGTCTGCAAGATACATGAAGCATATTCCTCGAAGTATCTCATGTAGGCAAACACAAAGAATAGCGCAGATAAAGAAACGGAGGAACGCGTAATGTTATTCGTATTCTTATGCGTATGGGTTGCGTTAGGTATCGGAGGAGCTACGCATAACATTTACGTATTTAGGCGTGAGACAGACCCGTTAGCTATAGCGCTTATTCTCGCATGTCCTCCGTTATATTGGACGTTAGTTTACGCGTTTAGAAACGGTTTCGGCGGTTGGGTATAGCGGTAGCGAACGTTAAGTAGCTACGCAGTAGAGCGGAGGGATAGCGCTAATGAAAGCGAAGATTAACGTTATTGGAGCGTTAATGGAAATAGAAGCGGAAGGTACTCCGCAAGAGATAGCGGAGTTGATACGGAAGGTAAACGGAGAGGAACGCGTTAAGTACGCTCCTGTTCCGCAGTGGCCTCCGTTTAAACCGGAGATTACATGCGCAGATGGGCGTATTAATCCGTATGTGTCGACGCTACCTAGCAGCGCACAATACGACGTTAGAGGATAACGATAACATGCGTCGTTCTTACGCTGTGCCTGAGCGTGAGAGCGGCGCTTTAATAGCGCGGAAGTATAAACGTTAGAGTCACGTACATGAACGCTAATACACAGCGATAGAAAGCGTCAATGTAACGTAGTCAATAAGTATAGCGTTTATACTTGCGCATTATTAGAAGGAACGCGATTAAGCGGATAGCAGCGTTGGGGTTCCGTTCGGTAACGAGTAAGTAGCTAACGGCTGCTGGCGGCTCCGGCCGGACGCCCTTCGGAAACTCACGGGGTCATAGAAAAGAGCGCCTTATTGACGCTCCTTCAACGCTCTATATAACGTAGCCTTTGTCACGCCGGTCATTTCCGTTATCTCCGTTACTGTGTGCGCTTGAGTATCGTACAGCTTAACGGCTTGCGCTACCTTCTTGCGGTCCGTCTTCGGGCGTCCACCGTTACGGCCGCGTGCTCTACTGGCGGCTAGGCCGGCGCGAGTACGTTCTACGATTACATTGCGCTCGAACTCGGCGAATACAGCGAGCATACCGAAGAACGCGCGTCCTACAGCGGTAGATGTATCGATATTATCGTTGAGGCTGACGAACTCGGCACCGCGCCTTTGTATCTCATCTAGCGTTGATATTAGCTTAACGGTTGAGCGCGCTAGTCGGTCGAGTTTATATACGACAAGCATGTCGCCGGCTCGCAGTAAGTCCATTACACGCGCTAGTTCTACGCGATCGTCTTTTGAGCCTGACGCTTTCTCCGTATAGATGCGTTCACATCCGGCAGCAGTCAACGCATCTATTTGCATACCTAACGATTGGTCAGCGGTTGATACCCGCGCGTATCCGATCTTCATTATGTATCGCCTCCGTAAATGCATCGTATCATAAACACGTATGGGAATGCAACGTATATATTGATACGGGTATTGAAACGGTTATAGTGCGCGATGACACGCTAATTAGGCGTGTTTATTTTCGTTGCTTATACGCTCGTTTTTGGAACGTTATAAACGCCTGCTTTAGTACGGTGCCGCCCCCAAGCGGTACAGTGATAACGCCCCGACTGCCGTTCAGAATTTGCGTACAAATTTTTTAACTCGGGCAGTAACGGAGCCCCACCGCTCACGCTCCGTATTTCTGCCGTAAATCACCGTCAAATTAGCGCGTTTCGTACGTTCTGGGACTATTCGTACTCCCACGTACGCAAGGCGCTAATTTCACGTTAAAAATCAACGAAGGAGGAACGCAAATGTCGGACAAACGAAAGGCCGCTCTCGAATCGCGTTTAGACGGTCGCCAAATCAAGGCCGCGCTATTGTGCGTTGAACGCGAGTTTGCTGCGGAGGATGACCGCATGACATTCGATGAGATCGCGGCTGATATCGGCGTATCTCGTAAAACGCTGCACCAATGGCGGACGCAAAAGCGCGCCTTTATCGATTACGTCAACTATCTCGCGGATGACTTTTTAGCGGCTGACCGTGCGAAGGTATACCGCCAACTCATGCGCGCTATTGACGGACAGCAACCGTCGATTAAGGCGATTGACCTTTTCTTCCGCAGATTCGGCCTTATTACGCAGCAAGTCGCGGTCGAAACGAAGGATGCGGGCAGCGCCCGGTCAAACGAAGAACTGGCGGCTGAACTTGACGAGCTCGACGAACTACTCGGAGAGACACCGGAAAATTAACGAAGGAGGTGCGTTCGCATCGCATGGGTAGCCGAAGAATGGCTCGATAAGCCGGCGCGTGCCGAGCGCATCAAACTCGTATCGGAACGCGCTAAGAAACTACGTGAGCTCGTACGTACTGACCGCGCGACAACGTATCACGAAGAGTCATTGCGGGCGGATATCGCGGAACTACGGCGCTTGCGGCGCATTGACCGCGCAGAGGATGACGTCGCTTACTTTACGTACGAATACCTGTCGGACGCTGGCAACCCGGAGAACGAGGACAATATCGTACGGCACGGAGAGGACGGCACGCTACACGATACACTCGACAATATAGCGCCGATACATGCGGAGTTCTTTGCGCTGTGTAATCACGTTGACCACGTTGAGCGTAACGCCCGGCTTGCGATAGCGGCAGCGCGGGGACACAGTAAATCCGGCATGTTCTCGAATAGCTTCCCGTTGCACCAGGTCGTGTACCGTAAACGGCGCTATATCCTTGAGATATCGGAAACCGACACGCTATCAAAAAAGCTAATCGGCTGGATTAACAAGCAACTCAAGTTTAACGAAAAGCTGCGCGCTGACTTCGGGCCGCTCCTCCACGAGCGTAATAATCAAAACGAGAAGGACAATGAAGAGGCGTTCATCACGCTGTCCGGAACGTTAGTCGAAGCGTCATCGTCTGGTAAACAATTACGCGGTAAGCGTCACGGCTCCTACCGTCCAGACCTCGTTATCGTCGACGATCCATCCTCGCAAAATAACGAAGGCACGAAGGAAGCGCGCGAGAAGTTGATTCACTGGTTCAACTCCGTAGTGGTTCCGATCGGAACGAAAGCGACCGCAATTATACTCGTCGGAACGATGGTTAGCGCGACCGGCCTGCTTAATCACGTTCTCAAGCGCCGCGACTTTGAATCGTCATTTCACGGTGCGGTCGTATCGGAGCCGGAAAATCCGCAACTTTGGGAGCAGTATTGCGAAATATACGCACGCTGCGAAGACATGGCGGAGGCCGACACATTCTACGCGGAGAACAGGGAAGCGCTCGAAGCTGGCGTCGAACTGGCGTGGCCTTGGCGCTGGACCTATCGTGCGCTCATGCACGAAAAGGTTAACATGGGTACGCGCGCTTATAATAGCGAATTTCGAAACCTGGCGTTCAGCGAAGACGAGCAATTCTTCTTCCCGGACACGTACGGCTACTATCGGTTTGAATACGAAGGTGGACACCGATATATCCGGTACGAAGACCTACGCATACCGGTCGAAGACTTAACGGTATCAGGTGCGTGGGATATTGCGCAAGGGAAGAACGCGCGGTCCTGTTACAACGCGGTGATTACGGTCGGCCGTCACGAAAAGACCGGACATATTTTTGTCTTGGACGAATACGCGTCGAAAGAGCAGCCGCATAAATATATCGACTTAATCATCGAGAAGATGCGCGAGTTTAAGCACGCGGTATTCTCGGTAGAAACGATAAACGCGCAGCACGAATTTTACCGGCAACTACAGGAGCGCATGAGGACCGAAGGCATTTACAGAACGAGGCTCAACGATATCAAATCCTATAAATCCTCGAAGGAGGAGCGGATTGAATCGTTAGAGCCTCTTTTTCATAACAAAACGCTAATCCTCAACGCCGGACATACGATGCTTATCGATCAACTCGCGCAATATCCGCACGGTGATTATGTGGATTCCTGTGATGCTCTGCAGCTTTCTGTCGAGAACGTAGCCAAGGCGAGACGGAGAGTCCGCAATAAGCCCGCATGGGCCTAATAAACGCAAAGGAGGAACGCAGATTTGGCGAAGTTATTCGAAACGGGCGGTATCTACCCTCCGCCTTCACATATTCCGCGCCTGGCCCGCTATAAGCGCGGCCGCACGATATTCGACGGACGGCATCCGGAAATATACGAACGGGCCTCGTCGCTGCTGAAAGATACGCCGCACGCTGCGCAGCTCAAAACGTTATTCATCGCGGTTAACTTGATGGATATTTTGCTGACGAAGCCGGCGGACTTGCTGACCGGAGAGCCCCCGACGTACGAGAGCGGAAAAGGGCCGGGGTCACGCGAACAGGAACGCCTCGACTCGATTGTTGAGGAAAACGACTTAACGCAAATGACGCACGAACTCGTTATCGGCGGCGGCTATCGCGGCGACTCGTTCATCAAGGCGTATTACGCGACGCGGGCCGACGTCAGCGAAACGGAAGCACTTGCGGAGGAACTCGGCCTGACCGCACCTGAAACGCGCCCTGAGCCGATTATTGAAGCGGTCCCGGCGAATATCGTATTTCCGGAGTTGTCGAGCGGCTCGCGTAAGAAATTCCGCGCTATTAACGTAGCGTGGGTCGATTGGGTCGAAGAGCCCGGCGGAAAAGTTGTACGGTGGATTTACGGTAAAGCGGAGTCGTACGTGCCTTATCTCGTAGTCGAGCGGTACATACCGGGCTATATCGTGTACGAGCGCTATAAGCTTTCGGAGGGCCACGTTGATACCGAATGGGGCGTGCCGATTTCAACGTACACGATCGGGGAGCAGGTCGCAACCGGCCGCGAGGTTGACGTAGTGGAAACGGGAACGCCCGAGCTGCTTATCCGGCACATTCCGTACAAGAGCGTCGATGACCGTTGGGAAGGGATTAACGGCGTAGAGAAGCTGGAAAGCGTATTGAGCGCGATTAACGAGAGGCTGGTGCAAATTGATCTAATACTTTTTAAGCACAGCGATCCTTGGATGTACGGACCTGACGATATCGACGAGGGGGATACGGTTCGCGGAGGCGGGCGGTATATACCCGTTGATAAGGACGGCCCCACACCTGGATACATGACGTGGGAAGGCCAGCTCAACAGCGCGTTTCAGGAGCTCGACATTCTGCTCGGCCTCGTGTACCAAATGTCGGAAACTCCGCAATGGCTGTTCGGGACCACGCTCGCCAACGATAAAGGTGGAACCGGCACATCGCACACGGACAGCGGCGCAATCAAAGCGCGATTTATGCCGATCTTGGCGAAGGTTAACCGCATCAGGGCGCACGTCGACCGCGCTCTCCGTGACGCTATTTGGACCGCGATGCAGCTCGAAAACTTCGCGAATAAAGGCGTTGACGGATTCGAGCCGTACGAGCCCGTTTATCCGCGTATCAACTGGCGCGATGGCATCCCGATCGACGAAAAAGAAGCGGCCGAAGTTGCGAATATCCGGACGGGCGGCAAGCCGACGCAATCCGTGCTGGACGCCATTAAGACGCTCGATGGCGTTGACGAAGCGATGGCGTCCGAAATGATTACGCGTATTGACGCAGACGAGGAGCGGACAATAGGTACGGTCGACGCTTCGGTATTTAACGATACGGGCGGAGGAACAACCGGAGGCGCTGCGTAATGGCCGCGCCTATTCCGGACCCGGACTACGATTACGACGTTAACCTGCTCGTTAAAGCGTTCAAGGACGCTCTTTTGGCGATAGCCGGCGAACTTTCACGCCTGGACTTAACCGGAATCTCCCGCGCTAATGCGAAGGCCGCACTCGCCGAGGTTGCGGTTATTTTGCGTGGGCTTAACGCAGAGTCGGCGGCATGGGTGGAAAAGCACGTACCCAAAGCGGCGACCGACGGAGTTATCCGCGCAATCGTAGACATCGGCGCGGCGGAAACGGTAGCGGAAGCGGAGAAGATTGCGAAGTTTAATCGGATCAATCGCGAGTTTGTAGCGGCAGCCGTTGCGGATACACAGGCGGATTTACTTGCGGTCACTCAGAACGTTGATCGCCGCGTAAAACAGGCCGTACGCCAGGCAACCGCTGAATCCTTACGTGCTAACCTAACGAAGGGCGTCAACGGTCAGCGTACGTTAAACGCGGACATGCTGCAGCGGATGAGGCAGACGTTAGGTAGCGCAATTGATACCGGGATTATCGATAGCGCTGGACGCCGCTGGAAGCCGGATGTGTACGTTGAAATGGTATCGCGAACGAAGATGAACGCAGCGCACCGTGAGGCCACGATTAACGAGGCGGTCGGACGCGGTGCCTACTATGCGCGTGTATCACGCCACGGCGCTACGGATGCCTGCCGAAATTGGGAGGGGCGGATTGTTAAACTGACTCCGGACGCCCCCGGAGATTACCCGTATGTAGGCGACATTTCAAGGCGCGAACTGTTTCATCCGAAGTGTTCTCATGTTTTATCACCGATACGTGATCCGCAGTTATTGGCGCAATAGAACGCCTGTCCAGACGTGAACGACACTAAACTTTACGGATACTATGCGCTACGCGGCGCTTAAACGCGGAAGGAGAAACGCTATGAAAACCGATAACGAACGTTATAGATATCCGTTGAATCTGCAGTTGTTTGCGGAGGGCGATCCGCCGTCTGATCCGGAGCCGACGCCGCCAGCCGATCCGCAAGACCCGCCAAAGACGTTTACGCAGGACGAACTCGACCGCATTGTAGCGGACCGAATCGCACGCGAACGTAAGAAAACGGAAAAATTCGCAGATTACGACGATATCAAAGCGAAGTTGTCCGAATTTGAAAAGTCCGAAGCCGAGCGCCAGAAAGCGGAAATGTCCGCTACCGAACGCTTAGAAGCCGAGAAAGCCGAAGCGCTGAGAAAGGCGCAGGAAGCGGAGGAACGCGGTAATGCCGCACTTACCGCAGCGAATCAACGTTTGGTTAACGCAGAGTTTAAAGCACTGGCCCGTGACGCCAACGTACCGGCTGACCGTTTGGCTGCCGCGCTGAAACTGGCGGACTTGAGCGGTGTGACGGTCGATGACGAAGGGAATCCGCAAGGAGTAGAGGACGCAGTAAAGGCGCTGATCGATGCGAATCCGTACCTGGTGGCTGAGACGAAGCCGAAGGAGATCGGTAAGCCGAGCGGCGGTGCTGATCCGCAAGACAAAACGAAGGACCAAATACTCGCGGAAGCGAAAGCGCTGGCCGAGAAGAATCCGACGCCGGATGCAATCGCACGTTACACGAAGCTGAAACGCGAGCTCAACGCTTAATATCCAATAACCCAATTAACTGAGGCGACCCAATCGGGCCGTCTTTTTGTTTTGCCAAAAACCAATTAAACGGAGGAAATCAATAATGACTAAGATTTTTAACGCTGACTTGATCGGCAAGCCGGAGTCCGTAACAGAACAGATTTTGATGCTGAACCCGTATCAAACGCCTATGCTGGCGATGCTCGGCTTTGCTGGCGCAGTTAACCAGGTCGAACACAACTGGTTCGAAGACGCCATGTTCGCGACCGAAACCACAACTACCGCATCCGCGCTTATCGACGCTACTTCCATCGTAGTAGCTTCCGTTGAACCGTTCCGCGTAAACGACGTTGCGAAGATCGTCGACGAACTCGTTAAGATTACCGCTATCGATTCCGGAACTAAAACGCTGACTGTAACGCGCGGATACGCGGGTACTACCGCTGCAGCCGTAGCGAACGGAGCCGTCGTCGAGTTCCAGTTCACGGAAGGCGTAGAGGGCGCGGACGCGATTGCTGCCCGTTACAAACAACGCGTACGTAAGTCCAATATCACGCAAATCTTTACGGATACCGTCGAAGTTACCGGTACTGCGGCAGCCGTTGCCAATTACGGCATCTCCGATATTTACGCGTATGAGCAAGCGAAGAAACAGCTTGAACTCGCGCTGCAACTGGAAAAGGCGTTGATTAACGGCATCAAGTACGAAAATGGCGCTGTTCGTCAGATGGCCGGCGTACGCAGCTTGATTTCGACTAACGTTAAGGACGCTGCCGGTGCTGCGCTGACTCTCAATATGATTAACGACAGCCTGCAGTCGATCTACGAAAAGGGCGGATTTGCTACCGGCGGCAACTACGAGATTGTTGTACCGGCCAAGCAAAAACGTGTAGTATCCTCGTTCAGCGACGAAAAGGTTACAATCGACCAGGCTGACGAAAGACGCGGTACGATCGTCTCCCGTCTGACTACGGACTTCGGCCAGTTCCCGGTTTCCATTAATGACAACCTGGATTCGAAAGAAGTGCTCATCTTGGACAAGAATCGCGCGAGAATCCGCCCGCTGACTGGCCGCGAGTTTCAGCATGAGTATCTCGGCAAGAAGGGCGATTATTATCAAGGAATGCTCGTTGGAGAATTCACGCTCGAACTGCACCAAGAACAAGCGCACGCACGCATCAAAGGTTTGGCGTAAGCCGACCGCAACTAAGCGGAGCCTGTTAGCGCAGGCTCCCGTTATATGACGGAGGGTTTACGATGGCAAAATATACGTCCCGGTACGCGGAGCTTTCGTTCTATGTCGCTGGCGAGGAACGCAAGTTCAGCGCGGGAGTTTACGAAGCGACAACGCCGGAAGAGATTGCGGTACTTGACCGCTTGACAGACGCAATTAAAACGGAGGAAACGGTACAGCCCGCGCCTAAACAACGCAAGCCGGCTGCCGCGAAGACCTCCGAAAAATAAACGGAGGTGTTAACGGATGGCTGTAACGGTAGAGGACGCAAACACGTATATCACCGCAAACTGTATCGATATTGACGATTGGACGAGCGCTGACGAGGCGAAAAAACTACGAATAGTAAACGTCGCATCTCGCGATCTCGCTCGGTACTACTCGCAATATATGATACCAGACGCGGCTGTATACGAATTTGCGAACGTGCTGGCAGCGGTTTATAGCGATACGACGGGCATAGCGCAAAAAGGCGTTATCTCAACGTCGGTCGGCGGAAAGGTATCCGTTAACTTCAAGGACAGCGCAGTTACGGGACCGGGCGGAAGCACGCGGCGCTTTGTTCCGCAGGCTGCGATCGACCTTATCGGCGCGGAGAACGGCGTCACACTTTCGAAGCGCGGCGTTAAATGGACGGTGATGTAAATGGCGTTCATACCGATGCATCAGACCGCCGTTATCTCGCCGTTTACCGGAAACGACCCGGACTATAACGAGCCGCAATACGGCGCCGACTACTCGCTGGCCTGCCGCTTTGATGAGGGCGTTAAACTCGTACGCAACCGCAACGGGGAGGAAGTCGTCAGCGTTGGCGCATTCCTTTTCGATAAACTCGCGGACATTTCGATTAACGACCGCCTTACGTTTACCAACGAGTTAGGCACGGTGACGACCTACGATCCATTGACGATTAGCGTGATACGGGATTTCAGCGGTCGGCCGATCTTAACGGAGGTGAGCGTGTAATGGCGAACAGTTTCGAATTTGACATTAGCGCGTTTACGAAAGGGCTGGACGTGTCCAAAGCGGAAATGCTGGCGGGCGCTATTTCCGGAATGCACGACGCTACCGACCATTTACTAGCGGTCTCGCGTGATGAGGCTCCGCTCAAGTCGAGCACCTTGCGCACAACGGCCGGGGCAGAGGTAATGGTCGACGGCGATACGGTAACAGGCGAAGTTTATTACAGCGCGACGGAGACGGATGCGAAGGGAGAGCGGTACAACTACGCGCTCCGTGTCCACGAAATGGGCGAATACAAGAGTCCAACTACGCCCGGTACTCGTCCGAAATTCTTATCGCGCCCACTCAAGGTTAACGCGAAACTTTACCGGCGGATGCTTATAGCCGGCATGAAGCGGGGAGGTGGCGGTCACGATCACCATAGCGGACACTAATGCGCTGCTTCGCGTGCTGATTCCCGGATTCACCTTCGTTGGGCTTGAGTTCAGCGCAGCTAATCCGGACGACTGCGCATATACGCGAATCAACGGAGGCGACGCGCCGAGCGAATGGACGCCGAAATCCTACCCGTCGATTCAGGTCGTATTGCGTGCTAAGTCGGCTTTGACGGCGGAAACGAAGGCTAACGCGATTTATGCGGCGCTGCACGGTAAGGCCGAGTTTATAATCGGGACGCAGCGCGTTGTCAAATGCGTTGCCGAACAGAGCGCGCCGTGGTATCTCGGCAAGGACGAAAGCGCGCGGTCAATGTATTCGCTCAATTTTACTTTAACGACAATTTAATAACGATTCATTCGGGGCTGTCCGATTACGGGCGGCCTTTTTACATTCCAAAGGGGGAAATAAAATTGGCTCAAAATATCGAGAAGATCGAGCTTGGACCGGCAATCGTCGAGTTCGGAACAGGCGTAGACATGGTAACGTTCGAAACTACGATCGGCGGCGTAGTCCTGACGACCGAAACGGCGTACCGCGAGCAGCGTACGGACCAAACCGGAGAGACTGTCGTAGGCAAGCGCGTCACAGGCCGGAACGTCAGCGTAACGATTCCGTTCGGTGAATACGATCTCCCCACGATTCCGAAGATCATGGTCGGCGCGGAAGCCGTAACGGACGGAACCGATACGAAGATTATCGTTAAGACTGGCGTCGGTCTGAACCTGCTGGACTCCGCTAAGAAAGCGATCATCAAGCCGATTGCGCACAAGACGGACGCTAACTATTGGGTAACTTTGCCGCTCGCGTATCCGGAAACGGACCTGTCGTATTCGTACAACAACGAGAACGAACGCATCACCAACGTTACGCTCCGGTCGACTCCGGACGCTGACGATATCGTAGCTATCCTCGGTGACGAGACGGTTACAGCAACACCGTAATTTAACGGGCGGGCTTCGGTCCGCCTTCTTTATTTACACGATAAGGAGCGATAAGAATGCAGCTATTTAAGCGCACGGAAAAAGCGGTAATTCCGACACCTGCGTTACCCGGTACGGTTATCTTCGGCGAAGGCAGCGCGCAGCCTAAAACGGTGCAGGTGCGCAAGATTGTGATCGCACAGTGGCGGGAGCTTTTTGGCGCAATCCAAACATTGCCGCAACTGTTGATTAGCGTAATGACAGCACCTGCGGAGCAGCGTGTCGGATTTGCGCTCGTCGCGTTGGAACAGTCGCTCGACGATTTTACGCGCATTATCTCGGTGCTAACGGGGATTGACGCGGAATGGGTCGACGAGAACGCGTCCGTTGACGAGATTTTGGCGTACCTGACTGCGGTAACTAAAGTAAACAACTTCGGGGAAATGTTAAAAAACGCGCAAAGCGTCCTGGGCCTGGGAATACCGAAAGCAGCGGAAGCGGCGGAACAGGGCGCGGCGTAACAGCGGAGCAGTTTTTTATAGACGCCGCAATTAAGCTCGGCAAAACGCAGATCGAATTTGAGCGTGGCTATTACGTCATGGACATCCTCGATGTGATTGACGCAGCCGACCGCTTTAACGCGCAGCGACAACTCGCGGACTTGAATAACGCGGTGATGGCGCAAACGACCAACGTTGAGGACTTCCGAAAGTATACGGGAACTCTGCAACAGCGGGCCGGATACGGTGAGGTGCCGGATAAGCCTGCGTTCGATAAGACGGGATTTGAACGCATGAAAATGAAAATGAAGCTCGGAATATAGCGCCTTTAACGGGCGCTTTTATTTTTGCCCGGAGAGGTGATTACGATAGATACCGCAGCAACAGAAGTCGCCGGCATTAGGGCGGTCATAACCGCCGATATCTCGCAATACACAGCCGGCGTAGAGCAGGCGAAGAAGAAGGCGTCAGAACTCGGCCACTCTGCGCACCAGGCGGAAGCGTCGTTCATGGGCCTTAATATGGCGCTGAAAGACGTCGGCGCATCTTCCGCTCAGATTACGCGAATTAACGATGCTCTCCGCCGGTCGAATCCAGAGTTACTCCGGAAACAGATCGCAGCCGTTACGGACGAGATGCGTAAGCTTGGCGCAAGCTCAGCGGAAATCGATAAGGTAGCGAAGGAGATCGAGAAGAACGCGCTATCCACACACCGGACAGCGAACGAGGTCAAGGCGCTAGGTGCGGCCTATATCGGACTGGCCGTTGCGATGGCGGCGATTATTACGAAGTCCGTTCAGACAGCGGCATCGTTCGAGCAGGCGATGGCGAAGGTCAAGGCGATTACGCAGGCGACCGGAGCAGAGTTCGAGCGGCTACGTGAGCAGGCGATACAACTCGGAGCGTCAACGGTATTTAGCGCTTCGCAGGCGGCAGATGCACAGGCTCTCTTAGCACAAGCGGGATTTAAAACGAATGACGTTATGACGGCGCTGCCTGGCGTACTGTCGTTAGCTGCCGCTGGTCAAATGGACCTTGCGACGACGGCCAGTATCGCAGCGAGTGTACTAAACGGATTTCGCTTGGAGACGGAAGAAACCGGGAGAGTAGTCGACGTATTGGCGAAAGCGTCCATTGATTCTAACGCAGATATAACGGACCTGGGGATGGCGATGAAGTACGTTGCGCCGGTTGCGGCAAACATGGGCCTCTCCGTAGAAGAAGCTACCGCATCTGTCGAAGCGCTCTCGAACGCAGGTATTCGCGGTGAGCAAGCGGGCACATCGCTCCGCGCCATCTTGCTACAACTCGCGTCTCCGTCCGAAGAAGCCGCGTTCTATATGGATAAGCTCGGCGTATCAATCCAAGACAGCGCCGGAAACGTTCTCCCATTCGCGCAGATAATCGGTCAAATGCAAGGGGCCTTCGCCCGTCTGACTCAAGCGCAGCAAGCGGACGTCGCCGCAACGCTCGTCGGCCAAGAGGCGGCAAGCGGATTCTTAACGCTAATTTCGAACGGACAGTCAACGCTCGAATCGTACACCGCTTCGCTTCGAAACGCAGGCGGAACCGCAGAACAAGTCGC
This sequence comes from Paenibacillus apii, assembly GCF_011043685.1. Taxonomy (NCBI): domain Bacteria; kingdom Bacillati; phylum Bacillota; class Bacilli; order Caryophanales; family Paenibacillaceae; genus Paenibacillus; species Paenibacillus apii. The sequence goes on along the minus strand of NZ_JAAKGU010000001.1, from coordinate 426,605 downwards.
AGGAACGCAAATGGATACGCTCAAAGGCGCGATTAACGAAATGCAGTCCGCACTTGAATCCGCCGGAATTACGGTAGGCGATAAGTTTGCGCCGGCTGTCCGGTTGGTTGCGGAGCAGCTTACGGGCCTAATCAACGGATTTACGAATCTGAATACGCCGATGCAGGGCGCAATTATTGCGTTTACAACGGTAACTCCGCTAGTAGCGGGGGCAGCCGCCGGTATAGTGGCGCTAAAGGTTGCGCTTGATGCGATTAAGGCGTCATCTGTAGCTGCGGCCGCTGGCATGACCGCATTTACCGCAAGCATCCCGATTATTGGCGCGATCTCAATCGCTATAGGGGCGTTAGCTACCGCAGCGGCAGCGCTCGCAGGCAAATACGCCGAAACGAAGAAGGCTGCTGAAGACTTTGCGGCAGCACAAACGTCTCTGAACGACGCGCTTAGTAAGTCGCCGTTAACGCGAACAACTGGCGACCTCGAAGACTTGCGCGGCAGAATCGAAGAAACTACGCAGGCGCTACGCGACCGTGAAGCGATCGAGCGGAGGATTGCGAACCTGAAAGGCGGAAATACCGGAAAGGACTGGCGGGCCGGAGCTGCGGAACTCTCGAAGCTGAACGATGAGCTCGACGCTGCAGACAAGAGACTGCGCGATTTAGGTTACGCGAGCGGCGAGGACGCAGCGGGCGGGATTGCGAAGATGAACAAAGCGATTAACGATTCGGTTCCGGCGCTACTGCAGGAAGAACGCGCTAATTTGCAGGCAGCAGCCGCGAGTAACGAACGGTTAACCTCGATTGAATCGAACATCGCTACGTATAAGAAGCTCTCTAATGCGCAGAAACTCGACGTCGGTCAAAAAGAACAACTACAAGCCGCTACTGCAGCGTTAATCAAGCAGTATCCCGGATTGCACACGGTAATGGACGAAGAAGGTAACAAGCGCATTACGAACATCAGCCTAGCGGAGACACAGGCGAATGCCGAACGCAGCTTACTCGATGGTACGCTTAAAGTCGAAAAGGCACGCATAGAGCAGATGGAACGTACGACGAAAGCGCAGAAGGCCGCTATCGAGGCGCAAATTGCGAACTATCAAGCGCTGCTCAAAACGATGAACGCCGTTATTAGCGCGTCTGGAAGCTCAGCGCTAACCGATCCGGACTCGCTCGCGTCGGAGAAAGTATACGCGCGGGGCCAGCAGCGTCTTAACGCTCTCTATCCGGAACAAAACCAGGTACAGTCGGCGCTTAACGAACTGGAAGCGCAGAAGTCCGCGTTAACAAGCGGAAACTTGGACGCATTTTCCGGCAGAACGACCGGTTCCGGCGTTGACCTATCGAAGCCGAAAAAGCAGAGAACAACGAAGCCCAAAACGGGTAAGACGCCGGAAGAGCTCGCAGCCGAAGCGCGTAAGGCCGCGTACGAAGCCGATCTTAAAACGGTACAGTTCCAATCGGAGTTTTACGATTTATCCGCTGATGCGCAGATAAAGAAATATGAAGAACTGCGGAAGAAACACGCACAATTCCTCAAAGAGTCCGTTGACGATGCGCGAACACTGACGCTTCAAATCAAGAAGCTGCAGGAAGACAGCGTCCAATCGCGCTATGACTTCTCGGCAAAGTGGATCGAAGCGGAGGAGAATCGCATGGAGGACAGCGGTAAGACCGAACTCCAGATCGCACAGACGAAGCTCGCGTCTTGGACCCGCCTACGTGACCGGTATAAAAAGGACTCCGACCAATACAAGGCAGCGGACGAGAAGGTGCGGGAGTCACGCAAAGCCGTAGCGGACGCGCAGGAAAAGGAAGCGCAGACTCAGTACGAAGCCTCCGCGAAATGGATCGACGCAGAAGAACGCCGCATGTCTGCCGCTGGCAAATCCGAGGCTGAAATCGCGCAAATGAAGATTACGACTTGGACCCGCGTTCGCGACCGTTACTCTAAGGATTCGGAGCATTACGCGCAGGCTGACGAAGAGTTGTATGCAGCACGTAAGGACCTAACGGAAAAAACGGTCGAACTCGCAGAGTCCCTTTTAGACGCGGAAAAGGAAGCGATCGAGAAGGCGAAGAAGGCGGACCTCGACGCTATCGAAGCGCGTAAGGACGCATACGTTGCGGAGCAGAAAGCGAAGATTGACGCTATCGACGACCTGCTCGCGAAAGAGGCCGAACTCAACTCGGACGCCGACTACGAAACGCAACTTGCGGAGAAGAACGCTCGAATCGCGGAACTCGCCAGCGCTGTCGGCCCCGAAGGAATAGCCGAGCGCGAACAGGCAATCAAAGACCGCGATAAACTCGTACTCGACCACGAACGCGATCTCCGTAAACGGGAGCTTGAATCGCAAAAGTCCGCGCTCGAAAAAGAGCGGGATGCGCAAGAGGCTGCGTTCGATAAGGAGAAAACGGAGAAAGAGGCGCAGTACGACGCGCTACTTCAATCGTTCGAATCGTACTCAGGCGATATCAAAACGGTCGAGGCCGGTATCGCAGCGTTCCGGGTATCGTCCGCAGCTGGCGCTAATGCCGAAATTCTTAGCGAGCTTGACACGTTCGTCACGGAGTACAACGCAAAGATGGCGTCAGTTACCGCAGCGCGGGCCGAGGCGCAGGAAGCGCTAGACCTTGCGGAATATAACGCGAACAAGGACGCGTACAATGCGGCGAAAGCTCGCGGTGACAAGGCGGAGATGGAGCGCTTGGCCGCCCGTAATAAGGAGCTGCGTATTAAGTACGGCGTGACGCAGGATACCGGAGAGAAGCTGCAGCATTTTGCAGACGGTGGCGTCGTTCAGGGTGCGTACGGATCGGCGGTTCCCGTTATCGCTCACGCCGGCGAAATCGTACTGAATCCGCAGCAGCAGGCGGCCTTATTCGACGTACTGTCCGGACATGCCACGCGATTAGCGTCGAGGGAACCGGCTGCACCGACGTACATTACGCAGAATATCGACCTTGGCGTAGACGAAGTGACGCTCGCGGACAAGGCTGATATTGCTACGTTTTATGACGAACGGACGCGCGCATTGTCACGAATCCAATCTGCGGGGGTGAAAATCGGTTGATTGACGTAAGTGTTAACGGAATATGGATGTCAACGTTGGGGGCGGCGCTATTTGAGCGTCGTCTTCCTGTTTTACCGGAGACTGACGACAATACGCTGAAACTAGCGGGCAGGGACGGCGTGGTTGACTTCGGCGGAAGTTACGGGCCGCGAACGGTCGGGCTCACGTTTGAGATAACGGTTAGCGGCGCGGAGTTTAACGCAGCAGTTGCGTCACTAGCGCGCACATTCGGACGGCGCGGTGAGATTGCGCTTGAGTTTAGCGATATGCCGGACAAAAAATGGCGCTGTGTATACGCGGGGACGCTGGCGCTTGGCGAGACGGGATCGCGCTTGATTGACGTTAGCTTGCGGATGAACGATCCGTGGCCGCAATCCGCTCAGACAACGGAACTTCACGAGTATGGCGACGGGCTTTCGTTCGGCGAGGGCTACTTTTATACGGATCATAGCGTTGCTGTTACTGCGTCCGGCCAGACGTTCACGATTAACAACGCGGGTTCGAACGATGTCGGTCCGCTCATCCGGATAACCGGCGCGTTTACGGACTTATCGCTATCGGACGGAGAGTCAACGGTGACGCTGACGGGAACTACCGGCGTAGATGATGTGATTGAGATCGACTGCGCTGCGGACAAGCAAACGGTTAGGAAAAACGGTGCGAACGCGTACGCGATGAGCAACGGAGTGTTTCCGCTACTGCAGCCGGGGATTACGGAGTTTACGGTTAGCGCCACGAGCGTGAATGTGCGGATTGAGTTCGTTTTCTACTATAAATATTTGTACTAACGGGGGTAATTGCGGATGGGATTTGTAAGACGCGTAATAACGGGTGCGCTGGACTTGGCGAACCTTGCGAAGCATAACGATAACTTTGCGGACATTGAGGCGGACTTGGACGCACACGACGGGCGGATTACGACAGCGCAGGGCGATATTACCGCGCACAAAGCGTCGGAGACTGCGCACGCTGCCGAGCATATTGCGTACAGCGGCGCGGTTGCCGAAGCGAATACCGTTAAGGAAGCGGTTGACTCCGTAAAGACGGAACTTTCGCAGGCGATAATCGCAGGGGATAGCGGACCGGAAGCGGCGGCAGCGCGGGCGAGCGTATCGGGCGAAACGTACCCTACGTTGGGCGACCGTTTGAACGCGGAGTATTCGGGAGTTAATGCGCAGTTGGCGGAAACAGCGGAGCAGATAACCGCTATCGACGAGGCCAAAGCGGAGCAAACGGACTTGGATGCTACGAATGCGGTTATAGCGGAGAATGCCTCGCGCCTGACTGTTCAGGAGAATAAAAAGATTTCCCAGTCTGATATCACGCCTGAACTTGCTCAACAAATCGCAGGCACGGCGCCGATTAACGCTATTCCGGCTGACTATTCAGTTGTGCCGCGTCAGCTTAAAAAGCCTATGGTGGTCGGCGTTGCAAGTAAAAACCTGTTTGACCTAACCGATGTTACAGCGGGTAATTATGTGGCCTGGGCGACTGGTCTCCTCTCCCCATCCGCCAACTATTCGGCAAGTAACTATATTCCTGTACTGTCGAACACGGCATATTCGATTAGCGGGACATCCGAGCAATTGGCGTGGTACGATTCCAGCAAAACGTATATTAGCGGGATCGCTACGACCGGTGTAAACATGGTCTCTCCCGCAAATGCGGCATTCGTGCGCTTGACCGTGATGAACTCGCAGGCAGCAATCGTCCAATTTGAAGCCGGAACAGCCAAGACCACATACGAAAGCTTTGCGCCGAAAGTCGATAACGGCCTGCTGAAAACCGACGCGGTGAAGAACGCAAACATTCTAACCGGTACAATCGGCAAAGAGAAGATGGCGTTTATTCCGATTGAAGGTCTGCTAGGAAAGAACCTGTTCAATAAGTTGATGGCAACTACAGGGAAGTACGTGGACTATACGAATGGCGTCTTGGCTACGAACGCCGCATTTGCGGCAAGTGACTATATTCCTGTATTGCCAAACACAACGTACACCAAGCGTAGCGGCTCTCAGTTTGCCTACTACGACGCGAATAAGGTTTATATCAGCGGGCAGGCAAATGGTACGACATTCGCCACGCCAAGCAACTGCGCCTACATCCGGATTAGCTTGGGTTTGGTTAACCTCGATACGGAGCAGGTTGAGCTCGGGTCTGTGCAAACGGCATTCGAGCCCTACGGGAATAAACTAACCAACAGCGCCATATCCAGCGATAACGTGACTTACATCAAAAAGAGCGTAGAGTCCGTGCAGATCACGGTCGTTACCGTGCGGAAGGACGGAACCGGAGCTTATACGACCATCCCCGCAGCACTTGCAGCGATCACGGATAACAGCGCGGGGAAGCCTTACGTGCTGTTAATCGGACCTGGCGAGTACACCGAAAAGGGCTGGTACATGAAGCCGTTCGTGAGCCTGGAAGGAGAGAGCAAGGACACGGCATGGATTAAGGGCGAGGAACAAGCGAGCGTCAGCGACACCGACATGGCGGCATCCTCCACGTTCTGGTGGAATTGCGATGGCTGCTATATCAAAAACATAAAGGTAACAGCGAAGAATATGCGTTATCCTATCCATGCGGACGCCGGAGCTTACGGTAACAAGAACGGACGGCTTAATATCCAGAACTGCCATATCGAACATTACGGAAATCAGGAGGTTATCGACTACCGGGCGGCAAACAGCTTGCCTGCGGGGAATCCGTGGTTATCGTGTCACACGCTCGGAATGGGCGTTTCAGACGGCATGCGGGTGATCGCTGATAACACGACCTTCCAGAGCGTGCGTGAGGCGTTTTACTACCACACAAACGGTAATTTCGAGCGGGCTACTTTCGTGCAACTCAACAACTGCAAACTCTTGTCGATCAACGGAAACTGGACATGCGTTATCGTGGACTCTATGGGTTCAGGTCGGGATGATATCTTGGAGCTTAACGGCTGTGAGTTGAGAGGGTTCATCAACTACCAGTCAACCGCATGGTTTAACTCCGTTGCTAAAGATGATCACTCCGAAATCCGAATCGTTGGTAGCGGGAACACACCTGTCCTGTTCAAGAACGTCGTCGCAAACTCTACGTACCGGCCGCAGCTCAACGATGAGGTGCAGCATTTCCGTAATATCACCGCGAGTACAATTCCGAAGGGTAGCGTCGTTGTTTATGACGGGGGATATACGAGTGTTCGCCCGATGCACAGTACGGATGACGCCGCTGACCTTGTTGGAGTAGCCATGTCCGATATCCCTGCCGGTGCGCTCGGAGCCGTTCAAATCCGTGGATACATGTTGGATACGGACGTGCTTATGGAGACGTTCAGCGCCGCCACATTCGGGGCCAAATACGGTATTAGCCCTACGGACGGTAAGTTGCTACTTAACGCGATGCCTACCGTCATAAAGGGGGTTGAGGTCGGAGTTGTTAAAATAAAATAGATATTTACATTTTGTGTGTGAAAAATAGCCTATACATTCCCAGTATTTAAAATTATGATTGTAGGAAAAAGGTGGATATTTAAGTGAAAGAAAGACTTTATTCGTTACAGTCATTGAGGGGAATTGCGGCCTTATTAGTCCTACTTCACCACACCACACTAAACGCTTCCCAAAATCTAGGCTATAAATACCTTGGAGGGGTATTTAGGTTTGGAAATTTGGGAGTTGATTTATTTTTTATTTTAAGTGGGTTTTTAATGTTCTCCATCCATTCTTCTGATATAGGACAAAAGAAGAAGTTTTTACCTTTTATTAAAAAGAGATTTGTGAGGGTTTATCCGATATACTGGTTTGTTACATTAATAATTATTCCGTTATTCTTTTTATTTCCTTCATTTGGCGAAGGATATGAAAGAAATATAAGTGTTATCATCAAATCTCTATTGTTAATACCACAAGGGCACGATCCTATTTTAGGCGTGGGCTGGTCCTTGGTTTATGAAGTATACTTTTACTTGCTGTTTGCATTGATGATTATCCTAGGGAAGAGAGTCTCCAATGTGATACTTTTTCTGTGGGTGGCAATCTCTGTCGTATTGATGACGTTCCCTGCAAAAGGGTATTTATTTAACTTTTTATTCAATCCAATTATTTTTGAATTTTTGATGGGATGTTTAGCAGCTTTTATATTGACAAAAGTTAGGTTTAAGCACCCTCTACTCATATTTTCGTTGGGTGTTGTTTTGTTATTGACATCTGTTTGGTTTCTATACTCAAATTCGCAAGTATTAGATCGTGAGGGTTTAAGTCGAGTACTTCTATACGGAGTTCCTTCACTTTTTATTTTACTCGGTATGGTGTCAATGGATACCCAGGGTAAAATTAAAAACCTTAAAATACTAACTTATTTAGGGGATGCTTCGTATTCTATTTATTTGGTCCATACATTAGTTTTATCTTTAACTAGCAAGGTTTTTATGCGTTTAAGTGTGTATGAGACTTTGAGTCTTCCTGTGGCAACCACTCTATGTGTTCTAATATCCGTGTTGGCAGGTTTTATATTCCACTCGCTTTTTGAAAGACCACTATTAAATTTTAGTAGAAGTAAGTTGATAATCAATAGAGGAGGAAGCTTAAACCAGTAAAGCATAGTAGGACCATACTGCGCAACAACCGCATACCCAACGCAAGCCCTCGGACACTCTCCGGGGGGTTATTTGCGTTATAGAAAGGAGGCGCATCCTTACGCTTCAATCCTACGATAAGAACTTCGCTCCCGTTGGCGCTATCGTCTCGGCAACCGACGTCACACGAACGCGCCGAATCAACGCCGACTACACGTTGTCCTTCGCGGTCCCGATGTCGTCCGCCGATTACCGCGAGAAGCTTCCGCTAAAAGGCCACGTTAAAGACGAGCGCGGCCAGTATTACGTTATCAACTCACGACAACGATCGCGTGACGGCCGTAAGCTGACCGCACAGATTTCGTGTACACACGTCATGTTCAAACTCGCGGACTATAAATTCCCGTATGCTTCCTACATCGACGAGGCTTACGGTATCCAAATATCGCAGTTAACTGCGCTCATCCAGTCCGCAACGGGTGGGCGATTTTCTATTGCGGTCGACGATACGTTTGACCTCGTAGACGTGCGCGACTTCGGACGCGGCAACTGTCTCGAAGCGCTCAACGCAATAGTTACGATGTACGGAGCGGAGGTTGAGCCGGATAACTTTACGCTGCACCTGCGTAAGCGAATCGGTAACGTCGCGTCCGACCTACAATACCGCATCGGAAAGAACATCGTAAGCTCAACGTTTACGGACGACGGGGCCTCGCTGTGTACGCGCCTATTCTGCGAAATGAAGGACTCGCGGACGTGGATCGGTCAGCCGGCGTCGATATTGACTGCGGAAGAACGGGCGCTACTTGAAGCGGTGCCTGGCGCGATCACTGACGGAATCCTGCGCGTTAATTACCTCATCTCACCGTACGCGCCCGCCTGGGCGTCCGATAGCGTTCCGTTCTATGACGATACGCTCACGGAACAGGACGTTACCGATCCGTTGAAACTGCTTGAGGCCGGCCGGAAGCGTCTACGTGAACGCGAGGTCCCTGCGCTTGAGGTTAGCGTGTCAGCGGCGGATTTGCACAAACTCGACGAAACGGAACCGCAGCCAGACCTCGGCGATACCGTAACGCTCGTCGATCCGGATTTAGAGATGGCGCACCTAACCGCAAGGATTACGGAGTTGACCGAATACCCTTACGCGCTGGACCAACACGCACAGGTAACGGTCGCTAACGTAATGCGGCGGGATTACGCGCAGATTATTGCGGATTTGGAAGCGGGCAGACGGGCGTTAGAGAACGTGTTCAGCGGAGGGCGGATTCGTGCGGAAGCGTTCGAAGAATTTGCGCGGCTGGCGGTTATCGAGATTAACGCGTCGAAAACGGAAGTTAAGTACGACCAGCGCGGTATCGTCCTGCAGTCGACAGCCGACGCGAATGATCTCGTGCTCCTAACGTCTAATGGGATTATCGTATCGACGGACGGAGGGGCGACCGCACGGACCGCAATTACAGCGTCCGGTGTAGCTGCGGAACAAGTTATCGGTCAACTCGGTAATTTCGTAACGATGGAGATCGGTAGCGGGAATAACGTTACGAAGATCAATCCGAACGGAATTAGCGCAGGTCATGCGGATTTCAACAGCGCGCCCTTTCGCGTTTATATGAATGGCGACGTCGTAGCGCGGTCGATTACGCTGACCGGTACGATCGAGAACAGCGAAATGACGGCCGGCACGATTACGGGTACGGAGATTATCGGATCAACCATACGGACGGCAACCGCGACCCGGCGTATTGTGTTAGACCCTAATGGGTTCCGTTCGTTCGATGGTAACGGAGTATGCCGCATCTCCATCGAAACAGACGACCATTTCAACGCACAGGTTATGAATTTTTACGGACCCGACGGCTCACTTAACGGGACGCTGGAGGGATTCAATAGCACGTTTAATGTAGCGGGGAACACCTCGCTAACATTGGGCGGACCGATCGTCCAACTCGGCGGAGACGTTGACCACTATACGAACGCTATTGTCGTACAAGAGGACGTCGCCGTTTTCGACTTCAATTACGTCAATATTGCGAACTGTCCCGTTATCGACGATCTTACCGCGCAGGTTGCGGCTCTATGGTCGGCGCTTGACGGAAAAGCCAGCGTAAGCCATACGCATTCCGTTACGATTCCGGACCATAACCACGGAAATCCTGATAACGCTACTAGCGGAGGCGGCACGTTCGGAGTCGCTTAATACGCACTAACGCGGCCGTCCTTCGGGGCGGTCTTTTTACGTTAAGAAACGGAGGTAATCACGAATGAAAGCACGCGCACTACTCGAATGTACGATTGATACCGCAAGCCCGGCCGCTGAACTATCCGCTACGATTAGCGCAGTCCTGGCGGTCCTACCATCCGCTGACCAGCGCATTTCCGTACTCCTGGCGCTCGATGACGAAATCGGACGGGCGCTGGCGGAATTTGAAGCGCTGAATAAACCGCGAGAAACGGAGGGTGCCGCTTAATGACGGAAACTGACGTAGTCAAATACTTCCTAACGCAAGGGCCCTTCGCGGCCCTTTTCGTTTGGCTGCTCATCTACGTGATGCGCTCGAATAAGGAACGCGAGGGACGTTTGCAGGCGCTACTCGATAAGTTTAGCGATAAATACGACGTAATCATCGGAGAGCTGCGGGAAATGAAAGAACGTTTTCCGCGCGGAAAGGAGTAACGATATGAATTACCGCATGGACAATATACCGAAGACGACCGCATGTAACCGGCGGCCGGGCCTCGCTATGGTCGCGCAGACTATTACGATACACAATACGGGGAATCCGTCATCCTCGGCGGCAGGTGAACGCGCCTGGTTAGCGAACGCGGCCAATACGCGTCAAGCTTCGTTCCATATCGTAGTTGACGAACGCGAGGCAATCGAAGCAATTCCGCTGAATGAGTGCGCTTGGCACGCGGGCGACGGTAGCGGCTTTAAATCCGGCAACCGCACGTCGATCGGCGTTGAGATTTGCGAAAGCGGGGACTACGCTAAAACGCTGGACAACGCGGCGGACCTCGTAGCGTCAATGTTAAAGGAGCGCGGATGGGGCGCTGATCGCCTGCGCCGACACTACGATTGGTCCGGAAAAATCTGTCCGCGCCTAATGTACGACGGCGGGAAGTGGACGGGATGGGCGGAGTTTAAGGACGCGGTAGAAGCGAAGTTGAATCCGAAGAAAGAGGGCGAAGACGTGAAACTCGATAAGGCCAACGTTAAGATTGACGGAGTGAAGGCGAAGGATGGCGTATTGATTGACGGAACGGTGTACGTACCGCTGCGCGAGTTGGCCGATAAGCTCGGCGCTGCTATTGCGTGGGATAACGTAACAAAGACGGCAACGGTTAATACGAAAGGAGCGAAATAATATAATGAAGAAACGTTTACTTAATCCGGTATTTATCGCAGCGGTGGCAGGCCTGACGTATCAGCTTCTCGTTAAGTACGGAGTGGCTCCGGAGGCGGGCGTATATCAAGCGGCCGTCGATATCGTGACGTATGCGGTTATTGGCGTAGGTATTTATAAGACGTTCCCAACCGAATAGTTATAGACAAGGCGCAGTCTTAGCGGATAGGTTTCCGTTAGGGCTGCGCCTTTTTTTTTGCGTTTATGTAACGACGAGGTCACCGCTTGCTGACCGCGTAACACGGCTGCGGCATTTCGGACATTTGCACGATCCGTTTATGAGTTTGAACGCGTGGCCGCACGTCGGACAGTCTACGGTCTCGGCGGCTGCTAATTTCTTTTTATGCGACCGGTTAGACGCTATGACCGCGACCACTACGATAAAAATAGGCGAGCTAATTAAAGCGGCGAGCCCTACGATAACTAAAAGCGTCATATCAACGCGCTCCTTTAACGTATTATACCGAATTATACGCACACAGGGCCGCAAGGTGTCAACGATATTATTCGCGTAGATCGAACGTTAAGTAATTCCGCATAAACCCCGCTGCCTCATTCGCAATCTCCGCGTTCGTCAGCGTTATCTCCCCGTACTGATAGCGACACGCATACCGCACGGTAATTCCGCCATCCGTCCGTAATTCTTCGTAAATTTTAACACCGCACTTAGCCGCCTCAAAACGCGTCAACCGCGTCTCGACCGATAGGCGTTCGCGTGCTTCGTAAATCCATTCGATATACTTGCGCGGCGACCGTAGATTCAGGAATACGCGAGTGTCCCGTTCGAATGCGCTCAGGACTAGCGGCAGGATGACGTATGCTTTGAGGAGCGCGCGGTCAGCGTCGGTAGTTGGCAGCGGCTTTGTTGGCGAAGTCATGGCGTAGGGCCTCCGTTCGTTTGCGAATGTATGTTCGTATTATAACGCGGCCGTCAGAATAGCGCAAGGGTGCGCGGTTTATACTTGCAAGGGTGCGCACCTATATCGTATAATAGGTTACGCCGCTGACATTTCGCTTGGATGTGCGTATGGACAATCGAGATTAAAGCGTGATTTTGCGGGGATTTACACGTACATACCATCGGGGTATGGCGCAGTCTGGTAGCGCGCACCCTTGGGGTGGGTGAGGCCGTGGGTTCGAATCCCGCTACTCCGATTCCATTAAACGGGCCAATCCGGATATTTATCCTGGATTGGCCCGTTTGCTTTTGAACTTTAATTACCCCGCGTTTACTTCGTTACATTGATTGTTCCGACGGAGGAGGACAGTGAGAGGAGAGGTCCGCCGCCGTTGACGTCGCTTTTTCCGGAAGGCGCGCCGGAGATTCGGCCGAGTTCACTGTTCGCCTCAAGAGTGCATTTCACCGACTGATCCAGGGCCGCGCTAATGCTGCCAACATCGGTTTTCGCAGTAAGGTCGCCATCCAAGGCGATAAGATCCAGTGAGATACTGCCGGTATCAGTGCTTACTGTGGATTTCCCCGTAATATGCGCATCCTCGATTTCGATTCCCCCTACATCTCCGGACACCTGGTAAGTTCCGGTTAAACCACGCAGTTTGATTTTTCCGACATCGTCCGTGATCTCATACCGGCTTAAGCTCTTAGGCGCTTCAATGACGTAGGAGATGCTGAAGTCGGCGAAGCCGAATGTTTTCTCGGCCCAGGTCCATAAATCGGTGGAGGGTGCTTCTTTGGAAACGGTGGATAGCCTCAGCTCGCCGCCTTTTTCTTGAATGGAGACTTCAGCATTGTCCAGGATCTGCTGCCGGTCCGCCTTGCGGAACAGTTTGCCGTAAGAGCGTATCGTTGCGGTTACTTTCACGTCATTCCCTGATCCGGATTTCACTTCAATTTCGCCCACCGAATTATCAAGACGGAGCGTATCGGCGTTTCCGGCTGCCCGGATAAGCGTTAATTCCTTAACGATGCTTCCGGATTTGATCCGATCCGCCGCATCGCTGGCTGCTGTCTCCACGGCTTGCCGGGCGGTATCCGCCGCCTTGCCCGCCTCCTGCTGAACGGTTTCACCGATCGTATCTATGGAAGTCTCCAAACTGTTGTCCGTTCCGCCAGACGTTTTGCCGGGCAGATCGGTACATCCCGCCAGCAGTATGGCCGTTAGAGCCGCAGCTGCCGCCATTTTTCCGAATTTTCTTGTCATGTAATCATCCCCTTTTTAAAGTAAAAGACATCAATTCTGCTGTAGTCCGGTTAGGTATGTACTTCCGACATTATATCGGATGGAAATTAATTGAAACAGAGGCTGGAGACTGGCATTTAACTGGACCAAAGTTGGGGAAGACAAGTAATGATGAAGCTAACTAAAACTGAACAAAATGCAACAATTCGGCGGCGGGCTCAAAAACTTGTTTCAGAAAATTAACTTCCCGTATAATAATAACTAAAGCCCCCAAAAGAAAGGATCCTTGCGATGCGATATGTGGTGTTCCTCATGATTTTGTTGGCGGTTGGTGTCATTTATGCGGTTACCCGGCTTAGGAACGCAAAGAAACAGAGCAGCGGAAATTCTTCCAAAAACAACGTAATCCAGCTGGACGCGCACCGCAGAGCCCGAAAACATACAACCGAACAACCCTGCTCCAGCTGCAAGAAGAAAAACGGGAAGCTGATGTTCTATGCCCAGGATGACGGCTCGGTCGTTGGATTATGCAAGGATTGTCAAGTAAAAGCAAAAAAACGGGATATGCTCCCGCTGTAACCCAATAAATAGTTGTATTCATTCGCCTAATATGCTATTATTAATTCTGTTGTGTGGAATACGGTGGTCCGCTGCGGATGATGATGGGGAACAGAGGCTTCTCCTGAAGAGGCATGAACACCTGTACGGAAGGAGGAAGTCCTTAATGAATATTTTACAAGAAATTACACAAGAACAGCTCCGCAAGGATATCCCGAGCTTTCGCCCTGGCGACACTTTGAAAGTGCACGTTAAGGTTATCGAGGGAACCCGCGAACGTATCCAGCTGTTCGAAGGCGTTGTAATCAAACGCCGCGGTGGCGGAATCAGTGCGACTTTTACGGTTCGTAAAATTTCTTACGGCGTTGGTGTGGAAAGAACATTCCCGATCAACTCGCCTAAGATTGACAAAATCGAAGTAATTCGCTATGGTAAAGTTCGTCGCGCCAAGCTGTACTACCTGCGTGAACTGCGCGGTAAAGCTGCAAGAATTAAAGAGATCCGTCGCTAATCCAAGCGGCAAAGGAAAGGGGCTTGATTTCAAGCCCCTTTCGTTTTATCAACCATTGCGCATCATTTTCCGATATATAGAGCTGGGGTGGCTTCTTTCGAAAAAGCCTTCTGATCATTTCAGCAGAGGTTTTTTTGGTTGAAGTTTTTTTGATTTGTGAGGAGAGAGTGTTCATAAAAGATCCTTGTTCAGTCAAGGTTAAGAAGAGGACGGTGAACTATGCAGCAGGATGTGCATCAGGGGCAAGATGAAACTGAGAATCAGGCAGGGCAGGCTCCGCCCAAGCAAAAGAATGAAGTATTGGAATGGGTAAAGGCGATTGCAATCGCCTTGATCCTCGTTATTCTGATTCGCTGGCTGTTGTTTAAGCCGTTTATAGTGGACGGACCTTCCATGAAGCCGAACTTCCATACCGGAGAGCGAGTCATCGTTAATGAAATTTTGTATGATATCCGGTCTCCGCAGCGCGGTGAAGTGATAGTATTTCATGTGCCTTCCGAAGGCAGGGATTTTATCAAACGGGTAATCGCCGTTGCGGGAGATACCGTGAAGGTTGAAGGCGACGTGGTAACGGTGAACGGCCAAAAGGTGAACGAAACCTACATTCAAAAAGCGATTGATCAGAAGCATGCCAACAATCAGCTGTACAATGACAAGAATTTTCCCAACGAGGACTTTAAGGACGGGAAAGTTCCTGAAGGCCACGTATTTGTCATGGGCGATAACCGTTCGGACAGTACGGACAGCCGGATGATCGGCTATGTGCCGCTGGGCGATATTGTGGGCCGGGCGGATGTCATTTTCTGGCCGGTGTCCGATATGGAATGGATCAAGCATTAGAATAACCAGCACAAAGGAGGCGATGGGCAGTGACCATACAATGGTTTCCGGGTCATATGACGAAGGCCAGGCGGCAAATCGAGGATAAGCTGAAGCTAATAGACGTTGCCATAGAATTGCTCGACGCCCGTCTTCCGCTGTCCAGCCGCAATCCGATGATTGACGATATTTTGCGGGGGAAACCGCGGCTTATTATTTTGAACAAAAGCGATCTGGCCGATCCCGAAACGACCCGACAGTGGCTGGCTTACTTCAGGCAGGAAGGCCATGTCGCGCATCCCGTGGACGCTTCCACCGGCAGCGGGATCAAGGAAATTCCGGAGCAGGTCAAGCTTCTGCTGAAAGAAAAGATCGATAAACAAATCGCCAAGGGGATGAACCCCCGCGCGATGCGGGCGCTGATCGTCGGCATTCCCAATGTCGGCAAATCGACGCTGATCAACCGGATGGCCGGCCGCAATATTGCGGCAACGGGCGACCGTCCGGGCGTCACGAAGGGCCAGCAGTGGATCAAAACCGGGGGTGATCTGGAGCTGCTCGATACCCCGGGGATTTTGTGGCCGAAGTTCGAGGATCAGCAGGTCGGATACCGGCTGGCGATTACCGGAGCGATCAAGGAAGAGATTCTCAATGTGGAGGATATCGCATTCTATGCAATAAAGTATCTGCTGCAGGGTTACGGCGACAGATTCCGGGAGAGGTACGGGATTGACAAGCTTCCGGAAGATACGGAGAACCCGGATGAAATCGTGGCCGTCATGGAAGCGGTAGGACGCAAGCGCGGATGTCTGGTCAGCGGCGGAAGAGTGGATCTTGAAAAAGCTTCTCGAACCCTGCTGCATGAGCTGCGCGCCGGGAAGTTGGGACGGTTCACGCTGGAGTCCCCCAAAGCATTAGAGTAAAGTAACAAAGAAGGTTGCTTCATGGAAGCAGGAAGAGTCGGCCGATTTCTCGGCGGCTCTTTTCTTTGTTTGGCGGGAATTTAGGGACTTTATATGGATGCTGTACCTACTATTTGGCAGGGAATAGGGACATTTTGAGGATGACCTTGCCGGAAGCCCTGTGTTAAGCTTAGAAGAGATGCGGGCAGGAACGGAAATATCAGTTTGGCAGGTGGGTAAGGAAATGGACATGGAAATGGATAAGGATATGCTGCTTTATGAAAAAGAGGCCTGGGAGCAATCTTACCTCCGTATTGCCGGAGTGGACGAGGTGGGCAGAGGCTGCCTGTTCGGGGATGTGGTGGCGGCAGCGGTTATTTTGCCGGAGGGTCTGATTATCGAGGGAGTGGACGACTCCAAGAAGCTGACGGCCAAGAAGCGGGAAACTCTGTTCGAGCTGATTTTGGAGCAGGCGCTGGCTGTCGGGGTGGGGCATGTGGATGCTTGCCAGATCGATGAAATCAACATTAAGCAAGCCTCAAGGCTGGCCATGAAAAAAGCGGTTGAAGGGCTGGGGGTTCGGCCCGATTATATGCTGATTGACGCGGAAAAGATCGATCTTCCTCTACCGCAGCGGGCGATTATTAAAGGGGATGCCAACAGTCAGTCGATTGCGGCAGCGTCCATCGTAGCCAAAGTAACGCGCGACAGGCTGTGCGAGGGATTGTGGGAAGACCTGTACCCGGATTACGGAATTGCCATACATAAGGGATATGCGACAAAGCTTCACCGGGAGCGGATTGTCACTTTCGGGCCGACGCCGATGCACCGGCGCAGCTTCCTGGGAAGAATCTTGGTGGAGCAGACCACGTTGTTTTAGAGATTGCTTGGAAGGAAAAACAATAGATTTGGGGCAGTCCGGCGATCGTTGTTGAGCCGGGCTGTTTTTGTAACGGGCATAATCGCAGAAATAGGATTAACCGCTTGGGTTGCAAAAACGGCGGCGGATGCCGATATATAACAACAAGAAGAAAGACGAGCAGAGAGGAGCAAGCGGCGTGAACATCGGGTCATTGATTCGCGGCCTGCTGGGAGACAGCAAGCCCGGTGAAGCAAAAACATTGGAACTCAAAGAAGGGCAGGTCGTTCGCGGCGTCGTCCTCAGTGTATCGGAATCGGGAAAAGAAGCGGTGGTGCAAATCCAGGGCACACCGGTACGAGCGGAGCTGGAAACGCCACTGCAGCAGGGACAAACACTGAATCTTCAAGTGGGTCCTTCCGGTGATCAGGGCCTTCCGGTGCTGAAACCGGCTCCTACGGGGACAGCGGTCTCGCCCCAAACGATGGGTGAGGCACTGGAAGCGCTCGGTCTGAGCGATGCCAAAACGGGGCGTGAGATCATCCAGGCCATGCAGTCGGGAGGGCTCCCGCTGAACAAGGAGACCGCCGCCAAGCTGAATGCGGTAATGGAGGCCAAGCCAGCGAATGTACCTGTCATGGAGTGGCTGGAAGCCGCGGTGATCTCAGAAAAACGCGGCTTACCGATCACCCCGGAAAGCATCAGAGGCATCCGGCAGGCGGTATTCGGCCCGCAGCTCCACCAGCTGTTATCCGCGCTGGAAGAGCAGCTTAGTCTCTGGATTGGACAGCTGGAAGCTGCCAGCGGAGAACCCGCACAGCAGTCAGGTTCAAATAACGGAGCAACGCCTTTAGATAATAGAAGTTATCAAGGGCAGGCCGGCAATCAGGCGGGGACAGTCCTCTCGGCCGGAGATGCGGCGGAAGGCTCAACTGGCGGTGCACAAGCCGGAAAAGCGGCTGGTGCTAAGGGTGAGACGGCTGCGGCCGGTTACGGCGCAGCCTCCCCTCAGCCGGAAGGAGAAGGCGCAAGCGGAAGTTCAAGCCGTCAGGGAAACGGCGGGGTCACTTCGATTGTTTCGGAAGGAGGCGGAACCGGTAGCGGAGCGGGGAAACCGGATGCGGACGCAGGGGGCAGAAGCGGTGTGCAATCCGCTGGCGGCGGAGCCCAAGCAACGACGGCGGACGGCGTTGACCAGGCAGGGCCTGGACGCGCTGGAGCGTCGATGAGTGGTGCGCAAGCGGCCGGTAATGGATCGTCCGCAGGCGCAGAGGCAGCGCGAGCAGGGGAGACAGAGCCCGGGGGAGCTGCGCAGCGGGGCGGATTGGCTGCCGGTGAGGTGCGAGCTGGAGGAGCGCAGGCCGGTGTGACGGAGGCTGGAGGAGCAGCACAGGCAAAGGGATTGGATATCGGCAAGGTGCAAGCCGGAGGGGCGCAAGCAATTGGTCAGGCGACAGGAGAGATGCAAGCTGGAGGAGCGCCACAGGCTGGTGGTCCAGCGGCAGGCGTAGCGCAGGCCGGAGGAGCAGTACAGGCAGAAGGCTTGGATGCCGACAAGGTGCAAGCCGGAGGGATGCAGGCAGACGTGCTGGCGGCTGGCGAGCGCGCGCAAGCGGGCGGAGCGGCTGCAGGTGCGCAGCCGCAGGCTGGAGCCCTGCTCGCGAAGCTGCAGGGCGTGCTCGGCGAGCTGCGGGACGCGCTGCCGCAGCTCGCCGCTCTCCCGCCGTCGGACCCGGCGGGAGAGCCCGCCCGCGCGGATACTTCGCGCGGGAACCCCGCGGCTGCGGCCCCGCCGCAGCCGGAAGCCACCCAGGGCGGTGCCTGGGTGGCGCGGGTGCTCAAGCTGCTCGGTGCGGAGCACGAGCAGCTGGCGCTCCGCGGCGGCGCGGCGCAAGCCGCCGCGGAGCAGGGAGCCGTCGCCGGCGGGCATGCCGGCGACACGGTTAAGGGCGTGCTGCTGCAGGCAATGGCCAGCAGCGACGTTCCCGCGGCGGTGAAAGAAGCCGCGGGGCAGCTGGTGCAGCATCTGACCGGCCAGCAGCTGCTACTCAATACCGACCGCACGGCTCCGTTTGCGCAGGTGACGCTGTTCCTGCCGCTTAAGGGCCCGGACGGGACGGAGACGGCCTCCGTTCATATCCAGTCGAGACGGGGACACAAAGGCGAACTCGATGCTTCCAACTGTCGTTTGTGGTTTGATCTCGATATGAAGTCCTTGGGTCAGACGCTTGTTGATGTGCAGGTGGTGGACCGGATTGTCAGCTTAAAGCTGCACAATAATGAGGCGTGGGTTCATGAGCTGCTGGAATCGTCGAAAGACGATATCAAGTCCGCAATGGAAACGATCGGCTACCAGCTGTCATCCTTCAAAGCGGAGGTTTTTCCCGCCCAGAGTCAAGAGAAGGCAGGGAAAGGACCGGTCAGCCCCGCCGATTACTTTCCCGATGCTTACAGAGGGGTGGATTACCGCATATGAATGATTCCTCCGGGGAATTTCTAACTAACATGAAAAAAGCCGTTGCCCTAAAATACGTGCCAGGGAAGACTGAAGCGCCGGTCGTTGTCGCTAAAGGAAGGGGCAAGGTTGCGGAGACGATTTTGCAAAAAGCTAAGGAGAGCGGAGTTGTCATTCAGGAAGATGCCGCACTGGTTGAGGTGCTCTCGAAGCTTGATCTCGACCAGCAGATCCCGCCGGAGCTGTATCAATTGGTGGCCGAAATTTTGAGCTATGTATACCGCAGCGACGCTTCCGCAGCCAAGAGGAGCAGGGAATGAGCGATCCGAACAACAGGAGCGGGAATTCAGCGAGTCCCTTCCAAGGCGAAGAGATTCGGTATAACCGTAAACAAAAGGGAAGAGCGGCCGAAGAAGCGGCCGTTCTGTACCTACACGCCAAAGGCTACACCATTGTGGAACGCAACTGGAGCTGCCGTGCCGGGGAGATCGACATTATCGCCGAGCAAGGCGGGCGTCTGATCTTTGTTGAAGTGAGGAGCCGCAGCGGCAGTCCGCTGCAAGGAACGCCAGAGGAATCGGTGGATGCCCGCAAAATGGAGCGCGTAAGGCGAACGGCCAGGATCTATCTCCACAACTGCCGGCAAAGCGACAGACCGGTATCTTTTGACGTGATTACGGTACGATTGAACCCGGATTTAAGCGTTGTGTCGCTCAATCACATCCGTGAAGCATTTTAAAATAGAACGGGATATACTACAAATAGTACAAATGATTTCCAAAAGGATAAAGTCTGAATATTGAACTCTTTGGCATGGTATCCATGGGATTTGACCTTAATCGAGAACGGTTTTGGGTCAGTCCCGACCGGAAATGGGTATACATTAGTGTAACCGTTTAATTATTTTAAGAGGAGGCTGTCCGAGTGAAACAACAACCATTAGATATACATGTGAAATTTGCCTGTCAACATTGCGGAATGGAAATTGAAGTGGCATTCACTACGGAGCCGGTAACATCTGTAAGCTGCAACTCGTGCCATCAGACATTCACTGTCATGCGGCCAGCCATCGCCGAAGAGATCTTATTCGACTGGGAAAACGAGGCGCTGTTCCAAAAAATACGCGCGGACAAGACGCAGAACAGCAACGCAAGCTTGATGACCTTGATTATCAATGTGATTGAACTACTGACGTGGCGGGATAATGGCGACGGACAGGTTGAAGCGATAAAGGCGATGCGGCAGTGGCTGATTGAAAATGAAGGACCGCCGACGCTTGCTGAGCTGATCCAGGCATGTGATAGCCGCCGATCGCATAAACGGACTTGATGAACTAGCGAGCATTAGAGCGTTCAGTGTTCGCTAGTTCAGTATTAATGGAATCGGCAACCGGGCTTCAGGCAGAATCGGCAAAAGCCGGCTGTGGGAGCCTTTTTGCTTGATGCGGCTGTTTCGGACCGATTTACGGCTTTATTGTTATACATACTTATTACAGCGGTAGAGGAGAGTTGATATGACAACAGTGTTCTTTACATCGGATCATCATTTTGGCCACCGGGCGATTATGGAATATGAATCCCGGCCGTTTGCCGATACGGAGCAGATGAACGAGTCGATGATTGCCGCCTGGAACGAAGCGGTTGCGCCGGAGGACCGGGTGTTCCACCTTGGCGACTTTTCTTTCCTGAACAAGGAGGAGACAAGCCGGATTTTGAGCAGGCTAAACGGCTATAAAACGCTGATTTTGGGCAATCATGACCGGGGCCGTTCCCGCAGCTGGTGGCTGGAGGCCGGATTTCAGGAAGTGAGCGAGAACGGTATCATATTCAAGGAATTTTTTCTGCTCACCCATGAGCCGCTGTACATGAATCGGCATATGCCTTACGTCAATGTGCACGGTCATATCCACGGCCAAAAATACGAAGGAAACAACCATTTCAACGTCTGCGTCGAGCACTGGAACTATAAGCCGGTGTCATTCGAAACGATTATGGATGTCTTGACCTCTCGAGAAGCGCAGATGGGCGACCGGAATTCGCTCTCTGAAAACTAGTGGGTCAGTCCTGCTTTGCACTCGGCCATTCCATCTTGTAACTTCTTTTTACATTCATTAGTGACGATGTTCTCCTAACCCAGCCCCTGCCTGATTCTTGACAGACTCATCCACAATCCGGGTTTTCGGGCCGGTTCGCGAAATTCCGACTTTTTTTCTTCTATATAATATAAGGGGAAAAAGACACGCCGCAGCGAACCAGCCCGCTCCTTCATCTGTCTCTCTTGTCCTTCCGGGTCGATCAGTGAATTGGTCAACTCTCGTATTCCTCTCCAGCTGGCGCTTTATCCAGATTGCGGTACTGCAGCGCCTCCGCGATATGCGCGGATGAAATCTGTTCCGCTCCCTCCAGGTCGGCGATAGTGCGGGACAGCTTCAAAATACGGTCGTAGGAGCGCATGCTTAGTCCCAGGTTCTCCAGCAGCGAGTGCAGCATGCGGGCACCTTCGGGACCGGGATTCGCGTAACGGCGGAGGGATGCGCCGTATAGCTCGCTGTTCCAGTAAATAGGCAACCGCCGGTAGCGCTCGGACTGAATCGCTTGCGCTTCGGCTACCCGGGCGCGCATATCGGCTGTCGACATGCCGGCGCTGCTGCCGTTCAAATCCCATTCTCTTGGGCGCGGTACGTCAACCTGAAGATCGATCCGGTCCAGCAGGGGCCCGGATATCCGACCGCGGTACTGGGCGATGCGCGCCGGGCTGCAGGTGCAGCGCTGCTGCGGGTGGCCGCTCCCTAAAAATCCGCAGTGACACGGATTCATCGAAGCGGCGAGCATGAACCTCGCCGGGAAAGTAAAAGCCGCCCTTGCACGGCTGATCGTTACAACATGATCCTCCATCGGCTGTCGGAGCACCTCCAGCACGCTGCGCGTGAATTCGGGCATCTCGTCAAGGAACAAGATGCCTCGGTGAGCCAGACTGACCTCGCCGGGCTTCGGAACGCCGCCCCCGCCGATCAGTCCCGCTCCGGAAATGGTATGGTGCGGCGACCGGAAGGGCCTTTCGCGAATCAGCCCGCGCTGGGCGTCTTTCAGCTTGCCTGCGGCGCTGAAGATTTGCGTAACCTCAAGCGCTTCGCTGTCGGTTAAAGCAGGCAGTATGCCGGGCAGGCGTTTGATCATCATCGTCTTGCCCGTGCCGGGAGGTCCGATGAGAAGGAGGTTATGCATTCCGGCAGCGGCGATGGTCAGCGCCCGTTTAACATGATGCTGGCCCAGAACGTCGCTGTAATCCTCCTTCAGTATGTCTGCGGCTTCAACTGAAGCGGAGAAGATTACAGGGGGAGCATACCGGAGATGTTCCAGCGACAGCGCCATTACGGGCTGTGATAATGTCCCGGCTCCACTGTCCGTTGTAACCGGAAACGGCAGACTGTCCACGCCGCCCGGCTCTCCTGCCGCATGCTGTTCACCTGCATGCGCCGTTACGTCCGTTTCACCCGAAGTTCCCGGAGCCCCCGAACATTTGGCTGCATCGGCGGATAAAACGGATGAGTCCGGCTGCTCCTGCCCCCGCAGCTCGCGCAAATGATCGATTGCGTAGACGCGCATGCCGCCGATCAGCGCCGCCTCCGCCGCGTTGCCGCGCGGCAGCAGCACGGCTCCGAACCCTGCCTTGCGCGCGGCTTCCACCATGGGTAGCACGCCGGTCACCGGGCGGAGGCTGCCGTCAAGCGCCAGCTCGCCAATCATCAGCGTCTTGCCGGCGGATGGCATGACAAGCTGGCCGCTTGTCGTCAGAATGCCGACGGCGATCGCGAGATCGAAGGCGGAGCCTTCCTTGCGCAGATCGGCCGGCGCCAGATTGATCGTAACCCGCTGCTGCGGGTAGCGGTAGCCGCAATTTCTTACGGCGGAGCGTACCCTAAGGGCAGCTTCGCGGATGGCGGAGTCGGGCAGCCCGATGATATTTGTCTGCGGCAGACCGTTTGCAAGGTCCACCTCCACACCGATCATGACGCCCTCAATGCCGTAAAGGCAGGCGCTGTGCATTTTTCCATACATAACAAAACACCTCTCTTCCAAAGTCGGCGCAGCTTCGTGCGCAGGGCTTCAGTAAAGAGGTGCTTCCTCATTTTCCGAAAATTTGCTCTTACGTTTATTATATAGATCCGGCAGGTCGCAAATCAATACCCTCCGCCAAACGAATGCTCTTTGATAACGTTTATCTCGACGTGGATATTGCCGCGTGTCGCACGGGAATACGGGCATACTGCATGGGCGCTTTCGGCAAGAGAAACCGCTGTTTCATTATCCACGCCTTTTACCAGAACATTCAGCACGACCGCAATGCCGAAGCCGTCGTCTTCGGTTTTGCCAAAGCTTACGGTCGCGGAAACTTCGCTGCCTTCGATTTTGATCCGCTTCTGACGGGCCACCAGATTCAGCGCGCTGTCGAAACAGGCGGAATAACCCGCCGCGAACAGCTGCTCAGGGTTGGTTCCTTCTCCGCCGGCGCCGCCCATTTCCCGGGGGGTGGAAATTTTGTGATGGAACTCGGGAGATGAGGATTCGACGAATCCGTCTCTGCCGCCAACTGCTTTTACTGTTGTTTCATACGATTTTTGCTGTATTGTCATCATTGCGTCTTCTCTCCTAACCAATAATAAATTGTACACAATTTAATTTAACACAAATATAAAAATTGTCAAAATATTTTTCGCGATTAACAGGAATGGAAAGATAAATTATGATAAAATCGAGGGGAGAAAGCAGGTGAACTTACGCGATGACGCAAAAACCTATCCCTACCCCCGAATTGCTGCTGGAGAACCAGCTTTGTTTTACGATCTACGCCTGTTCGCGCGAAATCACGAAACTGTATCAGCCTTTTCTAGACGAGCTGGGTGTTACCTATTCCCAATACATTGTCATGCTCGTGCTCTGGGAGAAAGGGCAGTGTACCGTCAAGGAGCTGGGCGCCGATTTGTATCTCGATTCGGGCACGCTGACTCCGCTGCTGAAGCGTCTGCAGACCGCCGGACTGATTAATCGGGAACGGTCCCAGGAGGATGAGCGCAAGGTGCTGATCTCCCCGACGGACGAAGGCTGGGCGCTTCAGGAGAAAGCGAAGGCGATACCCGGCGTGATGTTAAAAGGAATGACGATGTCGGAGGCGGAATTCGGAGATCTTCTGCAGCAGTTCCGTAACCTGTTGGCGAGGGTGCATCAAGCTAACAAGCGCAATTGAATAACTCAATAGGACATGCTTGTCAACGCAATCGTTCGCATTTTGGCATGGAATCATGCGAAAATGTATGTATAATACGTGAAAGATTTTAAGGAAAGCGCTATAAAAACATGGTACAATATTCTGGGTTTCCTCATTCGGGAATGCAGAATATCATACCGATCTGAACCCGGGCCCAGAGCTTCAATCAAAACGGAAGCGGAAATTTGGCAGGCTGTCTGCGTTGTTTCCGCTCACTTTAGGAGGCTTCCGGAATGAATATCCACGAATATCAGGGAAAAGAAGTGCTCAAAAGTTACGGTGTGGCCGTACCGAACGGAAAAGTGGCTTTTACCGTGGAGGACGCGGTAGCGGCGGCCGAGGAGCTAAAAAGCTCCGTTGCTGTTGTCAAAGCGCAGATTCACGCGGGCGGCAGAGGGAAAGCCGGAGGCGTCAAGGTTGCGAAGAATTTGGACGAAGTCCGTCTTTTTGCCGGTGAAATTTTTGGCAAGACCCTGGTGACGCACCAGACGGGTCCGGAAGGCAAGCTGGTCAAACGGCTGCTTATTGAAGAAGGCTGCGAGATCGTCAAAGAGTATTATATCGGGCTCGTGGTCGACCGGGGGACCGGGCGGGTCGTGCTGATGGGCTCCGAAGAGGGCGGGACGGAAATCGAAGAGGTGGCGGTCCTGCATCCCGAGAAGATTTTTAAGGAGATCATTGATCCTGCTGTGGGGCTTCAGATGTTTCAGGCACGCAGGCTGGCTTATCATATCTCCATACCGAATGAGCTGATCGGAAAATCGGTCAAGTTTATGCAAGCGCTATATTCGGCTTTTATGGATAAAGATTGTTCGATTGCGGAAATCAATCCGCTCGTCGTTACGGCGGATGGAAACGTGCTGGCGCTGGACGCCAAGCTGAATTTTGACTCCAATGCGTTGTTCCGCCACAAGGATATTCAGGCGCTGCGCGATCTGGACGAAGAGAATGAGAAGGAAATCGAAGCCTCCAAATATGACCTCAGCTACATTGCGCTTGATGGCAATATCGGCTGTATGGTTAACGGCGCGGGGCTGGCGATGGCTACAATGGATATTATCAAATATTACGGAGGCGAGCCGGCGAACTTCCTTGATGTAGGAGGCGGCGCGACTGCGGAAAAAGTGACCGAAGCGTTCAAAATCATTTTGTCCGACGCCAAAGTAAAGGGAATTCTCGTCAATATCTTCGGCGGGATTATGCGCTGCGATGTTATCGCCAGCGGAATTGTCGAGGCGGCGAGTCAGCTGGGGTTGACCAAACCGCTCGTGGTCCGTCTTGAAGGCACCAATGTGGAGCTTGGCAAACAAATTTTGTCCGGTTCCGGGCTTAATATCGTTTCGGCGGATTCGATGGCGGATGGGGCCCGTAAAATCGTTTCTCTTGTGCAATAACGGCGGATTTGCCGCGCTTACCCGTATTTTATAATTAGGAATAGGATGTGAACTCAAAGATGAGCATTCTTGTCGATAAAAATACGAAGGTCATCACACAGGGAATCACGGGCTCGACGGGCTTGTTCCATACCAAAGGAGCGCTGGAATACGGAACGCAAATGGTAGGCGGCGTTACGCCGGGCAAGGGTGGCACGTCGGTTAACATCACTCTGGAAGACGGTAAAACCGTAAGTCTCCCGATCTTTAACACCGTTTCCGAGGCTAAAAAAGCGACAGGCGCCACCGCCAGCGTTATTTATGTGCCGCCCGCTTTTGCCGCCGATTCGATCATGGAAGCGGTGGATGCCGGGCTGGACCTCGTCATCTGTATCACGGAAGGAATCCCGGTCCTCGACATGGTGAAGGTGAAGCGTTACATGGAAGGGCGCTCCACCATTCTGATTGGCCCGAACTGTCCGGGTGTGATCACGCCGGGAGAATGCAAAATCGGCATCATGCCGGGCTACATTCATATGCCGGGGTATGTCGGGGTCGTTTCACGCAGCGGAACGCTTACGTATGAAGCCGTACATCAACTGACCACCCGGGGCATAGGCCAGTCAACCGCGGTCGGCATCGGCGGCGATCCGGTCAAGGGCTCGGAATTTATCGATATTCTGAAACGGTTCAACGAAGATCCTAAGACCAAGGCCGTTATGATGATCGGCGAAATCGGCGGAACGGCCGAAGAGGAAGCGGCCAGATGGATTCGCGATCATATGACCAAGCCGGTCGTCGGATTCATCGGCGGAACGACCGCTCCTCCGGGCAAGCGCATGGGTCATGCCGGCGCAATCATTTCGGGCGGCAAAGGAACGGCGAGCGAGAAAATCGCGGTACTTGAAGCTTGCGGCATCAAGGTTGCCCCTACGCCTGCCGAGATGGGCTCCACGCTCGTGAGCGTGCTGGAAGAACAGGGCATCTTGAACGCCTGCACGACGCATTAACTTTTTCAGGAAGAAAGATGCGGTATTGTAAATACTGGCAAAACAGGGCTTCCGGAAGCGGCCAGGTGGTGTATAATAAATAACAAAGGTAAGCAACCTTTTATTCCCTTTGACGGGCGTAAAAGGTTGCTTTTTTGCGTTTGCGCCCTTTGCATCCGTCAGGTTTATCTGACCCCATTATGGATCTAACCAGGAATGGCTTGCAATAACGCTGCGCATGACACAGAATAGGAAGGCGTGTGCCTTCTATATATAAGGGAGGCCTGTATATGAATAAACGGGACATATTATTCGGTTTGCATGAAGTGGAAGGCATCGGCTGGAGGAGCATCGACAAAATTTGCAAAGCGGGATTTTTGTCGGAACGGGCATTTGACTGTACGGCGGAGGATTGGGAGAGAATCGGCTTGAAGCAGGGAATGTCGAACAGACTGGCGAAGGTGCTGACCCGGGATTGGATAAACCGCCGGCAGTCCGGTATGGAGTCAGCCCGGGTATCGATGATTACCGTGTTTGACGACACTTATCCCGAGCTGCTCAAGGAAACTCCACAGCCGCCGTGGATCATATATTACCGGGGGCGGATCGAGCTGCTGCAAGCACCCGGCATTGCGATGGTCGGGACGCGCGTCCCAACGGTTTACGGCCGTAAAGTAGGAGCCGTTCTCGCCGAAGAGCTGGCGGCAAGCGGCTTGACCGTTGTCAGCGGATTGGCCCGGGGGATCGACAGCGTTTGCCATGAAGCCGCTGTGGGTCAATCCGGCGGAACGATCGCCGTTATGGCTACCGGCATGGATAAAATCTATCCTTCCGAGAATCGCGGACTGCTGGAACGGATTTCCCGCGAAGGACTGGTGATTACCGAATATCCGATTGGCACCAAAAGCCATCCCGGCCTGTTTCCGCAGCGAAACCGGATTATCGCGGGGCTTACCCTCGGCACCGTGGTCGTTGAAGCCGACAGCCGCAGCGGATCGCTCATTACGGCGGATGCTGCGCTTGAAGCGGGCAGAGATGTTTTTGCCATTCCCGGGCCGATTACTTCCCCCAAAAGCAGGGGAGCGCTGGAGCTTATCAAACAGGGAGCGGCTCTGGTAACGGGCGCGGCTGATATTCTGGCGGAATACGCCTCTTTTCTTCCTGAAAAAGGGAATTCATTGTCAAATCCGGAGGTTGAGAACACCCCTGACGGCACCTTATGCGCCGAAAAGAATTTGACAAGTGACGAGTCCCGCCTATACCATATACTGCATCAGGGCCCCTGTTCCCTGGATGAGCTGTTGGAGAAAAGCGGAATGGATTTTGGACATTTGCATTCCGTTCTGTTATCTTTAATCATAAAAAAAGCGGTAACATCCTTACCGGGAGCCGTATATAAGGTTATATAAAATAGTAGTTTGAAGTTTTAGCGTATCTTCGGGAGCAAGTTTTCCTAAGAACTTCATTTAGAAGCATGCGCTACAAAACGTTTAGGAGGACGATTCTGTGGCTGATTCTTTGGTCATTGTCGAGTCGCCTGCAAAGGCGAAGACCATCGGCAAATATTTGGGCAGCAAATTTATTGTGAAAGCATCCATGGGACATGTTCGCGACCTGCCCAAAAGCCAGATTGGTGTGGAGGTCGAGAATGACTTTAATCCCAAATATATTACCATCCGCGGCAAAGGCTCAGTGCTCAAAGAGCTGAAGGACGCGAGCAAGAAAGTAAAAAAAGTCTATCTGGCAGCTGACCCGGACCGCGAAGGCGAAGCGATCGCTTGGCATCTGGCGCATGCGCTGGAACTGGATGATACGCAGGACTGCCGCGTCGTGTTCAACGAGATTACGAAGCAGGCCGTGAAGGATGCGTTCAAGTCCCCGCGCAAAATCAATATGGATCTGGTCAACGCCCAGCAGGCGCGGCGGATTCTGGACCGGCTCGTCGGTTACAAAATCAGCCCTTTATTATGGAAGAAAGTCAAAAAAGGGCTGTCAGCCGGACGCGTTCAGTCGGTTGCCGTCAAAATCATTATGGACCGGGAGAATGAAATCTCCGCGTTCGTGCCGGAGGAATACTGGACCATTACGGCCAAGCTCGGCATCCGGGATTCGTTGTTTGAAGCCAAGTTCCACAGATTGAACGGCGAGAAAAAGGAACTTGGACGCGAAAGCGACGTACAAGAGGTATTGAAGGCAATCGCTGGCGCCGATTTTATTGTCAGCGAAGTGAAGGAAAAAGAAAGACAGCGCCATCCGTCGGCGCCGTTCACAACCAGCTCCCTTCAGCAGGAGGCGGCGAGAAAGCTCGGATTCCGGGCGGCCAAGACGATGTCTGTTGCCCAACAGCTGTATGAGGGTGTGGAGCTCGGGAAAGAAGGCACCGTCGGTCTGATTACGTATATGCGTACCGACTCCACCCGGATTTCCGCAACTGCGCAGGAAGAAGCGAAGGAACTGATTTCCAGCAAGTATGGAGAGAAGTTTTTGCCGGAAACGCCGCGTCAGTATTCCAAGAAGGCGGCCGGGGCCCAAGATGCTCACGAAGCGATCCGGCCTACATCGGCGCTGCGCGAGCCGGACGCTGTCAAGGAATTTACCAGCCGCGACCAGTATCGGCTGTATAAGCTGATCTGGGAACGTTTTGTATCAAGCCAAATGGCCTCAGCTCTGCTGGATACGCTCTCTGTCGACATTGCGGTTGGTACGGCCGTGTTTCGCGCCGTCGGTTCCAAGGTGTCTTTCCCCGGCTTTATGAAGGTCTACGTGGAAGGCAACGATGACGGGACGACGGAGGAAGAGAAATATCTGCCCCAGCTTCAGGCGGGCGATAAACTGATCCAGCACGAAATCGATCCGAAGCAGCACTTTACACAGCCCCCGCCGCGTTATACGGAGGCCCGTCTTGTCAAAACGCTGGAAGAACTGGGGATCGGGCGTCCAAGTACGTATGCGCCGACGCTCGAGACGATCCAGAAGCGCGGCTATGTCGCCATTGAAGAGAAGAAATTTATGCCCACAGAGCTCGGAGAGCTCGTTATCGAGCAAATGGAGCAGTTCTTCCCGGAAATTCTCGATGTGGAATTTACGGCCCATATGGAAGGCGACCTTGACCATGTGGAGGAAGGCTCGGAAGACTGGGTAAAAGTACTTGGCGAGTTCTACCAATCCTTCGAGAAGCGTCTGGAAGTAGCGGAAGAGGAAATGAAAGAGATTGAGATCGTGGACGAGGTTTCGGACGAATTATGCGAGAAATGCGGTAAACCGATGGTCTACAAGCTGGGCCGCTTCGGCAAATTTCTGGCCTGCTCCGGGTTCCCCGACTGCCGCAATACGAAGCCGATAATCAAAGACATCGGCGTCGGCTGCCCGAAATGCCATGAAGGAAAAGTCGTGGAACGGCGCAGCAAGAAGGGACGCGTCTTTTACGGCTGCGACCGTTATCCCGAGTGCGACTTTGTCTCCTGGGATAAACCGTCTTCCAAGCCTTGTCCGGAGTGCGGCTCCTGGATGATCGAGAAACGGAACAAGCAAGGCGTCCGGCTGCAGTGCACATCCTGCGATCATACCGAGAATCTGGAAGAGAATGAAGAAGAAGCGGCAGAGTAATCCTGCCCTGTAAATAAATTCAGCAAGAATGACTTATGGAGGTAGTGTGAAGTTGACGGATACAGGAAAGCAGACAGCCGGTGCTCCGGCGGCGGTAACGGTAATCGGAGCGGGGCTTGCCGGGAGCGAAGCAGCCTGGCAGATCGCATCACGGGGAGTGCCGGTAAAATTATATGAAATGCGGCCGGTCGTAAAGACGCCGGCCCATCATACGGATAAGTTCGCCGAACTCGTATGCAGCAACTCGCTGCGGGCCAACGGGCTCGGGAACGCCGTCGGCGTTCTGAAAGAGGAAATGCGGCGGCTCGGCTCCCTGGTTCTCGGTTCCGCCGATAAGCACGCCGTGCCGGCTGGAGGCGCGCTTGCCGTTGACCGTGACGGATTCTCCGGCGAAATTACGTCGGCGTTGCACGAGCATCCGCTTGTCGAGGTAATAAATGAAGAATTGACGCATATACCGGAGGAAGGGATTGTCGTAATCGCCAGCGGACCGCTGACGTCGCCGGCACTCTCTTCCGAAATCAAAGCGCTTCTCGGCGAGGAGTATTTTTACTTCTATGATGCGGCGGCTCCAATTGTCGAGAAGGATTCGATCGATATGAGCAAGGTTTATCTGGCTTCCCGGTATGACAAAGGCGAAGCGGCTTATCTTAACTGCCCGATGACGGAAGAGGAGTTCGACGTCTTCTATGATGCGCTCGTTTCCGCGGAGACGGCGGCGCTCAAAGATTTTGAGAAAGAGATTTACTTCGAGGGCTGCATGCCGATCGAGATCATGATGAAACGCGGCAAGCAGACGGCACTGTTCGGTCCGATGAAGCCGGTAGGCCTGGTCAATCCCCATACGGGCAAGCTGCCCTATGCGGTCGTTCAGCTTCGTCAGGACAATGCAGCCGGAACGCTGTATAACCTGGTCGGGTTTCAGACCCACTTGAAATGGGGCGAGCAGAAGCGGGTCTTCTCCCTGATTCCCGGTCTGGAGAATGCAGAGTATGTCCGTTACGGCGTCATGCACCGCAATACGTTCATCAATTCGCCGAAGATGCTGCATCCGACCTATCAGCTGAAAGGGCATGAGAGGCTGTTGTTCGCGGGCCAGATGACGGGCGTAGAAGGCTACGTCGAGTCGGCGGCCTCGGGACTCATAGCCGGCATTAATGCCGCCAGAATCGCTCTTGGCGAAGAGCCGCTTGTATTCCCGGAGGATACGGTTCTTGGCAGCATGCCTGCTTACATTACTTCCGCCGATCCCAAGCATTTTCAGCCGATGAACGCGAACTTCGGTCTTCTGCCGAAGCCGGAGCGGAGAATCCGCAATAAGAAGGAAAAAAATGAGCTTCTCGCGTTCCGCGCATTGGACAGTCTGGCTGAATTCGCGGATGGCACGAGTCTGCCCCATAGCATCGGTTCCGGGTCTCTGTAGAGACCCGAATTATTTTTAGAGCATGATATAAGGAGGCTAGAAGATGATTCCAAGCTTTCACGCAACAACCATCTGCGCTGTACGGCATAACGGGGAATCGGCAATCGCCGGCGACGGACAGGTTACCTTTGGAGAAAATGTGATTATGAAGACAACCGCCAAAAAAGTGCGGAGATTATACAGAGGGCAGGTCATCGCCGGATTCGCCGGCTCGGTTGCCGACGCGATCACCCTGTTCGAGAAGTTCGAGGGCAAGCTGGAGGAGCATCACGGCAATTTGCAGCGCGCCGCGGTAGAGCTGGCCAAGGATTGGCGCCAGGACCGAGTTCTGCGCAAGCTGGAGGCGCTGATGATCGTTATGGATAAGAACGGCATGCTGCTCATCTCGGGCGGCGGAGAGATTATCGAGCCGGACGACGATGTGCTGGCGATCGGCTCTGGCGGCAATTTTGCACTGGCATCCGCCCGCGCACTGAAACGTCATGCGAAAGATCTCGGAGCGGCAGATATCGCAAGGGAAGCGCTTACTATAGCATCTGAGATTTGCGTCTATACCAATTCCAATATCATTGTTGAACAATTGCAGGCTTAAAGCCAGCCAGAGAGGTGGAGGATCAAGATGGCTAATCAATCGCTTACGCCCCGGCAAATCGTAGCCGAGCTGGATAAGTATATCGTCGGCCAGAAGCAGGCCAAGAAATCAATGGCGGTCGCACTGCGCAACCGATACCGGCGCGGCAAGCTGTCTGAAGAACTGCGGGATGAAATCGTGCCGAAGAATATCTTGATGATCGGACCTACCGGTGTGGGTAAGACCGAGATTGCCAGACGCCTGGCGAAGCTGGTAAATGCTCCGTTCGTCAAAGTGGAAGCGACGAAATTTACCGAAGTCGGATATGTGGGACGCGATGTGGAATCCATGGTGCGAGACCTCGTGGAGACGGCGATCCGGATGGTCAAGCTTGAGCGCACCGAGAAGGTGAAGGACCGGGCGGAAGAGCTGGCGAATGAGCGGATCGTCCGCATTCTCGCGCCATCCGGCTCGAAGAATAAAGCCCAGCGCAATCCGTTCGAGATGCTGTTTGGCGCAGGCGGGAATCCGGAGGATGCGAAACCGGAAGATACGGACGGAGACGCTTCGTTAAACGAACGCCGGCGGGGAATCCGGTTCAAGCTGCTGGCCGGGCAGATGGAAGACGATGTTATCGAGATCGATGTCGAAGATACTACGCCAACCATGCTGGATATGTTCGCAGGCCAGGGGAACGACCAGATGGGGATGAACATGCAGGAGATGTTTGGAAGCCTGCTGCCGAAACGGACCAAGAAACGGAAGCTTCCGATCCGGGAAGCGCGCAAAGTGCTGATTCAGGATGAGGCGAACAAGCTGATCGATATGGATGACGTTATTCAGGAATCCGTCGCGCGCGCGGAGCAGAACGGCATTATTTTTATCGATGAGATCGACAAGGTGGCAAGCCAGGGTAAAGGAGGAGGCCCGGATGTTTCCCGTGAGGGTGTGCAGAGGGATATTTTGCCGATCGTTGAAGGCTCTACCGTTATGACCAAGTACGGTCCCGTAAAGACCGATTATGTGCTGTTCGTGGCGGCGGGGGCATTTCATGTTGCCAAACCGTCCGATCTGATCCCTGAACTCCAGGGACGATTCCCCATTCGGGTTGAACTTAGCAGCCTGTCCCTTGAAGATTTCGTATCGATCTTGACCGAACCGAAAAATGCGCTGACCAAACAATACGCCCATCTGCTGGCAACCGAGGATATCGAGGTGGAGTTCACCAAAGAAGCCATTTACGAAATTGCGAAAATCGCAGCGACAGTCAATCAGAACATGGAGAATATCGGGGCAAGACGCCTGCATACCATTTTGGAAAAACTGTTGGAAGATTTATCGTTTGAAGCCCCCGAGCTGACGCTTGACAAAATGGTAATCACACCCGAATATGTTCGTGAGAAGCTGGCAAGCATCGCGCAAGATCGCGATCTGAGCCAATATATTCTGTAACTTCCTCCGAATGGCAGGTTCCTAGGTAAGAAGTAACAGGAGGCAGCCCGAATTGACCTAAATTAAGGGAAATTACGGAACTAACTGAGATCAAAAGAAATAAATGGATGATTAATTGTAAATAATTTCATAAAAAATCCGAAAAGTCCTATCTTTTTTAAAAAGATAGGGCTATTTTCTTATTGTAATATTATACAAATTCTACGAGAATCAATATATGTAATAATTACCTCATTTATGTCTCAATCTGTCGATCACAAAGTCCCAGATATTTTTGCGGGAAAGATCGCTTTTTTTATCAAATTTTGTCGATTTGAGAAGGATTTCAGAAAGAGTTGTGGAATTCTTTTCATTATGATAGCTTTGGAAGGGGGATTAACATTGGGATTGCTTAACAGTATCAGTTTCCTGAGATTGCAGAGGGGGATCGATGCCGCCACCATGCGACAAAACGCACTGGCAAATAATGTGGCAAATGTCGATACGCCGGGTTTCAAGCGCTCCGATGTCTCATTCGAGAGCTTTCTGCGCGAGCAGGAGAGCGGGCTTAAGCCCTCGCTCGGCGCCAAAGTGACGGACCTCCGTCATATCCGATTTGGGACAACAGGCTCAATTCCGTCCCCGGGCATTCATACTGACGAAACCACTACTATGAACAATAACGACAACAATGTCGATATTGACCGCGAGATGGCGCTCAGCGCCGAGAATCAGCTTCGTTACAGCTCGTACGTTCAACTGTTGAGCAGCCAGATTTCGATGATGCGGACGGCAACCGAAGGGAGATAATTAAGGTATGAATTTTGGCAGCAGTTTTGGAATCAGCGCTTCGGCACTGACCGCGCAGCGGCTTAGAATGGACGTGATTTCATCCAACATTGCCAATGCGGAAACGACAAGAGCCTCCGTTGTCAACGGCAAGGCGGTGCCATACCGGCGGAAGCTGGTGGTGCTGGAATCGGCTCAAGACAACAGCTTTTCCAACATTCTGAATTCCAAAATGAACGGAGGATCCGAAGGTGTTCGTGTTCAATCGATCATCGATGATTCCTCGCCGCTCAAGCCAGTTTATAATCCAACCCACCCCGATGCGGATGCCAACGGTTATGTGTATATGCCCAACGTTGATATTACGAAGGAAATGGTAGATATGCTCTCGGCATCCCGTTCCTATGAAGCCAACGTAACGATGCTGAACGCAAGCAAAGCGATGGTAACCAAGGCGCTTGAGATCGGCAAATAGAAATTTTCAACCTATTGAATGAGCTTGATCGATCCGGATAACTCTAGTGTTATTTTCAAGGAGGAGAAACATTGATACAAAATATCACCATTGGCGCACAAAGCATTCAGCCGCTTCAAATGAAGACTTCGGAGGCCCAATCATCCGCAGGTCTTTCGGATAGCGCAAAGAGCTTTGGCTCCTATCTTGAGGATGCGCTGAATCAAGTGGCTGCTCAGGAACAGCATGCGAAAGATATGAATAACAAGTTTGTCCTGGGGGAAGTCAATGTGGACGAAGCGATGATTTCTTCACAGCAGGCTTTGCTGAGCTTGCAGCTCACTACCCAAGTCCGGAACAAAGTGATTGAAGCCTATCAGGAAATCATGAGAACTCAAATCTAAACAATCTAGCCAAGTTTCGGATGGGGTGACACTGTGAATGAAAGATTCATCCAGTACAGGGACAAGCTTGTCCAGTATTGGAACAGATTCAGCGTCCGGCAGAAGATAATGTTCTTTTCGACGCTGCTAATCATTATCATAATAATCATTGCTGTGACGATGCAGCTTACCAAGACCGAATATGAGGTTGCATTTCAGGATTTGGACAGTACGGATGCCGCAGGAGTCATGAACTATCTGGAATCTTCTGGAATCAGCTATCGGTTAAGTCCTGACGGTAAGAGTATTTCCGTTCCCAGCACCGACGCAGCCCGAGTAAAGGTGGATATCGGTTCGCAAGGAATCGTACAGGATGGCTCGATCGGCTTTAAAGCATTTGACGAGAGCTCATCCATGATCGGATCAACGGAGAACGAATTTAATGTAAAGTACAATAATGCCCTAAACGGGGAAGTTGAACAGCTTCTGCGGAGAATGCAGGGAGTTAAGGACGCCAAAGTTCTTGTCAATCTGCCCAAGGAAACGGTGTTCGCCACTCAGGACGATCAGGAGAAGGCTTCGGCATCGGTAGTGCTAAGCTTCAAGCCGGGGTTCAGACCGAATCAGGATAACATTGACGGATATTTCAACTTGGTGAAGACGGCCGTGCCGAATTTGCCCGTTGACAATATTACGATCACGAATAACGAGACCGAGCTCTATCCGACCGCCAAGGGCGGACAAGGCGGAGTATCCAGCCAAATTGAAGAGAACTTCGCCCTTCAAAAGAAATTTGAAGATGAAGTCAAAAAGAATGTCAAGGCGTTTCTCAGCACGCTCACAGGACCCGACAAAGTCGATGTGCTTGTCTTTTCCAAGCTGAACTTTGATAAAGAGAACTCGAAAGAAGTTCTGGTTACACCTGTTGACACCGAAAATATGAAAGGGATCGAAATCAGTTCCCAAATCATTAGCAATACTTACTCGGGACAAGGCAACACAAACGGTGGGGTCGCGGGAACCGGAGAAGGCGACGTGCAGGGGTATCCAAGCAGCACGAACTCCGGGAACACTTCATCCGAGGAGTCATCCGAGACAAGGAATTATGAAGTGAACAGAATCACTAAAGATATTATTGCAAGTCCATACACTGTAAAAGATTTAACCATTAATGTTGCGGTTGAACCACCTGACGGACAAAATACTTTGGATCAGGCGACATCAGACGCCATTCGCAATATTTTGGTCAATATTGTCAGAGCTTCCCTTGCCGATTCGGGGATTACCTATACTGACGCTGATTTGACTAAGAAAGTTTCGGTCTACTCGCAACCTTTCGGCACACAAACGCCTGCCGCAGCTTCGGGAGGACTGGCGAATTGGATGATATGGGCGATCGCGGCGGGGGCTGCGCTCCTTGGCGGCGGGGCTGGCTACTTGATTTACCGGCGGCGCCGCAAGAATGCGGAGGAAGAAGAGGAAGATGTGCCGCTCCAGGTGCCTACCGAGTATCCGTCCATTGATCTGGAAAGCGTAACGAACGAGAGTCAAGTGCGCAAGCAGCTGGAAAGCCTGGCCAAGAAAAAGCCGGACGAGTTCGTCAATCTGCTGCGCACCTGGCTAGCAGACGAACAGAGGTGAACGCATGGCAAAGGCCGCACAGCAGGGGCTTAGCGGCAGGCAGAAAGCCGCCATCCTGCTCATTACACTTGGACCGGAAGTTTCGGCCCAGATTTTCAAGCATCTTAGAGATGATGAGATTGAACAGCTAACGCTGGAGATTGCCAACGTTCGCAAGATTGACAACAGTGAAAGAGACTTGATTATGTCGGAGTTTCACCAAATCTGTCTTGCTCAGGAATATATTTCACAGGGCGGTATCAATTATGCCAAGGAAATCCTTGAAAAAGCTCTGGGGCAACAGAAGGCGCTGGAAGTCATTAATCGCCTGACGGCGACGCTTCAGGTCAGACCGTTCGACTTTGCTCGCAAGGCCGATCCGAACCAGATTCTGAACTTTATTCAGAACGAAAATGTGCAGACAATCGCACTTGTTCTTTCCTATTTAAAGTTCGAACAGGCTGCAGCGATTCTATCCTCTCTGCCTCAGGAGAAACAGGCGGAGGTGGCAAGAAGGATTGCCGTCATGGACAGCACTTCTCCGGAGGTGATTTCCCAAATCGAAAGGGTTCTGGAGCAAAAGCTGTCCGCGACGGTTACACAGGACTATACGAATGCCGGCGGCATCGAGTCGATTGTACAAATTTTGAACGGCGTCGACCGGGGGACGGAACGCACCATTCTGGATTCTCTCGAAATACAGGACCCGGAACTGGCGGAAGAGATCAAGAAGCGCATGTTCGTCTTCGAAGATATCGTCAATGTGGACAACCGTTCCATCCAGCGTATTATCCGGGATATCGAGAATGCGGATTTGCAGCTTGCACTTAAAGTCGCGAGCGAAGAAGTCCGCGACGTCATTTTCCGAAACATGTCCAAACGCATGGCGGAAACCTTCCGGGAAGAAATGGAGTTTATGGGGCCGGTACGGCTGCGTGATGTAGAGGAAGCTCAGACCCGTATTGTAGCAACTATTCGCAGACTGGAAGAATCGGGTGAAATTATCATTGCCCGCGGCGGAGGAGATGACATCATTGTCTAGGTTGATCAAACACTCCCAATATGTTCCCGTTGATGTGCTCAAAAGATTGGAACTGGCCCGGCAGCATGCCGGTCTTGCCGAAGAGGAAGCCCAGCCGGAGGAAAGTGCCGAGCAGCACTATGAAGATCCTGCGCGCGAGGCGGCAGAGCAGGCGCGCCGGGAGATGCTCCGGGATGCGAAGGAATTCGCCGAAGGGCAGGTGCGCAACGCTTCGCTTGAAGCGGAGCGCATTATCGAACGAGCGCGAAGCGAGGCCGAGGATTGGTGGCGGAGCCGGAGGGAGCAGGATGAACACCTGACAGAAGCAGTGAAAGCCGAAGCTTTCAAGCAGGGCTATGATGAGGGGCTGCTGCAGGCGGAGAAGGTAATGAAGGTCAGGCTGGACGAAATGATGGCAGAAGCCCAAGCCGTACTGTCGGAAGCTTACAAGGCCAGAGATCTGATTATTCAGGAAGCCGAGCCATTTTTGGTAGAGCTAAGCTGCGATATTGCCGAGAAAATCGTGGAGAAGCAGCTGACGGTGGAGCCGGCGTTCACAATTGACCTTATAAAGCGAAACCTGGCACGCAAACGGGAGCAGGGAGTCATTTCCTTATGCGTCTCTCCCAAGCAGTTCGCTTTCGTGAATGCGGCGCGCGAGGAGCTTGCTCTGGCGATTGATTCACAGGCAGAGCTGC
Organism: Paenibacillus apii; assembly: GCF_011043685.1. Lineage (NCBI taxonomy): Bacteria > Bacillati > Bacillota > Bacilli > Caryophanales > Paenibacillaceae > Paenibacillus > Paenibacillus apii. The sequence goes on along the minus strand of NZ_JAAKGU010000001.1, from coordinate 387,693 downwards.
AGATTTTGCCTGATGCAACGGTAAAGGACCACGGCTGTGTGATCCGTTCCTCGTTCGGAAGCGTCGATGCCAGAATTGACACCCAGCTTCAGGAAATCAAGAAGGAATTGATCAGGGTGGCGCTGGATAACGAGGAGCATAGAAATGGGGAACAAGATGCTTGACACCCAGAAATACAAGGATCAGCTGAGGGGAATCGATCCCATTCGCATTAACGGCAAGGTAACGCAGGTTATTGGCCTAATGGTTGAATCGGAGGGGCCGGACGCAAGTATAGGCGATGTTTGCTACATCTATCCGGCCAAAGGCAGCAAGCCGCTCAAGGCCGAGGTCGTTGGCTTCCGGGACAACAAGGTGCTGCTAATGCCGCTCGGTGAATTGCAGGCAGTTGGTCCTGGCTGCGATGTGGTCGGCACAGGCAAGCCGCTTAACGTGCAGGTGGGCTCGGAACTGCTCGGCAAGGTGCTCGACGGTCTTGGGCAGCCGCTTGACGGTTCGCTTATACCGGCGCGAATGCCGTACAGTTCAACCTTCAATATTCCATCCAATCCGCTAAACCGGCCGAGGGTACAGGAGCCGATCAGTATTGGAGTGCGGGCGATAGACGGCCTTCTGACAATTGGCAAGGGGCAGCGGGTCGGCATTTTTGCCGGATCAGGAGTAGGAAAAAGCACGCTGATGGGTATGATTGCCCGAAATACATCAGCCGATGTTAACGTGATCGCGCTCATTGGCGAGCGGGGAAGGGAAGTGCTTGATTTTATTGAGCGCGACCTTGGCCCGGAAGGATTGCAGCGTTCGGTCGTAATCGTGGCGACGTCGGATCAGCCGGCACTGATCCGGATCAAAGGAGCCCTGATTGCAACCACCATCGCCGAATATTTTCGTGACCGGGGACTTAACGTAATGCTGATGATGGATTCCGTTACACGTTATGCAATGGCGCAGCGCGAAGTCGGCCTTGCCATAGGAGAGCCTCCGGCGATGAGGGGATACACGCCTTCAGTGTTTGCGAGCTTGCCGAAGCTGCTGGAACGTGCGGGTACGGGGCCGACCGGCTCTATCACGGCTTTTTACACGGTACTGGTCGATGGAGACGATATGAATGAGCCGATTGCCGATGCTGTACGCGGGATTCTGGATGGACATATTGTGCTGAACCGGAGCATCGCGAACAAAGGACATTTTCCGGCAATTGACGTGCTGGCGAGCATCAGCCGGGTGATGAAGGATATCGCGCCAAGGGATCAGATCGAAGCTGCCGAGAATGTCAAACGGCTAATGGCGGTTTATAAGGAATCCGAAGATTTGATCAATATCGGGGCCTACCAAAGAGGGTCCAACGCCCAAATTGACGAGTCGATGCACTACATAGACAGCATCTGGAATTTCACCAGGCAGAAGGTAGACGAGAAAACAACGCTATCCGAAGTTCAACAGGCTTTAATTTCCCAGTTCTCGAGGAGTTGAGTTTAATCAATGAAATTTCATTATACATTCCAAAAGGTTGTCGACTTGAAGGGCAATGAAAAAACACAGGCGGAATGGATGCTCTCAAGTGCGATTGGAGAACTGCAGACACAGGAGAAAGACATGGTTGAACTGATGGAACAGCGGAACGGCACGTTGGTTGCCCTTCAGGATGCGGCCGAAAGGAGAACACCCATGGCTGCGATCCTGGAAATGCAGGATTACGTTGACTACCTGGATAACTGCATTGCGCGCAAGCAAACCGAAATCAGCCGGGCGCATGAGGAAGTTACAATGAAGCAGGAAAATTTGAATTCCAAGGCGCTCGACGAGAAGGTTTGGCTGAAGGCAAGAGATAAGGCGCTGGGTATTTTTAAACAGAATATGAATTTGCGGGAGCAAAACGAATTGGATGAGATGGCTACCGTCCGCTTCGCGATGAAGTCCCTCTGACGTCTGGAGGTTATTCGGCAGTGGCACAGAACGATATGGAACTTGAAAACGAAGGGTCGGCCGGCAAGTTCGAACGGTTTCTTTTTCTGATGATACCGATTATTTTCACCTTGGTTCTGATCGGGGTTCTGCTGGCGCTCTTTAATATGGACTACCGGAACGACATGCTGCAAATCGCGAATAAAATTCCGGTTGTGAATAAATGGATACCTGATCCGAAAGGCGAGCCCTCCGAGGACAGTCAATCGGCGGAGGAGCAGGCGGCAAGCTCGGAGGCGACCATTAAGGAGCTGAAGACTCAGCTCTCCCAGCAGGCGGAGACGGTTAAGCAGCTGAATGAGCAGAAAACCGCCCAGGACAAGCAGGTTGAGGCCCTAAAGTCGCAGATCGGCGATATGCAGCAGGCCGCAAGCAGTCAGCAGCCGGTCGAAACCGAGGATGAGCACCAGAAGCAAATCGTGGCAATGACCAAGCTGTATGCAGGTATGAAGGCGTCCAAAGCGGCGGCAATCATGCAGAACATGACGACCGAGGAGGTTGTTCAACTGCTCAGCGGGATGAATAACGACAGCAAGACGGCGATCCTGGAAAAAATGGACCCGAAAATCGCTGCGGATGTATCCGTTAAGCTAAAAGAATCGGCCAATTCTTCCGATATGGCTATTGCAGCCCTTCAATCCAGACTGAAGCAGGACTCGGCGGCGACAGCGGCTCCGACCGGCAGCAGTGCAAATCTGGACAAGCAAAAACTAAGCCAGACCTTTTCCTCCATGCCTGCCACCGAGGCGGCAAAGCTGCTGAGTGAAATGTACCCCATCAGCCCGGATAAGGTGATTACCATTTTAAGCACTGTTGATGACAGCGTACGGTCTGGCATTTTATCCGAAATGACCAAGAACGATACGAACGGAGTCGCCGCCAAAGTTATGAATCGTCTGATGGGCGGCAAGTAACTGTCAAGACTTGAAAGGAGGTGAAACTAAATGAGTCTCGTATTTCAAATGATCTCATTAGGCAAAGGCCCGAGCGCGAAAACGACGGCTTCTCCTGGAACGCCAGGTACTGCAGAAACGGGAATGTTCTCAAATACTTTGATCCAGTCGATGGCAGGCTTAACCTCGGACCCGGCAGCGGCTTCTCCCAACAACTCGGCGGTAGTGGCGCTGCAGAACCTTCTTTTTTCGGTGTTATCCGGTTCCGCCGGGCAAGATGGAGATTCGGCAGATCTATCCGGCAAGAAGCTCCTGGAAGAGCTGGTTCCTGACCTTTCCAAACTGGACGAACAAATCGAAAGTGATCCCGCTCTGCTGGCGGCTCTTCAAGGGTGGCTGGTTCAGGTGTCCGCTTTATTGTCCGGCAATGATGCAGCGGAGCCGCAAAATCAGGCCGCGCTCACGCCGATCGCGCAGAATCCCGCAACGGCAAGGTTTGCCGTTCAGGATGAACTCAACAACCTAGCAGCATGGATGCAGAAGGCCTCTGAGACTGGCGATGATGCCTCGGCAGGCAAAGCAATGGCACTGTTCAACAGCTTTGCGGCTATGATAGCGCCCTATACCGGAACGGTTGACCCGACCGATCATGCGACTCACGCAACTGCAGCAGCGGCATTGGCATCCGGGTCCAATGAAGCGGTTAAGCTTCCTGGGCATACGGCTCCGAAGGCCGGCGATGCTAACGCAGGAGTCACGCTTTCCAAGTCTGCCGACGTATTGAACCAACCGGACGCATCGGGACAGACCGGCACAGCCTCCTCGGATTCGCAAACGGCTTCCGGAAATCCGCTGCCGCTGAAATGGTCTTCAGCATCTGCTGAAATTTCTAAAGAGCATGTTCAAGCAAACGAAGGTACGCTGATTGATTCGGCCGCTGAACAGTCTGCACAAGGGGACAGCAGTGTCATTACCGCAGGGCAGCTCTCGATGAAGGACGGCATTACAACCGCTCCAAAGGCGGAAATACCGCAAGTGCCGGTTCACAAGTTCGCTGAGGAAATGTCCGGCTTCATTACCGGTAAACTTGAAATCGTCAAGAAGGGTGGAGTCGCTGAAGCGACCTTGTCGTTATTTCCGGAACATCTGGGTCAGGTGGATGTCAAAATCACCATGCAGAACGGACATGTGGTTGCGCAGTTTATGACCGAGCATTCCGGAGCCAGGGATTTACTGGAGAATCAAATGTCTCAGCTGCGGGCAGCACTTCAGTCTCAGGGTCTTCAGGTAGAGAAGCTGGAAGTTTCGCAGAACAATACACCGCTCCAATCGCAGCTCTTCCATGACGGGCGCCAATCGGGAACTGGAGGTCAGGCGTCGGACAGACGGTCCAAGGAGCGCAAAGATTCTTCGGAAGATGCCGTCTTGGCCGCTGAGCTGGATAGTGACTGGAAAGAATGGCTGGCTAATGAACGGCAGATCACCCGTAATCCGGCAAGCCAATTCTCGGCCGAGGCTTAATGCGAATGAAAAAGGAGGTGAAAGGTAGTGGCAACCTCAAACAGCATCATATCGACAAGCAATGTATGGCCGAATTATTCGGCAGCCAACAGTGCCAGCAGCAGTGCGGGCAGCACGTCACTTGGCAAAGACCAATTTTTAAAAATACTGATTACGCAGCTTCAGAATCAGGACCCGATGCAGCCGATGGAAGACAAGGAATTTATCGCTCAAATGGCTCAATTCTCATCGGTTGAACAGCTCATGAACATTTCGGGTCAATTGACGGCGCTTAATCAATCACTAGGTTCGGTTTCCGGCCTGATCGGGAAAAATGTCAGCTGGCTCGACAGTTCCTCCTCACAGGAGAACTCGGGAACGGTAGATTCCATTGTGGTCAGCGGCGGCGTTCAATACGCGATGGTCGGCAAGGAGAAAATCGCCCTTACCGATATTACTAGAATTCAGGACGGCAGCGGCGGCTCCACGGCGGAAACAGCAGGCGGCGGAGGAAGCGGGGCGGCGTCATGAATGATAAAATGACCGTTGGACAGATGTATACGGGCGTCCGGCACCCCGGTTATTTACAGCGTCCGGGTGGCAATAATGCCGTACTTCCATCATCGGACGAATCCTTCGAGAAAGTCCTTCAGCGGAAGCTGCTGAAATTCAGCAATCATGCAGCCAGACGCTTGGAACAGCGAGGTATTCAGCTCGGAAACAAGCAGCTTGACCAGATTTCCTCAGCCGTAGACAAAGCGGCGGCCAAAGGCAGCAGGGAATCGCTGATACTGATGAACAATTTGGCACTGATTGTAAGTGTAGCGAACCGTACCGTTGTGACGGCAATGGACGGCGATTCGATGAAAGACAATGTATTTACCCAAATCGATAGCGCAGTTATTATTTCTTGATCCGGCTGGACCTAACGGAGAGCCGGAGCGACCGCCGACCGACTGAAGCGGTCCATCTCTGAGAGTCATATCAAATTTACCTGAGCGACCAAGCTCCATTTCTGGGAGGTAATATCATGTTAAGATCCATGTACTCCGGTGTTTCCGGGATGCGCGGTTTTCAAACGAAGCTGGACGTTATTGGCAATAACATCGCGAATGTCAATACGGTTGGCTTCAAAGCGGGCCGCGTAATGTTCAAAGATATTATGAGCCAGACGATCTCCGGTGTTTCAGCTCCGGTTGACGGCGCACAGGGCGGCGTCAATTCCAAGCAAATCGGATTGGGTGTAAGCATCGGGTCCGTTGACACGCTGCACTTGGCTGGAAGCGCCCAAACAACGAATAATCCGACCGACCTGCGGATCGATGGGGACGGCTTCTTTTTGGTAAGGCTGACTGATGATCAAGCGACTCCGTTCCTGACTCGGGCAGGGGATTTCCATGTTGACGCGAGCCGCAATCTGGTTACCTCCGACGGTCTTCATGTGCTGGACTCTGGCGGCGAGCCGATCGTGATTGGAGAGGATGTTACCGCGTTCTCCATTTCCAACGACGGGACGATCATCCAGACGATGGCCGACGGAACGACTGAGCCTGGAGTTCAGATCGGCGTAGCCAAAGTAAGCAACCCGCAGGGCCTGGAGAAAATCGGAGGCAATCTCTATCGCATGACCTTGAATGCCAACGCGGGCGGCGCTTTGGAACCTACAACCGCCAACAATACGGAAGCGGGTACCGGCGCGATTGTTGCTGGGCAGCTGGAAATGTCCAATGTAGATTTGACGGGCGAATTTACGGAAATGATCGTCGCTCAACGCGGCTTCCAGGCCAACTCCCGGATTATTACGACATCGGATGAGGTGCTTCAGGAAGTCGTCAATCTGAAACGCTAATTAATTGAGATTATACCGGCAGTCATTTTTTCAATATACTTGGCTGCCGGTCTTGCAGTATAATAGTTTCGTTTCGCTTTTTTAAGTTTTTCTATATTTAACCGGTTTATATTTTTACGGGAAACGAGTGCCGCCTTGTCAGGACGGTACAGCCGTTTCTCCTTATTAGGAGGCCTCGCATGATCTCGGTAACACGATTAAACGGATCGCCAATGTGGCTGAATGCCCTGCTGGTGGAAATGGTGGAGGAAAGCCCGGATACCTATATCACGCTTGTGACGGGCAAAAGGCTGATCGTTCTTGAAAAAGCCGAAGAAGTTATTGCGAAAATAAGGGACTACAATAAGGAAATCGGCGCCCATTCAGCCACCATTAAAGTCCATACTCAGGAGGAGCCTTCATGAAAAAGATGCTGCCTTGGCTCATTACGATTTTGCTTGCGATTACGTTGATCGTGGTTGCCGCCTTTTTACTGATGAATAAATGGTTTGCGAGCGACACCGGTAACGCGGTGAACGACGCGGCGCAGCAGGTGGAAACCAAAAAACTGACCGCGGACGAAATAGTAGCCATGACTTCGGAAATAACCGATATTAAAACGAATCTCGCTGATCCAAATTATATCGTTTCTATAAATTTTGCGTTCCAACTGGATACCGAAACGGCTAAGGAAGAATTCGAGAAAATCAAGGAAATCAAAATCAAACCGCTGATAATCAAGACGCTGGCCGATGAGAAGCCGCAGGAATTGAACGGAGCGGCCGGAAAAGACCGGCTCTGCAGCAAGCTGGTTAACTTAATCAATAACGTACTGCCAGAAGGAAAGCTGACCCAGGTTGAGATTACTAATTATATTTTGGCAACGATCTAGACTGACGGATTCCGAGTATTTTTACGGGGGGTGATTGAATGGTTGATGTACTGTCGCAAAATGAGATTGATGCCCTGCTTGCAGCTCTCTCATCCGGCGAGATGGACGCCGACGAGCTCAAAAAAGAAGAAACCCAGCGCAAAATTCGTTCCTATGATTTCAAACGGGCCGTTCGTTTTTCAAAAGATCATATCCGAAGCCTGACACGTATTCATGAAAACTTTGCGCGCTACCTTACGACGTACTTTTCGGCGCAGCTGCGAACCTTTGTACAGATCAGCGTCGTGCAGGTAGAGCAGCTGCCATATGATGAATTCATCCGTTCCATCCCCAAGATGACGATATTGAACATTTTTGAGGCCGAACCCTTGGAAGGCAGAATGGTGCTGGAGGTGCATCCGAATATCGCCTTTGCCATGCTGGACCGGCTGCTTGGAGGCGTCGGAACAGCGCCTTCCAAAATAACAGCCCTGACCGAAATCGAAACGACCATAATGGAGCGCATATTCAGCAGATGCTTCGAAAGCCTTCAGGAGGCCTGGAAGACGGTGCTCGACATTGAACCCCGGATGGAGGCGCTGGAGACCAATCCGCAGTTCATGCAGATTGTATCCCCTAACGAAACCATCGCGCTGATCTCGCTAAGCACGAAGATTGGCGACACCACAGGGATGATTAACCTATGTATTCCGCACGTTGTTCTTGAACCGATTATGTCCAGGCTGTCTGTCCATCAATGGTTTGTATCGGAGAAAAAGCTGCGGGACGAGCAGGAAGTAGAGGCGATCAAGGCCAGTGTGAGCCGGGCGCAGCTGCCGGTTGTAGCCGAACTGGGGGAATCCACGATTTCCATATCCGAATTCCTCGGCCTGAATATTGGGGACGTCATCTCGCTGAACAGGACCGTTAATACCGGACTGTCGATCAGAGTGGGAGACAAGCTGAAATTCATCGGTAGTCCGGGTATGGTCAAGGACCGGGTAGCCGTGCAAATTGACGAGATTGTCAGCGAAGGAGTTGTAGAACGTGACGAGTAAAGATTATTTATCCCAGGAAGAAATCGACGCTCTTTTAAGACAATCGGCGGGGGGAAGCGAGGAAAGCGTACCTTCCGAAAAGACGGTAGATGATTATCTGACGCCGTTTGAACAGGATGCGTTGGGAGAAATTGGAAATATTACGTTTGGCAGCGCCGCAACGGCGCTTTCGACTCTGCTGGGCAAAAAAGTGGACATTACCACTCCGAAAGTTTCCATTATTAAGCGCAGTGAGTTTGAAGAAGCCTTTCCTAAGCCTCATGTTGCCGTTCATGTCCAGTATGTGGACGGGTTTCAGGGCATTAACTCACTCGTAATCAAAATTCGCGACGCTCAGGTAATTGCCGATCTCATGCTTGGCGGAAACGGAGAGCCGAAAGACGAAGAGCTGAATGAGATTCACGTCAGCGCCGTACAAGAGGCGATGAATCAAATGATGGGCTCCTCTGCTACGTCGATGTCGACCATCTTCAACCGGTTTGTCAACATATCGCCGCCTGATATCGATATTCTTAATATGTCAAGCGGCGAGGGAGTTGGAAGCCTGCCGGAGGACGAGACGCTGATTCGAATTTCGTTCCGTCTTATCATTGGCGATTTGATCGATTCGACGCTCATGCAGCTGCTCCCGGTGCAGTTTGCCAAGGATATGGTTACTATGCTCCTTGGCGACGTTGCGGCTTCGAGCGAGCCGGCAGCGGCTGTGGAAGCGCCGGCGATGCCGGAAGCGCCACAGTCTGCGCCTTCGCCGCAGCAGCCCGCACCGGCAGCTCAGCAGCCGACGCAGTCGGCCCCTGAGCAGCAGACTCCTCCTGTGCAGCCGCCGTATCCGGGAATGCCGGAAGGAGGGTATTATTATCCGCCTTACGGCATGCCGCCTTATGGTATGCCAGGGATGCCGCCATATGGTATGCCGCCGCAGGGAATGCCTGGACAACCGGGAATGCCGCCGCAGGGAACGCCTTATTCGCAGACCCCGCCGCCGTCTTCTCCGCCGAACCGAAACGTCAATGTTCAACCGGTACAGTTCGGCAATCTCAGCGGCAACGTTTTTGGAAATATTGACGAAAATAATTTGAACTTACTGATGGACATACCCCTGAAAGTAACCGTAGAATTAGGAAGGACCCAGAAGCAAATTAAGGATATTCTTGAAATGTCGCAGGGATCGATTATCGAGCTGGACAAGCTCGCCGGCGAGCCCGTCGATATTCTGGTGAACAACAAGCTGATTGCCAAGGGGGAAGTTGTGGTAATCGACGAAAACTTCGGCGTTCGCGTAACGGATATTGTAAGCCAATGGGACCGAATTCAAAAACTACAATAAAAGCATAATTTAGGGAGGATTTTGTAAAAATGGCTAACCGAATTCTGATCGTGGACGATGCTGCATTTATGAGAATGATGATTCGCGACATTTTGTCCAAAAATGGATTTGAAGTAGTAGGAGAGGCTCAGGACGGTTCCCAGGCAATTGAGAAGTTCAAAGAACTGCGTCCCGACCTGATCACCATGGACATTACCATGCCTGAAATGGATGGTATCGCCGCCCTGAAAGAAATCAAAAAAGTGGACGCCAACGCCAAGGTTATTATGTGCTCTGCCATGGGTCAGCAGGCTATGGTTATTGACGCAATTCAGGCGGGAGCGAAGGACTTTATTGTCAAGCCTTTCCAAGCGGACCGCGTTATTGAAGCCATCAATAAAACGCTGGGCGTGTAGGAAGAGCCCATGTCCGGCACAGGCAATTACTTGCTGAACTTGCTCAATGTTATTTTTGTGCTGGCGGTCATTATCGTGATCATCATTCTGCTGATCCGGTTTCTGGGACGGCGCAATCAGACTTGGATGAGCGGCCGGTCCATGCGTACCCTGGGTGCGGTGGGGCTCGGTCCGGGCAAGTCGATGCAGATCATTGAAGTTGGAGGGAGCCTCTATTTGATCGGCGTTGGCGATAATGTGTCCATTCTGGATAAAATCACCGATCCCGGCGAAGTGGCGATGATCATTTCGGCATTCGAGGAACAGTCCGTTTCCGGCGGAAACTTCCTCGTTCCGCTGATTTCCAAGGTAAAGGAAAGGCTGCGCGGGGAAGTTCCGTCTCAGGAAATGGAGCTGAACGAAACTTCTTCTTTCTATGAGCTGCTGCAGTCCAAGCTGCGATCCGCTCCGGACCGGAACAAGCAGATCGAGGAGCTGCTTGGCGGCGAAGACCAAAAGGACGGGCAGGGGAAATTATGAACAAAAAGCTTTTAATTGCCTTCCTCCTGATTGGCGTTATCAGTTTTCTGGCTCTGCAACCGATCTATGCCGCCGAGCCGATTCCGAATATAGATATACAAGTTGGAGGAAATGGCAGTCAGGGCGGCACCAGTTCCATTTCCATTTTGCTGCTGGTTACGGTTCTGAGCGTGGCTCCGGCTTTTTTGGTCCTGATGACCAGCTTTACCCGGATCGTCATCGTGCTGGGCTTCATTCGCACTTCGCTCGGAACGCAGCAGATGCCGCCAAACCAGGTGCTTGTAGGACTTGCTCTTTTTCTGACACTGTTCGTTATGGCACCAACCTTTTCGACGGTGAATCAGACGGCGCTTCAGCCTTATATCAAAGGCCAGATTACGCAGACGGAAGCTTTTAACAAAGCCGCCGATCCGATGAAAAAATTTATGTTCAAATATACGCATGAGAAGGACCTGCTGCTGTTCATGAAATACAACGGCTATACGGGGAACAACAAACCGGCCAGCTATTCCGATATTCCGCTGACGGTGCTCGTGCCTTCTTTTGCAATGAGTGAATTGAAAACGGCTTTTCAAATGGGCTTTATGATTTTCATTCCTTTTTTGATTATTGATATCGTGGTTGCCAGCACATTGATGGCCATGGGGATGATGATGCTTCCGCCGGTGATGATCTCGCTGCCTTTTAAAATCATGCTGTTTGTGCTGGTGGACGGTTGGTATCTGGTGGTTAAATCGCTGCTGCTCAGCTACGGCACCTGATAGGGGATAGGAGGGCGAAGGATATCAGTACGGAATTTATTATCGGTCTTGCGGGTCAGGCGGTGTATCTGATGCTTGAAATCAGCGCACCCATGCTTATTTTCGGTCTGGTTGTCGGACTGATTATCAGTATTTTTCAGGCAACAACCCAGATTCAGGAGCAGACGCTGGCTTTTGTCCCCAAAATCGTCGCCGTGCTGCTGGCCCTGCTTCTGTTCGGTCCCTGGATCGTGACCAAGCTTACCGACTTCACATCCCAGATTCTGGGTAATCTTTATTTGTATATCGGATGAACACCATGATCGATTCCATCTTGAAAGGTTTACCAGTCTTTTTGCTTATTTTTTGTCGAATTACTGCTTTTTTTGTTGTCGTGCCTGTCTTTTCTTCCCGAGGCGTACCAGCATCGTTCAAAATCGGCATTTCCTTTTTCATCTCGCTCATCGTATTCAGCGCTAGGGGAACAGGCGTCACGGTGCCCGAAGATCTTGGCATTATTTTGCTGATCATCAGGGAATCCCTGATCGGGCTGCTGCTCGGTTATATGGGTTATCTGATGTTCATGGCGATCCAAACAGCCGGCTCATTTATCGACATCCAGATCGGCTTCGGGATTGCGAATGTCATTGATCCGATGACGGGTGCGTCCTCGCCTTTGCTCGGCAATTTTAAATACATGATCGCGCTGCTGATGTTCCTGGGAATGAACGGCCATCATTATTTGCTGGATGCCATTATTAACAGTTATCATTGGGTGCCTTTGGATAATCAGCTGCTGGTGAAATTGATGGACGGAAATCTGCCGGATTTCCTGATGCGGTCGTTCGCGCAGTCTTTTGTGCTCGCGTTTCAAATGTCCGCTCCATTAGTGGCCGCGCTATTTTTGACGGATATCGGACTTGCTTATCTGGCTAGAACCGCGCCGCAGTACAATGTGTTCGTCATCGGCGTTCCGCTGAAGATCATTGTTGGTCTGGTGCTGCTGCTCGTGTTAATGCCAACGCTGGCTGCGCTTTTTCAAAGCCTGTTCAATATTATGTTCGAATCGATGCGCAATTTGCTGACCCTGATGGGGAACAGTCCTTAAATGAAGTAAGGAGGGCCGGAATTGGCCTATCGATATCAACTCGATCTCCAGTTGTTCGGCGGAGAGAAGACGGAAAGGGCGACACCGAAGAAGCGGCAGGATGCCCGCAGAAAGGGCCAAATTGCCAAAAGCGCCGAGCTTTCGGGCTCGATCGTCCTGCTGGCCGGGGTGCTGAGTCTGATGATGTTCGGAGGATTTTTGAAAGAACGGGTTATGGCGCTGTTTACCGACGTCTTTCTTAACCGGCTTACGATGGAGGTCACCCCGTCCAATGTACGTCAAATGCTGAACGAGTACGGGATGCAGATTCTGATTATGCTCGGACCTTTAATGGGGATTACCTTTGTAATGGCACTCGTCTCAAGCGTTGGACAGGTTGGCTTTATGGTAACGGGTGAGGGAATTACCCCCAAGTTCAGCAAGATCAATCCGATCAAGGGCTTCCAAAACATTTTTTCCATGCGTTCCTTTGTCGAAATGCTGAAATCGATCTTAAAGCTGGTAATCATAGCCTATCTCGTATACAGCACATTGTGGGGGCAGAGAAAAGATTTCGCATCACTCGCTCATACCGGCACGGAGAGTATTTTTCACTTTACCGCTAAATTAACTCTTGTTCTTGGCATCAAAATCGGTGCGGCCTTGTTCATTATGGCAGTGCTCGATTATATGTACCAGCGCTACGAACATGAGAAGAGTCTGAGAATGTCCAAACAGGAAATCAAGGACGAATACAAAAAAATGGAAGGCGATCCGCTGATCAAAGGTAAAATCAGGGAGCGCCAGCGCCGGATGGCGATGCAGCGGATGATGCAGGAAGTGCCCAAAGCCGATGTCATCATTACGAACCCGACTCATTTCGCTGTCGCATTGAAATATGACGGTTCGAAGATGGAGGCGCCGCAGATTGTGGCCAAAGGCCAGGATTATGTTGCGCTCCGCATCCGTGAGCTTGCCAAGGAACACGGCGTAATGACGATGGAGAACAAGCCGCTTGCACGGGCGCTGTTTCAAAGGGCGGAGATTGGGGATTCGGTTCCCGCGGATCTGTTCCAGGCGGTCGCCGAGGTGCTGGCTTATGTATACAAGCTTAAAGGCAGAAAGAGATAGCAGGGGAGGTAGAATGCATTGAAAGCTAAAGATTTAACTGTGTTGATCGGCATTATCGGCATTGTGCTGATGATGATTCTGCCTATTCCTTCGGGACTTCTCGATTTTCTGCTGATTGTCAATATTTCGATTGCGCTTACGATTATTCTTGTGGCGATGAATACGAAGGAGCCTCTTCAGTTCTCCATCTTTCCGTCGCTGCTGCTGATTACGACCCTGTTCCGCCTGGCGCTGAACATCTCTACAACCAAGCTGATATTGGCCGAGGGCAATGCCGGTTCGGTTGTGGCTACGTTCGGAGGCTGGATTGCCCGGGGACAAATCGCTATCGGGTTTATCGTTTTTCTGATTCTCGTCGTGGTACAGTTCATCGTTATCACCAAGGGCTCGGAACGCGTTGCCGAGGTAGGCGCGAGATTTACGCTGGATGCAATGCCAGGCAAGCAGATGAGCATAGACGCCGATTTGAACGCGGGTATGATCAACGAGGAGCAGGCCCGTGAGCGCCGGCAAAATGTGGAGCGTGAAGCGGACTTCTACGGGGCGATGGACGGGGCGAGCAAATTCGTCAAGGGAGATGCCATTGCCAGCATTATCATTCTGCTGATCAATTTGATCGGCGGCTTTATTATCGGGGTCGCTGTTCACGGGAAGCCCTTTCAAGAAGCGCTGTCTACCTATTCCGTTCTGACGATCGGGGACGGTCTGGTCAGCCAAATACCTGCTCTGCTCATTTCGACCGCGGCCGGCCTGATCGTAACACGGGCTTCTTCGGATGGCAATTTGGCGGAAGATTTGACAGGGCAATTATTGTCTTATCCGAAGCTTTTGTATATCGTTGCGATTACCGTCGCTTTTTTGGGACTTTTTACACCGATTCATGCGATCACCACGCTTCCGCTTGCAGGACTTATGGCCTTCGCCGCTTATAGGATGACCCAGAACTTAAGCCGCAAGGCCATCGCGGAAGAGCAGCTGGTTGAAGAGAAGCAAATTGAAGAGGTGCGCAGTCCGGAGAGCGTGATCAGCCTCCTGAGCGTCGACCCGATCGAATTCGAATTCGGCTACGGGCTGATTCCGCTGGCGGACACTCAGCAGGGGGGCGATTTGCTCGACCGGATCATCATGATCAGGCGGCAGTGCGCGCTGGAAATGGGACTTGTCGTCCCGGTTATTCGCATTCGCGACAATATTCAACTAAAACCGAATGAATATGTCATAAAAATAAAAGGAAATCAGGTTGGCGGCGGTGAATTACTACTTAATCACTACCTGGCAATGAGTCCCGGGTATGATGACGAGTCGATTACCGGCATTGAAACGGTCGAACCGTCGTTCGGATTGCCTGCTTTGTGGATCGATGAATCGGTTAAGGAACGAGCTGAGCTTGCGGGCTATACCGTGGTGGACCCGCCGTCCGTCGTGGCTACTCACTTGACCGAGCTGATCAAGCGTCATGGCCATGAACTGATCGGGCGGCAGGAAACAAAAACGCTCGTCGACAATATTCGCGAAAATTATCCTGTTCTGGTCGATGAACTGATTCCTTCCGTTCTCACTATCGGGGATTTGCAGAAAGTGCTGGCCAAGCTGCTGCGCGAAAAGATTTCGATCCGGGACCTGGTTACCATTTTTGAAACCCTTGCCGATTATGGCACTTATACGAAAGATCCTGATGTTCTTACGGAGTATGTAAGGCAGGCTTTGTCAAGGCAGATCACCCAGCAGTTCTCTCAATCGGGAGAAACGCTGAAGGTGATTACAGTAGGACCGTCGCTTGAGAAAAAGATTGCCGAAAGCGTTCAGCAGTCGGAGCACGGCAGTTATCTGGCACTTGATCCTGTCTCTACCCAAACGGTGTACCAGCGTCTAATGGAGCAAATCAATCGTCTCTTGCAGTCGGGACAGCAGCCTATTGTGTTGACTTCGCCAACGATCCGCATGTATTTGCGGCAGGTGATCGAGCGGACGATGCAGGATATTCCGGTGCTGTCGTACAGCGAACTGGAGCCCAATATTGAAATTCAAAGCGTTGGAGTGGTGAATCTATGAGAGTGAAGCGTTACGTTGTCGATACGATGCCGGACGCCATGCATTCCATTCGCAGCGAGCTTGGAAGCGACGCCGTAATCCTGAGCACGAAGGAGATCAGAACCGGCGGGTTCATGGGAATGTTCCGAAAAAAGAAAATTGAAGTCGTTGCCGCGGTTGAAAATGAGCAGAAGAAGACGGCGGGCGGAGCCCGGGAAGCTTCACCTGCCGCTCCAAGAGCAGGTGTCCCGAACGCCTACCGACAGGCCTACGCTTCGGCTTCGGCCAATGCCGCTCCGGGCGGTTCGGAGCCGCCGCGAAGCTTTGCCGAAATTGCCGCTGCACTTCAAGACGTGGTCGGGAAACAAGGCGCAGTAGCTGTGCTGCCGGAGAAGGCGGAACTGTTGCCAGAAACGCCGGTTCATTCGGCTGAGGAAGAAGCCGGCCCGGAGCAGCCTAAGGAGGCTCCTTCCAGCACATTCGCCATTCCCGAACGGACTGCAGACGACGGTATTCTTAGTGAAATTAAAGAAATGAAGCAGTGGATCGAACGGATCGCCCGGCAATCGGCCGAATCAAGAGAGCTGCCGGATCGGCTGGAACGCCTGAGGGAGCGGCTGATTGAACAGGAAATGGACACGGCGCTGATCGAGGAATGGATCGGGGAGGTGCTGGAGGCCTGGAATCAAGCCGGAAGGCAGTGGCCGCAGGAGAAATTCGATGAGGCGGTCAAAGAGCAGGTGCTCCATTTCCTGTCGACCCGAATTGGAGGGGGAATCGCCCCGGATACAAAGCTGCTGTACGTCGCCGGCCCGACCGGTGTGGGGAAGACGACCACGTTGGCGAAGCTTGCGGCGGACCAGCTGTTCCGGCATGGCCGGAAGGTCGGATTGATCACCTCCGACACGTACCGCATCTCTGCGGTGGAACAGCTTCGTACGTATGCGTCCATCCTGAATGTGCCTTTGGAGGTTGTTCAGTCCCCGGGGGATTTGCAGCGAGCATTGTCCCGGCTGGAGAGCTGCGATCTGGTGCTGATGGACACCGCGGGAAGGAACTTCCGCAACGAGCTGCTTGTTGCCGAACTTCAGAGTCTGCTCGCGCAGACTTTGAAGAGCGAGACGTACTTGGTCCTCAGCCTCACATCGAAGAGCAGGGACATGAAGCTTATTACGGAGCATTTCAGCAAATATCGGCTGGATAAGATCATCATTACGAAGCTGGACGAAACGGGAAGCTTTGGACCCGTCTTTAATTTACTGAACGATTACCCGCTTTCGCTTTCCTATATGACCAACGGCCAGAATGTACCCGACGATTTGCTTCTGTCATCCGAAGAGCTGCTGTGCGGTTTGCTGCTTGGAGCGGGTGAACAATGATGGACCAGGCGCAATCGTTACGACAGCTTGTCGCCGGACAGAACCGGGTGATTAACGAAAGTGGAGAACATTCGGCGCGGATTATTACCGTTTGCAGCGGAAAAGGCGGGGTTGGGAAGTCGAATTTCACTCTCAACTTTGCGCTGTCACTCAAGAGTTTGGGCAAAAAAGTTCTTCTCTTCGACGCCGATATCGGCATGGCCAATTTAGATGTGCTGATGGGCGTTACCCCAACATATAATCTATACCATTTGCTGGGGAGAGAAGCCGGAATTGAGCAAATTATTCAAATCGGTCCCGAACATCTGCCCTTTATCGCGGGGGGATCGGGAATGGAGGAACTGTTCTCGCTGTCGGAGAGCGACCTGAATTACTTCACTTCCCAGATTTCCGCGGTCGCCGACGATATGGACTTTATTCTCTTCGATACCGGCGCGGGTCTGTCCAAGGAAACGATGAAATTCATCGCCTCCGCCGACGATTGCCTTGTTGTCACAACGCCCGAGCCGACGGCGATCACCGACGCCTACGCCCTGATGAAAGTGGTGCACAAAAGTCATCCCCATGTCCCGTTCAAGCTGATCGTCAATCAAGCGTTTGACACCAGGGAAGCGGATGCGACTAGCGACAAAATCCGGATGGCCGCCCAGCGGTTCCTGCAGCTGGATATCCCGTTCCTCGGTTATATCACCAGCGACACGCATGTGGTTCAAGCGGTCAAACGCCAGATCCCGTTCACGATGGCGTATCCGAATAGCGTTGCTGCAAAGGATGTTCACAGATTAACGCTGCAGTACTTGTCCTCCCAGCGGTCTCCTGCCCCGGCGGGACCTCAAGGAATAAAGGGCTTTATCAGCAAGTGGCTTCGACGTAAATAAGAAATGTTCTGAATTCGAGGACAGAGGTGGAAATGACATGAAGCCATATCGAGTTTTGGTTGTAGATGATTCGGCATTTATGCGCAAAATCATTTCCGATTTAATTGAGAAAGATGACCAATTCCAGGTCGCTGGAACGGCGATAAACGGCCGGGAAGCGGTCGGCAAGGTAAAAGAGCTAAAGCCCGATCTTGTCACCATGGACGTGGAAATGCCGGAGATGAACGGCCTGGAGGCGTTAAGAAGAATTATGCTTGACCATCCCCTTCCGGTTATTATGCTGTCCGGCATAAATGAAGAAGGGATGAAAGAGACGATATTGGCGCTGGAAGGCGGGGCTTTCGATTTTATCCGCAAGCCTTCGATTTCCAGCTCCCACGATATCATCAGCGTCGGGGAAGCGTTAAGGGAGCAAATGAAGGAAGCCATGCTGGAACGCGAACGCCGGGAAGCCCGGTCCGCCTCCGCGCTGCTGGCCGCCGAATCCCCTCCTCTGCTGCCGCCTATAAAACCCGCGGAGAAGCCTGTAGGAGGCAGTGAGCCCAAAGCAGAGAGACTGCCGCGGGAAGTAGTGAAGAAGCCCCACGAGACACACTCGCCGGCTACCGGAGCAACGGAGAATCTCCAGAGCGAGAACAAGCCTGTCCGGCGCGGCGACCGGTTCAGGGCCGTTCCGCCTGCAGCGAAGCCGCCGGCGGCCGGACTCAGCAAGGCACCCTTGAAGCCAAAGACGGAGACCCCTGCAGGGAATGTTCCAAGGCCCATGTCTCCCCCTTCAGGTACAGCTCCAGACATTCCTTCTGCAGCTGCCAAGGAACGCAGACCGGGTGCAAAGGGACTGGATAAGCTTGTGGCCGTCGGGTGTTCAACAGGCGGTCCCCGTGCGCTGAAGGCACTGCTGGAGAAGATTCCGGCCGATTTTCCCGCACCGATCGTCATTGTGCAGCATATGCCTCCCAACTTCACCAAGTCGCTAGCCCAGCGGCTAAATACATTCAGCCCGCTGGATGTCATGGAGGCGGAGCAAGGAATGATTTTGAAGAAGGGAGCGGCCTATATCGCGCCGGGAGGCTACCATATGAAAGTGACGGAAGCAGCCGGCGGACAGTTTACCATCAGCCTGACGAAAGAGGAGGCGCGGAACGGACACCGGCCATCGGTAGATACGCTGTTCGAATCCTTGCTCCCGCTCGATTCCCTGGAGCGTCATGCGGTGATCATGACCGGAATGGGAGGCGATGGCGCGAAGATGATGAAGTCCTTATACGACGCCGGCGTCACGTCAACCTTTGCCGAGAGCGAGGAAACCTGCGTTGTTTACGGAATGCCGCGTTCTGCGGTCGAACTGCAGTGCGTCAGTTATATTTTGCCGCTGCAAGACATAGCTCCAAGACTGGTTCAGGTCGTTAAATAGCGAAAAGCGAACGTGAAGGGTAGGTGTCTAGGCATGGACATGAATCAGTATTTATCCATGTTTATTGATGAGTCGAACGATCATCTGCAGTCTTTGAACGAAAATATGATGGCGCTTGAGGCCAGTCCGGACGATCTCAGCATTGTGCAGGTGATCTTCCGTTCCGCGCATACTCTAAAGGGCATGGCCGCGACTATGGGATTTGAAGATCTGGCTTCCCTTACGCATCAAATGGAGAATGTTCTTGATCTGGTACGCAACGAGAAGCTCGTCATGCAGGAATTTATTTTTGATACGCTGTTCAAGAGTCTCGACGCGCTTGAGGCCATGGTTCAGGACATTACCGCCGGCGGCGAAGGCAAGGCTGACGTTTCTTCCATCGTAGCCTCCCTTCAGGCAATCGTTCGCGGCGAAGTGCTCTCCGCCGGAGGTGCTGCACCGTCTGCAGCTGCTCCCCAACAAGCGGAAACGCCCGCACTGCTCGATGAATTCCAATTCTCCGTTCTGGAGCAATCGATCCAGGAAGGGAATCAGGTGCTGTTTATTGAAGTTTCGCTCCGCAAGGACAGTCAGCTTCGCGCCGTCCGGGCTTATATGGTTTTTGAATTGCTTGAGCGTAACGGCGAAGTCGTGAAGACCTTCCCGTCGGTTCAGGATATCGAGCAGGAAAAATTTGAATACAGCTTTTCACTTTATTACATAACCCAGAAAACGGCTGAAGAAATGCAATCCCTGATTATGGGCGTGTCCGAGATCGAGAGCGTAACGTCGCTCGCGCTGGATACGGAATCGCTGAGCCAGCTTGGACAAGCAGCAGTCGCCGCTACGGCCGAGGCAGCACCTCCAGAGATCAAGCGGGAGGACGCTTCGACTCCGGCTCCTGCCACCCAAGCGAAACCGGCAGCCGCGCCGAAGGAAGAAGCCAAGAAGACTCCCGCCAAAAGCGGCGGAGCTCCTTCCCGCACGATCCGTGTTGACATTGACCGGCTGGATGTCCTGATGAATCTGCTCAGTGAGCTCCTGATCGACCGCGTAAGGCTTGAGCAGCTCGCTTCCGACATCCAAAGCACCGAGCTGACCGAGACGGTCGAGCATATGAGCCGCGTCAGCGGGGACCTGCAGAATATCGTCATGAAGCTGCGCATGGTGCCGGTGGATACGGTGTTCAACCGCTTCCCGCGCATGATCCGGGATTTGGCTAAGTCGCTCGACAAAAAAGTGGATCTCATTATTACAGGCGCTGAGACAGAGCTGGACCGAACCGTCGTCGATGAAATCGGCGATCCCCTTGTTCACCTGCTTCGCAATGCATTGGACCATGGAATCGAACCGGTGTCCGACCGGATTGCGACCGGCAAATCGGAGACTGGCACCATCCATCTGCGGGCATTCCACAGCGGCAATCATGTCTTCATTGAAATCCAGGACGACGGCGCCGGCATTTCCCGCGAGAAAGTGCTGAATTCTGCGATCAAGAAGGGAATTGTTACTCCGGAGCAGGCGGCGGCAATGAGCGACAACGAAGCCCATCAACTGCTGTTCGCGGCAGGCTTCAGTACCGCCGAGGTCATTTCCGATATTTCAGGCCGCGGGGTCGGACTTGATGTCGTCAAAGCTAAGATCACTTCGCTTGGTGGCAATGTCACCATTTATTCCACTCCCGGCAAAGGGACGAATTTCTCGGTGCAGCTACCGCTTACGCTGTCTATTATTGCGGCGATGCTGATCCGGCTCGGTTCGGAGAAGTACGCGATTCCGCTGTCTTCCATTGTGGAGACGGGGATAGTGAAACGTTCCCAGATCCGCTCCGTCCACGGGGCCAAGATGGTGGAATTCCGGGGCTCCCTTATTCCGGTCGTTTCTCTTGGAGCCATTTTCGATGTGCAAGGATACGACGAGAGCGAGGAAGAAGAGACGGAGATCGTTGTTATCCGCAAGGGGGACAAGCTAGCAGCGCTCACTGTGCAGGATTTTATCGGCCAGAACGAAATTGTCATCAAGAACCTGGGCAAATACCTGCCGGAAATCCAGGGGATTTCGGGCGGCACAATCCTTGGCGACGGTCAAGTCGCTTTAATTATCGATCCTAACGCATTTATCAAATAAGAGAGACCATACAGGGAGGTTTATTCCATGGCTGAAGATATTAAGGTAATTGTCTTTAAATTGGGTACCGAGGAATACGGCATTGAAGTGGATAAAGTCCAAACGATCGAGCGCCTGATGCCCATTACGCGGGTGCCGAAGACATACGCTTTTATCAAAGGCGTTATCAATCTGCGCGGAGTGGTCATTCCCGTTATCGATCTTCGCGGAAGATTCGGTCTGGAAGAAGCTGAGCATACCGATCAGACCCGCGTTATTATCGTGGTCGTTAATGAGATGGAAGTCGGCTTTATCGTGGATTCGGCCAATGATGTTATCGATTTGAACAGAGACATCATCGATACTCCTCCCGAAGTGGTAGGCGGGATCAAAGCCAAGTATCTGGATGGGGTGGCCAAAATCGGAGAGGACCGTCTGCTGATTATGCTTAATTTGTCAGAGGTCCTCAATAAAAGTGAAATCGTGCAGCTGGAAAGCTTAGAGGGCTAACATCGTGGAACTGTTCAAGCACCAGAAAGATTTCAAAATGGATGTGCTCAAGGAAGTCGGAAATATCGGAGCCGGGAACGCCGCCACCGCGTTATCCCAGCTGCTGAACAAACCGATTGATATGGCCGTTCCCAAAGTTCAGCTTCTCGGATTCGAGGAGATTGCGGAAAAAGTGGGCGGCACCGAAGAGCTTGTCTACGCTGTATTTCTGCGGGTAGAAGGTGAAGCGCCAGGGAATCTTTTTTTCATTCTGACGCCGGATGCGGCCAGAAGCTTGCTCGAGCGCGTTGCGGGCATATCCGAGGTTTCGGGTGACGAACTAAGCGAGCTTGAAATGTCCGCACTGAATGAGATCGGAAATATTTTGGCGGGCTCCTATCTTTCGTCTTTGGCCGATTTCACCTCATTATCCATGTATCCGACAGTTCCTGCATTGGCCATGGATATGGCCGGTGCGATATTAAGCTATGGTCTGCTGCAGTTCGGACAAATGGGTGATGACGCGCTGCTTATCGATACCACCTTCCTGGAAGGAAAGGATGAGATCGAAGGCCAGTTCTTTTTAATTCCCGATCCGGAGTCATTTCCTAAAATATTTAAATCCCTTGGAGTGCCGTTTGATGATGTGTGAGGAACAGAGCTTAATCAAAGTAGGAATGGCAGACCTGAATGTGGGAAGTCAGAACAATGTGATCCGAACGACGGGTCTGGGGTCATGCGTCGGCCTTACGCTGTACGATCCCGGCAAAAAGCTGGCGGGTATGGCTCATGTCATGCTGCCCTCCTCGGAAATCGCCCGTGAGGGGAAACTCAATATCGCCAAATTCGCGGATACGGCCATTCCCGAGCTTTTGTCCCGCCTGCTGGAACTTGGAGCTGCTCGCAGCCGATTAATCGCGAAGATGGCCGGCGGCTCTCAGATGTTCGCTTTTGCCGGAGGAAATGACACGATGAGAATCGGTCCGCGGAATGTGGAATCCTGCAAGCTGGCTCTGGAGAAGCTGAGCATCCCGCTGGTTGCCGAAGATACGGGCGGCAGTTACGGGCGGACAATCGAGATCGCTTGCAGCACCGGATTGCTGAACATCCGCAGTGTGCAAAAAGGCGTTAAGGAATTATAATTATGATCGGAACGATTTGGATAAACTTAATTTCCGGGTTGGTCGGCTTTGTCTTCACCTATTTGTTTTCGCTGCGGAACAACCTGCCGTCAACGAGCCTGTTTCGCGGATTGACCGGATTTATTCTCTGGTTTGTGCTTGCCTTTGCCCTGAGATGGGTATTGGGTTTTATTGTTAAACAAACCGCAAATCCGGACAAGTCTTTCGGCGCTCCGGGGGATGCCAACGAAACGTTGGGCGCCAGGGTGGATATTTCGACTCCGGACGAGGATGAGGAATTGAAGGATTTACTCAAGCCTAGTCCAGGGCAAGGGAACCAAGGAAATGGAGAATTCAAGCCTCTTCAGCCTCCCCAATTGGTCTCCATGAAAGATCCTGAAGAATTGGCCAAAGCCGTTCGTCACCTAAAAAAAGAATAAGCGAGTGAAGTGGGAAATGATTTGTGGAATTCGATGAACCCGGCCCGAGTACTCGCCGATTACACTTTGGGAGGGGTGAAAGCCGTTGAACGAGCATAAAGCTTCTCATTTGGAACATCAAGATCTTTGGGAACAGTGGAAGGAACAGGGAGATCCGGAGGCCAAAAAAAGGCTGATCGAAAAATATCTGCCGATCGTCGATTATGTCTCCGGCCGTCTGGCCGTGGGTTTGCCCAAAAATGTTTCGAAGGAAGATTTGGCGAGCAGTGGGGTTATGGGACTAATCGATGCCGTTGAGAAGTTTGACTATAAACGGGGATTGCAATTTCAAACCTACGCCTCCTGGCGGGTCCGCGGCGCAATTCTTGATTCTCTCCGCCAAGGTGACTGGGTGCCTCGTTCGGTCCGTGAAAAGGCGAAAAAGATAGAGGATGCCTATCAGCATCTGGAACAAAAGTATTTAAGATCTGTCAGCGACGAGGAAATGAGCAAATATTTAGACATAACCGAGCGGGAGTTCCAGGGCATGCTGCAGGATGTGGCCGTAATGACGCTGTGTTCATTGGAGGATCCGATCCGGGAAGAAGATTCAGAGACCCGAATGTCAATGCTGGTAGACGACAAAGCCAAGAACCCGGACCGAAAAGTGAATGAGTTCTATCTGCGTGAAACGCTGACCAAGGGCATCGAAAAACTGACTGTGAAAGAACGGACCGTCGTGTCCCTGTTATATTATGAAGACCTGTCTTTGAGCGAAATTGCAGAGGTAATGTCGTTGTCCCCTTCCCGCATATCGCAGCTTCATTCCAAGGCGATCCTGAGGCTGCGGGGGACGCTTGAGAAGAATCGGGATCTTCTGATGCAAAATGATTAGCCGGAAGTGGCGTTAGGAGGGGGATAATGGTCGTCCAATCTGCACTGAGCGATTACATGAGTATCAGCTTCTCGGAGAATAAGGAAGTCGCTTACCTTGAGTTTTTTCGGCGGGAGGAAGGATTTTCTTGTTCAGTCGACGAGTTAGCCGGGTTTTTACAAAAAAATAATGTCCGATATGGCGTACAATGGGATGTTGTTACCCGTATCGCCAATAATCCGGAGCAGTACAACCACCTTTCGGGGAAGGTTGCCGTCGCTTTGGGAATAGCACCTGTAGACGGTCTGGACGGGCGCGTTGAATTAAGTGTTAAGATGGACGACGACGAGCGCCGCCCACTCGAAAAAGACGACGGCAAAGTCGATTTCAAGGAATTGGTCCGGTTAAGCAATGTGCGCAAGGGCGAACTGATCGCCACGCTGATTCCCCCCGAGGCGGGACAGCCCGGCATAGCCGTCACCGGTGATCCGATCCCCTGCAAGATGGGAAAAGCCGCCTTCTTCAAAGTCGGGAAGAACGTCGTGTTGGATCAAGAGCAAACCTCGATGTATGCCGCGATTGACGGATTAGTATCCCTGACGGACAAAGGAAAAATCAATGTTTTTCCCGTGTATGAAGTGAACGGCGATGTGGATTACAACACCGGCAACATTGATTTTGTCGGCACGGTCGTTATCCGCGGTAATGTGCTGACCGGATTTTCCGTAAAATCCGCCGGTGATATTCGGGTGATTGGCGGTGTGGAAGGCGCGGAGCTGATCGCCGGAGGCTCCATTGAAATTACCGGAGGCATTATCGGCTATAACAAGGGGCTTGTCAGCGCCGGAGCCAATGTGAAGGTATCCTTTATACAGGACGGAAACGTCACGGCCGCCGAGAATATCATTGTTTCGCAGAGTATTATGCATTCCAATGTCCGCGCCGGCAGGAACGTGGAATGCAACGGACCGAAGGGATTGATTGTTGGCGGAACAGTGCAAGCCGGGGAGAAGGTCGTCGCCCGAACGATCGGGAATACAATGTCTACGGCGACGGCAATTGAGGTTGGGGTGCTGCCCGAGCTTAGGAACGAGCTCAACGACCTGAGGTTGGGTCTACGTCATTCCGCAGAGACCGCGGATAAGACGGCGAAGGCGCTTCATTTGCTGGATCAGCTCGCAGGCAGCGGCGCCCTGTCTCCGGACAAGGTTGCCCTACGCATCAAGCTTAATGCAACGAAGCAGTCCCAGCAAAGAGAGGAAGCCCAAATCAAGGATCGTATGCTTGAGATTGAAAAGATGCTCGAGGATACAGACAAGGCGAGGGTCACGGTTATCAAGACCATTTACGGTGGTTCCAAAGTTGTGATCGGCAGATATACAAAATTCATAAAAGATACAGCGGAACGGATCACATACTGCTATTCCGAAGGCGAGATAGCCGCTGTGCCAAACGTTTGAACAAGCCGATTGGCTTTCCCGCCGGACGATGCCCCCTTGCCAGAAGGAGATTGCCGTGAGCCTGAAGCCAGTAGAACTGCAAATTGCACTGCCCCGAACAACCGAAGCCGGCAAGCTGCAGCAAGAACTACAGCACCGCCCTGCACAACAGCAGCAAGAATTGGCCGGTCAGAATATCAAGGATACGCGTGAGCAGGCTCAGCGCAGCGCGGAGGTGGACGAGACGTCAGAATCTGCCGTAAGGGAAGACGGGCGTCGTGGGGGTTCCTCCAGCAGCGGCCTGCCGCAGGAACGGAAGAACAGCAAAGAGCGTCAAGCGGAGCACCCGTTTAAGGGACACCGTTTGGATGTAACGCTTTAGAATATTTTAGAATGAAATAAAGGAGACCGGATACGTGCAACCATGGGCGTACATTGTACTGCTTGGCGGAATAGCTCTCGGCTATGCGTTGTTTCTCCCGGCGCGCGCCCGCAGAATCGACGGCGCAGGAGACAGGCAAAGCCTGAAAGAGGTGGAGGCGGCGCTCGAATTATATATGGCGGATGTCGAACGGGAGAACCGCGAACTGCTGGAGCTGCTTGGGTCGATCAAGGCCCAGTCGCAGAGCAATCAGGCTGCCCTTCAGGAACAGCTTGCCGAATTGAAGGGCCAGCATGACGCGCTTCAGCACAGAACCTCTCAGCTTGAGAGCCGTGTTGCGGCAAATGAAAACGGGCTGCTCCAGATGGCTATTTCAGGCGGCGCTGCGGGTAGCGTGAAAGGGGCGGACAGCCTGGGAGAAGGGAACGACTCGCCGGCAGATGAGATCAAAGCCAAACCGGTCAGCACGATCAAGCTTCGCTATCCGCAGTTGTTCGAACTGGACAGCCAGGGGAAATCCATCGATATCATTGCCAAAAAAACCGGAATGCAGCGGGGGGAAATTCAATTGATTCTGCAGCTCGCCAAACAGGAGGAATCGGTGTGATCAAGAATCGTTCCTTTATGCTCGGGCTTGGATTCGGGCTAGCGGGCGGCGCGCTTCTCCTCCAGCTTATGATTTCGGCGGGAATGGCTACGCCTACAAAGGCTCAGATTGTCAGGGAAGCCTCCAAGCTGAACCTGAAAGTTACCGGGGCGGATGACAAGCTGCTAACCGCAGAGGAGTGGAAGAAGCTGTCGGAGCAAAATGAAGCGGGAACCGCAGAAGGAGGCGCCCCGGCTTCAGGCTCTCAGACGCCAACCAACTCCGCTTCGCCGCCAGCCAAGGCGGCATCCCCTTCGGCTCCTTCTACGCCATTGCAGCCTGGCGCCACGGGGGTACAGAAACCGTCCGATTCCGCTGAAGCTGTACCGCCGTCCTCGCCTGCCGCAGACAAACCGGTTAGCTCCGGTATTGTACTGCGGATTCCGAACGGGGTCACCCTTACCGAAGTCGCGGATCTATTGGCCGGAGCGGGTGTAATCAAGGATAAGGACCTCTTTATTATTGAAGCGAAGAGCCGTAGAGTTCAGACCAAGATTCAATCCGGGCTATACCGCTTTATCCCCGGTCAAAGCAACGATGCGATTATTGGCCAACTGATTATGGTGAGAGAATAACCGCATCCCGCCTCATTTTTAACGGGGGAAGTTTCTTTATATAACCGCCGGTTCGTACTGCACGCAAAATAACGCGTTTTATGACAAAAATCGTACGTCAGACGTTGCATCACATGTAGTCTTATGATATATTAAATGACGGTGTTAAAACACACGCTGGTTGATTACAGCAAGCGGTGCTTTCTTCTGAAGAAAGTCTTGCTGCAAGATGACTCCGGCGGAGGGACACACAATAAAACCAAACCTAGGAGGTGTGTGAAGATGGCAGTAATCTCCATGAAGCAGCTTCTCGAAGCTGGGGTACACTTCGGTCACCAGACTCGTCGTTGGAACCCGAAAATGGATCGTTATATCTTCACTGAAAGAAACGGAATCTACATCATCGACCTGCAAAAGACGGTCAAGAAAGTTGAAGAAGCTTACAACTTTGTAAAAAGCGTAGCAGGCGACAACGGTACGGTCCTGTTCGTTGGTACAAAAAAACAAGCTCAAGACTCTGTGAAAGAGGAAGCTGAACGTTCGGGCATGTTCTACATCAACCAACGTTGGCTCGGCGGCACGCTGACGAACTTCCAAACGATTCAAAAGCGTATCGACCGTCTGAAAAAACTGGAAGCTTGGGAAGAGGACGGCACATTCACCGTTCTGCCTAAGAAAGAAGTTATCCTTCTCCGCAAAGAGAAAGATCGTCTTGAAAAGTTCCTGGGCGGCATCAAGAACATGAAGGGTCTGCCAAGCGCGCTGTTCATCATCGATCCTCGCAAAGAGCGCATCGCTGTTGCCGAAGCACGCAAATTGGGCATCCCAATCGTTGCTATCGTCGATACGAACTGCGATCCGGACGAAATCGACTACGTAATTCCGGGCAATGACGACGCTATTCGCGCCGTTAAGCTGCTCACTGGTAAAATGGCTGACGCCGTAGTTGAAGCTCACCAAGGCGAAGACACTACGTCCGCTTAAGTTTCTCCGATTGCATATCGAATATGAAATTAAATGAAAAGGGTGGTTGGCAGGTGGATAACCTCTCACTGCCCTTTTTTTAGCAAATGAAGAGATTGTAAGTTTACGGGGTCCCCGCAAAGAACCTGACTATTGTTCCAAAGCCATGGCTGCTCTTTGTGGGGGCGTTTTAAATTAAAGGGTTATTCATATTATTTGGAGGGATTAAACAATGGCAGTAGATGCAAAATCCGTAAAAGAGCTTCGTGAAAGAACCGGTGCCGGCATGCTGGATTGCAAAAAAGCGCTGGAAGAAGCAGGCGGCGACCTGAACAAAGCGATTGAAATTCTCCGTGAAAAAGGTCTTTCCGCAGCAGCCAACAAAGCTGGACGCGCAGCAACCGAAGGTGTTGTTGAATCTTACATTCATGCTGGCGGCCGCATCGGCGTTCTCGTAGAAATCAACTGCGAAACCGACTTCGTCGGCAAAACTGATCAATTCAAGGAGTTCGCACGCGATATCGCCATGCAAATCGCTGCTGCTGCTCCTCGTTTCGTGCGCCGCGAAGAAGTTCCTGCGGAAGAAATCGAGAAGGAGAAGGAAATTCTGAGAGCGCAGGCGCTGAACGAAGGCAAGCCTGAGAAGATCGTTGATAAAATGGTCGAAGGCCGCATCAACAAGTACTACGAAGAACATGTACTGCTCGAGCAAGCCTTCATCAAAGACCCCGACAAAACGATTTCGAATCTGCTCAACGAAAAAATCAGCACCATCGGCGAGAACATCTCCATCCGCCGCTTTGTCCGTTACGAGCTGGGCGAAGGACTTGAGAAGAAAGTCGACAACTTCGTTGAAGAAGTAATGGCACAAGTGAAGCAATAATCGGCGTTCGCGGCTTGGGCCGCGAACTCTAATATAAGTCTGGGATTTTCAAGAACGGAACACGTTACACGGTGTTCCGTCTTTTGCAAGCGGAAGGAAGCCGGGAAGAGCTCCATAAGGGAGCATAGCCCGGCATCCGGCCGCATAGCTACACCGATTTATCCTTGCCGTGCATCGGCGCGATAGCAAGATCAACCTGGGGCCCGTAAAGGCACCATTGCAAAGTGAGGTATACAATTTGGAACAGCCGGTATTTAAAAGGGTAGTCCTTAAGGTCAGCGGCGAATCGCTGGCGGGACAAAACGGTTACGGGATCGATGCGGATACGATCAGCTCTATTGCCGAGCAGATTAAGGAAGTTGTCGAGCTTGGCGTCCAAGTCGCCATCGTATGCGGCGGAGGCAACATCTGGCGCGGCATCGCGGGCAGCGCAAGCGGCATCGACCGTGCGACAGCGGATTATATGGGCATGCTGGCAACGGTCATGAACTCGCTGGCCTTGCAGGACTCGCTGGAGCAAATCGGCGTGCCGACGCGGGTGCAGACGTCGATTTCGATGCAGCAGATCGCAGAGCCGTACATCCGCCGCCGGGCCATCCGCCATTTGGAAAAAGGGCGGGTCGTAATCTTCGCGGCAGGCACGGGTAATCCGTTCTTCTCCACGGATACGACCGCAGCGCTGCGTGCAGCTGAAATCGAAGCGGAAGTTATCCTAATGGCGAAGAACAAAGTCGATGGCGTCTACTCCGCCGATCCGTTCAAAGACAGCACGGCTGAGAAATATGAACAGCTCACCTATCTGGATGTGCTGAACAAAAATCTCGGCGTTATGGATTCCACCGCCTCCTCTCTCTGCATGGATAACAATATACCGCTTATTGTGTTTGCCATTACGGAACAGGGCAATATCAAACGTGTCGTTCTGGGCGAACGCATCGGAACGATTGTTAAAGGGAGTGTAGAATAATGCCGCAATCGGTTAAGAAGAATGCCGAGGAGCGCATGGAGAAAGCCATTTTGGCGCTCAAACGCGATTTGGCGACGCTGCGTGCGGGACGTGCAACCCCTGCGCTGCTCGACCGGGTTCAAGTGGAATATTACGGGGCGCCGACTCCGGTCAATCAGCTTGCCAACATCAACACCCCGGATTCCCGTACACTGCTTATCCAGCCGTGGGATAAATCCTCGCTTGGCGATATCGAGCGGGCGATTATGAAATCCGATCTCGGGCTTACGCCGGCTAATGACGGCAGCACGATTCGCCTCTCCATTCCTGCGCTTACGGAAGAACGCCGCAGCGAGCTGGTGAAGCTCACGAAAAAGTTCGGCGAAGAAGCCAAGGTGGCGATCCGCAACATCCGCCGCGACGCCAACGACGAGATCAAGAAGCTGGAGAAAAACGGCATTTCGGAAGACGAATCCCGCGGACATCAAGAGAACATCCAGAAGACCACGGACAAATTCGTTGCCGAAGTCGACAAAGTTCTTTTGGCCAAAGAAAAAGAGATCATGGAAGTATAAAGATAGCGCAGAGATCAAGGCCCCTCCTCCTATGGTGGGGTTTGTCTCTTTCTCGCAGGAAACATGGAGGAAACGTTAATGATCAAACGGGTTCAATCTTGGCTGGGCCGGGAAGAGCGGCAGCAGCCGGTCGACATTTCACCGGACAATATTCCCCGGCATGTGGCAATCATTATGGACGGCAACGGCCGGTGGGCCAAACGGCTTGGACTGCCGCGCATTGTCGGCCATCAGAATGGCATGAAGGCGGTCAAACGGGCTGCGATTGCCGCCGACGAGCTGGGTATTGAATTCTTGACGATGTACGCCTTCTCGACGGAAAACTGGTCGAGGCCCAAAGAGGAAGTCGACTTTCTGATGCGTTTGCCGCAAGAGTTTTTGGCCATCGAGCTGGACGAACTGATTGAGAAGAACGTCCGTGTGCGAGTGATGGGAGACAGCGAGGCGCTGCCTTCGCATACCCGCAAAGCGATGGAAGAAGCGGTGTTCCGCACCAAGGATAATACCGGTCTTATTCTGAATTTTGCGCTGAACTACGGAGCACGCAAGGAAATTGAGGACTGCATGCGCAGTTTGGGAAGGGATATCGCGGAGGGGCGTTTGACGCCGGAAGAAATTACGTCGGAATTGATTGACAGCCGGCTGCTCTCCGGAGGCCTTCCCGACCCGGATCTGCTTATCCGGACGAGCGGAGAAATGCGTCTCAGCAACTTTATGCTCTGGCAGCTGGCCTACAGCGAATTTTGGTTTACCGATATTTACTGGCCGGATTTCGGCAAGGAGCATCTGCTTCAGGCCGTGGCTGAGTACCAGCGGCGAACCCGCCGCTACGGCGGGCTTAAGTAGCCGATAGGAGTTGAGAACGCTTGAAGCAGCGACTGATAACCGGGGTGGCAGCCGGAGCTATATTTTTGGGCCTATGCCTGCTTGGCGGCTGGTGGTTTCATCTTCTGCTGATTGTTATGGCGTTGATCGGCTACTATGAATTCGCCAAAATGATCGGCTGTTCACCCTTGGGAGGAAGTACGATTGCAGGTTATGGCGCTGTGCTTTGCTTTATGATGCCTTGGGATCTGCTGGATGTATCCGCGCCTTTGTCATGGAAGCAGGGAGTTTGGCTCCTGATGCTGCTGTTCTTTTTCA
This sequence comes from Paenibacillus apii, assembly GCF_011043685.1. Classification (NCBI taxonomy): domain Bacteria; kingdom Bacillati; phylum Bacillota; class Bacilli; order Caryophanales; family Paenibacillaceae; genus Paenibacillus; species Paenibacillus apii. The sequence continues at coordinate 356,161 of NZ_JAAKGU010000001.1, read as the reverse complement.
TTACAGTCTTTACTAAGAATAAAGTGGATATTCGCATAACCGCGCTGCTGTTCATCGGCGCTTTATACATAGGAACCGGATTTTCCTATATGGCGGTTTCCCGCTTCTCGCCGGACGGCCACGGGCTGTTCTGGACCTTCTTGCTCCTTTGCTCCATTTGGGGGAGCGATGCAGGGGCCTACTTTGTCGGCCGGGCATGGGGAAAGACGAAGCTCTGGCCGGCCATCAGTCCCAATAAGACCGTCGAAGGCGCGCTGGGCGGTGTGATTATTGCAATTGTAATCGCTATGGTTTTTGCTTTGATAGCGCCGGATTTGCTGACTTTTGGACGGGCGGGAATAATCGGTCTCGCCAGCGCCGTAGTCGGGCAGCTTGGGGATCTTGTCCAATCGGCTTATAAAAGGGTATACGGCATCAAGGATTCGGGATCGCTGCTCCCCGGTCACGGAGGCATTCTTGACCGATGTGACAGCTGGATTATCGTGTTCCCATTCGTACATATATTGATGCTGATCCCCTATCACTAATCAGGAAGGCAGGTATATGTCGCTTGAAAAAGATCAGCATTCTCGGCTCGACGGGCTCAATCGGAACGCAGACGCTCGACGTTGTTGCGATGCATCCGGACAGCTTTGAAATTGACGGCCTCGCCGCGGGCGGCAACACGGCGCTTCTGCTGGAGCAGGTCCGCCGTTTCAAACCGCGGCGGGTATCGGTGGCAAGCCTAGAGCTTGCCGATGACATCCGTCCGCAGCTTCCCGCAGGAGTTGAGCTGTACAGCGGGGATGAAGGCCTTGTCCAGATCGCGGCTGGCGGAGATGCCGATTATTTAGTGACCGCAGTGATGGGCAGCGTCGGTCTTCGCTCAACGCTTGCCGCTATCGAGGCGGGCAGGGACATCGGACTGGCCAACAAGGAAACGCTGGTGACAGCGGGGCATCTTGTAACTGAGCTGGCCCGCCGTAAAGGGGTCAATCTGCTGCCGATCGACAGCGAGCATTCGGCCATCTTTCAATGCCTGAACGGAGAGAACGTTGAAGACATCGCTTCCATTACCTTGACCGCTTCGGGCGGCTCTTTTCGGGATTTGACTAGGGAGCAGCTTCAAGGCGTAACAGTCGAAGATGCACTGCGTCATCCCAATTGGGCGATGGGAGCGAAGATAACGATCGATTCCGCAACAATGGTCAATAAAGGGCTGGAAGTGATCGAAGCTCACTGGCTGTTCGGTTTGCCCTACGAGCAAATTAACGTGCTGCTCCACCCCGAGAGCATTATTCACTCATTTGTAGAGTTTCGCGACAGCAGCATTATCGCCCAGCTCGGAAACCCTGACATGCGCGTGCCGATTCAATATGCGTTAACCTATCCCCGGCGCCTGGAATCGCCGGCGCAAAGATTGTCGCTGGCGCAGGCGGGCCGGCTGACGTTCCGCGAAATGGACTTTGCGCGCTATCCGGCGCTGAAGCTTGCCATTGAATGCGGGAAGGCCGGGGGAACGGCAACGACCGCCTTCAATGCGGCGAACGAAGTCGCCGTTGCCCGTTTTTTACGGCGGGATATCCCATTTGTGCGCATTGAAGAGATTTTGGAGAAAGTTCTCGAGCGTCATACTCCAGAGAGCCATCCAGACCTGGAGCAGATTGAGGAATGCGACCGGGCGGCGCGCGAGCTCGCGCAGACCCTCTAAGCTGCGTAATAACAATGGCATAAGCCGCCAATACTCCGAAAAATTGGTTTGGAGGGCTGATTCTCTTGTGCCAGATCGGAGAATAATGATAAATTAAGAGGACATACTTCGGTCTTACACCTAAAGGGGGCTGCCAAACTTGGAAATGGTTCAAGTCGTTTTTTTGACGGTGCTCATGTTCTTCGTGCTGGTTACGGTTCATGAATGGGGGCATTATTATTTTGCCAAACGCGCCGGCATTCTGGTAAGAGAGTTCGCCATCGGTTTCGGTCCGAAACTGTTTTCCTATAAACGCAATGAAACCCAGTTTACGCTTCGCCTGCTTCCGTTCGGAGGATATGCGCGGATGGCCGGGGAAGACCCCGAAATCATCGAAATATCGGCCGGGCAGACCATAGCGGTACGGCTTGACAGCGGCAATGTCATCAAGAATATTTACCTCGACCAGCTGGATACCCGCAGAAACGTCATTCGCGGAGAGTCGCAGCATGCGGATCTTGAGAACGATCTTCAAATTAAGCTGGATGTGGATGGGGAAGTTACAACCTATTCGGTTCATCCTCAAGCGATGATAATCAAAGGCAGCCAGCAAATCCAGATCGCCCCCAAGAATCGGCAGTTCGGCAGCAAAACCGTCGGACAGCGTGCGCTTGCGATTGTAGCTGGCCCTGTCATGAACTTTTTACTGGCCTTTATTCTGTTCGGCGTGTTCATTCAGATGGCCGGTATTCCGGTAGAGAACCCGACCTATGTACTGATCGGCGATGTCTCGGAGGGCATGCCAGCGAAAGAGGCGGGGCTTCAGAAAGGCGATATCGTCTATTCCATTAATGGCGAGAAAATAGGAGCGGATTACAAGAAGATGATCAGTCTGACCTCCGCATCCGAAGGCAAGCCGATGGAATGGACCATTAAACGCGGCGATCAGCTGATCAATGTCACGATGACGCCCCGGGGCATGGAAGGGCAGGAGGGCGGTAAAGTCGGGATTTCGCCGGAGCTACCGACCCGTCATGCAACGATAGGGGAAACCCTCAGTCTTTCGGGCAAAATGATGGTCAACACAACCGAACAGATTTTCATCGGCTTCAAGCAAATTATTAACCAGTTCAATATGGACGATCTCAGCGGGCCTGTCGGTACCTTCAAGCTCACCGGCCAGATTGCCCAGCAGGGTATCGTGTACCTGACCCATTGGACGGCCATACTCAGCCTGTATCTTGGCATTTTCAATCTGCTGCCTATCCCGGCGCTTGACGGAAGCCGGCTTGTGTTTCTCGGCGTGGAGGCGCTGCGGGGCAAACCGGTAGATCCCAGCCGGGAGGGAATGGTCCATTTCGTGGGCTTTGCGATGCTGTTTCTGCTGATGATCGCTGTTACCTATAACGATATTTTACGCTTGATCAGCGGCTAATTTTGTTTGGGACCTGTGCGGCAAAGCCCGCTGCTTCGAGGCCCATTAACGGGAGGAACTCCATTTTATGTCAAAAGATAAGCAGTTTGTTACGGAAATTACGCCGCAGGGCGAAGATTTCTCGCGTTGGTATATTGATGTTATCAAGAAAGCCGATCTGATGGATTACTCCCCGGTGCGCGGCTGTATCGTGTTCAAGCCGGACGGCTATGAAATCTGGGAGCATATCCAGGAAGAGATGAACCGGCGTTTCAAAGAAACGGGACATCGCAATGCCTATTTCCCGCTGTTCATCCCGGAAAGCTTCTTTCAGAAGGAGAAAGAGCATGTCGAAGGCTTCAATCCGGAGCTGCCATGGGTAACGGAAGCCGGCGGCGAGAAGCTGGAAGAGCGTCTGGCGATTCGGCCGACCTCCGAAACGATGATTGGACATATGTATTCCAAATGGATTCAGTCGTACCGGGATCTGCCGGTTCTGATCAACCAGTGGGCGAATGTCGTTCGTTGGGAAAAGCGGACGCTTCCTTTCCTGCGCACAAGCGAATTTTTGTGGCAGGAAGGGCATACAGCGCATGAGAATGAAACCGAAGCGCGCGAGGAAACCATGCAGATGCTTGAAGTTTATCGGGATTTCGTCGAAGGCTATCTGGCGATTCCGGTCATTACCGGTCAGAAGACGCCTTCCGAGCGTTTTGCCGGAGCTGTGGATACGTATTCGATCGAGGCGATGATGAAGGACGGACGCGCCGTTCAGGCGGGAACCTCCCACTATCTCGGCACCAAGTTCGCCGTTGCCTTCGACATTCAGTACCTCAGCCGTGACAACAATCTGGAATATGTGCATACAACATCCTGGGGAACAAGCACACGCATGATCGGTTCGATGATAATGGTTCACGGCGACGATCGTGGTCTCGCACTGCCTCCTAAAGTCGCGCCGACTCAGGTCATCATGATTCCTATCGGTCCTCCGAAGACGCGGGAAGCCGTTATTGCACGGACGGACGAGCTGTTCAAGGAATTGAAAACGGCAGGTATCCGCGTGCGGGTTGACGACCGCTCCGATGTTACACCGGGCTGGAAATTTAACGAGTACGAAATGCGCGGCGTTCCGGTCAGACTCGAACTTGGACCTCGCGATATGGAGAACGGCGTCTGCGTGCTGGTCTCTCGGATCAGCGGCGAGAAGAAAATCGTTCAGCAGGATCGCCTAGTGGAAGAAGTACAAGCTATGCTGGAGCAGGTTCATAATGAAATGTTCGAGCGGGCGCTCAAATTCCGTGAGGAGCATTTCTATTCCGTAGAAACGCTGGACGAGATGAAGGCGGCCATGGAAGAGAAACGCGGGTTTGCGCTGGCCGGCTGGTGCGGCGACGATGCGTGCGAAGCACAGGTGAAGGAAGAGACTGGGGCAACGAGCCGGAACATTCCTTTTGAACCAGGCGAAACGAAGACGAAATGTATTTGCTGCGGCGAGCCGGCACAGCATACGGTCGTGTTTGCCAAAGCGTACTAGAAGGACGCAGGATTTTTCAAAATATAGGATAAAACGAATGCAAGCTTTCGGCGATTAGGAGACGGCGGGCGAACAAGCCCGGGCGCTTTTGAACATATAGTCAGGTTAAGCCTCGCGCTTTAGCCATGTCTATATGCCTGCGAGAGACGGATATCCGTCTTTAGAGGACGGCCCCGCCGTTTCCGCTTCCCGGAAGCTTGTTTGTTTGGAAGAGGCAGAACGATCAAATGACAGCAAAGACCTCGCTTTATCGGGGAATACAAAGGTGGGGAGAAGCATGGCATTCAGCGAGGAGAAAAGAAAACGGTTCGAGCTGCTGATGAAGCAGGGGGAGATTCCGCCGGCTTTGATCGATCCCTATTTTTTGGACGGATATATTGACCGGGTGGAGATCAGCCGCGGCAACCGCGACTGGCGGATTGTCGTTGCGAAGCAGAGTTTGGTTCCGGCACAGGCGTACCGGACGTTCTGCCTGAGAATGCGGGAGCGGCTGCAGCATATCGCCAAGGTCAGCTTTTTGTTCCTGTATGAGGATTCGGTTAGCCGAAGCGATATTTTTCATGAGTATTGGGGACTGTTTCTGGAATGGGTCCACCGGGAGATTCCTTCCGTCAACGGCTGGCTGACGCGTTCGGGGCAAGAGCTTCAGGGCGATACGCTGCTGCTGAACATGAGCGATCAGATGTCACTGGAGCTGGCCCGAAAAAAAGGCATCGACGGGGCGATCACCCGTTTTTACGATACGTATTTCGGTATTCCCCTGCGCGTTAAAGTGCAGATTGCGGAAAAAGTAAACCATGCGGAGGCTTTCGAGGAATTCCAGCAGAAGCTCCAGCAGGAGCAGCGGGAAATTATCGAGCAGATGATGACGGTTATCGAGTCCGAATCAGTCTCTAATGATAACGGTGGAGAAGAAACGGTTCCGCTTCAGGTCGGCTATGACATCAAGGATCAGCCCGTGCCGATTGTGGAGATCCAGGATGAAGAGAAGAAGATTACGATTCAAGGGACGATCTTCGGCCTTGACAGCAAGGAGCTGCGCAACGGAAGCACGCTGTTCACGTTCAGCCTGACCGACTTTACGGATTCGCTCCAAATGAAGATGTTTGGCAAGACGAAGGACGATCTGAAAGTGATGGGCCAGCTCGCGAACGGCAAATGGGTAAAAGCGCGCGGACGCGTGGAGTACGACCGTTTCATGCAGACGCCGGAGCTGATGATGATTCCATCGGACCTGTCCGAGGTGTCGGCTCCGCCGGCCCGCAAGGATAATGCGCCGCAGAAGCGGGTGGAGTTTCATCTTCACAGCACTATGAGCACAATGGACGCGGTTACGCCGGTCGGTGATTATATCAAGACCGCGGCCAAGTGGGGACATCCGGCGATTGCCGTTACCGACCACGGCGGGGTGCAATGCTATCCTGATGCGGCCAAGGCGGCGAAGAAGAACGGCATCAAAATGCTATACGGCGTGGAAGCGAATGTGGTGAACGATGCGGTAAATGTTGTGGAGAATCCGCAGCCGCTGGAGCTTAAGACCGCGACGTATGTCGTATTTGACATCGAGACCACCGGCCTGTCCATTACGCGGAACAATATTACCGAGCTTGCAGCCGTCAAAATGCAGGACGGGCAGGAAATCGACCGATACTCTACTTTTGTCAACCCGCATGAAAAAATCCCTTACCATATCCAGCAGCTGACCAACATCACGGACGATATGGTGAAGGATGCGCCTGATCTGGAGCCAGTGCTGCATGATTTCGTGAAGTTTGTCCAAGATTCCGTGCTTGTGGCGCATAACGCCCGGTTCGATATGGGGTTTATCCAGGCGTCGCTTGTCAAGCTGGGGCTGCCGCCACTGCCCAATCCTTCGCTCGATACTCTGGAACTGGCGCGGCTGCTGCATCCGGGGATGAAGAATCACCGGCTCAACACGCTGGCCGACAAATATAAAGTCTTGCTGGAAAGCCATCACCGTGCGGTTGACGATACCGTGGCGCTGGGCGGAATTCTGAACGGACTGCTGGCGGATGCCGAGAAGTTAAAGGGGCTGACAATGCTGGACCGGCTGAACGACGAGGTCGGCAAGAATCTGTCCAACACCCGTCCGTTTCACTGCTGCATTTACGCGCTGAACATGACTGGGAAAAAGAATCTGTACAAGCTCATTTCCATGTCTCACACCGACCATTTCATGCGCGTGCCCTGCATTCCGAAGTCAAAGCTGGAGGAGCTGCGGGACGGATTGCTTGTCATCTCGGGCTGCGAACGGGGCGAATTCTTCGAAACGGTGCTGAACAAAACGGATGAGGAAGCGATAGAAGTCGCCCAGTTCTACGATGTGCTGGAAATCCAGCCGCTGACGATGTACATGCATTTGGTGGACAAAGGCTTCGTGGCCAGCCCCGAAGAGCTGCGCGGCGTTGTTCGCCGGATTTGCGAAATCGGGGAGAAGCTGAATAAACCGGTAATCGCGACAGGCAACGTGCATTATCTTGAACCCCGGGACAAGCTGTTTCGCGATATTACGATCCACGGCATTACGGGCTTCAGTCCGCTGAAGGATCAGCGTAAGCCGGACGCCCATTTCCGGACGACGGAGGAGATGCTGCAGGAATTTGATTTTCTGGGCGAGGAAAAAGCGATGGAGGTCGTTGTGACCAATACGGTGGAGCTGGCGGAACGTTTTGAGCCGCTTGAGCTATTCCCGGACAAGCTGTTCACGCCGATTATCGACGGGGCGGACGAGGAAATCCGCGAAACCTGCTACCGGACGGCAAGGTCCATTTATGGAGAGGATTTGCCTGAGGTGGTTGTGGCCCGCCTTGAAAAAGAACTGGAGCCGATCATTAAGTACGGCTTCTCCGCCAACTACCTGATTTCCGAGCGGCTGGTTAAAAAATCGAACCAGGACGGGTACCTCGTCGGCTCCCGGGGTTCGGTCGGCTCCTCTGTGGTGGCGACGTTCCTCGGCATTTCCGAGGTTAACCCGCTTCCGGCGCATTACATTTGCCTCAATTCGGAGTGCCGCCACAGCGAGTGGTTCCTCGACGGCAGTGTGCCCAGCGGTTTTGACCTGCCAGACAAGACTTGTCCGAATTGCGGCCAGATGCTGAAAGGGGAAGGGCAGGATATTCCGTTCGAAACCTTCCTCGGCTTTAAAGGCGACAAGGTTCCCGATATCGATCTTAACTTCTCCGGGGAATACCAGCCGCATGCGCACAATTATACGAAGGTGCTGTTCGGTGAAAAAAGCGTCTTCCGGGCGGGCACCATCGGTACCGTCGCGGAGAAGACGGCCTTCGGCTTTGCCAAGAAGTACGAGGAAGATCACCATAAGCGCTGGCGCGGCGCCGAGCTCGGCCGTCTGGCCGCCGGCTGTACCGGCGTCAAGCGGAGCACGGGACAGCATCCCGGCGGCATCGTCGTCGTGCCGGATTACATCGAGGTGGAAGACATTACGCCGGTGCAGTTTCCAGCCGATGACGTCAATTCCGAATGGAAGACAACCCATTTTGACTACCACGCCTTTGACGCCAACCTGCTCAAGCTCGATATTCTGGGTCACGACGATCCGACGATGATGCGGATGCTGCAGGATTTGACCGGAGTCGATCCGACGACGATTCCAATGAACGATCCGAAGGTTATGAGCATGTTCAACTCCACGGAATCTCTTGGGGTAACGCCGGAGCAGATCCGGACGCCGGTGGCCACTTACGGGGTTCCGGAAATGGGAACGAAGTTCGTGCGCCAAATGCTGATTGAATCGAAGCCGTCAAGCTTTGCCGACCTGCTGCAGATTTCAGGGCTGTCCCATGGAACGGGGGTATGGCTCGGCAACGCCCAGGAACTCATCAAGAATAACACCTGTAATATCAAGACGGTAATCGGCTGCCGCGACGATATTATGCTGTACCTGATTTACAAAGCCGGTATGGACGCCGGACTTGCGTTCAAGATCACCGAAAGCGTGCGGAAGGGCAAGGGACTGAGCCCGGAATGGATTGAGGAAATGAAGAAATGCAAGGTCCCGGCCTGGTATATCGATTCCTGCCTCAAGATCCAGTACATGTTCCCGAAGGCGCACGCCGCGGCCTACGTTATCTCCGCAGTGCGGACCGCCTACTTTAAACTGTATCATCCCATTCATTACTATGCGACGTATTTCTCGGTCCGTGCGGAGGACTTTGACATTGAGCTGTGCTGCCAGGGCTACGACGCCATCCTGAAGCAGATCATCGAGATCGAGGCCAAGGGTTTTCAGGCGCTGCCGAAGGAAAAAGCAATGCTGCCGATTCTCGAAATGGCGCTCGAAATGACGGCCAGAGGCTTCACGTTCAAGAGCATCGATCTGTACCGCTCCGACGCCACCAGGTTTACCGTCGACGGAGACAGTCTGATTCCGCCTTTCTCCGCAATGGCGGGCATTGGCGAGAATGCGGCGAAGAACATCGCGGCGGCCAAAGACGGCGGAGAGTTTCTGTCCATCGAGGATTTCCAGCAGAAATCCAAGGCGAGCAAGACGATCGTCGAGCTGCTTACCGGACTCGGCTGCTTCCGGGGCCTTCCGGAGAGCAATCAGCTCTCGTTATTCTAAAGATTTGAGATGTTCCGCTGCCGGAAGGCGAGATCATTTCGGAGGTCGGTGCCTGTGCGGAGAGTCCGAGCATTTCTGTTTCACATGAGCCTGCGTACCAAGCTGACGCTTTCTTTTATCGCGGTAACTGTCTTGTCGCTGACCGTCATGGCTGTAGGATATACCTTCAAAAGCTCCGATGTAATTCTGAAGAATGCCAGTGAAACTTCGCTGGGGCTTGTGCGGATGGGCAATCAATCGCTCGACAGCAGCCTGGCCAGGGTAGAGCAGAGCGCCATTAACATGCATCTGGACGAGGATCTGTTTCAATTTTTCAATACGGAAAACTTACGGCAAAGGGACATCACTGATTACTCGGACCGCAAAATAACGCGGATATTACAAAAATATTTTCCAAGCACGGAGGATATGTTTTCGGTTAATCTGGTGACCCGGGAGTACACCTTTGGAGAAACGCCTTCCTTTTGGATTCCGAAGAAGGATTACTCTCTCTCCAGCATTTATAAGATAGGGACCGGATCTTACAGCAGCATAACCTGGATACCCACCTATAATTTGCTGGAGCAGTTTTTCTCAACCGTCCCATCGGAGAGTGACCAATATGTCTTTACGGGGACACGGTTAATGAATTTTGCGATGGTCCGCAACAACATTTTGATCCAGATGAAGAAGAGCGTGGAGAGGCCGATCTTGGTTGTGAACTTTCAGGAATCTATGTTTAGGCATGCACTTGAGGAAAGCTTGAACGTAGAAGGCTCCTATTACCATATGTTCACCCCGGAAGGGGCTGTCCTGTCCAGCTCGGAGCTGGCCGGCGATCCGGCGGAGATCAGTCGGGAGTGGATTGCCCGCGCTATCAGCAAGAAGAACGGCACGGAGTACATCACACTTGGCGGGCAGAAGCTGGTTGTCTGCTTCGACACAATGAAGACGACAGGCTGGCTGACGGCGTTATTTATTCCGTATAAAAATTTGAAGCGGACACTGCCCGACATGTTCGTATACACCCTATACTCTATGATGATCATCACCCTGATCTCGGTGGCGGTCGCGGCGCTGCTGTCCGGCCGGATTACCATGCCGCTCATCAAGCTGCTGCGCGGCATCAACCGGAGCGGAGACGGCCACTTTAATACCTATATCGAATCGGCGGGAACCAAGGAGCTTAACATTATCATTCACAAGTTCAACCAGATGAATGAAAGCATCTACACGCTGATTGAAGAAAACTACAAGGCAAAGATGAAAGAATTGGAGGCAGAGCTTAAAGCTCTCAATTTCCAGTTCAATCCGCATTTTTTATATAATACCCTGAATATCATCAACTACCTGGCGATTGAAAATAAGCAGTCCCTGATCAGCAAAATGCTGGTTGAACTGTCGGAAATGCTGGAATATACGGCCAAAAGCCCGGGGAAGGTTATTTTCTCCGAGGATCTGAACTATCTGAAGAATTACGTGTTTATCATGAGCCGCCGTTTTGAGGGTAAATTCGCGGTGACTTATGAAATGGATCCGAAGCTGGAAGGCCATTGGGTGCCCAAGTTTTTTCTTCAGCCGTTTATTGAGAACGCCCTGATTCACGCGCTTGAGGATATGGAGCAGGGGGGACAGATTCATGTGACGGGGCAGATTGACGATACCGGCAGAACATTCACCGTGACCGACAACGGGAAAGGGATGTCGTCCGAGACGATAGCCCGTGTGCTGGAAATCCGTGAGGATTCGGGCGCTGCGGCTTCCATCGGAATCCAGAATGTCAACCATCGAATTAAGCTGCTGTATGGTCCGGCTTTTGGCGTGGACATTCGCTCGGAGTTAAATATGGGGACGACGGTCATTTTACGGCTTCCTCTGGATATGGCAGAGTCCGGCTTGAGGCACTTAGAGTAGTGTCCCAAGCCGGATTTTGTTTGTTTTCATCACATCACAAATGCTTTCAGTAGAAAAGTCCACCATTCGCCTATTTTTAGAGTAGGAGGAGCATGTATTTCCTTTTATTATGAAAGCGTAATCAAAAACTTCATTTGATAGGACGGTGTCATATGAAAAAGGGGATTCTACTATCACTCTTGGCCGTATCATTACTTGCAGGATGCTCCAGCGGCGGGACCCAAAACGCCAATTCAAGCAGCGGCGGACAGGGAGAAGGCTCAGCGGTTGAGCTTACCTTCTGGCGTCCCCAGGCCAGCGAGGTCGAGGACAATGTGTACGTGAAGCGGATAGAAGAATTTAATCAAGCCAATAAAGGGAAGATCCATGTCAAGATGGAGGTCATAACCCGGGGCAACTCTTTTGCCTATGAAGACAAAATCAATGCCGCCGTCGCTTCCCACACCCTGCCGGATGTTCTGGCCATGGACGGCCCCAACATTGCCAACTATGCGGCCTCGGAGATTATTATCCCGCTGGATGAGTATTTCACCAAGGAAGACTTGGATGATTTCGTTCCTTCCATCCTTCAGCAAGGCTCGTATCAAGGCAAATTTTACGCTCCGGGCTTGAACGAGTCCTCTGTCGTGCTTTTCTATAACAAAAAGATTATGGCCGAGCACGGAATAACGCCTCCGGACAAAATCGAGAATGCCTGGACCTGGGACGACTGGTACGACGTGATGAAGAAAACGTCCAAGGACGGCGTGTTCGGCACGAACATGATCAACGACAAAGGGGAATGGATGACCTACGCTTTCGAGCAGCTCTGGATTTCCGGCGGCACGGACATTGTCAATAAGGAAGGGACAACCGCCGAAGGATTTGTTAACAGCTCGCAGGGTGTAGAGGCGGCCAAGTTCCTGCAAAAGCTGGCGAACGAGAAGCTGTTCAATATCGATCCGAAGCCGACGGAGTTTGAGGAAGGGAAAGCGGCTACAAAGCTTGGAGGTCCATGGAACATTCCTGGTTTCAAAAACTATCCGGATCTGGAATGGGGCATCACCTATTTCCCTAAAAAACCGGGAGGTGTTCAAACGGCTCCTTCCGGCAGCTGGGCAGTAGGAGTATCGGCCGACTCCAAACATCCGAAGGAAGCCGCGGAGGTCATTAAATGGATTACGAACAAAGACAGCTCGACCCAATTGGCGCAGGCGATCAGCATGCCGGCCAGCCGCAAATCGGCGTTCGAGAGCTTGACGGAATACAATGAGCTTCCGCTTCGCATTATCAAGGAGCAGGTTACCGGCGTCTCGCATGCCAGACCGGTCACTCCGGCGTATCCGGTGCTGACGCAGAAATTCGCCGAGGCGTTAACGGATATTATGGTCGGCGCGGATGTCAAGAAGTCCCTGGATAACGTGGCGTCCACTTATGATGAAGAATACAAGCGCAATTTTGCCGAGTAGCAGTCTATGACATTTGACCGCGGCAAGGGGGCGTCAGCAGCGTCTTTGCCGCAAGCTTTTTAACAGCTGAGTGAAAGGGAGAATGGATGATGCAAACGGCACTCAATGCGCATAAGCGCGAGCATATATCGACGTTTAGCCGGCAGAAAAGACGGGAAGCGCTGGTCGGCTATTCATTTGTCACGCCGGCGGTTCTGCTGCTGATCTTTTTTCTGGTGCTGCCTTTTCTGCTTGCGGTGGCCTTCGGATTTACGAAATTCAATCTGCTGCGTCCGGATAAAATTCATTTTACCGGCCTTAGTAATTACAAGCTGCTCTTTACCGACGCCCTGTTCTATAAATCCCTCTGGAACACTTTGTATTTCACGGTGATCGTCGTGCCGGTTCAATCGGGGGTAGCTTTGATGCTGGCCCTGCTCGTTAACAACAGCCTCAAGTTGCGGAACTTGTTCCGGATTGCCTACTTCAGTCCGGTCGTCACCTCCATGACCGTTATCGCGATTCTCTGGATTTCGCTTTATAACCCGAATGAGGGCTTGATCAACTCGGCGCTTCATTTCTTCGGCATTTCGAACCAGCCTTTTCTGCGAAGCTCCTCCCAGGCGATGAATTCGATTATCTTCATGTCCGTTTGGCAGGCCGCCGGATACCAGATGATGATTTTTCTGGCCGGTCTTCAGGGAATCTCCAAGGATTTATACGAAGCTTCCTCAATCGACGGGGCGAACAAGCTTCAGCAGCTCCGCTACATTACCATTCCGAGCCTGTACAATGTGACTGTTTTTGTGCTGACGATTACAACGATTCAGGCTGTGAAGCTGTTCGTACAGCCATATATTATGACAAACGGCGGTCCGGAGAACTCGACCCGAACGCTGGCTCTGCTGATCTACCAGCAAGGCTTCCAGTTCCGAAATGCGGGATACGCTTCCGCCATTTCCGTCATCTTCTTCCTGATTGTCGTCTTGATCTCATTTTCGATGAAAAAATTTCTCAGAGATAAATAACGAGAGGGGGATCAGGACATGAGAAATACCCGGACTAATGTGTTGTTGTATGCTCTTAACATCATCATGTCGCTGCTGTTCATTATCCCGCTGCTGTGGATGGTGGTTTCCTCGCTCAAGCCGGAGAACCGGATTTTTGCCGATCTGAGCTCGCTCAAATCCTTGCTGCCGCTTCATATCACCTTGGACAATTACAGGTCGGCGTTTGAACGCATCCCAATGATGAAATATCTGTTCAACAGTATTTTTTACGTGTCCGTCATTTGCATCAGCGGCCTTGGAGTCAATTCGATCTGCGGTTACGCGCTGGCCAAGCTGCGGTTCAGGGGCAGTGAAATCATTCTTGCATGCATTATCGCCTTGATGATCGTTCCGTTCGAGAGTATTCTTATGCCGCTGTACCTGGTAGTCAACGCTTTGCATTGGGTCAATACCTGGTTTGCCCTCATCGTTCCGTTTATTGCGAACTGCTTCAGCATTTTTATGTTCCGCCAGTTTTTTATGGACATTCCGAATGAAATATTGGAATCCGCCTCCATCGACGGATCGGGTCCGCTGAAGACCTTTGCATCGATCGTGGTTCCGCTCTCGGGGCCGGTATTTGCAACCGTATTCATCCTTGACTTTATCACGCATTGGGGAGATTTCATGTGGCCGATCCTGGTGACGACGGGAGAATCGCTGCGCAATATCCAGCTTGGCATTCAGACCTTCTTCACGCTGCCTCCGATCTATTACGGGCAAATTATGGCGACGCTGACCTTCACGACCGTTCCAATTATTGCACTGTTCCTGCTGCTGCAAAAATATTATGTACAAGGAATTACCAGTGCTGGAATCAAAGGTTGACCGGTAAGAGCCGCAAATAAGGGCAAGCCGTGCTACAATAGTAATGTATATTCCCGAAACGGCGGGGAGTGCATAATTACCGATCTGATCTTCCCTGGGCCAAACTAAATTCCATACAGTAGGTGAACGCGGCCATGAACAGAATTATGGTTGTCGATGATGAAGCGATTCAGAGAAGGGTGCTCGGCAAAATGATCCGGGAATACCTGCCTGGATGCGAAGTTGTCGAGGCCAGCAACGGAAAGACCGCGCTGGATATTGTCCAAACTGCTGCCTTTGATGTCATTTTTACGGATATCAAAATGCCAATCATGGACGGCTTCGATTTCATTGAGCATATGAAGAAGCTTTCTACTGCTACCCGAATCATCATTTTGAGCAGCTACCGTTATTTTGAATATGCCCAGCGGGCCCTTCGGTTAGGCGCTTTCGATTATGTGCTAAAGCCGGTGAAGGAGGAGAGCATCGGATTACTGCTAGACAAGGTAAGGGAAAGTATCGAAAAAGAAAAAAGGGTCTCGCCCGAAGAGATCAGCAGAGAGCAGTTTCACATCAGCATGAATGCGTACTATGGGCATTTGCTGGGGGAATGGGTACAGAACGGCGTTTCCGTAGCTAAATTTCAGGAGCTCGAGCAGCAGTATTCGCTGGAGCCCAGCGGGGCGGTCATCATAACGCGTATTGAGGATAATACTCCCGGCGACCTGTACCCTGAAGGGCTGGATGATATCCGGGGGGCCATGCCGGGAATGCTCGTGAGCATGCTGAGTTCCGAGAACCGGGTCGTGTCCTTTTTTGCTTCGAATCCCAAACTGACCATGATTTCGGTTATGACGGCGAAGCGTCCTGACGAGGTCATCACCGGGGCCGTGCTCGCGGCTCTGGAGGAATATGGGCAGCGGCTGTCAGACAATTATCAGCTGTCGTTTGCCATAGGCGTAAGCAATGTGCGCGCCGATCTCTTCCGCGAAGCCTCCGTCTGCTACAATGAAGCGCTGGACGCAGCCGACTCCCGCTATTTTTTGGGCGGGGACCGGGTCGTTACGCATGGGTCTGTTTCCGGCAGGATTGCTCCCTTGCATTACGACTTCCATAAGGATGAGGAGCTGTTCAAAGAATACATTAGAACGGACAAAGCTGATTTATTGCTCAAGCATACGGATGACTTGTTCCGCCGGTTTCTGGAGAACGGGCTTCCTTATCGGGAGCAATGGCTTAAATCCATCATTCAGCTAGTGCTGCATATCGCTCCGGTGATCAAGGGATTTGTCAGTGATGAGGCCTACACGTCGGTTTTGCGGGAAGCTGAGAACAGCCTGACTGCCTGTGCCAGCTTCAAGGAGTGCCAGGAGCAGTTTCTGGAAATCCTGAGAGGGTTCATGAAGATGATGCATAACAGCCGCGGAAGGAAACATGCAGAGGTCATTGAAAAGTGCGTCAATTATATAGAAGAACATTATACCGGGGATATCTCGCTTGAGCATGCGGCGAGCCTATTGTATTTCAGCCCCAACTACTTAAGTATGATTTTCAAAAGCCATCTTGGAGTTTCCTTTACGAAATATTTGTCGGAGATCCGGCTGGAGAAGGCGGTGCAGCTGTTAGGGGACAGTGACATGAAGGTATATGAAATTGCCGGGAAAGTCGGATTTAAGGATGAAAAATATTTTCACCGTGTGTTTAAAGCGAAATATGGCCTTACTCCCGATGAGTACCGTAAAAAGAACGCTTTGCCGTTATCGCCGTCCTAAAGCGGCCTCAAGGCAGTCAAGTGCCCGCACTTGTCAGTATTCCCATGCTATGGTATAATTTTTTTTGGTAATAATGAGATAAGTCCGTTGTGTAAAGAGTGGGGAAACCCACTCTTTATCTTTGGTATACAGCAAAAAGACAAGTTCGTGGAGGTTAGTTTTATTTGAGCACATCCAAAATTAAAGGTACGGTAGAAGAGATGCTGAAACCCTACCTGGACAACAATGGATTCGAACTGGTTGACGTGGAATACGTGAAGGAAGGCTCCAATTTCTTTTTGCGGGTATTCGTTGACAAAGAAGGCGGAATCGACATCGATGATTGCGGCAATGTCAGTGAGTTCTTAAGCGCCAAGCTGGACGAGAACGATCCGATTCCCGGCGCCTATTTTTTGGAGGTGTCTTCTCCGGGAGCGGAACGGCCGCTCAAAAAAGCCGAAGAGGTAGCCAAAGCGGTCGGCAAGGACGTATTCGTCACGACTTACGAGCCGATTGACGGGCTAAAGGAATTCGAAGGCCGGTTGGTCTCGTTTGAGAACGGGGAAATGCTCATCGCCGTCGGCAAAAAACAGCATGTCGTTCCATATGCCAAAGTAGCCAGCGCGAGGTTGGCCATTATTTTTTAAGTTTTTGAAAGGGGGACCGGATTTTTCATGAGTATGGATTTTATTGAAGCTATGAATGAACTGGAGAGAGAGAAAGGCATCAGCAAGGATGTGCTGTTCGAGGCCATCGAGGCGGCGCTGATCTCCAGCTATAAACGAAATTTCAACGCGGCGCAAAATGTTCGGGTCGACATGAACCGCAGCACGGGAGTAATCAAGGTGTTCGCCCGCAAGCTGATCGTGGAAGAAGTACTCGATTCGCGCACAGAAATTTCGCTGCCTGCGGCACGGGAGATCAACCCGCATTTTCAACTGGACGATGTCGCCGAGCTTGAAGTTACACCCAGAGATTTCGGACGCATTGCCGCCCAGACGGCCAAGCAGGTTGTTACCCAGCGTATTCGGGAAGCTGAGCGGGGGCTCATATACAACGCGTTTATCGATAAGGAAGAAGATATCGTTACCGGGATCGTGCAGCGGCAGGACCTTCGCAACGTGTACATCGACCTGGGAAAAATCGAGGCCGTACTTCCGCTCAACGAACTGATGCCGGGTGAAAAATTCAAGCATGGCGAGCGCATCAAAGCGTACATTACCAAGGTGGAAAATACGACCAAGGGACCGCAAATTTTGCTCTCCCGCAGCCATCCGGGCCTGCTCAAACGGCTGTTCGAGCTTGAGGTTCCGGAAATTTTCGACGGCGTCGTCGAGATCCGTTCCGTTGCCCGGGAAGCGGGCTTCCGTTCCAAAATCGCGGTATATTCCCGCAATCCGGAAGTTGATCCCGTCGGTTCCTGCGTAGGCCCGAGAGGAATGCGCGTGCAGACAATCGTCACCGAGCTGCGCGGCGAGAAAATCGACATCGTGCGTTATTCCGAATCAGTGGAAGAGTATGTGGCCAATGCGCTCAGCCCTTCCAAGGTAATTGAGGTTCAAGTGTTCGAAGCAGAAAAAATGGCGCGTGTCATCGTTCCCGACTATCAGTTGTCGCTGGCCATCGGCATCAAAGGGCAGAACGCCCGCCTGGCGGCGAAGCTGACCGGTTGGAAGATCGATATCAAGAGCGAAAGCCAGGCGGAGCAGGAATTCGGCAGACCTAAAACGTCCAGCGACGAAATGCACCAGGATTCCGTCTCCATAGATTAATAACGAGGGGCGGTCGGCTAACGATGAAACAGAAAAAAGTGCCGCTGCGCAAATGCGTCGCCAGTCAGGAAATGATGCCCAAGAAAGAGCTTATCCGCATTGTAAGAACACCCGCGGGCGAGGTCGTGATCGATCTTACCGGGAAGAAGTCGGGACGCGGAGCGTACATTTGCGGCAAGCTGGAATGCTTCAAGCTGGCTCAGAAGACCAAGGCCCTGGACCGGGCGCTGAAGGTGCCGGTGAGCCAGGAAATTTACGAGCAGCTCGCTAGGGATTTCGTATCCGTCGAAGAGCAGTTCTTGGCAGCAAAGGAAGCTTCGGACGATGAATAAGGCCCTTTCCAATCTGGGCCTGGCCATGCGTGCGGGCAAAGTGGTGACCGGCGAAGAAATCGTGCTGAAAGCGGTCCGTTCAGCGGAGGCGAAGCTGGTTCTTTTGGCGGGGGACGCTTCGGACAATACGCAGAAGAAATTCCGCGACAAATGCGGAACTTACAATATCCCGCTCGTAGTCGAATTCAACCGTGACATCCTGGGCGCTTCCATTGGTAAAGATAGTCGCGTCGTTCTTGCCGTTACGGACAAGGGATTCGCAGAAATGATCTCCAAGCAACTGGGGGATAATGTCGGAGGTGGTATTATTGACTAAACAAGACAGCAAAGATAAACTGCGGGTTTATGAATACGCCAAATCGCTTAACATGAGCAGCAAAGAGATTATCACGATTCTGAAACGTCTGAACGTTCCGGTGAATAATCATATGAGCGTTATGGAAAATGACGCCGTATCGAAGGTGGAACAGTTCTTTAAGGATATCAAGTCAAATGCCGCGGCCAAACGGGAAGGCGGGGGCGGTGGCCGCCCGAACCAGACCGCAACGGCAACGATCGAGGCACACAGCCCTAACAAAAATCAAACGGAAAAGCAGGTAGGTATGAACAAACCAAACAACAACTCATCGACAATGTCGTCAAGACCACAAAGCGGGCAGGATTCCCGCAGAAATCAATCCGGCTCCGTGCAGCAGCGTCCTCAGGGCCAAGGCGGAGCGCAGCGTCAAGGAGGACGTCCGCAAGGTCAGGGCGGAGCGCCTCGTCACGGCGAATCCCGTCCGCAAGGTCAGGGCGGAGCACCTCGTCAGGGTGATTCCAGGCCGCAAGGACAAGGCGGTGCTTCCCGTCAGGGCGATGCCCGTCCGCAGGGCCAAGGCGGCCAGCGTCAAGGCGGATTCGGCGGCGGAAACCGTCCGCAAGGCCAGGGAGGAGCGCCTCGTCCACAAAGCCAAAGCGGAGCGCCGCGTCCACAAGGTCAAGGCGGTGCGCCGCGTCCACAAGGACAAGGCAGCGGGGATTCCTTCCGCGGAGACCGGAATTCCAAGAATCGTCAGGGCGGAAACAACAAACGGTTCGAGGATGGAAAAGGCGGCAATTTCCGTAACAACGGACGCGGCGGCAAGAACCAGCGCGGCGGCAGAAACCAGCAGCCGGTTGAGCGTCGCGAGAAGATCGACAATACGCCGAAGAAAATTATCGTCCGCGGCAACATGACCGTCGGAGAAACGGCAAAGCTGCTTCATAAAGACGCTTCGGAAGTTATTAAGAAGCTCATTTTGATGGGCGTTATGGCTACGATCAATCAGGAGCTGGATATCGAAACCATTCAACTGCTTGCCGGTGAATTCGGCGTTGAAGTTGAAGTGAAGATTCCGGTCGAGGAAGACCGTTTCGAAACCGTCGAAGAGAATGACGCTCCGGAAGATCTGCGGGCGCGTCCTCCTGTCGTGACCATCATGGGTCACGTCGACCACGGTAAGACGACGCTGCTTGACGCCATTCGTTCCACGAACGTAACCGGCGGGGAAGCAGGCGGCATCACGCAGCATATCGGCGCTTACCAGGTTGAAATCAACCAAAAGAAGATTACGTTCCTCGATACCCCGGGCCACGAAGCGTTTACGGCCATGCGTGCCCGCGGAGCGCAGGTTACCGATATTACGATTATCGTCGTAGCAGCAGACGACGGCGTTATGCCTCAGACGGTTGAGGCGATCAATCATGCCAAGGCTGCGGGTCTGCCGATCATCGTGGCTGTCAACAAGATCGACAAGCCAGGCGCGGACCCTGACCGGGTGAAGCAGGAGCTGACCAACTACGAGCTCGTTCCCGAAGAGTGGGGCGGCGATACCATTTTCGTCAATGTGTCGGCCAAACAGCGCATCGGTCTCGAGGATCTGCTTGAGATGATTCTGCTCGTTGCCGAAGTGAATGAATATAAGGCGAACCCGGATAAACGGGCGCGCGGTACCGTAATCGAAGCCGAGCTGGACAAGAGCCGCGGACCAGTAGCCCGCATTCTCGTTCAGAACGGAACGCTGAAGGTGGGAGACGCCTTCGTGGCGGGCAACTGCTTCGGACGCGTACGGGTTATGGTGAACGACAAGGGACGCCGTCTGAAGGAAGCCGGACCGTCCACGCCGATCGAGATCACTGGTTTGACGGAAGTTCCGCAGGCGGGCGATCCGTTCATAGTGTTCGAGGACGAACGGAAAGCGCGGCAAATCGCCGAGAAGCGGGCGGTTACCCAGCGCCAATCCGAGCTGAACACGAACACCCGCGTCACGCTGGACGATCTGTTCAAGCACATCAAAGAAGGCGAGATCAAGGATCTCAACGTCATTATCAAGGCCGACGTTCAAGGCTCGGTCGAAGCGCTGAAAGGCTCCCTTTCCAAGATTGAAGTGGAGGGCGTGCGCGTTAAGATCATCCACAGCGGTGCTGGCGCAATCACGGAATCCGACATCACGCTGGCAGCGGCTTCCAATGCGATTGTCATCGGCTTTAACGTTCGTCCGGATGCCCAGACGAAGGCTGCCGCCGAGCAGGAGAAGGTCGATGTGCGTCTGCACAACATCATCTACAACGTGATCGAAGAGATCGAACAGGCCATGAAGGGAATGCTTGATCCGGTATTCAAGGAGAACGTTATTGGCCACGCCGAGGTTCGCAGCGTGTTCAAGATCAGCAAAGTGGGTGCGGTCGCCGGCTGTATGGTCACCGACGGCAAGATTGCGCGCAATGCGCAGACCCGCCTGATCCGCGACGGCATCGTCGTGTTCGAAGGCAAGATCGACTCCCTGAAACGCTTTAAAGACGACGCCAAGGAAGTAGCGCAAGGGTATGAGTGCGGTATTACTTTGGAGAACTATAATGATCTCAAGGAAGGCGACATCATCGAAGCGTTTATCATGGAATCCGTGGAGCGCTGACCTAAAGAGGTGAATGAACATGTCTAAAATAAGAGCCGGACGCGTAGGCGAACAGATCAAGAAAGAACTCAGCCGTCTGATTCAGGGCGAGCTGAAAGACCCTCGGGTCGGGTTCGTTACGGTCACCGGGGTCGATGTTACCAATGACCTTTCGCAGGCCAAGGTATACCTCAGCGTCTTCGGTGATGACGAGCAGAAGAACGCCTCGCTCAAGGCGATCGAGAAAGCCAACGGCTTTCTCCGTTCGGAGCTTGGCAAGGCGATCCGTCTTCGGCATACGCCGGAGCTGATCTTCAAGTTTGACGAATCCGTCGCCTATGGCAGCCGGATTGAGAAGCTGCTTGGCGAAATCGGCAAGCAGGACGAAAGTCAGGAATAAGCACAAGGAGACGGCGAATGCAGAGCTATGAACAAAGTCTCCGGCAGACACAACAGTTTCTGCTGGACCACGATGATTATCTTGTAGTGTCGCATATTCAGCCGGACGGAGATGCAGTCAGCTCGACCCTAGCGGTTGGCTGGCTTCTCTCATGTCTGGGCAAGAAATACACGATGCTGAACGAAGGTCCGATCCCGACCCGAATGAAATATTTGTGGAAGGCCGGGGAGATTGCCGATATGTCGGTCAACCCTCCGGAACGTACGTTCAGCCATGTAATATGCGTCGACTGCGCCGATTTTCAGCGCGTCGGCCAGACGCAGCGGTTTTTTGATCCGGATGCGCTCATTGTAAATATCGATCATCATCCGACGAACAACGGCTACGGCACGGTACAACTGATCAAGCCGGACGCAGCGGCCACGGCTGAGATTTTATTTGATCTGCTGAAGCAGTTCGACATCCATTGGGACGCCGATATCGCAACGGCAGTTTATACTGGCCTGTTGACCGATACCGGCGGTTTTCGGTATGCCAATACTTCTCCCAAAGTCATGGAGATTGCATCGGAACTGTTATCGCTTGGAGTAAATGGACCGGAGCTGGCAGAGACGCTGCTGGAGGAAATGACACTGCCTCAGCTGAAAATCCTTAGCAGAGCGCTTGAGGGACTGCAATTGACGGCGGAGGGCGACATCGCCTGGGTCTCTATCACGCCTCAGGATATGGTTGACTGCGGCGCTGCCAACGAGGATTTGGAAGGGATCGTTAATTATCCCCGGAACATTCAGGGCGTTGAGGTCGGTATTCTGTTCAAGGTCATTCACGACCAGGCGGTCAAGGCCAGTTTCCGTTCCGCCGGTAAAGTGGATGTAGCCGCCCTGGCCCAAATTTTCGGAGGCGGAGGGCATACCCGCGCAGCCGGAGCCAAGCTCGATTTGCCTTTGGACCAAGCGATTTCGCTTGTGCTTAAGGAGGTCAAGCGAGTACTATGAGCGAGCTCGAAGGTGTTCTTGCGGTGTACAAGCCAGCCGGCTTTACCTCGCATGATGTCGTTGCCAAAGCGCGGCGTCTGCTCGGCATGAAAAGAATCGGACATGCTGGCACGCTGGACCCCCAGGTTACCGGCGTTCTGCCGCTTTGCCTTGGCCGGGCCACGCGCATTGTCGAATATATTCAGGAACTGCCCAAGGAATATATCGCCACGCTCCGTCTGGGCATGTCCAGCGACACGGAAGACCTGACCGGGACGATAACGGAGACGGCGGATGAAATACGGGTGACCGAAGAAGAGGTAAGGCGGACGCTGGAATCTTTCAAAGGGATCATTTCACAAACGCCTCCAATGTATTCCGCTGTCAAGGTTGGCGGCAAGCGTCTATACGAGTTGGCCCGCGAGGGCAAAACGGTAGAGCGTAAAAGCCGGGAGGTTGAGATCTACGAGATTGAGATGTTGGGTATGGTCTGGAACGGCCGGTTTCCGGATATCACTTTCCGCGTCCTCTGCTCCAAAGGCACTTATATCCGCACGCTCTGCGTCGATATCGGACATGCGCTGTCGCTGCCGGGAGTAATGGTCAAGCTTGAACGCACGATGTCGGCGGGAATCCGGACGGACCGCTGCCTGTCGCTTGAAGAAATCGGCGAGCGTAAGGCGAACGGGACACTTCAGGAATTCCTCATCCCGGCTGACGAGGCCATCAGCCATTTTCCCGCCCATACCGTGGCGGATGAGAAAAAGGCGGCCGCCCTGCAGGGACAACGCCTGGCCACCCGGTTCGTTTCGCCTGATGTCCTGGTTAAAGGTCCAATTCGTCTATATGACCTGCAAGGAAGTTTTCTCGGCATTTATGAGCGTGAGGAAGGCGGCCTGATCACTCCTGTTAAAGTATTTGCCCAGGTGTAATGGAAATTATGAGAGAATTCTTCGACGGTACCTTGCAAAGGGCACCAATCGGTGTTTTTCTTAATTAAGTGAAGTGCAGGTGAGATACAGCGTGAGAACCGTAACGTTAACCTATCCGATGAAGCCGGAGACTGCAGCCGAGTGGGCGCAGCCCCAGATTGCGGCCTTGGGTCAATTCGACGGCCTGCACAGAGGGCATGTCAGCGTCATCTCCTCCGCTGTGGCTAAGGCCCGCGAAGAAGGCGTGCCGGCAGCGGTCATCACTTTCTATCCCCACCCCAAGGATGTTATGGGGAAAGGGGATTATGAAGGCTATTTGACTCCCCCCCGAGACAAGCGCGAGCTGCTTGCCGGGCTGGGCGTCGATGTATTATTCGTCATCGAATTCAATGAGGAGCTCTCCAGGGTAAGCCCGCGGGACTTTGTGGAGGGCATGCTTCTGCCCTTGAACATTTCGGCGGCCGTCGTCGGGTTTGACTTCCGCTTTGGCTATATGGGCGAAGGGGACGCCGATATGCTGCGCCTGCTCGGCAATGGAACCATGCGGGTGGAGACCGTACCGCCGTTCCTGCTGAATGGCGTCAAGGTGAGCAGCTCCGGCATTCGAAAGAGCCTGCAGAACGGTGAAGTTGAGCTGGTGAACTTTTGGTTCGGCCGGCGCTATCACTTGCGGGGAACGGTGGTTCACGGCGAGAAGCGAGGCCGCACTATCGGGTTTCCGACCGCGAATCTGGAGCTGGAGGACCGGTATGTCATACCGGCGAGAGGCGTGTATGCCGTTCGCGCTTTCCATAACGGAAAGGCGCTGCCCGGAGTCATGAATGTGGGCGTGAAGCCGACCTTTCACGAAGGAGTTACCACTCCGACGTTTGAGATTCATCTGCTGGATTTTTCCGGCAATTTATACGGGGAAGAATTAAAAGTGGAACTGGTCTCTTTTATCCGGCCGGAGCGCAGGTTCGATTCCGTGGAATCGCTGATTTCCCAAATTCAGGAGGATGCAAAGACAGCCGACAAGATTTTGCAGGAATCTTGACTCTTTGATTTGATCCCTCTTGATCCGCATTTATTGATTATAATAAAGCTTTACCGGATCTTTCCGGTGCCGACGTTTACTTTTGCCTTTTATAGTGCTATACTGATTAACGTTGCTGGATTTCCGGCAGCCATAACCTTGGCTTGGTCATTCGATTGTCACCGACGGTGACGAGGCCACTGGCGATTATTATGAAGGAGGTGAACAGGATGGCATTGACTCAAGAACGTAAGCAACAACTGATCGACGAGCACAAAACTCATGAATCCGATACCGGATCTCCAGAGGTGCAAATTGCTATCCTCACGGAGAATATCGTTAATCTGACCGACCACTTGCGTACGCACAAGAAGGATCATCATTCCCGCCGCGGATTGCTGAAGATGGTAGGTCAACGCCGTAAACTGCTCGCGTATTTGAAGAACAAAGACGTGCAGCGTTACAGTGCTTTGATCGAGAAACTGGGATTGCGTCGTTAATAATCCATAAGTTTACCCTTAAAGCAGCCTGGTTGTTTACCGTATGTGCTTCCAAGAAGCGTCAACGGGACAGCTGGGTTGCTTTTTGAAAATTAGGGAAAAATTTAGCAGCCAACCGGACCCTGTACATACAACCAATGGCTCTTTTTTCCAAGAGAACGGCCAAGCCGGTACTTGATTCACATTAAATTGAAGATATAGAGGTCCCCGCAAAGAACCTGAGCCAACTCAAAATCCCAGGTCTTCACTTTGTGGGGTTATCTTGTATTGCATAGAGAACGCGCGTATAGCCCCATCATAGGATACGCCGTTTTATTTTGAGTAGATCAGATTGAACCTGCAACAAGGTTGAGCGGGTCTGCTGCCATCCAAGGAGGGACTTTATGTCAAAACATGTAGAAATGCAGCTCGGGGGCAGAACCCTGGTGCTGGAAACGGGCCGCCTCGCCAAGCAGGCGAACGCAGCCGTTATGGTCCGCTACGGTGATACGTCGGTGCTCTGTACGGTGACGGCTTCAAGCGAGCCGAAGGATTTGGACTTTTTTCCGCTCACCGTAAACTATGAGGAACGCTTGTACGCGGTCGGTAAAATTCCAGGAGGCTTCATCAAGCGCGAAGGAAGACCGAGCGAAAAAGCGATTTTGTCCAGTCGTCTGACCGACCGTCCGATTCGCCCACTGTTCCCAGAAGGCTTCCGTAACGACGTGCAGGTGCTGAACCTGGTAATGAGCGTCGATCAGGATTGCTCGCCAGAAATCGCGGCAATGATCGGAACGTCGGCGGCACTGAGCGTTTCCGATGTGCCGTTCAACGGTCCAATCGGCGGTGTCGTTGTCGGCCGTATTAACGGACAGTTCATCGTCAACCCGACGATTGCCCAGCAGGACGAGAGCGACATATATCTTGTCGTAGCCGGTACGAAAGACGCCATCATGATGGTGGAAGCGGAAGCGAATGAAGTGCCGGAAGAAGTTATGCTGGAAGCGATCATGTTCGGGCATGAAGAGATCCGCGCCATTGTAGCGAAGATTGAAGAATTGGTACAGATTGCCGGCAAGGAAAAAATGACCGTGAAGCTGCACGCCGTCAACGTGGATGTAAATAACGAAGTACGCGCTTATGCGCAGGAGCGGCTGGTTGAAGCGGTTAAGATTGCCGAGAAGCATGCCCGCCAGGATGCGATCGACGCAGTCAATAACGATACGGTGGAACACTTCACGGAAAAATATATCGAAACGCCGGAGCTGATTGGCGACGTGAAGGAAGTGCTGCACGATATCGTCAAGGAAGAAGTCCGTCGTCTGATTACGCACGACAAGGTTCGTCCGGATGGCCGGAAGCTGAACGAGATTCGTCCGATTGATTGCGATACTTCGCTGCTGCCGCGCACGCATGGCTCTGGACTGTTCACACGCGGCCAGACGCAGGCTCTCAGCGTATGTACGCTCGGCGCGCTCGGCGATGTGCAGATTCTCGACGGCATCGATTTGACCGAAACGAAACGGTTCATGCACCACTATAACTTCCCGCCGTTCAGCGTAGGGGAAGCCCGTCCGCTTAGAGCGCCGGGACGACGCGAAATCGGTCATGGAGCACTTGGTGAACGCGCATTGTCCAAGGTAATTCCTAGCGAAACCGAATTCCCGTACACGATCCGTCTCGTATCCGAGGTATTGGAATCGAACGGCTCGACTTCACAGGCGAGCATTTGCGCAAGCACTCTGGCGATGATGGATGCGGGCGTTCCGATTAAAGCCCCGGTTGCCGGTGTGGCTATGGGTCTGATTAAAGACGGCGAGCATGTGTCCATCCTGACTGACATTCAGGGCATGGAAGACCATCTCGGCGATATGGACTTCAAAGTGGCCGGTACTGCTGAAGGCGTAACTGCCATTCAAATGGACATCAAGATTGACGGCATCGACCGCAAAATCCTGGAGGAAGCGCTTGAACAGGCTAAAGAAGGCCGGCTGTTTATTTTGAGCAAAATGATGGAGGCCATTTCCAAACCGAGAGAGAGCCTTTCGCCATATGCGCCGAAGATTATCATCATGCAGATCAACCCGGACAAAATCCGCGACGTTATCGGCGCAGGCGGCAAAATCATCAACAAGATCATCGAAGAGACCGGCGTGAAGATCGACATCGAGCAGGACGGCCGCGTATTCATCGCTTCTTCGAATGAAGAGATGATCCAGAAAGCGCGTTCCATCATCGAAGGCATCGTGCGCGAGGTTGAAGTCGGCGAAATTTATGTCGGCACCGTCAAGCGGATCGAGAAATTCGGAGCTTTCGTGGAAATTTTGCCGGGCAAGGATGGTTTGGTGCATATTTCGCAGCTGTCGACTGACCGTGTAGGCAAAGTGGAAGACGTGGTTGCCATCGGCGATACCATCACTGTCAAAGTGACCGAAATCGACCAGCAGGGCCGCGTTAACCTGTCGCGCAAGGCCGTTTTGACCGCGGAAGCCAAAGCGTAAAAGGCCGAGATCTTGACACGTACCGATTCTTATGGATACAAATTTGAAAAGAGGCAGAAGCTTGAATTCTGGCTCTTTTTTTGAGCTGTAACTCCACAGTTGTGGAGTTATTTTGCTTAGAGCGGTTTTCTTTCTCATACGCTTGCTCCAAGTGCCGAGGTCATCGCATTCCCTGAGGTGCCCGAAGGCATATTGCGGCGACTTGTCTCATAGGCTGGGACAAAGCGCTGTAACAAGGAATGAGGAAAAGCGCATAGGAGGAAGCCGTGATGAGACTGGAAAAAGCGGCGGTCGTGCTGGCTTGCATGGCTGTAGTGATCGGAATCGGCAGCAGCGCCGGACCGGTAAAAAATATGTTTCAGCAGCTGCGCACCTCCGGAGGCATGGCCGTTCTGAAGCCGATCGGAGATCAGCGTAGCGAGCTGCGAAGCATCATTGAAGCCAAAGCGGCCGAAATCAGCAGCCCGCCGGTAGACGCAAGAGTAGACCGGGTATGGAAGGCGATTCCCGGTTATAACGGGCTTAAGGTCGACGTGGAAGCGACTTACAAGGGAGCGCTGCTCCTCCCGGCCGGCAGTGAGATCAAGTATATTTACAGACAGACCCCGCCTGCCGTCTCGCTGGAAGATCTCGGAGCGCAGCCCATCTACCGGGGCAATCCCGGTAAGCCGATGGTCTCGCTGATGATCAACGTCGCTTGGGGGAACGAATTTATTGTGCCGATGCTGAACATTTTGGACGAGGAGCATGTGAAGGCGACGTTTTTCCTGGACGGCAGTTGGCTGAGCAAGAACCGCGAGCTTGCGGTGGAGATTCAAAAGCGAGGGCATGAAATCGAGAACCACGCCTATTCGCATCCGAATATGAGCACGCTTAGCCGGGTGCGCGCGGTGATGGAGATCGACAAGACCAAGAAGCTGCTGAAATCAAGTCTTGGGGTCGATAACCGCTGGTTTGCGCCGCCATCAGGAGATTTTGACCAAGAGACCGTGAAGATCGCCCGTGAACTCGGGTTGAAGACGGTACTGTGGACGGTGGATACTGTCGATTGGCGCAATCCTTCACCAGAGTCGGTCGTTGCCAAAATTACATCAAAGGCAGAACCGGGCACGCTCGTGCTTATGCACCCCACTTCCTCGTCTTCCAGAGCGCTGCGCGGAATGATCCGCGGCATCAAAGCCAAAGGTCTGGTGCTCGGAACCGTCAGCCAGACGCTGTCTCCGGAACGCGTACTTCCTGGCAATGTTGAGTGAAGCTCCCGTTTCTGATAGGATATAAGTCGCCCAGTTAAATCGGAAGGCAAACGAAAGGCTATGGGCAGGAGGACTTTTTACGTGAAGAAAATGGTATTATCAAACGGGTTGCGGGTAGTCATGGAGAAAATCCCGACAGGCCGGTCCGTTTCCTTCGGAATCTGGGTCAAGACTGGCTCCAGGAACGAGACGCCGGAAAACAACGGCATTTCCCATTTTATTGAACATATGCTGTTCAAGGGTACTGACCGGTACGATGCAAAAGCGATCGCGGAGCGGTTCGATTCCATCGGAGGGAATGTCAATGCGTTCACCTCGAAGGAATACACCTGTTATTACGCCAAAGTGCTGGATGAGCATCTGCCGATTGCGGTCGATGTGCTGGCCGATATGTTTTTCCGTTCGAAGATGGATGCGGAGGAATTGGCCAAAGAAAAGAACGTCATTCTCGAGGAAATATCGATGTACGAAGATACGCCGGACGATCTCGTGCATGACCTTATGTCGATGGCGGCCTACGGCAGCCACCCGCTCGCCTATTCCATTCTGGGGCTCAAGGAACGGCTGGAAGCCATGACCCCGGATGATCTCAGGGCCTATATGAAGAAACAATATACGGTTGAAAACACGGTGATCAGTATAGCCGGGAATTTCGACGACAGCGTGGGGGATCTGCTGGAGCGATATTTCGGATCGTTCGCCGATCACGGGGACACAGGTCCGCTGAGCCCACCCGATTTTCATGGGGATTTATTGTTCCGACGCAAAAAAACCGAGCAGAACCACATCTGCCTGTCTCTGCCCGGCTGTGCGAATGATGATCCGCTGCAGTATGCGATGGCCTTGATCAATAACGCCGTCGGTGGCGGCATGAGCTCCCGGCTGTTCCAGGAAATCCGCGAAAAACGCGGACTGGCCTACTCCGTATATTCTTATCACAGCGCGCAGGCGGACAGCGGCTTGTTCACCGTCTATGCCGGAACGGCTCCCAAGCAGACCAAAGACGTCATGGAGCTGACCAAGGAAATGCTCTATGAGCTAGCCGTTAAGGGAATGGACGAAGAGGAGCTCCGGAAAGGCAAGGAGCAGCTCAAGGGCGGTCTAATCCTTAGCCTTGAGAGCACAAGCAGCCGGATGAACCGTCTTGGAAAGAACGAGCTGATGCTAGGCCGGCATGATACGCTCGACGAAGTGATTGCCAGAATTCAAAAAGTCACGCTGGATGATGTAAATCAGGTGCTTGACCGGATGTTCGCCGCGCCGCTTGCGGCCGCGATGGTCGGGTCTTCCGATAAAGTGATTGCCAATGTTAGGAGAGATGATCTTGTCTTACTTCGTACAAATTCTCAAGCTTCCGGGCAATGAGAATGTTAATCTGCCCCGCAAAATGTCCGAGCAGGCCTCGGGCTACGATCTGTTCGCCGCTATCGAAGGCGATTTGACGCTTGCGCCCGGAGCACGGGCGCTGGTTCCCACGGGAATCGCGCTCGCCATGCCGGGCGGACTGGAAGCGCAGATTCGTCCGCGCAGCGGACTGGCGCTGAAGCACGGCATCACCTGCCTGAACACGCCGGGCACGATCGACGCCGATTACCGGGGAGAGATCAAGGTGCTGCTCATCAATCTGGGGCAGGAGCCCGTTACCATCGCCCGTAATGAGCGGATTGCCCAGATGGTCTTTCAGGCTGTTCCGTCCGTAACGATGGTGGAAGTGGAAGAGCTGACAGACACCGAGCGGGGAGCCGGTGGCTTCGGCCATACGGGCAAATAAATACATCACTTTCTTCAAGCTGGAGAGCTTGCGTTCATGTCCGATTGTACGGACGACGCAGGCTCTTTTTTTCATAAATCCCACCCCAATCATCAGCCTGTGGAGGTTGCTTTCACCCATCCGCTTCTGCCCGCATAAGATGCTCTATAGTCGACAGTGTAATGTTGAAAGGAGCGTCATCCCTATGCTGACTGGCGTCAGGATCGTGTTCCTGGGCGGGGACGCAAGACAAATTGAAGTGATTCGAAAATGTGTAGAAATGGATGCGACGGTGAGCGCTGCCGGCTTTGATAAATGGGATTCCCCCTGCGAAGGGGTCAGTCTGGGGGGGATGTCCGCGGACCTTCTGGACGGTGCGGACGTTCTGGTGCTGCCAACCGTCGGCTGTGACGACGAAGGCCATATCAGCGCGAAGTACACGGAGGAGCCGCTGCAGCTTCTCACGGAGCATATCGAAGCGCTGCCCTCGCACTGCACCGTTTATACGGGCATGGCCAAGGAATATTTGAAGAGGCTGTGCGCGCAGCGCGGACTTGAGCTGGTAGAGCTGCTGGACCGCGATGACGTTGCCATTTACAACTCGATTCCTACGGCCGAAGGCGCGCTCGTCATGGCCATTCAGAATACCGATTTTACCATTCACGGCTCCAAAGCGATGGTGCTCGGAATGGGCAGAACCGGGTTTACGATGGCCAAGAGCCTTCAAGGTCTTGGAGCAAATGTTACGATGGGCGTCCGGAAGCAGGATCATTACGCCCGGGCGGAGGTTATGGGCTGGAGTCCGTTTATGACGGATCAGCTGCTGGAGCATGTCAAGGACGTCGATTATATCTTCAATACGATACCGAGCCTGATCCTCACCGCCAAGGTGATCTCACACATGCCCCGGCACACCTGTATTGTCGATTTGGCGTCTGCGCCCGGAGGAGTGGACTTCCGGTACGCGGAAAAACGGGGCATCAAAGCGATGCTGGCGCCTGGGCTTCCTGGAGTCGTCGCCCCCAAAAGCGCGGGTATGATTATGGCGGGCGCACTGCTGCAGTCGATCTCGGAACGGATTTTGGTGAAGGGGGATAAATAATGAACTGGAAAGGAATAACGGTAGGCTATGCGATTACCGGTTCCCACTGCACCTTTGCGGAGGTGATGCCTCAGATTAAGCGTTTTGTCGAAGGCGGGGCAAATGTCGTGCCGATCGTATCGGCGTCGGTTCTAGGCACGGACACCCGGTTCGGCACTTCGGAAAATTGGCTAAAACAGTTGAAAGAAATAACGGGGAATGATATCATTTCTACAATTGTTGAAGCGGAACCGCTGGGTCCATCGAAGCGGCTGGATGTGCTGACGATCGCACCCTGCACAGGCAATACCACAAGCAAGCTGGCCAACGCGATGACCGACGGACCGGTCCTGATGGCGGCTAAATCTCAAATGCGCAACGGCCGGCCTCTCGTTCTCGCTATATCGACCAATGACGGCCTCGGTCTGAACGCGGCGAATATTGCGAAGCTCCTGGTAACCAAGAATATTTATTTCGTTCCCTTCGGACAGGATAACCCTGTGCAGAAGCCGAATTCGTTGGTTGCCCGGATGGAACTCATCCCCGAAGCCTGCTATGCGGCGCTTCAAGGCTCCCAGCTGCAGCCGATGATTATCGAACGGTTTCATTCAGCATAAGCTTATAGACGCAGCAGAAAGACGACAACAAGTGTATGAAGCTTCGGAACATGAATAGGTTAAACCGCTGCCGTCCTCCGCTTGAGGGCGGTACAATCGTGTTTATTCCTTTATTTTTGAACGAAGTACCGGCAGCGCCCGGGATTCTTCTTGAATAATAGTGCAGCCTGTCGTTAACTAATGGAGGAATTAGGAATGGGCATTTTGATACAAAAGTTCGGCGGCACCTCGCTCTCCACTCCGCAGGCCAGAGAACATGTCATTCGCCATGTCAAACGGGAGCTTGAACACGGATATAG
Source organism: Paenibacillus apii (assembly GCF_011043685.1). Classification (NCBI taxonomy): domain Bacteria; kingdom Bacillati; phylum Bacillota; class Bacilli; order Caryophanales; family Paenibacillaceae; genus Paenibacillus; species Paenibacillus apii. Next base: position 323,694 of record NZ_JAAKGU010000001.1, on the reverse strand, counting down.
CCTGGTGATCGTAGTCTCGGCTATGGGCCGCAAAGGAGAGCCATATGCGACGGATACGCTGCTGGACTGGGTCTCCCAGAACGGCGACGCTCTCCAAGGACGCGAAAAGGATTTACTGCTGTGCTGCGGTGAAATCATTTCGGCAACCACCCTTTGCAGCTTGCTGGAAGGAGAGGGCATTCCTTCGACCGTCCTTACCGGAGCCCAGGCCGGTTTCCTGACAGACAACGGCTACGGCAACGCCCGGATTCTGGATGTCCGGCCCGAACGGATTTTGCGCGAGCTGCGCGCCCAGAAGGTAGTCATTGTCACCGGCTTCCAGGGCCAGACCGAAGACGGAGATTTCACCACGCTGGGGCGGGGTGGAAGCGATACATCAGCTACGGCGCTCGGCGCGGCTCTGCGGGCGGATATGGTCGACATCTATACCGATGTCAACGGCATTCTGACGGCCGATCCCCGCATCGTCGAGGATGCGAAGCCGCTGACCTATGTCAGCTATACCGAAATTTGCAACATGGCTTATCAGGGAGCCAAGGTTATTCACCCCCGGGCCGTTGAAATCGCCATGCAGGCGCAGATTCCGGTTCGCGTCCGCTCGACTTTCTCGGACAATGAAGGGACGCTCGTCACGCATCCGGAAGGCTTTCAGGACGTGCAGGCCGGAATCGTTGACCGTTACGTAACCGGTATCGCCTATGTGAGCAACATAACGCAGATTTCGGTGGACTGCCCGGATGGCAACGGAACCGGAGTCCAGCTCCAAATATTCAAGAGTATGGCTGATGCCGGCATCAGCGTAGACTTTATTAATGTTACGCCAACCAGCGCCGTTTATACCGTGTTCGACACTCATTCAGAGAAAGCGATCGCGGAGCTTCAAGAAATCGGACTTCGTCCGAAGAGCCTTTCCGGCTGCGTCAAGGTATCCGTAATCGGTGGCGGTATCAATGGCGTTCCGGGGATCATGGCCCGTATCGTGGAGGCCCTCAGCGTGCACAACATCCAAATCCTGCAATCCGCTGACTCCAACACGACGATCTGGGTACTGGTCAAGAAGGAAGACATGGTGCAATCGCTTCGCGCGCTGCATTCCAAGTTTGAATTACACCGTTAACAGGAGGAATTCAGGTGGATTTTGGAAGACTAATAACAGCTATGGTAACTCCTTACGACAAGGAGGGGGAGATCGACTGGGAGGCCGCATCGCGCCTGGTCGACTACCTGATTGAAGAGCAGAAGTCGGAGGGGCTCGTCGTCTGCGGAACAACGGGAGAATCGCCTACACTGAGCGATGAAGAGAAGCTGCAAATGTTTTCCTTTGTCTTGGAAAAAGCTGCAGGGCGCTGCAAGGTTATTGCCGGAACAGGCTCCTATAACACAAAGCACACGATCGAGCTCACGCAAAAAGCGGAGAAAATCGGCGTCGACGGCGCGCTTTTAGTCGTTCCCTATTATAACAAGCCGAATCAGGAGGGGCTGTACCGCCATTTCTCGGCGATTGCGGCAGAGACCAGCCTTCCGCTTATCTTGTACAATGTTCCGAGCCGAACGGGAATCTGTATGAGCGCAGATACGACCATCCGGCTCGCGCAAATCCCGAATATTGTAGCGACGAAGGAGTGTGCGTCGCTGGATCATGTCGCCTTGATAGCGGCCGGATGTCCGGATGATTTCCATGTCTACTCCGGAGACGATTCTTCGGCGCTTCCGGCTTTGGCTGTTGGCGGACACGGAATTATCAGCGTGGCAAGCCATCTCGAAGGGGCAAGAATGGACGAGATGATTTCCGCTTACCTTTCGGGGGACGTGCAGCACGCCGGGAAGGTTCACCGTGAGCTGTTCCCGATTTTTAAAGGATTGTTTGAATGTCCGCAGCCGCTGCCGAATCCGTCCGCCGTCAAATACGCGCTGGAGCTTCGTGGGATCAAAGTCGGCTCGGTCCGCCTGCCTTTGACCCCCCCGAACGAGGCGGAAGCGGAATTTATCAGAAAGTTGGTATTGTAGAAATTGAATCAACCCGTTCGGCTGGAGTGAACCGGTCCTCGAAATGAGGGCCGGTTTTTTGTATGTTTTTTGGACAATCTGAAATAATGCCCCGCTTTAGCGGAAACAATACGGGTATCTAATTCCCGCGACTTGTCTTTTGACAAAAATATCATGTATAATGTGGTTAAGTGACTGGGTGCGGTTAAAATTGAATATGCGGCAATTTCTTCCGTCATGTCTAACACTAAAGGTCTGTCTGAAACTACAGGATTATTTTTCCAGACCTGGACGTGCTTTGTCGATAAAGGCGCTGCGAGGGTCGCGGCTGAATGCTTGACGGCATAGGTTCGCTTACAGAAACGTGCCGACCGCGGGCGGAAGCTCTTATTAGGCTTTTATTTTTTGCGCCTTTACGCCCTTTTTCTTCTTTACGGGGGATTTTTTGCTTTTGGTTTACGTTCAATGCCGCTAATGAATTGAAGTTCTTGATTCAAATAACATATGACGTCCAACATTAATAGGAGGGTTAGATTCATTTGTCCAAAAAAAACAACAATGATAAACTGATGATTTTCGCATTGGGCGGAGTCGGGGAAATCGGGAAGAACATGTACGTGGTACAATACGGCAGCGACATTGTCGTCGTGGACTCGGGACTGAAGTTCCCTGAAGAGGATATGCTCGGTATTGATATCGTTATTCCGGATATTTCCTATTTGACGGAGAATCGCGACAAGGTAAGAGGCATTGTGCTTACGCACGGCCACGAGGACCATATCGGCGGATTGCCTTATGTCCTCAAGCATTTGAACGTTCCGGTGTACGGAACGAAGCTGACGCTCGGTCTGGTGGAGAACAAGCTGAAGGAAGCGAACCTGCTCGGCGAAACGAAGCGCATTCTGATCAACGAAGATTCGGAGATCAAGCTCGGCAGCTCGCTGGTCGTAACTTTCTTCAGAACAAACCACAGCATTCCCGATTCTGTCGGCGTGTGTGTAGAAACTCCGGAAGGCAACGTGGTTCATACGGGCGACTTCAAGTTTGACCATACCCCAGTCAATGGTCAATTCGCGAATTTGCACCGGATGGCCGAAATCGGACAGCGGGGTGTGCTTGCGCTCTTGTCCGATAGCACCAACGCGGAGAAACCGGGCTTTACTCCATCGGAGAAAAATGTCGGGATTGTGCTCGAAGATATTTTCCGCAAAGCCGAGCAGCGCGTGGTGGTGGCAACATTTGCCTCCAACGTGCACCGCATTCAACAGGTCGTCAATGCCGCAGAGCAGACCGGCCGTAAAATTACCGTAATCGGCCGAAGCATGGTTAACGTTGTATCGATCGCTTCCGAGCTTGGCTACCTGAACATGCCTGACGGCATGCTGATCGAACCGGAAGAAATGAACCGGATGGCGGCCAACCGGGTTGTCGTGCTCTGCACGGGCAGCCAGGGCGAACCGATGTCGGCGCTCACCCGCATGGCGCGCTCCAGCCACCGCAAAGTGGACATTCTGCCCGGCGACACCGTTATCATCGCGGCAACTCCGGTCCCCGGCAATGAGAAGTATATCGGCCGTACGATAGACGAACTGTTCCGCCTGGGAGCGGACGTTATTTACAGCGGTTCGAATTCCGGTGTGCACGTATCGGGACACGGCAGCCAGGAAGAGCTGAAGCTGATGCTCAACCTGATGAAGCCGAAATTCTTCATTCCGATTCACGGCGAATACCGCATGCAGCGCAGACACGCTCTGCTGGCGCAATCCGTTGGCGTTGACCCGGACAACATCTTTATCACGGAGCTTGGCGAAGTGGTTGAGATTCAAGGCGGCCAGGCCCGCAAAGCCGGCAAGGTCACTTCCGGCAATGTGCTGATCGACGGCCTGGGTGTCGGCGATGTAGGCAATATCGTTCTTCGCGACCGCAAGCTGCTGTCGCAGGACGGCATTCTCGTTGTCGTCGTTACGCTGAGCAAGCAAAACGGCGCCATCGTCTCGGGACCTGATATCATTTCGCGCGGCTTCGTATATGTGCGCGAATCGGAAGGTCTGCTTGACGAAGCCAACCGGATTGTCTCCAGCACGCTACAGCGCCTGATGAGCGAGAAGGTCAACGAATGGGCGTCGCTCAAGACAAGCGTCAAGGATGCGCTCGGACGGTTCCTGTATGAGCAAACCCGCCGCAGACCGATGATCCTGCCGATCATCATGGAAGTCTAAGGTTATTTTCCATTTAAGCTGAACTCGATAAAGCCCCTCTTTCACCGGAAATATTGGACGGTTTCCGGCGGAGAAGGGCTTTTTTGCATTTTTCGGTAGAGCCCGCATCCATTTGATGAGGCTGCATAATGGCGGGGGCCGTTTAGTCATACTAACCGGGAGATTCATTACCATAAGCCTGCCAAAGTGCTTTGAGAGCAGGCGAAAAAGGGAGCGCTGAGCATGGAGAGCTTTGAACCTGTCAAGATAACAAACTTTAACGAAGAGCAGGCTCCTGCGGGAGAGGAGCCGGGCCACGAACAGACCCAGCAGGCTGCGGGTACGGTCGGCATGGTGAAAGAGTTCGGACAAACGGCTGCTCCGGTGGTCGAGCCGGAAATTTTTTGCATAACGATTATCGGACAGATTGAAGGGCATATCGTCATGCCCCCCCATAACAAAACAACCAAATATGAACACATCATTCCGCAATTGGTTGCAGCCGAGCAGAGCAAGACGGTTAAGGGTGTGCTTATTATTTTGAATACGGTGGGCGGAGATGTGGAAGCCGGACTCGCCATTGCCGAAATGATCGCGTCGCTGTCGAAGCCGACGGTAACGGTTGTCGTTGGTGGAGGCCACAGCATCGGTGTGCCTATCGCCGTATCGTCCAGTTATTCGATTATCGCGGAAAGTGCGACGATGACGATCCATCCGATACGGATGAGCGGACTTGTGATCGGTGTGCCGCAGACGTTCGAGTACATGGAGAAAATGCAGGAGCGCGTTGTCCGGTTCGTAACGTCGCATTCCCGGATTTCCGTCGATTGCTTCAAGGATTTGATGTTCAAGACGGGAGAGCTCAACCGGGATATCGGAACTGCGGTTGGCGGTAACGATGCAGTCAAATTCGGTCTTATGGACGAAGTGGGCGGTATCGGAACCGCCATGGCGAAATTAAACGAGCTGATTGCGCTTAGAGGAGCGCCTGCTGAAACGGGAGGGTTGACCCAATGATCCTGTACTCCGTTATATCCGCGGATCAGGTATGGGAAGGGGCGATACAGGCGCCTCCATCCATGCTTGAAGTCACTGTACAGGGCATTCTAATGCAGGTGGAACCGCTGAGCGAAGGAAGAGCCCGAATCGTAAGACTGCTGAACTGTCCGCTGGGCCGCTATCTGGAACCCGGTCTTGCGCCGGGTCAAATCATTTCATTTCCGTCCGGGGCCTGAGGGTAATTGTTCGTAGAAAGAGCCGCATTTTCCGACAAAAGAGAACATAGGTACGCCACGCCATTATATGGTATAATACTGTTTCGGGGGTGACTGGCGTGGCGAAACGGAAAAAACGGAAAAAGAAGAAGGCGCTGCTGGGCAGCGTTTTAAAATATGAAATCTACGGCATTCTCCTGATTACCTTCTCGGTTATTGCATTATCTGGCGAGGCGGCAGTAGGACGCTCGTTATCGAGCCTTGCCGGTTACCTGCTTGGCCGGTTCTATTTCGTTTTGCCGCTTGTCGGCATCTATTACGGATTAATGGTTATGATTTACCGGAAGTGGCCTTCGAACTGGAACAGCCGGCACAGCGGTGTTCTGCTGCTGGTGCTTTCGATGTGCCTGATGAGCAGCATCTCCGCCATGGAGCAGAAGCTTGGACCGTTGTCCATGCTCGATCCCGGTAACGTGCTGTCCCAGACCCGGAAGGATCTGGCTGGCGCTTTGTCTCCCGGCGTGAACGGCAGCAGCGTGTACTTGCTGGGCAAGGATATCAGCGGCGGTTATGTCGGCGGACTGGAATTCGCATTTTTGCTGTGGCTGTTCGGGACCCTTGGCGCCAAGCTGCTCATGATCGTCATGCTGGCGATCAGCTTTATGCTGGTGACGAACCTCTCCTACATCGAGCTGTTCGGCTTGCTTAGAAGCCGGGCGGTCAAGCTTGCGGAAGGCATCCGTCTCCGCGCCGCAAGCCGCCCGCAGGCGATGCCGGTATCGAACCGGAGCGGAGACAGGGCGAAGCTCCGTTCACAATCCTCACAAGATGACGATGACGAAGATGATGAGGAAGAGACCACTCTGCCTAATCGGAAGAAGCCGCAATTCTTCGATAAGCTGATCAAGCGCAAATCTCCGGGCTCCGGATCGAAAGCTTCAATGGCATCTGACGAAGAACACGGACAGGAACCGGAATGGGACAATGTTCCGATTATTTCGGGCGTGACTTCCCGTTCGGATTGGTCCGATTCGGGTGAGGATAACGATTTTGAATTTGACAGTGAAGATGTGGAGCCTGTGACTCCAATCATTCGCGATTTCTTCGAGCACATCCGCTCGGAAGGCTTAAGCGACGAGGACCGGGAGGAGTGGGGCGAGTTCTCACCGGCTGCGCGCAGCAGCATGAAGCCGGCACCCGCCTCTGGTATTACGAGTGAGACGGAGGATGCCGTCCCTGCTGAGAATACCGGCCTAGCGCCGACAGAAGCTGCAGGCGGCTTGAACGAGACGGGCGAAGAATTGCCAGCAGCCGAGGCGCCAAAGCCTGTACCGCCGCCTAAGCCGTACAAGCTTCCGCCGTTCCGTCTGCTGTCCAAGCCAAACAACGGGGGCAAAGCCGGGGACCAGAATGATTACATGCAGACCGCCCGCAAGCTGGAGGCTACTCTGGAGAGCTTCGGCGTTCGGGCGAAGGTGCTGGAGGTTGTCCGGGGCCCGGCCGTTACCCGGTACGAGATTCAGCCCGATATCGGCGTGAAGGTCAGCCGGATCGTCAATTTGACCGACGATATCGCTTTGGCTCTGGCCGCCAAGGATATTCGGATGGAAGCGCCGATCCCCGGCAAATCGGCGATCGGCATCGAGGTGCCGAATCCGGAAGTATCGCTGGTTACGATGAGAGAAGTCATGGAAACGCAAATTTTCCAGGAAGCCGAAGCCAGGCTGACCATTGCTTTCGGCAGGGATATTTCCGGGCAGACCATCATCGGCAACCTTGCCAAGATGCCCCATTTGCTTGTTGCCGGAGCGACCGGATCGGGCAAATCGGTCTGCATTAACGGCATTATTACGAGCATTCTGTACAAGGCTAAGCCGGACGAAGTCAAATTTTTGATGGTCGATCCCAAGATGGTTGAGCTTAATGTGTACAACGGCATTCCCCATTTGATGGCTCCCGTAGTAACAGACCCGAAACGCGCCAGCCTCGCGCTCAAGAAGATCGTGGTTGAGATGGAGAAACGGTACGAGCTGTTCTCCAAATCCGGGACGCGGAATGTCGAAGGCTATAACCAGCTCATGAAGGATAACCCGGCGGCTGTTCTGCCGTACATCGTCGTTATTGTGGACGAGCTTGCCGACCTGATGATGGTTGCCGCAGGCGATGTAGAGGACGCTATTTGCCGTCTGGCGCAGATGGCGCGGGCGGCCGGTATCCATTTGATTATCGCCACTCAGCGCCCTTCGGTAGACGTCATTACCGGCGTCATCAAGGCGAATATCCCTTCGCGGATTGCCTTTGGCGTATCGTCGCAGGTGGATTCGCGGACGATTCTGGACATGGCGGGAGCAGAGAAGCTGCTGGGACGCGGCGATATGCTCTTTATGCCGATGGGCTCATCGAAGCCTATCCGGGTTCAGGGGGCTTTCATGAGCGATGCCGAGGTTGAAGCGATCGTCCATTACGTCAGCAGCCAAGGAGAAGCGGAGTATGACGAGTCCATCGTCCCTGAAGTCGACGATACGGCGGCGGAAGCTGAGGAGCCGCAGGACGAACTGTACGAGCAGGCGGTGCAAATCGTGCTGGAGGCCAAGCAGGCGTCGGTATCGCTGCTCCAGCGCCGGATGCGCGTCGGGTACACCCGCGCCGCAAGGCTGATCGACTCAATGGAAGCCAGAGGCGTGATCGGACCTTATGAGGGCAGCAAGCCGCGCGAGGTGCTGATTTCGCTGGAGCAGTACCAGCAGAACCGGATTAGTTCATAATCGTTATGGAGAAGCGTTCCTTTTGATTCCAGAAGGAGCGTTTTTTATTTGACTTGTAGCTTTGGTCCATCCTTTCTTTTCGTTCCTGAAGGTGCATAGGATTCCCTCACGGTCGTCATAATAACGTTAGCCATCCATGCAGAACTTACAAGAGAAAGGTAGAGCGAAGCCAAATGAAGAATCAGAAGCTATGGATCATTGCCGTACTATCCCTTACGCTTGCGTCCGTCCCGCTGATCGAACATTTCTCCGGGGGGAAATCGTCAGCACCACAGCCGCAGAATTCCGCAGCAAATTCTTCGTCCGATACCGGGGCCTATGACGAGGCGCTGCCCGCTTTCGGCACCACGCCCTTGAAATACGGTGCTTCGGGGCCCGATGTGTACGAACTGCAGGGGCGATTAAAGCACCTGGGCTATTTTTCAGACAAAATAGATAGTCAATTCGGCTACGATACCTTGAATGCCGTCAAATGGTTTCAATGGAAGTTCGGAATGAAGGCGGACGGTGTTGTCGGGGCCAAGACGAAGCTCAAGCTTTACAACGCGACCAAGAACTGGCGTCCTACAGAACCTTCCGCCGGAGTAAAAACCGCTAAAACTACTACAAACAAAGGCAAGCCTAAAGCGGAGCTGGCGTCCGGAAACACGATGGGTTTGTCGGAAAATGATCTCAAGATAATGGCGAACGCTGTTTACGGGGAAGCCCGGGGCGAGCCGTTTGAAGGTCAGGTGGCCGTCGCGGCCGTGATTTTGAACCGGACAAAATCCCCGAGCTTTCCGAACACGCCTTCGGGCGTCATTTTCCAGCCGGGTGCATTTACGGCCGTCGCCGACGGGCAAATTTATCTGACGCCGAATGAGCAGGCGCGCAAAGCGGTTCAGCAGGCGCTGAACGGCTGGGACCCGTCGGGCGGCTGTCTGTATTACTTCAATCCGAAGACGGCTACCTCCAAATGGATTTGGACGCGTCCGCAGGTGAAGACGATCGGCGAGCATATATTTTGCATGTAAAATCTGAACTGCTGACCGCCACTGAAACAGGTTCTTTGGCGGCAGTTCCATGGGAGCAATCGGAAGACTTGTCTTCCGGTTGCTTCCTTCGTTTGGAATGGTTTAGAATAAATATTACTTCATAAACTTGGTAAAACAGCTTTTTATCCGAGCCGTAAAGGAGTTTTGGCCTTGACAAATCACGTATTTCAGCATGGCAACGTAGGAGGCATACGCATTCATGTACTGCCGACGAAGACGTTCAAGACCTTTGCGATATCGCTGTATGCCGGCGTTCCTCTCGCCGAGGATACCGTTACCCCGACCGCTCTGATTCCGTTCGTGCTTCGTCGGGGCACGGCATCCTATCCGGAAACCACCCAGTTCCGCGAACGTCTGGAGGAGCTGTATGGAGCCGGCTTCGGCTTTGACGTGTATAAGCGCGGAGACTATCAGATCATCCAGTTCCGCATGGACACCATCAATGACTCATTCGTTCAGAGCAAGGAAAGTCTGCTGGCCGAGTCTTTTGCTTTTTTGGGCGAGGTGCTGACCCGTCCGTTGCTCGAGGGCGGTAGCTTCCGTCCTTCCTATGTGAATACGGAGCGGGAGACCGTACGCAAGAAGCTGGAGTCCATCGTCAACGACAAAATCCGTTACGCAGCAGAGCGTTGTATCGAGGAAATGTGCCGCGAAGAGCCATACCGTCTGCATCCCCTTGGACAAAGAGCGGACCTTGAGTCCATTACGCCGGATTCGCTGCATCACTCCTACCGGGCATGGCTGGACGGAGCGATTCTTGATTTGTATGTTGTCGGCGACACCAGTCCCGAGGAAGTGCAGAAGCTTGTGGAACGGCACTTCGGGCTTGACAGCCGGTCGGCTTCCCCTTATCAGTCGCATTTTTCACCGAAAAAGGTTACGGAAGTCCGAACGGTGGAAGAGCGGATGGATGTTGGCCAAGGCAAGCTGAACATGGGACTGCGAACATCCATAACCTACGGGGACGACGCTTATGCGCACGCTCTGATGTATAACGGCATTCTGGGCGGCTATCCGCATTCCAAGCTGTTCGTGAACGTCCGGGAAAAAGAAAGTCTCGCTTATTACGCCTCCTCCCGCTATGACGGGCATAAAGGCATCGCCACCATACAGTCGGGCATTGAAATACAGAACTACAATAAAGCCTTGGACATTATCCGCAAGCAGCTGGATGAAATGAAGCAGGGCAATATCAGCGATCTGGAGCTGAATCAGACCAAAGCGATGATCCGCAACCTGCTTTCGGAAATCCAGGATTCCGCCTTTGAAATGATTGCATTCGACTTTAACCGGGTATTGTCCGGCAAGGAACGTTCCACGGAAGAATTGATGAGCCAGGTGGAAGCATCCGGCGCGGAGGACGTGAAGCGGGCAGCCGGCACCGTAGAGCTCGATACGATTTATTTCCTGACAGGGCAGAAGGAGGAGAGCTAATGGAACAAATCCATTACGACAGGCTTCAGGAAACGCTGTACCACGAAGTATTGGATAACGGGTTGAAGGTCTATGTGCTGCCGAAACCGGGGTTCAAGAAGACGTACGCCACTTTTGCGACGAAATACGGTTCGGTCGACAATCACTTCCGGGTAGCCGGCGGAGAGGAAACATCGGTCCCGGACGGCATCGCCCACTTTTTGGAGCATAAAATGTTTGAAGAGCCGGAAGGCGATATCTTCGCCACCTTTGCTTCGAACGGAGCTTCGGCGAACGCTTTTACCAGCTTCGAGCAGACCGTCTATTTATTCTCCGCCACGGAAAATATCGAAACGAACATCGAGACTCTGATCGACTTTGTGCAGCGGCCTTATTTCACGGATCAGAATGTGGAGAAGGAAAAAGGCATCATCGGACAGGAAATCAACATGTATGCCGATAACCCCGACTGGCGCGTCTACTTTGGCTTGATCGAAGCGATGTATCAGAAGAATCCGGTTCGGATCGATATCGCCGGCACGGTGGAATCCATCTCGACGATCACCAAAGAAACGCTTTATACGTGCTATAACGCCTTCTATCACCCAAGTAATATGCTGCTGTTTATTGTCGGCGGCGTAAACCCGGAGTCGGTCATTGAGCTGGTCCGCCGCAATCAGGAAGGGAAGTCTTATGAACGCCAGGGCGAGATTGAGCGGATTTTTGAGCAAGAGCCGGAAGAAGTCGGTATCAAGCGGCTTGAGAACAAGCTGGCTGTCTCCATGCCCAAATGCCTGTTCGGCTTCAAGGAAAAAGAAATCGGCCTGACCGGCAAAGCCGCCGTACGCCGGGATTTGACAACCAAGCTGATGCTCGACCTGTTGCTGGGCAGCAGCACGGCCCTGTATCAGAAGCTGTACGACGAAGAGCTGATTTCCGACAGCTTCGGCCACGAGTACAACAGCTCGCCGCAGTACGCCTTTTCCGCGATCGGCGGAGATACGAAGGACCCTGAGCTCTTGCTGAAGCGGATCAGGGAAGAGATAGAACCCCTGCTCAAGTCAGGCTTCGACGAACGCGATTTCAACCGGGCCCGCAACAAAAAAATCGGCGGCTATTTGCGCATGCTGAATTCTCCGGAGAACATCGCCCATGAATTTACGCGTCACCAGTTCCGGGGCGGGGACCTCTTTGCCGTCCTTCCGGAATATGAGTCCATTACTTTGGACGAAGTAAATCAGCGGCTGCGGGAGCATATCGACTGGAATCAGCTCGCGGTATCTGTCGTGGTGAATCCATAGTGCAAATCACGGGAGAGAGCGGAAAGCCGCTAGGAGAAACGACGGTGCTGATAACCGGGGGAAGCGGCGGTATCGGCGGCGCCATTGCGGAGCGCTTTGCCTCCGCCAGAATGAAGGTTGTCATTCATTATATGAATTCCCATGAGTCGGCCAATGAAGTGGCGCGGCGCTGCATGAACTTGGGTTCGCAGGTAATGACCGTTGCCGCAGACCTCAGGAACCGGAGCCAGCTGCAGCGTATGGCGGAACGTCTTGCTGCCAGCGGCATGCAGCCCGATATACTGGTGAACAACGCTGGAAAATCGCACTACGGCATGCTGGCCGATCTTACCGAAGAGGATTGGGACGACGTCATGGACATCAACTTAAAGGGAACCTTTCTGTGCAGCCAGATTTTTATGCCTTATATGGTTTCTCAGCGGTTTGGCCGGATCATCAACGTGTCTTCGGTATGGGGCGTTTCAGGCGCTTCCTGCGAAGTCGCCTATTCCGCGAGCAAGGGCGGGGTCAATGCGTTTACCAAGGCTTTAGCCAAAGAATTAGCCCCTTCAGGCGTTACGGTGAACGCGGTGGCTCCGGGAGCCGTGCGGACCGCGATGCTGGATAACCTGGCGGAGGACGAGATTCGGATGCTGGAGGATGAAATTCCCGCGGGCCGGTTGGCCGCGCCGGAAGAAATAGCGTCGCTTGTCTATTTTTTGGCGCTGCCGGAATCCGGTTATATCAATGGGCAAATCATTAGTCCGAACGGCGGCTGGATTACCTGAAAGTAGCAAGGTTTCGCCGAATAACGGATTTTCTTCAAGGACATATTAGAACTGTTGCTTTTAAATCTTTAACCCTGAAGGAGGATTTAAGATGTCAACAGAATCTTCAGTGATCAAAAACTATGATACCTGGAAGAAATTTCTGGGCGAACGGGTCATCCAGGCCGAAAAGGTGGGCATGAGCGAAGATACGATCGCCAAGCTGGCCTTTGAAATCGGGGAATTCCTTGATAAAAAGGTCGATCCGCAAAACGCCTCGAACCGGGCGATCAAAGAGCTGTGGGATGTCGGTGACGAAAGTCAGCGCCATACCATTGCCTCCCTCATGGTCAAGCTGGCGAAGCAAAACGCATAACCCGGCGGAACAAGCTCCCCTCGAGGGAGCTTTTCTGCAATTGTCCGGCTAATCGTCTTGCCTTTCAATTTCATTTTATATATCATAAACATGACCCGTTAGACTGTTGGATTGTCGTATCTTGTTACTTTTTGACAGATAAGGCCCGGGGAGAGGAATTTACATTAAGAGGTGTGGAAGTTGGAATATAAACAATGGTATATGGAATACAAGATACATAAGAATAGACCCGGTTTACTCGGCGACATCGCCTCGATGCTCGGTATGCTTGAGGTCAACATTCTGACCATCAACGGAGTAGAGGACAAGACGCGAGGCATGCTGCTTGAAACGAACGACGATGAGAAAATCCTGCTTATGGGCGAAATGCTCAAGAAGGTGGAAAATATAACGGTAACCGCGCTGCGTTCTCCGCGTCTGGTTGATAAGCTGGCCGTTCGTCACGGAAGGTACATCGACCGGGATTCGGACGACCGCAAGACGTTTCGCTTTACGCGGGATGAGCTTGGCCTTTTGGTCGATTTTCTGGGAGAGCTCTTTAAACGTGATGGCAATCAGGTGATCGGACTTCGCGGCATGCCGCGCGTCGGCAAGACGGAATCGATTATTGCCGGCAGCGTGTGCGCGATGAAGCGCTGGACGTTTGTCTCCTCGACGATGCTCCGGCAGACCGTTCGCAGTCAACTTGCCGAGGATGAAATGAATCCGAACAATATTTTTATCATCGACGGCATTGTCAGTACGATTCGGTCCAATGAGAAGCATTACAATCTGCTCAAAGACATTATGACGATGCCGAGTACGAAAGTGATTGAGCACCCGGATATTTTTGTCCGCGAGTCGGAGTATACGTATGACGATTTCGATATTCTGATTGAACTACGGAATAATCCGAACGAAGAAATTCTGTACGATACGTTCACGGCCAGCTACAGTGACGATTTGTAAATAGAGAGGATTAGGAGGTGATGGCATGTCGGAACTAGGCCGGCAGTTGAAAGAGGCCCGTCTGCAAAAGGGAATGAGTCTGGATGATGTACAGGAAGTAACGAAGATCCGCAAAAAATATTTGGAAGCCATCGAAGCGGGGGACTACAAGGTTCTTCCCGGCAGTTTTTATGTCCGCGCTTTTATCAAGACCTATGCTGAGGCGGTTGGCGTCAATCCCGATGATCTCGTGCAGGAGCCCGGAAGCGTTCCGGTGACCAGGGAAGAGCCTTCCACAATGGAGTCGGTGCTTCAGAAGCGCAGCCGAAGACCCGAGACCGAGCGGAATGCCAAATGGCTTCCGACGCTATTGATGTGGATTTTTCCGGTACTGATTATTGCGGTTATTTACATGTATGCTTCAAACTGGGGGAAATCGGTTAATGAGCAGACTGACGGAAATCCGATTACCGAGAGCACTCAGTCTCCGTCGGCAACTCAGTCCACAGGACCGGCCCCTGCGAATGGAGGAGGTGCGACTCCGGCTGCTACGGCTAGCCCCGAAGCCGGAGCAAGCGCGGAAGCTGTCGCGTCTCCATCCCCTTCACCGTCGGCGTCACCGTCCGCCTCTCCATCTCCATCTGCTTCGCCATCCCCGGGAGACGGAACGGTTGTAATGGACGGGAAGTCGGGCAAGACTACCGTATTCAAGGTGAGCGGCACTAATCCGCAGGTGGTCATTACAGCGACAGGCCAAAGTTGGCTGGAGGTCTATAAAGGCGAAAATTCCAGAGGAGAGAAGCTCTCTTTTGGAAGTACGGCTGCAGGAGATACTATGACCTTTACGCTGGATAGTGAAGGTATTTATATTAAATCCGGCTATTCTCCTGCTACGCAGATTACCGTGAATGGGCAGGCGGTAACGGACGGCAAGACCACGTCGCGTATTTTGCTTAAGCTGGATGACGGCTTGGGAACACCGGCCGAAGGCGCATCGGCGGGCACCTCCGCCGACGGACAAACGGCTGACAGCGGGGACACGGCTGCCACAGGCGAATAAGTATCGTTTATTCGTATAGACTTTGCTATTTTGGAGACGCTAAGGAATGGTTAACAGTTCATCCATCAAAGCGAGGTGCAATCGATGACGGTCAGCTGGATTGTAACCGGCCTGGGTATTATTGTCAGTCTGCTTGGTTACTATTTGATGCCGAACGCTTGGGGCTACGGTATTCTGGGCTTCGGTCTCGCTCATATCGTATTGGGGATTTTGGACATGTTCCGTAATCCCGCCCGAAGCAGATAACGGGCGCTTAAGAAGCGTCTCCCGCAAGGAGGGATTTTCTTTGAGGGAGGCGTTATTTTTTTTGCGTTCCGGCGTCAAAGCAGCCGGCTGTTAGACTTGACCTTTTCTTTTTCATATAATAATAGCTGAATATAGATCATAAAGGACGTGGAACCATGGCTTCGGAAAGCTCATTTGATATTGTGTCCAAAATGGACGTTCAGGAATTAACCAATGCAGTTCACCAGACCGAGAAGGAGATTCAGAACCGTTACGATTTCAAGGGAAGCAAGAGCAGTCTCAAGCTGGAAAAAGACGCCCTGATCATCGCAGCCGATGACGAGTACAAGCTGAATGCCGTTATTGATATTTTGCAGTCAAAGATGATCAAAAGAGGCATTTCAGCAAAGAACCTTGATTTCGGCAAAATCGAGCCGGCTTCGCTCGGAACAGTCCGTCAGCGGCTGGGCCTTAAGCAGGGAATTGACCAGGAGAACGCCAAGAAGATCAATGTGCTGATCCGTGACTCCAAACTCAAGGTCAAGAGCCAAATCCAGGGCGACCAGATTCGCGTCACCGGCAAGAGCAGGGACGATCTGCAGCAGATCATCCAGCTTCTCAATAATGCGGATCTGCCGCTGGATCTTCAATATACGAACCTGAAATAACTTAGTATACCCCGCAGCGGCCTGTCATGCGCAGCCCTGCGGGGTGCTTTCTGTTTTTGACAGCTGAATTATGGCTATATTATACTTGTTGAGATAATGTGGATTTGTGCTTTTTTTATTATTGGGGGATGACCATGACAGAAAAAATTAACATCGTAACGCTCGGCTGCGAGAAAAATCTGGTCGATTCGGAGATTATGTCCGGACTTGTTCATGAACGAGGATATACACTTGTGGACGAAAAAGAAGAAGCAACCGTTATTATTGTAAATACCTGCGGATTTATAGATGAAGCCAAGGAGCAGTCCGTGAATACGATTCTTGAGCTTGCGGAGCTGAAGGAGACGGCCAAATTGAAGGCGCTCATCGTGTCGGGCTGCCTGACCCAGCGCTACAAAGAGCAATTAATGGATGAGATGCCGGAGATCGACGGGATTGTCGGTACGGGCGATTTTCACAATATCGTTCAGATTGTCGATGAAGCCGTGAGAGGAAGCAGACCGGTGTGGGTCGGCAATCCGGTCTTTAACTATGAGGAGGCGCTGCCGCGCAAGGTATCGACTCCCCGCTATACTACGTATGTCAAGATCGCTGAAGGCTGCGACAATAACTGTACGTTTTGCAGTATTCCGATTATGCGCGGGGCGTTCCGCAGCCGCTCCATGGAATCGATCGTGGCTGAAGTCGAAACGCTGGCGGCTCAGGGCGTCAAAGAAATCAGCCTCATTGCCCAGGATTCCACCAATTACGGAACCGATCTGTATGACGGCTTCAAGCTGCCCGAGCTGCTGAACCGGGTGAGCGAAGTGGAAGGGATTGAGTGGGTACGGTTGCATTATGCGTATCCCGGCTTTTTTACCGATGAACTGATCCGGACTATGGCTGACAATCCGAAGATTTGCAAGTATGTGGACATGCCTCTGCAGCATAGCGAGGACGCCATTCTGAAACGGATGCGCAGACCCGGACGGCAGCAGGACATTCGCAGTCTGGTTAAGCGAATCCGGGAAATGATTCCCGGCGTATCGCTGCGCACCTCCATCATTGTCGGTTTTCCAGGGGAGACCGAGGAGGATTTTGAGCGGTTATGCGATTTTGTAAGGGAAATCGGCTTCGATCGGCTCGGGGTATTTACCTATTCCAATGAAGAAGGAACACCGGCTTCACGCCTGCCGGATCAGGTTCCGGAAGAAGTCAAGGAATGGCGGGCCAACACGCTGATGGAGCTTCAGCGCCAGCTTACAAGCGACAGAGGAAGCCGGTATGTCGGTCAGGTCCTCGATGTGCTGGTAGAGCGGTATGACGGACGCAGCGACGTGTATATCGGACGTTCGCAGTACGACGCGCCTGAAATCGACGGCGAAGTGTTCGTGAGAGGCAGCAATGTAAGCATAGGCGAAATCACGAAGGTCCGGATCACCCACGCTTTTGAATACGATTTGTCAGGGGAGGAACATCAGTGAATTTGCCTAACCGCATTACGATTGCCCGAATATGCCTTATCCCGATTATGATGGTGTTCCTGCTTGTCAATTTCAGCTTTTACCCGGAACCGCTGCATTGGGGCTCCTTCCAGCTTTCCGTCAATCATCTGATCGCGGCGATTATCTTTCTTCTCGCGGCAAGTACGGACGGAATCGACGGCTACATTGCCCGCAAATATAATATGGTGACCAACCTCGGCAAGCTGCTGGATCCATTGGCGGACAAGCTGCTGATCTCGGCTGTTCTGATCTCGCTCGTTGAGCTGGGAAGATGCGATTCTCTGATCGCCGTTATCATTATCAGCCGTGAATTTGCGGTGACCGGTCTTCGGCAGGTAGCTCTGCTGGATGGCAAGGTTGTGGCGGCAAGTAAATGGGGGAAGATCAAGACGGTTGTGCAGATCGTAGCGATTTCCCTGCTGCTGCTTAACAATTTTCCGTTCCAGTTTGTCGGCATTCCTTTTGACGATATTGCCATTTGGGCGGCCGCGCTGATTACCATTTACTCGGGAATCGATTATTTTGTGAAGAATAAGGAACTGCTGCACGCGCATAACGCCTAACCATCCTATCAAGATCCATCACATATCAGTCAACTTCAGCGGGGCAGTAGGCACTCATAACCTATTGCCCTTTTTTAGTCTGAAGCCGGCAGAGCCATATATCAGGAGGGAATCCAATAATGAAAGCAGAGATTATTGCGGTCGGCACCGAGCTGCTGCTCGGGCAAATTGTAAACAGCAACGCCCAGTTTTTGTCCATCGAGCTTGCCGCTCTTGGAATCGACGTTTATTTTCAGACGGTAGTCGGCGATAATAGCATCAGGCTGCAGGAGGCGATCGAGATCGCCAAGGGCCGCGCCGATCTGATCCTGTTCACGGGAGGCATCGGACCGACGGAGGATGACTTGACGAAGGAAGCGCTTGCCGCAACGCTTGGACGGGGGCTGTATATCGACCAGATGGCGATGGATCATGTGGACCGGTTCTTCAGCGACCGTGGCGTCCCGATGACCGAGAATAACCGCAAGCAGGCGCTGGTGATTGACGATTCGGCGCCGCTGCCGAATGAGACGGGACTGGCCGTAGGCCTCGCCATCAGTCATGAGGGCAAATATTATGTCGTTCTCCCGGGACCTCCAAGAGAAATGAAACCGATGTTCACAGACAAAGCCAAGCCTTGGCTGCAGCAGAATGCGCTCACGGATGAAATGACCCTGTATTCCAAAATGCTCAAATTCGCCGGCATCGGAGAATCGCTGCTTGAAGACAATCTAATCGATCTTATTCACGGCCAAAATGATCCGACAATCGCTCCTTACGCAAAAGAGGGAGAGGTTACGGTACGTATTTCCACAAAAGCGCCTTCCTATAGCGAAGCGATGCTGAAGCTGGATGCGCTGGAGGAGCAGATCCGGAGCATTCTTCCCGAGCATTTGTATGCCAGTGTCGATGTTCCGCTGGAAAAAATCATCGTTGACTGGATGGCGGATGCGGGACTGACAGTTAGCTGCGCCGAGAGCTGTACCGGAGGGCTTCTGATGGGGAGCATTACGGGCATCCCCGGCAGCTCCTCAATGTTTATGGGAGGCATTGTATGCTACTCTAACGAGATGAAGCAGAAGCTGCTCAATGTTCCGAGGGAGTATTTGGAAGGGCCGGACGCTCCGGGCGCAGTCAGCCGCGAGGTGGCTGAAGTTCTGGCGGAGCAGGTCAGGCTGACCGCCGACACGGACTTCGGCCTGTCGATTACCGGTGTGGCGGGTCCGGGTGATTCGGAACGCAAACCGGCGGGTCTGGTCTATATCGGGCTTGCAGAGAGAAACGGGAAGACGGAAGTGTTCGAACTGAAGCTGAAGGGCAACCGTGAGAATATCCGGATTCGTTCGGTTAAAGCGATCTTATATCGGCTGTGGCGCAGACTTGTGGAGCGGAATATCGAGGCCCCGCCTGAAGGCGCGGGCTTGTAAGACGGACTTAATTTTTATATAATGTTGGCATACGGAAGAACCGTGGCATTGAATTCTCTTTGCCGCGGTTTTTTGTTTTTTGTTAAGGGTAAAAGTTTTATGTCCTGACCTGTAACCGGTAGTAACTTTGAGAGGAGGAGTGTATGGAAATAAATGGGCGCCAGGCTTGGGCGGGTTAAAAAAACGAATGTATGTTCGAAAAAATGCTTGGCAAACGCTCCAAAACAAGGTACAATGTAAATATGAGAACAGCTGTTGCTTTTCTTACTGGACCAGATGAATGTTCACTTTAGTTATATTTTGTTGCTATTATAAACCGTGAAAAGGATGTGATCTGATTGTCAGATCGTCGTGCGGCGCTTGAAATGGCGCTCCGTCAAATAGAGAAACAATTCGGTAAAGGTTCCATCATGAAACTGGGCGAATCCACCCATATGCAGGTTGAGATCGTACCCAGCGGATCATTGGCTTTAGATATTGCTTTGGGAATTGGCGGTCTCCCTAAAGGCCGTATTATAGAAGTTTACGGGCCGGAATCTTCCGGTAAGACAACGGTCGCTCTGCATGCAATTGCGGAAGTACAGAAGGCGGGCGGACAAGCCGCTTTTATTGACGCAGAACATGCGCTTGATCCAAGCTATGCAAGCAAGCTGGGCGTTAACATCGACGAATTGCTGCTGTCCCAGCCGGATACCGGGGAGCAAGCTCTTGAAATTGCCGAAGCGCTTGTCCGCAGCGGCGCGGTGGACATTATTGTAGTGGACTCCGTTGCGGCTTTGGTTCCTAAAGCTGAAATTGAAGGCGAGATGGGCGATTCCCATGTGGGTCTGCAGGCGCGACTGATGTCCCAAGCTCTGCGCAAGCTGTCCGGCTCCATTAACAAATCGAAGACGATTGCCATTTTCATCAACCAGCTTCGCGAGAAAATCGGCGTCATGTTCGGCAACCCGGAAACAACTCCCGGCGGACGCGCTTTGAAATTCTACTCTACGGTTCGACTCGATGTCCGGCGTGTAGAGAGCATCAAGATGGGCAACGATATGGTAGGCAACCGTACACGGATCAAGGTTGTGAAGAACAAGGTGGCGCCACCGTTCAAACAAGCGGATATCGATATTATGTACGGCGAGGGGATTTCCAGGGAAGGCAGCCTTGTTGATATCGGTACGGAAATGGATATCATCAATAAGAGCGGCGCATGGTACTCCTACGAAGGTGAACGTCTCGGTCAAGGCCGCGAGAATGCTAAGCAGTTCCTGAAAGAGCATTCGGATATAGCGCTTGTGATCGAGAACAAGATTCGTGAAGCGAGCAATCTCTCCACAATTGTCGCCTCTCCTACCGCGGCGGAGCTTGAGGCCGAGAAGCAGGAAGAACAGGCACTGCTCGAAATCGAATAATCTCTTTTGATAAGTAAGGCGCCCTCTATAACATATAGGGCGTCTTTTATTATGAAAGGTATTGATGCTGCCCTGCTGCATGAAGCAGGGTTTGCGAGAAGGAATGGAGGGGTGCGCACTCATGACGATACAGCTTGATTTTGAAGCCGAACAGCCGGAAGAAGGCGTGCTCTCGCAGTTTCCTGACAATGAGCCGCTTACGATAACCAAGGTGGAACGCCAAAAATCCGGTCACCGTTATATGCTGCATTTCGGGCCATACCGCTTAAGCGTACATGAGGATATTATGATCAAATACCGGATGATTTCCGGAAATGTCTTTACGAAGGAAGACCTTCAGGAGATCGTATTGGCCGACGAACGGCAGCGGGCTTATGTGGAGGGACTGCGTTATCTGGAACGCAAGCCGCGGACGCGGATGGAGATGGCAAGACGTTTGCGCGAGAAGGAAATCGGAGAAGAACTCATTGACGAGGTTCTGGAACGGCTGCGGCGGGAGCGGCTGATTGACGATTCGCAGTATGCGAAGCAGTGGGCGGAGCAGCGGGTGACCGGACACCGTAAAGGCAAACTGTGGGTTCGCCATGAATTGCGCAGCAAAGGCATTGATAAATCGGTCATTGCCGAGGCGCTGGATGGAATCAGCATCGACCAGGAGCGGCAAAGCGCGCTGGAGCTGGGGCGGAAGAAGTGGAATGCGGTCAAGGGCGAGCCTTCCGACAAAAGAAGGAAGACCGGCGCTTTTTTGATGAGACGCGGATTCTCGGGGGGAATTGTCCGAAGTGTGCTTAACACGCTCCGGGAGGACGGGGATATGGACGGTATGGAGGACGATTTCTACGAGTTCGACTGATTCCTTGACTTTGCGCCCGGGAATGGCTCTCTTGACAATGTCTTTTTATAAATAATAAAATATAACATGAATCGGCATAAAATAAGAATCCTTTTTCCTTCCCAAAAAGGCCATCTTTTTCTAAACGATTCGCGTATCAACTCATATGAAATGTAATCGCCGGATGCGGCGGGCAGTGTGCATGTGAATCATGTGCAGTTCGGCAATCGGTGAATTTACCGTTTTTTTTGTATGGTGATGAACGGATAGTTTGACAACTGCACAGTCCCAAGGAATGCCTTGGAGGAACCAACGAGGAGGTGAAACAGATGGAAACCTGGATCTGGATCATCATCGTTCTCGTTGTAGCGACATTATTCTTTGGGTTCGGTTATTTTATTCGGAAGTCCCTTGCAGAAGCTAAAATTTCCAGCGCCGAACAGGCCGCAGCCGGAATCGTGGAGAACGCGAAGAAGGAAGCGGAGGCGCTGAAGAAGGAAACGGTATTGGAAGCCAAGGATGAAGTCCACAGAATCCGTACCGAGGCTGAGAAAGAAACTCGTGAACGTCGGAATGAAATCCAACGTCAGGAAAGACGGTTGCTGCAAAAGGAAGAATCGCTGGATAAAAAAATGGAATCGCTTGAACGAAAAGAAGAACAAGTGGCTAACAAAGAGAAACGAATTGATGAAACCCAGCAGCAAATCGAAGTAATTTACAAGAATCAGGTTAGCGAATTGGAACGTATTTCCAATTTGAGTATGGAAGATGCAAGAAGTATTATTCTTTCCAATGTGGAACAGGAAGTGCGGCATGAAACCGCGCAGATGATCAAGGACATCGAGCAGCAGGCCAAGGAAGAAGCGGACAAGAAGTCCCGCGAGATTATAACCCTTGCCATTCAGCGCTGCGCCGCCGATCATGTGGCGGAAACGACGGTATCCGTCGTTACACTTCCGAATGAAGAAATGAAGGGACGGATTATCGGGCGTGAAGGCCGGAATATCCGCGCTCTGGAAACCCTGACCGGCATCGATCTTATTATCGACGACACGCCGGAAGCGGTGATTCTGTCGGGATTCGATCCCATTCGCCGGGAAGTGGCCCGTACCGCACTGGAGAAGCTGGTGGCGGACGGACGCATTCATCCGGCGCGAATCGAAGAAATGGTTGAGAAATCGCGTAAGGAAGTCGATGAACGGATTCGGGAATACGGGGAACAGGCTACCTTCGAGGTTGGCGTTCACGGCCTGCATCCGGATTTGATTAAGATTCTGGGTCGTCTGAAATTCCGCACAAGTTACGGTCAGAACGTATTGAAGCACTCGATGGAGGTTGCTTATTTGACCGGGTTAATGGCCGGTGAGCTTGGGGAAGACATCGTCTTAGCCAAACGGGCGGGATTGCTGCATGATATCGGTAAAGCGCTGGATCATGAAGTGGAAGGCTCGCACGTCGAGATCGGCGTAGAGCTTGCGAAGAAATATAAAGAGCATCCGGTTGTCATCAACAGCATCGCTTCCCATCACGGGGATGCCGAAGCGACCTCGGTGATCGCTATGCTGGTCGGTGCGGCTGACGCATTGTCGGCGGCAAGACCGGGAGCGCGCCGGGAAACGCTGGAAACGTATATCAAGCGTCTGGAGAAGCTGGAGGAGATTTCCGAATCCTTCGAAGGCGTCGAGAAGTCGTATGCGATCCAAGCCGGCCGCGAGGTTCGCGTAATGGTGCAGCCTGACAAAATCGACGATGCCGAAGCTTTCCGTCTGGCTCGCGATATTACGAAGACGATTGAGAATGAACTGGACTACCCGGGACATATCAAAGTCACCGTTATTCGTGAGACTCGGGCGGTTGAGTACGCTAAATAGGCATAATCAGAAAAGTGGCGCCTTTAACGGTGCCACTTTTCTTTACTCATACGCCTGAAGCTTGAAATTAAGGGCAGATGGCGGTGGTATACCCGAAAGTAGAGGAATGTTAACCGCTTTTCATGTTGAGCGCATACGGCTAGGAGGAGATTTCTATTAAAGTTTTGTTTATCGGCGACATTGTAGGCAATACCGGCCGCAAAGCATTGCGGGACAACCTGCCTTATCTGAAGAATAAATACCAGCCGCACATCATCATCGTTAATGGTGAGAACGCGGCAGCCGGAAGAGGCATTACGTCTGCGATCGCGAATGAATTTTTCAACTGGGGAGTCCACGGCATCACGATGGGCAACCATACTTGGGATAACAAGAACATTTTCGAGTTTATCGACGACGAGCCGCGCATGGTGCGTCCGGCCAATTTCCCTCAGGGTACGCCGGGTCATGGGTACACGGTGGTCAAAGGTAATGGCAAGCAGCTGGCCATCGTCAACTTGCAGGGCCGAACCTTTTTGCCGGCGATTGATTGTCCTTTCCGGGTTGGCGAAGAAATAGTGGAAGAGCTGCGCAGACAGCATAAATGCATTTTGGTCGATTTCCATGCGGAGGCTACATCGGAGAAAATAGCAATGGGCTGGTTCATGGATGGACGTGCATCGATCGTCGTAGGTACTCATACCCATGTTCAGAGCAATGACGATACGATTTTGCCCGGTGGAACGGCATATTTGACTGATGCGGGAATGGTTGGTTCAAGAGAAGGAATTTTGGGTATGGAAAAAGATGCGGTACTCTATAAGTTTACCACCCAACTTCCGGCCCGCTTTGTGGTAGATGAAGGGAAATGGATGCTCCACGGTTTATTTGCAGATCTGGATGAGGATACAGGTAAGGCCAAGCGTCTGGAAAAAATCAGGCTTCGCGAAGACGAGTGGGTAATGGAATAGGCCAGAAGGGGTGGGATAAAGGCAAATCGGGATAAAAGTAACGATTGGAAAAAAGTGTGATCTTTTTTATATCAATAACTAGCATCTTTTGTACCAATTTCTGCTTAGGGGTTCGCAAAAAGAAGGAATTTTTCTTTGGCGCGCGAATAACATCAAAGTAGTGGAAGAACACCATTCTTTATCCCAGGGGAGGTACTTACTATGGATGTATTAAAAGTATCAGCTAAATCCAATCCGAATTCCGTTGCCGGCGCATTAGCGGGTGTTCTTCGCGAACGTGGGGCTGCCGAGCTTCAAGCTATTGGAGCAGGGGCTCTGAATCAAGCGATCAAGGCTGTAGCTATTGCCCGGGGATTTGTTGCTCCAAGCGGCGTCGACCTCATTTGCATCCCTGCCTTTACCGACATTGTTATTGATGGAGAAGATCGTACGGCCATTAAATTAATTGTTGAGCCCAGATAATAAAATAGAAGGATATCGCCTAAGCCTGTTTACGGAAGTAGACAGGCTTTTTGCTTTGGGCGGAATAGGAGGACAAGAACAATGATTTCTGAGGAGCGGCAGCATCAGGGGCAAAGTAATTTCCCTGTAGCGGATTTTCACTGCGATGCGCTGAGCAAAATGGCGGAGGAGCCTGCCATTCGTTTTGAGGACGATCCAAGGCTCGACGTGACCGCAGAGAGACTGCTGGCGGGAGGTGTACGTCTGCAGTGCTTTGCTATTTATTTGTCGGAAAAATGGGGAAAGCCCCGGTTTGAGCAGGTGTTAAGCCAAATCGAAAAATTTCGCGGAAAGGTGGCAGGCAAGGGAGGGCTGCGGCCGCTGCGCTGGAGGGAAGAGGCAGCCGAATTGGCCAATAGGCCAAGCAACGGTCCCGGCTGGGGGATGCTGTCGCTGGAAGGAGCCGACGGGCTGGAGGGGAATCTGTTCTATGCGGAGCTGATCTTTGAACTTGGCGTGCGCTTTCTGGGACTGACCTGGAATTATGCCAACTGGGCGGTAGACGGGGTCCTCGAGAAGCGAAATGCCGGATTTACTGAAAAAGGGCGGGAGCTTGTCAAATGGTGCAATGAAACCGGCATGCTGCTGGATGTCTCCCATTTGTCGGAGTCCGGTTTCTGGGAGCTGGCCGAATTGTCGAAGCGTCCGTTTATCGCTTCCCATTCGAATGCGAGATCGATCTTCGCACATCCTCGCAATTTGACTGATGATCAAATCAGAGCGATTATCGGTATGGATGGGCGCATGGGGCTTACCTTTGTTCCGTATTTTGTAACTGATAGGAAAGAAGTGGTCCCGGAGGACTTGCTGAGGCACATCGAGCATGTATGCGAGCTGGGGGGAGAGAAGCATCTGATGTTCGGCTCCGATTTTGACGGCATCGATTCCTGGATTAAAGGGCTGGGGCATCCCGGTCATTATCCGGCCTTTGCGGAGCTTCTGCTGCGTCATTATTCGGAGGAATCGGTGAAAGGGTGGCTGTACGGAAATGCTGTCTCATATTTGACAAGTAACCTTCCCTGTGAGCCGGGAGTGAAATAAGACCAGTTGAATCGTAATGAATGAATTGACGAAAATGCGAACTATTCCCAAAAAGGGGCCTGAACATGAGCAGGTTCCTTTTTATTTTTGGTTAATTCGTTGTATAATGTTCCTTGGCTTGTACAAATTACAGATTATAGAGAAAAACAAGGAGTGACTTGACGTATGAGTAAGACAGTACCCGTAGGTGTGTCGGCTAGACATATTCACCTTACGCAAGAACATGTGGAGGCGCTTTTCGGCTCTGGCTATCAGCTGACCGAATTCAAGCCGCTCTCCCAACCCGGACAATTCGCTGCCAACGAAACTGTTGCGGTAATCGGCAGCAAAGGTCAATTCGACAAAGTGAGAATTTTGGGACCGGTTCGTCCCGCATCCCAGGTTGAAATTTCCCGCACAGACGCATTCGCTATCGGCGTAAAGGCGCCAGTTCGCGAATCCGGCAGCATCGAAGAGACTCCTGGCGTTACATTAAAAGGACCAGCTGGTGAAGTTGTTCTGCACAAAGGCGTTATTGTGGCGGCCCGTCACATTCATTTCCATACATCCGATGCCGAGAAATGGGGCATTGCCGACAAACAGCTGTTGAAAGTGCGCCTTGGCGGCGAACGCGGTCTTGTTCTTGAGAACGTCATTGCCCGCGTATCCGACAATTTCGCGCTGGATATGCATATTGACACAGACGAAGCCAATGCCGCAGGAGCAAGCAACGGGGATACGGCTGAAATCGTCGACTAATTCCGTTGTTTGTCTGAACTGAACTTTATTTATATCTTGATGGAAGAAAGCGGGGGAGTGATCCTCCGCTTTTTTCATGCGCTTCAAGGCTCTCCGAATCTCTTGGCTGTTTACAGCAGCGATCCGTTCCAGCCTCGCGGCTGAAAGCCGCTTGAAGCTGCGCTGGACTGTCCATTTTTTATATTGCCTGAACATTTATTGAACAATCTTCTGGCGAATATCCGGTATAATAGACACAAAGATACCGGGCTCTTTAGCCGCTTGACCGGGCACTGGCCTTAAGAGAGGAAGGGTGAAAGCGTGAATAAATCTGCTGTTCGGGCGTGGATTATGTATGATTGGGCCAATTCTGCTTATGCAACAACGGTGCTCGCGGCTGTGCTTCCCGTATTTTACAGCTCGGTTGCGGGTGAAGGCTTGGACAAAACGACTGCGGCTTCCTACTTGGCGTATACGCATGCAGTTGGTATGGCTCTGGTTGCCATAATATCGCCACTGCTTGGCGCGATTTCAGATCTTTCTGGACGGAAAACAACCTTCTTAACAGGCTTTGCGCTGCTCGGAGCCGCTTCCACAGCCTGTTTCGCTCTGGTGGAAAGGGGAGATTGGCTGACCGCTTCGGCTATTCTGGTACTGTCGACACTCGGATTTGCCGGAAGCAACGCGTTCTATGACTCTATGCTCCCCGACCTGGCGCCTCCCGGACGAAGGGACGAAATCTCGGCCAAAGGGTACGCGGCCGGGTATGTGGGTGGAGGTCTTTTGCTTGCGGTGAACCTCCTTATGATACAGAAGCCTTCGCTGTTCGGACTGAGCGACTCGCTGACGGGCACCCGCTGGTCTTTTGTCACGGTGGGCATATGGTGGCTGCTGTTCGCGCTGCCTATTATGCGCCGGGTGCCGAACCTGAAGCGTCAGACCGAAGGGCTCAGCGCATCGGGGTATGTGCGGGCCGGTCTCAAACGCATCTCCGGGGCTTACCGGGACATCCGGCGTTATCCCCAGCTGTTCAAGCTGATCGCCGCTTTCTGGTTCTACAACGACGGGATCAACACCATCATTTTGATGGCGACCATCTATGGCACGACGCTTGGGATCGGCACGAGCGACCTGATTCTCGCGCTGCTGATCACACAGTTCGTCGGCTTCCCGAGCACGCTTTTGCTTGGAAAAGCGGCAGTGAAGTTCGGAGCGAAGCGGATGCTGCTGGCATCGCTGTTCATGTATGTGCTGATCGTGGCACTCGGTTATGGAATGACCAGCGCCCTGCATTTTTACGCGCTGGCAATTATGGTGGGGCTTGTACAGGGAGGAAGCCAGTCCATCTCTCGTTCGATGCTGAGCGATTTGATGCCCCAAGGGCGTACGGGTGAGCTATTTGGCTTTGTCAACATTACCAGCAAATTTTCCTCGATCTTCGGTCCTTTTGCCTTCGGATTGACCGGCCAGCTTACCGGCAGCTCCCGAATGGGCATCCTGTCGCTGCTGCTGTTCTTCGGTCTGGGCATCGCGATTGCGGCAAAGGTGAATGTGGAAAAAGGAAAGAACGACAGCAGACGTTGGGACGGACCGCCGGAGAATGGCCAGCCTGTTCCTGCCGGCACGGAAGAGGTCGTGTCCTAGTTCGCTGTCTCCAATCGATCCAAGCACCGCGCACATCAAAAAAACCGCGAAGCCCGTTCACATCGGAACGCAGCTTCGCGGTTTTTTATTCTACTCCATCTATATCATCATCGCCCCGAGATCTGCTACGCACCCCGATTATCTTTACCAGCTTCCGGATGCCGTCTCCCAGATGGGTTCGGCGTACTGGTTGATCAGGTTCGATCCGCAGTCTTTGCCCGTATCGTAGGACCGGTCGCCCAGCTTCAACCGGAAATGCTCACGCTTCTTATAAGCCTCTGCGCGGGAATCCGCCTGAAGCCATTCCGCCAGCGCCGTCATTAATGTTCGTCCCTCCGCCAGCGCCTGATCCCACAGCTCCGGCACACTTTCCGTTCTGACCTCGGAGTACAGGGCCGAATGCCTCCAGGGAGTGTTCCGTTCGTTCAGGTAATCCAGCTTTTCCTCGGCAGGGGAGAGCTTGTGGTAGAATAGCCCGGCATTCGGCCCGCGAACGAGTTTTTTCTTCCAGCCATTCGGGTCGAACAGCAATTTTTGAGCGAGCACCATATCGCGGTAAGCTTCCTGCCAGCACCGCTTCGGGAATTTAACCATTTCAGGATAATAAGCGCATGCGGTGGCATGCAAAATATCCGCAACACTGCTAGGAAGGGCCTTTCCGGCGTCGATTTGCTTCCAACCGGGAATTTCCCATGTATTCCGTCCGTTTAGCCACTCCATAAACACCGTGTCGAGGGCGATCTCGAACCGCTGGTGGTCTCTGTGTTTGTAGCCCGATTTCCAATTGATATAAGGGTGGAGATTGCGGTCCAGCAGATGATGGGTCAAAAAGCCCGCAAAATAGGCCGCCGCCAGTCCGCGTTCTTGAGGCGGAAGCAGAAGGAGCCTGTCCCAGAATTCCATCAGCACCCCGCCGCAGCTGCGGCTGTGCATCAAATCGCCAAGCCGGGACGCGCCCGCATCCGGGGTCCAGGGAAGAAATCCGTGATAGTACAGGAGGTCCGGCCCCTGACAGCCGAGCTGATAGAGGAGAGTATGCTCGGATAAGCCGTCCTTAAAAGGCGAATAAGCGTGCAGTTCATCCTTGAGGCGCCGTCCATATTCGATATGCATCCATAGATTAGGCATGGATTACACTCCTTTCAATTGCTCAGGCTGGCTTCAGTATACATCCTGAACGTTAGACGCGTGTTAAATGTTTCTAGTATAATGTAAGTATAAGATTATGGCGAACGGAGGCTTTTGAATCAGCTATGCCGGTAAGCAAAACGAATGCGATGAGAATTTTGGACGCGCAAAAAATCCCCTATGAAGTCCTTGCCTACGACAATGAGGACGGTCAAATTCACGGGACAGCCGTAGCAGAGAAGGTCGGAAGACCGCAGAAAAGCGTATTTAAGACACTTGTTTCTCACAGCGGCTCCAATTTGTATGTCTTCGTCATTCCGGTTGCGGAAGAGCTGGATTTGAAAAAAGCGGCCAAGGCCGCCGGAGAGAAAAAAATCGAAATGCTCCCGATGAAGGATCTGCAAAAATGGACCGGATATATCCGGGGCGGCTGTTCGCCGGTCGGCATGAAAAAGCAATACCCCACATACATCGACCAAAGCGCGGAGACACTTGAAAAAATGGCCGTAAGCGCCGGGAAAATAGGCATGCAGGTGGAACTTAATCCCGGCAAGCTGGCCGAGGCGGTTTCCGCAACGTTTGTGGAACTGGTCAAATAATGTGGCGCAAATAGACGGCGTTCCCCGGCCCAAAGGACCGGGGAACGTCTTTTTTTGGATAAACGGGATTATGGAAATAGGGCAGCAGGCCACCCGTAAAAGCTCCGGTTGTTAGATAGCCAAAGCGGTTTTGTAAGCAAGGTTAATGCCTTCCAAAGCCTTACCGACAACAGCGGCATCGCCGATGACGTTAACGTTGTACTTTTCTCCAAGTTCTGAAGCCAATGCGTTAATGGATCTTGATCCGATTGCCAACACGACCAAAGAAGCAGGCAGCGCTTGTTGCCCTTGTTCCGTATCGATGATGACGTGGGTATCCGTGATTTCCAGAACCTTTGAATTGACGTGGACGGCCACTTCATTATGCTTCAAGGATTTCATCAAGAACTCTTTGGAGGCAGGCTCCATGTCGGCCGCAATTTCCGGACGCATCTCAACGATGGAGGTCTTCCGGTTGTGAACCGCAATATGTTCCGCCGTTTCCGCTCCTACCAGCCCGCCGCCGATAACGACCGCTTGATCCGGCAGATCCACTTTTCCGAGCAGCACATCATTGGCCGTGTAGACATGAGACTTGTCTGCGCCAAGAATTCCAGGAATAATTGGAGCGGCTCCCGAAGCAAGGATGATTTCATCCGGGTTGACTTGTTCTACGAATTCTTTCGTCACTTCTGTATTTAACACGACTTTTACCCCGGACCGGTCAAGCTCGCCCTTTTGCCATACTGTAAAGGTGTTCAGGAGCTCTTTGCCCGGAGGGATTGCCGCCAGGAGCCATTGTCCGCCAAGCTTGTCGCTCTTATCGTACAAAGTCACATCATGACCGCGTTTTGCGGCAACAATGGCCGCTTCCATACCGACAGGTCCGCCGCCGATGACCATTACTTTTTTCTTCACTTCCGCTTCCTTAAGCTCGTATTCGCCTTCTTTACCAGTGAGCGGATTAACCAGGCAGGACACAGGGTTTTGCTGAGCGATTCTCCATTGACAGCCCTGTCTGCAGCCGATGCAGAAAATAATTTCATCCAGCCGTCCTTCTTTTACCTTGTTCGGGAATTGAGGATCCGCGGTGGAAGCCCGGCCCATGGCCACAAAATCCGCCTTGCCTTCTTTCAGAATCGATTCTGCTACATGCGGATAAATGATCTTGTTGACGGCAAATACCGGAATATTGACCACTTTTCTAATCTCTTTGGCGTAGTCGGAGAATACGGCTGTCCGGATCGCTGTCGGCGCAGAGACGATTGATCCGCTCTTGTAAACACCGGCAGAAGCATGAATGGCCGCAACGCCGCTTTGCTCCAGTACCTGACTGATTACTTTCGTATCTTCGATGGTCAGTCCGCCTTCCACCATTTCATCGGCCGAAATCCGGTAAATCATCGGGAACTCATCGCCGACCAATTCCTTGGCTCTTGCGATGATTTCAAGCGGGAACCGCAGCCGGTTCATCAGGTTTCCGCCATAGGCGTCGGTTCTTTTGTTGGAGAAAGGAGAGACGAACTGGTTGATCAAGTATCCGTGCGCGCCGTGAAGCTCAATGGCATCATAGCCCGCTTTTTTACATCGTCTGATGGCCTGCGCGAACTTCTCGATCATTTCCTTTACTTCGTCCGTTGTCATTTCAACAGGAGTTTCAGACTGCGTCGGATCTTGAATCGCCGAAGGGGCTATCGGCCGCATCCCCATGATTGTACTGCTGGCTTCTCTGCCGGCATGATAGACTTGGACCGCTATTTTAGCTCCCGCCTTATGAACCCGTTCAACCAACTCCTTGTGCTCTTTCATCAGATCATCCGACCATAATCCGGCGATATTCTTGAAACCGGCCCCGCGGGGTTCGACCGCGTTATCTTCGGCGATGATGAGACCCCAGCCGCCTTTGGCTTTTTCCTCATAGTATCTGATATATCTTTCTGTCAGTCTGCCGTCTTCGGCTGCATATTCGGTCAGCATCGGAGGGACGACCAGCCGGTTCTTGATTTCCAGATTGCCTATTTTGCCCGGTTCAAAAATCTTTGTAAACATGATAAACCTCACTCCTTAATACCGTTTTTAATTGTGAAATTATGCACTTACTTCTTTACACCATTATTGAAATTGGCCCCATGCTCTCACAGCACCGCCGGCAAAATCATTGTAGGGTTAAACATACATTTCGAATAGTACGTACTTTTTAGTGCCTATAGCACTTATTACGCCCATTTAGCCCGGTAACAGCCTTTCGAAACACCTTAAATTTAAGTATATGGATATATTCCGCGGCACTATGTTATAATTTTTAATTGCAAGCGAAACCAAAAAAATCATTTTTTACAGATAGAGGATGTGACATCATGACCAAGGAGAATCACTCACCGGACTTAAAATCCGGCAAGGGTGCCAAGGATTACTCCAAATATTTCGATTTTAGCGGGGCCAAGGTGATCAGCGAAGAAGAGGGGAAGACCACCTACCGCATCAAGGGACGAACCATTCAGGTCAACAGCCAGCCTGACTATAAGGAAGGCAAGCGGCGCGGCAAGGAAGATATAGAGGTCCACTACGATTTTGCCATTCCCGAGGACATGAGAGCTTTCGGCGAAGGCAAGCTATACCACATCACGACCTACGGCTGTCTAATGAACGAGCATGATACCGAGACGATGAAGGGCATGCTGGAGCAGATGGGCTACCGGAGCACCGAGGACCGGAACGAGGCGGACATCATACTGCTCAATACTTGCGCCATCCGGGAGAACGCCGAAGACAAGGTATTCGGAGAGCTTGGCCACCTGAAGCATCTGAAGAAGGAGAAACCGGGCCTGCTGCTCGGCGTCTGCGGATGCATGTCCCAGGAAGAGGGCGTCGTCAACCGGATTATGGCGAAACACGGGTTTGTCGATATGATTTTTGGCACGCACAATATCCACAGACTGCCTACCTTGATCAAGGAAGCGATGTTCAGCAAGGAATTGGTCGTGGAGGTCTGGTCCAAGGAAGGCGACATTATCGAGAACCTGCCGAAAAAAAGGGAGGGCATGCGCGCCTGGGTCAACATCATGTACGGCTGCGACAAATTCTGTACGTACTGCATCGTTCCCTACACCCGGGGCAAGGAAAGAAGCCGGCGTCCTGAGGATGTAATCGCGGAGCTTCGCGAGCTGGCCCGTCAGGGCTTCAAGGAAGTGACGCTGCTTGGCCAGAACGTAAATGCTTACGGCAAAGATTTTACCGATACCGATTATATGTTTGGCGATTTAATGGAGGATCTGCACAAGATCGACATTCCGCGTATACGGTTCATGACCTCGCACCCGCGCGATTTTGACGATAAGCTTGTGGAAGTGCTGGGCAAAGGCGGCAACCTGATGGAGAGCATCCATCTGCCCGTTCAGTCCGGAAGTAACGCCATTCTCAAAAAAATGAGCCGAAAATACAGCCGGGAGACCTTCCTGACGCTTGTAGGCAAGCTGAAGGCATCGGTCAAGGACCTTGTGCTGACCACCGACATTATCGTCGGCTTCCCCGGCGAGACGGAGGAGCAGTTCGAGGAAACGATGTCGCTCGTGCGCGAGGTTGGCTTCGATATGGCCTACACATTCATTTATTCTCCCCGTGAAGGAACGCCGGCGGCCGCAATGGAGGACAATGTGCCGGCTGAGGTCAAGAGCGACCGGCTGCGCCGGTTGAACGAGCTGATCAGCGAGCAGAGCCGAATCGGCAACGACAGACTTCTCGGACAGACGGTCGAAGTGCTGGTTGAAGGCGAGAGCAAAAATAACGCCGCCGTGCTCTCCGGACGGACCCGCAGCAACAAGCTGGTTCATTTTGAAGGGCCGAAGGAGCTCATCGGCAGCTTTGTCAACGTTCGCATCACCGATACGAAGACCTGGTATATCCAGGGCGTCTGCGTAACCGAAGCCGCGGCCGTCCATTAAACTCCATAATGAAAGTGAGCGTGCCGGTATGACAGAGGAACAAGGCCGTGTGAACTCATACGGGATGATGACCTATGATACCCGCGATCTGATCGTGCGCGACGACATTCTGGCCAAGGCCAAGGAACTCGCGTCGCTGATTTCGACCAGTGAAGAAGTCCAGCACTTTAAGCTGGCCGAAGAGAAAATCCGGAATCATGAACGCATTCAGGTGCTTATTTCCAAGATGAAAAAGAAGCAGAAGGAGATCGTTGCCTTCGAGAGCTTCGGCAATAAAGACATGGTGGCCAAAATCGAGCGCGAGATCAGCGAGCTTCAAGACGAGATCGACGGTATTCCGCTTGTCACCGAATTTCAGCAGAGCCAGACCGACATCAATTACCTGCTGCAATTGGTCGTATCCGTCATCCGTGACACCGTCTCGGAGAAAATCAATGTCGAGGCCGGCACGGAAGCCCCGCCTTCCAAATGCGGCGAATAATATAACCGGTCAGCGCCAGATCAGAGCGGCAATCCGGTAAAACAGTGACAATGACCCTGCGCTTACGGTATAGCGGCAGGGTCATTATTGTGCCTGTGGACGGAAGGTGATCGAAATGATCGGACATATGCCTCTATTAATAAGTGGATTATGTAACTTTTGTAA
The DNA here is from genome assembly GCF_011043685.1 of Paenibacillus apii. Taxonomy (NCBI): domain Bacteria; kingdom Bacillati; phylum Bacillota; class Bacilli; order Caryophanales; family Paenibacillaceae; genus Paenibacillus; species Paenibacillus apii. The sequence continues at coordinate 289,079 of NZ_JAAKGU010000001.1, read as the reverse complement.
CAAGGTTGTTGATTTTCGAAGATTAGGTTTGGTAACATTTAAGGATATAATAACGCATTTTAGCTGCGGCAAAGGATGGATCTATGGTGAGCGAGAACGGGGAACAACACTACAACGCCAAAAAATACCGCACTCCGGACGGGGTTCCGGCCGATATCGTCATGTTTACGTTGACCAAACGCGAGCGTAAGACCGTAACGAAGACGCTTCCGCTGCGTGAACTGAAGGTGATGCTGATCCGGCGGAAGAAATGGCCTTGTGAAGGAATGTGGGCTCTTCCCGGGGGCTTTTGTCAGGAAAATGAATCAATATATGACGCGGCTACACGGGAATTAAAGGAAGAGACGGGGGTCGACGGCGGCCACCTGGAATATTTGGGGGTATACAGCACACCGGGGCGGGATCCGCGCGGTTGGATCATCAGCCACGCATTTTTTGCGCTCGTCGAGGAATGGATGCTTGAGCACAGACAGGCCTCCGACGATGCGGGAGAAGTCGGCCTGTTTACCTTGAAGGAGGCGCTGGAGGAACTGGAGCTGGCTTTCGACCACCACGATATTATTCAGGACGCTTACCTGCGAATTCAGCAGCAGATGCTGCAGACAACGATTGCCAAGCAGTTTCTGCCGCCTCATTTTACGCTCAGCGAGCTCTATCAGGTCATTCAGACGGTAGTTCCGGAATTCAAGGAGCCGAACTTTATCCGCAAAATCACCTCCACACGCAGCCGTCAGGGCATTTTGCAGGAGGTGCGGGACTCGGAGGGTAATCCGCTCAGCTCCAATCAATATTCGCAGCGGCCGGCCCAGCTGTACATGTTCACCGATCATCAGCCGCTCTTGTCCATTTATACCTGATTCACGGTTGAAGTACAGCCGAGGGGGAGAAGCTGGAATTATGCGGGAGGAGGCATTTTGGATGAAAGCTCTGATCGTAATCGATTACACGAAGGATTTCGTAGACGGCAGCCTGCCGGTGGGACAGCCTGCTGAGGAGATCGAGGACCGGATCTGCCGGTTGACCCGGGAGTTCGCGGATAACGGCGACTTTGTGGTCATGGCCGTCGATTTGCACGACAAGGAGGATGTCTTTCATCCGGAGAGCCGGCTGTTTCCGCCGCATAACCTCCGGGGGAGCGAGGGCCGGGAGCTATACGGAAAGCTGAAGGATGTATATGAAGCCCGCCGAAGTGACATCTATTGGATGGATAAGACGCGCTACAGCGCTTTTTGCGGCACGGATTTGGAACTGAAGCTTCGGGAGCGAGGAGTAGGCGAGCTGCACCTGATCGGTGTCTGCACGGATATATGCGTGCTTCATACGGCAGTGGATGCTTACAATAAAGGCTTTTCCATCATTGTTCATGAAGATGCCGTAGCCAGCTTCAATCCTGAAGGACATGCATGGGCGCTTGGGCATTTTGCCGGAAGCCTTGGCGCTAAGGTGGTCAAAGACGCGCAAGTCGTATAGAACAGAAGAGGCATACGGTTAGGAAGCGGCGGATAGCCGCTTTTTTCCGCCTTGTTAAGGAAAAGCGGGCAGCATTGACAGGAGATGATGAGTTGAACAGAGAGCTTGCACTGCATACGGATAAATACCAGATCAATATGATGTATGCCCATTGGGTGAACGGCACCTATAAGCGGCGCGCCGTGTTTGAAGGGTACTTCCGCAAGCTGCCCTTTGGCAACGGCTTTGCCGTGTTTGCCGGTCTGGAGCGGATTGTAGGGTATATCGCTTCGCTTCGGTTTACGGAGGAGGATATCCGCTACCTGTCGGAACAAGAGGAGAATTACGCGCCGGCTTTCCTGGAGGAGCTGCGGCAGTTCCATTTTCATGGGACGATTCATTCCATGAAAGAAGGCGCGCTGGTGTTTCCGGAAGAGCCGCTGATTCGGGTCGAGGGCACGATAATGGAAGCCCAACTGGTCGAGACGGCGATTCTGAATTTTATGAATTTCCAGACACTGATCGCCTCGAAGGCAGCGCGGATCAAGCAGGTGGCGGGTGACGATATTCTGATGGAATTCGGCACCCGGCGGGCCCAGGAGGCCGATGCGGCCATTTGGGGCACCCGTGCGGCTTATATCGCCGGCTTCGACGCTACGTCCAATCTGCTGGCCGGCCGGATATTCGGCATCCCCGCCAAGGGAACCCACGCCCACTCCTGGGTGCAGAGCTTCGGCAGCGAGCAGGAGGCGTTCGACACCTATGCCAAGGTGCTCCCGGATGGAGTTACGCTGCTGGTCGATACGTTCGATACGCTGCGCAGCGGCGTGCCAAACGCCATCGCCACAGCGAAGAAGCTGGAAGCCGGCGGGAAGCGGATGAATGCGATCCGGCTGGACAGCGGCGACCTGGCGTATCTCTCCATTCAGGCGCGGAAGATGCTGGACGAAGCAGGCCTAGAGTATGTCAAAATCGTCGCGAGCAACGATCTGGACGAGAACACGATTTCCAACCTCAAGCTGCAGGGGGCTGCGATCGACTCCTGGGGCGTCGGCACACAGCTGATCACCGCATCCGACCAGCCTTCGCTTGGCGGCGTATACAAGCTGGTGGAGATTGAGTCGAAGGACAGAGAAATGGTGCCCACCATCAAGATTTCCTCCAACCCGGAGAAAGTGTCTACGCCCGGCAAAAAGGAAGTCTACCGCATCATCGGCACGAACGGAAAAGCGATGTCCGATTATATCAGCTACCCGGACGAGGATCGTCCGCGCAGCGGCCGTCCGCTGAAGCTGTTCAACCCGCTGCATCCTTATTTGCAGAAGAACGTGGAACGCTACGAGGCGATGCCGATGCTGGAGCCTATCTTTGTGAACGGCTTTCAGGTATATACTCTTCCGGGACTGGAGGAGATTCGCCGCTATCACCGGGAGCAGCTTAGCCTGTTCTGGCCGGAATACCTGCGCAAGCTCAATCCGGAGGTATACCGGGTCAGCCTCAGCGAGACGGTCTGGAACCGGAAGCAGGAGCTGATCAAGGCGCATATGCTGGCAGACCGGGAATAGGGCTGGAAATTTACCGATTTATTTTTTGATTATTTTGTGAAAATCATTTTGCATTACATTCATTTTTCGAAGACAACCGAAATGCGGGATTTAAGAGACTTCCTTCGGGCGATTAAGCGGCTCCGGGGGAAGTTTTTTTGCTATAAAAAGCAGCGGCTATGCAGGTCATCAATTTTTTCTTTCATATAAGGTGATTTTGTTCATTATCAATGTGACAAATTTAACATCTTAATTTTTAATTTTTTTGTTAGATTAAAGGTAACAAATGTCACAGTTGAGTTGGAGACATATTTTGTACACATTTACTGATTTTCATGGAAGGTTTCTTCCTCTCGCTGTTACGCCGTTCTGTTGCATATAAGAGAATTATAGGCATTTCATAAATTATTGTGATTCTCTTGAGCCGCTGTATGCAAGATTTATCACTTCACTTGTTCCAGAATCAAGGTACAATTTTGAAAAAGTCATTCAGGATGTTATTCTAGCTGACACAGAAGAAAGGGGTTATGTCGGTGGTACAATTACCGAAAGTGAACGAACTCGGGTTTTTCGAGATCCGTCTCGAATCCATAGGAGGTCTCGGCGCGAACCTGGCCGGTAAAATGCTTGCTGAAGCTGGAGTAGTGGGCGCGAATTTGAACGGCGTCAGCTTCTCGTCTTACGGTTCGGAGAAGAAAGGATCGCCGGTTAAGGCGCACATCCGTTTCTGCGATTTGAATACTCCGATCCGCGATACTTCGCCGGTTGAACGGCCGCATGTTGTTGCCGTGTTCCACGAAGCGATGGGCAAGATTGTTAATGTGACAAGCGGTATTTCTGCAGAGAGCACGGTTCTGATTAACTCGGCGAAATCTCCCGAAGAGCTGAAGGAACTGCTTGGTGTAACCGCGGGCACAATCGCCGTTGTCGATGCAACCATTATCGCACTGGAAGAGAAGAACCGCGTGAACATGGCGATGCTGGGCGGTCTGTTCCGTCTTTGTCCGTTCCTTGATCCCAATACAATGAAGAACGTTATCGAGAAATCGCTCGGCAAGAAATATCCCCAAGCGGTTCAATCGGCCATTACGACTTTTGACCGCGGTTATAATGAAGTGAAGTTCCAAACGTTTGAACTGCCGGAAGGCGAGAGCATGCCGGAATTTGTACGTTCCGACATTTCTCCGCTCGGATACGAAACCCAGCCGATCGGCGGTACCATTACCAATCCGGGAACAAGCTTCCTGAAAGATCTCAGCATTTCCCGTTCCGGGCTTGTGCCGGTATATGACAATGAGTCCTGCATCAACTGCGCGGAGTGCGATACGGTTTGTCCGGACCTGTGCTTCGTTTGGGAAGAAAAAGTCAATAAAAAAGGCAAATCGATGATGTTCCTGAAAGGGATCGATTATCAATACTGTAAAGGCTGCCTCAAATGTGTGGAAGCCTGCCCGACATCCGCACTCTCCCGTGCGCGTGAGAAGGAAGGCTTTGCGGAAGCCAATACGGTCCGTCATACTTTTGATCTTGTAAACCAGATCTAAATCCCGAGAGAAAGGTGGAACACTAATGGCTATCGATTACGAAAAGGAAGTCGGCTCCGCAAAAGTGGAGCAGAAGTTTTTATACGAATCCGGCAACGAAATGGCGGCCTACGCCGCGCATCAAATCAACTATCATGTGATGGGCTATTTCCCTATCTCTCCTTCGACAGAGGTTGCGCAGTTCCTTGATTCTATGAAAGCAAGCGGACAGCATGATATCATGCTGGTGCCTTCCGACGGCGAACACAGCTCCGCTGGTATCTGCTACGGCGCATCCACCGCTGGCGGCCGCGTATTCAACGCGACAAGCGCCCAAGGCTATCTGTACATGCTGGAGCAGCTTCCGGTTCAATCCGGTACGCGGATGCCGATGGTCATGAACCTGATCTGCCGTTCCGTTTCCGGACCGCTGAACATTCACGGCGATCACTCCGACCTCTATTATGCGCTGAACACCGGCTGGCCGATCCTGATGTGCCCGGATCCACAGTCCGTATATGATATGAACATCATGGCAATCAAACTGGCCGAGCATGCCAAGGTCCGCCTGCCTGTGCTGGTAGCCATGGACGGCTACTTCACTTCTCACCAGAAGCGCCGCGTCCAGGCGATTGCGAACCGTGAAGATGTTCAAAGCTTTATCGGACCTCAACCGAAAGGCTATGACGATACGCTGGACCGCGAGAATCCGATTTCCGTCGGCCCATACATGAACGAACCCGACTATATCAACAACAAATACCAACAATCCGTCGCGATGTACAATGCTGCGGAAGTATTCGAAGAAATCGCTCAAGAATATGGCGATTTGACAGGCCGTTATTACCCGATCCTGTCCCAGTACCGGATGGAGGATGCCGAGGTTGCAGTATTCCTGTTGAACTCCGCTTCCGAGATCATCAAGGACGTTGTCGACCAGCTTCGTGAGAAAGGTATTAAAGCCGGCGCCATTTCGCCGAACATAATCCGTCCGTTCCCGCAGAAGCAAATTGCCGAAGCGCTGAAGAACGTTAAGGCCATTACTGTCGGCGACCGTGGGGATTCCTATGGAGCGCATGGCGGCAACATGGTTAACGAAATCAAGGCGGCTCTGTTCACCTACGGCAACACAACAACGAAAGTAATCAGCCGGATTTACGGCGTAGGCGGCAAGGACTTCTTCGCCGAAGACGGCCACAGCCTGTTCGAGCTGGCAATCGAAGCAGCGGAAACTGGTGAAGTTAAGGTTCCTTTCGATTATTACGGCCACAATCCGGGCGCAGCCGAGAGCGCGCCGAAGCGTGTGATCAAGCCGCTTAAATTCGAGTCTCTCAAGACGGGCCTGATTACTGTGGACAAGGATGAAGAGACAGGCAAGCTCAAGGTTAAGATTCCGCCAATGCGCAGCTTGACCGTTAAACCGAAACGCTTGTCCCCGGGTCACGGCACTTGTCCGGGCTGCGGTATTTTCTCCGGCCTGGAGCTGTTCTTCAAAGGCATCGAAGGAGATATCGTCGCTCTGTACCACACAGGCTGCGCCTTTGTTACGACGACCGGCTATCCTTATTCGTCGCATAAATCGACGTTTATCCACAACCTGTTCCAAAGCGGTGCCGCAACCATGTCCGGCGTGGTTGAGATGTTCTGGGAACGCAAACGCCGCGGCGAGCTTGATCATCTGAATCTGAAAGACGACTTTACCTTTGTCATGGTTACCGGCGACGGCGGTATGGACATCGGTATGGGGCCGGCTATCGGCGCAGCGCTTCGCGGACACAAAATGATCGTTTTGGAATACGATAACGAAGGTTACATGAACACAGGTGCACAGCAATCGTATTCGACGCCGATCGGTCACCGCACATCGACTTCCAGCATCGGCAAGACGCAAAAAGGTAAAGTGACGCAGCACAAAGATACACCGCAAATTATGGCTGCCACGAATATTCCTTACGTATTCACGGGCTGCGAAGCATTCCCGCAGGATTTGGTCAAGAAAGCGGCCAAAGCCCAGTGGTACGCACAGAACGAAGGGCTTGTATACGGCAAAATCTTGTCGGCCTGCCCGCTGAACTGGATGACCGAGGACAATGTGGGCACCAAACTGGTATCCCTCGCGGTCGATTCCTGCTTCTTCCCGCTGTATGAAGTGGAGCAAGGCGTTACCACGATTACGTACAATCCGGAAGAGAAGGAGAAACGCATCGACGTTACCGAATGGCTCAAAGGCATGGGTAAAACCAAGCATCTGCTTAAGGAAGAGAATGAAGCTGCTCTGAACAACTTCAAAGATGAAGTTGAGCGCCGCTGGAGCCGTCTCAAAGCGAAGCACGAGCATCCGGAACTGTAAGAACTCTTATATCGCTTAAGTTTAACGGCAAGTCTCGTTATGAGGCTTGCCGTTTTTCATGATTTTCTGGAAAAGATCACATTTATTTCACGATTCAGGGATTGAATTTTTCTAGCGTAATCGTTATATTAAAACAAAGTAAATCTATTGGTATTAAATGTTTATCTTCTTAGCCGAGCGGTTAACCGCAGGCCGGATGCTTCCTGACAGACAGGATCGCTCCGGCCTTTTTTGATATTAAAAGAATGATAAGCCGTTTCTTTTGATATTTTGGCTAGTTTGATTTGTGAAATATGTCACACGCCGACCAAAACCATTGGAGGCCTGCTTGGTTAACAGCGGGTCTCTTTATTTTCTCAAGGAGGGGAATCTGCGAATTAATAGTTGAAGGAGTTGAGAGGAAATGAAAGTGGCAGTAGGCAGTTCAAACGGATATTCCGTGAACCAGCATTTTGGCCAGTGCGACCGGTTTATCATCTACGAAATCGATGAGGAAGGCCTGTATGTACAATCCGAGAACCGGAAAATCGGCAGTCCGGCAAGCTTGAACGGGCATGAGCAAAACCGGCTGAACGCTGTGGCTGAGTCTTTGGCGGATTGTTCATATGTACTGGTAGGCCGAATCGGTCCAGGGGCTGCGGGGGTTCTTCATAAGCAGGGAATCACGGCTCTTGCCGTCGAGGCCCCGATTGAACAAGCTTTGGGCAGACTGCTGGCCTTTCTTCAGACAAGGCAGGGAGCCATTTTAAAGTAAGGCATTAATCTTATAACACTATTCGAAAAGGGGAATCTGAATGAGCGAGAAACCATTGGGCTTTGACACATTGAAGGTAAGAGCGGGCTACCAATCTAGTGATCATAATTATGCGGTTGCCGTACCGATTTATCAGACGGCTTCCTATGATTTGGGCAGCGTGGAACGGGCCGAAAGATTGTTCGGTCTGGAGGAAGCTGGGTTTCTGTACACACGGATTGGAAATCCGACCGTTGACGTGCTTGAGCAGCGGCTGACCGCCCTGGACAATGGCAGCGGCGCTGTCGCTGTCGCATCGGGAATGGCGGCTGTCGCTTATACGCTGCTCAATCTGGCCGAAGGCGGAGGAAGAATATTAACAACACCCAGGCTGTACGGAGGAACGTTCGACGCGATCAAGCATCTGTTCCCCAAATTCAATGTTCATGTCGATTTTGTGGAGAACTCGGATGATCCTGAAGCGTTCCGCCAAGGCATCGGGCCGGACACCAAAGCGGTACTGATCGAGAGCATCAGCAACCCGAATGCAACCATCCTGGATGTGGAAGCCATTGCTGAAATTGCGCATGACAACGGGATTCCGTTAGTTATCGACAATACCTTCGGTACTCCATATTTGTTCGACTCTTTCTCTCATGGAGCGGACATCATCATTTACTCGGCGACCAAGGCGATCGGCGGGCATGGAACAACGCTTGGCGGAGTTATTGTGGAAAATGGCAAGTTTGACTGGAGCAATGGTAAATTCCCGCATTTTGAAGAGCCGCAGTACCTGCTGCGGGATCAGGCGACAGGACGTGAACGCAGCTATCTGGAGGTGTTCCCGGGTGCTCCGTTTACGACCAGAATCCGGCTCAGTTACCTGGCTTACTTTGGCGCTTCGCTCAGCCCGTTCGATGCTTTCCTGCTGATTCAAGGCATTGTTACGCTGTCGGAGCGGATTGACAAGCAGGTGTCCAATGCGGTGAAAATCGTACAATACCTGCAAAGCAGCGACAAAGTTAGCTGGGTGAACCATCCCGCCGCCGAAGGCAGTCCATACAAAACGCTTGCCGACAAGTATTTCCCGAAAGGCGCCGGCTCGATCTTCTCCTTTGGCTTCAAAGGAAACGAGGAGCAGCTTAAGATCTTCCTTAATTCGGTGGAGCTGTTCAGCTACCACGCCAATGTAGGCGATGCCCGGTCGCTGATCATCAATTCGCCGAAGACTACGCATGGCGAGTTGAACGCCGAAGAACAGAGCTTTGCCGGTATTAAGCCGGAAACGGTCCGTCTTTCCATCGGCTTGGAGAATGCCGACGATTTGATCGCTGATTTGGAGCAAGCATTCGAAAAGGCTTTTGTCGAAACGCTGGTGTAATTTTTTACCGTAGTCAATTTAGCAGAGAATATTATTTATAACGCAAAGGAGGAGAGGACATGCCGAAAGTCAACTTGAATTTAACCGAGGTTCCGGTGCGCGAGAAGCGTCTGGGTTCGATCACGGGCTTTGCCGGCACCGCGGGAGAACTGGTCGACTGCTCCAGCAGCGGCTGTCTTAAGGACGGCACCCGTTCTTTCAGCCAATGCATGGGCTGCAGCTCAGGGAACGCATTTTGCCAGTTATCAATGATTCGGGATGCGGCGATGGTCAACCATGCGCCAGTCGGCTGTGCCGGGGATTTCTTCGGCTTCAATTTTGTTTACCGCGTCGGTCAGATGGAGCGTGATCTTCCGCCGGCCATAGGTAGATATTTTAATACCAATATCGAGGAAATGGACACAGTCTTCGGCGCCTTGTCCAAGCTGGAGAAAACCATTCGCCTTGCGTATGACAGAGTGAAGCCGAATGCGATTTTCGTGACAACTTCCTGCGCTTCAGGAATTATTGGGGAAGATGTGGAAAGTGTGACGGACCGGATGACGAAAGAGCTTGGCATTCCGGTTGTGAATTGTGTCTGCGAGGGTTTCAGATCCAAGATCTGGACCTCGGGCTTCGACGCCGCTTATCACTCTATCGTGCGCAAGATTGTGAAGCCTCCGCAAAAGCGGACGAATAAGGTGAATATCATTAACTTCTGGGGCAGCGATGTATTCTCCAAGCTGCTGAATCGCCTGGGCTACGAAGCGAACTATGTCGTTCCCTTCTCTACGGTAAGCCAGCTGCAGACGATTTCCGAGGCGGCCGCAACGATTCAGATTTGCCCGACGCTCGGCACCTATATGGGGGCCGCGCTGGAGCAAGTATACGGAGTGCCGGAAATCAAGGCTCCCATGGCTTATGGACTGGCTGGAACGGACGCGTGGATGCGTGAGCTGGGCCGTGTTCTGGACCGCGAAGCTGAGATCGAGGAGATTATCCGCGAGGAGAAAGCGGCCGTTCTGCCGAAGCTGGAGGAATACCGGGCCAAGCTGAAAGGCACGACCTGCTATTTGACAGCGGGGTCGGCCCACGGCCATGCCCTAATCGCTCTGCTGAGTGAGCTGGGAATCGAAGTGCAGGGCGCGGCTATTTTCCATCATGATCCCATTTATGACAATGAAAGCACCGCGGCGGATATGCTGGACCACACCGTCAAGACGTACGGGGATATTAAGGGCTACAACGTCTGCAACAAGCAAGCCTATGAGCTGGTGAATATTCTGAACCGTGTCCGTCCCGATCTGATGATCGCCCGTCACGGCGGAATGACGCTCTGGGGCGCGAAGCTCGGTATTCCTACGCTGCTGATCGGAGACGAGCATTTCAGCTGGGGTTACCAGGGTCTGATTAATTACGCGGAACGGATATTAGAAACGCTCGACAACCGGGAGTTTGTGACGAACCTGGCGAAACACAGTTCCATGCCTTACACCAAATGGTGGCTGGAGCAAGATCCATACACTTTTTTGGGAGGCAACACTCATGTCAAAGCTTATTGAACAGCCGAGGTATTCCTGCGCGCTGGGCGTTCAGCAGACGGTTATCGCCATCCAGCGGGCCGTACCCATCGTCCATGCGGGACCGGGCTGCAGCACCAAAATCCACAGCCTGCTGGGCCAAGGAGAGGGCTACGCGGGCGGGAGCACCATTCCCTGCACCAATTCAAGCGAATCCGAGGTCGTATTCGGCGGCGAGAAGAAACTTAAGGGTGTCATTGACGGGGCTTTTAAGGTGATCGACGCCGATCTGTTCGTCGTACTCACCGGCTGTACCTCCGATATTGTCGGAGACGATGTCGGCCAGGTCACCCGCGAATTTCAAAATCTCGGCAAGCCGATTGTGTTCGCGGAGACCGGCGGCTTCAAGAGCAATAACTATGTCAGCCATGACCTGATCATCAAGGCGATTATCGAGCAGTATGTCGATAAGTACGCGCCAGCCAAAGGGGAAGTCATTCCGGGACTTGTTAATGTCTTTGCTTCCATTCCATACCAGGACCCATACTGGATCGGCAACCTGCAGGAAATCAAGCGGCTGCTGACCGGCATCGGATTAAAGCCGAATATCCTTTTTGGACCCGAATCGGGCGGTGTATCGGAGTGGCTGACCGTCCCTCAGGCCGAGTTTAATATTGTCGTGTCGGCCTGGCCGGGCCTGAGAAGCGCCAAGCTGCTCAAGCGGAAATATGGAACGCCGTTTTACCATTTTCCTTATTTGCCGGTGGGGGGCCTTGAGACCGGACGCTTTTTGCGGGAAGTCGCGGCATTTGGCGCCAGCGTGGACCGTGAACAGGCCGAGAAATTCATTGCGGACGAAGAACGTAAATTCTATTCGCATATCGAGCGGACGGCTGATTTCATGCTGGAGTTCCGTTACGGAATTCCGCGCGTATTTTATACGATCCTCGACGCGACTTATGCCGTTGGCTTTTCCAAATATTTATTGAATGAGCTGGGGATTATCCCGGCAGAGGTTCAATATATCGTCGACGATACTCCCGAACAGTACCGCGAAGGAATCCGTGAGCAGTTCCGCCGCATCTCCGACAGGAGGTCGGCGAATGTGGAATTCTCGGTAGACGGCGGGGAAATTCAGGAGAAGATCAGGCAGACCAATCCGAAGCAGCGAGCGTTGATTCTCGGAAGCGGCTGGGAACGCGATCTGGCCGTCGACATTGGAGCGGATCTGCTCCCGATTAGCGTGCCGATTACCTACCGGCTGATTTTAAACTGCGGCTACGCGGGATATAACGGTGGCCTCAGGCTGATCGAGGATATTTACGATCGCGTGCTGGGTACGTATCGCTAAACGATTGAACAGAAACCAAAGGGGCTTTCCGGAAGACCGTAGAAGATGATCAACGGCCGGGAGCCCCTTTTTTCGTTCGCTCAATTAGAATAAACCCCAGTTTCCTTTGGCTCTCGCATGCCTCTCGGCCAATGCTAGCAGGTACCCGGTCAGCCAAACAAACGCGGCATCGGCGGCGATCAGCACGACCAGCGACCAGATCCATGCTCCGCCGGTATTGCCATACAGCGCCCCGCGAACGAGAATCAGGCTGTAGGTGACCGGAAAGAGCAGCGATAGGCCTTTTGCCCAGAGAGGAAAGACAGAGGGAGGAATGCGCACACCTCCAAACAGCTCCATTGGAGCCTGAAAAATGTAATACAGCATGCCGGAGTCTCGGGAGAACAAGGAGATGGCGCTGAGCATCGCTCCCCAGATGACCGCAGAGCACACGATAAGCGCGATAACCGGCAGCAGTACGGACCACTCTACTTGGCCGGGATCGGCGACAAACCAAAAGGTAAGGAAGGAGAACGCCGCGAACATCCAGATTCCATTAAACAGGGAATACAGCGAGCGCCCGAATAAAAAGGACATTTTGGACGAGGACGTCATAAAAATGATTTCGAGTGTGCCCTGTTTGCGCTCCTGTTCGAACAGCCAGGCGGACTGGACGGTGGTCCAGAACAGCTGGAACACAAGATAGCCGCTTAACAGGAATAGCGGAATGCCGCCGGGGGGAATGACCCTGGACAATGCCGAGCCTTCGCCGGTTCGATAGGGCTGCATCGCGTAATAGGAAGTTAGAAAAGCAATGGCGGGCCAGAGCAGCATGGAGAAAAATACAGCTTTTCCCCTGGTTCGGCTTCTGTGCTGTTTCAGCATTTCCGCTTGGAGCGGGATTAAATAGCCGCGCAGCTTCACGACACTTTTCCTTCCGAGAGCAGGATGATGGCATCCTCCAGATTGGGCTTTTCGGCGGAAAAGGAAACGACCTTGAGTCCGTTCTCGGCCGTCCATGGCAGCAGCTTGGTGATGAGCTTGTCGGCAGATCGGCTTTTTAAAGTCAAACGTACAGGTTCCCCGGGCGAAGAGCCGGACTCGGCAGAGGGCGTATGCAGCTCCGTCAACTCTTTCCGGTTCAATCCGATCTCGGTATGCAGGTACTCCATCAGCAGGGGATTCAGCTCATCCCTCCAGCCGGTCAATTCAAAATGGGCCGTCTGCAGCCCCGCCACTCTGCCCACAATGCGGTCCGGAGTATCGCACATCAGCAGCTCCCCGCGGTTCAGCACATAGACGTTGTCACACAGCTCCTCCACTTCCTGCAAGTAATGACTGGTCAGCAGAATGCCTTTTCCCCGTTCTTTGGCCAGGCTGCGGACCATTTCCCTTAGCTGTCTCGCAATCGGCGCGTCCAGTCCAAGCGTTGGCTCATCCAGGAACAGATATTTGGGGTCGTTGATCAGTCCTCTTGCGATTTGCAGGCGCTGCTTCATCCCTTTGGAATACTGCTCAACCGGCCGGTCGGCCGCATCGGCAAGACCTACCTCCTTCAGCAGACGTTCGCTTTCCAGCCGGAGACGTCGGGACTCCAGACCGTATAAAGACCCGAAATAGTGGAGGTTTTCCCTGCCCGTAAGCCGCCAATACAGCATCCGTTCCCCGCCGGCGATCATATTTACCTTATGCTGAATCGCTGTGCGGCTGCGGCTCATCTCCAGACCGTCCACCTCAATGCTGCCTTCCGTTGGATCGAGCAGAGTGGACAGCATGCGGATGGTGGTCGTTTTGCCGGCTCCGTTAAGCCCTAGAAGACCGGTGATTTGTCCCGGCTCGAGGGTAAGCGACAACGATTTTACGGCCTGGGTGGATACACGTTCGGAACGGAACCAGCCCAGTCTGTTCCTGGTTTCGTATATTTTGGTTACTTCGTTCATTGCAATCACATCATCACTACCTTTCTTTATGGGCAACATGGTTCCTCATTAGTACCGCTCAAACATGCTCCGCTCTATTCTTCTGCCGCTCCATAGCGCAAGCGCGATATAGACAACGCACAATAGTAAGATTGGGACTAAATCGCTTAGCCGGATTACCCCACCCGTCATCAGACTACCGCGCAGCAGCTCCAGCGCATCGGTCAAAGGAAATACCTCACCTGCGATCCGTAGAGCTTCGGGAAGATACTCGCGGGGGAACTGGAATCCGCACAAGAGAGCGGTAAGCACGAACAGTGTATTTTGCACAAAATAGGTATCCCGGGAATACAGCATCACGCAGCCAAGCAGCAGCCCCATTGTAAGGCAGGAAAGCAGATAGGCGAAGACCCCGATCAGCACGGACCAAGGATCGAAATCGGGCAGCCTGAGGCCTGCTGCAATGCCAAAAATCAGCACGACCCCAAGCTCAAACAGACTGCGGAAGAGCTGCTGAACGGCGGTTCCCGCAAAATACCCGAAGCGGCTGGAAGGGGAGAGCAGCAGCGCTTCAAGCGTCCCTTCCCGCCACTCCGTAATGAGCGCTCTCGACACATTCATCATCATACTGACCGAAAACAGATTCAGCGCCCCGCCGATAATCACATATGTCAAATAATCGGAGGTGCCTGTATATGCGGCAAATCGGGATTGAATATCGCCTTGAATTAAATATACATATGAAAAATAAGTGACAAGAACGAGATACGTTCCATCAATAATATGGCCGAGGGTAAAGGTCCAGGGGTAGGCCCTGAGATTGGATCTTTGGTTCCGGACCATTGTCGCGAGGGCGGTATGCCACATGTTCAAGCGCTCCTTTTTACGGCTCAAAATAAAGTTACTGCTCCAGAAACTGTCTTTGCAGCACGAGCATCATCTCCATTTCCTCTTTGTCGGCAGAGTAAAATTGATAGCTTCCCCGGCGCTTGGCCCGGATCAGGCCGGCTTCGGACAGAAGCTTCAGATGCTTGGAAACGGCCGCTTCGGAAATGCCGAGAACGGGAGCAAGCTGCTTCGTGCAGTGCGGTCCTTTCCACAGCAGCTTCACGATTTTGAGCCGGGTTTCGTCGCCAAGCGCCTTGAAACGCAGAAGCAGATCCGCCGGCGGAGAATCGTTGTACGGCAGCTCCGGAATGTCGACGGCAAGCGGGAGAAAGAGAGCTTTTCCGTACCAGCCGATTAAGAGATGAGGAAAGATGAAGGTGCTGGGAAATACATAAATATGCTCGAGGCAGTCATAGGCAAAATGGTAGCTTTTCGCTTTTTGGGCGGTAATCGTTCCTTTTTCCGCAAACAGACGCGGATGGAGGGAAGAGATCGCTTTTTCCGCGGATTGCTCGGCTTCTTGCTGAAAGGCCGCGGCGGCCGTCTGCACCCAAGGCTGAACCATCTGCCATTCCCGGCGAAAAAAGGACTCTTCATACTGCGTCAATGTATCGGTGAGGAGTCTCCGAAAAGGCTCCAGCGAGTCCAGCAGCGATAGCCCGGCGTCCTCCAATTCCTCCTCTTCCAGCCCGCGAATTCCGTGCATCCACTGGATGATCGTTCCGATCGGCACCGTATTGTTTAAAGCCAGATGAACCAGTTCGGCATCCGGCAGACTATTCAGGGCCTCTATGCCTTTGCGGCAGGTCATTGGCTCTCCGGAATGATCTGCCAGATCCATTAATGCGGTCCAGACATCGGTGCGTTCACCAAGTTGCCGGATGCTGTCCCTCAGATCGGAAGGCATGGCTTTCAACAGCTCCTGCGACCATTGAACCCGCCTTGGATGATGCTCCGGCTGGCACAGGACATGCAGGCTGCACAGCATTTCATGGAAGGGACTGACAACGGTTTTGATTTTATGATCCAAGGAAGATGATGAGCTCATTTTATTCCTTTCCGATTAACCAAATGGTTAATCAAAAACCACTTTCGCGAAAAGTGTTCAATATTTTATAGGGTAAATTTGGAATTGTCAATGCGAAAAACCGGACCTTCGGTCAGGTCCGGCAAGAAAGGGGGCTGGCATGAGAAGGGTACGGCGAAAGAAAGGGAAGCTGGTTTCAGGAAGACTTGTAAATCTCCCGCATCACATGCCGAAGCTCGGGAATGATCAGCCGGGTCAGTGCCAGCTTGACCGCTCCGGTCGATCCGGGCATGGAGAATACAGCGGTGCTTCCAATCGTTCCGGCAACCGCCCGGCTTAGAATGGCCGCGGTTCCGATGTCCTCGGCAAAGCTCAGGTAGCGGAAAATCTCGCCAAAACCCGGCATCGTCTTGTCCAGCAGTGATTCGACTGCCTCATAGGTGGAATCTCTTGGAGCTATGCCGGTGCCGCCTGTGAGCAGCACTGCTTCAATGGCATTGTCTGCTGCGCAGATGTGAATCAGTTCACGGATATCGTCGTAGTCATCCTTTACGATGGTCCGCCCGGCCACATGATAGCCTGACTCTTCAAGCAAAGTCTCGATGAGCTGGCCGCTCTTATCCGTATCCATTGTCCGGGTGTCCGAGACCGTAATGATATAGCAGTTGACCGAATCCGGGGCTTCCTTCCGGTGCTGTTCGACTGAACTCATCGGTAATATCACTCCTTGACGCATGTTTTTCATGTAAATTCGCATGCCCTTATCATAGAGGAATGGAACAGCGGCTGCAAGAAAACGTAAGCTCAGAAACGAGAACGATCAAAATTCTATTAATTACCTGAATAATGCTTACAATGGATTTCGTCGGGTTGCTTCCCTGTCCAGGAATGTAGTACACTCGCTTACAGAACAGAACACGGGGAGAGATTTGAAATGACGGAAAATGCTGTTCCTGTATATATATTGTCAGGATTTCTGGGCAGCGGGAAGACGACTCTGCTGTACAGGCTGCTTGATTATTGGAAAAACGAAGGTATGCGTCCGGCCGTCGTCATGAACGAACTCGGCGACGTTAACTTTGACGGCATGCTGGTCGGCGAATCCGTGCCAATGGCCGAGCTTCTGTCCGGATGCATCTGCTGCTCAGCAAGCGTTGATCTCAGCACGGAGCTGACAACGCTGATGAAGAGAGAATCGCCCGATGTGATCGTTATCGAAGCAACGGGCGCGGCTAACCCTCTCGATATCATCGATAACGTTACCGAAACGTCGCTGTATAGCAAAGTCGAGCTGAAGGGCTTGATTACCGTAGTCGACGCGGCTCATCTGCTGGAGCTGCACAGAGAGCAGAAGGGAGCCACTTACCGGCTGATGCAGGAGCAAATCCGCAGCGCTTCCGTGCTTATTCTGAATAAAACGGATCGTGTAATTGCGGAAGAGGCGGAGGAAGTTAACGGTGTGCTTCGCAAATGGAATGCGTACGCCGAGATTATCCCGGCGGTGCGGTGCGAAGTGAATTTGCACAATCTGCTCGATAATGCGGACAGCATATCGCTGGCGGAAACCTCTGGCGGGGCGCCGCAGAAGCTTTCTGCCGGCTCCGGAGCAGGTGGAGAGGACTTGCCGGAGAATGAAGAAATAGCCGCCGAAGGCACGGGCCGTGCTTCTCACGACCATGTGATGGCGTATACGCATTTTTTCACTAATCCGATTAACAGCGTGGAATTCGAAGCATTTCTGAAGGAATTACCGTCCGACGTATACAGAGCGAAAGGCGTGCTGACCTTCAACGATACTTCCGGCCGTTTCCTGTTTCAATACGCTTACCGCGAGTCGGATTTTATTAAAATCACTCCCCAGGGAGAGGTTCGTGATGTGGCGGTTTTTATCGGAGAACATTTCTCGTCAGGGGAATTACGGAAGAAACTGCTGCGCTTGGAAGGGCGAGGCTATGAACGTCCGGCGGCTGTAAAAAGAAGCTTGTAGCTATTCGTTGTCAAGGTCAAACGGCTTGAGGAAAGTCATTAGAGGGGCCCCGGGGATGTCCCCCCTGTGATTCGTCTCTTTGGTCAAAGGTTAATACAATGGCATACAACATCAGATTGCAGGAGGTTGAAGGCTATGACCCGAATTCAGTACCAGGACTGCATTGAGGCTTGTCTTAAATGTATGAACGCCTGTAACTTCAGCTATGTCTCAAGCCTGAAAGAATACGACCTTGCACTGCTGCGGGATTGCATCCGGATGGACCGGGAATGCGCCGATATTTGCGCGTACGCGATTCAGGCAATGACCCGCCAAAGTCCGTTCGTCGCCGAAATTTGCCGTCTGTGCGCGGATATCTGCGAAGCTACAGCAAGAGAGTGCGGCCGGTACGAGCAAACGCACTGCCGGAACTGTATCAATGCTTGTCTGGAATGTGCGAGAGCCTGCCGCGAAATAAGCGACGCCGTCGCTGTTATGATCTGAGGATAAAAGGGACAACGAATCTTTTAAATAGGTAATGGGCCAGCTTCTTTAGGAATGCTGGCCTTTGATTTTTGTGGAACGCTGATATTACAATAGAGAGAGGTAATCAAAGGGAGCTTGGCGAATTATTGTACATACATAAGCACCGAATGATTAAATCCATAACGAAACATGACTACGGAGGACAGATGAAGGAGGACACACAATTACCGGAGAGTGAACAATCCAAAGAACTGTTCGCCTATTTCGGTCTGGCCGTTTATTACTGTCAGGCGCTGGAGCAGCAGCTCACCAATCTCCTTCTGCTGACAAAGATATCCCAGGGCACCTTGCCGTCCGAAGCGGACTTGGCGGATTTGTATCAACGCAAGCTCGGCAATTCTCTCGGCCAGCTCATCAAGGAAATCCAGCATCATTTCCCATTCTCGGAGGCTGAGACCGCGCAGCTGCACCATGTCTGGAAGCAGAGAAATTATATCGTTCACGATTATTTCAAGGAACGCATTCAGGATACGTTTACTTCTTCGGGCCGAGCCCGTATCATCAGGGAATTGAAGAGGTTCAAGAATAAAGCTGGCGCACTGGAGCTGAAGCTGCAAGGATACTGTACGGAGCTCTACCGGAAGCTGGGACTGGAAGGCAAATTGGAAGAAGAGGATTTGCTTGGAGATTTTCCTCCCGCCCCATTGAAACATCGCCATACATGAATGGAAGTGAATAAAGCCTCTGCCTTGGCGGGAATGCCGGTAGAGGCTTTGTTGATTTAAGCGGAAATCAACTTTCAAGATCTCCATCCCACTCGCCGATACCGCTCTGGGCGGCCACGGACGGCGGGACTGCAATTCTTGCCGCTCCCAATGAGCGGGCAAGCGTGGTGACCGCCGACTTCGCTGCCGCCATTAAGCCGGAACTGAGGGGGCCCTCATCGGGTTCCCACCACCAGTTGCGCAGGATCAGGTTCCCGGATGCCCGGTCCAACACGGGCTCGAATCTGGCGGCAAAGCGGTCGCCATACAGGAGCGGCAGCACATAGTATCCGTACTGGCGTTCTCCGGCCGGCTTATACACCTCCCAGCGGTACTGAAATCCGAACAGTTGACGGATCAGCTCTCTGTCCCAAATCAGGTTGTCGAGGGGGGCTATAGCAGCGGCAAAATGTCCGCTGTCGAACGGGCTCTTGCCGGGTTCGCACTTCAGAATCGCTTCCAGCTCGGCAGCGTCGGAAGTCCGGACAAATAGCGGGGGCTTGATTCCCTCCACTCTCACTTCCCGGATGGAATCCGCCAGCAGCAGCCGCTGGATGGCGCCGGCCCGATCCGCGGTCTTGAGATTGCTTATGCCTAGCCAGCCGTCCCCGGCGCGGTTCCATAAGAGACCGATCGCCCCGATCCTCCTAAGCACGTACCAGTCCTGATACGACTCCTCGGACGGATTGGGCTCCGGCGCTTCAAGAAGTTCTTTCGGCAGCAGATTGGCCGAGAAATCATAATAGCGGCGCGTATGTACCCTGTGATGAATGGACAGCTCGCCCCAAAAATACATGCTCTCCAGAGCCGCGCGGGACAGCCGGGCAGGTGCCCAGGCCCAATTGACCTTGTCCTTCCCGCCCATGTCAAGAGAGGAGAGCGGTCCCCGCTCCGCAATCTCTGCCCGGATTTCCTGAACCAGCGCCATTACGGATTCATTGGAGCCGTAACGGGCCGCCGAACTGTCCCGGAGTCTGCGGAAGCTGGGCCAATCTTCCGTGCAGTAGATCGACATATTCTTGTCCCAGCCGTCGAGCAGCCGCCGGTCTTGATACAGCAGCTCCTGGGCCATTTCGGATGTAAAGCCGGGGATGCGGGCCTGAAGCACCAGCTCATGATTGTGACCCGTTATATTCAGCGGGTCGTACTGGATGCAGTTGACATGCCGGATATAGCGGTACACGCTTTCTCTCCCTTCCGGCAGCCGATAAGGCCCGAGCCGCTGGTGCTTCAGCAGAAAATGCGCCGCCTGGCGTTTGGATATATTGTAACTGATCAAGAGTTCTTCACTCCGTTTTCAATAAATGATGATCTTATTATAACGAACATGCGTTCTGTTTGCAATGAAAGTTAAATGAAGAAGACCCCCGTCCGGTCGGACAGGGGTCGGCACATAGGAATGGCTGTTGCAGTAATTTCACCGAATCGAATAGCCGAACAAAGTTAGCTTTGGCGTCCCGCCGATTGCATATGAGCCGGAACAGGGATGGCCGGAGCAGCCTTGGCGGCCGGAGCGGTGTCCGCATTCTGTACGGCGGAGCCGGTCTGAAGCTGATACATCCGGTAATACCGGCCGCCAAGTGCCATTAACTCATCGTGGCTGCCCCGTTCGACGATTTCCCCGCGGTGCAGGACGAGAATTTGATCTGCGCTGCGGATTGTCGACAGGCGGTGGGCGATAATGAACGTCGTCCGCCCCTTTTTCAGAACTTCAAGCGCCTGCTGGATGAGGCTCTCCGTCTCGGTGTCGATATTGGAAGTCGCCTCATCAAGAATGAGGATCGCCGGATCAAAGGCGAGCGCACGGGCGAAGGAGATCAGCTGGCGCTGCCCTGCGGACAGCGTGCTGCCTTTTTCCACGACCGGCTCGTCAAAGCCCTGCGGCAGATGGGCTAGCAGCCGGTCCGCGCCGACTTCCCTGAGCGCCCATTCCACTTTTTCCCTCGAAATGCTCTCGTCATCGAGACTGACATTCGAAGCGATCGTTCCGGTGAACAGAAAGGGGTCCTGAAGGACGATGCCCATATGCTTCCGCAGCCACTGCTTCGGAATGTCCGTCGTCTTTTGCCCGTCGATGGAGATGAAGCCGCGCTGCGGATCGTAGAAACGGAACAGCAGATTGATGATCGAGCTTTTGCCGGACCCGGTATGGCCGACCAGAGCGACCGTTTCGCCGGAACGGGCCTCAAAGGAAATGTCGCGGAGGACAAAGTCTTTTTTGTAGGCAAAGGAGACATCCTTGAACACCACATTACCTTGGTAGCGTGGCATTTGGCCGTCGGTTACCTTCTCCCCGGGTTCGTCCATGAGCTTGAATACACGCCCTGCCGAAACCATTGAGGTATCGAGATTCGCAAGCTGGTTGACCATGCCGATAATCGGCTGGAACATCCGGCCCAGCACATCGACGAACGCGTAGAGTACGCCCAGTGAGACAATCGTTCCGCCGCCAAGACTTCCGAAGCCGAAATACCACAGTACCGTCGCGAAAGAAAGGCTGCGCAGCGCACCAACCAGATTATGCGAGGTCAGCGAGTTGAGATTCAGCATTTTGTTCTGGTACTTCAAGTAGTCTTCGTTGAGCGTCTCGAATTCGTCCAGCCTCTGCTTCTGGCGGCGGAAGATGCGGATCACGGACATCCCTTGAATCGACTCATTGATAATGGCGTTTATCTCGCTGAGGCGGGAGCGGATGATTGTGTTGTATTTGGTTGCAATTTTCCGGTACAGAATGACCCAGACCACGATGACCGGGGCGATGAACAGACTGATCATTCCAAGTCGGACATCCAGCAGGAACAGGGCGGTATAGACCCCGATAATGTTGATAATTCCGCTGGCGAAGTTCGACAATACGGCGATGAACAGCTCCTTGACCGCTTCCGTATCGTTGGTTACCCGGGACACCACTTTGCCTGCAGGCAAATTATCGAAAAAATAGACCGGAAGCCGCTGAATATGCGCGTACACATCCGTACGCAGACGGCGGACGACCTGGTTGGCCGAGGATTGCAGCCAGTAGGTCTTGCCGAATTCAGCGAAAATCGAGATGACCAGGAACATTCCGAACAGTCCGACAAGCTTGTAAATGGACGGGAGCTCCGGTTTGTAAAAAGCGAACAATTCATCCGTCGTCAGTTTAACAGCCGGATAGCTTGCTTTGCCACTGGCGCTGTCGATGATGATCTGGCCGTTTTCAAAATGGCGCTCTCCGCCAGCGTCTGCGACGGGCTCGCCGATGAAATAGAAGCTTCGGCCGACCTGCAGCAGACGGACCTCGCGGCCTTGTGGTTCTCCCGGCTTAAACCGGTCTCCGCGTTTGTAATAGGCATTGTTGTACAAAGCGGCATTGTCAGACGGTGATGTCTCGAAGTAAGGCCGTTCAATCGCAAGCATGTGATTGTCGATCATGCTTCTCGCTATGAAAGGGCCCGCCAGCTCCGCCGCGACCCCGATGGAGAGCAGGAGGAGCGCTGCGATGAACGTGGTCTTCGCATGCAGCGCGTATTGCAGCAGGCGTCTGCCTGTTTGTTGTTTCAAGATGGATGGCACCTCCCAGGTGAATAGTGAACAATTTAATTCAGTGAACCCTTTGTTGTTCTTTACCCCAGATTATTCTCCACCTGCTGGCGTTCATACTGCTCGCGGTACCAGCCGTTCAGCTCAAGCAGCTCCGCATGGGTTCCGCGTTCGATGATCTGCCCGTTATCCAGCACGATAATCTGGTCGGCATGCTCGACGGCGGAGAGGCGATGGGTGGAAATAAGGGTGGTTTTGCCGGCTCTTTGAGACCGGATGTTATCGACGATCTGCGCTTCGGTCCGGGCGTCCACCGCCGACAGCGCATCGTCCAGAATCAGGATTTCGGGCTCGGCGATAAAGGCTCTGGACAGTGAAACCCGCTGCTTCTGGCCTCCGGACAGAGAGACGCCGCGCTCGCCAACAAGCGTATCCAGCCCGCTTTCCAATGTGTCCAGATCGCTGCGGAAGGCGGCGGTGGTAATAGCCCCCAGAATCTTATCGTCGCTTGCGCCCACAAGTCCGAACTGGATATTCTCGCGCACGGTTTTGGAGAACAGGATTTGTTCCTGGGGCACATAGCCCATCCAGCTGTGGAGACGGTCAAGCGAAATCTTCTCGATCGAAACGCCCGAGATGTGAATATCCCCGGTTCCGGTCGGGTATTCGTGAAGCAGCTGCTTGAGCAGCGTCGATTTGCCGCTGCCGGTTCTGCCGACGACGCCCAGCGTTTCGCCCTTGGACAGCGACAGGCTGATGCCGGTCAAATTATCAATGCTTGAAGACGGATAGCGAAACGTCACATTGTTAAATTCAATCATGCCCGGTTCGGATACGGCGACCGTATGGTCCGGGTCCCGGACATCCGGCACGGCGTTCAGCGTTTCATCGATCCGTTCGAGCGAGGCGCCGCCGCGCTGCATTACGTTGATGAGCTCGCCGATGGCGAACATCGGCCAGACGATCATCCCAAGGTACATGTTGAACGATACGAGGTCGCCAAGAGTGATCTGATTGCGGAGAACGAGATAAATGCCGTACGTCAGTCCGATGATGTAGCTCAGCCCTACGCAGAACCGGATCGTCGGTTCGAAAAACGAGTCGACCCGGGCTACGGCCATATTTTTGCGGTAGACGTCATCGGTGATTGCCCCGAAGCGCTTCTCATCCAGACGTTCCTGCACATAGGCGCGAATGACACGCACGCCTGATACGGATTCCAGCACCTGGTCGTTCATATCGCCGAAGGCATCCTGGGCCAGGGTGTAACGGTCATGAATCGCCCGGCCGTAGATCACCATGGCTACTGCGATCAGCGGCAGCGGCAGCACGGCGGCCAGGGTCAGCTTCCAGCTCACCAGAAAGCCCATGGCAAGCAGTACGACGGCGAAAAAAATGGTCGAGTCGACGAGCGTCAGCATACCAAAGCCTACGGTGACGGATACTGCCCGGATATCGTTGGTGGCGCGGGCCATCAAATCGCCGGTGCGGTTTCGCTCGAAGAACGAGGGCGTCAATGTAAGGAGGTGATTCATAAAGCGGGTACGCAGCAGGCGTTCGACCAGATTCGATCCTCCAAATAAGCTGCGCATCCATATGTAGGTAATCCAATAGATGAGCAGAAGCAGGGCGATAATCATGGCAATATACTTGATCAGTGAACCTGTGGTGATGGTGCCGCGTACAATTTCATCAATGGCGGAACCCAGAAGGCGCGGGGGCAGCAGTTCAACGATGCCGGCAATAATCAGCACGACCAGGCCAATCGTATAGCGCCTCTTCTCCCGGCGGAAGAACCAGCCGAGATCTTGTAATACAGAAAACATGAACAATCCCTTCCTTTCGGGGGTAAGAGTGGCGTCGGCAAGAGTTTCAAGGACAAGGCGGATCAGCTTCGGAAAGCAGCAAAAAAGGCATACCATCCGTTAACGGACGATATGCCTGGATCTCAAACGTATCATGCGCACGGCGCGTAACAGCGCCGGCGAGGAAAATGTTCGGCTTCCCGAAACAAAAAGCGGCTAGAACGCGCGCTTCCGGGAAAGATTCACCTGCAGGGCTGCTTCGGTATTCGGTTGGATAAGGCTGCCGACAATAGTGCGATGAATATCCATAAATGTAAACACCGAGATCACCCTTTCGTTAAGATTGGAAATAATTTGCAACGTTTCGCTACCTCCGAGTTTATCACCGGCTCTGCAAATTTGTCAAACATATTTTCGAACAAAAAAAGAATTTTAACGATTCGCTATATTCTGCAGGCGATTGGAATAGAGCTTGGATTAAGGTATGATAAAAGTAATAGACAAAGGAGTTGAAAGCTTTATGAGCATTTCGGTCAGTCCTGAAGCCGCCTCCTGGTTCAAGCGGGAACTCGGCTTGACGGACGGCGCCCATATCCGCCTGTTTCCCCGGTACAGCTCCGGAGGCGGGCTTCATCCCGGATTTTCGCTGGGCATTGCCGTGGAACCACCGGGACGCCCGGGTCTTGAAACCGCCTCCGAAGGGGTTGTATTCTACATGGAGGAGCAGGACCTGTGGTATATGGACGGGTATGATCTGTCGATTATCTATTCGGCGGAAGAAGATGACATTGACTATCGGTATGTCCCATCGACCACTGGGGAAGAAGCTCCCACAGCCGCCGGAAGCGCCAATAAATAAAGGGGAAACCCTATTTAACAACCCTGCAATGCCAAACACAAACAAGCGGGACCGGACAAAGGAGGATTCTCCTTGCCCGGTCCCGCTTTTTAAGCTTGACGGAAGAAAGCAAAGCTCCCTTAGTGGGAGCGTCTGAACGATTCTTCTTCCATGGCGAATTCAAAATCGTCGATATCGTATACCGTTACCGGAACGCCGCCGTCGATGATCCGGTGGATCATCTCGAACTGGTCGGTCAGAATCGGAATCTTCAACCGCTGCGAAGTTAGGAGAAGCTCGGTCTCAATCGGGTCGAACGTCTCGCCGTAGCTGGCATTGTCCACGCTGTTAATGACGGTGATTTGGGCCTGCTCGCCGAGCAGAATCGCCGGGCTCTTGGCCCACGGCACGTTCAGGCAGCGGCGGATTTTTTTCTGGTTGAGCGGCTGCTCGAAATAGGCGATCAGCTCACCAATCTTGGCCTTGACATGCTGGTCGTCGTCGGGAATATTCATCAGCGGCTCGCTGCTCTCCCGAAGCTCGTACAGTTCCAGTATGGTTGTGTAAGGAACGATATATTCCACCGGAGTTTTCGGAACCAGCAGCTGGCCGTATATGGCCATCATCACGGATTCCGTCACAAATTGTCTTGACATCTTTATCCTCCTGAAGTTCGGGTGCAGCAGTAATCCTGAATTTGGTTTTAAAAATATCAAAACACTGTACGGAACAAAAGTCAATAAGCGGGTATTCCGTTACATGCGCCCGATGATGAGCGACAGGATGCCCGCGGCGATGAGCGGTCCGACCGGAACGCCTTTGAAGACGGCCACTCCGATGACCGTTCCTATCAATAGACCGGCGACAATTGTGGGCTGGCTGCCGATCAGCGCTGCTCCCCGGCCTCCAAGATAGGCGACGAGGATGCCGATGCCGATGGCGGTCAGCGATTTCCAGTGCAGGAACGCTTGCCCTACGGTGTGCAGTGAAATGCGCCCGCTTGCCACCGGCGACATGACGCCGATCAGCAGGATGATGATGCCGGCGGTCAGCCCGTATTTTTCAAGCCAGGGAAAGGCCTGGTTCAGACCGAGCAGCCGCACAAGCAGCAGCGCCACCATGGCGATGGTCACGGTCGAGTTGCTGCTGATGATGCCAAGGCCGGCCAGCCCCAGAAGAAGCAGGGAAGTATAATCCATTCGTCAGCTCAGCTCCTTGTCTTGGGTCGGCCGTTTCCCGGCAAGATGCCCGGCGATCAGCGCTCCGTGCCTGCGTCCCGTCTCGATAAAGATCTCGTTGGCGTTGCGGCCGGAAGCGATGACTCCCGCCACGTATACGCCCGGAATGTTGGTCTCCATCGTCGCCGGGTCGAACAACGGCTTATCCAGCTCGTCGTCCATAATGACGCCTGCGGAGGAGAGCAGCCTGCGGTCGGGCCTGAAGCCGGTCATTGCCAGAACAAAATCATTGTCCAATGTGTAGGTTGCTTGCGGCGAAGCGGAGGATACCGTTACCGAGTCCTCCGTGATTGCGGTGACGCTGGACGAAAGGTGGAGCCGGATTTTTTCCTTCTGCACCATGCTTTCAAAGACCGGACGCACCCAAGGCTTGATATTCGCGGAGATACTGTCCCCGCGGTAAATCATGTCGACTTCCGCTCCGACCCGCATCAGTTCCAGGGCCGCATCGACCGCAGAATTGCTGCCACCGATAATCGCAACTTTCATGCCGGTGTACGGATGAGCTTCTTCGAAATAATGGGTCACTTTGGGCAAATCCTCGCCGGGAATGCCGATCCAGTTCGGCTGATCGAAATAGCCGGTGGATATCACGACGGCGGCCGCGCGCCGGGTTTGGCTCTCTCCGCGCCGGTTCACCGTATTTACGCCGAACGTCCCGTCTTCGAGCCGCTCGATTGCGGTCGCTTCTTCATAAGCGGCGATCTCCAGGCCGTGCTTCTCGGCCGCCTTGCGGTAATAGACGAGCGCCTCGTGGCGAAACGGCTTCTCGCTCGGTGTCGTAAATGGTACATCGCCAATTTCCAGCAGCTCCGGAGTGCTGAAGAACTGCATATGAGTCGGATACAGGTAGATGGAATGGACGATAAAATGTTTCTCCACAATGATCGCGGAAAGGCCCTGGCGGCGGCATTCGATAGCGGCGGACAAGCCGCAGGGCCCGGCTCCGATTATAATCACATCATGCATAAAGCGGATAACCTCCCGTAGTTTCCTCGCATTTTCTGTCTTCGTCAGAAACGTGTAAAGTAAATCCTACCTCAATTTATGCCTTTTTTCCAGAGGAGAGGGGAGGCCCTTTTCCAATTGCAAAAAAGCTTTGACTTGTGTATAATTAGATATATATCTAATGATATTCATCCAAAGGAGAGTGTCCGCCTTGCAGCTTGAAAAAATTGTTGGTTACCACAAAGCCCTCGCCGACCCGACCCGTCTGCGCATGCTCCTGCTGCTGTCGAAAGGAGAAATGCACGGACAGGCGCTGGCGGAGAAGCTGAATCTGTCGCAGCCAACGGTGACACACCATGCGTCCAAGCTGCGCACTGCGGCGCTTATCAAGGAACGCCGCGACAAGAACACCGTTTACTTCACGCTGAATCCGGAGTTTATCCGGGAAGGCGGGGAGGCGTCGCTGCGGTTTATTTTTGACAAGGGGGCACGTGAGATGGAAGTGGAGAGCAAGGAGCATAATCTGAAGGAATCGGTGATCCGTAATTTCTTTGCCAAGGACGGCCGCCTGCGGCAGATTCCGGCGCAATACAAGAAAAAACTGATCGCACTGCAGTATATTGTCGAACAGTTGAAGCCTGGCGTTGTTTACAGCGAGAAGGAAATCAACGAATTTATCAAGCAGTACCATGACGACTATGCCACCATCCGCCGCGAGTTCATCATGCATCAGTTCATGTACAGGGAAAACGACAAGTATGAACTGAATCCGCGGGAAATATGGACACACTGGGAATCTGTCAAATAATTGCCTAAAATATTTTACAGTTCTGTGAAGGCTTGAGTTTTAATTGATTAAAATTTGGAGTATAGAATATTATAGAATTGTAAGCGTTATCTTTTGCAAGAAAGGAGTCTTTCAACATGCTTTTTAAAAGGTTTAAGAAAGAACCCGACCCCCGCCTGATCACCGTAACCTTGCCGGAAGTTAAGCAGGCCGTGCGCCAATTTGAAAAAGATATGCCCGCCGCAATCAACCGCACCGTTCTGATGAAGGATGATAAAAGCATCGATTTGTCCAGGCTGGCCCGCTACTTAGGCGGAAAAACCGAGCAGAAGTTCTATATGTCCCGCGAAACGTTTGAAATTTTTGAGGAAGCGGATAAGGATATTCCCTATTTTCTTGATATGGTGCAACTGGCCGTCGACAACTACATTAGCGATACCGGCAAGCTGCCCCTTCGTGAAGAAGCTTCGCTTCCCGAGGTTCACTATCATTTGCTGTCCAGTCAAAGATATTTGAAGGAAACGCCGCCGTTTCCGCTGTACATCACTGCAGATGAATTGATGCTGACCCACCGCGCCGAGCATTTCAAGTAAAGAATCGCCATGAATCGTTTCATGATCCGCCACCAGACGGGAACCATAAGTCGAGGGCCGTTGTTCAAAAAGGAAGGGATAAAGTTCACCTCCTTGCTGACAGCGGTCTTTTCTTCTTCATGAGCGCCATAGTACAATGATTCCTGAGAGCCCGCTGTACGGGCAAGACTCATATAGAAAGACAAGGGGAATCAGGCATGGAAACCATAAAAGCTATACTGTTTGATCTTGACAATACGCTAATGGACAGGGATCGGACCTTTCGAAGCTTCGCCGCGCAGTTCGTCTCCCATTTTCTGGGCCATCTTGAGCCGGACCAGCAGCTGGAAATTATGGAAGATATCATCGTCAGGGACGCCGACGGGTACCGGGACAAAGACGGGTTTTTCCGGGAGCTCAGCGAGGTTCTGCCTTGGAGAGAAGCCGTTTCGGCCGCGGAGATCCGCGCGTTCTATGATTTGAATTATTCCGCACATGGCGCGCTTATGAAGCATGCGGCCGAATCGCTGGACTATCTGAGGGAAGGCGGCTACGTGCTCGGGCTTCTGACGAACGGAAAAAGCGACATCCAGCACGGAAAAATCGATTTGCTTGGCCTGCGCGGCCATTTCAAATCGATCGTGATTTCCGGCGAGGCCGGAATCAGCAAGCCTGACCCCGCCATTTACCGCCTGGCGCTGGACAGGCTGGGATACGGCCCGGATGAGACCCTATTCATCGGCGACCATCCGGTGAATGATATTTGGGGCGCGGGACGCGCCGGAATGAAGGGCATCTGGCTTCGCCGCAACCATTCCTGGGACGACAAGCTGGATGTAAAGCCCTGGAAGACGATAGACGAGCTCAACGAGCTGCGGAGCATTTTATAATCTGGCGAAACGTCGGGGTTGACAGCGATACGCTAGGGCGTTTATGATGACACCATAAATTACCGGAAGGAGAGATGTAATATGACAGTTTATACGGCTTGGAATTTGTCGGTTGTTTCTGCTCAGAATACGTGTCTTCCGGGAACAGGCTGTGGGCGTTAGGACGCAAGCAGCTTAAGCGCGCACATTAGTGCTATCATCAGCGCCGCCGGGGACCGTATCGGTTCCGGCGGCTTTTTTGCGTATGCGGATAAGACTCGTGGAGTTGGTCCATATACGCACGTCCAAGCAGCGTTTTGAGGCCTGTGAGACCTTGCTGCTTACGGACATAAAGCGATAGGCCAGGGCGTCCCTTGAGCTAAGGGCTCCCTGGCTCTTCCAGCCCGCCGGAACGGTTACTCGTTTCCGGCGGGCTTTTTGCGCTGCGCGCTTGCCCCGGATGCACCAACAAAAAACTGCAAATGGAGGTATCGCATGACGATACGGCAATACGGATGGAACGAATATTGGATCAATCAATGGAATGGTTTGGGAATACAGGACACCGCTTGGGAAGCTCTCATCCCCGGACGGATTACGGGAGATTTCGGGAGCAAATACCGCATAACGACCGATGACGGAGAGCAGTGGGGAGAACTGCCCGGCAGGCTGCGGCACTCCCTTGAAGCCTCCGGTGAATACCCGGCTGTCGGCGACTGGATCTTGGCCAAAAGCGCGGACGGCGGGCCTCTTATTATTCACAGCCTGCTTCCCCGCCGAAGCGTCATCTCCCGGAGGGCGGCCGGAAGCCAGCCGCGGGAACAGATTGTTGCGGCCAACGTCGATACGCTGTTTCTCGTTAGCGCGCTGAATGACGACTACAATCTCCGGCGCATGGAGAGATATCTCATCATGGCCTGGAACAGCGGGGCATCGCCCGTGATCCTGCTGACCAAGGCCGATTTATGCCCCGATCCTGAGGCCAAGATCGCGGACATGGAATTGGCCGCTCCTGGCGTTCCGGTGCATGCGGTCAGCGCGCATACGGGCAGCGGGCGCGAGTCCCTGCAGCGCTACCTCGGGGAGGGACGGACGGTCGCCCTGACCGGGTCGTCCGGCTGCGGCAAATCGACGCTCGTCAACTGGCTCTGCGGCTCCGATCTTCAGCTGACCCAGGATGTGAGAGAGGGGGACAGCAGAGGCCGCCATACGACGACGCACAGAGAGCTGTTCCTTCTGCCGGACGGAGGCGTTATCGTCGACACCCCCGGGATGCGGGAGCTTCAGCTGTGGGAAGATGAAGGCGGGCTGGATCTCACATTCGCCGATATCGGGCGGCTCTCGCAGCGCTGCAGGTATGCGGATTGCCGTCATGAACGCGAAGAGGGCTGCGCTGTTAAAGAGGCGGTGCGCAGCGGGGAGCTGGAGGCGAAACGGCTCCAAAGCTACCGCAAGACGCAGCGCGAGCTTCAGTTTCAAGCCACCAAGGAAGCCAAATCCAAGCGGAAAAGCGGGGCCGGTCCGGTGCAGAAATCGGCTTCCTCACGCTCCCGGAAATACGGCTGGCGGAGGGAAGCGGAGGATTAAGCGAATATAGTGCGCCCCGGGGGCGATCCATTATGGCCGCAAAAAATTCACAATTTGTTGATGACCTGTATTTCGGCTGCTACCGTTTCGACACTCCTCTACATCTTTGAATGGTAGCGTTTATTCATCAGCGTCATATCTAGATATAGAAAATAGGCAAATCCTACCGGTTCTACGGCCTTGGACCAGGAGGCCGGAAGCCGGGTATTGAACCCCAAACACCCCGTTTAAAAAGCAACAGTCCGGGTATATAGGGGATACCGGGCAGGCGGGGAATGTTCTCCTGCACACCCTGCAGAACGATTAAAAGGAGCGATTGACATGTCCATTGACCGTTTTATTATTAAGAAATTGGACAACTGTCACGAGCAGACGAGGATCAACTTGGTCAAGCTGTTTCAGCTTCGGATTCAACGGGCGGAGAAGGCGGAGAACAACAACCACAAAACCGGATAAACCTGCCCGCGCTCGTCTATAGAGATGTGAAGGGCCAAAATAAAAAAGCAGCTTCCCAATTTAAGGAAGTTGCTTTTTCTTGCTGCGGTAAGACATGCGGACCCGCCGCTATTTAATAGAGGGAAAGCGCCAGGGAATCGTTCTCGCTAAAACTGTGCAAAATGGCCTCTGAGCCTTTAATTTCAATACTGATCAAAGAATTCAAACATTTCTTAAGAGCATTCTTGCCTTTATTGATTTTAAGGTCAAGGGCGCTGGTCAGCAGTCTTAGCACTTTTTGTGTCGGCTGCTTGTTTTCCGTAGTAAAATAGACCGGTACAAGCTTATTCTGGAACGTAATCAGCATTCTCATTTGAAATCACCTCGTTACAGTTATTTCATGATAATGATATTACCCGCTTTTTCTTAATTTTACCTTAAAATTAGCTTATGATAACATAAAGATTGCTAGATTTCACCCGATAACCGGAAGGAACGGATCGCAGTGTACGAAGATAAGTCAAAGCAATTAACGCGGTTTTTGATCCCTGAAGGCGGGAAGGAGTCCCAAAAAAGAGAGCTGCTCCGGTTGACGGATGAGACAGAACGGATCTGCCGCCTGCACTACAACAGCCAAGGTACGGAGAACGATCTGATCGTGTCTGTGAGCAAGGATAGACTCACCGTGGTGTGTCATAAAACATCGGTCCGCTCCTCCTATGAACTGAAGGAAGCCGGTAATCTGGACGGCGTGCTCACCCTCCTCCTGGATGGTATTTCCCTCCCGAAAACAAGCTGCGGGGACAGTCCCGCCCTTCTATTGTCCAGACAAGAATTTTATGAAATCCGAAAAAAGGCGTCCTCCTGCTCATTGAGCGAGCTAAGCCAACGTATAGAGAAAGCAACAGGCGACCCCGGCTTGTCCGCCCTGTTTGCCAAAAGCTTTAAAAGCCGGCACTTGACCGGCGAGCTGCGCATTTGCACCAAAAGCGGCGGCAGCGGTGGCTGGTCTTTTCACTATGCGTCCATTCTTGCCGATTTGTCCTGCGGCTGGCTGCTTCGCATGAGCTGCGGGAAGGAGGATTGGATGTCCGCGGCCCCTGTGGGCAAAGAGCAGTTCTGCTCCGCTTTCCTCCGGTGGCTTCTACATTTGAAACCGCTTGTAGCACGAAACTGATTCGGAATGTCCCACCCCTTCCTGATGGATTCGTTATATCTTTATCTCTTCATATTCCCGTTTCATTAGAACTTTCCCCTGGTTCTGTTCCTTCTCCTTCTCTACTTTAACCAAATCCTAGGCATCCGCATATATTGAAATCATCCCGCGGGCAAGCGGGGCGTCCGCTTCGAAGCGGCTCGGATCAAGAAGGGGGAACCCTTGGGAGAAAGGAGAGATTTGCACAATGGGCAGAACAACTAAAAGGGCGGCGCTGCTGCTGGCGATCGGGCTTGCCGTCTCGCTGTTTTCGGGTTGCGGAGGCAAATCGGAAACAGTTAAGGTGAAGGTCGGAGAGGTCACGCGTTCCGTCTTTTATGCACCTGAATATGTGGCGCTGTCGCAGGGCTTTTTCAAGCAGGAGGGGCTGGATGTCGAGCTGCAGACGATTCCCGGCGGTGACAAGACGATGACGGCGCTTCTTTCGGGAGCAATCGATGTGGCGCTGGTCGGCTCGGAGACGTCAATTTATGTCTATCAGCAGGGGACGGACGATCCTGTCATCAATTTCGCCCAGCTGACGCAAAGAGACGGCACATTCCTGTTTGCCCGCAAAGACCATCCGAATTTCGACTGGAGCGAGCTTAAAGGGTCGAGTTTCCTCGGCCAAAGAAAAGGCGGCATGCCGCAAATGGCCGGCGCGTTCACCCTGAAAAAGAAGGGGATCGATGCGGCTGCCGACCTTAAGCTGATCCAGAATATTGATTTTGCGAATATCGCAAGCGCGTTTGCTTCGGGAACCGGGGACTACGTGCAGCTGTTCGAGCCGCAGGCGTCGATCTTTGAACGGGAAGGCCGGGGCAAGGTAATCGCTTCATTCGGTGTCGAGAGCGGTTATTTGCCGTATACAGTGTTTATGGCGAAGAGCAGCTATATCGGAAAAAATAGCGACACGGTGCAAAAATTCACCAATGCGCTGCAAAAAGCCCAGCTGTGGGTGAAGCGGCACAGTCCGGAGGAAATCGCCGGCGCGATCGTGCCTTACTTCGAGAATACGGACCGCGAAATCGTAGTCTCGGCAATCAAACGTTACAAGGACCAGGACACGTACGCCCAAAATCCGGTCATTGACGACAAGGAATGGAATAATCTGCTTGATGTGATTGAAAATGCGGGAGAGCTGAAAGAACGGGTGCCGGCGTCCAAGATTGTCGATAACACATTTGCGGAGAAGGCGGGAAGCGGCGAATAACCTGTTAATTTCGCTCCGAAAGCGCCTTTTGTTAAGGAGGGTCATGTATGCCGCCGGTCGTGGAATTAAAATCGGTCACGCACGCTTATCTGGGTGACAGGGAAGCTTCCCTTGCGGTGGAGGATCTGAATCTTGAGATTGAGGAAGGCGAATTCGTCAGCCTGGTGGGACCAAGCGGCTGCGGCAAAACGACGCTGCTGTCGATTATCGCCGGCCTGATGCCGCCCTCACGGGGAGAAGTGCTTGTGAACGGCCGTCCTGTGAGCGGCCCCTCGCCCGAAGTGGGGTATATGCTTCAGCAGGATTATCTGTTTCCCTGGCGCAGCATACTGGACAATGCGGTTCTCGGGCTTGAACTGACCGGCCGGCTGGACGATGCGGGCCGGAAGAAGACGCTTGATCTGCTCGCGGATATGGGGCTGAAGGGAAAGGAGCATTATTTTCCGGGGCAGCTTTCGGGCGGCATGCGCCAGCGGGTCGCGCTCGTGCGGACGCTAGCGACCGATCCGGGACTGCTGCTGCTGGATGAACCGTTCTCGGCGCTGGACTATCAGATCAAGCTCCAATTGGAGGATCTGGTGGCGGAGACACTGAGGAAACGGGGAAAGACTGCCGTCCTTGTGACCCACGATCTGTCGGAGGCCATTGCAGTCAGCACCAGGGTCATCCTGCTGGAGCGGAATCCGGGCCGGATTCGCCGGGTGTTCGACATTCCAGACGGAATCGCGAATACGCCGCCTCTCTATGCCCGGGATCAGCCCGGATTTGCGGAGCTGTTCCATGAGCTGTGGAAGGAGATGGAGCTTACCGGCAAGGCTCAGGGGGAAGCCGGTAACACCTTAAGATAGAGCAAAGTGAGGGGAATGCTTGTGAATAAAGCGGTAACGGAGAGAACCGCCGCTGAGGCTTCCCGTTTGGAATGGCTGAGCCGCCGCCATGAGGAATTCAAGCGGGCGAAACGCCTTCGGAATCGAGCCGTGTTAGCCGTACAGGGAAGCCTGCTTGTGCTGTTCTTTGCACTGTGGGAGGCCGCCGCAAGACAGGGCTGGATCGACCGGCTGCTGTTCAGCTATCCGACCAAAGTATTTAGGCAGATCTACGCGAATATGGCTGACGGCAGCCTGTGGCATCATTTGGGGATTACTCTGGGCGAGACGGCTACCGGCTTCGTGCTGGGAACGCTGCTTGGCACGCTGCTGGCCGTCGCCATCTGGTGGTCGCCCTTTTTATCGGCGGTGCTTGATCCTTATATGGTCGTATTCAACAGCATGCCGAAGGTGGCTCTCGGGCCTATTTTTATAGTCATGTTCGGAGCCGGTTTCATTTCCATCGTCGTCACGACGCTTTCGATAACGATTATCGTCACGACGCTTGTCGTTTACAACAGCTTTTGCGGGGTGGACCCCAATCTGGTCAAAGTGGTCCGGTCGTTCGGCGCGGACAAGAGGCAGGTATTTTTCAAGGTGATTCTGCCCGCTTCGTTTCCCGCCATCGTCTCCACCCTGAAGGTGAATGTCGGCATGTCATGGGTTGGCGTTATTGTAGGCGAGTTTCTGGTTGCGAAATCGGGGCTCGGATATCTCATTATATACGGCTTTCAGGTGTTCAATTTTACGCTCGTGATGTCCAGCCTGATCATTATCGCTTTTGTCGCCACCGCCATGTACCAACTGGTCGTTTATATCGAGAAAGTGCTGCTGTTCCGGCGGTAGGCACGGCGGAAAGCCAGGAATGGAAGTATTGTGCGTTTTCAGAAAATCAAGTACCATGAAAATTATCGGCAAACGTAAGCGTTCGGAGCGGATACTCATAAGCTGTACTTACGCCAAAGGCTTCGAAGTCTGCTTTGCTTCGCAAAATGATAAAAGCGGGGTAATTTCATGGGGTTTCGCGTTGTTAAGACAGCTGCGGCAACGCTGCTGTCTGTTATGCTGGCCGCCGCGGCGGGGATACCGAATGCTCAGGGCGCCGGTCTGCTGGCCATTCTGGGCGTGGAGGTGACCCGGAAAAGGAGCGTAAAGACGATCACGGCGCGCTTTTTCGCCTCGGTGGTCGGGCTCTTTTTTGGCTGCGGACTGTTCTGGCTGCTCGGCTTTCATTACTGGGTGCTCGGCCTCTTCGTTCTGTTCGGCTTCCCTCTGATTGTACGGGCAGGCTTTAGAGAAGGGATTGTCACCAGCTCGGTCATCGTCTTCCGGGTGTTTGGACAAGCCGAATTAAACCTTCATGTACTGATCCAGCAGGTGGAATTGCTTGCGATCGGACTCGGTTCAGCCGGTCTGGTCAACCTGATCTACATGCCGAAGACCGGTGAAATGATGTACACCATTCGCAAAGAGGTGGATGGGCTGTTCTCTATTATTTTCAGGCAAATTTCAAGTACGCTGCACGATCCGCAGTATATTTGGGACGGCAAAGAGCTGATCCAGGCGGGCAGTGCGGTTCAGCGCGGCCTGACGGCCGCGGCAAGGGAGATGGAGAACAGCGTCATTCATCCGGACGAGGCGTGGAACGTTTATTTTTACATGCGCAAAGAGCAGCTGGAATCAATCCAGAACATGATTCAGCTTCTCTCCCAGGTATACCAGCATTTGCCCCATGGCGAAATGGTTGCCGAGCTGTTCGAGCAGCTCAGCAGCGACGTGTTGAATGAAGAGTACACGGGAAGAACGGAGAAGCTGCTGGACAAGCTGGAGCAGGAGTTCCGGGAAATGCAGCTGCCTACTACAAGGGAAGAGTTCGAGGTTCGCTCGGCCATTCTCCAGTTGTGCCGCGAGCTTGCGCTGTATCTCAAAATCGCCAAACAATACAAGGCGCCCATTGTCGCCCGCCGGCAGCTGGCTTCGCGGTCTTTTCTGGCCGGAAGAGAATAGCTTTGCGTTTCATCCTTTGTTTTCTATTTTTCAAAAAATCGAAAGAGACAGCTGTGCCCATCAGGGGGAAACGGCCGTCTCTTTTTTGCGCAAAACCGGCGAAATAAAGCCGTATACAGGCGTTTAGGCTCATATTTCGAATTAATTAACTTATCCCAAAATAGTTGTCACTCTGGGCCATCGCCCTGCATACACTTGATAGTGAATGATTGTATGGAGGAGGTTCAAAGATGTCATTAGGCCATAAACGCCAAACAAGGGAGATCATTACGAAAGCGATCTGTGGCAAGGGTCGTAAGTTCTCCACCGTAACCCATACCGTAACTCCGCCACATCATCCGACGAGTATTTTGGGGGCTTGGATCATCAACCACCAGTACGAAGCGGTTGCCGCCGGGAACGGAATTGAGGTAATCGGTACTTACGATATCAACATCTGGTATTCGTACGACAAAAACAAGCAAACCGAGGTGGCGAAAGAGACCGTGTCTTATGTGGAGCCGATCTCGCTTTCGTATCTCGACCCGAAACACCGGGCTTCCACCGTGGAGGTTTCTGCGGAGGCGACGCAGGAGCCGAACTGTGTGGAAGCGGGGGTATCGCCGGGCGGCGGCAGCGTAACAATCCGGGTGGAACGCGAATTCGAGGCCGAGCTGGTGGCTGAAACCAAGGTTCGCGTATTCGTCAGCAATGACGAGAGTGATCCGGAAGACAAGGATTTCGATTTTGAAGCCGAAGGCTTCGAATTCGAGGATCTGGACTCCGACGCGCTGGACGATGAGCTGTAAGCAAGATACGCCGCCGCCCGGTTTAAGGGGGCTGAACCGGACCCGCCGGCTCTTTCTACTGTGCGGGAGCGGATATGTTCTATTATATGAACCGGGGGCGGCGGCGTAGAGGGCGGATGCCCTCCTTTTTTTGTTTTTTTCGGGCGAAAAAGGGGCCGCCTTGAAATACATAACTGACTTTGAGCTTCGGGGGGGACGGGACATGAATGAGGGAATCCAGGTTTATCAAGCATTGACGCCCGAAGGCAGAGAAAGTCGGCTTCGGCGCAGCGGAATTGAGGCCTGTCTCGCCGCAGAAGAAGGCGCTGGCTCTGGCCAAGGTCACCGGTCCGGGAGTCCCGGCGGCTTGAATAGAAGCTTGGCGGAGTCGGTAGAGGGCGGGGAAGCGCATTATCGCCAGCGTTACCGGGTTAAGGTTCACAATTTGGCTCCGCTGGAGATCACTCCGCTGGGAGCGGGCCTAGGGATGGGACCGGCGGCGGCGCTGCTCACGGCCCGGCCCCGGCCGCTCCCTTCAGAGGGCGGGGTGGCTGCGGGAAGACCAGCTGCAAACGCGGCGGTTCCTTTTCTGGCGCGGGGAAGCCTACCGAAGCGGCTGGGCAGTCTGGCCGCCAAAGCGCTGTACTGCCTCGGCCTAGACTGCGGCGAGGTGCTGATCGCGGCCAGGGGAGAGCGGCGGTTTGCGGTGGAGGGAATCCGCCCGCCGAAAGCCGGGGCCGGCGGCTCCATGCCAGAGCCATACCGCTCCGCCGAGGCGGAGCTCCGCGCCGCGCTGGAGAGGGAACGGCCCGGACGGCCGGACCTCGTCATGGGCATGGACCCGGAGTTCCTCCTGCTCCGGGTCTCCACCGGCCGCGTCGTGCCCGCGTCGCGGTACCTGCCCGCGGACGGCGTCGCCGGCTGCGACGCCGGACCGCCGGGAACGCGCGGCGCGTTCCCGGTGGCAGAGCTGCGCCCCCGGCCGCGCGGGGAGCCGCGCGCGCTGCTGGCGCAGCTGAGGTCCGCCGCCAGGCAGGCGGACCGGCTCATTGCCGACCGCAGCCTTAGCTGGCTGGCGGGAGGCATGCCGCTGAGGGGCTGGGCCCTCGGCGGGCACTTGCACTTCAGCGGCGCTGCGCTGACGGCGCCGCTGCTGCGCGCACTGGACAGCTACCTCGCGCTGCCCATCGCGCTGCTGGAGGACGCCCGGGCCGGCGGGCGGCGTCCGCGCTACGGCGTGCTCGGCGATTTCCGGCTCCAGCCGCATGGCGGCTTCGAGTACCGGACCCTGCCGAGCTTCCTTGTGTCCCCGGTCGTCGCCCGGGGCGCGGTCACGCTGGCTCACCTGATCGTGAGCCATTATGAAGACCTGCCGCTGCGCCCGCTCGACCGGGAAGACCTGCACGCCGCGTATTACCGCGGCGACAAGCCGCCGCTTCGCGCCGCGTTCGAGCCGCTGAAGGCGCAGCTCCGGGCGCTGGAAGGCTACGCGGCGGCGGCGGATGCTATCGAGCCGCTGCTGCGCCTGATCGAATCGGGCCGGACCTGGGACGAAACCCGCGATGTCCGCGGGCTGTGGTGCGGAGGGCAGGCGCCTTGAACCGGCGCTTGCTTTTGTACGGTCTAACCGCCGGAATTTCGAGTCTGCTTTTGCGCTGTTGGACGTATTGTTTTGATTGTTTCGCTGATGATACAGCCTTACTCTGCCGCGAGAAACGCTCCATCGTCCACACAAGGACGTATTGGGGCGTTTTTCTTTGCTCTAGGCGAAGACTTTGGTTTTATGATAATATACTTTGCACGCATCTGGCGGGAGATCTTTGGCTGCGTCTATGAATCCCGCAGTTTGCGGCCGTCTTCCGGCTTAAGCTTGCCGGGACGGTTTCTGTTATAATAGTGGATAAGCATGATACGGCCTGGAGGTTTATGATGGCGAAATATACACCGATGATCGAGCAATACTTAAAAGTGAAGGAAGGGGCGAAGGATGCCTTCCTTTTTTTCCGGCTGGGCGATTTCTATGAAATGTTTTTTGAAGACGCTCTGCTGGCTTCCAAGGAACTGGAAATTACCCTGACCGGCCGGGAGGGCGGGGGTGACGAGCGCATTCCGATGTGCGGAGTCCCCTACCATTCCGCGGAGGGCTACATACAGCGTCTAATCGAAAAAGGCTACAAAGTCGCGATCTGCGAGCAGCTTGATGATCCGGCGACAACCAAGGGCATGGTGCGGCGGGATATCGTTCGCGTCGTGACCCCCGGAACGGTGATGGAAGGCAAGTCGCTCGCCGACAAAAGCAATAATTATCTGGTCTGTGTTACGGAAGTGAACGTGATGACGGCGCTTGCCGCCTGCGATCTGACGACCGGGGAGCTCTATGTGACCTCTTCGCCCTCGGGCGCGGACACGCTCCGCGGCGAAATCGGCCTGTACGAGCCGGCGGAAATCATCGGAGACGGCCGGCTGCTGGAGGGCGTGCGGACCGAGACGGTGCCTGGAGCGAAGCCGGTCGTCTATACGCCTTGGGAGAAGAAGGACGCAGACGGGGCACGGCGCCAGTTCGGTGAAGCGGCTTGGGCCCGCCTTGAGAGCGAGCGCGCCCAGTGCGTCGCGCTGCTGATCTCGTACCTTGGCGAAACGCAGCGCAGGTCGCTCGGGCAGCTCAGCCAAATCTCCCCGTATGAGCCGGGGAATTATATGATTCTGGACCCGTTCACCCGGCGCAATCTGGAGCTGACCGAGACGGTCCGCGAACGCTCCAAGAAGGGCTCGCTGCTTTGGCTGCTCGACCGTACGGAGACCTCGATGGGCGCCCGGCTTCTCCGGCGGCGGATCGACAAGCCGCTCCTGCAGCGCGCCCGGATTGAGCGGCGGCTTGAGGCAGTTGACTATTTGTACAATCAGTTCATTGTGCGAGAGGATCTAAGGCTGGCTCTCAAAGAAATCTACGATTTGGAGCGGCTTACCGGGCGAGTGGCTTACGGGAGCGCGAACGGCCGCGATCTGAACGCGCTGAAGCTGTCGCTTGCGCAGATCCCGGCGCTTAAAGAGCTGTGCCTGGCTTCCGGCTCGTCCACCCTTCGGGAGATTGGCGAAGCGATAGACGAGTGTGCCGACCTGCGGGAGGACATTGAAGCAACGATTGTCGACGATCCTCCGGTATCTGTCCGAGACGGCGGGATCATCCGCCCAGGGCGCCATGCCCGGCTGGACGAGCTTCGGGAGGCGAGCACCAGCGGCAAACAGTGGATTGCGGAGCTGGAGGCCAGAGAGCGTCTGGCTACCGGAATCAAGTCACTGAAGATCGGATACAACAAGGTGTTCGGCTATTATATCGAAATTACCCGCTCCAACCTGGCGTCCCTGCCTGAAGGAAGGTATGAGCGCAAGCAGACGCTCGCCAATGCGGAGCGTTTTGTGACCCCGGAATTGAAAGAGAAAGAAGCGCTGATTCTGGAAGCCCAGGACAAGATGACCGACCTTGAATACACTTTGTTCTCCGAGCTGCGCGAGCGGCTGAGCGCCCAGATTCCCAGACTGCAGCGTCTGGCGGAAAAAGTAGCCGAAATCGACGTATACCAAAGTCTTGCCGCGGTCAGCGCGGAGCAGCGTTTTGTGAAGCCGGCGCTTACCGATGGTTATGACTTAAGGATCGAAGGCGGTCGGCATCCCGTCGTAGAGGCGGTGCTGAAGGACGCATCCTTTATCGCGAACGGCGCCGGTCTCGTTCAGGATGACGGAAGGATATTGCTGATTACAGGTCCGAATATGGCTGGAAAAAGCACCTATATGCGCCAGGTCGCCTTGATCTGCATTATGGCGCAGGTAGGATGCTTCGTTCCGGCCGACAAGGCCGAAATCCCGGTCATCGACCGGATTTTCACCCGGATCGGAGCAGCGGATGACCTGATCGGCGGCCAGAGCACCTTTATGGTCGAAATGGCCGACATTCAGCTCATGACCGAAAAAGCGACGCCGCGCAGCCTGATCATCATCGATGAACTGGGCCGGGGAACCTCTACGAGCGAAGGTATGGCGATTGCCCAGGCGGTTATCGAGTACGTGCACCATCACATCGGCTGCAAGGCACTTGTATCCACGCATTTTCATGAGCTGGCCCATTTGGAGGACACGCTGGATGGCCTTCGCAATTATTCGATGGCGGTTCAAGAGAGCGGAGACAAGGTTCATTTCCTCCGCAAGCTGATCCCCGGCGCGGCGGACAGCAGCTACGGGATTTACTGCGCGCGCCTGGCCGGACTGCCCGGCAGCATTATCGACCGCGCGTACGGCCTGCTACAGCAAATCGAGCATTCCGCCGCGGCTCCCTCGACTGGGGAGGTGGTTCACCCCGTGGAAGTTCGCAGCGGCGGGACAGCAGCCGTAAGATCGACGAAAGCGGATGGCATAAGAGAAACAGCCGCCGGTTCAGCAGGCAGCACCCTTTCCCGGAATGAAGGGAGCTTGGGCGCTTCCGAACTCGCCCGCCGGGAGACGGCGGCGCATCTGGCTGAGCCAGCGGAAGAAAGCGGCGAAGTCGTGCAGCTCTCCATCTTCGGCGACGAGGGGCCGCGGCGCGAACGCAAGCCGAACGCTGGGCAGCGCGAGCATTCGGTGGCGGATGACATTATGGCTGCGGTCGGAGCAGCGGATTTGATGAATATGACGCCACTTCAGGCGATGCAGCTGCTCAATGATTTAAAGATGAAGATCAGGTCCAAATAAAGCGTTAATGGAATCGGAGGTGAATGGAAATGGTCAAAATCCATGTGCTGGACGAGCATATTGCCAACCAGATTGCCGCCGGAGAAGTGGTGGAACGGCCGGCTTCTGTCGTGAAGGAGCTTGTGGAGAACGCCATCGACGCGGGCAGCACCCGGATTGAAGTAGCTGTGGAGGAAGGGGGGCTGCAGAGCATCCGGGTCAAGGATAACGGTTCGGGCATCGAACCGGAGGATTGTGAGACGGCCTTCTACCGTCACGCCACGAGCAAAATCGGGAATGGACGCGACCTGTTTCAAATCACCAGCCTCGGCTTCCGGGGCGAGGCGCTGCCCAGCATCGCCGCCGTCGCCAAAGTGTCTCTGACGACGGCGAGCTCCGACGACGGCAGGGGAAGACGGCTTGAGATTGAGGGCGGGAAGCTGACAGCGAGTGAGGACACCGCCCACGGCAGGGGAACGGAGATGACCGTCAGGGAATTGTTCTACAATACTCCGGCGAGACTGAAATATATGAAGAGCATCCAGACGGAGCTCGGCCATATCTCCGACGCCATGTACCGGATGGCGCTGGCCCATCCCGGAATATCCTTTACACTGCAGCATAACGGCAACCAACTGCTGCATACGCTCGGCAACGGCGATCTGCTGCAGGTCATTGCCGCCGTATACGGAACATCGGCCGCCAAAGCGATGCTGCCTGTGCATGCCGAAGATCCCGATTACCGGATTTCGGGCTATGTGAGCCGCCCGGACTGGACGAGGTCCAACCGGAACGCGATTACAACCATTGTCGGCGGCCGGTATATCCGCAGCAACGGGCTGAATGCGGCCATCATGCGTGCGTACCATACGCTGTTGCCGATCAACCGCTATCCGCTGCTCGTACTGAAGCTGGATATGCATCCGTCGCTAGTGGATGTCAATGTGCATCCCGCGAAGCTGGAGGTAAGGTTCAGCAAGGAACCCGAGCTGTATCAGCTTGTGGAGCAGGTGATCCGCAAAGCGCTGCTCGGCGAAAATCTGATCCCCCGGCCCGGCAGGGAGACGATTGGCCCGAAAGGCAGCACCTCTTTTATTCAGGAGCAGTTTGCTTTTCCGAAGGCTTCGCCGAAATTCCCCGATTCGCCGGATTCGATTGTTGAAGCGAATGAACAAGGAGAAGGGTACCGAGGTTCTGCAGCCACGAATGCTGGGGCGGATAAATCTACAGGGAACGCTGATGGAGTAACGTCTTCGAAAGGCCGTACGGAGCAGCCTGGCGCCTGGCGCGGGCCGAATCCGCCTACGGTAACTTCAGGCGCCGCCTCCGAGGCTGCCGCCTCAAGAGCCTATTCGCCTTCCGCTCCCTATGATGAAAGGTCCTCCGGCAAGACTCGCGGAGGAGAGCGCAGCGCATCCTATGCGGGCGGATCGTTCCAGCCTCAGCTGCGCGACGGCGCGGCATTCGGGGGATACCGCACCGGTTCGGGAACAGGTCCTCGTAAGGAGCAGCCTGTTCCCGGAACTGAAGAACTGTGGGCTCCGGCCGGAAGCGAGGCATCAGGTATGCCGCCATTCCCCGAGCTGAATTATATCGGCCAGCATCACGGAACCTATATTATCGCTCAGAACGATGGAGGGCTGTATCTGATCGATCAGCATGCGGCGCATGAACGCATCAATTACGAGTATTACTTCGAGAAGTTCGGCCGTCCTGCCGAAGCCTCGCAGGAGCTGCTGCTGCCAATCACGCTGGAATTCACCCCTTCGGAAAGCAAGCTGCTCGGCGAGCGTCTGCAGTGGTTCGAGCAGGCCGGTGTCTATTTGGAGCATTTTGGCGGCCAG
Organism: Paenibacillus apii; assembly: GCF_011043685.1. NCBI lineage: Bacteria > Bacillati > Bacillota > Bacilli > Caryophanales > Paenibacillaceae > Paenibacillus > Paenibacillus apii. The sequence goes on along the minus strand of NZ_JAAKGU010000001.1, from coordinate 245,026 downwards.
ACGTTTCTCGTACGTTCGCTTCCCTACTGGTTCCCTAAAGGAGAAGAGAAGGAAATCATTGAGGAAATGGCGGAGTGGGTGCTTGGCGAGCGGAATATCGACCTGGCCAAACTCCGCGAGAAATCGTCGATTTTATGCTCCTGCAAAGCCTCGATCAAAGCGAATCAGAAGCTGACGGAGCAGGAGGCCCTGAGCCTGCTATCGCGGCTATCAGCCTGCCGGCAGCCTTATACGTGCCCGCACGGAAGACCGATTGTCATATCTTTTTCACCTTACGATTTGGAGAAACTGTTCAAACGGGTAATGTGATTAATAATAAATGAGATGAATATTACAAATTTTAATTTCCAGTTTACAATTACGGAGGCAGCATGATTATAACTACGGGCGATCGCCCGCTAACCGAGGTTGCCGAGCGCGCGGAGCGTCTGGCCAAGCAGCTGGGGGTTCCCTATGTGCCGCGCGGCAACCAATCGATGTCCAAGCTTCTCACGTTCTGCGGCGGCGAAGAGGCGCTGGTCGTGCTGCTTCATAGCGTACGATTGCTTAGGCCGGGCAGGCCTCAGCTTCAGTTCCACCCGAGCATGGGGTTTGTCCGTGCCAAGCGGATATTAAAGGGGGAATGCGATCCCTTGCTGGAAGCAGCCGGAATGGTTCCTGGCGACAGCGTGCTCGACTGCACGGCGGGGCTTGGCGCCGATGCGCTGCTCTTTGCGTTACACGGGGGCGAACATTCCCGTGTTACCGCACTGGAGAGTTCCCTGCCGCTGTATGCCCTGCTGGCGGAAGGAATGGCTCACTACGATTCCGGAATCAGTGAGGTGGACGCGGCACTGCGACGGATCAATATCGTTCACAGCGACCACATGGACTACCTGCGGAAGCTTCCGGACCATAGCGTGGACATTGTCTATTTCGATCCGATGTTCCGTGAGCCGCTTGAGGATTCATCGGGAATCTCTCCGCTCCGTCCATACGCCAACAGCGATTCGCTGTCGCCGGAGAGCGTGACTGAAGCGGTCAGGGCTGCCCGCAAAGCGGTGGTGCTGAAAGAGAAGAGAGGCAGCGGCGAGTTCAGCCGGCTCGGATTTGCGGAGCAGCTTCGGCCAGGGACGAAAACATCGTACGGGGTGATCACAATTGACCAATGAAGCCAAACCGAACGTGCTGGTGCTGCTTGGCCCGACTGCGGTCGGCAAGACCCGGCTGAGCCTATCGATCGCCGATGAATTCCAGGCGGAGATTATATCCGGCGATTCGATGCAGGTCTACCGCGGCATGGATATCGGCACAGCCAAAATTAAGCCGTCCGAGATGGAGGGGATTCCCCATCATCTGATCGATATCCTCGATCCTCGGGAGCCTTACTCGGCAGCTGAGTTCCAGACCGAAGGCAGAAGGCTGATCGGAGAGATTACCAGAAGAGGCAAGCTGCCGTTCATCGTAGGAGGAACGGGCCTTTATATTGAATCTCTCTGCTACGGCTTCCGTTTCTCCGAGGCCGTTGCCGACGAGGCGTTCCGCGCGGAGATGGACCGGTTCGCGGATGAGCATGGCGCGCTTGCGCTGCACGCGAAGCTTGCCGAAGTTGACCCGGCCAGCGCCGATCGGCTGCATCCGAACGACCGGCGCCGGATTATCCGCGCCCTGGAGATTTACCGGCAGACGAATACGCCGCTTTCCGAGTCTCCGGCAGCCCAAAAACCGGAGTCTCCCTATAACCTTTGCCTCATCGGTTTGACAATGGACAGGCAAATACTATATAAACGTATTGAAGAGCGAATCGACGAAATGCTGGCGGAAGGGCTCGTCGAAGAAGTGAAGAGGCTGATGGAACGCGGCTGCGGCCGTAGCCTCGTTTCCATGCAAGGGCTCGGGTACAAGGAGATCGCCGCTTATCTTGAGGGAGAAATGACGCTGGAACAATCAGTGACGCTTCTTAAACGCGATACGCGGCGTTTCGCCAAAAGACAGCTGTCGTGGTTTCGGCACATGAAGGATATTCATTGGATTGATGTCACCGACAGCGGAAACTTTTCCGGGAATTTTAAGGAAGTTCGTGATATAATTGCAGGAAAGTTTCATTCAGGTCTTGAATATACTTCTGAACAATCTAATTGAACCATTGGGGGTACGGCATATGAACAAGTCCATTAACATCCAAGATACGTTCTTGAACCAACTTCGCAAAGAAAATATCCCTGCCACAGTATATTTGACCAACGGCTTTCAGATCCGGGGAATTATTAAAGCGTTTGACAATTTCACGATCGTGATTGACAGCGACGGACGTCAGCAAATGGTGTACAAGCATGCGATTTCGACCTTTACGCCGCAGCGCAGCGTTTCCCTGATGCAGGACAACGCTTCCGAAGAATAATTTTGCCAGTACGCCAGAATGAGTTCGAAGCGAAACTTTTTTGCTTGTGATTCGTTTGAATAGAAGGGTGAGAGAGCAACCTGAATAAGGTTGTTTTTTCATTGCCAGTACAAAATATATATTGGAGTCCCCGCAAAGTATTCAGCATATGCTTTGGAGGAAAGGCTCCATATGATGGAGCTGCCCTTAAGGGGGGTCAGGAGGCAACATGTCGAATGACGAAATACTACGGTCGAACCGCCATAGAAAAAAAGGAGGCGGCAGCCAGCCGTCCAAGCCGAAAAAGAAGAAAAGGCTGACCCGCAGCCGTGTGCTGTGGACGCTGTTTTTTACAACGGCTTTGGCCATCTTTTGCGCGCTCGGCGGTTATCTGTTCATTACGGTCAACGGAGAAAGGCTGCTTAATGAGAACGAGGGCAAGCTGACGGTCAACGAGACGACCAAGATTTACGACCGCAACGCGAACCTGATCGGGGAACTCGCTTTGGAAAAAAGCGAACCGGTCAAGAGCGACCAGATTCCCAAGATCATCAAGGACGCTTTTGTCGCGACGGAGGATAAACGGTTTTACGAGCATAAAGGGGTCGATCTATGGTCGATCGGACGGGCGGCAGTCAAAGACGTTGTGGCCCGCAGCATGGTCGAAGGCGGCAGCACAATTACACAGCAGCTGGCCAAGAACATCTTTTTGACCCGGGACAAAACATTCTTCCGCAAAGCGACGGAGATGTCCATCGCCATGGCCCTGGAGCGCCAGTACACGAAGGATCAGATCCTTACGCTGTATCTCAACCGGATCAATTTCGGAGGCACTATATACGGCATTAAGGCCGCGTCCGAGCACTATTTCGGTGTGAGCGACCTAAGCAAGCTGAAGCTGTGGCAGATCTCAACGCTGGCGGCGATGCCCAAAGGGCCTTCCCGCTACAACCCGCTCCGTAACCCCGAGCTGTCCAAAGATCGCAGAGCGGTCGTCCTTCAGCTGATGAATGAACAGGGGTACATTACGCAGGACGAAATGAACGAGGCCAAGGCGATCAATTACAATTATAAGCCGCCGGCAAGCAAGCAGCGCTATCAGGCCTTTATCGACTACGCGATCGACGAGGCCGAAGACAAGTTCGGACTGACCGAAGACGATCTCAACATTGGCGGCTACAAAATCTATACGACCATGGACAAGGATGCGCAGCAGACGGTCGAGAACGCTTTTGCCGACAGCGATAATTTTGAAAAAAGCGTCGACGACGAGCCGGTGCAGGGTTCGATGGTCATCATCAATCAGGAGAACGGCAGCATTGTCGCTCTGCTCGGCGGACGGAATTACGAGAAAAAAGGCTACAGCCGCATTACCGGCAGCCGGCGTTCGCCGGGATCGTCGATCAAGCCGATCGTATCGTACGCTCCCGCCCTGGAATCGGGCGAATTCTCAATCAGCTCTCAGATCAGCAACGAGAAGCAGTGCTTCGGCGATTACTGCCCGACCAATCTGCACGGGTATTCGTCAACGATCAGCATGACCGAAGCGCTGACGAAGTCGGAGAATATTCCGGCCGTGTGGCTGCTTGACCAGATTGGTGTGCGAACAGGCTTCAATTTTGCCAAAAAAATGGGCATTGGCCTTCAGGATGACGACAAGAACCTGTCGCTCGCCCTTGGCGGCATGGCCAAAGGCACCAATACGCTTGAGATGGCCCAGGCGTATACCGCATTCGCCAATGGCGGTGAACTTCGCCAGGCTTACGCGATCAAGTCCATAACGGACAGCACGGGCGAATCGGTATATAAGGCCGATACTCGAGCCGAGCGCGTCATGAAGGACAGCACTGCATACCAAATGACCGAGATGATGCAGGAGGTCGTGCAGAGCGGAACAGGCAGAAAAGCGAGAATCGACCGTCCCGTTGCCGGTAAGACCGGTACGACCCAAAGCGGGTACAAGGGCGTCGACTCTAATCGCGACGTCTGGTTCGTTGGCTACACGCCCGAGCTTACGGCAGCGGTCTGGATGGGTTACGACAATCCGGACCGGAAGCATCTGCTGAAGAACAGCAGCCCGCTGGCTGCCGCGTTCTGGGGTGAAGTCATGCGCGAAGTCGTTAAGAACTATCCGGAGAAGTCGTTCCCGAAACCCGATAACTTCGAGCTTCCAGAGCCATCCAAGGCGCCGGATCAGCTCCAGGCGGTCAGCGGTCTGACAGCTCAGTACGATTCCTCGACCGGAACCGTTAACCTGTCGTGGACGCCTGTCCAGACCCCGGGAGCGGAATACCGGGTGTACCGTAAGGAGACCTCGGAAGGCGACTTCAGTCTGCTGATCAGTACGCTGACGCCGAACGCGGCGGATCTGAGCGCGATGGCGGGCCTGACCTATGAGTACTATGTGAAGGCATTCTATCCGGACCCCGGTGTCGAAAGCGATCCTTCCAATTCGGTCTCGGTGCTCATCGAGGGTGCAGAGCCGTCGGTCGAACCGACGCCATCGATTGAACCGGGTCTCCCTACGGATTCACCCGGCCAGGGAGGAAACGGAGATAATGGCGCCGGAGGCATCCCAGGCGAACCGGGACAGGGCAATGGTAATGATAACGGAAATGGTAATGGGAATGGCAACGGAAATGGAGGCGGCAGCCCGGAAGGCGAGGTTAATCCTGCAGCACCGTCGCCAACTCCGGCCCAGCAGGATTCCGCGCAGCCATCTTCTCCTGTGCCAGCCGTAAGCCCCGCCGGAGCGGTCATGCCTGACAATGGAACAGACCCGGCGTCAGCCCCCGAGGCGGGATCGGATAAGAAAGAGAAGAGTAACGACAAGTCAGCATAATGCTATTAGAAACTGCGCTCCGGTGAGCCGGCCCTTCCGTTGCCAACGGAAGAACCGGCCTGCCGGAGTTTTCCTTTTTTCAGGGATGGAATTTTGAGTGTGCCTCCTAAATGTGGTAAGCTGAAGACACCATAATGGAGAGGGTTATTATATGAAACGTAAATTCGGAGACCGGGCCAACTGGCGCCGGATTACGCGCCGTGGGTTCGCCTGCCGCTATGTTGAAAGCCGGGAATTCAGCGGATACATCACCCTTTACACGATTTACGGCTTGAAAGAGCCGCTGTGGAAAAGCTATGGCCGGCATACATACCGGATTGCGGATAAAGGATATTCATGGCTGCAGTATTTTCCCAAGGACAGTCATTATATTGTTACGGCAATGTTCGACGAACGGCAAAATATCATTCAATGGTATATAGACACCTGCAAGGTTCAGGGGGTTACGGATCAAGGAGTTCCCTGGTTCGACGATCTGTATCTGGATGTGGTCGTTCTATGGAACGGCGAAGTGTTCCTGCTGGATGAAGACGAGCTGGAGGAAGCGCTCGAACGGGGCGATATTTCGGACAGCGATTACAATTTGGCGTGGAACACCGCTCGGAATATTATGCGCGGGATTGACGCTCATGCCTTTCCTTATTTTGCCCTCTCCCTGAAGCACCGCGCCGAATTGTTCCACCATGGAGAATTCAGGAGGAAATCGTAAATGCAAAGGCATTTAGGCGGTTCTTCGCCGATCCGGGCGTTAACGGGCCGGCGGAAATGGCGTTTCGGACGAATTCCGTTGGTTACATTGGTACTTTTCCTTGCAGCCGGGCTGATCTGGAGCGCTAATGTGCTGACTCTAATCAATCGGGCCGAAACGACTTCTCCGATGAATAAAGCGGATGCGGGCATCATTCTCGGCATGGCGATGTGGGGCGATGAGCCGAGTCCGGGGCTTAAGGAGCGGCTTGACTATGGGCTGAAGCTGTATAAGCAGGGCGTGTTTTCCCATTTTATCGTCACCGGCGGGCTTGATAAACCGGGATATTCGTATACCGAGGGCCAGGGAATGCGCAATTATCTGATTGCCAGGGGTGTTCCGGATAGTGCGGTTGCCGTAGAGAACGAAGCGACATCCACCTATGAGAATCTGCTGTACAGCTCGGAGATTATGCAGCACAAGGGCTGGTCCACAGCGGTGGTAATCACGCATACGTTTCATGGGCGGAGAGCGCTGGAAATAGCCAATGAGCTAGGATATTCCAATCCCGAATTGGGACTGACCGATTCACGGACGATGTCAATGGCCAAGTATAAAACGAGGGAAATATTGGCCTACACCAAATGGAAGCTCCAGCAGGTGTTATGAAGTATGAAATGGGAAAATGGCGAATCTGCTAATAACGCCCGGAACCCGGGAATAGACTTGAGTAGAACACTGAAGCCTATGTAACGAGGTGAACCCATGAACATACGCAGCGCAGCTTCTAGCGGGCGGGACGAAGGCAGACCATCGCGGCAAATCAATATCGTACTGCGCAATCACGATACGCCGGCGGTAAGCGGAACATCGGCGATCAATGAATCGTCGGCTTCCAGGAATAGCGCGCAGATCGGCCTTTTTCAGGAGATCGGCAGCGAATTGGACGCGCTGGTAGGTCTGGATAATATTAAAGAGCTTGTATTCGAAATATACGCCCTGCTGCAAGTTGCCCAAATGCGGACCGATGCGGGTCTGGCAAGCGGCGCTCAGGCGTATCACATGGTATTTAAAGGGAATCCGGGCACCGGCAAGACGACGGTTGCGCGAATCGTGGCCAAACTGTTTCAGCGTATGGGCGTACTTTCCAAGGGACATCTTATCGAAGTCGAGCGGGCCGATCTGGTGGGTGAGTACATCGGGCATACCGCACAGAAGACCCGGGATCTTGTCAAAAAAGCGTTGGGCGGCATTCTTTTCATTGATGAAGCGTACAGCCTTGCCCGGGGCGGAGATAAAGACTTCGGCAAAGAAGCGATCGATACGCTCGTCAAAGCGATGGAAGACCACCGCAGCCAGTTCGTGCTGATCTTGGCCGGATACTCCAGCGAGATCGAATATTTTCTGATGAGCAATCCGGGGCTGCCCTCCCGTTTTCCGATCCAGGTCGAATTTCCCGATTACACCATCGACCAGCTTGTTCAGATCGCCGAGCTGATGGCTAAGGAGCGGGATTACATTTTGATGCCGCAGGCGATACTCAAATTAAAGCAGCATGTAATGCTGGAAAAAGACGAAAGCCCGCATGCCTTCAGCAATGCCCGCTATGTGCGCAACGCGATCGAGAAAGCGATCCGCAGCCAGGCGGTAAGGCTTCTTAACCAGTACGAGCATAACAGTCCGGGTAAGCAGGAGCTGATGACCCTGCGAACCGAAGACTTCAAACTGTAGGGCGGGCGTTTTGAGCGTTAGAATCAACCGCAAGAGGAGAATGGATATGGCAACTACGACTCATGATACAAATTCGGAAATTCAGGACCGGGCCATATTGGTCAGTCTTGTAACCGATGAAGTGAAACGGTCGGGAATCGATCCCGAATATTCGCTTCAGGAACTGGTTCAACTGGCCGAGACGGCCGGCGTTGAGGTGCTGGAAGTGCTTCGCCAGAATAAGGAAACCCCCGATTCCAAATGGTTCATCGGCAAGGGTAAGGTCGAAGAGCTGCGTATGGCCGCAGACGGATTGGGCGCCAATACGGCAATCTTCGATCAGGAGCTTTCGGGGGCCCAGGTACGGAATCTGGAGGAAGCCCTCGATCTGAAGATTATCGACCGTACCCAGCTCATTCTGGATATTTTCGCCGGCCGGGCCAAGACCCGCGAGGGGATAATCCAGGTGGAGCTGGCCCAGCTGTCTTACCTGCTGCCTCGCCTGTCGGGCCATGGCAAGAACCTGTCCCGGCTGGGCGGCGGCATTGGTACTAGAGGTCCCGGGGAGAGCAAGCTGGAGACCGACCGCCGGCATATTCGTGACCGGATCGGCGAACTGAAGCGCCAGCTTGACGAGGTAGTGAAGACACGGAATCTGCACCGCGAGCGGCGGCGTAAGAGCGGCGTGGTGCAGGTGGCTCTTGTCGGCTATACGAATGCCGGCAAATCCACGCTGCTCAAGCAGCTGACCGATGCGGATGTATATATCGAGAATCAGCTGTTCGCCACGCTGGACCCGACCTCGCGTTTGCTTGAGCTGCCCGGCGGCAAGAGCGTCGTGCTGACCGATACGGTCGGCTTCATCCAGAATCTGCCGCATGATCTCGTTGCCTCGTTCCGCGCGACGCTTGAAGAAGTCAACGAGGCGAATCTTGTGCTTCATGTGGTCGATGCTTCCTCCCCGATGCGGGAAGAGCAAATGGAGGTTGTGCAGACGATTCTGGAGGATCTCGGCGCATCCGGGAAGCCGCAGATCGTTCTGTTCAACAAGAGCGATCTTTGCCGTCCGGAGCAGCTCGAGATGCTGCCCGGCGGTTCGGGTTATTTGAAGGTCAGCGCTTTTAATGCGGAGGATCTGGACCGAATTAAGGATACGATTCAAAATGAGTTGTCCGGGGACACACTGAGCTTCCGGATCCCATCCAGCCGGGGGGATCTATCTTCCTTGCTGTATCGGGTCGGGGATGTGCTGGATCAGTCCTTTGAAGAGGATGACACGTTATACAGCGTTCGGGTGAACAAGGACGATTACGAAAAATGGGGCTACATGCTGGCCGATTTTGTGAATCATTCCGACCAGGACTAGAGCCGCATTCCAGGGTGTTCATTTGCGCGAATTACCAGGTTTGGCATAACTTATTTACCAAATAATCCTATTGTACAAATTGGGAAGTGACACCTTGATGTCGCTTCCTGTTATGATTATGGGAAGTAAATGTAAGGAGAGAAAGGCGTAAATGTCATTATTTTCAGAAGATATATTACAAGCTGCAGAAGCGGCCGAAGCGGAAATTCAGGAGGCGGTCCGGGTTCTTGACCGGATCGTGGATTTCAATCAATGGAAAGTCATTGAGGCGTTCCAGCGTCACCAGGTCAGCGATTTTCACTTTGCCGGTTCCACTGGATACGCATACAACGATAGGGGACGCGAGGTGCTGGACCTCGTCTATGCGGAGGTGTTCGGCGCGGAAGCTGCGCTGGTACGGCCCCATTTTGCATCGGGAACGCATACGATTTCGACGGCGCTGTTTGGCGTACTCCGGCCGGGGGACGAGCTGCTGTACATTACCGGGCGGCCTTACGATACGCTGCATAAGGTGATTGGCAAGCCTGGAGACGGGACGGGTTCCTTGGCTGATTTCGGAATAAACTACCGGGAGGCGGCGCTGACGGAAGCCGGCGAAATCGACTGGGCCGAAGTTGCCCGGGCGCTTACTCCGAAGACGAAGGTCATTGGCATTCAGCGGTCCCGGGGCTATGACTGGCGTTCATCTTTTACTGTCAGCCAGATTGGAGAAATGGCCGCCAAAATCAAGGACATGGCTCCGCATGTTATTGTCTTCGTCGATAACTGCTACGGGGAATTCACGGAGAAGCTGGAGCCTACCCAGGTCGGCGTTGATCTCATGGCGGGTTCCCTGATCAAAAATCCGGGCGGCGGAATCGCCGAGACTGGCGGATATATTTGCGGCCGCAGGGATCTGGTCGAACTGGCCGCTTACAGGCTGACGGCGCCGGGAATCGGCAGCGAAGTCGGAGCGATGTTGGGGACGACCCGGGGGCTGTACCAGGGCCTCTTTATGGCGCCCCACACAGTCGGACAAGCGCTGAAAGGCAGCATTTTTGCTGCTGCAGTCTTCGAACGCTGCGGCTTCACGACGAAGCCCGCATGGCGGGAGCCGCGGACCGATCTTATCCAGGCGATCGCTTTTGACGGACCGGAGCATTTGATCGCTTTCGTCCAGGGTATCCAGCGGGCAGCCGCTGTGGACAGCCATGCCGTTCCGGAGCCTTGGGATATGCCGGGGTATGAGCATCCTGTCATAATGGCGGCGGGGACCTTCATTCAAGGAGGGAGCCTGGAATTGTCTGCGGATGCTCCGATCCGTGCGCCTTACATCGGGTACATGCAGGGAGGATTGACCTACTCTCATGTAAAATACGGTGTGCTGATGGCCTTGCAGAGCATGCGCGAACGCAACCTGCTGTAAGCATATTAGAATAAGTTGTGAGTATATCTTACACACCATTGACACGTCATAGCCGGAAATGTACAATGAGATGAGAAAAAGATCATTGGAAGGTTGGATGAGTCATGGGTGATGAAATCCGCAGAAATATGGCGTTATTTCCAATTGGAATTGTAATGAAACTTACTGATTTGTCTGCACGGCAAATCCGCTATTATGAGCAGCATAGTCTGATTGTTCCGGCGCGCACCTCGGGCAACCAGAGATTATTCTCTTTTAACGACGTGGAGCGCTTGCTTGAAATCAAGGCATTGATTGAAAAAGGAGTCAATATTGCCGGCATCAAACAGGTGATGAACCCGGTATCGAAGGAATCTGAAGAAGCAACCGTTATTACCCCCGACACGGAAGTCCGGCGGCGCGAGCTGTCCGATTCCCAACTCCACAGGCTGCTCAAGCAGGAGTTGGTTTCCGGGAAAAGACCGGGGCAAGTCTCTCTCATTCAAGGGGAGTTATCCCGGTTTTTCAATAAATAACACATACAGAAGCGCGAAAGGGAGAGGGTATAGTGAGCTTTAGTAAAGAAGATATTTTGCGCATTGCCAAGGAAGAGAATGTCCGGTTCATTCGTCTCCAGTTTACCGACCTGCTTGGCACGGTCAAGAACGTGGAAATTCCCGTCAGCCAACTGGAGAAGGCGCTGGACAACAAAATGATGTTCGACGGCTCTTCCATTGAAGGCTATGTACGCATCGAAGAATCCGATATGTATTTATATCCCGATCTCGACACCTGGGTAATCTTCCCATGGGTGACGGAAGACCGCGTTGCCCGTCTTATTTGTGATGTCTATATGCCGGATGGAACGCCGTTTGCCGGTGATCCTCGCGGCATTTTGAAGCGTTGCCTTAAAGAAGCGAATGAAATGGGCTATACGGCCATGAATGTGGGACCAGAACCTGAATTTTTCCTGTTCCAGACCGACGAGAAAGGTAATCCAACGTCTGAACTGAATGATCAGGGGGGCTATTTCGATTTGGCTCCAATGGACCTTGGAGAGAACTGCCGCCGCGAAATCGTTCTGACCCTGGAGGAAATGGGCTTTGAAATCGAAGCTTCCCACCATGAGGTGGCTTCCGGGCAGCATGAAATCGACTTTAAATATGCCGATGCCATCAAAGCGGCCGACCAGATTCAGACGTTCAAGCTGGTTGTGAAGACCGTTGCCCGCCAGCACGGACTGCATGCCACGTTCATGCCGAAGCCGCTGTTCGGAATGAACGGCTCGGGCATGCACTGCCACCAGTCGCTGTTTAAAGGCGCCGAGAACACCTTCTACGATGAGAACGATGAGCTTGGCCTTAGCGACACCGGGCGCAACTACATGGCAGGCCTGCTGAAGCATGCGCGTGCGTTTGCCGCAATCACGAACCCTACGGTGAACTCTTACAAGCGTCTGGTTCCCGGATATGAAGCGCCTTGCTATGTCGCCTGGTCGGCCAGCAACCGCAGCCCAATGATCCGTATACCGGCATCCAGAGGGCTGAGCACACGCATTGAAGTCCGGAACCCGGACCCTGCAGCCAATCCTTATCTGGCGCTTGCGGTGATGCTGAAAGCCGGTCTGGACGGAATCAAGCGTCAGCTTGATCTTCCGGCTCCGATCGACCGGAACATTTACATTATGTCCGAAGAAGAACGGATCGAGGAAGGTATTCCAAGTCTGCCGGCCGACCTGAAGGAAGCGCTGGGCGAATTGATCCGGAACCCCGTTATTACCGATGCGCTGGGTGAACATGCGCTTGCCCATTTCTACGAGCTGAAAGAGATCGAATGGGATATCTACCGGACGCAGGTGCATGACTGGGAAAGAAATCAATACCTCACGCTGTACTAAGAATACGAAGGAAACCCTTGGCGCCTCAGGCGTCGAGGGTTTTTTGCTATAAAAGACATTCAGGGGAAGGAGGTTGTGGTGGATGCCTTATCGATACGCTTTCCAAAGGAATGGTCCCGGAATGATGTTTCCCGACTTAAGTGCATATTAAAACACGCCGATTGCAGGCGTGTTTTAATTTTTCCATTGATCCCCAGACGAGAAAGATTGGTATAGGAGCCCAAACATTCCACTGTCTGTCTGAATTTACTGGGTAGAGAGTAAGCAGGGGCAATCCAATATTGAAATGGGGGATCGTGGTGGATAATCAAAACTTAAGCGACGTCCTGGCTTTTGCATCGGTACTATCCGTTTTTGTGATGTCGGTAGTGCAGCTTATCAAGACTACAGTCAACCCGCCAAAAAGGGTCATTCCGCTGATTGGAGTTGTCATTGGCCTGTTCATTGGCTGGGCGTCGTTTCCATTTACAGACATGGATGTACCTCTGCGGATATGGGCCGGGGGGCTTGCGGGCTTGTCGGCTACAGGACTGTTCGAGCTGGCGTTTAATAATCGATCCGATAAGAATAAGAAATGAAGAAGCGTCACCCATAGTTCCTAACTTGCGGGAGTGTTCAAGAATGTGTTCATCCGAATTCAAAAGACGAGCTTTACATTGATGAAGCAATGGCGAATAATCCTCGAATGGTTCAATCTTTGCCGCGCCAATCGGTGAAAAAAGCATCTCAGCTTACTGCCGTATCGTGACCCTCGTATGCAGCGGAACGATCCGGGATAACGCAAGAACGTCGGTATTGTACATCCGGATGCAGCCACGCGAGACTAGATGGCCGATCGATCCGGGATCAATCGTACCGTGAATGCCGTAATGGGGCCTGGAAAGACCCATCCAGAACACGCCGAACGGTCCTCCCGGATTCGCCTGTTTGTTCACAATCGTATATTCGCCGACCGGTGTCTGGGTAAGCATCTTGCCGATTCCAACGGGGAATCCCCTCACGACCTTATTGTTATCCAACAGATACAGCATGCGATCCGATAAATCGACAATGATCCGGTAATTGGGCATCTCGCAGCACTCCTTTACGGAATAAAATATGCGGAGAGGGCGTACGCCGTGCCTAGTTAAGCTTTCCGGTTTTCTTTGCTGATGTTCGCATATTAAGCTGGCAGAAAAAATAAAAAAAGCGGCTTCGTCCAACGACAGGCCGCTTTTCTCGCTAACATATTAATGAATGTCTCTGAATAACCCGATCACTTTGCCCAAAATGCTTACCCGGTTAAGGCGAAGCGGCTCATAGGCGGGATTCTCGGGCTGGAGCCGGATGTGATCCCGTTCCTTATAAAAGGTTTTGACCGTAGCTTCATCATCTTCGGTCATGGCCACCACGATATCGCCGTTGTCGGCGGTCTGCTGCTGCCGGACGATAACGTAATCGCCGTTCATGATACCGGCTTCAACCATGCTGTCACCCACAACGGAGAGCATGAAGACCTTATTTTCTCCTACGTAATGGGTAGGCAGAGGAAAATAATCCTCGATATTCTCTGTGGCTGTGATCGGCACTCCAGCGGTTACCTTCCCGACTACCGGTACCCGTGCAATCGTCTGAACGAATTGATGTACATTCTCTGAATCTTCCTGACCCAACAGCTCGATGGCGCGCGGCTTCGTGGGGTCGCGGCGGATAAGCCCTTTCTTCTCCAGCCTGTCGAGGTGTCCGTGTACAGTGGAACTGGAAGCCAGGCCGACGGCTTCGCCAATTTCCCGGACGGAGGGCGGATACCCCTTACTGCGAACTTCGTTACGTATAAATTCCAGGATCGCCAGCTGGCGACTCGAAATTTTTGACATCGGAATACACCCCATCTATCTAGTAATGTTTGGGAGAATTATAACACAGAACCTCCGTTCGCACAAACGTAAGTTCTAAAACGCAAGCGAACAATTGTTCGAAAAACCTCTTGATCGAAACACATGTTCGTGCTATATTATTTTTGAAGCAAGAACAAGTGTTTGGAGGTCGATGAAATATGTTAAAATACAGTACATACCAAAGCATTTACAATGAAACTCTTGAAGCGACAACGCCGGAACGAAAATCTGTTTCTCATCATATGAATCCATCAGGTAAATCTGCCAAAGCAGTTGCTACGAGATCCTATCCCTTTTCATCCATGCAGAATCTGTTCAAAATTGCGACTGTGCTTCTCCTCGTTATTTCCGGATTTACCGTTGTGGGTCAGGTCTTTGCCAGCTCGGTATCTTCACCGCAGCAGGAGAAGCGGGTTGTTGTGGAGCCCGGCGATACTCTATGGAGTATTGCGCTCAAGAATAAACCGTCCGATATGAGAACAGTCGTATACATTGAAGCGATTAAACGGAATAACGATCTGAACGGTCCCGATATCCAGGCAGGATCCGTCCTGTCGATTCCCGTGTACAAATAACCGAACAGAATAATCAACATCCAACGAACATAAGAAGAGCTTGCGTGGGGGTCGCCTTGACAAGCTCTTTTTCTCATGGCAAAGTTAGAATGAATTTAGAGCTTGACGCACCGGTTAAGGGATTCCAGGCCCTACCCGAAAGAAGTCCAAGCATCAACTAGGAGGGAACAACTTTGAATATAGATGAATTGGTTAACCGCATTAATGAGCTGGCACGCAAACATAAGAGTGAAGGGCTTAATGAAGAAGAGCTGGCGGAACGCGCGAAGCTCCGGGAAATCTATCTTGGCAATGTCCGCCGCAATTTCCGCGCTCAGCTGGAATCGATTGAAATTGTGGATGGCAACGGAAATGATCAAGGCGGCCAAAGACCCTTGCACTAATCAGCCGTCTTTTCATAGATATTTCAGGAAGACTAGGGGGAAAAGAAATGGCCCGTTCTTGGGAAAGAATGGTTCAACGCAATTCGCAGCAGATCAACAAGAGAAGAAAAAAGGAAGGTAAAGAGTCGATCTACAGATCAAGCCCGGCAGGCCAGACCGACGTGTACAAAGGACGGAATATCATCTTTCCCGTTCTCCTTGCGGCACTTGGGATTTTGTACTGGATGATCGGCCAGTTCGACACTTCTTCGGCCAGCCAAAACAGTCTGATGCTGAATTGGGTCGGCGTTGTGCTCTATTTCGCGCTGGCAGCCATGATTTTCTTCCGCCGCCCTTATTTGAAAGTGGAACGGGCGCGTGTATCCACCTTTAAGTTTAACCGCCAGAGGTTCCTGGAGGCGTCTGACATCGAGAAGATTGTCATTTCGCGGAATTCCGTCAGCATTAAGCCAAAAGCCACCAAGCGGGGCCAATGGACTTTCTCCAGATTGCTCAACCGTTTTGATACTTCAGTGATGGGTGATCGGATGGAGCAGTTTGCCAATCAACACAAAATTTCGGTGGAACACAAATAAGCCAGCAATGATAAAGATTATATAGAGAGGGAGTAATGGAATGCCGATTGCCGCCGTACTGTTCGATTTGGATGATACCCTGTTGTGGGATGAGCGGAGTATTGAGGAAGCTTTTGAATACGCTTGTAAAGCTGCTGGAGAGGCTGTGGACCCCAAGGAACTGGAAGCTGCAGTCAGACGCGAAGCGAGAAATCTGTACGAGTCATACGAAACTTACCCTTTTACTCAGATGATCGGAATTAACCCGTTTGAAGCGCTGTGGGGGAATTTCACGGCCGGAGAACAGGAGGAGTTCCGGAAGATGGAGCAGCTTGCTCCCATCTATCGCAAAGAATCGTGGCGCCGGGGACTTGCGGCTGTAGGCATTGACGATGAGAGCCTGGCGGAAACGCTGGCTGCGAGATTTGGCGCGGAACGGAGAAGCCGTCCATATATGTATGAAGAGACGCTGGAAATCCTGACTGCGCTGCGCGGACGTGTAAAGCTGCTGCTGCTGACCAACGGCTGTCCGGCCTTGCAGCAGGAGAAGCTGGATGGTGTACCCGAGCTGATTCCATTTTTTGATCATATCGTGATCTCAGGAACCTTTGGTAAAGGCAAGCCCGATCCGTCGATCTTCGAGCATTCGCTGAAACGGCTGGAAATTTCGCCGGAGGAGGGCATCATGGTTGGCGACAAGCTCACCACGGATATCCGCGGCGGTTTGGCGGCAGGTCTTACAACGGTATGGATTAACCGTACCGGCAAGCCGTCCGATCCCGAAATTATTCCTCACTATGAAATCAAACATTTATCAGAGCTGCTTCCGCTCGTAGAAAGTCTCTGACATTACCGCAATTTTGTTCTTTGCAGACCGGTATTCCTTTTCCAAGGGATATCGGTTTTTTACATGCCAGCGAGAACCGGTTCAACCGGGTTTGTGATAAATATCTCTTTTTTTCTGCGCAAAGTCCCGTTTGCTATCCCCCAAAGGCGTTAATCCATGTATAATAGAAGTCATATACTTAACGCAGCATTGACGCATGATGTAATAACAATACATGCCAAACTTCGCCGCTTTAAGGAGGACTTATGCCGGGATTTTTCCTGAAAAAGATTAGGGCTGCCATGATGATTGCTACAATGGTCGCTTCAGTGCTTGCAGGCTGTGCTTCCAAAGGGAATAATCAAGCTGTCATGGATATGTCCAGGATGTCAATGGACCCGATCAAGGTCGAGCTTACCTGGAGTCCGGCCGGTGCGTCGGCTAACCAGGAGATCATCTTTAAAGTCGAAGTAACCCAGGGCGGCGATGTGGTAGACGATGCTGATGAAGTATTATTTGAGATTGTTAATGACAACGATTCGTCCAAGAAACTCGAGCTTAAAGGAGAGCTGGACGAAGAGGGGAAATATACGGCAGCCGGGACGCTTGAGGAAGCGGGCGTGTATCATGTGACGTCACATGTAACCGCCCGGACTCAGCACTCTATGCCGACCAAACCGCTGACCGTGAAGCCGTAATCAATGCCGGGAAACCGGCTGGAAATAAGATAAACTTGCAGAGTGGGCCGGGATACTTTCCGAATTCCCTTTATTCTGCTAAACTTACTCTAATGTTTTACTGGGGGGATTGGAAGTTGGCTAAACCTACATTAGCAGAAGCGCTGGCGCAGCGCATTTTGATTCTGGACGGTGCCATGGGCACCATGATTCAGCAAGTTCCTTTGACCGGAGAAGACTTTGGGGGAGACGAGCTGGACGGCTGCAATGAAATGCTTGTGCTGACCAGACCCGAAGTCATTCGGGATATTCATGAAGCATATCTGGAAGCCGGCGCCGATCTGATCGAGACGAATACATTCGGGGCTACCTCGGTTGTGCTTGCGGAATACGATATTCCACAAAGAGCGCGCGAAATCAATCTTGTCGCCGCCCAAATCGCCCGGGAAGCCGTCAACAAATACGATACACCGGATCGTCCCCGCTATGTTGTGGGTGCGATGGGACCGACAACCAAAACGCTGTCGGTTACCGGAGGCGTGACATTTAGCGAGCTGACGGACAGCTACGAGGAACAGGCGGTAGCGCTCATTGAGGGCGGCGTCGATGCTCTGATGCTCGAAACCTCTCAGGATACCTTAAATGTAAAAGCGGGCAGCATCGGCATCCGCAACGCATTCGAGAAGACGGGAGTCACCCTGCCGGTTATGATTTCCGGAACAATTGAACCGATGGGCACGACGCTGGCGGGCCAGAACATCGAAGCCTTTTATATTTCTTTGGAGCATCTAAAGCCGATCTCTGTCGGCCTTAACTGTGCGACCGGACCGGAATTCATGCGGGACCATATCCGTTCGCTCTCCGCGATGGCCAAAGCTGCGGTCAGCTGTTATCCAAACGCGGGGCTGCCCGACGAGAACGGTAACTACCATGAGTCGCCGGATTCGCTGGCGCGCAAGGTAGCGGCGTTCGCCGAGAAGGGCTGGCTGAACATCGCCGGCGGCTGCTGTGGTACCACGCCAGAGCATATCCGCGCGATGGCGGAGCTGCTGTCGGAGTATCCGCCGCGCCCGTTGCAGGGAAGCCATTCGCCGGCGCTGTCCGGCATCGAGCCGATATACATCGAGCAGGATAACCGGCCTTATATGGTCGGAGAGCGCACCAACGTGCTCGGCTCCCGCAAATTCAAACGGCTGATTGTAGAAGGCAAGTATGAAGAAGCGTCAGAAATCGCGCGTGCCCAGGTAAAGAGCGGGGCGCAGGTAGTCGATGTGTGCGTTCAGGACCCCGACCGGGATGAAATGGACGATATGGAGCGGTTCCTGGAGCTGGTCGTGAAGAAGGTTAAAGTTCCGCTGATGATCGATACAACCGATCCGAAAGTGATTGATCGGGCCCTGCAGTACAGCCAGGGTAAAGCGATTATTAACTCCATTAACCTTGAAGACGGTGAAGAGAAATTTGAAAACGTCACGCCGCTGATTCACAAGTACGGCGGGGCGGTCGTCGTCGGAACCATCGACGAAAGCGGCCAGGCGATCAAGGCGGAAGACAAGCTTGCGGTAGCCAAGCGTTCCTACGATCTCCTTGTAGGGAAGTACGGCTTGTCGCCGGAAGACTTGATCTTCGACACGCTGGTCTTCCCTGTAGGCACTGGGGACGAACAGTACATCGGCTCGGCCAAGGAAACGATCGACGGAATCCGTCTGATCAAGGAAGCTCTGCCGGGCGTGCATACCGTTCTCGGAATCAGCAATGTATCGTTCGGACTGCCGGAGGCGGGCCGGGAAGTGCTGAATTCCGTGTTCCTTTACGAATGCACCAAGGCAGGACTGGATTACGCGATCGTAAATACGGAGAAGGTTGAACGGTATGCCTCGATTCCGGAGGAAGAGCGCCGTTTGGCCGAGGAGCTCATCTACAATACGAATGACGAGACGCTGGCCGTCTTCGTCGCCGCTTTCCGGGGCAAGAAGGTCGAGAAGAAGGAAAAGATCTCCAACCTGACTCTGGAAGAGCGTCTGGCTTCCTACGTGGTTGAGGGCAGTAAAGAGGGCCTGATCCCCGATCTTGACGAGGCGCTGAAGAAGTACGGCTCGCTGGAAATTATTAACGGACCGCTGATGAGCGGGATGTCCGAGGTCGGGCGGCTGTTCAATAACAACGAGCTTATCGTTGCTGAAGTGCTGCAAAGCGCTGAAGTGATGAAAGCGTCGGTTGCCCATCTCGAACAGTTCATGGAGAAGAACGAGAGCTCGGTCAAGGGCAAGATTCTGCTGGCCACCGTTAAGGGAGATGTGCATGATATCGGCAAGAACCTTGTCGAGATCATTCTTTCAAACAATGGTTACCAAATCGTCAATTTGGGTATAAAAGTACCACCGGAGACGATCATCGAAGCGTACCGGAAGGAAAAAGTCGATGCCATCGGCCTGTCCGGCCTGCTCGTGAAGTCTGCGCAGCAGATGGTTCTGACGGCGCAGGATCTGCGTACGGCAGGAATCGACGTGCCGATTATGGTCGGCGGGGCGGCTCTGACCCGCAAATTCACCAAGACACGAATCCGTCCGGAGTACGACGGCCTCGTGCTCTACGCCAAGGACGCGATGGACGGGCTTGGTCTTGCCAACAGGCTGATGAACCCGGTGGAACGGGCCAAGATGGCCGAGGAGATGCGGGAGGAGCAAGAGGCCGTTGCAGCTGCTCCGCAGAAGACGGAGCTTCCTGTGCTGACAAGAGCGGTTCGCTCGAGCATATCTCAGGACGCGCCGGTCTTTATTCCGCCGGACCTGGATCGGCATGTGCTCCGCAATTATCCGATTGGCCATGTCATACCTTATGTGAATATGCAGATGCTGCTGGGCCATCATTTGGGGCTCAGGGGCTCTGTTGAGGCGCAGCTGGCCGCAGGCGAATCCCGCGCAGTCGAACTGAAAGAGACGGTAGACGATCTGCTGCTCGAAGCGACGGTGAATGGAACGATCCGTCCGCAGGCGATGTACCGGTTCTTCCCGGCCCAGTCGAGGGGGAACGATATTCTGATCTATGATCCGGAGGATACGGGGAAGGTTCTGCACACCTTTACTTTCCCAAGGCAGCAGGTTGAGCCATATCTCTGCCTGGCCGACTTCCTGAAGCCGGTGGACAGCGGAATCATGGATTATGTCGGTTTCCTCGTGGTGACGGCAGGGCACGGCGTTCGCGACCTGTCCGAAGAATTGAAGAACAAAGGCGACTATCTCCGTTCCCATGCGCTGCAGGCGCTGGCTCTTGAAGTCGCTGAAGGGCTGGCCGAACGCGTGCATCATATGATGCGGGACACCTGGGGCTTCCCGGACCCGGCGGATATGACGATGAAGCAGAGACACGGAGCAAGGTATCAAGGCATCCGCGTTTCCTTCGGCTACCCGGCCTGCCCGGATCTGGAGGATCAGGGGCCGCTGTTCAAGCTGATGCGCCCCGAGGATATTGGCATCCACCTGACCGACGGGTTTATGATGGAGCCGGAGGCTTCCGTGTCGGCTATGGTCTTCGCCCATCCCGAAGCGCAGTATTTCAATGTGGAGAAAGCTTAAGCTTTGGACAGAATAGGATGAAGGGAACTTTCACGGTGTACCAGCCTCCCGGTTACGGGAGGCTTTTTGCTGGAAGACCGTGAGGATTTGGAGTGGAAGCAGAGACCAGAGAGAAAGGAGGGCAGATATGGAGATTTACTTTTTGGGCACGAATGCGGGCGTTCCCACGTTGCAGCGCAATGTGACCTCGGTTGCTCTGAGGCTGCTTGAGGAGCGCCGGAGCTTCTGGATGTTCGACTGCGGGGAAGGAACCCAGCATCAGGTTCTGCGTTCGCCGCTGCGGCTCGGCCGGCTGGAGAAGCTGTTCATCACCCATCTCCACGGCGACCATCTCTTCGGACTTCCCGGACTGCTGAGCAGCAGGGGATATCAGGGAGGGACAGCCCCTCTAACGGTGTACGGCCCGCCGGGGCTCAAAGCATACCTGGATATTTCGCTGTCGGTCAGCCAGTCCAGAATTCCGTACAAGCTCGAAGTAGTCGAGCATAACGGCGGGCTTATTTTTGAAGATGACAGCTTTAAAGTGGAGTCCGCTCTTCTGGAGCACCGGATCGACAGCTACGGCTACCGTGTGATTGAAAAGGATCGGCCCGGCAGCCTCAATACCGAGCGGCTCAAAGCATATGGCCTGAAGCCCGGTCCTTTGTACGGCGTGCTGAAGAGCGGCCGGGATGTGACCACGGATGAAGGGATAACGATTACAGCCGCCGAAGTGCTGAGTGAACCTAAGCGCGGCCGGATCGTCACCG
Source organism: Paenibacillus apii (assembly GCF_011043685.1). NCBI lineage: Bacteria > Bacillati > Bacillota > Bacilli > Caryophanales > Paenibacillaceae > Paenibacillus > Paenibacillus apii. The sequence continues at coordinate 223,564 of NZ_JAAKGU010000001.1, read as the reverse complement.
TGCTTGGAGATACCAGACCTTGCGGGAATTCCATCCCGCTGGCAAGAGAGGCTGATCTGCTGGTCCATGAGGCGACCTTCAGCCATGACCTGGCCAGGATGGCCCGGGATTACCATCACAGCACGACTGTTCAGGCGGCGGAAATCGCGAAAGAGGCGGGCGCCCGGCAGCTCCTTCTTACGCATTTTAGTTCCAGATACGGCTCGCTGGACGAGCTGATTCCTTTGCTAGATGAAGCGCGCTCCATATTCTCCGAAACGCTGCTGGCCGAGGAATTCCGGCTGTATCCGGTGGAACGGAAGACGGGAAATTGAAGGGGAAATTAAATTATTTTCCGGGAAAGCGCAGGAAGTGACAGGCGAACGTCAAAAATTGCTTCCGCAGCCGCCGGTTCGATGCCGTTCGACTTTTGGAGGGCTTCCGGCGCGAAAAGACTGGAGAAAATTGTCTTAAATTTTAAGGGAATTGTGGATATTCGGGACTCTAACCGGTGTTCTCTTTAAATAGATGTGGCCTTAAGTATCATTATTTTATGTCGTTAATCATTTATACCATAAATCATGCGATGGGGAGGATGAGTGACAATGACCGAAACCATACGGATTGATAACATCAAAGGCCTGCTCTTGGACCTGGACGGCACGTTATATCACGGCGGCATCATGATCCCGGGAGCGGACGAGCTGATTGCCGGGCTAAGAGCGAAAGGCATTCCGTTTCTGTTTGTAACGAACAACTCGTCGAGGACGCCGGAAAGCGTGGCTGCACATTTGCTGGCTATGGGAATTGAAGCCGAGGCGCGGGAAGTTTGCACATCTTCGCTTGCGGCCGCGAGATATATTGCGGAGGAATCCCCGGGCGCATCCGTGGCGATACTTGGGGAAGAAGGTCTGCTCAGGGCGTGCGAGGAAACGGGCCTGAACATCGTGTCCGATTCGCCGCAGTACCTCGTTCAAGGGATTGACCGGTCTTTTACATATGATTCGCTGACCAGGGCGGCCCGCTGGATTGCCGGGGGCGCGAAATTTGTGCTGACCAATCCGGATTTGATGCTGCCTTCAGATAACGGCATGATGCCGGGAGCGGGAACGCTGGGAGCGGCAATCGAAGCCGCCAGCGGCACGACGCCGGTCATTATCGGCAAGCCGCACCGCTATTTGATGAACTATGCAACATCCCGGCTTGGCATCGATTCGAAAGAAGCTGTCGTTGTCGGAGACAATATGAGGACGGATATAGCCGCAGGAGCGAATGCGGGCTGCCGTACGGTACTGCTGCTGACGGGAGTGACGACGGAGGACAATCTGGAGCGGCACAAGGAGCTGACGGGAGTTTCCCCGGATTATATTTGTCGGAATTTGGCTGATTTGCGCGTGCTGCTTGGTGTATAATGGCATGGCTGCATTTTTGTTATTGGGTAAGTACAGGTGGAGAGGACGATGAACGATGCCGGAATTTCCGGAAATGGAGAACTATCGCAGGCTGCTTTCAAAACATATAGTCAATGTACCGGTCACCGGAGTGACGGTTAACAGAGAACAATCGATTAACGTGGAACCGGAGCTGTTCGAAAAAAGCCTCACAGGCGCGCGCGTGGTTTTTGTTGAACGCAGAGGGAAGCATCTGGTGTTTCATCTGCATGACGGGCGAAGGCTGCTCTTGCATCTCATGCTTGGCGGACTGCTGTTCTTTGGAACGGAGGAGGAGCGTCCAAGCCGCAGTACGCAGGTGGAGATAGCTTTTGGCGACCGGATTTTGTATTTTATGGGCTTGCGGCTGGGTTACCTCCATCTGTTATCCGTTAAGGAGACGCAGGCGGCGCTTGCCAAGCTGGGTCCCGAACTATTGGACAAGCGCATGAATGAGAAGCGGTTTGCCGAGCTGCTGAAGGGAAGACGGGGAGCGCTCAAAAGCGTGCTGGTGAACCAGCAGGTCTTTGCCGGAATCGGGAACTGCTATGCCGATGAAATCGCGTTCGAAGCGGCTCTGCTGCCTGCGGCGCCCGTTCAGGGATTAACCCCGGAGTCGATCAGCCGGTTGTACGGCGCGGCCTGTAAAGTGCTGAGCGAGGCGTCGGACATCGGCGGCTATATGGAGATCCCGTTCATGACGGGGGACACGATGACAGGCGGCTACAATGACAGCTGCAAGGTGTATGACCGGGAAGGAGAATCCTGCAAACGATGCGGCGGAACGATTGTGAAATCGGAGCTGTCCAGCCGGAAAGTGTTCTATTGTCCGGAATGCCAGCATGAACGCTGAGCCGTATATCGGTGCGCATGTCAGCATTCGCGGGGGTTACGCGCAAGCCGCCCGGGCGGCGTGGGGAAGCGGTGCAAATTGTTTTCAATATTTTCCGAAAAACCCGCGCAGTCTCCAGCTTAAAGTGTTGGAAGCGAAGGATGCGGGAGCGTGCGTGTCTTTCTGCCGGGAAAAAGGATTGCTGTCCATCGCCCATACGCCTTATCCCACCAATCTCGCTGCCGGGGAAGGTGACGCACCGAACCGGGAAACGATGGTCAAGTCGCTGCTTAACGATCTGGAGATCGCCGAAGCGTGCGGATCGCTGGGGATTGTGGCGCATTTCGGGCATTTTCACAAGCTTGAACCGTTGCAAGGCTATCAAAATATTATACAATGTATAAATGATACGCTTCAGTCGTGGAACGGAAAGGCCAAGCTGCTGATCGAGAATCAGGCGGGCAATGGCGGCTTTGAAGGAACGACGCTGGAGGAGCTGGTCAAGATTCGGGAGCTGAGCCGATACCCGGAAAAAATCGGATTTTGCTTCGATACCTGCCACGCTTTTGCCGCTGGAATCTGGAATCCGGAGCGCACGGGGGAACTGCTGGAGTCGGGTGACAAGCTGGGCTATTGGCCGCATTTGGCGGCTGTCCACCTTAACGATTCCCGTTATCCGTATTCCTCCAAGCGGGACAGGCATGCCCGGGTCGGGTCGGGCCATATCGGCACCCAAGGCATGAAAAAACTGCTCACATCGGAGCCGCTGCTCGGCAAACCCGCCATTCTGGAGACGGAGAAGGGCCCGGACGGCACGCATAAAAATGAGATGGCGGAAGTTCGGTCATGGTTTGAATCATAGGGGGGCGCAGGTTTGATGATACATGTGTATATGGACGATTACAGGCGTGCTCCCGAAGGATTTACGCTGGCCCGCACGACGGAGGAGTGTCTGCTGATGCTTCGCGAGTGCGAGGTCGGCGTGCTTTCTCTAGACTATGACATGGGGCCGGATGACGAAGCCGGGGGATTCGTAGCCAAACGCATCGTGCTTGAAGCGCTGTTCCCCCGGGAAATCTACCTGCATACCTCGAGCGTATCCGGAAGAAAAGAAATGTTCGAGCTGTTATACCCTGCCAGACCGGAAGCAACCTTGGTCCATAACGGGCCGGTTCCGATAGCGAAGCTGCGGGAAATCGTTTCGGGAGCCGCCGGGCTATGATCGAAATGAACGAAACCGAACTGCTTGATGCCATAAGCCAGGGCGGAGCCCCGCTAGCCGTCTTTCTGGAGACGCCGCTCTGCGGAACGTGCAAAGCGGCACGCCGGATGCTGGATGTCGCCGGACATCTGCTCCCGCCAAGCGCTCAGCCCGTATCCGGGAATATTAATCTTCTTCCTGCCATTATCAGTCAGTACCGTATTTCCAGCGTTCCGGCACTGCTCGTATTTGATGCAGACCGCAATCGGCCGCCGCATATTCATTATGCTTTTCATTCAGTGGAGCGTGTGCTGGAGTACATAAGGAGTGTGAATTGATCATGATTTCTTTACAGCATCTTACCCTTCGCAGAGAGCAGAACCTTATACTGGACGATGTGTCGCTCGATATCCATCAAGGTGAGAATTGGGTCATCCTCGGTCGGAACGGTTCGGGAAAAACAACGCTGCTTGAGATGATGACCGGCTATTTGTTCCCAAGCAGCGGTACGGTCAAGGTGCTCGGGCATACCTACGGCCAGGTTGACTTGCGCGAGGTGCGCAAGGAGATTGGTTATATTGGACCTTCGCTGATGGAGAAATTGACTCTCCGCGATCCGGTCTGGGAGGTTGTGGCGACGGGGGCTTACGCCTACCTGCGCTTTTATCAGGAGATTCCTGCGGACATCAAGGCCAAGGCGATCGCTCTGCTGGAGGACATGAATTTGGGACGGCTGGCGGATCACCCGTTCGGCACGCTTTCTCAGGGAGAACGCAAAAAGGCGATGCTCGCGCGCTGCCTGATGGCGGACCCGAAGCTGCTCATTATGGACGAGCCGTGCGCGGGACTTGATCTCTATGAGCGGGAAAAAATGCTGGCCGAGGTGGACAAGCTTAACCGCCGGGAGGTAACCGTCGTCTATGTCACTCATCATGTCGAGGAAATTGTGCCGCTGTTTACCCATGTGGCGCTGATCCGCGGAGGCCGGCTGGCCGGAGCGGGACCGAAGAAAGAGGTGCTGACCCGCGAGATGATGCTGGCTGCGTATGAGCTTCCAGTGGACATCGAATGGGAGGAAGAGCGCCCCTGGATCAAAATTAAACGTGGAGGATTATCCATTTGAGCGAGCTTAACCAAAGCATTGAACAAAATCCGTCTGCGGAGGGGAACGGGACGGTTTCCCGATATATTTGCACTGCCAATCACGGCTTTGCCCCTTACGCCCAGGAGGAGCTCCGCCGCGAATTCGGCTCGGTCAAGAGCACCCTGCTGCTGCCCGGCGAAATATTTCTAGCTACGCTTCAGGCGGAGCCAGAAGAGGTTACACGGCGCCTGACGGAGAACCCGCCGATCTTTCTGCGCCATATTCAGCCTGTTCAGCTGCAGGATGAAGGTAGCGAGGAAGCGCTGGAGCGGCTAACGATTTATTTGAGCCGCAGAAGCGAGCTCCAGGGGGAGCGAATCGCCATACAGGTGCGCAAGACCGATGATTCATTCTGGCGGGAAAGTCCCGGCGAGCTGCGAGAACGGCTGCAGGCGGGGCTTGAGGGCGTCGCCGCCGAATTTACCGTCCAGAATCCGGCATGGATCGTTTCGGTCTATGTTGCCGCGAACGCGCTATACGCCGGGGTATCCCGGCCCGATGACAATTTGTCCGACTGGAACGGCGGCGCGATTCGGTTCCGGCGCGAGGACGGACAGATTTCCCGGGCGAAATTCAAGCTGATGGAAGCGGAGAAGGAATTCGGCATATCGTTTAGCAGCTTCCGCCGCGCCCTCGATATCGGGGCGGCGCCCGGCGGCTGGACGTCCTTTCTTCTGGAGCGGGGACTGGCTGTAACTGCCGTCGATCCCGCCCGCATGCATGAATCGCTGAAGGATCATCCCGGCCTTAAAGTGCTTCGCAAGAATGCCGGAGAGGTCAAATTCAAGGAGAACGAGTTCGATCTCCTCGTCTGCGACATGAGCTGGAGCCCGAAGCTGATGGCTAAGCTAGTGACGGAACTGCTGTACAGCCTGACGCCCGGAGGAACCGCCGTTGTCACCGTAAAGCTGCTCTACAAGAAGCCGCTGGCGCTGATTAAAGAGATTATGGCTATGTTCGAAGCCGAACGGATGCAGATTCAGCGGGCAAAGCAGCTGTTTCATAACCGGGACGAGATAACCCTTTATATGATTAAATATTAAAGCGATAAATTTTCGGATAAGTCGAACATCTATCCATCGGGAAAGCATCCCGCTGAAGCGTAAGCCGCCATTAGTGCGGCCGTCTGCAGCGGGGTGCTTTTTTGCATGGAAAAAAGCTATCGGGAGGGAAAGGAAATGCGGTATCCATCGAAACTGATACAGGGACAAATTCTGGGAGACCGGTACTTGGTAACCGGTCTCGTTGGCTCGGGGGGAAGCAGCCATGTGCACCTGGGCGAGGATTTGCGGCTGCCCGGCAAGCGCTGGGCCATTAAGGAATGCGTGACGGAGGATCTTTACGGGAGCGTGCAGGCCGAGGCGGAGCTGCTCATCGCTCTAAATCACCGGCGGCTTCCAAGGGTCGCCGATTTCATTCCGCCGGACGAAGACGGCTATTCCTATCTTGTTATGGACTTTATCGAAGGGTTGACACTGGACCGGTATATGGAGGCACGAGGCGGTGTGATCCCGGGCGATACGCTGCTCTTGTTCGCTGAGCAGCTGCTGGAAGTGCTGCAGTATCTTCACCAGCACCGCCCGCCGATCGTCTACCGCGACTTGAAGCCCTCGAATATTATGCTGACTCCGGACAACGAGCTCATGCTGATTGATTTCGGGATCGCCCGCAGGCACAGGATGGACGCGGGCGAGGATACGGTTAAGCTGGGAACGGTAGGATTCGCCGCGCCGGAGCAGTACGGAAGCGGCCAGAGTGACCACAGATCCGATCTGTACGGTTTGGGCGCCCTGCTGCTGTACCTCGCCACGGGCGGACAAACCAGTGGATGGTCCGCCGGTATGGAGCGGCGGCTGGAAGGCCGTGTCCCGGAGCCGCTCATTCCCGTGCTGCGAAGGCTGCTCCGGCCGAGGCCGGAGGACCGGTACGAAAGTGCGGCAGAGGTGCTTCGGGTTCTGGAAGGAGTAAAGCCGGACCGTTCCGCCGGAGAGCGGAAGAATGAGCCGCTCGCCGAACGCCTTCATCCACAGGGCAAGACCAGCATCGTAACGATGATGGGCACGGCATCAGGCCTCGGGACGACGCATGCTTCGCTGGCTGCTGCAAGGTTCCTCAGCCGCTACGGGAGGACGGCCTGGGTCGATTACGCGCCGGAATCGCCCGTCTACGGGCGGATCGGCGCGTTGGCCGAAGCCGCCGGGCGGAGGGCTCCATCCGAAGGAGCGGACGGTCCCCTTGAGGTTAACGGCTTTGATTGCTGGAAGCGTCCCGGGAGCGGCAGCCTTGCGGATATGGCGGGCCGCTACCGTTACATTGTTCTCGATATGGGCACTGGAGCGTATGAGGGGGCAGCCGAGCAGTTTGCCCAAGGCGACATTCCCGTGCTGATCGCCTCGGGTGCCGATTGGCGCATGGAGGAGACGCTGATGCGGCTGCGCCGCTGTGGTTACCTGCAGGATAGCGGCTGGAAGATTGCCCTTCCAATGGCCGGCAGCCAGGCCTCCGAACTGCTGAGACGGGCGCTGGGCAGCAAGGAAGTGTACACCCTTCCCTGTCAGCCTGAGCCTTTTGCAACCGGAGGGGAGATGGAACCGGTCCTGAAGAATTTGTTCGTCAGTATCCTGGAAAAGGGTGGCGGGCGGAATAAGGGAAGCTTTTTACAGCGGAAAAAAAGATGAAATGTAAACTTTTTTATTTCTGAAAGCAGGCTCTTTATGCTAAAATAAATCATTGTATAACCTGCTGAATATCCATGATTTTAAATATAGATAGGAGCTTGCAGAGAATTTATGAGTTTACTTACTGTAGAAGACGTTTCCCACAATTTTGGGGACCGTCAGCTGTTTAAGAACGTATCGTTCCGTCTCCTCGCCGGAGAGCATGTCGGGCTTGTTGGAGCGAACGGCGTCGGCAAGTCGACGCTGATGAATATTTTGACGGGAAAACTGCTGAAGGACGGCGGCAAGGTGGAGTGGACGCCAAGAGTCCGCTACGGCTACCTGGACCAGCATACGGTGCTTACGCCAGGTAAGACGGTGCGCGATGTGCTGAAGGACGCTTTTTTGCCGCTGCTTGAGCTTGAGCAGGAAATGATGGGCATCACCGAGAAAATGGCCGAAGCCTCGCCGGAAGAATTGGAGCTTCTGCTGGAGCAAATGGGCGAAATCCAGGAGCAGCTGGATATCGGGGACTTTTACCTGATCGACGTTAAGGTGGAGGAGATGGCCAACGGGCTCGGACTGTCCGCAATCGGACTGGACCGGGATGTGGCCGCACTGAGCGGCGGACAGCGGACCAAGGTGCTGCTGGCCAAGCTGCTGCTGGAGAAACCGAACGTGCTGCTGCTCGACGAGCCAACCAACTATCTCGATGTGGAGCATATCGATTGGCTGACCAACTATTTGAAGCAGTATCCGTATGCGTTCATGCTGATTTCCCATGATACGGAGTTCATGAACAAGGTCGTGGATGTCGTCTACCATCTGGAATTTGCGAAGCTGACGCGCTATACGGCTAACTACGAGAAGTTCCTGGACATGGCTTACATCAACAAGACGCAGCATATCGATGCGTACGAGAAGCAGCAGGAATTTATCAAGAAGCAGGAAGACTTCATCCAGCGTAACAAGGCCCGCTACTCGACGTCCGGACGGGCGAAGAGCCGGGAGAAGCAGCTTGAGCGCCTTGAACGGATCGACAAGCCGGAGGAAGCCGCCAAGCCAACGTTTAACTTCAAGGAGAGCCGGGCAAGCGGGAAGACGGTATTCGAGGGCATCGACTTCGAAATCGGCTATGACCGTCCGCTGCTGCCGAAGCTGAACATGACGATCGAGCGCGGCGAGAAGATCGCCATCGTCGGCTGCAACGGTGTCGGCAAATCGACGCTGCTGAAGACAATTCTCGGCGTTATTCCGCCGATTAGCGGGAAGACCTACCTGGGGGACTTCCTGTCCCCCGCTTACTTTCAGCAGGAGGTCAAAGCCGGCAACCTCACACCGATCGACGATGTCTGGAATGAGTTTTCCAGCCTGAATCAGCATGAAGTGCGGGCCCACCTGGCGCGCTGCGGCCTGAAGAACGAGCATATTACCCGTCCGCTGAACATGCTGAGCGGTGGAGAGCAGGCGAAAGTGCGGCTGTGCAAGCTGATGATGCGCGAGAGCAACTGGATCCTGTTCGACGAACCGACGAACCATCTGGACGTCGTGGCCAAGGAAGAGCTGAAGCGGGCGCTCAAAGAATTCAAGGGCACCGTACTGCTCGTATCTCACGAACCCGACTTCTATGAAGATTGGGTGACCAAAACATGGAACGTCGAGCAGTGGTCGACACAATCCGTATAGCGCCACCGGAATTAGCCGGTTATAATGGCTAATATGTGCCGGAAGCGTCTTTGGGTTTAACCGGCGGCGCAGATGCTCAGACTCAAGATTAATAAAGATAAGTCCGGGAGACGGCGGTTGAGAAGCCGTATTCCCGGACTTTTGAACATGAAGGGGGATCTTCCGCATGGAAAGAAATCAGGAGATAGAGATGACGGCTTCCGTAGCCGCCGGAAGAGACGGGCGCTATTCGCGTCAGGTGCGGTTTGGCCCGTTTGGCGAGGAAGGCCAACGAAGGCTCGGTCAATCTAGCGTGCTTGTGGTCGGAGCAGGAGCGCTGGGTACCGGCATCGCCGAGACACTGGTGCGCTGCGGGGTCGGACGAGTTGTCATTGCCGACCGCGACTATGTGGAGTGGAGCAACTTGCAGCGCCAGCAGCTGTACACGGAGGAGGACGCCGAGAACCGCATACCGAAAGCGGCGGCCGCCAAAGCGAGGCTTACGGCGATCAATTCGGAAGTCACGGTGGAAAGCCACATCCTGGACGTGCGCGCGGAAGAATTGGAGGCGCTCGTACCGGGAATCGACCTCATCATGGACGGGACGGATAACTTCGATACCCGACTCATTCTGAATGATATAGCGCAGAAGCACGGTATTCCATGGATATACGGCGCATGCGTGGCAAGCTACGGGGTCACCTATACGTTTATTCCGGGCGAGACGCCCTGTTTGAACTGTCTGCTCGGCACCGTTCCGCTGGGCGGGGATACCTGCGACACGGCGGGCATCCTGCCCCAGGCTGTACAGATGGTGACTTCAAACGCAACGGCCGAGGCGATCAAGCTGCTCGGAGGGCGGAAAAGCCAGCTGCGCGGGAAGCTGATGACATTTGACATCTGGAACAACGAATATCAGGAAATCGGCGTGGGGGCCGCCCGCAAGGCGCACTGCCCGTCATGCGGAAGCGAGCCGGTGTATCCGTACCTGTCCGCAGCGAACACGGAGCGCAGCGATGTGCTCTGCGGGCGGAACACGGTGCAAATCCGTCCGGCGGTTCGCAGCTCGCTGTCGCTTCCGGACACCGCGAGCAGGCTGTCGAGACTCGGACTCGGCAAGGTAGAGAGCAATCCGTACCTTGTCTCGTTCAACGACGGAGATTACCGGGTCGTCGTGTTTGCGGACGGCCGGGCTCTCGTACACGGAACGAACGATATTTCGGCGGCGAGGAGCGTTTATCACCGCTATTTTGGATAAGAGTTTAATACATCAAGACTGATCTATAAAGACAACGGCCATCCGCATTTGGAATGGCCGTTGTTTTTTTGGGAAATCTAGACGGTAATACAGCGTGCGCCGGGTCCGCTGCTCGCGCAGCCGGCGGATATGGAGGATTTCCGTGGATGAAACAATTGTTTGGTTCTTCCCTGAAGGGAAGGAGGACCGGATACTGCCCGGCGGCCGGGATGAGCAAGAGAGCGGGCGGGCCGCAATCGGCCGCATTCTCCGGGAGACCGGTCTGACGGTAGAAGAAAGCCCTGGCCTAGAGGGCCTGCGGGACCAATTGTCGAAGTGGGATACCGCTATGCTCGTAGCGGAAATACCGGACGGCGGTCCATGGGAAGGCTGGGAGGCGGTGGCGGAAGCCCGGGAGGACGGCAAAAGCTTTCCGGTTCTGGCCATTTCCGCATCTCGGGGCGGAGACGCGGCGGTATCCGCGTTCAAGGCGGGGGCCAACGATTATATGTCTTACCCGCTTCACGCCGGCGAGCTGAGATGCCGGATCGAGAACCTGCTGGCGCTGACGCTGCCGCGGCGAACCGGCCGCAGGCTAAAGATCGGCGACCTTGTGCTTGAGCCATCCCGTAGGCGGGCTAACCGTGAAGGCCGGGATTTGATGCTCACCCCGAAAGAATTCGCACTGCTGTACTATCTGTCCGCCAACACGGGCGAGATTTGCACACGCGATGATATTTTACGCCATGTATGGGGATACCATTTTCAAGCCAGCACCAATGTGGTGGATGTCTACATCCGCCATCTGAGGCTAAAGGTTGATAAAGGGTACCGGCAGAAGCTGATCCATACGGTTCGCGGCGCGGGTTATGTAGTCAAGGCGCCAGAAATGGCGCCATTAGTATAAGTCCGGTTGTAATACAGCCGGTGCTTAGAGTTACAGTACGCGGCGTGCCTTCAGATACGTTCTTTTCCAGTTGCCAGAGTTCAGGTTGGAAATCGTAACCCCCGGAGAGCCGTACGTATGCAGGATTTTTCCGTTACCGGCATAAACCGCTACATGTGTGACATTACGGCCGTTGGCGCGGGCGCCGCTGGAGAAGAATACAAGATCCCCGACACGCAGGTTGGATTTGGATACCGCTCTGCCTACCTTGGATTGCTTAACCGAGGTGCGGGGCAGATTCACGCCGTATCTTTTGAAAATATATTTGGTAAAGGAAGAGCAGTCGAAGTTACGGGTTGTCGAAGTCGAGGCGCCGAATTTATAAGGTACTCCCAAAAAGTTTTTGCCGAAGCCTACAATATTCGAGCCTGTCGATGCAGCCGAGGCCGCTTGCGCGGTAGGTGTTGCTTCACCGCTTGCCATGATACCGCCAAAGCCGATCGCCGTGCAGATTCCCGCAACGACTACTTTATGAATGAAAGTGGTTTTTCTCATGCTGTAGAACCTCCAAAGATGTATGATATTTGTCCAAGCAATTGCCTTGGCCTGAAAGTAGTATAACAGGTCTGAAACACCCTAAAATTTGGCGGTGAAGCCGCAAACCTTTGGCGGTCAAGGGATGTATGCGTTTTATTAAAAGTAGATTAAAAGTTACAAAAAATTAATTTTTGCACAGCTACACAAATAAAAAAGACGGATAAACCCTTATGGATCAAGGGAATCCGCCTTTTTAAAAAAGATCACAAAGTTACAAAGATGTCTTAAATTTGATCTACTTTCCTTCAATCCTTACTCTGAATAATCAGGAGAAGACCGCTCTCTATCGTTACGGTTCCTGCCTGAGAGGTCAGCCGGTTGCTGATCCCCAGTGATTGTCCCAGCTTTAGCGTGGCATCAGTTAACGGGTACTGGAATCCCTGCAGTGTAATCCCTGTGACTTCCGGAGTAACGGGCAGCAGAGAGACATAGGTATAGCCGCGTTCCTGAACGAGGGCTTGAGAGCCGGTGATCGTCACATAATTGGTGAGATCCATCACCGAGCAGCGGATCTGCCGCTGAAGCGCCCGGGCCATCATCTGAATGCCGGCCAGTGTATGATCGAGACGGGTTCCCGTAACGCCAAAGAGCAGAATTTCTTCAGGTTGTGTCTCTATCGCCAGATCGAGGGCAAGCTCGCTGTCGGTCAAGTCCTTGTCAACGGGATCGCAAGCAATCACCTTCGGACACTTTTCTTCAATTAATTTGAACTCGTCCGGCTTAATGGAATCGAAATCGCCTACGGCAATGTCGGGAATGACGCCATGATTAATGAGAAACAGCGCACCTCGGTCTGCGCCGATAATGTAATCTTCGTGGTCAATTTCCTTCAAGAACAGTTCGGACAGCTCTCCGCCTGCAAAAATAACGCATCTGCGCGCTGGCATCGCAGGTCCTCCTTCCGTAAATAGCAGCATTTGTAATCCTGACCTAGTATAAAGCACATCGGCAGGTTGTACAATTGCCATCGTCCGGGCTAAAATGGGGAAGGCGCCTTCAGGCGCGGCAACAACAAGGATTTATGGCGCAGGGAAATCTTGAGAATAAGGGGGAAGTGTTGTGCTTAATGTGCTGTTTGTCTGCCTGGGAAATATTTGCCGTTCTCCAATGGCGGAAGCCGTACTTAGAGACAAGATCGCCAAGGAAGGACTTCAGGAACAAATATCCGTGGATTCGGCCGGAACCGGAGACTGGCATATCGGAAAACCGCCGCATGAGGGAACAAGACGGATGCTGGACCAATACGGAATCAGTTATAAAGGGATGGCTGCTCGGAGAGTAAGCGGGGAAGACTTCGGCAAATTCGAATACATCGTCTGCATGGACAAATCGAACGGAGCCAATGTGCGCAAGCTGCCAGGGGGCGAGGATGCGAAGCTCATGTACTTTATGGATCTGCTGCCGGACAATGAGCAAAGGGAAGTTCCGGACCCCTATTTTACCGGGAATTTTGAGGAGGTCTACGAGCTGGTAAACGCAGGCTGCGAAGTTCTGCTGGAGAAGCTGAAGCAGGATCTGGCGTCAAAATAGAAAAGAGGGCTGCGGTTCTCTTTCTTCGCCCTCTTATGAAAGCGTAATCATTACCCTTGAATATTGCAATTGTAAGAAGTTGTTCACCATTTTGGGCGTTCAAGCCCTTTTCAAGCGTTTAAGAAATAGAGGAGCGATTCGGGAAGTTCTTTTTGCCAGAAGCCCCAGATATGGCGGCCTTCTTTTTCGCGGTAATCCACCTTGGCGCCCCGCTCCTCCAGCAGCTTCCTGGCATCCCGGTTCAATTGAACGAAGTCGTAGACGCCCGTGTCGGTCTGATAATCCCTTTCCTGCAGCCCGACGACCATGTTGATGTCTAGCCACGAAAGGTCGGTCTCATCCTCGATCCACTCCAGCGTAAGGGGATAGAACGCGCCGGACAGGCTGAGCACGCGGGTGAACAGGTCCGGATACCGGAGGGCAAGATGCAGCGAAACGCTTCCTCCAAGCGAGTCTCCGGCTACGATCCGTTCGGACGGTGTGCGGCGAACCGGATAATTTTGCTCAATATAGGGGATAATTTCTTCGGCAAAGCATGACAGATATTGATCGAACCGGGTGCCGAACGGCGCATATTCCTGGGTTCGGACGGCCACGTTCACCTCCACTCCGACGATGATGAACGGATCGGCGCCTTCCTCGAGAATCAGCCTGCCCGCTATGGTCGCGATCCGGCCAAAGTTGAAGAACTCCTCACCGTCCTGGCAATAGACGACAGGATAACTGAGCAGTTCGTTATAGCCAGGAGGAAGGTAGACGCGCAGCTTGCGCTCCTCCCCCAGACTATCGCTCCACAGGGTATGTTTTACAATTGTACGTTTCAGAAAAACAGAATCATTCATGGCTGATAGCCGCCTTTCCTGTCGGATTTTGCAATGCTTCCGGCAATGAGTTAGAATGGTTTTTGTGGCAAAAATCATTTACATTTTGAAAACTGTCAAAACTGTTATATTAAAATTGATTGCCTGTTATACATACAAAACTTACGCTACTATAAATTAAATGCGTATTTCTTTGACGAAATCAGCGAAACAGGTGTATAATAATTCTATAACAGTGGCAGCCAATATTCAAATTGTTATTCAAACTTTTTTACTGAGGTGAAGATAATGAGTAAAGTTCCTTACGAGGTTTATACAGAGGACGTTGAAGCTCTCTCGGTTCTTTCTCCAGCCGGAGAAGTGATCAACAAGGATAAAATGCCTGAGCTTACCGACGATCAATTAAAAGAAATTGCTTACCGCATGATTTTCACCCGGACATGGGATGACCGTGCGGTCAACCTGGGCCGCCAAGGCCGCCTTGGATTCTATGCGCCGACTTCCGGACAGGAAGCGACAATGGTCGGCAGCGAATTCGCCCTGGAGAAGGAAGACTTCGTCTGCCCGGGCTACCGCGATATTCCGCAGCTGGTTTGGCACGGCCTGCCTCTTCATCAGGCATTTCTGTACTCCCGTGGCCATCAGCACGGCGGTGAAATCCCTGAGGATGTAAGCGTGCTGCCTCCGCAAATCATTATCGGCGCCCAAATTCTGCATGCCGTCGGCATTGCGATGGGCTTTAAATTGAAGAATCAGAAGAATGTCGCTATTACCTACACTGGTGACGGAGGCTCCTCCGAAGGCGATTTCTATGAAGGTCTTAACTTTGCTGGCCGTTTCAAGCTGCCGGTTATCTTCTTCGTGCAAAATAACGGCTACGCCATCACCACCCCGTTCGCGAAGCAAACCGCGGCCAAGTCGATCGCCCATAAAGCGGTTGCAGCGGGCATTACCGGTGTGAAGGTCGACGGTATGGACATTTTTGCGGTCATTCAGGCCGTGAAAGAAGCAGCTGAGCGTGCACGTAACGGAGAAGGAGCTACCTTGATCGAAGCCGTTACATACCGTTTCCGTCCGCACTCCCTGTCCGATGACGCCAGTAAATACCGCACGAAAGAGGAAGAGGGCGAGTGGAACGAGAAAGACCCGATTGCCCGTGTGGTGAAGTATCTGGAATCCAAAGGCCTGTGGAGCGATGAAGATACGCAGCGCGCGAAGGACGAAGCGAAAGCGAAAGTGAACGAAGAAATCAAACTTGCGGAAAAAACCGAAAAAATGACGATCTCCGGCCTGATCGACAGCATGTTCGAAAAGACGCCGAAGGATCTGGAAGAGCAAAAAGCGGATTTTGAATAAGGAGGAGTTCTGGCTATGGCACAAATGAATATGAAAGAAGCGATTCGCGACGCGATGCGCGTCGAATTAAAACGCGATCCAAGCGTCCTGATCTTTGGCGAAGACGTCGGCCATGTCGGCGGCGTGTTCCGGGCGACGGAGGGACTTCAAAAAGAATTCGGCGAAGATCGCGTATTTGATACGCCGCTGGCGGAATCCGCTATCGGCGGTCTTGCTGTGGGCCTTGGCGTTCAAGGGTTCCGGCCGATTGCCGAAATCCAGTTCGTCGGCTTTATTTTCGAAGCTTTGGACCAAATGGTCATTCAGGCTGCCCGTCTGCGCTACCGCACCGGCGGCAAATATAACTCGCCTGTTGTGTTCCGCACGCCGTTTGGCGGCGGCGTCAAAGCGGCCGAGCTGCATACCGACTCTCTGGAAGGCCTTATCGCCCAAAGCCCCGGCATCAAGGTCGTAATTCCTTCCAACCCTTATGATGCCAAAGGCCTTCTGATCGCGGCTATCCGCGACAATGACCCGGTATTCTTTATGGAGCACCTGAACCTGTATCATGCGTTCCGTGCCGAAGTTCCGGAAGACGACTACACAGTAGAAATTGGCAAAGCCAACGTGGTACGCGAAGGCACCGACGTGACGATCATCGCTTACGGCTTGATGGTACATACGGCTACCAAGGCTGCAGACGAGCTTGAGAAGCAGGGCATCAAGGCCGAAATCATCGACCTGCGCACCGTCAGCCCGATCGACATCGACACGATCGTCGAATCCGTCAAGAAGACCAACCGCGCCATTGTGGTGCAGGAAGCGCAGAAGAGCGCCGGCGTTGCCGCCGAAGTCATCGCACAAATCAATGAAAAAGCTATTCTTCATCTCGAAGCTCCCGTTCTGCGGATTGCAGGACCGGACACCGTATATCCGTTTGCCCAAATCGAAGATACCTGGCTGCCGAATCCCGCCCGCATTATTGCCGGCGTGAAGAAAGTTATGGAATTTTAATTCTACCTACACCGGACATTTGAATCCAGACACTTGAAAGAGGAGGTTTTCGATCGTGGCAAAATATAACTACCCGTTCCCCGAATTGGGCGAAGGCCTGCACGAAGGCGAAATCATCAAAATGCATATTAAGGTCGGGGATAAAGTAACCGATGAAGACATCATTATGGAAGTTCAGAACGACAAGGCGGTTGTCGAAGTTCCTTGTCCCGTCAACGGAACCGTTCTGGAAGTATTGGCCAAAGACGGCGATGTATTCCGCGTAGGCCAGACCGTTGCGGTCATCGACGCGGAAGGAGATATTCCCGAGCAGGAAGGCGGCCACGCCGAAGAGCAGGGAGCGCAGGAAGCCGATTCGGCCAAAGGCAGCGCGGACACGACTTCGTCTCCGGCGGCAGCAAGTCCAGCGGACGCCAAAGCCGGTGAAGCTGCAGCCGTTCCGGTACCGGACCGCGACGTCCTGGCTACGCCTGGCGTGCGCAAATTCGCCCGCGATAACAATGTTGATATTTCTAATGTCAACGGCAGCGGCAAGAACGGCAAAATTACCCGCGAAGACGTTGAAGCCTTCCTGAACGGCGGGCAGGCAGCGGCTCCGGCAGCTCCAGCGGCAGCCGAAGCGGCACCGGCAGAGAAATCTGCGGCTCCGGCGGCAGCGGCTTCCGGCAACGTGAGCCTGGAAGAAGAGCGCGTACCGTTCAAGGGCATCCGCAAAGCGATTGCGAACGCGATGGTCAAATCGGCTTATACCGCTCCGCACGTAACAATTATGGATGAAGTGGATGTAACCGAGCTTGTCGCGTTCCGCACGCGCATGAAGCCTGTCGCCGAGAAGAAGGGCGTGAAGGTAACCTACCTTCCGTTCATCGTCAAAGCGCTTGTGGCCGCTTCCCGTCAATTCCCGGCGCTTAACGCGACGATCGATGAAGAAGCGAACGAAATTGTGTACAAGAAATACTACAATATCGGCATCGCTACCGATACGGACAACGGCCTGATCGTTCCGGTAATCAAGGACGCTGACCGCAAGAGCATCTGGATGATCGCATCGGCGATCAGCGATCTGGCAAGCCGCGGCCGCGAAGGCAAGCTGAGCCCTAATGAAATGAAGGGCAGCACGATTTCGATTACGAACATCGGCTCCGCAGGCGGCATGTTCTTCACTCCGATCATCAACTATCCTGAAGTGGCCATTCTCGGAACGGGCCGCATCAGTGAGAAGCCTGTCGTGAAGAACGGCGAGGTTGTGGCCGCGCCGGTAATGGCTCTGTCCCTCAGCTTCGACCATCGTCTGATCGACGGCGCAACCGCGCAGAACTTTATGAACTACATTAAATCGCTGCTCGCTAATCCGGAGCTGCTGGTTATGGAGGTGTAAGATATGGTAGTGGGAGACGCTTCACTCGATATTGATACATTGGTCATTGGTGCAGGTCCAGGCGGATATGTGGCCGCTATCCGGGCCGCACAGCTCGGACAAAAAGTCCTCATCGTAGATAAATCCGAAGTCGGCGGCGTATGTCTGAACCGCGGCTGTATTCCTTCCAAAGCGCTGATCTCGGCGGCTCACCAGTATGAGTCCGCCAAGCACGGCGAAGCGTTTGGCATCAGCGCCGAGAACGTAAAAGTGGACTTCGCCAAGACGCAGGAGTTCAAGAGCGGCGTAGTCAAGAAGCTGACCGGCGGTGTCGCCGGCCTGCTGAAAGGCAACAAGGTAGAAATTTTCAACGGCGAGTGCATGTTCATCAGCACAACGGAAGCGCGCGTATTCAACGATCACGAATCGCCGCGCTACCGCTTCAAGAACTGCATCATCGCGACGGGCTCCCGTCCGATCGAGCTTAAGCCTTTCCCGTTCGGGGGACGTATCCTGTCCTCCACCGAAGCGCTTGAGCTGCCGGAAATTCCGAAGAGCCTGATCGTCATCGGCGGCGGGTATATCGGTGCCGAGCTCGGCCAAATGTACTCCAAATTCGGCACGAAAGTTACGATTATCGAAGGCTTGGACACTGTCCTTCCTGGTTTCGACAAAGACATGACCCGTCTTGTGGCGAAGAGCATGGCCAAAACGAGCATCGAGATTGTAACGAACGCCAAAGCGGAAAGCGCCGTGCAGACGGACAAAGACGTTACCGTGAAGTATTCCGTGGGCGGCGAGTCCAAGGAAGTGACGGCGGAATACCTGCTCGTAACAGTCGGACGCCGTCCGAACACCGATGGGGAGCTTGGACTCGACCTCATCGGCATCGAGCTTGACGAGCGCGGACTGATCAAGGTCGACCATCAAGGGCGTACCAACGTTCCGAACATTTTCGCCATCGGCGACGTGGTTCCGGGCCTTGCACTGGCCCACAAAGCTTCTTACGAAGGCAAAGTGGCTGCCGAAGCGATTGCGGGACATAAATCCGCTGTCGATTACAAAGTCATTCCGGCTGTCGTATTTACCGATCCGGAATGCTCCAGCGTCGGTCTGACGGAGAAAGAAGCGAAGGACAAAGGCTACAAAGTCAAATCCGGCAAATTCCCGTTTGCCGGCAACGGACGCGCTCTGTCCCTGAACAATCCGGACGGCTTCATCAAGATCGTCGCGAATGAAGAGAACAATCTCGTGCTTGGCGCGCAAATCGTCGGCATCGAGGCCTCCAACCTGATTGCCGAGCTCGGTCTCGCGATTGAAATGGGCGCTACGCTTGAAGATATCTCTCTGACCATTCATGGCCATCCGACACTTGGCGAAGTGGTTATGGAAGCAGCCGAACTGGTTGAAGGACATCCGATTCACGTGCTGTCCCGCTAATCTTACAAACGAGAAGCCTGCCACGGCCGGCTGACAGAATAGGGCGAAGACGCATCAGCGTTTTCGCCCTTTTTTCAAAAATATATCAAGGTAAAAGCTTCGCGAAATGAATCATGTCCTTTTCTATAGTTTGGCATGTTACATAGCAACGTCAGACATGGTAAACTTAGAAGAGAATATGAGTGGAGGAGCGTTGTAGGCTTGCAAAAATATTTGGATTTGCTGCAGGATATATTGGATCATGGAACGCGCAAGAGCGACCGGACGGGAACGGGGACGATATCCGTATTCGGCCGCCAGCTGCGTTTTGACCTTTCGGAAGGATTTCCGCTGATGACGACCAAGCGGATTCATCTGAAATCGGTGGTGCATGAGCTGCTGTGGTTTTTGAAGGGCGACACGAATATCGCTTATCTCAAGGAGAACGGCGTCACGATCTGGGACGAATGGGCCGACGAGAACGGCGAGCTGGGACCGGTCTACGGCTCGCAGTGGCGCGCCTGGGAAAGCGCGGACGGACGTCATATCGACCAGATCACGAATGTAATTGAGTCGATCAAGAAGAACCCGGACTCCCGCAGACATATCGTAAGCGCCTGGAATGTGGGCGAGGTCGATCAGATGAAGCTGCCCCCCTGCCATTTCGTGTTTCAGTTCTACGTAGCGGACGGCAAGCTGTCCTGCATGCTGACGATGCGGTCGGTCGATTCGTTTCTGGGGCTGCCGTTCAATATCGCAAGCTATGCCCTGCTGACGCATATGGTTGCCCAGCAGACGGGGCTTGAGCCGGGTGAATTCATCTGGTCCGGCGGGGATGTGCATATTTATACAAATCATCTGGAGCAGGTGGCGACTCAGCTTTCCCGGGAGCCTTACGAGCTTCCCAAGCTGATTATCCGCCGAAAACCGGACAGTATATTCGATTACAATTACGAGGATTTCGAGTTTGAAGGCTACCGCCATCATCCGGGAATCAAGGCGCCTGTCGCTGTCTAGGAGACATCCCGCAAGGGTTAAGCACAACGTCGAAAGGAATGAGAGCACAGAAATGAGCATTAGCTTAATTTGGGCCATGGGTGACAAAGGAGTCATCGGCAAGGACGGCGGCATGCCCTGGCATCTGCCGAGGGACTTCGCGTTCTTCAAGTCGCAGACGATGGGCAAGACGATGCTGATGGGGCGGAAAACCTGGGATTCCTTGGGAGGCAAGGCGCTTCCCGGCCGAAAGAGCGTGATCCTGACCCGGGACACAAGCTTCGCTCCTGAAGGGGCGGAGACCGTCCATAATCTGGAGGAAGCGCTTGAGCTGGGGCGCAGGGAGGACGAGCTGATGGTGATCGGCGGAGCGGAAGTCTACCGGATTACGCTTCCCTTTGCCGACAAACTGATCGTTACCCGGATAGAGGAGTCCTTTGACGGCGATACTTTTTTTCCCGAAACGGACTGGAGCAAGTGGCGTGAGATTTCAAGCGAACAGGGAGTCCGCGATGAGAAGAATCCGTATGATTACCGGTTCGTCGTCTACGAACGTACGGATAAAGCGTAAGCCCTAATCTCTCCGGCCCGGTGCCTGTCGACCCAACTATCTGACATAACATGTGAAAAAAGTACAAACAATCAGCAGATTAGTCCATTAACGTGCAAAAGTTAGGAATGCTAATATAATAAAAATTAGATATGCTAGGTCGACGGATGATGTCAAGAGCCTGGTTTGCGCTGCCTGCATTTTGCCGGACTGCCGCACAGGGCTCCCGTGTACGGATATCAACAAGAAGAGAACGGATGGGGGATACGAAGATATGTCTACACCTACTGGATTTATGGAATATAAAAGACAGCTCCCGGGGGACCGCGATCCGCTGCAGCGGATAAAGGACTGGGAGGAGTTCCACGAGCATCTGTCCGAGGATGAGCTGCGGACGCAGGGCGCACGCTGCATGGACTGCGGCACGCCTTACTGCCATACCGGCGTCGACATGGCCGGCGGCACTTCGGGCTGTCCGGTGCATAACCTTATTCCCGAGTGGAATAACCTCGTATACCGGGGATTGTGGAGAGAGGCGCTGGAGCGCCTGCACAAGACAAACAACTTCCCGGAATTTACCGGCAGCATCTGTCCGGCTCCATGTGAAGGATCATGTACGGTTGGTCTCATCGGACAACCGGTAACAATCAAGACAATCGAGCTTTCGATCATCGACAAAGGCTTCGAAGAGGGCTGGGTTGTTCCAGAGCCTCCCGAGAAGCGCAGCGGCAAAAGAGTTGCGATTGTCGGCTCCGGACCAGCCGGACTCGCGGCGGCTGCGCAGCTTAATAAAGCGGGCCATACGGTTACCGTATATGAGCGCAACGACCGGGTAGGCGGACTGCTGACCTACGGCATTCCGACGATGAAGCTCGACAAGCGCGTCGTGCAGCGCCGGGTCGATCTGCTGGCAGCTGAAGGCGTGAACTTTGTCGTTAACACGGAGATCGGCAAGGATATTCCGGCGCAGCAGCTGGTTGACGAGTACGATGCCGTAGTGTTGTGCGGCGGCGCAACCAAAGCGCGCAGATTCACTGCGGAAGGCAGCGACCTGAACGGCGTCATGTACGCGATGGATTATCTGAACGGCACGATCAAGAGCTATCTGGCTTCGGGTCTTGAAGACGGCAATTTCGTATCGGCTGAAGGCAAGGACATCATCGTGCTTGGCGGCGGCGATACCGGCTCCGACTGTGTGGCAACGGCGCTGCGCCACGGCTGTAAGAGCATTACCCAGTTCGGTACGCATGAGCAGGCGCCGCTTGAACGCGACCCGATTGCGAACCCTTGGCCGCAGTTCCCGAATGTGTATACGCTCGACTACGCCCAGCAGGAAGCGAAAGCCGTATTCGGCAAGGACCCGCGCGAGTTCTCCATCATGACGACGAAATTCGTCGGCGACGAGAACGGCAACCTCAAGGAGCTGCACACGGTGAAGATTCACCGGACGGTCGATGAGACGGGCCGCAAAATTTACCAGCCGATTCCCGGCACCGAAGAGGTCTATCCGGCGCAGCTCGCGCTGATTGCCATCGGTTTCGACGGACCGGAACAGGATCTGATTCAGGAATTGAAGCTGGAGACCGACCGCCGCACGAACGTGAAGGCGCGTTACGGCCAGTTTAATACCAATGTGGAAAAAGTGTTCGCCGCCGGCGATATGCGCCGCGGACAAAGCCTGGTCGTCTGGGCGATCAACGAAGGACGCGCTGCCGCTCGCGAGGTTGACAAATACTTGATGGGTACGACGGTTCTGCCTTAAGGATTCGGACATAGGCGTTACTGAACCCGGCCCTTCCGATTTCTCCAATCTTGACGAGGCCGCCAAAATAATGTAAATTAATTGAAATTGTTACGATAGATCAACAGCGGTGACCGAGGAAAGCAGAGCATCTCCCGCGTTAGAACAGAAAGAGAATCCACCGGCTGAGAGGTTCTCCAAAGACGCCTGTTCTGCTTCCCGCCTCGGTAGCTGCAGCGAAGAAACGCATGAATCATATGGCTTTATGTCCGTAAGAAGGGCTTGGCCATTGACCGAAGGGATCTCCGGCAGACAGGCGGCAGCGCCGCTTTCTGACCGGGTGCTTCGGGCGTGAAACGCTGCCGGTTAGCGGCCGTTATCCGTTTTGAGGACCGTTTGACTTTGATGACAGACGGTTGAACTAGGGTGGTATCACGACACATTCGTCCCTGACGGATGTGTCTTTATTTTTGTCAAGGGGGATTCGGAATGCGACAAAGCGAGTATTTGCTGAACACTTTACGGGAGCGGCCATCTGAAGCGGATTCGGAAGGTCACGGACTGCTGCTTAGGGGCGGTTATATCCGGCAGCTGGCCGCCGGCATTTACAGCTATCTTCCTCTCGGCCGTAGCGTTCTGCGCCGTATCGAAAGCATCGTCCGGGAAGAGATGGAACGCGCCGGCGTTCAGGAAGTGATGCTGCCCTCACTGCAGCCTGCCGAGCTGTGGATGGAGTCGGGACGATTTGAGACCTACGGTAACAATCTGATGACGTTAAGCGACCGGCACGGAAGGGAGTTTGTGCTGGGCCCGACGCATGAAGAGGCGGTCACTTCGCTGATCAGCAGCGAGGTAAGCTCTTACCGGAAGCTGCCTGTCCGGGTTTATCAGATCGGAACCAAGTTCCGTGACGAGAAGCGGCCTCGCTTCGGGCTCCTTCGGGGACGCGAATTCATCATGAAGGACGCCTATTCCTTCGACCTGTCCGAGGAGGGGCTGGATCGTTCATACCGGACGATGCTCGAAGCGTATAACCGGATTTTTACGCGCTGCGGTCTTCGCTTCAGGGCTGTTGAGGCAGATGCAGGAACGATCGGCGGGGAAGGCGGCAATCATGAGTTCATTGCGCTGTCCGCCATCGGCGAGGATACGATCGCCCTCTGCGGGTATTGTGGCTATGCGGCCAATCTGGAGCAGGCCGAGACCGCTGTAGGCAGCTCGAAGGCTGCAGCTTTCGAGAATGTGGCATCCGTTTCGGTAACGCCGCCCGAGAACCGCGATCAGCCAGCCCCCCAAAACCTGCCGCCGCTCGAAAAATTCCATACACCGGGCACCGGCACGATTGATCAGCTTGTCTCGGTGTACGGCCTTAAGCCGGAGGATATCATCAAGACGCTGATTTACCGGGCGGGCGGTGAGAGTGTCGCAGTTCTTGTGCGGGGAGATCATGAGGTCAACGAGCTGAAGGTGGGTAAATATTTAGGCACTCCGGACATAGCACTGGCTGATGGTGGAGCGGTCGAGGCAGAGTCAGGAGTGATCAGCGGTTACGTCGGGCCAGTTGGGCTTGAACTGCCCCTGCTTGTCGATCATGCCGTCGCGGCCATGCTTGAAGGGATAGCGGGCGCCGGAGAACGGGACTTTCATTTCAGGGGCGTCAAGCCCGGACGCGATTTTCCGCTAACCCAAGTCGGCGATTTCCGCAATGCGGCCGATGGGGACCTGTGTCCGCGCTGCCGCGAAGGGCGGTTGACGCTGCACCGGGGTATCGAAATCGGGTATGTGTTCAAGCTGGGAACCCGGTACAGCCGCAAGCTCTCGGCAACGTATCTGGATTCTACCGGCGCTCACCGGGAGATGATCATGGGCTGCTACGGCATCGGCGTATCCCGGCTGCTGGCGGCGGTGGCCGAACAGAATGCCGGAGAAGGGGGAATCGCCTGGCCGGATGAGCTGGCGCCTTTTGATGTCCACCTGATTGCCGTCTCCATGAAGGACGGAGCCCAGACCGCGCTTGCGGAGAAGCTGTACGTCAGGCTGAGAGAACAAGGCTTTGCCGTGCTGCTGGATGACCGGGAGGAGCGTCCCGGAGTTAAATTTAAAGATTCCGGCCTGATCGGGGCGCCGCAGGTCGTGGTAATCGGCAGGGAAGCGGCGAGTAAACGGGTGGAATACGAGAACCGGATCAGCGGTGCCAAAGAGACGCTAGGGCTTGAAGAGGCTGTTTTGCGCATTACGGAGCATGTTAACAACAATCGGATTTGATGTATAATAGACTACTGGACCTTTTTACTATATAAAATGAACTTGAAAAATACTCTCAGGGTAAGAAGTAACGAAGGGAAGTTTGGAACTGTAGGAGCGTTAGCGTTCGCCTTTGTCTCCGGATTTCAACCGCTAAGAGCGATATGCATCAAGAAATCTGGAGACAACAGCGGCCGAAAGTCCAAACCTTCCGTAGTTACGAACTATACCCAAATGGGAAAATCTTAAGTTCATTTTATTTAGCAGAGATTGATAGACAGGAGCGATTGTTTTTGAAGACACTGATCATTGCGGAAAAACCGGATATGGGACGGAACATCGCCGCCGCAATTGAGCCGAAAGCCAAAAATCACCGTTCCTACCTTGAAGGGGAGCAGTATATTATTACATGGGCCATCGGGCATCTGATCGAACTGGCGGAGCCCGATGCTTACGATCCGAAATACAAGCGGTGGAATATCGGCGACCTGCCGATCATTCCCGACCAGTTCAAGCTCGTGCCGAACCGGAAGACGATGGACCAGTTAAAAGTGATTTCCGAGCTGGCAAAACGGAGCGATTTATTGATAAATTCCTGCGATGCCGGGCGGGAGGGGCAGCATATTTTTTCGCTGATCCAGCGGCATTTGAAGCTGAAGCAGCCGGTTAAGCGGCTGTGGATCTCCGACCTCACGCCCGAGACGATCCGCAAAGGCTTTCAGGAGCTGAAGGATGGCTCGGAGTATGAGAATTTGACGAAAGCGGCCAAAGTCCGCAGCGAGGCCGATTGGCTGATCGGCATGAACGGCTCGCGAGCCTTTACGACGAGACATAATGTACTGTTGTCGGTCGGACGGGTGCAGACTCCTGTCCTTGCCCTGATTTATGAGCGTCAGAAGACGATCGAGGCTTTTTCCTCGCTGAAATATTATCAGGTGGAGGGCCACTTTGCTCAGGGAAACACTTCGTATAAAGGGTTGTGGCAGGGTGACCGCCTGACTGACAAGGTCAAAGCGGAAACGCTGGCGGCAAAGGTCAAAGGAAAGCCCGGGCGCATTGTCTCATATGAGGTCAAGGATACGAAAGAATATCCGAACCGGCTGTACGATCTGACCCTGCTGCAGCGTGAAGCGAACGGAAAGTTTGGTTTTTCTGCCAAAAAAACGCTCGACACCGCCCAAGCGCTGTACGAGAAGCATAAAGTGATTTCGTACCCGCGGACGAACTCCAACTATGTGACCGAGCAGAACATTCCGGAGATGCACAAGACGCTGTCCTCGCTTACGGGAACGGCCTACGATGAGTGGGTCCAGGGCGCGAACCGAAGCCTGGTGCACAAAGGCAATAAATTTATCTGCAACCCGGCGAAGGTTGAGGATCACCATGCCATTCTGCCGACGGGGCGCAAAGCGACGAGTCTCAGCCCGGACGAGCAGAAGCTGTACGATCTCGTTGTCCGGCGCTTCCTGTCGCAGTTTTATCCCGCAGCCGAATACAAAATGCATACCGTCATAACTGAAGTTGAGGAAGAAATGTTCAAGACGACGGTCAAAGAGCTGCTCAGCCTCGGCTGGAAGGTCATTTACGGCGATCAGAAGAAGGACAAGCCAAGAGGTGGCAAAGCCAAGGGCAAAGAGGAAGAAGAGGACGAAGAGACGGAGGTCAACGAGCCTTTCTCCATCGTTTCCAGTGAAGGAGTGCATTGCAGTGACGCCGTGGTGAAGGAGAAGGAGACGCAGCCGCCGAAGGCTTTTACGGAAGGCACTTTGCTGAAAGCGATGGAAAGCGCTGGCAAGCAGATCGAGGACGAGGAACTGCGGGACGCGATGAAGGATTCGGGGCTGGGAACTCCGGCAACGAGAGCGGCCACAATCGAACGGCTGAAAAAAGTCGGTTACATCGAAATGCAGGGCAAAAAAATTCTGATCACCCAAAAGGGAAGGACCGCGATCGAGCTGATCCGGGGAGCAGGCGTCGAGCTGCTGACTTCTCCGGAAATGACGGGCCACTGGGAGCGCCGCCTAAATGAAATTTCGCGTGGAGCGGCGTCCGATCTGCAATTTATGGAAAATGTCAAAAAGTTCGCGGCGATGATCGTCGATAAGGTTCGCGCGCAATCCCGGGCGGACAAAACCTCTTTTGAAAGCTCCGAACCATCTTCCGGCACACGAGGAAAAGGAAGGGGCGGCTCCAGACGCTCAAGCGGCGGAAGGGACGGCTCAGGCGGCGGCAGCCGGCGGGGCAGCGTGTCGGGGAATGCTGACGGCGAGTCTGATGGAGCCAGGGGCGGGGCATCCGGGAAAATAGCAGGCGGGTCCGGCGAAGCCGCTAGGGGAGGGGCTGCAGGCCGGTCCACCGCAACGGCATTGGACGCGGCTGCAGGAGGTTACGCCGCAGCGGGATCGGCTTCTCCAGGGCGGGGCGGCGTGAAGACGGGCAGCGATGCCCTGGGTGGCAACGCTTCTCCAGGACGG
This sequence comes from Paenibacillus apii, assembly GCF_011043685.1. Classification (NCBI taxonomy): domain Bacteria; kingdom Bacillati; phylum Bacillota; class Bacilli; order Caryophanales; family Paenibacillaceae; genus Paenibacillus; species Paenibacillus apii. Next base: position 196,455 of record NZ_JAAKGU010000001.1, on the reverse strand, counting down.
AGGAGCGTGAAGGCTAGTTCCGACGCTCCGGCAGATGCCGCTTCCCGGCCTGCCGCACCGAAGTTCATCGGGGCGTGTCCGCGCCCTGGCTGCGGCGGCCAAATCTTCATGGGCCGCAAGGGTTACGGCTGCTCCCATTACAAGGAGGGCTGTCGGTTCGTGATCTGGAAGGAAAGCTATGGCCGACAGCTTACCGATACCCAGATCAAGGCGCTGATCGAAAAAGGCCGCACCGCCAAGCTGAAGCTGGTAATGCCGGACGGTTCAGCCGCCGAAGGCAAACTGACCCTCCGAAGCCCGGATACGGGCGAGCTGGGAGTGGAATAGAGCGGCCAAAGAGACGTCGTGAAGATATTCAAAGCTGGCAAGGGCAACGGCAACGGCGACGTAATTCACTTAGCCCTTAACTGTTTAGAATAGGTGCATTCCTGCTCTATCTGGGATCTTTAAAAGTGGCATGTCTGGACGGGAATAAGTCCCCTTTATTTTCAATAAAGGACGGTTACCGGAAGCTAAACGGGAAAATCTCCGGCTTATTGGCCGGATTTTCTTGTTTTTCGTCAAATACGCCTGATTAAGCTGGAGAAATTCCCTCTCAGGCATGCTTTTTGGCCATTTTTGCAGAGATAAGGGGGAGAAGTTCCACCTCATCTGATCTGCGGACTAAGTTCACGCGCAACCCTTCCGACGGAGAGGATATTTCCCGTTTTGCATGATGCAATGTTCATACTCACGCAACCGCAGGCTAACCGGGGCTTTCGGCAAAACCTTACTCGAACATTTTAGACAAATTCCGTTAAAGCTCACCAAACAAAAATCAGCCAGTCTCACGTTAACGGAGACTGGCTGATTTAGTTAAGCGCCGCTTGCCGATATTGCGGATCAATTGCCTCCTGCAAGCTGTTTGTCGATGGCGCCCGTCAAAGCTTCTTCCAAGGAGTCTTTGAGCAGCACGTCGTTCACCATAAACTTGGGCGTGCCGTTAACGCCGTAAGAGCCGGCGGTTTTGAAATCCTCTTTTACATCCAGCATATAGGTCTGGCTCTTGAGGTCCTGCTCAAACCGTTCATAGTTGATACCGCCGATCGAGGAATTGCTGCATGTAGGCTTGTGTCCATCTTTAGCAGGCGGGTTCAGCCGTGGCTTGTGCTCTGGTGCAGGGCGGTTCTGCGGATAACGGGGACCACTTCGTTAATCGAAGAGATCGTAATCACCGACTGATGCATATCGCGCTGAAGCTCAACCAGATTGTATACCCATTCGTTTTGCTGCTTCAGATAGATGCTTTTGACGCCGGCGGTAACCGCCGGGATTACATCGGTGCGCAGAGAATTGCCGATCATCCAGGTGTGCTTGCGGTCGAAGGAGCGGGTGCTCAGAATTTTTTCCAGCGCTTCAACGTTCTTGTGCCGGCGGATATAGATGCGGTCGTTAAAGTACATATCCAGCTTCATTTGCTCGATTTTGCGGCGCTGAATGGAGTGGTCTCCCCCCGTATACAGATACAGCTCATGACCGTCGTGCTTCAGGTTGTCCAGCGTCTCGACCATGCCGGGATAGGCTTCGATCTCCTGATCGTATACGCTGAGTCCGAGCTTCATCAGCTGCCCTTCCTGGAAAGGGTCGGTTGGCCGGTTATACTTTGCGCAAAAATAACGGTAGGTGGCGATCAGCGACTTCGGAAAATTATCGCTAGCGAGTCCGCTTGTGCTGACCGTCTCCACATCGATCTCCACCTGCTTGCGGCGAAGTTCCTCCATTGTAGGCCCCTCATCACTAAACCAGTCACTCATCATTTCGAAATACTGCCCCAGAATGAGTTCAAAATATTTGTTGCAGTGGACTAAAGTATCATCGAGATCGAAAATCACCTGTTGAGTCCTATATTTCATGTCGCTCACTCCTTTGTTCGGCTTGTAAGGCGGGTACCCGGGCCTCAAAATGATACCCTTCAAGCCAGCATCTGTATACTTGTAGAAGTATTATAATCGAATATACGATTCCAGGAACATCTGAAGTTCCGAAGCACCGTCCGGCCGGATGCTGAAGCGCTCGTTATCCTCATCCCGCAGGTGAATGCGCAGCAGTCCCGCTACACGCAGCATCATCAGATGATGCATCAAAATGTCCCCTGACTGACCGAGATCGGATTGCATTTCCCAGAGTGACTTCGGCTCATCGGCGACATAGCGCAGCAGACGGAGGCGCACCGGATCGGAGAGCGCTTTGGTCATGCGGAGCAGCAGCGTAGGGGGCTCGTCTTCATTTTCCACCGGGACGTCAACGGGGTATTGTACGAGCATCAGTTTTTTGTAAAAGCAGTACGTGTTAATCGGCCTGTGATGCACCGTCGGAAGAAGAACAATCGTTTCCAGCTCGGGAATGTCCTCGACCACAACGCCGCCAGAGGCGTACTCAATGAGCGCTCCGGGGTCCATCTTGCTTTGCAGCAGCTTTTTCTCGGAGGCATCTTCAATAAGTAGCGACAGCATCTTCGATTCGACATGGCGGAAGTACTGCTCATGCCAGAGCCGAAGCAGCGGTCCGTAGCCGTCCTTGATCCTCCGGCACTCCTCCAGCGTGAAATCGGGAAGGTATGGGGCCGCCAGCTCGAACCATTCCTCTACAGTTGCGGACTCCATATCGTCGAGGAACAGCTGTACCTTGGCAGCAGGGCCGTGGGTATACGCCCAGGCGTACAGGATATCGTAATCTTCAAAAGGCCACTCGGCCGCCTGGAGCAGCGCGGCTCTCTTGTGAGGCGGGATTCGTCCGTCAATGTCGCGCACCCAGTCGGGTCCGATATCCAGATTGGAAATCCACTTTCGCGTTACATATAGCATGAAACTGTCCAGCAGTTCATATACGGGTGACACATCAATTTTCAGTTCATAATTCATGAAACATGCAGTCCTCCCAAAAATCAATGACTTCCCATCATTATCCCTTGTTTGGAATGGGATTGTCCACTACATTGTTGAAGGCTTGACGATTAGCGGTACTATCGGACGCCTCATTTAGATAGCGAAAGACGTTTTTTTGATTATACAGGAAACCCCAGGAAGAAATCACCTGTGCAGGTATGGGGCTGTTGCTCCGCCGCCGCTGCGGCCGGCTTCACTTTTATATATATATCCTGTTCGGATTCCTTGGGTTATTATTCTCGCCAAATCGGTGAATTTGGGTTATCATAGGAACGGGTGATCGCATGGCATTTGTTCTTGCTTTCCAAGTACAATATAATATGATGAAATAGATCTGGGAACAGGAGAGGCGGATTCATGATTATCGTGGAGCATTTGGCCAAGCGCGTTGGACCGGAACAGACCCCGGTGCTGCGGGATATTGGCTTTCGGATGGATTCCGGAGAACTGATCGGGCTGCTCGGTGCGAGCGGCAGCGGCAAGACGACTTTGCTGCGCTGTCTGGCGCTGCGCGAGAAGTGGGACAAAGGGAATTTCCGGGTGGACGGGACCGACATTCTGCAGGGCGGCCTCGGCGGGAGAACGAAAATCCGCCGCGAATGGGCGTTTCTAGAACAGAACGAAGAGTTGAACCGGAACCGAACCGCGTTAAAGAACGTGCTGATCGGCCAGGCCGCCCAGACCCCTCTGTGGCGCAGACTGACGGGAATGGTCCGCTCCGACGATTACATGGGGGCCATGGACGAATTGGAACGCCTTGGCCTGCTGGACAAGTCCAGGATGAAGCTGGGCCAGCTAAGCGGAGGGGAACGCCAGCGCGTAGCCATTGCACGCGCGCTTGTTCACGGTGCCAAGGTCATTCTTGCCGACGAGCCGGTGACGGGTCTTGACCCGAAGTCGGCGCAGAGCGTCATCGAGACGCTCCGGGAGCTGTGCAAGGAGACCGGTCTTTCGGTGATCGCCGTGGTGCCGCTTGAGCTTGCCGAGCGCTTCGCCACGCGCCTGTGGGTACTGGATAACGGAATAATCAAGCATGACGTTACGGGGCGCAGGCTCACCTCGCAGGAGCGGGCCGGATTATTATAACGCCGGATGTACATCCAGGAGATGAAATGAGTGATCTTGTTGATTATACAAAGACTGCGGCGCATTGGTTTGCGGCGTTCCGCTTCCAATGTACCTGCTTTATGGCGCCTCGGCGCCGGTATATTGGCCCTTTCGCTGTTGTCGGGCTGCACCTTTATTAGCGACCCCGTCTCCCGGATGAAGACACCGCGTCTTTCCGAGGATAAGGCCACGCTGATGACCGCCATCAACTCGCTGAAGCTTGTGCGTCCGACCAACGACGACGACAGCTCCATCCGTACGGAAGACCTGAACGGGGACGGAACCCCGGAGACGCTGGTCTTCTACGAAACGCCAGGAGAAGCGGTACAGATCCACGGTCTCATTCTGGAGAAGCAGGGCGACGCTTGGATCAAGAAGCTGACCTTTGACGGGGCGGGCACCGTGCTGGAATCGGTGGAAATCAGGGACGTTACGGGAGACGGCAAGCCGGAGATTATCGCCGGGTATTCCCGCGGGGACGAAGGGCTGCAGAAAGGCTTGGTCGTTTACAGCTATTCAGGATCTTCGCTTGAAGAGAAGCTGACGCTGTCCTATACCAAATATGTGATCGACGATTTGAACGGAGACGGCATGGACGATATCACCGTCGTCTCGCTCAAGCGAAATGAGTCCTCCACGCTGACGACTTACCAGTATAACGGAGGCTTCAAGGAGCTCGACCGGCTGGAAAATCTCGATCCATACATTAATAACTATTACAACATCTTCGTCGGCAAAGTGGCGAAAGGCAAAGAAGGCATCGTTCTTGATGCCGCCGTCAATTCGCATTCCGCATACAGCTATATGATCGTAATGGAAAACAACCGTTTCCGCGTGGTCCTGTCAGGTGACGACAGAACGTTCAAGGACAGCCGGATTCCGAGCGGAGATATTGATGGCGACGGTATAATCGAAATCGGCTTGATGGAACGGCCGTTGGGCTGGGAGAACTTTGAGGCGGACTCGGTCCCCTGGTTCTATTCCTATTACAAATGGGACGGCAAGGAAGGGCTGGACTTCGCGTTTCAGCAGTACCGCGATCCGTCGGACCGGTTCACCCTGAATTTTCCGCCGGCATGGCATGGAAGAGTAACGGTCGACAAGAAATCCGTGCAAAACCAGTATCTGAAGTTCATAATGTCCGATACCGGCGAAACCGTTGCCGAAATCTCCTTTTTCTCAGCCGAAGAATGGGACCATGTGAAGGACGACGGTTGGGACCTTTGGGGCCGGGATGCCGACAAAATCATCGGCTATCGGGGCAAGCTTGAACAGAACGCAGACGGAATCAAGAAAGGGACGAATACGGCTCCCGCAGAAAGGAAGGGTATCAATTGAGTAAAGTTCTCATTCTGGAGGATGAAGAGTCCATTCGCAGTTTTATTGTCATCAATTTAAAGCGCAACGGGTTTGAAGTGCTGGAAGCGGCCGATGGCAACGAAGCGCTTAGCAAGCTGACTTCCGTGCCGGATATCGATATTGCGCTGCTTGATGTGATGGTGCCGGGCATCGACGGCTTCGAGGTGTGCAGACGGGTTCGCGAGACGAATGAACGGATCGGGATTATTTTTCTGACAGCCAAGGTGCAGGAGCAGGATAAAGTATACGCGTTGTCCGTTGGCGCCGACGATCATGTCAGCAAGCCTTTCAGTCCGACAGAGCTGATTGCCCGCATCCAGTCGCTTCTGCGGAGAGTGAATGTGCACCGGGAGCAATCGGCCAAGGTGTCTTTTCATTCCGGTCCGTTTACGCTGGATCTCATCTCCAAGCAGTTTAAGCGGAACGGTGAGTCCGTCGAGCTGACGCCTACTGAATTTTCACTGGTGCAGTTTTTTCTGGAAAAAGAAAACACTCCGCTGAGCCGTGACGTACTCCTCGACCACGTGTGGGGGAAAGAGTATATGGGCGATCCGAAGATCGTCGACGTAAATATCCGGCGGCTGCGGCAAAAAATCGAAAATAATCCGTCAGAGCCCGAGTATCTGCAAACGGTATGGGGGCACGGCTATAAGTGGAAAGGGCAGGGACAATGATTAAAAAGGGGATGCGCAGACAGATTGTATTACACTACATACTTGTAGTCTTTTTGGCGCTTCTCCTCGTGGAAGTCATTTTTCTGATTGTAATCAGAACGTATTACTACGACAGCATCTATACCCGAATTTCTACGCATATCAGCCAGGCGGAATATTTTTATCATCTCACCAGTGAAGACTCCTCGTTTTCGCTCCAGGAGCTGCTGCGCAGCTTTGCGCTGGACTATACGGAGCTCCAGGTGCTGACGCTGGACGGTGACATGATCACAAGCTCGACAGGATTTCAGCCGGACCGGACGATTACAACGAGCGACGTACCAGAAGCCGTAGGCGGCGGGATCGGCCGTTGGGTAGGAAGGCAGCCTGGAACCAACGAAAGCGTAATGGCCGTTTCGAAAGTGCTGCAAATCCACGGACATGATTCCTACGTGCTGCGGTATGTGACTTCGGTGGAAAGAGTGAATAGCGATTTGTTCAACGTTACGCTGCTGTCGGCAGGCATTGTCGTTGCCGTTCTCGCAGTCGTCACCGCGTTCAGCTTCGGGCTGGCCAACTCGATTATCAAGCCGCTCAACAATATCACAGCCGTTTCGGCCCAGCTGGCCAAGGGGAAATTCAACATACGCATCAAGGGGGATTACCGCTACGAGATCGGCGAGCTTGCCTCCACGCTGAACTATATGGCCCAGGAGATTGTCAGGAGCAACCAGATCAAGGACGATTTCATCTCCTCGATTTCACATGAGCTCAGAACGCCGCTGACCAGCATTAAGGGCTGGAGCGAAACATTGATTTCCGGCGGATACGATCCGGAGGAAACGAAGCTTGGCATGAGCATCATTTCCAAGGAGAGCGACCGGCTCATCGGTCTGGTTGAGGAAATTCTTGACTTCTCCAAGCTCCATCAGAATGAAATGAAGCTTTCCATCGGTACCGTGGACGTCAAGGAGCTGCTAAAGGAAATCGTTCTGAATCTCTGGGCCAAGGCCGAGAAACGGAGCATCCGGCTTGAGCTGGAAGCGGAGGACGGCATTTTTGTCCGGGGAGATGCCAACCGATTAAAGCAGGTATTCCTCAATTTGACCGACAATGCGGTGAAGTTCTCGCATGAGGGCTCAAGCGTCCTGCTGTCGGCTCGGCGGGCTGACGAGAAAGAGGCCGAAATTGTCGTTCAGGACTCCGGAATCGGCATCAGCCAGGAGCACCTGAACCGGGTCAAGGACCGGTTCTTTCAGGTGGATTCCCTTAACGGAGGCACCGGGCTCGGACTTGCCATTTCGCAGCAGTTAGTCGAGCTTCACGGGGGCACCATGGAATTGGACAGCGAGCTCGGCAAGGGCACACGGGTGACGGTGTATCTGCAGCTGGCGGAGCCGCTTCCTGTTATAGAAACGCCGGATCAGGCGAGCCTGCCGGAAGCGGCTGGACATCATAAGCAGGGGGAGGGCAGGCTATGAGTTTGCCGGTTATGCGCGAAATCAATACTCCGCAGGGGAGCCTGACGGTGGTTCGGGCCAACGCAAGTATGGCTGGAGAAATTCTGAGGCTGCTGCGCGAAGCGGCGCAGTGGATGCAGGACAACGGCCTGACCCAGTGGAGACCGGAGCAGTTCAAGGAAGAGGATATTCTCGATTACTTTTCGGATCGTGAGGTTTATGTGGCCATGAATGACGGCGAGGCCGCTGGCATGTTCACGCTGCAGTTCAGCGATCCCCAATATTGGGGAAAGCGAAATGACAAGAACTTCGCCTATCTGCACAGGCTGGCGGTGGGATTGCCTTTTCGGGGAGCGGGGCTTGGCAGCAAGCTGCTCGAATTTGCCGCCCAGACGGCGAAAATGTCCGGCAGAGGGCTGCGCCTCGATACCATTGAGCATAATGTGAAGCTGAACCGCTATTACCAGACGCAGGGATTCCGTTATATGGGAACCAATGACGTGGGCGGAGGACGGCTTGTCAATCTGTATGAGAAAATGGAGAGTACGGAAGACCGCGATGCCATTCGTTTGCAGTATTTTGACGAATCGGATTTCGATTGTCTGAGACGGTGGAGCGTCTCGCCGGAATTTCTCAAGCAGTGGGCCGGGCCGTCGCTGCATTTTCCGATCGAGGACGAGGAGCTTAGAAAATATATCGCCGGCAGCAACCGTCCTGCCGAATCCGACAAGATGGTTTACAGCGCTGTGCATATGTCGACGGGCGCCGTTATTGGACATATAAGCCTCGCGGCGATTGACCGCGATAACGGTCACGCCCGGATCGGCAGGGTTGTGCTCGATCCTGAATTTCGGGGAAGGGGTTTTGCCCGCCGGATGATGGGCGAAACGATGCGTATCGGTTTTGAAGGGCTCGAGCTGCACCGGCTGACGCTTGGCGTCTTTGATTTCAATGCACCCGCTGTACGGGCTTATGAAGCCTTGGGATTCCGCAGGGAGGGCGAGCAGCTGGAAGCTGCCCGGTTCGGCGACCGGTATGTTAATCAGATTGAAATGGCGATGCTGGACAGGGAATGGAAGGCTAAGAAACCGCAATTATTATAATTTATGGTCTCTTTATCAGGATCGGGTTGGCGGTTGAGTCCGCCGCCTGGCGCGTACTGCTTCAGTGCCGAAATTAATTAAGGGTTGTTCCACAGGCAGATGCCTGGAGAACAACCCTTTCTTGTCATAAGGAGAGATTACGACAAAAGACCTCCGGCCCGCAGACGGCCGGTTCCGGTCTTCTCGTATACTTCCTGAAGCAGACGGGAAGGCTGGGAACGAATCCCTGGTTTGGATGCAACGACTTCATGCGGTCCGACGACGAAAATCATGTCGGTGCTGCCTTTTACAAAGGCTCCATCCTTGATCTGCGCCTCTTCGCCGACTATGGCGTTTTCGATGATCGCATTTTTGCCGATTCGTGCGCCAGGCATAATAACGCTGTTCTTGATGAGCGTGTTTCTGCCGATCTCGACATTTCCGAAGACGACCGATCGCTGGAGCGTGCCCTCTACGGAGGCGTACTCGCTGATCAGGCAGTCGGCGGCTGGCACTTGAGCCTTGCCTCTGACCGACAAAGGCTTGGTCGCATGGGATCTGCTGTACATCGGCCACCCGGAGTGGTTGAAATCCCAGCCGTTGTCTGCTTGAAGCAGATCCATATGGGCTTCCCACAGGCTTTCGACGGTACCGACATCACGCCAGTAGCCCTTGAAACGGTAGGCGAAGAGTACGTCGTCGTTTTGAAGCATGGCCGGAATGACATCTTTGCCGAAGTCATGGCTCGACGCTTCGTTCGCTGCATCTCTAAGCAGGTGCGTCTTAAGGTACTCCCAACGGAACATATAGATGCCCATTGACGCCAGGTTGCTTTGCGGGTTTTTTGGTTTCTCGACAAAATCCGTAATTTTCAGATCATTGTCAACATTCATGACGCCGAATCGGCTTGCTTCCTCCCATGGGACTTCCATAACGGAAATCGTCGCCTCCGCATTTACATCCTGATGGTACTCCAGCATTTGGCGGTAATCCATATGGTAAATATGGTCTCCCGACAGGATGAGCACATGTTCAGGATTCAGGGCGTCGATGTAAGAAATGTTTTTATAAATAGCATCTGCGGTGCCTGTGTAGCTGTCTCTTCCTTCAGTGCCTGAAGGCAGGAGGGTAATACCTTTCTTTTCCTGTGTATGGAGGCCCCAAGGCTCTCCTCTTCCGATGTGGTTATGCAGGGAATCTGCCGCGTATTGGGTCAGCACGCCCACGGAATCAATACCGGAGTTGACACAGTTGCTGAGGGGAAAGTCAATAATTCTGTAATGTCCACCGAAAGGGACGGCCGGTTTGGCCATACTTGATGTAAGAGGAGCTAGTCTGCGCCCTTCCCCGCCTGCTAATAGCATGGCGATGCAATCTTTTTTACTCATTTGATTACCCCTCCAAATAAGTTTTGTCAATGCTTGTTAAATAACCTGACCTACGACGTTTGAAACGAAAAAATCAGTCATGAGTGAAATATATTACAATGTTTATAGGAAAATTACACAAAAATGGAGCGACCTCATTGCCGTAATTATTCATTGTTCTGTATACCGTTTTCAAACAGATGAAATTGGGGTAATGTATAAGGTGCATCCTGCTTTGGAACCGGAAACTTGAATCTTCTCTAATCTTAAAAAAGGTGGTAATCATTTGGCTGAGCAACCAACAGCAGTAAACATGCCGTCACCGGAGGATATTTATTTGTTTCATGAAGGTACCCATTACCGCAGCTATCGCATGCTCGGAGCGCATACCGCCGTGGAAGAAGGAGTGCCCGGAGTTCGTTTTACCGTGTGGGCCCCCCAAGCAAGATATGTAGGATTAGCCTGCGATCACAACAGCTGGGACGGAAGCGGTGAGGAAGACTCGTTATATAAGATACCCGATTCAGCATTTTGGAGTCGTTTTTTCCCGGGTATTTCCCCGGGAACATTTTACAAATATAGAATTGTCGGACCGGATGGCTCCAGCTTTTTGAAAGCGGACCCTTACGGTTATCAGGCTGAAGTTCGCCCTGCTACCGCTTCGGTCGTGACCGAAATTGACGGCTACCAGTGGGGCGATGCCGCGTGGCGGCGCAAAAACAAAGCTCCTTATAACAAGCCGCTGAATATTTATGAAATGCATTTGGCTACATGGCGGCAGAAGGAGAATATTCACAACAAGGAAGGCGGAGAGCTGTACAGCTACACGGAAATCGCCGACCTGTTAATCCCTTATCTGGTGGAGATGGGTTACACTCATGTGGAGTTCATGCCGCTGGCGGAGCATCCGTACGATCTTTCCTGGGGATACCAAGGGACAGGATATTACGCTGCAACGAGCCGGTTTGGACAGCCTCAAGAGCTGATGTATCTCATTGACCGCCTGCATCAGGCGAACATCGGCGTCATTTTGGACTGGGTTCCGGCCCATTTTGCCAAGGACGATCCCGGTCTGCGGCTGTTCGACGGCACGCCCTGCTTCGAGTACGGCGATCCGCTGCTCGCGGAGAAACCGGGCTGGGGAACGCTGTCCTTCGATTTCGGCAAGCCCGAGGTCGTTTCGTTCCTTATTTCCAACGCCCTTTTCTGGTACGATGTGTACCACATCGACGGAATGAGGGTTGATGCGGTCACCAGTATGCTGCGGCTCGACTTCGAGAAGCAGGAGCACCAGTACCGGCGCAATGTGAACGGCGGTTTTGAGAACCTTGAAGCCATTGCCTTTTTGCAGAAGCTGAACTCCGTTATCTTTCAATACTACCCGCATGCCCTGATGATGGCGGAGGAATCCAGCGCCTGGCCGGGTGTTACCGCTCCTGTACATGATGGAGGGCTTGGTTTCAATTACAAATGGAACATGGGCTGGATGAACGATACGCTTGCCTACATAGAGAAGGATTTCAGCGCCCGTCCCTATCATCACAACCTGCTGACGTTTCCCATTGCTTACGCTTACTCGGAAAATTTTACGCTCCCCCTTTCGCATGACGAGGTCGTGCACGGAAAGCGATCGCTGCTTAACAAGATGCCCGGCTCTTATGAGCAGAAGTTTGCGGGTCTGCGGCTGCTGCTGGGCTACCAGATAACAAGCCCCGGCAAGAAGCTGCTCTTCATGGGCGGGGAATTCGGCCAGTTCATTGAGTGGAAGGACCAGGAGCAGCTCGACTGGCTGCTGCTTGACTATGAGAGCCACCGGAAGATGCTCGCCTATACCGCTGCGCTCAACAAATTCTATTTGGAGGAAAAAGCGCTCTGGGAGCAGGACCACAGCTTTGAAGGCTACCAGTGGATCTCCGCGGACGACAATGAGCAAAGCGTAATTTCATACATCCGCAAAGGAAAAAAAGCGGGGGACCTGCTTATTGTCGTCATCAATTTTCAGCCGGTGGAACGGCCTCATTACCGCATCGGCGTTCCGAAGGCGGGAACGTATGAAGAAGCGTTCCATTCGGAAAGAACGGAATTCGGAGGCTCCGGCGCCAGCACCGGTACAGTGAAGACGCAAAAACTGGAGATGCACGGCCAGCCGAACAGTCTGGAGCTGACCCTTGCTCCGCTAAGCATGGTGGTGCTAAAAAAGAGTGGACGGAAGAGAAAAGGGGATGAGGACGAGAGCATAACCGTTGAACCCGTAACGGAACTGCCGAAAGGAAAGACGAAGACAGCGCGCGCCAAAGCCAAAAAGGCCGATAAAACGGCGGACAAGCCCGCCAAAGCGGAAGCCCCGGCTAAAGCTGCTCCGCGAAAACGGAAACCTAAAACCGAAGAGATCCAGCAATAGACAGCTTTTCTATCCAGCACTCATTCACACAAGAGGAGGAAACAGGTATGAAAGTGATGTTTGCCGCTGCGGAAAGTCACCCGTTCATCAAGACGGGAGGCTTGGCCGACGTAATCGGAGCGCTGCCGAAGGCGCTGCGGGATGCCGGAGTCGATGTAAGAGTCATTCTTCCCAAATACCGGGGGATTTCCGAGAAATACCGCGAGAAGATGGAGCCCGTCAAGGTGATCGAAGTTCCCGTTGGCTGGCGGAATCAATATTGCGGGATCGAGCTGCTGAACTATGACGGCGTGCCGGTTTATTTTATCGACAATGAGTATTATTTCGGCCGCGACGGGGTCTACGGATATCTCGATGACGCGGAACGGTTCTCTTTTTACAACCGTGCCGTTCTTGAGGTGCTGCCGGCCATTGACTTCCAGCCGGACGTGCTGCACTGCCATGATTGGCATGCCGCCGTCATTCCTATGCTGCTTGATGGGCATTACCGCAGCAATCCTTTTTACAGCAACATCCGTACTGTATTCACAATACATAATCTGCTGTACCAGGGCGTCTTTCCGTATGAGGTGCTCAGCGATCTGCTTGGCCTGGACGGCAGTTATTTCCTCGGGGTGGAATACTACGGCAACGTGAACTTTATGAAGGGCGGCATCGTATATAGCGACCATGTGACGACCGTCAGTCCGACCTATGCCGAAGAGATCCGGACGCCGCATTTTGGCTACGGCCTGGACGGCCTGCTGAATGCCCGAGCCGATCATTTGAGCGGTATAGTCAACGGTATAGACACCAAGGCCTACAATCCGGCGACAGATCCGAAAATTTTCACAAAATACCGCAACAACCTTCTTAAGAAGACGGAGAACAAAATCAGCCTGCAGCAGGAACTGGGTCTCCCCGTGGCGCCTCATATTCCCCTCGTAGGGATGGTCACCCGCCTAGTCGATTCAAAGGGACTCGATCTGGTGACCCGGGTGCTGGACGAAATTTTGTATTATGACAATGTACAGTTCGTCGTGCTTGGGACGGGGGACGAGGTGTACGAGCGCTGGTTCCGCGAAGCGGCGTGGCGCTACCCGACCAAGCTGTCTTCGCAGATTAAGTTCAGCGATGAGCTCTCGCGAAAAATATACGCCGCAAGCGATTTGTTCCTGATGCCCTCCAAGTTCGAACCATGCGGAATCAGCCAATTGCTGGCCCTTCGATATGGCAGCGTTCCCGTTGTCAGGGAAACGGGCGGCCTGAACGATACCGTGCAGTCGTACAACGAGGTAACCGGGGAAGGCAACGGCTTCACCTTCACGAATTATAACGCCCATGATATGATGAACACCCTTCGCCGCGGAATTTCCTTGTACAACAAGCCTGAGCATTGGAAGCGCGTGACCCGCAACGCGTTCAAGGGCGATTACAGCTGGGATATTTCGGCGCAGCAGTACATCGATATTTACGATAAAATCACGGCGCAAGCCGAGCCGGCACAATAATGTAATGGTCTGAACGGTTCACTATCTTTTGGCAAAACAGAAAAGGCCGCTTTCCCGGCGTATTTACGCCTCTAAGGAAAGCTGCCTTTTTATTTGTGTTAATCCTGTAAATGATCCTGCGAATAATCTGTACAGTTTATTGATGAGCAGTCGCCGACTCCTCTTTCACCGAATCGCCGGAATCCTTCCCGGAAGAAGCAGACGTCTCCTGTTTCAAGCGGCGGGACAAAATGCGGAATCCAAAAGGTTCAAGTGAGACATGCATCGTTCCGTTATCGGGCTTCACCGGTTCGCCGGTGAACGTATCCTTCCAATCTTCGGTTTCCATTGCATGGCTTAAGCTGCGGGGTTCGGGCGAGTTGTTCATCCAGATTGTAAAATGGGTTTCCCCATCGACCCGCTCATAAATGATGCACGGATCATCATTGCAGGCGCCGAGAATGCGAAATTGGCCTCTACGCAGTGCGGGATTCTCCTTCCGCAGCGAAATCATCCTTTTGTAGAAATCAAGAAGCTCTTGATCCTGCTTGGCGGGGTCCCATTCCATACATTTTCGGCAATCGGGGTCGCCCTCGCCGGTCAGTCCGATTTCGTCCCCGTAGAAGATGCATGGCGTTCCCATGAACGTGAATAAAAAGGCAACGGTGAGCTTCAGCTTTCGCTTGTCTTCTCCCATACGGTTAAGCAGGCGCGGCGTATCATGGCTGCACAGAAGGTTGAAGATGACCTCATTGGTCTGCTGGGGGTAGCGCATAAGCAGAGAGCCGATTTTATTGCTGAAGGTATAGCTGTCCATTTCCCCGTTGAAAAAATCGAGAACGGTACCGGAGAACGGATAATTCATAACCGAATCGAACTGATCGCCAAGCAGCCAGGGAAGCGAGTCGCTCCATACCTCGCCGACAATAAAAGCTTCCGGATTTGCTCTTTTAACAACGATCCGGAAATCATGCCAGAAATGGTGATCGATCTCGTCCGCCACGTCCAGCCGCCAGCCGTCCAGCTTGATTTCCTTGATCCAGTATTCCGCCACATCCAGCAGATACGATTTGACCTCTGGATTGGCGGTATTGAATTTGGGCATGTTTTCATAAAAACCGAAGGTGTCATAGCTTGGAATGCCGTCCACAACCTGCAACGGATAAGAATTAATATGGAACCAATCGGCATATTTGGATTGTTTTCCGTTCTTCAGGACATCCTGAAAAGGAGGAAATTCCTTGCTGCAGTGGTTAAATACCGCATCGAGCATCACGCGGATGCCTTTCTCATGGCAGAGATCGACCAGAGCCTTCAGCTTCGCGTTGTCCCCGAAATGAGGGTCGACCTTTTTATAATCAATAATGTCGTATTTATGGTTGGACGGCGAAACGAACAAAGGCGTGAAATAGATGGCGTTGACGCCAAGATCGGCCAGGTAGTCGATATGGTCCATAACGCCCTGAATATCGCCTCCGAAGAAGTTCTCCCGCTGCGGCGTGCCGCCCCAAGGCTCTGCTGTTTCGGGACTTAAAGAGGGGTCCCCATTGGCGAATCGCTCCGGCATAATTTGATAGAACACCGCATCCTTGGCCCATTCGGGAACCTTGAACAGGTCGATTTCATGAATATACTGAAACTCGAAATTGCCCCCCGGAGGCTGGGGCATTTCATTCATTGTGCCTTTTTCCGACAGATAAACCGTCTCACCGCCGGATTCGATCCGAAACAGATAGGACAACCGCTTGAATTTCGGCTGCACGCAGGCTTCCCAATAATCGAATAATTCGTCAGAAGCAGCTTTTTTCATTGGGACTTCTTCAAACGTACGGTCCCAGGCGTATTTATCGCCAGTCATGACACAGATCGCTTCCGCATCATCCCGTTTCGTCCGCAGGCGCAGATGCACGGTTTCCTTATCATAGGCATATGCCCATTTGTCACGGGGAACATGATACAAAGCTTCTAACAGCATAGTCGCCCTCCTAATCTTTGATCGGGTTCTGATAAGGTTCGGAATCGGTGCACTAAGGTTAATACCCTTAATTTTAATGGATTGAACCAATTGTTTTCGGAATTTTTCAGAAAATCAAATCCGTTTTCGCAACCGGCTCAGCTTGGATACGGGTTACAAACGCCGTACTGTTATTTTGCCAATTTATCTTCAAAAAAATCTTTGCATATTCATACGAGTTGAATTATAATAAATCGGTCCGGGACAAGAAACAACTAACACACATCTGACACAAAGATGGGCTGCAACGCCCGATGAGAGAACAGGGGAGATATACACAAATGAACAAATGGATCAAAATGTCTATGGGGATGCTGCTCGCGGCAAGCCTTCTTTCGGGCTGCGGCCAGGACAAGGCCAATACGGGCACTGGTGCTAACGGAGGCAATACGGGTACGGCGGCGAAGAAAACGTTGACGCTGGGGACAAGCGCGGACTTTCCGCCGTATGAATTCCACAAGGTGATCGACGGCAAGGACACCATCGTCGGTTTTGACATCGACATTGCCAAAGACATCGCTGCAGATATGGGCGCCGAGCTGGTGATCAAGGATCTGCCGTTCGATTCGCTGCTCAACGAGCTGTCCAGCGGAAGAGTGGATATGGTCATTTCGGGACTCAGTCCGACACCGGAAAGAGCGAAGGCGGTGGATCTGTCCGATGTCTACTATAAAGCCGAACAGGCCGTTGTTGTCCGCGAAGCCGACAAGGATAAATTTAATACGATGGATACCTTGAAAGGCGCGAAGATCGGTATCCAGACCGGTTCCATTCAGGAAGACATCGCGAAAGGAATCGAGGGGGCGAAACTGACGTCGCTTGCCAAAATTTCCGATATCGTGCTTCAGCTTCAGTCCAACCGGGTCGACGCTTCCATTATGGAAGGTCCGGTAGCCAAGTCCTTTGTCAAGAACGTGAAAGGGCTGGTCATCACCGATGCCAAACCTGAAGTGGAAGACGACGGTTACGTTATCGGGGTCAAGAAGGGCAACACGGAACTGCTGACTCAGATCAACAAGACGCTTGGCGAACTGAATTCCGCCGGAAAGATCGAAGAGTATGTAACCAAAGCATCCGAGCTGGCGGAGAGCAAGTAAGGCTAAAGATATACGGAATGTTGCGTTTTCCTTAAAATCGAGAAAATGGCGGTGATCCGCCGTTTTCTATTTTTTTGCGACAAGGAGGTTTGAGAGCAGGATGAATTTGCTTAATATGGCGTATGAATACCGCAGCTTTTTTCTGACTGGACTGCAATACACGCTTCTTCTCGCGATAATCGGAGTCATTTGCGGCTTCGTGCTCGGGATCGTCGTTGCCCTGCTGCGGATGTCAAGCTTTAGAGTGCTTCGCTGGATCGCCGCCGCTTGGGTGGAATTTCTGCGCGGAACGCCGATGCTTGTGCAATTGTTTATCATTCACTACGGTCTGCCTACAATCGGTCTTGAGTTTACCGCGATACAGTCGGGGGCAATTACTCTTACGATTAACAGCTCAGCTTACCTGGCCGAAATATTCCGAGCCGGCATCCAGGGCGTGGACCGGGGCCAGACGGAAGCATCGCGTTCACTGGGGATGACGCAGGCGATGACGATACGCTATATTGTTCTCCCGCAGGCGCTGAAGAACGTGCTTCCGGCGATAGGCAACGAGTTCATTACCATTATCAAAGAATCTTCCATTGTCGGCATGATTGGCGCGATGGATCTGTTATTCCAAGCCAGAACCATTACCACGATTACTTATGACGGGCTGACTCCGCTGCTGGTTATCGCTCTGATGTATTTTATTCTGACATTTACATTGTCCAAACTGCTTGGCAGACTGGAAAGGAGATGGAATACCAGTGATCGCCGTTAAGAACTTGCAAAAAGCGTTCGGAAAGCTGGAAATTCTGAAAGGCATCGACCTTACAATTGAAAAAGGCGAAGTGGTCGTTGTGATCGGCCCCAGCGGCTCGGGAAAAAGCACCTTTTTGCGCTGCCTGAATCTGCTGGAGCAGCCGACAGGCGGCGAAATCTCCTTCGAGGGACAATCCATCACGGACCGGAAGCATAATATCAATGTAACGCGTGAAAAAATGGGCATGGTCTTCCAGCAGTTCAACCTGTTCCCGCACAAGACCGTGCTGCAGAACATTACGCTGGCTCCGGTTAAAGTCAAGAAGCAGTCTTCGGCCGAAGCGGAGAAAGTCGCAACTGATCTGCTGCGCACCGTTGGACTTGAAGACAAGAAGGATGCCTATCCGTCGCAGTTATCTGGCGGACAAAAGCAGCGGATCGCCATCGCCCGCGCGCTGGCCATGCAGCCGCACGTCATGCTGTTCGACGAGCCGACCTCGGCGCTTGACCCCGAGATGGTCGGTGAAGTGCTTGAGGTGATGAAGAAGCTGGCCGAGCAGGGCATGACCATGGTCATCGTCACTCATGAGATGGGCTTTGCCCGCGAGGTGGGGGACCGGATTCTGTTCATGGACGGCGGGGTAATCGTGGAGCAGGGAACGCCTGCGGAAGTGTTCGGCAGTCCAAAGCATGCCAGAACCCGTGATTTTCTAAGCAAGGTGTTATAAAATCACATATATCAAGCGGCCCGGAAGCATGAAGCGCTTCCGGGCCGCTTTTTTTTTTCATCCACTATTTCCGGATTGCAATCGATTTCTTGGAGACGTTTAGAAAACCGTTCAACGTTTAAAATGTAAATATGCTGTCTAAACATGTATAATTATGCTCAGTAATGAGATAAAGGGGAACAAACAATGAATAACGACCTCAGCCGAACAGGTATTATCGATATCGGTTCCAACTCCATCAGACTTGTAATTTACGAAACGACCCCTGAAGGGGGCTACCGGATTATCAAGGAATGCAAATACTCCGCCCGGCTTAGTGAAAAGATTACCATCGAGAACAGGCTGGAACGGGATGCGCTGGAGACCATCGTACCGGTGCTCCTTCAATTTAAACAGGTATGCCGGGTGTTCGGCGCCGAGCGGATTCGCGCCGGGGCGACGGCGGCCATCCGGAATGCGTCCAACTCCGAAGAGATCGCCAGCTTTCTTTCCGAAGCGGCTTCGCTGCCGATTGAGATTATTAGCGGACAGCAGGAAGCTTATTTCGGCTTTCTCGGTGTCATCAACGCCTTCGATGTTCAGGACGGGTTTGTCATCGATATCGGCGGCGGCAGTACGGAGATTACCCAGTTTCAGAACAGGCGCTTCCGAAACAGCATTTCCTTTCCGTTCGGGGCGGTCAATACGAATGTGGCATTCAGCCATGGCGGCAACTGGAGCATGGAGCAGGTGCACAGGCTGGAAAACTTCGTTCGAGAGCGTCTTGAGAGCTGTGAATGGCTTAAGTCTGGAAAAGGGCTGCCTTTATTCGGCCTCGGGGGAACGCTGCGGACACTGGGCAAAATCGACCAGAAGCGAAAGAGTTACTCGCTTCCCAATTCCCACGGATACACGCTGTCCACGGAAACGGTCAAAAGATTCATGGAGACGCTGCCTGCGATGCCGTACGACAAGCGTAAAAATCTGGAGGGGCTGTCCAAAAGCAGGGCGGACATCATTGTATCGGGTCTGATTATTTTTCATACCGTGTATCAGTATGTAGGAGCCGGGCATGCGCTTATTAGCGGAGAAGGGCTTCGCGAAGGGATGCTGCATGATTTGCTTGAACCCGGGAATCCGGTCCGCGCCAGCGCGCTGGAATACAGTCTCGGCACCTTGCAGCAGCTGAACCAGGAAGCTTCCGCAGAGTTTTTATCCCAAGTCCTCGAACATGCGCAAAAGCTGTTTACGACGCTCAACGGCGAAAACGATGAGAAAGAGATGGAAATGCTGATCTATGTATCGGTCATGCTTTACCGCCTCGGCGCCAATATCAACTATTACCAGTCCAAGCGGCACACCCGCTATTGGCTCATGAATTCGCCGATTCGCGGTCTGACTCACCGTCAGCTTGTCCTGTGCTCTATGATTGCTTCATATAGCACAAAAAGCCGGAAGCAGAAGCTGTCCGCAGATCATAAGGACATTCTTCTGCCTTCCGACGAAGAGCGGATTCACAAGCTCGGTTCGCTTGTCCAGCTAAGCGCGGCGCTGGACACCGGGGAGACCGGAATCCAGCAGCAGATCAAACCGCGGCTTAAGGGAGGAAGCCTGGAAATTGAGCTTCGGGTTAACGAACGGCCCCTGTTGAAACTGGAGGAAATCGACAATGCCCTCAAGGCGTTCAGGAATGCATGGGGTCTGAAGGTGAAGCTTGAGTATACTTCCAATTCTCAACATTCATAGCGGCGAACTGGCTCCGGTAAGGAGCCTTTTCGTCGTTCGGCCGTTCATAATTGCCGCTGGACTGAAGGAAGCTCGATTTCACGTTGTCCCGAAGCGTCACTTCCAAAATGTGCACGATTTGCTCACGGGCCGTTTTGTCCTTTACCGGACACATTAATTCCACCCGGCGGGTCAGATTGCGGGTCATCCAGTCCGCGCTGGACAGATAAACTTCGGGATCGCCGCCATTTTCAAAATAGTAGATCCGGGAATGCTCCAGAAAGCGGTCGACGATGCTCCGGACTGTAATCCGTTCGCTCAGGCCCGGCACTCCGGGACGAAGACAGCAGACCCCGCGGACGATCAGATCAATGGAGACGCCGGCTTGATCCGCTTCATACAGCTCGTCGATAACTTGCTGGTTGGACAAGGAGTTCATCTTGGCTATGATTCGTGCCGGGCGGCCGGCCGCGGCATGCTCGCTTTCCCGCTTGATCAGTTTATTCAGGGTAAGGCTCATGCTGACCGGAGCGACGACGAAGGATTTCCAGTCGTGATTGGTGGAATACCCCGTGATCTGATTGAACAGCTCGGAGGCGTCCAGCCCCGCGTCATCCCTCGAGGTGAACAGGCTGATATCGGTATAGATTTTGGCGGTGTTCTCGTTATAGTTCCCTGTCCCGATATGTACATAACGGCGCAGCTCGTTGCCCTCCTGGCGGACAATCAGCGTGATTTTGGCATGCGTTTTCAGACCGACCAGACCATACACAACATGGCATCCCGCCTGCTCCAGCTTCCTTGCCCACGCAATATTGCGCTCTTCGTCGAACCTCGCCTTCAGCTCCACCACGACAGTCACCTGCTTGCCCGATTCGGCGGCGTGGGCGAGAGCAGTGATGAGCGGCGAGTTGCCGCTGACTCGGTACAGCGTCATCTTGATCGCCATAACCTGATCGTCCTCGGATGCCTGAGTAATGAAATCGATCATGGATTCGAATGATTCATAAGGATGGTAGGCAAGCACGTCGCGCTCCCGAAGCACCTCGAAGAAATCCTCGGTTTCATCGAATTCGGCCGGATAGACCGGTTCGATCGGCGGGTAGTTCAAGTAGCCATAGCCCTTGAGGCTGCCGGAGAACTGACGCAAAAATCCAAGGTCCAGCGGACCGTCGATCTCGTACACAAAATGCCCGATTTCAAACTCGGCCAGCAGCTGTTCCAGAGCATACGGATGAATGCCTTTTTGGACCTCCAGCCTTGCAGGCACGCCCCGGCGGCGTTTGCGCAGCTCTTTCTCAATCTCCTCGAGCAGATCCTCGGCGCCTTCTTCGTCAATCGAAAGGTCGGAGTTGCGCGTAAGGCGGAACTCATTGACCGCAACCGGATGATAGCCGCTGAACAGCGTTCCGATGTGGGCCCGAATGACATCCTCGATATAAACGAACTGCCGGCGTTTGCTGTTGGCGCGGTGCGGCAGCGGAATGCAGCGGGGCAGATTGGACGGGATTTGCAGAATGGCAAAATAGAACTCGTCCTCATCGGCATGCTCTTTCTTCAGAACGACCGCAAGGTAAATGAACAGGCTGTGCACAAGCGGGAAGGGACGGCTCTGATCCACCGCCATCGGCGTCAGAATCGGGAAGATGATGTCCCGGTAATACTCCTCCACCGCGGCTTCCTGGGCATGTGTCAAATCCTCGTAGTCGACCAGAATGATGCCTTCCTTGTTCAGACTCCGGGAGATATCCCTGAAGGTGCGGTACTGATCGTAGACGATCTTTCCGACACGCTTGTAAAGACGTTTATGAAGGCCGGAGGGCGTGTAGCCGGTAAAATCTTTTTTCGTATAGCCCGCACGAATCTGATCCTGTATGCCCGCAACCCGCACACTGATGAATTCATCCAGGTTGCTTGTGACGATGCCAAGAAATTTGGCCCGTTCGAGCAGAGGATTGTCCGGATCCTGGGCCTCCTGAAGGACGCGGCGGTTAAACTCGATCCAGCTGAGATCCCGGTTCAGATAGGCGGATGGATTGGTGTAGTTGTTTTTCTTATGCTCTTCGTTCATGACTCCTCCAAATTTATAACCTATGGGTCGATTCTAGCGGTATCTCTTAATTATTCTATCATATCTTATTTATTTTACCTTTTTCGACAGCTACAATTGTTAACGCAGTGTAAAATATTCCATGTCTGCCAGTGTAAAATAACAAGTTTGTCATCGACAAATGGTTTACATAATAAATAATATGTAACCTATAGTGAGACTTCTCTTGTCTCGGTCTCCAAATAATTTCAGAATGGTAACAATTACAAATGAAAAGGTTACAAAATTGTGATATATTCAAAACTGTCGGGTAAGCAGCTTAGAGAAATTTTTACATACTTCATTAGAAAAATACATAACCCGAGAATACGTGTTGTCGTAAGAGAAGGAGGCCGCAATGAAATTCAGACTGTCACCGTTTAAGTCCGCCGCCGTCATTTTGGGCCTTGGAGCCCTGTTAATGGCCGCGCCGGCGCATGCCCAAACCATTCACATCGCCGGAGATAAAACTACGTTCTATACAGTAGCTAAAAAATATGGCGTAGGGATCAGCGAATTAGTGAAAGCGAACCCTAAAGTGAACCCGCTTAATGTGTATCCCGGCTTAAGGCTGGTCGTTCCTGTGAAGGACAACCCTGCCGCTTCTGCGAAACTGAAAGCTTTAAGCCAGGAACAGCCGGCGCTGCTGACTGCGTCATCCAGCCCCAAGACGGTGGAAGCCTGGGGTAAAACGTTCAGCTATGAGAAAACGCTGCAGGTGAAAGCAACGGCCTATTCCTCGGCCGCAAGCGAGAACGGGAAATGGGGGGCTGTCGATTATTTTGGCAACCCGCTGAAGCTGGGCACCATTGCCGTCGATCCGGATGTCATTCCGCTTGGAACGAAGGTGCTGGTAACGGGATATTCCCATCCCGGACTTCCCAAAGAGGCGTTTGTCGCAACCGCCTCCGATAAAGGGAGTGCGATTCAGGGTAAGCGGATTGACATTTTTATTCCCGGGAGCCAGAGCTTCGTTTCCGAATTCGGGTTTCAGGATGTTCGGCTGTACGTCATTAAATAGTTGTCTTATGAAACGAAGCCAGGCCGCGGGTCTGTTTCGTTTCTTTTTTTGTCGCATGCAGGGTTGGATGTGGGACTTCTACTTCTTCTCAGGCACCTTGAGCATCTCCGGAACGGTAACAAAGGTGTATCCTTTTAGACGCAGCGCCTGGATGATTTCAGGAAGCGCCTCGATGGTGCCTCTCAGATTGCTGCCTACGCCGCCCCCGCCATGCTGAAGAATGATGGAGCCTCTCCCGGCATGAGACAAAATATTGCGCTTCACCTGTTCCTTGGACAGTCCTTTCCAATCCAGAGAGTCCACGTTCCAGTTAACCAGCTTGTATCCGTGGAGCTCCGCCCATTTCAGCTGCTGTTCGTTGATGTCGCCATAGGGAGGACGGATCAGCTTCGGCCGAAATCCCGCAATCCTGTTAATAATATTTTCCGTTCGAAGGATTTGGGACCTGAACTTTCGTACGCCCAGCTTGCCGAATTGGGGATGGTTATAGGAATGGTTGCCGATGCTGTGGCCTTCTCTAACGATGCGTTTGACGAGTAAGGGATGCTTCGCCGCGCGATTTCCTACTATAAAAAAAGTGGCTTTCACCCGGTATTTCCGGAGCACATCCAAAATTTGTGGTGTGAATCTAGGGTCGGGGACATCGTCAAACGTGAGGGCGATCGTTTTGATCCTTGGCCCGTTCGTCTTGATAACATCGGGATACTTGCGGATCAGCTGGCCGAGGGACATCGGCGCGGCAGCGGGTACGGCGGCGGGTTTACGGTCTTCGCTGAGAATGCTCCCTGCCGGAGCGCTCTCTGTTTTTCTAGCATCGCAATCAGGGGAGAAGCCTTCTGTCGATACGACCGGGCAAGCCTTGTTCTTCACGGCTTCGTTTTTCGGAAGCTCCGCAGCAGTTGTCTTCGTCTGATGCGTATCTGAAACAGGTGAACAACCGAGAACACAGCCGATGAATATACAAATGAGGCCCAAAGCAATCCTTTTGGCAAAGCGGATATGAAACATTTTTTGCGCTCCTTTCATCTAACGGCGTCATTATGTTGTTATTCCTCAATGGGGGGAAAAACATGCGGAGAAGGTTATTTCTCCCGATATTTCGAGCAGCTTCCATTACGTGTATACTTGAAGTACGGAAGATTAGAATTTGAATAAATAAACATGC
The DNA here is from genome assembly GCF_011043685.1 of Paenibacillus apii. Classification (NCBI taxonomy): domain Bacteria; kingdom Bacillati; phylum Bacillota; class Bacilli; order Caryophanales; family Paenibacillaceae; genus Paenibacillus; species Paenibacillus apii. Next base: position 172,074 of record NZ_JAAKGU010000001.1, on the reverse strand, counting down.
AAAGTGTGAAGAATATCACAGATTTTGAGCTTCGACTCAGGCATGTTTATTAAGATAAAATTTGAAGGAGCTTGATATCGTGGGGACGGTTATAAGTAATGAGCGGCTGGCGGATAATGTCTACCATCTCCGGGTGGGCGGAGGATACGGCGGAGAAATGGGACAATTCTACATGCTGCGGGCATGGGGAGCGTATCCGGTGCTGTCCAGACCGCTGAGCATACATCAGGTTGACATCGACAGCATCGATTTTCTATATCACGTTGTGGGTGAGGGTACCGAGCTGTTCGCGCAGCTGACTCCGGGAGATTCGATTGGGCTCGAGGGTCCGTTCGGCAGCGGTTTTCCATCCGTCACCGGACGGGTCGCGCTGATTGGAGGCGGCATCGGCATCGCGCCGCTGCTGTACTGTGCGCGGGAGCTTCCGGGCAGCGACGTATATCTCGGCTTCAGCCGCGAGCCTTACCGGACGGAAGAGTTCCGCCCCTACGCCGCTAAGCTGACGGTTGATGTTGGCGGCCTTATTCTGGACAATGTTGATTTTTCGGAGTATGACCATATATTCGTGTGCGGACCGCATCCGATGCTGAAAGCGGCCCAGCTCAAAGGCATCGCAGCGGCAACCGCGGGAAGCCCGGTCAATGTGTATTTGTCGCTTGAGAACCGCATGGCCTGCGGCATCGGAGCCTGTCTCGTGTGCAGCGTATCCTGTAAGGATGGTCAGCGGAAGGCCTGTGCGGACGGTCCGGTATTTTTGGCCGAGGAGGTAGTGTTCCATGATTAGAAACGATGAGCCGACAGCTTTGAACACACAGCTTGATTTGAGCGCCAATATTGCCGGTGTCGCATTTAAGAATCCGATCGTCATGGCATCCGGAACCTTCGGGTTCGGCAAGGAATATGCCAAGTATTACGATGTGAACGAGCTTGGGGGCATTTCCGGTAAAGGGCTGACGCTGAATCCCAAAGCGGGCAATCAGGGAACGCGGGTCTATGAGACGCCATCGGGAATGCTCAACAGTGTGGGTCTGGAGAATCCGGGGATTCCCTCGTTTCTGGAAAAAGAATGTGCGTACTGGGAGACGCTGGACACCGCTCGGATCGTTAATCTCGGAGGGAACACGTTCGAGGATTACGTCACGGGAGCCGAACTGATCCAACAGGACGCCGACCGGCGCAGCGCCAGCGGCCGCAAAGCGGTCGACATGATTGAGCTGAACATTTCCTGTCCGAACGTTAAAGAGGGCGGGATCGCCTTCGGCATCCGGACATGCGACGCGAGCGAGCTGGTACGGGCCGTCCGGCGGGCGACAAGCCTGCCTTTGTCGGTCAAGCTGTCCCCGAACGCAGAAGATATTGCAGGTATGGCGCTGATGTGCCAGGAAGAAGGAGCGGACGCCGTGTCGCTGATTAATACGATCTCGGGCATGAAGATCGACGTCCGCCGCCGGCGCAGTGTGTTCAATAATCTGTACGCAGGGCTGTCGGGCCCGGCCATTAAGCCGATTGCACTCAGAATGGTGCACCAGGTTGCCAAGAGAGTGAATATCCCGATCATCGGCATGGGCGGCATTTCGTCCGCGACGGATATTATCGAATTTATTATGGCGGGAGCGACAGTAATTCAGGTCGGGACCTACAATTTTATGAATTTGCGGGCGGGCCGGGACTTGCTTCTAGACCTGCGGCAGTTTATGATCGAAGAAAATATCAAGTCTTTGGATGAAATCCGGGGAATTATTTAACAAGAGGTTTATATATTAGGGAGGGAATCCGTGTGCCATCGGAAGCCTTTGATCCGGACGATATCACGTTGTCCGAAACGGCGGTGGGACAAGATATTTTGCTGTTGATTACGGGCGGAGTCCGGCATATCGGCGCTGCGAGCACCGCCTACATCAGAGAGAACGGTCCCGCTGCGGCGACTTCGGCCGTTCCCGGGCATAAGGAGCATACGATCAGCGAATTGGTTGCCGTCAAAGTTGCCGAAGCGCTGCAAAGAACGGTTACGGTTGTCATGGGAATTCATTACGATGATCTGTCCAAGGCGCAAATCGCGCAGGTGGTGGAAATTGTAGAGCGCAAGGTGGAGGAATATTTGGCCGGCAAAAAATGAAACGCGCCGCCGCATTGCTGCGTACAACATATCATCAGGATAAAAACCATCTTTTGGAGGAATGAACCATGTCGATTTTTAAAAGATTGCGTGACCTAACAATGTCCAATATCAATGCAATCATTGATAAAGCCGAGGACCCGATCAAGATGACCGACCAATATATCCGCGACATGACCGAGGATCTGGAGGACGCAGAGAAAGCGGTGGCCGCCCAGATCGCCATCGAGAAGAAATTCAAGCAGCTGTACGAGGAACAGGAAGCGCTGGTGAACAAACGCACCCAGCAAGCCCACACCGCTGCGCAGGCCGGCAACGTCGACCTGGCCCGCCGCGCGCTGGAAGAGAAGAAGACGGCCGAAGGCAAGCTGACGGAATACAAGGCCAGCTACGATCAGAACAAGGCTTCCGCGGACAATCTCCGTGCCAAGCTGGAAGAGATGCGCAAGCAGCTGAATCAGATGAAGAGCAAGCGTGAGACGCTGGTCGCCCGTTACAACGCGGCGAAGGCGCAGACTGAAATCAACAAGGCGATGAGCGGCTTTAGCTCCGATACGGCGGCAGCCGGACTGAAACGGATGGAAGAGAAGATGCTTCAGGCCGAAGCGCAAGCGGAAGCTAGCAATGAACTGGCCGGCAACAACAAATCACTGGACGACGAGTTTGAGAAGCTGGGCAAGGATCAGGCGGTCGAAGACGAGCTGGCCGCTTTGATGAAGCAGTACGAGAAGCAATAACGCTACTCCCGCACAAGGTTAGCAGCCCGGGGTATGCAGGCGGAAGGAGAGACGGCGGCGCCGTTTCTCCTTCGTTTTGCACGGACGAGTTAAAGACAGGGAGGATCATGGATGGGCATTTGGAAGCGTATCGGCAATTTGTTCGCCAAAGACGAACCGCCCCGGAAGGAGAAGAGCATGCTGCAGCTTGCGCCCGGGGACATCTGCGAGGTGTCGCTGGTCACCTATGAGGTGACGGGACGCGTAAGCAATTTCGGACGGAACGCGGCGCTCCTTACTCTTCGCGACGGCGCGGCGCTCGCCTATTTGCATATCGAGCAGAGGGAAGAGCTAAGATATGTATTGTACAAGGCGATTGACGGCCGTCTGGACAGCCTGGCGGAGATTCCCGCCACGATGGAACTGGACGACAACGTATTCTACTTGGAAGAAGAGTATGAAGGCCATGTATCCGTTGCCGGGCAGACGCCGTTTATGAACGCGGGCGACCAGCATGTCTGGCAGTATCAGTCAGATGACGGCCTGCCGCTGCGGATCGAATGGCAGAACGGACGTTTTATGCTGTATGAGGGCGAGAAGATCATTCCCGGCGACGTGAGAGTGATCCGGGCCTCATAAGGTGAAGGGATGAATTCCATAGAAACGGTTAAGCAGGGGGCCGCAGTGGCTTGCCTGCTTTTTTCAAAATACAAGAATTTATAAGTTTCACGCTTATAAAAGACCTTGTATTTCTACGAGAAACGCACTTGCGTCTTGAAAGACGACGTCAGGCGTTTCTTCTTGTATAATCGGCAGCCGCGCTGACGCTAGGGAAATTGGGTATGTCTGTGTGCGGTATGCTACAATAAAACGTGCCAGAAAATAGCAGGAGAAATATCCGCGGTTATTCCGCAGGCGGGAAGGCCAGAGTTAGCTGGAATTTTGTAAGGGTGATCGGTTACATATATAGACAAGCAGGTAAAGGAGGAATAATCGATGACAATACAGGAACCATCGGACAGTAAATTTGGGCGAAAGGCGATTCAGGTTGGGGAAGCGCAGGCAAGAATCTTGAAATACGCTTCGGCGATGGACAGCGAGACTGTGCCGCTGGAGCAGTCGCTGGGCCGTTATTTGGCTGAGTCCGTAACGGCGCCGCATCCGTTTCCGGCGTTCAGACGCTCGGGAATGGACGGGTATGCCGTGGTAGCCGCGGATACGGAGAACTGCCGGGAAGGAGAGGCGGTGTGGCTGAAAGTCGTCGACAACATTCCCTGCGGCGCGGTGCCTTCAGAGAGGATCGTACCCGGGACGGCGGCGCGGATTATGACCGGCGCCCAGGTGCCTGAAGGCGCCGACGCCGTCGTGATGCTTGAGGTGACGGAAACGCGTGAGCTGGAAGGCATTCCCTATGTCGGTGTCCGTAAGCCGATACCAGGCGGACGCAATATAACGCCGGTTGGCCATGAGCTCAAGCAGGGCGAGCATGTTCTTGCGGCCGGGCACCAAATCGCGGCGGGGGATATCGCCGTACTGGCGGCGTTCGGCGTGCACGGCGTGCCGGTCGTCCGCAGGCCCAAGGTGGGCATCTTCGCCACGGGGAGCGAGCTGCTGGATGTGAAAGAGCCGCTTCAGCCCGGCAAGATCCGCAACAGCAACTCCCCGATGCTTGAAGCGCTGGTGAAGGAGGCGGGCGGTGAGCCAGTAATGCTGGGCGCAATCGCCGATGAGATTGAACTTGCCAGAAGCAAAGTGCAGGCTGCTCTGGAGAATTACGACCTCGTAATTACGACCGGTGGAGTATCGGTCGGCGATTACGATATCATGGGAGACCTTGTGCGCGAAGAAGCGGGCGACATGCTGTTCAACAAAGTCGCGATGCGCCCCGGCAGTGTAACGACGGCTGCGGTTCGCGGCGGCAAGCTGCTGCTTGCGCTCTCCGGCAATCCGGGCGCCTGCTTTGTCGGCTTCCAGCTGTTCGCGCGCCCGGCTATCGTTTTCATGCAGGGCGCGTCCGAGCCTTTCCTGCCGGAATGGACGGTTGTACTGGGCAAGGACTATCCCAAGGTGAACAACTATACCCGCTTTGTGCGGGCTCGCCTTGAGGTGCGCGGCGGCAGCGTGTATGCCTTTCCCGCCGGAATCGATGAGTCGTCCGTGATGGTTACAATTAAGGACAGCGATTGCCTGATCGTTGTGCCGCCCGAAGAACGCGGCCTACCCTCCGGTTCGAAGGTTCGGGCGATGATTCTGCCATGAGCCGGCGTTTTACAGGCAGGAGACCGGAATCCACCCGGGCATTCCGCCGCTATGGGCGGGTCAGGGGAGCGTCCGCCACGGGGGCTTGGACAGGCTCCGGCACGAACGCGGACGCTCCCAGCGGCCAGTATGGTAGAGGGGCGGCATCCCACCTGCCGGCGGTTTGCCAGTTCGTCGGCTACAAGAACAGCGGCAAAACAACGCTGATTTGCGAGTTGATTCCGCGGCTTCGGGCCAAAGGCTACAGCGTTGCCGTCATTAAGCACGATGCCCATGAATTTGAGGCAGACCGTCCGGGAACGGATACGTGGAAGCAGCGGAAAGCGGGCGCCGAAGCGGTCGCAATCACCGGTGCGGAGCAGTCTTTTATTCTTGAATCCCGCGGCAGGAAGCTGGAGGATTTGATCGAGACTTTTAGCCGGTATGACTATGTACTTGTGGAAGGCTTCAAGGAGGAGAAGTATCCCAAGCTCGTGCTTGTGCGGGATGAAGCGGGTCTGGAGCTGGCCGAAAGATTAGCGGAAGTGGCGGCGGTTGCGGTTTGGGGCGATGGGGCCGAGGCCTTGCCGGAACGCCTGCCTTTGAGGCAGCGTCGTTTTGGAATTAATGATACGGATGAAATCGCCGATTATTTGTGGCGGGAACGCTCCTTTTTTCAACATTTCAACATATGAAAAATTCACAACAATAACATAACAATAAGCAGCACGGCAGCACACTACTTTAGTCATTGCTAGTAATGGAGCCCGCCCATAGCCTTTGTTATTGTCCGGGATAAATGCGCTCATTTATTGTCCAAGTCTATCTCCCAGCACACTACTTTGCCGCTACAAGATAGTACTGAACCAGGCAACAAAAAAATGTCCTCTCTTTGAGGACATTTTAATAGGATTGTCTTTTAAAAGGTGGACATTGGCACAAAGTAACCCCCTTGGAAGAGTTTTTCAATATATGGACAATGGTAAGCTGATTAACTCTATATGTTGAAGAAATTCGGCTTGAAAGACGCAACATCGCATATAAACAGTTTTTGCCGGAGTGTCCACTATTTAAAAGACATTATTAAGAGTTTTGTATCTTTGGAAAGGACAGATCACCTTGTATCAGTCTTTAGTTGAGCCGGAATCAAGGTGAAGACTCAAGACTCGAGCCGCCGCTCGATCGCTTCGGACATCGTCTTGTCGGTCAGGTGCGCGTACACCTCGGTCGTCTCGGTCGAGGCGTGGCCGAGCTGCTCTTTGGTCTTGTAAATATCGTTCTGCAAATAATAGTCGGTGGCAAAAGAGTGCCGCAGCTTATGGACGGTTAAATAAGGCTTGCCGAACCGTTTGGCGTACTTGATAATCATCGCCTGAATGGCGCGTTTCGTCATCCGTTTGCTTTCCGGGCTGCCGTTGGGCTTGGCCACGAACAGGGCTTTTTCCTTCTTGGGCGTGTTATACCGGGTATGACGCAAGCTCATATACTGCTGCAATTCATCCTTGGCCTGTTCCCGAAAATATACCGGCGTCTTGAACGTCTCGTCGTTCTGGCCTTTGCGGTAAACATACAGCAGCTTATTGCCGAGATCGAGGTCGTCCACGTTCAGATTGACGATTTCCGATACGCGGAGCCCCGAGTTCAGGATCAGGCTGGCGATGCAGGCATCCCGTTCCCGGTTCAGCATAAACGCATAATGGGCCTGCTTATTGCCTTCCACGTCCCGCCCGTAGCCCTCCAGTATATAGCCGACGAATTCGATGAGCTCATCCTCTTCGAGTATTTTGCCTTTCAGTTTGGCCGCGGTATCTTTTGGCTTGTGGATTCTTTTGATCTCCACCTTGGCCATAACGTTGCGCTTCAGCAAGGGATAGAAATTCTCGTCCTCGGCAATTTGGCTGAGGTAATGGAACAGGGAGCGGAGGGCGGACAGCTTGCGGGAAACGGTGATTTTGGAATTCGTGTCCTCCGTCCGTGTAGTCAAGTACAGCCGGTAGCCGACGACACTGTCCATGTGCAAGGTCTCTAGCTCCAGCAGCGTAACCCCGGAGTTGGTGTCGGCCTGCGACAGCCCTTCCGCGCGCATCCAGCCGAAAAAGGATTCATAATCCCGCACGTACTCCAGCAGGGTGGAGGGAGACAGGTCCGGCAGCTTGTAATCGATGAACTGCTGAACGAACCAGGGCATCTGCGGCAGCTTCAGCTCCAGCTTTTTTCGGTCGCTAATTTTCTGTAAGCTCATGTGTTCACCTTTTTCCAGAGATTGTTCTTCGTAAACTCTATTTTAACATGTTCGGACTGGATTTACTTTCCTCGCTCCGCCTTGCTAACGGGAGGTTCAAAGTTATATCATGTGAAGGAATAGAAAAAAGAGACAAGCAGAGGTGAACCCTTTGGAACTTGGACTTGAGCTGGTGCCCGCCGAGCGGAAGCAGATTATCAGCAGACTCATGCAGTTCTATCTATACGACTTCACCCGTTACCTGGATCTCGATGTGGATCGTGACGGCGCGTTTCCCGCCTATCCGGGTCTTGAAGCTTACTGGAACAGCGGCCACAATAAATACCCCTACCTGATCACCTGCGACAACCGTCCGGCCGGATTTGCGCTCGTTGACCGTCTGCTTCGCAGCAGCGAAGGACAGTATTACATGACCGAATTTTTTATTCTGCAAAAATACCGCCGCTCCGGCGTCGGAAAGTGGGCGGCTCACCGGCTGTTCGACATGTTCCCCGGCGACTGGAAAGTTTCACAGATCCGGGCCAACGAGCCTGCCCGCAGCTTCTGGCACCGGGTAATCGGTGAATACACGAAGGGCTCGTTTAAGGAAAAGTTCAATCCGCAGCAGGGCAATCCAAGCCAGTATTTCAGCACGCTGAGCGCCGGCAAGGTCAATAAATAGCATAGACAGGAGCGGATCATCATGTACTTACCTTCTTTCAGACTGGATGGCAAAAAAGCGCTTGTTACCGGAGCCGGAAAGGGCATCGGCCGCGCGCTGGCCATTGGGCTGGCCGAGGCCGGCTGCGATGTGGCGCTGCTCTCCCGGACGATTACCGATCTGGAGGAAACCGCGGCGCTGATTTCGGAGCATACTTCCGCCAAAAGCTACTGTTACCCGGCGGACGTTACCCAGCGCGAACAGATGGAGGAGGCCTTCGGACGGGCCGAGGCCGATCTGGGTGGGCTGGATCTGCTCGTCAACAATGCGGGCATGAACATCCGCACGCCCGCTCTTGAAGTGACCGATGTGGAATGGGAGGCAATTATGGCCACCAATCTGAAGTCGGCGCTCATCGGCTCGCAGCTGGCGGCGGGACTGATGAAAGAGCAGGGCGGCGGAAGCATCATCAATATTTCGTCGGTTGGCGGCCATACGGCGCTGCGGACAGGCGTAGTCTACGGGGCAACCAAAGCGGCCATGATCCAGATGACCAAAAATCTCGCGCTGGAATGGGCCCAGTACGGCATACGCGTCAATGCGGTGGGGCCTTGGTATTTCCGCACTCCACTCACCGAAAAGCTGCTGGCGGACGAGCAGTACCTGAAGCGGATTCTGGACCGTACGCCTCTCGGACGGATCGGAAGTCTGGAGGAACTGGTCGGTCCGGTTGTTTTTCTGGCCTCCGACGCGGCTCATTATATGACGGGCCAGACGCTGATCGTGGATGGCGGCATGAGTATTTTCGGATTTTAATAGTTTGGCATCGGCAATCCGGCAGAACCGGGTTGCTTTTTTTATTGCAGCTGCATGATATTCCGCCTGTTATTACGGGCAAAAAGCTCATTGACAATAGTTGGAACGGACTCTATAATAAACAGTGTTTAATACATTGAACAGTGTTCAAAGTTGGGGTTGAAGGGAGTTACGGCCATAATGAAAAGGCATGAGCGGCAGGAACGGGAGCGGGATGAAAGGCGGAAGGCCATTTTGGATGCGGCGGGCCAAATTGCGTCTGAAGAAGGATTGGAGCGCCTGTCCATCCGGAAGATTGCCGAGCGGATCGAATATTCGCCGGGCATTATTTATCACTATTTTTCGGGCAAAGAAGCGATTGTCGAGCAGCTCCTTCAGCACGATTATCAGAAGTTTGTCTCGGATCTGAGAGCAGAAGGCGCCAAAGAGACACGCCCCGAACGTGTATTTGAGCAGACGATGCGCCATTTCATTGAGACCTCGCTTGCAGACGGTTCCCGTTACCGGAACATTATGCTGAATGAATCACCTTCCGTACTGTCCCAGACCGCGGTGCTGTTTCGCGGAGCATCGGAGCAGAGGGCCGCGATCGGAATGCTGTGCGGAAATTTACGGAATTTTGAGAACATGCGGGATAAAGAGGACAGCGAGATCGAACGGACCGCCCAGATTGTCTGGAGCGCCGCCTTTGGCCTCATACTCCGGTTGACGGTTGAGAAGGAGATACCGGCTGAACAAAAGGAGAAGCTGATTGACACCTACATTGCATTGATGCTGGCTGCCATTACTGACCCTGCGGGAGGATATTGAGCCAATGAACGAAGGAAGAAGCGCGATGAAGAACATGAGAGAGGTTACCCTGTTATCGGTCCTGATTATTGCGTTTGCAGCGATTGCTGCAGGAGCCGGGCTGCTGATAGGGGGAGGTCCGGGTGAACATGCTTTTATGTCGGTTCGCGGCGAGTCCGTTACCCTGTATGGCCAAGGATTGTACAAGAACGAATCGGTATCGATGGCCGCCCAGGCGAAAGGGCAGGATATGGTTACGTTGGCGCTTGGCATTCCGCTGCTGTGCATTTCGCTCATTATGACCCGCAGAGGCAGTAGGAACGGACATTTACTGCTTACAGGAACACTTGGTTATTTTTTGTATACCTACGCTTCTTACGCTTTCTTATCGATGTACAATCCGCTATTTCTCGTCTATACGATTCTTTTCTCAGCCAGTTTATTTGCCTTTATCTTCACCTTGAATGTTCTGCAAAAGGAGCGGGATCGCCTGTTCAAAAACACACTTCCCGCCAGGAGAATCGGTATTTTCTTGCTGTTTATCGGCTGTTCCATCGGCATGCTGTGGCTTGGCAAAATCCTGCGTCCCGATCCCGTCAGCGGCGCGCCATTGGGCCTTGAACATTACAGCACTCTGGTCATTCAGGCGATGGACCTCGGTGTCGTTGTTCCGCTCAGCATAGCGGCTGGCATACTGGTTCTACGTAGGCGGACAATCGGATTTTTGCTGGCGTCCGTAATGATTGTTAAGGGGATATCGCTCCTTACGGCGATCTCAGCCATGCTGGGCATGATGCTGTATGAAGGCGTGAACGTATCCCTGGCGGAGCTTGTTCTGTTTCCGTGCTTTACAATGTGGGCTTTGTACAACTTTGTGCTGCTGTTGAAACATACGCGGCAACCGGCATAATGGCTGTTTATTCTGGCAAAGCGGGGGAGAAGAATGAAGACGCTGATTTTGTTCACGACGAGACACGGCTGCACGGCTAAGGCGGCAGGCTTGCTGCAAGCCCGTATGGGGCAGGGGACGGATGCGGTAAATCTGATGACGGATTCCGTTCCTGAGCTATCGGAGTATGAAACGGTTATTTTGGGCGGATCGATCTATTATGGCGGAATCCAGAAGCAGATGACCGAATTTATCAACAAAGAGCAGTCCCGGCTCGCCTCCAAAAAAATCGGTCTGTTTATCTGCGCAGCCGAATCGGAAGAGAAAGCGCGGAAGGAACTGGAGGTTGCGTTTCCGGACATTTTGCGGACCCGGGCGGCCGCTGCGGACGTCTTCGGAGATGAACTGGATTACAGCAAGCTGTCGCTGCCGGAGAAGCTTATTTTTCGGACGGTAAAAGGCAAGAGCAAGAAGGGAAAGGGCTTGTCCCTGGAAAAAATCGACCGGTTTGCGGCAAGAATGATGAGGTAAATGTCAGAAGAAAATAAAGTTCTAGACTGATGACGCTTCATTAAGCCAACGGGCAGGATAGTGAAATAACAGGAATCAAGCGAAGGAGCATGGCGGAGCTGCGCGAGGCTTCAGCTTAAACGGGACGGCGCAGGTTGTAGTTAAATTACGATTGTGATAAACTGTACGTAATTTTGATGACGGGAGTTGAACGAATACATGTAGAACTTTCTTGCTGCGAGATCACGAAAAGAACGGACTCAGCTATCGGCTGTGGTTGGTTTATTTCGTCTCTGCAAGAAAGGTCTGCATTTCGTTTGCGCTCCCTATCCGGACAGTCATCCGGCCCCTTGGAATGGGGCCGAATTTCCTCGTATGGATCAGAGCCGCAAGAAAGCACCTTTCTTGCGGCTCTTTTTATTTCCATACGAAAGGATGATCGCCATGCCCGCGATACAGGTATCCAATCTTACTTTTGCCTATCCAGGTAGCTATGACCTTATATTCGAAAATGTTCATTTTCAAATCGATACAGACTGGAAGCTGGGGTTTACAGGGCGAAACGGTCGAGGGAAAACGACGTTCTTTAACCTGCTACAGGGGAAATACGAATACAGCGGCACGATCTCCGCACCGGTCGCTTTTGATTATTTTCCGTTTCCCGTCGAACATCCGGAATATTTGACCGTCGACGTCATCGAAGAGATCGTGCCAGGCTATGAGCGCTGGAAGTTGATGCGCGAACTGAACCTGCTTAAGGTTTCGGAAGACGTGTTGTACCGGCCATTCGAATCGCTGTCCCAAGGCGAGCAGACGAAGGTACTGCTGGCCGTGCTGTTCATCCAGGACAATCGATTTCTTCTCATCGATGAGCCGACCAATCATCTCGATTTTCACGCACGAAAGCTTGTTGGCGATTATCTGAATACGAAACGCGGTTTTATTCTTGTTTCACACGATCGGGCATTTCTCGACCGCTGCGTCGATCATATTCTAGCGATCAACAAAACGAATATCGAAATCCAAAAAGGCAGCTTCTCCAGCTGGTGGACGAACAAAACTCGCCAGGACACGTTTGAATTGGCACAAAACGAAAAGTTGTACAAAGACATACAGCGTTTATCGACTTCTGTCAAACGCACGAGCGGCTGGTCTCACGAGATCGAAAAATCGAAAAACGGCACACGAAACTCCGGCTCCAAGCTGGACAAGGGATACGTCGGTCACAAAGCAGCAAAAATGATGAAACGCGCGAAATCCATCGAGCAGCGGCAAACCGCCGCTGTAGAGGAGAAGTCGAAACTGCTCCGAAATATCGAACAGTCAGAAAGCCTTGTGATCTCTCAGCTCGCATATCCCAAATCCGAACTGGTCGTGCTGGATCACGTCACGATTTACTACGGGGTAAGACCGGTTTGCGAGAACGTTCGTTTGACGATCGAACAAGGGGATCGGATCGCAATTTCAGGTCCAAACGGTTCGGGCAAGTCTAGCTTGCTCCGCCTGCTCAACGGCGAGGCGCTTCACTATACAGGCACGTTTCGGCTGGAGCCGCAGCTTCGCGTTTCCTATGTATCCCAGAGTACCTCTCATCTGCGAGGATCACTTTCCGATTATGCAGCAGAGCACGGAATCGACGAAAGCTTATTTAAGGCCATGTTGCGTAAGCTTGATTTCGCCCGCATCCAGTTTGAGAAGGATATGTCGGCGTTTAGCGGCGGGCAGAAGAAGAAGGTTCTGATCGCGAGAAGCCTATGCGAAGAGGCTCATCTGCATATTTGGGACGAACCGCTCAACTTTGTCGACGTGATTTCCCGGATGCAGATTGAAGAGCTGCTGCTTGAGTACGCGCCGACCATTGTGTTCGTGGAGCATGATCGGGAATTTCACGACCGTGTCGCCACGAAAACGATTGAACTCGGTGGGGGTTAGATTTATGCAAAGTGACTAGGAGTTAAACATGATTTCAACGGCAGAAAGCTTTACAAACAACTTTTATGAAAAGGGGGAAGATTGAATTAACGGGAAACGATAGCGCTTCGACGGAACTTACCCAACAAATTGGGCAGACGCATGGGGAACTTCATCGTTATGGCTCCCTTTATAAAGTATACTCATGCTGGCAATGGACAACGCTTAAGGTTAAATAAATATTTTCTTACGCGGGAGGTCATCGCTTCTTGAAATTTGAACTTGGACGTTGCTTGCTGAATGAACGATTGATGGAATCCGGAAAGTCAGCGGAATGGCTGGCAAAAGACTTGCTTTTTAAACCCGAACGAGTTTACGACTTTATTGAAAACAAAAGAGTGATGCCACTCAAAATTGGCCATATCGATCGCCGATTCCATCGGTTGTGATGTTCGTGCCTTGTATGAATTAATTCCGAACGAATATGAAGTAAAGGGAGATTAACGGAGTATGTGGTAGGTGGCATAAATGCTACAAATGTGATCTATTAAGCTTACGGGAAACGCTAGTTCAAAACAGCAGGCAGATTAAAACCTCTCCTTAGAAGCAAACTAGATTTAAAAGCTTCTAAAGGGAGGTTTTGTTATGAACTTAAGTGAGTTGTGGAGTTTGTATGAAGCTGACAAACGCATTTAAGGATTTAGTCCGAAAACATTAAAAGCATACGCCCTTCAGCACAAAATGTTGATGTTGGAGCTAGGCAATCTCGATATCACAGAGGTAACGTTAACCATGCTGAAGGAGTACTTGGCAAAACAAGCAGATCGTTTGAAGCCAAGCAGCCTTGGTCATCGAATTCGGTTTGTTCGTTCTTTTTTCCGCTACGCTTATGAAGAGACGTATCTGACTTCAAATCCTTCTCTACAATTGAGAGAACCGAAATTAGATAAGCGCATTCCTAAGTTTTTGATTGAGGAAGACGTCATAACTTGAAGATCTCTTGTCAGTCACTCAGGGGAAAGAACGCTGCTTGAGTTTCTCTACAGCACCGGCTGCCGGGTTGGGGAGGTGGAGAAGATCAATATCCAGGATCTTAACTGGGAGAACTGCTCAGCAATCGTTAATGGCAAGGGAGCGAAGCAAAGAGAAGTTTACTTCACGACAGGGTGCAAAGTATGGTTAAAGAAGTACCTGGCCAGTCGTGAGGACTCCTGCAAAGCCTTATTTGTTACCGATACGCATCCAACAAAACGAATGGCTATACCTACGATTAGATGAGCATTAAAACGGCTTGCAGATCGGGGAGAAATTGAAGCGAATGTATTTCGGCATCGCTTTCGACATAATTTTAGTTTGTATTGGCGGCGGATCCCCCATTAGAATCATCGCTGTTCAACTAAAGGGCAGTATAGTTCCAATATGTGGTATTATAAAGGGTGCTGCAATGGTATTAAAAATGCGAATCATCTCTCTACAATCTAAAGGAGTTCTTGTAATGAAAGTTGTGAACGCTACAAAGGATGATCTGAACGAATGGTTGGAATTAGCTTCTGAAGTTGAATACCTCTTTGGTCCAATGGTAAATGATCCAAAATTTTTTCAGGCAATAGAGAAAAATATTAATCAATGTAGTGCATTCTGTGTGAGGGAAAACGATGGATTACCAGGATCACGCTTACTGGGTGGAGTTTTATTTTCGTCAGCAGGTGCCCAAAGCTACAAGATTGGATGGTTAGTGGTTTCATCCCGAGCGAGAAACAAAGGTATAGCAACGGAACTACTGCAACATATATTGAAACTTGTTGAAGTCCCGGCAGAAGTATCAGTTATTACATTTGGTGATGATATTCCAGATGGACGACCTGCAAGAAAGTTATATCAGAAGTTTGGATTTGTGCCTCAAGAGGACTCAATTCCAAATGGTCCAGAAGATGGTAGTCGTCAAAAATTCAAGCTGATTATTACACAGAAGGCTTAAGCTATCGGGAAACGTTAATTCAGAGATTCAGCGGCAGTTCATCGCTGCGGCAGTTGCTCCTTAGCGTCGTTAAGCTAAAGGGCAGTTTAATTGAATACAAAAAGTATCCAAAGTGGAGGAGTTTTCTTTTAAATCACTAAAAATGCTATTGACTCTCACCTTGGGGGTTAGCTTATCATTTCTCTTGAGGTGAGAAAATGTTCATAAATGAAGTTTGTAAAAAAAGTTCGCTGACAAAAAAGGCAATAGAATATTATGAGAAGCAAGAACTTGTGCACCCGCAAATTGGGGAAAACGGATATAGAAATTATAGTGATAAAGATCTGTCCACTTTGATGGAGATTTCCGTTCTCAGAAGTTTAGGATTAAGTATTTCCGAAATAAAAATTGTCTTTGGTAGTAGCAACAAGTCACTAGCATTATCAAAATACAAATATTTGATGGATTTAAAGAGGCAAAGGGTACTTGAACAACAAAAATGCCTTGAACTTTTAATTGAAAACTATAATATTGATAAAGTGATGGAATATATTGAATCTAATTTCAGTTGCTCCTTTACAATTAAAGAAAAATTAGTACAGTCTTTTCCAGGAGTGTATGGTATTTATTTGTCTATCCACTTCGGACAATTTCTAAGTGAGAAAATCGATAGCGACGAGAAGGAAGAAGCTTTTACTAAGATTGTTCACTTCTTGGATAATATACACATTACCAACCAATTGGAACAATATTTAGAGAGCTCCATTCCTTTGATGGAGCATGAAGAAATAGAGAAAATGAACACTACTGTTCTAAATGCAATTGGTGATATTGATAACTATATCTTAACTAACAAACATAGCATAGAGAAGTACATTGAATTTCGTAACTCCGAAGAGTATAAATCAACTGCAGCATATAAAATGCAACAATTGCTGTTAGAATTCCAACAAAGTAATGGATACTATGAGATCTTTATAACAAATTTAAAAATCTTGAGCAGTACTTATCGTGATTATTTAAGTATGCTCCAAGAAGCAAATGAATTGTTTATTAAGAAATATCCACAAACGGAAAAATTCTTTTAATTTGTGCTGCTTATTTTCTTAGTCTGAACTAATGGGAGTTCAATGAAACAGCGACAGTCTAGGGCTTTATTTTTTCGTCCTTGTCTGTCGCTTTTTCATTTGTTAGGGTGTAGTCTAAACGCTTATTTTATGGAGTCTGACGGTTTTGCGATTCGAAAGGCGTGGAATTAAGACATCCAGTCCAATACTTTATTTTCAGCTGACAGTAAAACCATATTCGGTTTACGTAATAAATATTATGTAAACTAATGCCGCAAGCAATTGTTTCTAACTGTTTGCAAACTTTATGGAATCCTACGGGAGTTTGCCCAATGGATGGGTCGAACCAAACGTCAGCAAGACAAATAAAAAACTTTAAACATGTGAAAAATTCATAATAGTAGCATGATTGTTTATTTTTCCTAATAATAGGCTCCTGGCTGTCAGCACGATTGCGGCGGTGACAACAGTCCGAGTGTGCGGCCAGCGTATTACCGGCGGTAATAACGAGCATAATCCTCCAAGAAGGATAGGACGTGTCCGTCACTCCCATATGGCAATTACGGTCTGGTATATGTTATTATGTAACTAACCATCATTATTGAATAGCACATACTTTCAAGTACCGTAGTACCTTCTGAGTACCATACATACTTTTTGGTGCCCATAAAATAACCGAATCTTACTGGAGGCGGATGAGCATGACTCAAAAGAAATACAATATTCCGGTGGAAGCTACCCTTGAAATTATCGGAGGCAAGTGGAAATGCGTCATTCTGTGCCATTTGACTCACGGCAAGAAACGGACAAGTGACCTGAAGCGCTTGATGCCTGCCATTACGCAAAAGATGCTGACCCAACAGCTCCGGGAGCTGGAAGAGGACGGGATCGTAAACCGGATCTGCTACAATCAGATCCCTCCGAAAGTGGAATATGAGCTGAGCGAGTATGGCAGGAGCCTGAAGTCGATCCTCGATTCCCTTTGCGCTTGGGGAGAAAGACATATCATTCAGGAATATGGCGACAAATTCGCTGTCTTGGAAGATAATATTTTGAATAAAAAAAGTATGGTGAAGGACAATCAGCCCGTCGGCTGATCTGTATCTGCTACGCGGCCATTCATACTTTAACAAAAGGCGGCAGCCGCATCCTGCCATTTCGTTAGCTTGATGAAAAGCAGGTTGTCAGCAGAAGAGAGAGACGCCGCGTCAAAACGCATTAACAGCCGAATAGTTTGTACCAACGCTTGCCGTCCAGAAGGACGGCTTTTTCTTGTTGCAATGTTTAATGATATGAAAAATTCATAATAGGAACTCCAGTGCTAAGCAGGAGTCACAGCATTAGTTTACATAACGAATATTATGTAAACTAGATACAAGCAAAAGGCTCCTTTAAAACTTAACTATAAAAATATAACAATTTAGAAGCAATTTCGTTCGACGCAACTTCTTGATTCCTATATTTCAACATGTGAAAAATTCACAATAAAAAATCAACAATCATTCTCTCCCTTGCATCACCACCCTAATCAAATCATTCTAGCACTCCAACCATACAATCCAAATGGAAAAAGGGTGCCGAAGCACCTCTTATAACCGATCCTGTTGCTATATGCTGTAACTTATTATTGCCTGGCAGTCAAACCGCTTTTTCCTTGCCTTCCATACACTGGATGTGGATGGAGCGCTCCCGCGCTGACAGGCGGCGGTGTGCGGTCAGCAGAAAAGGCAGACCGAGCGCGGTCGACAGCGCCAGCGGGATGAACAAGGCAAGTCCATGCTCCGCACCCATCTGGTCAAGCAGCAGGCCGCCTTGAATCGGCGCCAAGACGCTGCCAATGCCGTTGAAGCCGATCGTGCCGAAGTAGGTTCCTTTCCATTCCGGCTTGGCGACCCGGTCGATCAGCATATCCATCATCGTGAACAGCAGCACTTCGCCGATTGTAAACAGCACAACGCCGAACATCATCAGCGGCAGGCCTCCCGCGATCCCGAATAGAATCATGGATGCCGCGACGCACACGTTGCCGAGAATCAGCGGTATGACCGGCGGCATGTGGCGGAAGGTCCGCACAACGGGTAATTGGACAATAAGCACAGTGATTGCGTTCAGCGACAGCATGTACGAAAAGGCTTTTCCGCCGTTCGCAAAATGGGGATTAAGCGCCAAATACTGCGCCAGCGTCGAGCCGAAATGCCCGTAACCCAGCACGCAAAAGATGGTGCCGATTAGGATCGGCAGAAACACGCGGTCCCGTCCTGTCACGCTGAGTGCTTCACGCAGCCGGGGAGCCTGCGCCCTGGATGAAGTCTGCAAATTCTTGCCGTGAACGGCGAACTGCAGAACCAGTATAAGTCCATAGGCGATATATACGGCTGCGGCGATCAGGAACGGGGAGGTTGACTCTGCCGCACCGAGCTTAAGACCAATGATCGGACCGAAGACGACACCGAGATTGACAGCGGCGTATCGCAAATTGAAGACAAGCAGCTTATGTTCGTTTGGCGTAATATCCGACAGCAGCGCCCGCGAGGTTGGTTCGAAGACGGCGCGGCATAGCCCGTTAAGCATGTTGACAACCAAAAACACCCACAGATGGCCGGCCACGGCGAAGCCGACGAATACAGCGGCCCAACTGAAAATGGACACGAGCATGACCTTTTTTCGCCCGATAATATCCGAAATGTAGCCTCCATAGAACGAAATCGAGACGCCGGCGAGCGAGCTTACCGCAATCGTAATACCGGTCTGTGTTGGGGATGCACCCAGCACTTTGGTCAGATAGATGGACAAAAATGGGATGCTCATGGAGGTTACCAGCCGGCCGAACATGGTGCCGACAATGATGGTCCATGCCAGAGGATGAATGTGTCGTAAGGTTTGTTTCATTGTGTTCTCCTTCAAAGCTATTGTATTGTCATCCGAGATCAGATATAGATATAATTGTAATATTATAAAGGGGAAGGAAAAGTGAAATCTTACATGAGATGATTTCACCTTTAAAGGAGTGAGTCAGGTGGAATTGAGCGACGCCCATTTTATTCGGTTGGCTTCCGCTTTGCAGCCTGCCGAACGAGCCGAAGAGCCGATTCGCGTAACCATTGAGCAATTGTCCGGCCTGCTCTGCTGCACACCACGCAACGTGAAGTTCATTCTGCGGCGGCTGGAGGAAAAAGCGCTGATCTCGTGGAAGCCGGGAAGGGGAAGAGGGCATGCCTCTTCGCTGGCTTTTTTGCGTAGTATGGAAGATTTACTGGAAGAAACGTTTCATGAACTGCTTGTCCAAGGGAAAATCAAGGAAGCGATCGAGCTGATCGGCGCACCCGAGGTGAGTAGTCTCCTGAGAGAAAGGCTATGGACGGAGCTAAACCGGCAAATGGGCTTTCACAGTGAACCGGAAGCTTCTTCGGGGCAGGATGTGCTGCGTATGATGCGGAACCGCCATTTGGAGAGGCTGGACCCGGCTTTTGTGTTTACGGCATTTGAAGCATACATAATAGGGCAAGTCTGCGATACCCTGGTGAGCTATGATGCCTCCAGCAAAGGGTTCCTTCCGGGGCTGGCCCATACGTGGGAGCATAGCGATCAATATACCCGCTGGACCTTTTATTTGCGGAAAGGGGTCCGCTTTCATCATGGGAAGACCATGACGGCAGAAGATGTGAAATACACGTTAGAAAGGCTGTTTCAAGTGGACAGTCATGCCTTGTGGCAGTACCGGGACATTGCCGAGGTGAAGACGGATGGAGATTATACGATTTCTTTTTGCCTGAGCCGTCCGAATTTGTTCTTTCTGCATCTGATCGGAAGCTTGTACATGTCTGTTCTGCCCAACGACGTTGTTTTTTCGGGAATCCCTATCGGTACCGGTTCTTTCCGTATCGCAAATCTGAACAAAGATGTATTGACGCTTACCGCCTTCGACAGCTATTACGGCATTCGGCCGCTGCTCGACAGAGTGGAGATTTGGTTCCTGCCAGACCAAGCGGGCAGCGACCGCCATTATGAGCTTTCCGGCCCCGAAAACGATGAATTGATGGCCTGGAATCAGTATAACAGCAGCATCGATTACCCTGCGCTCGGCTGCCGGTATATCGTGTTCAATTTGCGGCGGGAAGGGGTTCATCACCGAAAAGAGATCCGCGAGGCTCTTCGCATTGCGTATGACCGGATTGCCCTGATTCGTGAACTGGGGGGAAGCCGGTATACGCCTGCGGACAGCTTGTTGCCCTGGATCAGCAGCGAGCGGCAGGTGGAGGAGAGACCGCTAAAGGAAGCAGAGGAGCTTCTGCGCCAAGCGGGATATGCTGGGGAGCCGATACAGCTGGCCTATCCGCCCAAGAAGGAGGAAAGTGAGGAGGCTGAATGGCTGGAGAAACGTTGCCGCGCTATCGGACTTCATCTTATGCTGCATCCGCTTCGTCTCGGCAGGTCTGATGAGGAAATTTTGCACAATGCCGATCTGCTCATCGGGGAAGAGGTGCTGGAAGATGACTGGGAGTGGGGGATGATGAACTTTTATAAAAATCGCCGAAATTATCTCCATTTTCTGTTCAATCCGGCGCAGACCGAGCTTCTGGACCGGGAAACGGAGAGCATTTTTCAGCTTACCAAACCGGAAAGGGTCTCGCGTCTGCTCCAAGCGGAACAGCTTGCCCGGGACAATTTCTGGATCCTCCACGGCTGTCATCTAAATAAGCGAGCGAAGCTCAGCCAGAGCCTGCTCGGCCTGCACACCGGCTCGTTCGGGTTTCTGGATATTTCCAGGCTGTGGGTGAAGAGTGGGGATGGGGGGAATTAGGGGCTTATGAATGTGCGGTATGCGGTGTTAGCTGGCGGGCAGAATCTTCAACTAACGGACAGTAATATCGTCTTTATAGTGAGGAGGGGTACAGATGAACATTTTGAGAAATATAATAATAATAACTATTTTGTTATTTGGTGTAGCGTTTATATCAGGTTGCAACGAAAATGAAATAAATCTTAAAGACGGAGATAGACACCTTACTGAAGAGATTAATGAGGTGATTTCTAATTACATCATTCAAAATTACTCATCTTCATATGGTGCCACAGAAAAGCAATTTGAGGTCCATAAAGTATATGGTACGAGTGAGTCAAACGGGGTCCTCAGTGTCTATATTTGGTCTTATTACGGTGGATTTAATAAATCAACTGGTACAGAGACCCAAGCAGGACATTCTTTGCCCGCTGTGATTCAGTTGAAGAAAGACGCAGAACACTTCTCTGTTATCAAATATATAGAACCCCAAGACGGCAGTTTGTATCAATCTTCTTTAAGAAAGATGTTTCCCGAAAAATACTTGAAATTAACACAACAAAATGCTGGAAATTTAAAGGATTTACAAAAAAAGATGGACAAAAAAGTGAAACAATGGTTAAAGGAATAGAATTATTTGTTAGATAATCCCGAACAAAGGAGGAATTTATTGTGGCAACGATTAGTGATGTCTCCAAAGACTTAGAAAGATTAATAGTTTTTATTTCTGTCATGACAAGCATCACGAAGAACAAATAATGAAACACCTTCAAACGGATAAAAACATAAGGTCCATAACATTAAAAAGGATAGGAGTGATAATAAATGCAGTTCAAGATAGTTATTATTCTTATTCTGCTAGTTTTGGCTGGTTGTAAAGAGATAGAATCAACTGAAATTTATAATAAAGAGCATGTTTTATATCTGAATGGTTATGGGAGGAGTGCTGAACGCTTCAAATCGGAAACAAAGTATGCAGCCGGAACTTTACGATTTTATAAAGAGCATATAAATACAATACAAACTCAGGGACATGTTGACCTAGCTGCGTTTCTAGACGAGGAAGTTATAGAAACTGGATATGTGCTGAATGAGAAAACTGATCATTATAATCAAATTGTAGGTTATATCTTGGAATCAAGAGATGGAATAATAGGAGGTTATTTAGAATTTAATAAAGAGGTCGAACAATCAGATGGAACAATTCGAATAGATTCGGGTGAAACAACATCGATGTTTAACAGCATGGAAATAAATGAGAATCCAATCTTGGGGCATATAAAAAACCATAACAATAAGTAGTTCGAAGAAGTCAGCTACTTCGCTTAACACAGCATTCACGCTTCAAAATTCGCTAGGCAAACAAGACTTATCTATGGCGGATTATACCGTTAGCAATTTTAATGAATTGATAAGATAAACTTCTTCACTTGGAGGTACTTTAGATTGGAGAATTGGTATCATGGTAGCCCAGCGGATATAACAAATTTGAGGACAGGAAGTACTATTACAAAACACCATTATTTAGCTTGTATGTTTTCTCATAAACCTCCAATAGTATCTATTAATGACGATGGAATTATAAAACATAACGGAAGAGAAAATGGCTTACTTTATATAGTTGATGAACCAATAGATATTAATAAAGATATTGAGCCACATCCAAGATCAACGATGGGTGAAGGGATGGAATGGATAACGAAAAGAACACTTAAATTAAAGCTAATAGAAAAAATTGGACATCCCAAGATTGAAGACATTCTAACTGAGGAAGAAATTAATGAATTAATGAAATGCAGGAACTGAACAAATAACTTTGTGAGCTAATTAAACAAGATCATGTTTTTTCACCTAACGCCGCATTCAAGCAATATGCCTTACAGCCCTTGGTGGCTGCAAGGCAGTTCAGGGAATTCAGACGACACCTTACTCCTTTTTAATTTCGGCAAAATTCACCTGAGTTTCCGCTGTAATTTGAAAACCGAGTTTTTCAGCAAGATTACACGACGGAACATTTACCGTCCAGCATCCCCACTGAGGTACAATATCTTGTTCAATACAATGATCTATCAGTTTGGAGCAGCAAATCGAAGCTAATCCTTTATGCCTGTGATAGGGATGAGTAAACACATTGAAATCCATAAGCCCCAACCCTTGGCCGCCATCATGACAAGCGCATACCTCTATGTCATTACAATATGCGCGAACTATGCTTTCTCCATTTTCATGACTAATGATTACTGTGTACTCATCAGGAAGAGGCAATAAGGATTTTTTAAACTTTTCATATGAATCCTTATTCAGATGATGCAACCGCCTTGTTAAATACGGACCGAAGTCAGAACGATTATACGTCGTTAACCGTTTTTCAATTTCATCTTTCCATTCTTGGCTGGTTGAAAAAAGAAAAACGGGTCTTGCTTCGTTGTCAGGGATCAAGTCTGCTAGGATGTGATTGATAACATCGTCCAGAAAAACCTTATTAAAAACTCCGCCCGCATAATAAAGAAAATAAGGTGTTTCTATGTAAGTAGCTTGCGGATAGGGTAACCTGTCAACATACACATTTCCCAATTTTCTTTTTTCCAGTACATCGACATTCCATAGACAACCCGGAATCTCAGCAAGCATCGGCTTAATCAGGTCATATTGATTCATTTCTAGTGCAATCATATGTATCCTCCGAAATGTTGATTATCCATGCAAATTCAGAATAATTCCGTCAAGCTGAATATGCAATACACTCTTAATTTATCATTCAAGAAATAAAAGAGAGGACACTCAATGACTGCATTATTTGGTACTATAATAGCTGTTGTTGGAACGATAGCGCTTTCGATTTTGCTTGGACCATCATGAAGACATCCAATTAATTAAAGAAAAATTAGGGATTAAAGACCAGAATGAATTTGATATGAAGAACGAGGACATTGAGAAAGAGCTGGAAGAAGAATATTTATCCATACCCACGAATGGAGCGATCTTGATGAAGAAAGAATTTGCTTTCACCCGTATCGGATATGTGTATGTTCCAACGACGAACATTGATGAATCCATTGAATGGTATACCCGAAATCTGGATTTTAAAGTAATAGACAAGTTTCAGGATCGAGGTTCTTTTCTTGCTGTCATGCATCAACCCCACAAAAATTCCATTGCATTATTATTAATTGAAACCCGGAACGATCAGTCATTGGAAATTACGAGGAATGGACAACCGTTTCCGATTATGGCTTTAAACTGCCCTGATATTGAATTCACCCATAATTTTTTAAAAAAGAATCAGGTTGAAGTTCAAGACATTCAGGCACTTGGAGCCGGGGAGGCCAAGTATTTTTATTTTAGGGATAATCAAGGGAATTTGTTAGAAGCGGCATGGTCGATTTGGGACCCTGAAGATGAAATCAAAGAAGATTTTTAGAAACGGGTAAGTTTTTGAAATCATCCCCTAGGCATCCCGATCAAAGTCAAACCTTACTTTTTACCTATACTTGTCGTGGGGCGGCTGAAATAAATCCTCTTCGGCCTTTCTCACGACGGAAAAATGGTCCACATTATAGTGGCCGTGCAGGATTTGGTTATGATGCCCAATAATTTGTTCAGCCGATAAGATGGCGGTACCCGTTGTTGAATGTCCGTCTTCCACAAGGGTCACATCAAAACCTTCAACGGTAGCGGCTCTTACGGCCGTGTCAATGCAATGTTCTGTTTTGCATCCCATAATGATCAGATGTCCGACTTGTTTAGCTTTGAGCGCCTCCAGTAATGGGGTGGCATAAAAGGAATTGGTCGCTTTTTTATCAAAAATCATGGCGTCGGCGGGTACTTTGATTTCTTGATGAATCTCAAAGCCCTCACCCTTGCCCTCCGCAACATCCAGATCCCGCATGAATACGACGAAATGACTCATTTCCGAAGCTTGTTCAATAATTGCATTAATATTCTGAAGAAGTCCTTCCTTGTTAAATACCCCTGGCTCACTATCTTTTCCTTCAATGAGTTCCTGCTGCGCATCGATAATCAATAAGGCTTGGCTCAATAACAAAACTCCTTTTCTGTTAATTCTACTATAAGATATTCGAATTTGAATGATAAAATCCTGCGTGGCAAGAGATTTTCCATTTTGCAACCTTTTTGTGGTAAATACGTCCATTAATAGAGATGCTATTATATGGAGGTAAAAATGATATGAAAGTAAAGAGAAAGATGATATCGGTAATATTGACAGCTTTTATGCTTTTAGTTATTGATGTAAGTGCTAATTCAGAAACTGCCCTAGCTGCGCCTAAAGATTACCCTGTATTGCTGAAAATCAACGATTTTTATGTGCTCTACACCGTACCAAAATCACCTTACATAGATTCGAACAATAGGATGATGATTCCGCTGCGCTCAATCAGCGAGCTGATCGGGGCAAAAGTGGGCTACGACGCCAAGAGTAAGACAGCTACAATTAGCATGGACGATAAAACGGTTATTTTCACTATTGGTTCCAAAACGGTTACGGTTAACGGAATCACTGACCAATTGGATACGAATCCAGTGTTGAGCGAGAATTCAATGTTCATCCCTATTAGCGTGCTTGCCAACCATTTGGGCATCCAGAGCAGTTGGGATGAAGCGAATCAACTATACACGCTGACGGGCGAGAACCTGATGCAAACGGAAATGATTAAATATACGCTGGAGGATATTGAAAATGGTGCCTGGACAGCGCCTCCGGGTAAAATCATAGACAACAATGCATTCATGCCGATTTCGTATACGTATGATTCCGCGAATGGCAGCTTTGTGATCAGGGCGAAAAATATTACGGGAAAAGATTTACCGAAAGGGGCGGTGGATGTAGCAGCATATTTACTCACCGATGATTCGGTTCAGTTTCCGAAACGAGACCGGGAAAGACCCTCTGTCAAAAAAGATGGAATAATCGAAGAGAGAGTGCAGAACGGAAGACTGAAGAAAATAAATTATCTGCTTGTCAAAGGAAGACTGTTAGACCGGTCAAGTTCCTAAATACAAGATCATGGTTATAAAATCAGTCATAGCAAATTCGAATTTCAAAAGAAACTTCACTTAAGTACAAGATAGCTCCAAAAAAACAGCGGCAGCCTGAAGCTTTTTGCTTCAGACTGCCGTTTATTCATTACAACCGATTCACTAACCCATTAACGATACAACCCGTGTTCCGCCTCCGCAAACTGCTGTGATTTCTCCTTCATTCCGCGTTCAATCGCTTCGGCATCCTCCAGATTATTCTGCTTGGCATATTCCCGGATGTCCTGCGTGATTCTCATGCTGCAAAATTTCGGGCCGCACATTGAGCAGAAATGCGCCGTTTTCGCGCCTTCCGCGGGCAAGGTCTCGTCATGATATTCAATCGCCCGCTCGGGATCGAGCGACAGCTGGAACTGGTCCTTCCAGCGGAATTCGAACCGGGCTTTGGACAGCGCGTCGTCCCGCTCCTGGGCACCGGGATGCCCTTTGGCCAGATCGGCCGCGTGCGCCGCGATCTTGTAGGCGATGACGCCTTCGCGGACGTCGTCCTTGTTCGGGAGGCCCAGATGCTCCTTAGGCGTTACGTAGCAGAGCATAGCCGTACCGAACCAGCCGATCATCGCCGCGCCGATTGCGGAAGTAATATGATCGTAGCCCGGCGCGATATCCGTCGTGAGCGGTCCAAGCGTGTAAAAGGGCGCTTCCTGGCACACTTCCATTTGGCGGTCGACATTCTCCTTGATTTTCTGCATCGGAACATGCCCCGGGCCTTCAATCATCACCTGCACATCATGCTTCCAGGCAATCTTGGTCAGCTCGCCAAGGGTCTCAAGCTCAGCGAACTGCGCTTCGTCATTGGCATCGGCGATGGAACCCGGCCGCAGGCCGTCTCCCAGGGAGAACGCGATGTCGTACGTCTTCATGATTTCACAGATTTCCTCAAAATGAGTATACAGGAAGTTCTCCTGATGATGGGCGAGACACCAGGCCGCCATGATCGAGCCGCCGCGGGATACGATGCCCGTTACGCGTTTGGCTGTCAAAGGGACATAGCGCAGCAGCACGCCCGCATGGATCGTGAAATAGTCGACGCCCTGCTCGGCTTGTTCAATCAGAGTATCGCGATAGATTTCCCAGCTCAGCTCATGCGCTTTGCCGCCGACTTTTTCCAGCGCCTGATACAGCGGCACCGTGCCTACAGGCACTGGGGAGTTGCGGACAATCCATTCCCGGGTCGTATGAATATGACGGCCAGTCGAAAGATCCATAATCGTATCGGAACCCCAATGGGTCGCCCAGCGCATTTTCTCCACTTCTTCGTCGATTGAGGAGGAGACTGCTGAGTTTCCGATATTGGCGTTTATTTTGACAAGAAAGTTCCGTCCGATGATCATCGGCTCGCTTTCCGGGTGATTGATATTGCAAGGGATGATCGCTCTGCCGCTGGCGACTTCGTCCCGTACAAACGCAGGATCGACATTTTCGCGGATGGCAATAAACTCCATCTCCGGTGTGATGATGCCATTACGGGCATAGTGCATCTGCGTAACATTGGCTCCGCTTTTGGCGCGCAGCGGCCGCCGTTTGAGTCCCGGAAAGACTTCCGCGTTAGGGTCCTGCTCCAAATTCCGCAATCCATTATCTTCCGGCTTTACGTCCCGGCCTTCGTATTCCTCGACATCCCCGCGTTCCAAAATCCAGCTATGACGGAGCGGAGGGAGTCCTTTCCGGATATCCGTACACATCTGCGTATCGGAATAAGGGCCGCTGGCGTCATATACCCGCACTGGGGGATTAGGAGTTGCGCCGCCGTCAACCCCGGTCGTATCGCTCAGCGTAATCTCGCGCATGGGAACTCGAATGTCCTCCCGCGAGCCTTTCACATACACTTTTTGACTTTGACTTGTCATTTCAATTCCTCCTCTTAATAGTGTGAAGCGCCGGAGGAGACTAGGTACGCAAAAAAGACCGCATCCGAAGAAGCGGTCTTTGAACATACAAAGCCTGTGACGTTTCCTCCGCTGGCATTACCCAGATCAGGTTTTACGGTCGATGGCATAGGGCCATCCTCTCAGCCCGGCTATTTCCGAGCTCCCGTGTCTATGAAGTTGTCTTTAACAGGATATCCTAAACTCTGGGAAAGCACAAGCTACTTTTGGGAGATTTGCCGCCGGATTTCAAGTGCGGTTCCCAGAGAACGGGCCGCCCGGTCCAATGAAAGAAGCGAATTCCTACCGTTTTCGAAGCTTAGAAGCGCGTGTTCCAAGGTGGCTGCATACGGATTCATCTCCTCCAAAATGAGACGCTGTGCGCTGGAGGCGGTGTATTCCATCAAAGCGGCATCGGACTGGTCTCCAGAATCCTGTTCAAGAAAAACCAGCTTGCCCGATTCAAAATAAGCTTCATAGCCTACAGTAAAGGGATATCCGTCAGGCATTCCCGAGGAAGAGACAACTTCCGCAATCATGCCATTCTGTCCGAAGACCGCCCGAACCAGCGACTGCTGCGCATCCCTATATTCAGTTCCCCAGGCGGATCGAAGCTCCGGCGAATCCATCAGCCCTTCGATAAAGTCCAAATCGTGAATCATGAACTGAACAGGGAGGGAGCCTAGGCCCAGATCACCCCAGAGCGGGGGCGTCTCCCTTTTTAAAGTGAGTGACATCAGCTTGCCGTACGTTCCTTTCAGGCAGGACTCCCGCAGAAACGCATAGGCCGGGTCAAAATGGATAAACCGGTTTACCAGCACTCTTTTACCGTAGCGTCTTTCCGCATCCAGCATCGCCGCAGACTCCTCAATAGAGCAGCATACGGGCGTTTCGCAAAAGACATGCTTTCCATGCTCAAGCGCCTTGACCGCAACTTCGGCATGAAGCGGGGAGGGCAGACACAAATCGATGACATCGATATCCGGATCGCGCAAGAGTCCCTCTAAATCCCGGGTAATCTCTACCTTTAACTCACGTTCCAAAACAGCCAGCTTGCCCTCATCTCTTCCGAACACGACCACGCGTCCGCATAGATCCATTTGTTTCAGCAGGCGGGTATGATAAGCCCCAAATCCCGTCCCGAGTACGCCAATATTCATGAATTCCATCTCCTTCTAACGTTCTTGCTCTATGATATACTTGAATTATTGACAGCTAAGTGGCAACGATATGGAAATCGCCATGTGAAAAATTCTATGGTTCGCTAAAGGAGGGCGAGTGATGAGGCTGCACCGGCTGGTTGCGATTTTACTGCTGCTGGAGTCCAGAGGGAAGATAAAAGCAAAGGAGCTTGCGGAAGCGCTCGAAACCTCCGTCCGTTCGATTTATCGCGACGTGGATACGCTGGCCGAAGCCGGCGTTCCGATAGTCAGCACTCCGGGACCTTCCGGCGGCCTCTCCCTTATGGAAGGCTATACAGTTGATCTGAACAGCCTGCATAGCGACGATGTCGTTCACCTGTATCTCACGGGACTCGGCATTTACTCCGGCGCGGGAACCGAGTCGGGACAGAAGCTCAAGAATGCGCTGCTGAAGCTGGAAAAAACACTGCCGGACGCCTACAAACCGGATCTGCATAAGGCAAAATCCCGGTTTTATTTCGATGATACGCCCTGGTGGAGCGAGCGCCCGGCGGTTCCCTGCCTGGAAAAGATCAGGTCCGCGCTTTGGAAGTCGCATAAGCTGACGATTCACTACCTGAAGCCGGGAGGCGAAACATCGCTCCGAAGTGTACGCCCCTATGGGCTGGTGGTGAAGCAGGGGGAATGGTACCTGGCCGCTTACTGCGAGAAGGCGGAGGAAGTGCGGATCTTCAAATGTGAGCGGATCGCAGAAGCCCGGCAGGAAGAGGAAATGTTCGAGATTCCCGCCGATTTCTCACTGGAGGCGTATTGGAAAGAGCGGAATGAGTCTTTTAAGCTGTCGAGACGAGAGAATGAGCAGTACCCGGTCGTTCTCAAAGTGAAAGAGCCGGGCGCGAATTTGCGGGACAAGCTGGATATTTTGCACGAAGCCTTGGATAAGGATACGGTTCTGCTGACGGTAAATATGTATGGGTATGAAGCGGCCTGCCGGGATGTGCTGGAGCTTGTCGCTTATGCCGAGGTGATGGCCCCGAAGGAGCTTCGGACTTTTGTGCGGCGAAAACTTTGGGAGCTTCAGGAATGGTATGCGGAATGAACAAAAGCCGTCTTCTTTCCCGAAGGAGGAAGTACGGCTTTCCAAGTTTTTGAATTTTGCGCTGATTGCCTTAAATAATACGGTGTCCGCCGTCGACGTGAAGAACGGTTCCGGTCACGAAGCCGTTTTGGATCAGGTACAGCACGCCTTGCGCGGTATCTTCCGCTGTGCCCACCCGTTGTACCGGCAGTTTGCCCGCCACCGATGCATAGAAGTCATTTCGCGCGTCTTCCGGCATTTTACCTCTCGAAGGCGTATCGATGATACCCGGCGACACGATATTCACCCGGATGGGAGCGAGCTCCAAGGCCAGCGTCTGGCCCAGATTGGACACCGCAGCGTTAACCGCGCCCAGTACGGACGAGCCGATCATCGATTTGTAAGCGACAACGCCGGAGAACAGGGTAATGGAACCGTTCGGGGAAATGTTTGGCGCTCCATATTTTGCCGCATAATATTGGCCCCAGAATTTGCTCTCGAACAACTCGCGGGCCTGGGCGGTTTCCGTGTGGAGGAAGGACCCTCCGGAAGTTACTGCGGCGCTGACGACCAGATGATCGAACGTGCCGATCGTTTCAAAAAAGGACTTCACCTGCTGTTCGTCCGCCGTATCCAGCGTATGGGCCGACGCTTTCGCGCCCAGTTGTTCTTTCGCGTTCTGCAGTTTCTCTTCCGAGCGGCTGGCAATAATGACTTCCCCTCCAAGCGCAATGACTTGTTTGGCCGCCTCCAGACCAATCCCGGAGCTACCTCCGATAATGACCACTTTTTGATTGTGCAGCATAATATATCCTCCTTTAATGTCGTTCCCAGTGTCGTTCAATAGCGTTGTTCGCTTAAGGTTAAGCACCCAGCACTTCGTGCAGATGGGCTTCCAGTTCGGACAGATATTGATCCAGCTTCGGATTCTTGATGACATCGTAGCAGGCAAAGCTTTTTAAAGCCTCCATGCCGAGAAATTCCTGAACACGATGCAGATGTTCGAGAGCCTCGTCCAGCGTTTCCCCTTTGAAGAACTGCTCCGGATCGCCAAATGCCTGCTCGGGAGCGTTCCAGGTGGTGGAGAACATATATTTTTTGCCGGTTAATAAGCCGCCTTCTCCGTACCGGTCACCGCCCTTGAAAAAGATGCCATACTCATACACTTCGTCCATATACGTTTTGAACAGCCCGGGAATACTGAACCAGTAGATGGGCGTTTGATAAATGACCACGTCGGCCCACAAAAACTTCCGATGCTCTTCTTCGTTGTTGTACCCGTTCTGAATAATAGTGGTTTGCACGTTGTTCTTTTCACTTAAAATACTTACCATCCGGTCCACCAGGGTCTGGTTCAATTTACCTTCCGCGGCGCCGTATTTTTCATGGCCGTTGATGATCAGAATATTTTTCATTTCTCCGTCTCCTTTATTTGTAAGCTGTAACACAAGGCTATTATATAAGTAGTAAGTTCATTTAGGGAAGTAGTGATATTTTATTCATATAGTTTCCGAAAATATATTGTTGTGATATGATTGGGTTTACCAAGTTAAAATATTTGTATGGAGGATGTTTCGATGAGCGAGAATGAACCCGTCGTTCTAACGAAAGGAGCGCCCGGCGAGTCATGTCCCATTGCCAAGACGCTGGACGTGATCGGGACAAAATGGACGTTTTTAATTATCCGGGACCTCCTGATCGAAGGGACGCTGCGCTTCAGTGATCTGCTGAAATCGATGGTCGGCATCAGTCCGAAGACCCTGTCGCTCCGTCTTAAAGAGCTGGAAGAGAACGGTGTCGTAGAACGCAAGGTATATCCGGAAGTGCCTCCGCGCGTAGAATATACAATCACGGAGAAGGGCAGACAGCTGGAAGGGATTTTTATCGAGTTAAAAAGATTTGGCCTGCGTTTGTAATCCTGCTGCGGCAGCTGACACTCCTTATTCCAGCACCCAAAAGACCGCTTCGCAAAGAAGCGGTCTTTACCTGTTTATAGCGTCAAAGGCAGGGTAAAGGAAGGAGTGGACGATAAAATCACCTGCTTATCCGGCTTTTTTGCCCTGACACTTTTTGCATACCGTCAGCTTTTCGCCTTGAGCTCCTACTGCGGTGTATAACAGTTTGATCCTCGTGCTGCCGCACAGAGGGCAAGTGCCTCTGGCCCGGGAAGGCATCCGCCACAGCGCTTTGCCGCGCTTGTTTTTAGCCATGTTCGATTCCACCTCTGCCCAATACTTGATCTCGCTGTTATTCTATGCGGGCGGGCGGCAAGCGGTTCGGCAGGGCGGTTTTGAAGAATGATTGCGTTTTCCAGCAACTTACATTATAATTAGTACCAGGTACTAATATCAGCTTATTATCCAATATGAGGTGATCCGGATGGCAGGAGCAAGAATAACCGCAATAGGAAGTTACGTCCCAGGCAGAAGATTAACCAATTCTGATCTGGAGAAGATGGTTGACACGAATAATGAATGGATTATTCAAAGGACCGGAATTCAGGAGCGCAGAATTAGCCGTCCGGATGAGTTTACCAGTGATTTGTGCGTTGCTGCAGTAAACAATCTGATTCAGCGATTTAATAAAAGCGTAGAAGATGTAGATATGGTTATCGTAGCGACCAGTACGCCGGATTTTACGTTCCCCTCGGTTGCCAGCCTTGTTCAGGACCGGTTACATATCGCCCAGACGGGAGCGATGGATCTAAGTGCGGCATGCTCGGGATTTGTCTATGGGCTGCATACTGCGCACAGTTTGATTTTATCCGGACTTCACAAGAAAATACTCGTCATCGGCGCGGACACCATGTCCAAAATCACGGATTACACCGATCGGACCACCTGCGTGCTCTTTGGAGACGGTGCCGGCGCCGTGCTGGTCGAACGGGATGACCACTTTCAAAGCTTCATGGGGTATCACCTCGAAAGTGACGGGAGCGGGGCGCACCATGTGTACCGGGCTAATTTAGCGAATAAAGTAAAGGACATCGAATTAGTCGATACAAGAAGCCTTGTGCAAAATGGCCGTGAGGTGTACCGGTGGGTGGTTCGTAAGATTCCAGGCGGGATCAAAGAACTTTTAAAGAAAACGGACATGACCATAGACGAAGTAGACTGGTTCATTCCTCATAGCGCCAACCTGCGGATCATCGAGCCGATCTGTGAAAAAATAGGACACCCGATGGACAAGACGCTGTACAGCTTGGTCCACTTCGGGAATACTTCGGCTGCGACCATCCCTTTATCTCTTGACCTCGGCATTCGCGAAGGAAAAGTTAAAAATGGGGATCGGGTTCTCTTGTACGGCTTTGGCGCCGGTTTGACCCATGCCGGGCAGCTTATGGAGCTAAGATTGGACGAACAAGTGACGGAGCCGGAGGCTTTACAGCAAGCTTAATAACCTGGCCATAGAAAATGATATCAATAATACCACGCCAAACTCTCGGCTCCTAAAGAATTGCTGCTTATTGATGTGACGACCGTGACCGTTTTATTCCTTTAAAGGAAGGATAGGCATGAAAAAATTATTGATTTTTATATCCCTAATCTTAATGGTTTCTGGTTGTACTCAGGATGACTCGGCTAAGGCGATAGACGAATTATTAAAAAACAATAAAAATGTTTTTTCTGTACATGTTTTTACAAATAAGTCCCTTGACGATTCATTTATTGATTCCTTGCAGGAAAAAATAAACGACATAAACAATCAGCAATTGGTTACACAGGCAATAACAAATATCAGCTTTATTGATATACGGGATAAAAATAAATTTGATTACGAAAAGATATTTAACTTAAATACCTACCCCCAAATTCTTGTATTTCAAAACAAAGAGTTGGTATTTATAACAAATAAAACGGATGATTTATATCATTTTTTTAAGAAAAGGAACAGTTAAAGCACTGCTATAGCTTTTTGTATCATTACGATCTATTGAAGCAAGTTTGATGTTACAGAAGTTCGGAAGAAATGGGCTGGCCGTAAATTGATCGAAAATACGGCCATTTATGCCGCAAAAAAACAGCGTATAACATATATTATACGCTGTTTTTGTTTTAAGCGATTTTTATTCGGGTGGATGGAGAAGTGGACGGGTGGATTTGCCCCATTTTGTTACTATTTCAACGATCTTGGGAGGGCGGCGGCCAATAATCCCTTATTCGTCTGAACGAGAAGCGTGCCATTGACCGTATAGGCGTTACCGATCTCTGTAGCTTTCGTTGCGATACGCCCGAGCCTTTTGCCCGTTTCCGCCTCGATCAAGTAAAAGTCTCCGTTGTCCAAACTGACGAATACCCGCCTGCCTATGGCTTGGACACGGGCAATGGGACAAGGAAAGCGGCCGTAGGACACTTTACTAAGATTACCAAGTTTGACACCGATCAATTCGGTTTCCTGTGAAAAGAATGCCATCCCGTTTTCCGGGCCAGCCAACCATTTTCCAAACTGTTCATAGCTGACAGGTTTGGCATTGCTGTCTTGGCCTAAAGTATAGCGGCGAAGGAAGGCTTCATTCTTCTCGAGATTGCCGTCGGCGGTATAGAGATAGGGGCCTTTAATTGAGGTATAGCTGTTGCCGAGTCGGCTTATATCATGAAGAGGAGTGTAGTTCTCTGTTCTGGTCACCTTTCCCGTTCGGGGACTCAGTTGAACCCAAGTGACCAAATAACCCGAAGCCGCCACTCCGCCGGTAACCGTTGAAAGGCTTGGCAGCCGGCGCATCATAAGCTGTCCGTTACGGTAGGCGAGGAAGGAGTAAACGCCCTCGGTTCTCCACCGTTGTTTGCCGGTAGCGGGGTCAAGGCCGAAAAATTGCGTTCGGTAATTATCGACCGTACTGGACACGATGAGTACGCCGTCGTATTGGCCGATCAGGGAGCCTGCGTACATGGGCAATGCTGTGTTCTCCCATTTTTTCTTGCCGTTAGAAGGATTGTAGGCGGCGATTCCGCCGTTTTCGTTAAAATAAATCAAGGTTCCGTTTACAAGTCCGGCATGCGCTCCAGCCTCTGAAAAGGTACCGATCCCTTTCGCTTTCCAAGTTATCTTCCCGCTTCGGGCATCCGCACGCACCAGATTGCCGCCGCTTGTAATGTAAAAGACGGAGCTGCCTGCTATAACTTCGGGATACTGTCCTCCCGGGATGGACCATTTCACCTTACCTGTCTCGAGATCTGCTGCCATGAGCTTGCCGCTTGCTGCATAGTATACAAGGCCGTTTGTTACGGGGGCTTGCTTATCATAAAGTCTGCTTCCGTTCGTTTGTGCCTGCCAGAGCAGCTTAAGTGCTGGAGCTTTGGTGTCAGCCGCAGCAGAAACGGAAGAGGTATTGCCATGTACGGAATCGGCCGCGGCGATGTGTCCGTAAAGACCGTCACCGGCGGTAAGCAGGGATGTGGCGAGCAGCGCGTTCAAAATATAGGCTGTTTTTTTCAACAGATCATCTCCTTGTTATACTTCTATGTATTTGACTCCTGAAGTGGCGAGAAAGTTGCTAAATATGGAAAATGAATCCAAATAACAAAATTAGTTAACATAATATATTTTATGTAAACTAATATCAATTCCGCCAGTCAGGCGGGAAAATAAAGAACGGCTTTACAAAAGGACGCCCAACCGCTTATATAAGATGAACTTGAAAAATGGCATCAGGCCAAGGAGTAACGAAGGGGAAGTTTGGAACTGTAGGAGCGATAGCGATCGCCTTTGTCTCCGGATTTCATCTGCAGAGAGCGGTATAAATCAAGAAATCTGGGGACAACAGCGGCCGGAAGTCCAAACATTCCTCGTAGTTACGACTGATATCTGATGGAAAAATCTTAAGTTCAGCTTATATAGGGTACAAATCCCGTTAAACCTGGGTACATCATTACATTAAAAAAACGCCGACAGAGCTTCATCCGATGCTCTGCCGGCGTTTTCGTTATTCGCTATTAGGACACTTCACTCCGCTGATCCGAAAGTTTCACCGGCGCAGGCTGGGTCTTAATGGCCGTCTTCCGCTTATTATTATAATAGGAGAAGATCAAATAAAAAGCGGCGATGATGCCGGGGTAGGCAATCGCCATTCCGGTGAACGGGAACACAGCTGCCGTTGCGGCAAAGGAAATCCAGCTAATGGTCACTCCGAACCGGCTGCCCTTGAGCAGCTGGATTCCCGCCGCGCAGCCTCCGATATAAGTCAGGATAAAGGTGGCGTTCGGGAAGGTGATGAGGGTAGTCAGCGACACAAGGCCGCTGCCGTACAGTGTCATCACTGTTGTAAAGCACAGCAGTAGGAAACCCAGCGCGCCGATCGGCGTATGGAACCGGCCGGACATATGGCTCATCCACTGAGGGGCGTGCCCCTGGCGGGCCATTGCATAGGCCACCCTTGAAGCGGCGCCGACATAGGCGATGATCGTGGCGGTGCAGATGAACAGACCCGTAAGTCCGGCGATCAGTCCGCCCCAATGTCCAAGCGGCCGGGTGATCATCCAGACCAGCGAGGAGGAACTTCCTTTAAGGTAGCTTTCGGTGCCGACCACGGCCAGCGCCGTCAGGAAATAGAGCGCGCCGACAATGATAGCAGAGATGGTAACCCCTTTAACTGCCGCGCGCTGCGGGTCCTTGAATTCTTCGGACAGATGGGACACTGCTTCCCAGCCGATAAAGCACCAGAACAGAATAGCCGTTGCCTTGCCAACGTTCATCCAGCCGTGGGGAACAAACGGCGTGAAAGAGGCGCTGTCCATCCGGGGCAGCGCGGCGGCAAAAGCAAAGACGAGTACGGCAACGATGGCCACTACGACGGCAATTTGCACTTTTCCGGCAAGCTGCATGCCGACCCAGTTCATGCCAAGACCAGTAGCAAGAATTGCGGCGGCCAGCGCGATTCGCGCCGGTTCGCCCCAACCCATGGCGGCGGACATATAGCCCGCTCCGGTCAGGGCGGCTACGGGAGCGCCGATCGGGACGGACATCAGGAAGAACCAGCCGACCAGCGTGCCGGCACGTTCTCCGAAAGCGAGCGTTACGAAATGGGATACGCCGCCGGCGCTCGGGAATTTCGCAGAGAGCAGCCCCATCGAGAGCGCCATCGGCAGAATCAGCAGCGTCATGAATCCCCAAGCGAGCAGCGAAGCGGGCCCCGCCATTTCCGCTGCCAGTCCGGGGACGATCAGGATCCCCGATCCGAGCACCGCACCGATATACAGAGCGATCGCCTGCGGCATCCCGATATGGTTTTGCAGCGAATTGGATTCCTTCATTACAATCATCCAGCCTTTCTTGTTTCTATCTTGTCTTTTCTTAAAGAGTATCAGATAATTGTCCTATTGGAAAAACGGAATGTTTAGATGACATCCATTCAAAATTCCGATGGAAGGGTGCGTGTCGATGGAATCCCGTCATCTTTTTACTTTTTTGGTCGTGGTGGAAGCCGGGAGCTTCACCCGGGCGGCGCAGAAGCTGGATTACGCCCAGTCCAGCATTACGGCGCAAATTCAGGCACTAGAGAACGAGCTGGGTCAACCTCTGTTCAACCGGATCGGCAAAAGAATTACTCTGACCGACGCCGGACGCCGCCTGCTGCCGTATGCCCAGGAGATTTCCAAAATGCACGCCATGGCGGAGAACGCGCTGCGCTCGCAAAGCGGCATCGGTGGATCGCTCAAGATCGGCGGGCCCGAATCCCTTGCGGCTTTCCGGCTGCCCGGAATCATCCGTGAATACCGGGAAAAGTATCCCCAGGTGGAGATGATCCTGAAGCCCGGTTTCTGCTGGGATTTGCGGGAAATGATCCGCTCGGGCGAGGTCGATTTGGCCTTTCTGCTGCAGCCCGAGCAGGAGGACCGGGATCTGCATATCGAAACGCTGGTGCAGGAGGAGATGGCGCTCGTGGCGCCGGTGAATCACCGGCTGGTTCGCCTATCCGCAGTCGAGCCGTCCGATTTGAAAGAGGAGACGATTCTGCATACGGAGACGGGTTGTTCGTACCGGATACTGTTTGAGCAGCATTTGAACGCGCATGGCGTGTACCCGGACCCGAAGCTGGAATTCTGGAGCATCGAAGCGATCAAGCAGTGCGTGATGTCCGGTCTGGGCATATCTTTTTTACCGCTGGTTACGGTGCAAAAAGAACTCTCGGAAGGAACGCTTGCGCGGCTGAACTGGGATGATGAATCCCAGCGGGTGGCGACCCAGGTTGCGTATCACCGGAAAAAATGGAAGTCTCC
Source organism: Paenibacillus apii (assembly GCF_011043685.1). NCBI lineage: Bacteria > Bacillati > Bacillota > Bacilli > Caryophanales > Paenibacillaceae > Paenibacillus > Paenibacillus apii. Next base: position 134,041 of record NZ_JAAKGU010000001.1, on the reverse strand, counting down.
TGCGCTCGAAGCTTTTATGGAAATGGTGCAAAAACATGCTGCGGGGTGGCAGCGCCAAGGTGTTCCCGGCTAAGTTGTGATTTGCTATAATAAGAGGTCGGTAAAAGGGGAGGAGGAAATCCGAAAATGGACGAAGCTCTGCTGGAGTATGAGGAAGAACTCGAAGCTTTTAACGTCTGGATGAAGGATGCGGGCTATACCCCGTATACCCAAAAATCGTATCTGGCCGATATCCGGCAGTTCCTGAACAGTCTAAACGGCAAGAAACTGGATACTGTCAAAAAGCTGCACGTCATCTCCTTCCTGACCTCCATGCGCGAACGAGGAGTCAGCGACGCGACGAGGAACCGCAAGCACGCTTCGGTCAGCTGTTTCTTCAAATCGCTGATCGAGCTTGAACTTCTTGCCGCAAATCCCGCATCAGGCATTAAGAAGTCCAAGACCGAGAAGAACCGGGAGCCGGTCTTTTTGGACGAGGGCGATATGCGGCTTTTTTTGGCCCATGTCGACGGCAAGTACAGAGAGCGCAATCTGGCGATTTTTTTGCTGATGGCGTATATGGGTCTGCGGGTCGGAGAGGTACATACGCTGGGTTTGGGGGATTATCATCCAGAGCGGCGCACGCTGCGCGTCTTCGGCAAAGGCCGCAAATGGCGAAACGTGCCGGTGCCGGCGGACATCGCCCCTTATCTGGAGCAAGCACTTGAGGAACGGCTGACGCCTTGGCGGGGAAGCAGGGAAGACGCGATGTTCATTTCGCAAAAAGGCCGCCGCCTCTCGATCCGCGCTATACAGGGGATAGCTGCCGAGACCTTTCAGCGGTTCCAGAGCGGGATTCCGGCTGTGCGCAGGCGCGCTTATTCCAGCCACAAGCTGCGGCATTCTTTTGCTACGATGCTGCTCAGGAAGGGCGCGGATTTGCGGACCGTACAAGAGCTGCTTGGCCATTCCTCGATTCAGACAACGACGGTGTACACCCATATTACGGATAGGGAAAAAGAAGAAGCCATGTCCCGCCTGCAGCTCCAGCTTTGAAATCTAACATTGATAAATGAGGTAAGCAGACATGAAATTCAACGTCCAGTTTCTGTCCTTCTATGTGATTCAGGTCGAAGGAAAAGAAGGGCAAGGCGCGAAATCGTACAAGCATTACCAGACCCTGGATGAAGAAGAGTATGAGCACAGTGAGATTAAGAAATTCCTCGACGGGGAGTTTACGCGGACCGCGAAGCGCAAGGTGGAAAAGAACCCGAACTCGGAACAGGCCCCGACCAAGATCGGACGGTTTCTGGTGGAGCCGGGGTACGACCTTGACAGCAATCCGAACTTTAATCAGCTGACGCGGCTGCGCGCGGCCGATGACGTGGAATCCTTTCACAATTTCGGGGATGATCTGGTCCGAAGCTACCTTGATACGAGCGCGGTACGCGGGGGAGCGCTTATTGTTTCCCAGGCCGTTCTCCGTAACCACGGGGATGATCCGTTCGTGTTCATTATGAAATGCGATTTTGAGCCCAAGATTGCCCGGATTTCCGATGAGCGCAGTCTGATCAGCGAAGTGGAAATGGCGATCAGCGCCCGCAATATGAAGTCGATTCAATATCCTTATATGCTGGAGGAAGGCATGGTGGAGGAGTGGGAGCTCAAGATCCATCAGTCTTCACACGCCCGATATTTTGAGGATTTTCTGAAGTTCGTGACGTACGAGCAGTCGATTCCCGAGATTGTGAATGACCACGTGATGGAGTATGTGCAGAGCTACGTGGAGACAAAATGGCCCGACGAGTCCCATGAGGAACGCCAGCAGACTGAGCGCGATCTGGAGCTTTGGGCCGCAAGCGAGAAGCGGGACATCCAGAACAAATGGGAGCCTGAGGAAGTCATTGAAGCGGCGGCGAGGATCATCGACATCAAGCCGGAAATCGAGCTGAAATTCAAAATCGGAGACACCTATGTCAAAGGATTTCTTGCGGATTTCGGCGACAAAATCCATATCGCCTCGCTCGGCGACCGTTATGCGCTTGTGATCGAAGGCTCTTCGTTTACTTTTGATAAAGGATTTTCGCCTGTGGAGCTGCTGCAGCCGGAGTCATTTGAACGGCTGGCGGACCGCCTGCTGGAGAAGAAGTGGTCGGAGGAAGACGGGGAACCCGGAGTAGAATAGAGAATCAATAGGGAAGTCGAACGCAATTTAATGAAACCGCTGGCTGTTAATGCGCTCAGCGGCTTCTTCTCTGTTGCATATCCAAATTCAGACGAATAAGGCTTGTCTTACAGCTCCAGTTTCGCGATTTCGGCCTTAAGCTTCTCGGCAGACTGCTGGAATAAATTGCGTTCTTCGTCGCTCAGCGGCAGCTGCAGCACTTCGCGGACACCGGAACGGTCCACAACGCACGGTGCGCCGAGGAAGACATCCGATACGCCGTTATAGTTGTTCAGCAGCGTCGATACGTTCAGGACGGCGCCTTCATTGCTGAGGATGGCCTCCACAATCCGGTCAAGCGCCAGCGCGATCGCATAGGAGGTCGCCCCTTTGGCGTTAATGATTTCATAGGCGGCGTTTTTCGTATTCTCATAAATCTCCTGACGGGTCTCGTCGCCAAAGCCGAGTTCGATACCGCCGCTGATGTTGGCGAGGCTCCATACGGGAACCTCGGAATCTCCGTGCTCGCCGATGATCGAACCGTGAATGCTGCGGGGGTCGATCTCTTTGTGCTTCCCGATCAGGTAGCGGAAACGGGCGCTATCGAGCACGGTGCCCGACCCGATGACGCGCCGGCGGTCGAAGCCGCTGATTTCCAGAGTAGCGTAAGCAAGAATATCAACCGGGTTGGTTGCGATCAGCAAAATGGCGTGGGAATTATATTTCGTAATCTTTTGGATAATATCCCGGAAAATCGAAATGTTTTTGCGCAGAAGGTCGATGCGCGTCTCGCCCGGCTTCTGCGAAGCCCCCGCGGTTACGATGATAATGTCCGCGTCGCGGCAGTCTTCATAGGTTCCGGCCCACAGCTTTACACCGCCGACAAAAGGCATCCCGTGGTTCATGTCGAGCGCTTCACCAAGCGCCTTTTGGTGGTTGACATCAATTAATACGAGTTCGGGCATGCGGCGGCGCAGCAGCAGAGTGTAAGCAGTGGTCGTACCAACGGCACCAGTGCCGATAACGACGACGCGGTTGGGTTTGAAAGGGGGGGCCATAGTTCCATCTCCTCTTTTGATAGTGTGAATTTTTTATGTCCAATCTTAACCATCATATCTTCATTCGATAGTCTTTTCAAGAACCCGTTATTTAATCCATTACCCATTAATTACAGGCAGTACAACGGAAATCAGGGGAGGTGCGGTACTTTTTATTTACGGTTTCTTTGCAAAATCGCTGAAATACCGAGTCCGCCATCCGTCCGGCGCCTGGTGAGAACAGGAATGAACGCGGCCTGTTTGTCCGCAGCTTAACCATGAACGTGCTCAATCACAAGGTCGCCATCTTTTTTCTCACTTTTTTACCGCAGTTTGTAAATTACGATTATGGATACGCGCCATTACAAATGATAGTATTGGGACTTCTTTTTATTGTGCTGACCGCCATTATTTTCGGCCTGCTGGGCATCAAGCTTTTGACCACAACCCCTTAAAATCTTACAACCTAGACTGGAGAGAATTGCAGTATGAATCTACTTCGCAAAAAACCGCTTGAAGCTTCCCGGGTAAGCGACGGGGGCAAGCTTAACAAGACTTTAGGCGCCCTGGATTTGACGGCGCTTGGCGTCGGCGCCATCATCGGCACCGGCATCTTCGTGATGACCGGCGTGGCTGCGGCCGAGCACGCGGGTCCGGCGCTTGTACTTTCTTTTGTCATAGCGGCCCTGGCCTGTGTCCTGTCGGCGCTCTGCTATGCCGAGTTCGCCTCGACATTACCGGTATCCGGCAGCGCCTACGCCTACAGCTATGTGGCCTTCGGAGAACTGCTCGCCTGGATTCTGGGCTGGGACCTGGTGCTGGAATACGGAGTGGCCGCGGCCGCGGTAGGCAGCGGGTGGTCGGGCTACTTTCAGGGACTGCTTGAAGGCTTCGGCGTACATTTGCCGACCGCTTTATCGGGAGCGTATAATGCAGACGAGGGAACTTTTATCAATTTGCCGGCAGTGGTCATCATTTTGCTCATCTCCTATCTGCTGACCCGGGGAGTGAAGGAGACAGCCCGCTTCAATGAAGTGATGGTGGTCATCAAGATCGCCGTTGTGCTGCTGTTTATTTTCACCGGCATATTCTATGTAAAGCCCGAGAACTGGACGCCGTTTATGCCGTTTGGCTTTCACGGGATTATGAACGGCGCGGCGACCGTATTCTTTGCCTATATCGGATTTGACGCGCTGTCCACTGCCGCCGAAGAAGTCAAGCGGCCCCAGCGGGATTTGCCTATTGGCATCATCTCCTCGCTGGCCATTTGCACCGTTCTGTACATTGCCGTTTCGCTCGTTCTGACCGGCATCGTTCCTTACCAGAGCCTGAATGTCAGCGATCCGGTGTCTTTTGCCCTGCGGTTTGCCGGACAAGACATGATTGCAGGACTCATTTCTGTCGGCGCGATTACAGGCATCACCACTGTGCTGCTTGTCATGCTGTTCGGCCTGGCGCGGCTGCTCTTTGCGATCTCCCGTGACGGCTTGCTGCCAAAGGCCTTGTCGAGTGTCAACGCCAAGACGCATACGCCCATCCGCAGCACGTGGATGGTAGGCGGCGTGATTGCGGCTTTGACGGGATTTATTCCGCTTGACCGGCTGGCTAACCTGACCAGCATCGGAACGCTGTTTGCCTTTTTTGTCGTCTCGCTCGGCGTAATCGTGCTGCGTCGTACCCATCCCGGACTTAAACGCGGTTTTACGGTTCCTTGGGTGCCTGTCATCCCGCTGCTGAGCGCCGCAGCCTGCGCCTATTTAATGTACAATCTTGGCAAGGAGACCTGGATCGGCTTCTTTGTCTGGCTTGTCGCCGGCCTTGCGATTTACGCGCTGTACGGATACCGCAGCAGTCAGCTGAACGGAGACAGCAACCGTTAAACCATAGAACACTTGTGAACTAGCGAAAGGAGAGAGAGCTTTGCCTTTACTGGCTGTGTGCCTGAAGCATCTGAGAAAATTAATCGTCATTCTTCCGGCAGCGCTGATTCTGGCATCCTGTTCATCTCCACCGCCGGAGCCCTCGCCGCAGCCTCAGCCGACGGAGAAGCCGGAAGAAGGGCAGACGATTACTCTGATCACGCCCGATGCGGGCAACATTGACTCGACCAAGGCGTCGAAATATCAGATTCAGACGCGGTTGACCGACTTTCACCTGTTTAGCGAATCGGAAGGACTGGCTTGGGGCGTGACCAAAAATGCACTGCGTCTCTACTTGACCCGGGATAACGGGAAGACGTGGACTAATATTTCTCCCGCTTCCGCCGTCCAGTTCTCGTCGAATCCCGTCTACGGCCGGGATATCTTCTTCACGGACTCCGATAACGGCTGGATTATCCGGCAGACGTTCGCAATGATGGAGACCATTGTGCTGCGCACCAGGGACGGGGGGAAGAGCTGGAAAATCTCTCCGCTCAGCCAGGGCAGCAGCATATCTTCGGCTTATTTTTCCTCGCCGTTTAAGGGTTGGCTGATGGCAACCTGGGGCACCGAGGAGAGCCGCGAGAGCAAGGCGCTGTACATGACGGATGACGGTGGCGCAACCTGGAAGACCATTATGCAAAATGATCAGTATTCGCCGAACTCTCCCCATCCGGCGCTCCCGGTTGTAGGCATAGCCGGCGGAGTGGTGTTCCGGGACGGCGTTACCGGCCTGATTCCGCTGAACCGGTCAAAGAATCCGAAGCTGTACCGCACCGTTGACGGCGGATCGAGCTGGAGAGAGGTGAAGGCTCTGCCCGCTTCCAGCGCTTTTAACAATTACGATAACGTAACTTTGGGAAAGCCGGAGTTCTTCAGCCCGGCCACCGGCTGGATTCCGGTTGTAGGCACCAGGAAGAATCCGGCTGGAAAAGTCTACAACGGCTATTTTACATCTAATGGCGGCATCGATTGGAAATGGGCGGAGTTTAATCTGGGGCTCAGGACCGGCGATAACGAGGATGTGCCGCCGACCTTTCTGAATAGCAATGACGGCTGGATCATTAACGGGAATGTATTATACCGGACGACCAATCAAGGGAAGGACTGGAAGGCGCTCCCGGACAGTACCGTCCTGATATCCAAACTGTCCGAATATCCGGAGATCGTCAAGCTGCAGTTTATCTCCAAAGACGTCGGTTGGCTGCTGATCGAAAGAAGCAAGGACAAGCGTTCGATCTTGCTCCAGACGACCAATGGCGGCATTAATTGGCGTGTTATGTAAGCGAAGCGTGCGTTTTCGAATCCGTTAGGGAGGAGGAGCGCGCGCTTTTTTTTACAACGGGTATCCAAACTTCCATTTCGTACATGCTGTTTCCTCTATCATAGGTCATTTCAAATTCAGGGCCGTCTGCATGCTCGTAATTACAAGTCGGAAACCACTCGCTAAATATCTGTTTCCATAATTTATGAATATCGCCTTGCCCGCCGGGGTAAAGACCTGTTGAGAAAATGGCATAGGATTGCGGCAGAATCGAAAGTTTCTCAAATCCATCCGGCCGACCGGTTCGAGGTACGTAATACCCGATCATATAAGAAAATTCCTTACCCTGATTGTTGTATAGAACGGCATGAATCTGCCCATTTTCTTCTAAACCGGCTGCTTTACGAATCCGAGCAACGGCTCCATCAGAAATGCATTTTGTCCAAAATGCCGGGATTTCAACAAACGGTTGTTCATCGGCTGCATTTATTTCTGCTGAAACGCCGAACATTTCAATAGCTTCTTTTTCTTCGATTCTGTAACTGATTTCCGCATCTCCTTTAATTGAAATATGGAAGGACATCCGTGGATAGGCTTTTAGAGACACGCCCGTATTGCGTGCTGACATTGGAATGACACCGTGCATTTTTTTGAACGCTCTGGAAAAAGCTTCGGGCGATTCGTATCCATACTTCATCGCAATATCAATGACCCTTAAATCCCTGCTTTGTAATTCAAACGCTGCAAGAGTCAAACGTCTGCGCCTAATGTACTCCGACAACGGAACATCGGTAATAAACGAAAACATCCGCTGAAAATACGAAGTCGAACAGCAGGCGATCCGGGCTGCTTGATCAAAATCGATGCTCCCTGACAGATGAGTTTCAATATAGTCCATGGCACCGTTCATACGTTCAAGCCAATCCATGAAGACCCTCCCTTAAAGGGTGATGTGTAGAAGATGTAAAATGAATCCTTGCATTTATCTCAATTCAGAAAAATACTGCCGTCTATACTTTTCACCAGCTTGTCCGGATTCCCCTGCAAATTTCGTATCAGGTATCAGAACAAAAATAAACAATGAAAAAATTATTTAAAATTTTCTCTTCAATGTGAAAAAAATCACATTATCTGCGATGGTTCCTGTGATATATTTTACACATAGAAAGAACGTTAAAAATTTCACAAAGTCAAACAGCGAACAGGAGAGATTAACATGAAAACATTTGAAACGGATTTTGTAACGAGAAACCTTCTGCAAATGTGCTATAACTGCGAGGATGCTTACCTGTGCGAGACGGAAGAGCAGTGCAAAGCTTGTTGGGCCCAGAACGGAATGATCCCGGAGCAGGAAGATGAAACAAAACGCTTTTTGGACCTGGTGCATGCGTAAGATACAGATTTCTACAAGGCTTTAGGCCGCTGGTTTTTCCGGTTTAACGGGGGAACGGCGGTCTTTTTGTTTCGTTCATCTTAAGCGAATCGCGCATTTCGGGAGGTCTTTAGCTTCAAGCGGCAAGTATGCTCTAAAAGTACGGGCATATACTGTAAGGAAGCCCGAGTTGGCCGGGTGTCTAAGCGGGCGGAATACGGGAGGCGAGGGGGAATCAGTTATGAGTTTGGGGCCGGACCCATCATGGATGTTTGATTTTGCCGGAACGGTATTGCCGATCTTTTTTGTCGTGATGATAGGCATTGTCGCCCTTTCGGCCGGCAGGGGTCTGCTTGCGTGGAGCAGGAACAACCGGATGCCCGTTCTGACCGTTCCTGCCCGCATTGTATCAAGGCGCAGCGAGATTAGACAGAACTCTACGGAAGAAGGAAGCGCCGCCCGTACGACGATGATCTATTATTTGACCTTTGAATTCGAGAATGGAGAACGGGCGGAATTCAAAGTGAGCGGGAGCGAATACGGTATCAGCGCCGAGCGTGATCAGGGATGGCTGACCTATCAGGGCACCAGGTACCGGGGGTTCAAGCGGGAGCCCCATTTTTCCGTGGCGGGGCAACGCTAGTTCAGGTATTTTTGTTCAAATTGTAAAAATTTATGGATATCCTCTGTTTCCGTTATGCGGACTCAGGGGATATATTACATTTACGGACCTAATTTGAGAATGGAGGAATAGCGCATGATTTATAAAAATAAAGCCGTCATCGTAACCGGTGCGGGCCGGGGAATCGGCCGGGCGGTTGCCAAGGCGTATGCAGGCGAGGGCGCGAATGTGGTTGTTGCGGAGCTGGACCGGGAGCTGGGCGAACAGACCGCGGAGGACATCCAGCGGGAGGGAGGACAAGCGGTCTTTATCTCCTGCGATGTCAGCAGAGAGGCGGATACCGAAGCCGCGGTCCGGCAAACGGTACAGGCCTTCGGCACCGTAGATATCCTGATTAATAACGCAGGGATCGCGAGCCCTCATGCTGCGGCATTTTACGAGCTGTCGGCGGCGGATTGGGATAAGGTGATGAACACGAACGCCCGGGGCTGCTTTCTGATGGGGCGGGAGGCCGCGAAAGTCATGCGGAACAATCCGGACGGAGGAGTGATCGTGAATATTTCCTCCACCCGCGCCCTCATGTCCGAGCCGGATACCGAAGCGTATGCCGCCTCCAAAGGAGCGATATCTTCCCTGACCCATGCGATGGCAATCACACTTGGCCCGGACGGCATTACGGTGAACTGCATCCTGCCGGGATGGATCGAAACGGGGAATTACGGCGCTCTGCGGGAAATCGACCATACCCAGCATCCTGCGGGAAGGGTAGGCGTCCCGGGCGACATCGCCAAAGCCTGTCTATATTTGACCTCTCCGGACAACCGATTCGTTACCGGCGCCCAGCTCGTCGTTGACGGAGGCATGACCCGCAAAATGATCTATGAGCCCTGACTCCAACTTCGAACAATAAAAAATCGCGGGTAAAGTCACCCCTTGGGCGTTCGCACATACAATACAACGTGCAATACAGAACGACTGCCTCACTTGGCAAATTGAAGGAGGAAAGCGCGTGGCCGTCATCAAGGTGAATTCGGAAGACGAGAAGGTTCTGGCCCGGCTAATGCGGGCGGAAGCGGAGGAGGACGGGGATCTAGGCATGCTTATGGTGGGCAATGTCGGAGTGAACCGGATACTGAGTAATTGTCTGGATTTTAGAAACATCCGATCGATCAACGACATGGTTTTTCAAAGTCCGGGCGGATATGAAGCAGTTACAAAAGGCTATTTCTATCAACGCGCCAGAGATAAAGACATCCGCCTTGCCAGACGCGCCATCGCCGGCGAAAGAACGCATCCCGCCTCAAACGCGCTCTGGTTTTTTCGTCCCGTCGGCAATTGCCCGGGTACCTGGTATAACCAGACAAACACCGGACGTTTCAAAGCGCACTGCTTTTTTAGACCCACTCCGCAGGATTGTCCCGCCGTTTACTAAACAAATTTCATTAATCTTAGGAGGTCTTGATTCATGATTATGCAGCCTTACCGTCCCGTTACTTATTCATATGGAAGCATGACTAACCAAATGCCGGTTGGCGGAGGCATGACGTCTCAAATGCCGGTTGGAGGAAGCGTCCCCCCGCAGGTAACAAGCGGAAGTGCGATGACGCCTACGGGGGCTGTTGTTTCGGGGGCGCAGCCCGCCTTTGAGCAGTCCTATATTGAAAATATTTTGCGGCTCAACCTGGGCAAGGTTGGCACGTTTTACATGACCTACGAAAACAACAGCGAATGGAACGCCAAAGTGTTCAAGGGCGTCCTGGAAGCCGCGGGCCGGGATCATATCATCATCAGCGATCCGACGACCGGCCAGCGCACGATCCTGCTGATGGTCAATCTGGACTATGCGACCTTTGACCAGCCCCTTGTTTATCAATACCCGGGTGTCATCGGCGCTCCGCCGGTTACCCGTAATTGATCGCAGCATCCATCCGGTCCCGGCCAATGGCCCGGGACCTTTTTTTATTCACTTTTTTCTGAAACAAACGCGTATGCTTGCGGGAATGGCGGATATATTTATATAATAATGAATATCTATATACCCGGAATAAACAAGGAGCTGAGTCTATTGGGAAATATCTAGCGAAAGGTATGGCTGCCAAGTCGGACGTTCATATTTGCATAAAACGAAGGAGGTGGGCCTACCCGCCGGCCTAACCTGGACGACGGGTAGGAGTATAATTTGAGCGACCCTTTACCCGGTTTATTGAGAGTTGGTCTGATTATTCTTTTGGTGCTGTTAAACGGATTTTTTGTCTCTGTAGAGTACGCGATGGTCAAGGCGCGCGGAGGCCGGATTGATTCGCTGGCTGAGGAAGGCAGCAAGAGAGCGCTGTCGGCTCAGGGAATCATCCGCAGTATGGATGCGTACCTTTCGGCCTGCCAGCTTGGCATTACACTGGCTTCGCTGGCTCTGGGCTGGCTTGGAGAGCCTGTCATCGCGGCGATGTTGTCGCCGGTTATGTCAGAATTCGGGCTGGGCCGTGCGGCGGTGCATGTATGTTCCGTTATCCTTGCCTTTTTATTGATAACCGTTCTTCATATTGTGCTTGGCGAATTGGCTCCGAAGTCGATTGCGGTTAACAAGGCCGAGACGGTGCTGCTGATGACCGCAGGACTGATGGGCGCTTTTTACAGGCTGATGTACCCATTTATTTGGGTGGTGAACGGATTGGCGCAGGGACTTTTGCGAATGTTCAAGCTGGCGCCCGTTTCCGAGATGGGAACGGCGCATACGGAAGAAGAGATCCGGATTATAATGCAGGAGAGTAACAAGAGCGGACTGATCGATAATACCGAAATGGCCCTGGTGGACAATATTTTCGAATTTGCGGACACTACGGCCAGGGAAATCATGATTCCACGGACGGAAATGATATGCCTGAGCATACATTCTCCAGTCCAGGAAAATTTGCAAATCGCTTTTGAAGGCATGCGGACGCGGTATCCGGTATGCGAGAGCGATAAGGATCATATCATCGGATTCATTCATATGAAGGACTTGATCCGGGAGAATGCAGTGAACCTGCATGAGCTGATCCGGCCGATACTTACGGTACCGGAATCGATTCAGATCAGCGCCCTGCTCAAAACGATGCAAAAAGCGAAGACGCAAATCGCCATTTTGATCGATGAGTATGGAGGCACGTCGGGTATGGTCACCCTTGAGGACATCATGGAAGAGATCGTCGGCGAAATCCAGGACGAATTCGACCAGGAGCGCGCGGGCATCGAGAAAGTGGGCGAGGAGGAGTATTCGCTCGACGGCCTGCTGCTAATTGAAGAAGTGAACAATCGGTTTGATATGCATCTGGAGACGGAGGATTACGACACGATCGGCGGCTGGGTGTATTCCAGACTTGAAGTCAATCCTCCTCATAAAGGGCAATTTGTGGAGTACGAGAATCATCTGTTCATCATCGAGGAAACCGAGAACAAGCGAATCTCGCGCATTAAGCTCCTGAAGGTTCAGCCACTGGCCGAAGAAGCGGGAGCCTGAAAGAAAGAATGACGTTTATTCGCTCAAGAATGGAAAGTCAGCACTAATAGTTGTCCCAGGGCGCCCCTAAAGCAAGCAGCTTTAGAGGCGTTCTTTTTTTGCAAGTGGAATGAAAGCGTTTAAGAGGGAAGGCGCCCCGTTTGCCAAAGCCGGTTCAATGATTATATAATTTTTCTGCTAATAACCATTATTCCCTTACTCCGGTCCGGCAGGACAGAAAGGAACTTTAATCTTGAGCAAATCGAAACAAAGCACCCGGGCCTCCTCGGCCTCGATTCAGGAAAGACGCAAGGCCCAGCTGCAAAGGCAAAAGAAAAAGACGTTCATCCTATTAACGGTTGGGATACTGCTCGTAGTGGTTCTTTTTGCCGCGATGTTTGTACTGGCTTCGAAAAATACGGGCAGCCCCGGGAGTCCATCGAGTCCGGTATCCTTTCCGTACGATAAGCTCCCAAGGCTTGGGGCGGCGGATGCGCCAGTCAAACTGGTGGAATTTGGAGATTTTAAATGTCCGGCCTGCGCCCGGTTCTCCGGTGAAGTCAAGCCGCAGCTTGTAGAGGATTACATCGACAAAGGCGAAGCCGCCCTATATTTTGTCAATATGTCCTTCATCGGGCCCGATTCCGAGACCGCTTCATTGGCGGCGCTGTCGGTATACCATCAGAACAGCGAAGAGTTCTGGAAATATTACGATGCCCTGTACGCCAATCAGGGGGACGAGAATACCGAGTGGGCGACGGAGGAGTTCCTGGTGGAGCTTGCGCAAAAAGAAAAGATTGACATCGATTACAATCTGCTGCGCAAGGATATTGAGGAGCGGACCTATGCCAATGAGCTGGCAAGCGATAACGCGATTGCGGAGAGCAGCCATGTTACAAGCACACCCTCGCTGTTTATTAATGGTATAAAGACCAGTGAGCCTTTCAATCTTGAAGCGATCGTCAAAGAGATTGAGACGGCGTCCAAGGCGGTTGAGACAGAATGAAAGCATTCTCCGGCTTCTTGAGTCGGCATGGTCTCTACCTAGCTTGGTTTGTATCCCTGGTTGCCACAGCCGGCAGCCTCTATTTAAGCGAGGTGTTGAAATATGAGCCATGCAAGCTCTGCTGGTTCCAGCGGATTTTCATGTACCCTCAGGTGCTTCTTCTCGGCATAGCGACTTACCGGAATGATAAGAAGATTATTTCTTATATCCTTCCGCTGTGTACCATTGGTGGCAGCATATCGCTGTATCATTACGCGGAACAGAAAATTCCGGCGCTAGGCAAAGTTCTTCCTTGTACAGTCGGTGTTCCATGTACGAAAGATTACCTGAATTTTTTCGGATTTGTGACAATTCCGCTGCTTGCGCTGACGGCTTTTATTCTTATAGTCCTGCTGCTGTGGAACGTCAGAGAGCGTGAGGAGGAAGCGGAAACGGAAGAGGTGGAGGACGGAACCCATGCATAGCGCGCAATTTTTTTCTTTAATGGACATAAAAACCCGTGCTGCAGGGATAATACAAGATAATGAGCGACATGAATATCTCCTGAAGGAAATTTGCGTGAATTGGTCCGTTTTTCATTTCTTTTTCATCATTTTCACTGTTTACGGCTATAGGATTATAGACTAATATTAGACCTTGTGAGAAGTTGAATATGCGCTGAATTTTCCAGATGGAAAAACGGGGGAACCAACTTGACCGCCTATGCGGCCAACGGGGTGAATCGGTACCGAACCTTCGGTCCGTAGGGCTTCCACAGCCCGAATCCGCCAGCTAACCTCGTAAGCAACAGTGGGATAATGATCATGCATAAGCATGCGGTCATTTCCGTATGCTTATTTTTGTGCCCTTATTTATGAAAATCCACCACTGAAAACGGCGCGCGGTACTACCGTTTCAACTCACAAAAGAGAGGACCTGTATCCAAATGGTAAGCAGAGTAAAACGACTATTGATCGGTCGTCCCAGAAAATCAACCGAACTCGACCAGGAAAAGTTAACCAAAGTGAAGGCACTAGCCGTTCTGTCGTCGGACGCTCTTTCGTCGGTCGCCTACGGAACGGAACAGATTTTGATTGTGCTGATAGCAGCCGGTTTTACAGCTATCTGGTATTCATTGCCGATTGCACTTGCGGTATTGGGACTACTGGCAATTCTGATTTTATCCTACCGGCAGACGATTTTCTCTTATCCCCAAGGCGGGGGAGCCTACATCGTAGCCAAGGATAATCTCGGCGTTTCCACGGGACTGCTTGCAGGCGGTTCCCTGCTTGTGGATTACATCCTGACGGTTGCTGTTAGCGCCTCGGCTGGTACGGATGCGATCACTTCGGCATTTCCGAATTTGCACGACCATACGGTGGCCATCGCTGTCACGGTAATCATTATTTTAACCATTATTAATCTTCGCGGCGTAACCGAGTCGGCATCTTTCATTGCCATACCGGTATATCTGTTCGTCTTGTCCATCGTAGTTCTGATCGTCTCCGGGCTGATCAAATATGCCTATAGCGGCGGCCATGCTGCGGTGCCCGAAATCGGCACTGCGGTATCCAATGTCAGCCTGTTCCTGCTACTGAAGGCATTCAGCTCCGGCTGTTCGGCCCTGACCGGTGTTGAAGCGGTGTCCAACGCCATTCCGAACTTTAAGGCGCCCGCGGAAAAAAATGCCGCCAAAACCCTCGCCATGATGGGGGGGATCCTTGGATTCATGTTCACCGGCATTACGCTGCTGGCTTACTGGTATGGCATTACTCCGAACATCAAGGAAACGGTGGTTTCGCAAATTGCCGAATCGACCTTCGGACGGGGCGTCCTGTATTATTTCATTCAAGCGATCACTGCGGTGATCCTGTTCCTGGCGGCCAACACGGCCTACTCGGCCTTCCCGCTGCTGTCGTTCATGCTGGCCAAAGACAAATACCTGCCGCATGCCTTTATGGTTCGCGGCGACCGCCTTGGTTTCTCTAACGGCATTATTTTCCTCGGGGTGGCTTCCGCGCTTCTCGTGGCCGCGTTCCATGGTGAAACCGATAATCTGATCCCGCTGTATGCCGTCGGTGTATTTATTCCGTTCACGTTGTCCCAGCTTGGGATGATGATCCGCTGGAAGAAGCTGAAGCCGGCGGGCTGGAAGGCGAAATTTGCCGTCAATACGGTCGGCATGCTGACCACCTTGACCATTACGCTGATTTTTGTGATCACCAAATTCTCGAACGTATGGGTGGCCTTCATCTTCTTGCCAATCGTTATGTTGATTTTCTTCCGTATTCATCGTCACTATCAGAACACCGCAGACGAGCTCCGGATTCAGTTGGATAAGGATAAGCCGTGTATTAAAGGCAGCACGATTGTAATTCCGGTATCGGCCGTAACGCGTGCGGTGCTGAATTCGATCAGCTATGCCAAATCCCTGACCGACAATGTGGTGGCTGTCTATGTTGGCTTCGACGAAGAAGAAATCCGCAAGATGGAGGCAAAGTGGGAGGAATGGGATCCCGGCGTTCGGCTGATCGTGCTTCGTTCCCGGTACCGCAGCGTCATGCGTCCGCTGGTTAAATTTATTGATACGGTGGAATGGAAGAATGCCGCGACCGATCATATTACGATTCTGATTCCGCAGTTTATTACGAAGCACTGGTGGCAGGCGATACTGCATAACCAGACGAGCGTATTTATCCGGACCTATCTCATGAACCACAAGGATATTGTCGTTGCAACGGTTCCTTACCACTTGAATAAATAACCGGGCGATCTGCCCGCTAGCGGAAAGCTGCTGCCGGAGAATGTCTCTGGCGACAGCTTTTTTTTTGTATGTAATAAGTACAAGCAGTGCGCTGCCATTACTATGCTTGACACGCATAATGATAATCATTATCATTTGAGTTGACAAGATTAAGGGGTGAATGGTTAACGATGGAACGTTTGCATGCGAATCAATTAAATATCGGCTACGCGGAATCGATAATTGTCAAGGATCTCAATCTGTCGGTGCCGACCGGGAAAATTACGGCTCTGGTAGGAGCCAACGGTTCGGGAAAATCGACGATCCTGAAGACGATGGCCCGGCTGATGAAGCCGACAAGCGGCACTGTGCTGCTGGACGGTAAGTCAATTCATACCCAATCGACGAAGGAAGTTGCCCGGCAGCTCGCGATTTTGCCGCAAAATCCGACCGCTCCAGACGGCTTGACCGTTTCCGAGCTGGTGAGCTACGGACGTTATCCGCATCAGAAGGGCTTCGGCTCACTTAACGCGGAAGACCGGAGAATCATTTCCTCAGCCCTTGAAGTTACCGGGATGGACGCTTTCAGTGACCGGCCGATTGAGCGTCTGTCCGGCGGACAGCGGCAGCGCGCGTGGATTGCCATGGCGTTGGCCCAGCAGACGGATATTTTATTTCTGGACGAACCGACAACCTTTCTGGATATGGCGCATCAACTTGAGGTGCTTCAGCTTCTACAGGTGCTGAATGAGCGGGAGGGCCGGACAATTATCATGGTCGTACATGATTTGAACCACGCTTCCCGTTTTGGGCATCATATGGTGGCGATCAAATCGGGCACGGTAATCAGCGAAGGCGCTCCGGCGGACGTGATGACTCCGGATGTCCTGCGCGAAGTGTTTGGGATCGAGGCGGACATTGTCGAAGATCCGCGATCGGGATTGCCGCTCTGTCTTCCTTACAGTCTGGCAGACCAAAAAGTTGTTTAATGGAACGCACTTCTTTTGCCGAAACTTATACCCGGATAACTGGCTCCTGTCATTGACAAGGGAGCCTGTTCGTTGTTAAAGTGGGGATTGCCAAAGATATGTATAACAACTAAAGGAGCAAACCCATGGATATCGGCAAAATTCAAGAGGATCTCAAGCGGCTGGTTCCATCCGGAACGATCAAGAGCCATGAGTCGCTCAAAGATCATGTCTTCACCAAAATAGGCGGCCGGGCGGACATACTGGCTGCACCTTCAACGTATGAGGAAATTCAAGCGATCGTTACATATGCTGCCGAGAACGGTATAACGCTTACCATATTAGGGAACGGTTCAAATGTCATCATCCGGGACGGAGGCATTCGCGGCATCGTTCTGCAGACACCCGGATTAAGCGGCATCCACTCTGAAGGCAATTTAGTCATCGCCCAATGCGGCGCCCAAATTATTGATACTTCCCGTTTCGCGCTAGAACGGAAATTGACGGGTCTTGAATTTGCCTGCGGGATTCCCGGCACAGTCGGCGGCGCGCTGTACATGAATGCCGGAGCTTATGGCGGCGAGGTGGCCGATGTGCTGCAAAGCGCGCTTGCGATCGACAAGACCGGCGCCATGGTGAAGCTGGAGGGGGACGACCTGAAATGGGGCTACCGGAAAAGCGTCTTCTCAAGCGGCGACTATCTGATCCTGGAAGCCCGTTTTGCCCTGAAAGAGGGGAATTACGAGGAAATCAAGGCGGGGATGGATAAGCTGACCGAAATGCGGGAATCCAAGCAGCCGCTTGAATATCCCTCCTGCGGCAGTGTCTTCAAGCGGCCGCCGGGGCGGTTCGCGGGCCAGCTGATTCAAGAGAGCGGGCTTCAAGGAACAAGAATCGGCGGAGCCGAAGTGTCGAAGAAGCATGCGGGATTCATCATCAATGCGGATAACGCCACGGCCAGCGATTATATCGGTCTGATTCAGCATGTGAGGGAGACCGTGAAGGGACATTTCGGCGTCGAGTTGGAGACGGAAGTCGAAATTATCGGGGAAGAGCTGTAAAGCGATGCAGCTGACAGGTATAGTTCTATAGTGTTAAGCCACAAAATAAAAGCTGCGGGGAGCGTTCCCCGCAGCTTTTTTGCTTGCTCTTACTCCAACGCAAGCGTATATTTAGCCCGGTCCGTCTTCGCTTGCACCTTTCTCTCATCTGCAGAGGCGAAGGCCAGGCCGCTGACCGCGATCTCGTAGCTGTGAAGCGGAAGGTTGACCAATTCGCCGTCCGCGTTCATTGTGCTGCCCGTGCCATGCAGGATAAGGGCACTGTCCAGATAATCGTCGATAACGCTTGAGGCATCCCTGTAATCAACTCGATCCAGCTTGAAAAAGATTTTATCCTGGTCCTCAAGCTCCTGCTTTTCGATAACTATCGTTCCGCCGGTATGACCGTTCAGCCAATCGGCCAGCATTTGCACATGTTCTTCCATTGTACGATCCCATCCTTTGCCGGATTGTCACTCTTAATCAGTAATTTACCCTGCTTTGGCCGTTTGAATCCATCTAAGCTGCCGCGATACCGCTTTTTCGAAAGAGGAAGGCGGAGAGAACGAAACAGAGCAATGTTAGAAGCGTAACGCCGAGAAAAATACCCGAGGCCTGATAAATCCCTCCTGCAGCGGCGGCTCCGATCGTGGTTCCGAAATACATCAGGGTGTTCGCCAAAGCCGAGATCGTTCCCCGGGCGGTATCCGACAAAGACTGGAGGGAGCTCATCATGATGGGGAACAGCATTCCGGTGATTCCGAAGATGATGATCAGCTCCACCTTGATTCCCGTAATACTTCCCGTCAGCGAGAGCAGCGGAAACAGCACGCTGTTAATGATAATGCCCAAAATTAATGTCCCGGAGCGGCCGAACCGCTGGGTTAAACGGCTGCCGAACAGGCTGCCAAGCAAGTTGCCGAGACCCAGAAACAGCATGACTTGCCCGATTTGGGCGACATTTAACCCGAAGGCACCGGAGAGCCAGGAGCCGAGGAAAGAAAAGGCTGCAAAATTGCCGATCTGGAAGATAAAATAAGCGGCGAAGGCGCTAACCGCAATGCGGGAAGAGAGAAGAAGGGCATATGGCTTCAGGAGGGAAAGCCGGTCAACCGATGAATTTCGCGGCGGTATGGAAGGCAGGAGGAAGGGAATCAATAAGGTCAAGAGGAGGGAAAATAAACCGATCACGATAAACGGAAGATTCCAGGAGTGGGCGGCGAAAAAACTGCCGATGGGGAGGCCCAGCATCTGAGCGATGGATAGACCGGCGGTGGCGATGCCCATGCCCTGCAAAATCTTGTCTCTCGGCAGCAGGACCGGAATGGAGGCCCAGATTTGCGGAGATACGACAGCCGCGCTGACCCCGGCGAGAAAACGGAACAGAATCATGCTCCAGAACCCGACTGCTGCGGCGCACAGAGCCGTTGAGACCGAGAATGCGGCCATTCCGCAGATCATAACATGCTTTCGGTTCAGCCGGTCGGACACCGGACCCGCCACCAGCGCGAACAACGCGTAGCCGAGCGCATAGGCGCTGACCATCCAACCGGAGCTTGCCGTGGATACATGGAACTCATTCCGAAGTACAGGAAGCAGTGGACTGATCAGGAACGTATCCGTACCGATGGCGAACATAATGAGGAAAAAGAGCGTCAAGCTTGACTTTTGCATATTATACCTCCTATTTCGCTTGTTGAATAACTATTGAACTATAGTGTGATAAAAAACCGGATTACAAGGAATCCAGGAATCCGGGCAAATACGAATCGAACGTCTCTCGGTGAAGCTGTATGTACTTGGTCTGAGCTTCTTTTCTTACAAGAATGAGCCCTGCCTCCCTCAGGGTGCGAAAATGATAAGAGGCGTTCGATTTGGAGGCCTCACAGCGTTCACCTACCTCGCCACAGTTCAGTTCCGTCGGGCTGTCTTTCAGGGTACGGATGATTTGCAGACGGGTGTGGTCGGCCAGAGCCTTGAAGATGCGCACACGATATTCGTCAGAAGCATACAGTTGTTCAATAATCATAGAACTATTATATCTTCATGAAACATCCTGTCAATAAGGATTAATAATTCTTCAAAATAAGATTTCAGGCTATTACCATCATCAAGAAAAATCTGTTCTGGGCGTTCATCTATAATCTGCTAGCGATTCCTTTGGCTGCTATAAGGTAAATCTATTGCTTTTCTTCATTCACGACTAATTGAAACACATCTTTTCGGCTATAATGTCCGACGACATCAAAATCAAATTGACCACGTGTGATGTCGTCTAAATCTAAAGCCGCATACAATATCTCTTCTTTTCCAAATACAGGTTCGACTACAAATTGTCCAAGTGGATTTACGATGCAGCTTCCGCCACGAGTGATTTCATGAGGCATTTTTTGCATTTCCTCAGTTTCACGTAAATCTTCCTCATACATATCCTTCGTGCAATATTGATTGCAGGATAAAACAAAGCAGCGCCCCTCAATCGCAATATGCTGCATAGTAGCAAACCATGTGTCACGCGAATCAGCAGTTGGTGCGATATAAATCTGAATCCCTTTTTCATACATAGCAGCACGTGCCAGAGGCATATAGTTTTCCCAGCAAATTAGCGAACCGATTTTGCCGTATGGTGTATCAAAAACAGGGAGTGTACTGCCATCCCCTTCACCCCAAATGAGACGTTCACTACCTGTTGGTTTTAGTTTTCGGTGTTTACCCAGCAGTTTTCCATCTGGACCAAAGAAAATGGCGGTGCAATAAAGTGTGCCTCCGCTTGTTTCTTGATCGCGTTCAATGACACCAATAACCGTATAGGCACCTGCTTTTTTCACTACTTCACCAAGTTGGTCTGTTTCAGGTCCAGGCACTGTTATAGCATTTTTTGCGTATCGTAAAAAATCATTGCGCCCGTTGTCAGAACGGCTTCCTACTAATGCCCCAAAGCTCATCCCTCGTGGATAGGATGGAATATATGCTTCCGGAAAAACAATGATATTGGCTCCTTGTTCCCCAGCTTCTAGAATCATATTAATTATGCTTAAAAGGAATAGTGGGGAAAACTAATGAATTTACAAGACTTCGAGGTATTTAGGCGTAATACTCTTTGAGCGCACTAATCGAATTATTCGTTTAACCGATGAAGGTCGGCTTGTTTATGAAAAAGCGATGATCCTGCTTAGGAAATGAAGGAGTTAAATGTACAGCTTGAAGATATGAATGTGCATGTAAAAGGGCATTTGAAAATCGGGCTGCCACAAATTATTGGCACATTTTTCTTTCCAAAAGTGGCTGCCTACACGAAGTAAGGAATTAGAAGAACAGCTTATTTTTGAAGCACCGTTTGTTGCCTGTTTGCCAAAGGACCATATTTTAAAGGATGAAAAGCAGATTACACTTGGACAACTGCAACAGGATAATTGGATAATGTTTGATACTACATTTGCGTTGCGTCAGGTGGTTCTTGAAAGTTGCCGTAAGGAGCAGTTCGAACCGAAAATTGCTTATAATACGACGCAGTGGGATTTGTTAATGGCATTAATTCGTGATGGACTAGGGGTTGCTATTGTTCCAAATCCATTGACTGAAATGAACGGACAGAATCTTTGTGTAAAAAAAATCAGCAGTCAGTATATTCCTTGGAAAATTGGCATTGTTGTCAAGATAAATTCTTATAAAACACATGCGTTGCGGGCTTTTTTGAAAATCGTGTGATGTATACAAATAGTATGGTGAAAAAAAGACACCCCAGACCAAAGGCCGTTGACGAGCCGTTAGTGTGTCTTGTCTATCTGCTATTCCTGTGATATAGTTCTAGACGCATGAATAATAATTGAAGAAGAAAATCTGCGGTGCTGCCGCAGGAGAGGTTCGCAAACTCCCTCTATAAAAAACTAAGATCCGATATGCCCGGGATGGGTATGTCCATTTTTCACGTTCTTAGTCTACATGGATCAGGTTTGATGAAATCTCGTTCTTCTTTCCAATACCGGCTTTGGATGCCGAAGGAAATGAGAGGGATTTTTTTTATGTCCGAAGGAAGATTGAAGGAAGAAATGCCGGATGTTACGCTGCTGGGCAACCAGGGGACCCAGTATAAATTCGGTTATGCACCCGAGGTGCTGGAGACGTTCGATAACAAGCATCCGGGCAGAGATTATTTTGTAAAGTTCAACTGTCCGGAATTTACGAGCTTGTGCCCCGTGACCGGCCAGCCTGATTTTGCCACCCTGTATATTTCGTATATTCCCGAGATCAAGATGGTGGAGTCCAAATCGCTCAAGCTGTATCTGTTCAGCTTCCGCAATCACGGCGATTTTCACGAAGACTGCGTCAACATCATCATGAACGATTTGATCAAGCTGATGGACCCGCGCTACATTGAGGTATGGGGCAAATTCACCCCGCGCGGCGGCATTTCCATTGATCCTTACTGCAACTACGGCCGTCCGGGAACCAAATATGAGGCTATGGCCGAGCATCGGCTGCTGAATCATGATTTGTACCCGGAGACAATCGACAACCGTTAAGGAGAGATTCGAACATGAACAAAAAAGCGCTGGTCGTCTTCAGTGGAGGGCAGGACAGTACAACATGCCTGGCATGGGCTCTGAAGCAGTTTGAAGAAGTACAGGTCGTTACCTTTAACTATAACCAGCGGCACGCGGCCGAAATTGAAGTCGCCAAGGAAATTGCCGCCCATTTTAATGTGAAGCAGCATATTCTCGATCTGGGCCTGCTGAACCAGCTAGCGCCGAACGCTCTGACCCGCGGGGATATTGAGATTAAGGCGGGAGAGGACGGGGAGCTTCCAAGCACGTTTGTCGACGGGCGGAATTTGCTGTTCCTGTCTTTTGCCGCGATTCTGGCGAAGCAGTTATCCTACAATCATATTGTTACCGGCGTATGCCAGACGGATTTCAGCGGCTACCCCGACTGCCGGGATGTCTTTGTGAAGTCTTTGAACGTTACACTCAACCTCTCGATGGATTATGAATTTGTGATTCACACCCCGCTGATGTGGCTGGATAAAAAAGAAACCTGGCAGCTCGCCGCCGAGCTTGGCCAGTTCGAATATATCCGCGAGCATACGCTGACGTGCTACAACGGAATCAAAGGGAGCGGCTGCGGCGAGTGTCCGGCCTGCCAGCTGCGGAACCGCGGTCTTCAGCAGTATGAAGAGGTTAGAAAGACGGTGGGCCGCTGATGCTGGGCGAAGTAACGGTATGCAAAATCTTCTCGTTCGACGCGGCGCATCAGCTGGTCGGCCATAAAGGAAAATGCGCGAACGTCCACGGTCACACGTATAGGCTTGAGGTGGTGCTGAAAGGCAAACCGGTCGCGGAGGAGGGACGTTCGGATGAAGGCTTTGTCGTCGATTTCGGCGACATAAAAGCGCTGGTAAAGGAGCAAGTAGTCGACCGGCTTGATCATGCTTTTCTCGCGAAGGGCGATGAGCCTGTGCTGGAGAGCCTTAAGGCGAGCGGCTCGAAGACGGCGGTGCTGTCTTTCCGTACGACGGCTGAGAATCTGGCCAGTTACATCGCCTATACGCTGAAGACGAGCGGTCTGCCGGTGTATTCCGTCAAGCTGTGGGAAACGCCTACTGCATGGGCTGAGGTTCTTGCCTCCGATATCCCTGAAGAGGGGCCGTCTTACCGGCTTTATGGAGGCTGTGATCTATGAGCGCCAAAATTCCGGTGATTGAAATGTTCGGGCCGACAATACAGGGGGAAGGAGCGGTCATCGGCGTCAAGACGATGTTCGTCCGCACCTATGGCTGCGACTTCCGCTGCTCCTGGTGCGATTCCGCCTTTACCTGGGACGGCAGCAGTAAAGATAAGCGGGTTATGATGGACGCGGAAGAAATCATGTCCGGTCTGACTGAGCTTGGAGGCGACCGCTTCGACTGCGTCACGATTTCCGGCGGCAATCCGGCACTAATCGGCGAGGGGCTGTCCGAGCTGATCGACCTGCTACATGAACGCGGCATCAAGGCCGCTATTGAAACACAGGGCAGCCGCTGGCAGGACTGGTTCCTGAAGGTGGACGCGCTTACGATCAGCCCGAAGCCGCCAAGCTCGGGGATGTCTACCGATTGGGAAGTGCTGGACAGCATTATGGAGCGTGTTCGCACAAGCGGGAAGGGCGCTCACAGCTTGAAGGTCGTCGTCTTTGACGATGAGGACTACAAATATGCGGCTCAGGTGCATCACCGTTATCCTGACATTCCGTTCTTCCTTCAGCCCGGTAACGACAATGTTACAGAGGAGGGGGACATTTCCGCTCGTCTCCTAAGCAAGCTGGAATGGCTGTTCGACAAGGTGATTGCCGATCCCGATATGAACGCCGCACGCGTTCTACCCCAGCTTCACGCGCTGATCTGGCACAACAAACGCGGCAAATAATTTTGCCGTATACAAGCTAGGACTACCTGTTATCCGTGTTATCGAAATATTAGGCGTCTTCTAACTTTGTCTGTGAAATTTGTTTCATTCTCCAAAAATATACATTAAATATTACAGCTTGTTGACAGTGCATAGCGGACCGTTGACAGTTAAGCGGACGACCGTTAGGATAAAGAATATAATTCCGATAAACAAAGTAAGTTTTAGCTGACTGGTATACCAGAGGCCGGGACTCAAGACCTATTAAGGTTGCGAGCCCGGCCTTCTTGCTTACTTTGGAAGCCGGCAAAGCGGAATGAAGGCAATGCAAAGATAGATTATAGAGCGAAAGGGGAACTCATCAGACCGGGATATCAGATGGATGCCGTTTCGAGCAGAAAATTCATATAACAACGTATTCTAATCATCAGAATGGACGGATTCTCACATGATTAAAGCATTGAAATCGATTCACCTAGCGTTAAGAGGATATTACTTGTTATTTTTGCTTCTCGTGATTTGGGAGCTGGCTCCCAGACTGGGATGGGTGAGCGCGGTTTTTGTCCCTCCTTTTTCAAGGATTGTGAAAGTCGGAGCGGATCTCGGCATCGTCAATATTTTGCTGTATATCGCCGTAAGTCTGAAAAGGGTGTTTGTAGGGTTCTTTATCGCTTCCATCCTTGCCCTGCCTCTCGGATTCATACTCGCTGGCGCGCTGCCTTGGCTGGCCCGCTTCATTAAACCGTTCACGCTGTTTCTTTCCCAGATTCCGCCTTATATTCTCTTTCCCATATTTGTCATTATTATCGGCATCGGTGAAGGGGGCATCTATACGGTGATTTTCTGGTCATCTTTTTGGCCTATCCTGTTCACTTCCATTTCCGGGATTAGCCAGGTTGATCCGCTTCTTGTCCGCGCGGCCAAAGCCATGAATACCGGCCGCATACAGATTTTTTTCAAGGTGGTCCTTCCGGCGGCTTTTCCGGCGGTCATGACGGGCCTTCGAACAGGACTGACGATGAGCTTCTTTATGCTGATCGGCGCGGAGAGCATGGGGGCGGACAAAGGCTTAGGCTGGCTCATTCATAACGCTCAGAGCATGGGATTTATTGAACGGATTTATCTCGGAGCTTTGATTGTGGCCTTGGTCGGAGCGCTGCTGAATTTCATTCTGGATTTTCTGGAAGAGAACATCGTGGACTGGAAAGAGACCGCAGAGGAACAAACCGTATAGCTTCAACAAGACTACAAATAGACAGCGAGGTAGCTTAGCCAATGAGCTCGTTCTGGTCAAATGCTAGAAAAATAGGTTATGGAAGCATTCCGATTATTTTGTTCTTTATCTTATGGGAGATCGGAGCCGGACAGGTGCCGAAAGGCGTAATCTCGCCTCCGTCAGAGGTGCTTCAAAGTCTGTGGGCGGCGGCGGCTTCGGAAATGCTGTTCAAGCAGACCGCGATAAGCCTGGGAAGGGTAGGCATGGGCTTTGCGCTTTCGATTGTCGTTGCCCTTCCGCTCGGTTTTATCTTGGGAACCTTTTTCCAATCCGCCGAGAAGGTGCTGCTGCCTTTCTTTCGGATGTGCGAGAAATTGAATCCCTTTGCCATTATTCCGATCTTTATGATCTTTTTTGGGATTGGCACAGCCGAGAAGGTGGCGATAGTCTTCTGGGCGACCCTTTGGCCGCTGCTGTTCAATACGGTGGCGGGCGCCAGAGCCGTCGAATATCCACTGATTCGCGCGGCAAGATCAATGGGGGCGACAAGACGGGAGCTTTTTCTCAAGGTCATTCTTCCGTTTTCGCTGCCTAACATCTTCATCGGCGTTGAAATAGCGGCCCAATTATCCTTCTTCATGATTATCGCTTCGGAAGTAATCGGGGCCAGCACTGGACTGGGCTGGTATTATATCAGCGCCACTACCAAGTATCAATTACCGCTAATGTACGGCATCGTTCTTTATATTACAGTGCTCTCTATCCTGATCAATCTGCTGTTCGGCAGGCTGAAGAAGCGCTTCCTGGTATGGAAAGAAGCGGTGCACATTCATTAGCCGGTATTAAAATTAAAAACTCTGGGAGGTTATGAGAAAAATGGCAAGAAACAAGAAAAAGCAAAATTTTATTATTATCGGCTCTTTGGCAGTGGTGATTGCTGCCGGGATAGGGATCGGAGCTTATTATGGAAGAACTTCGGACTCGATCCAGGGTGCGGCAGGCCTTAACAACCTCAAGGATGCCAATTATAATGCAGCAGATTCCGGCAAAAAAGTCATTACGCTTAAAACTGATACGAAATTGAATTGCTCCACGACCCCTTGGGTTATCGCCGAGAAAAAAGGCTTCTTCGCGGCAGAAGGTCTCGAAATCAAATATACGGGTGAGCTAAAAACCGAACAGAAGCTTCCGGCCATTCTGAACGGAACCAATGATATCGGCGCGACATTGCCTAATACATTGGCTACCTATGTGGCAGGCGGAGCCAATGTCAAAGCGGTTACGCTGGGCGAAGTTGACCCGCCGGATAGTGTAGACCCTAAATTCCGTCATATGCGGTATGTAACGAGCGAGAAATTTGCCGGCAAAACATTGAAAGAGTACGTTGAATCGAAAAAGGGAGGCAAGATAACGGTCAGCGGCACCGCGCCAAACTGCAGCACTTTTATTTTCAATGAGGTGTTCAGAAACGCAGGATTGGACCCTAGCCAAATTCAATATGTCGCTTTTGAATCGGATACGGCTGCCATTCAGGCTGTTCAACAGGGAAGTCTGGATGTCGCGGGGATTCATCCGCCTTTCTACAAACTGGCTAATGATTCCAAGCTTACCGTACTGGCCGACTCTCATGATACCGGGCTGGGTGCAGCATCTGGCGCTTCCGTTTACTACTTTACCGACAAATTTATTCAAGAGAATCCGGAAGCCGTTCAGCGCTTCGTCAATGCCATCAAGAAAGCTCAGGACTGGGTCAATCACAATACAGACGAGTCCATCAAGCTGACTGCCGAGTATATCGGCCAGCCGGTTAACGCCACTCACTATTACTTTACGGACAAAGGTCTGCCTACAGAGCTCTTCCAGCCATGGATTGATGATTTGGTACAGTCTGGCACAATTAAGAAAGATCAAGTCAAGACTGATGATATTGTGACTACGCAATTCAGCAGCTAAACCTTCGTTAAGCCGCGCGCGGTCTAACCGTGCCAGCGGAACCCGAAATAAATCAGGCTTATAGTAGAACGGCTTCGCTCTCCTGCAGCAGGAGGGTGAAGCCGTTTCTTTGTTATCCGGATACTGCCGCATGCGAACGGCGCTTGTCACAGGAATGTAAGAACCTTCGAATATAATTGAACATGTAAGATTATTACATAAGGAAACGGAGATGGGGAGAAATGTCCATTTTGCAGGCTAACGGTCTGATCAAAAACTACGGGAAGGCGCCCAATATCGTCCGGGCGCTTCGGGGTGTGGATCTGGAAATAGCGAATGGTGAATTTGCCGCGGTTGTCGGAACGTCCGGAAGCGGGAAGTCCACGCTGCTGCATCTGCTTGGAGGACTGGACCGGCCGACCGAAGGGAAGGTTTTAATCGGCGGCAAGGATATGTATGCGATGAACGACGACGAGCTGACCGTCTTCCGCAGACGGAATATCGGGTTCATTTTTCAGCAGTATAATCTGGTTCCGGTTCTGAATGTATACGACAATATCATTCTGCCGATTGAGCTGGACGGCAACCGTCCCGACGGAGAGTTTATTGCTTACATCGCCGAAACGCTGGGATTGTCGGGACTGCTCGATCGCCTTCCGGGCCAGCTGTCGGGCGGCCAGCAGCAGCGGGTTGCGATTGCCAGGGCGCTTGCAGCCAAGCCTTCTTTTATTCTCGCGGATGAACCAACCGGCAATCTGGACAGTGCCACGGGGCTGGAAGTCATCGGGCTGCTGAAGGTGACCAGCCGGCAATTTAACCAGACGATGGTGATGATTACCCATAATGAAGAAATCGCCTTGATGGCCGACCGGGTGATTCGGATCGAAGACGGGCAGATTGCGGAAGGACGGGTGCCTCATGTTTCGCAATAACACGAAGACGGCCGTAAACCGGCTGGCAGCGGGGAGCATGAGAATAAGCCGGGCGAGAAACCAGGTTGTTGTACTGGCTATTTTTTTGACGACCTGGCTGATCACCTCTTTCTTCAGCATCGGGATGAGCGTAGTCAAATCATTCGATGAGCAGGAGATTAAATTGGCCGGTACGAAGGCCCAGGCCGTACTGACCGCGCCCACAGAAGAACAGCTTCGAAAGATTAAGAACCTCAATTATGTTAAGGCGGTCGGACTTCAGACAGGAATCGGAGCTTCGGACGGGATTGGCGGAGACCCTGAGGCAGCGGTTCAAATCGTATGGTACGATGCGGCCGAATGGAACACCATGCGTATGCCTGCCATTTCCCAGTGGAAGGGAACCTATCCGGCTGCCCGGAATGAGATCGCCGTTCCGCTTGATATGCTTCAGCAGATGGGAATCAGCAAGCCCGAAATCGGGATGGATATTCGGCTTGATTACAAGCTCGCCTCTGATAGCAAGCAGCTCACGCATGAAGAGAAGTTCAAGCTGACCGGATGGTTCAATGATTATTCCAGTCTTCGGCTCGGAGACAGGGGCACCGTGCTTGTATCGGAGCCGTTTATGAAAGAAAGCGGAGCAGCAATGCAAACTTCCGGGGCAGCTTCCTTTTTATTTACAGGTAAAGACACGGAAAACTTCATCGACAGGCTGCAGACGGATCTCCAACTTACGAAAAATCAGAAGCTTAATGAAGTTTCCAGTAAAAAAAGCCTGGATACCGGCGGCCAGGCAACGCTTATCGGTTATGGGGGACTGGTTCTGTTTATCATGCTGAGCGGCTATCTGCTGATTTATAACGTGCTGTACATATCGGTTGCGGGCGATACCCGGTTTTATGGTCTGCTGAAAACGATCGGCGTCACGCGCCGCCAAATCCGGGTCCTGATCCGCAAGCAGGCGCTGAGGCTGGCGCTGATCGGTATCCCGCTGGGCTTACTGGCCGGTGCGGCTACCTCCCTCGGTATCGTGCCAATGGCTTTGAAGACATTCGATCTGTCCACGGGCCGTAGCCTTTCATTTCACCCGGTTATTTATGCGGGAGCCGGTCTGTTTGCCTTGATCACAACCATGGTCAGCTGCATCAAGCCAGCCAGAGTAGCCGGAAAAATCTCACCCGTCGAAGCGGCCAAATACACCGGGATTACCCCGTATTCCAAAAAAAGCAGCAGTAGCGGCGCCTCAAAGCTTCACCGGATGGCACTGCGGAATATTTTCAGGAGCAAAAAGCGTGCGATCGTCGTGTTTTTGTCCCTGTTTCTCGGTTTGACCACCTTTCTGGTTATCAACACGCTGGTGCTCAGCATGAGTCCGGAACATTTTGTCGCCGATTATATGAAAAATGATTTTGAATTGAGCAACCGGACCATGGAGTTGGGTTATCAAGGAGGCAAGAAACAGGCGATTACAGCGGATCTCGTGTCGGAAGTAAAGGCCCTTAAAGCTGCGAAGGACGTAAGAATCACTTATGCCGAGCGGTCCACATTGGTTTATGATCCCAAGGTCTTCGGAGCCTATCTCGACAAATTTGCACAGACCTTTAATATTGAAAGGATTACAGATAGCCAGATCCATAATCGGCCTGATCTATTTGGGGGGGCCGTTATCGGACTTGACCCTGCGTACATTCGCGAAGTCAACAAAAAACTGCCGAAGCCGGTGGACGAGGTGCGTTTCGAACGTGGGGAAATCGCCCTCTTGGACGGGGAGATCCCCAGCATTAAGGCCGGTGACCACTTTCGGCTAAAGCTGAACAATGGAGCCGGGGCTCCTGAGACAGAGCTGGAAATCGGCGGAATGGTATCTTTACGGGATCAGGTTCCATTTTACGGGATGGCTCCTGCCGTGTACATTAGCCAAACCGCCCTGAAGCGATTGGTGAACGATCCGGTCATTTATAAACTGTCGATTAATGCGGATCGAAAGGACTGGCCGGAAGTCGCAAAACAGGTAAAAGCGGCAGTTGCCGGAAACAACGATCTGAAACTGGAATCCCGTATGGACATGATGAAGCTGATCCGTTCAGCCAAGCTGGCCTTTTATATCCTCGGCGGGGGGCTTTCACTGATTCTCGCTCTGATCGGCCTTCTCAATTTCGTCAATATCACGGTTACGGGTGTACTGGCGAGAAAAGCCGAGCTGGCGGTACTGGAGAGTATAGGAATGACGCGGGGACAGATTCAAAAATTGCTGCTGTTTGAGGGAGCCTGGTATGCTCTTATATCGGTGCTGCTTGTGGGCATGATCGGGAATGCGCTGGCCTACGGCGCGTATGACCTGTTCAGTCAGGAAGCAACGTATGCAGTCTATACTTTTCCGGCCATTCCTTTGGCTGCTGTAATTGTGCTTATGGCTGCAGTGTGCCTGACCGCCCCGGTTCTCGCATACCGGAAAGTCTGCCTTTCTTCGCTTGCCGAGCGGCTGCGGGAAGCCGCGTGATTCAGCGGGCATGAGCGGCATGTCGCAGCAGGTCATCTTCGGCCTTGATATACTAAGGGCAGAGGAGGGGAGCAGATGACCACCATTCTGATCGTCGAAGATGACCGGCTGCTTCTGGAGGGACTGGTCTACTTACTGGAAAAAGAACAGTACGAGGTGCTTGCAGCCCGCTCCTACCAAGAGGGCGCCGATTATTTACAATCCCGGAACATTCACCTCGCCCTTCTGGACATCCGTCTGCCGGGTGGCAGCGGCACCGAGTTGTGCAGGGAAATCCGCCGAAGCTCGGACCTTCCCGTTATTTTCCTCACCGCCAACGATACGGAGCCGGAAATCGTCGCTGGATTTGACCTAGGAGCAGATGACTATATCGCCAAGCCATTCAGCATGGAGGTGCTGCTGCGGCGCGTGAGGGCCGTTCTGAAAAGAGCCGGGGACGATGAGGCCAGGCTGGAGCATTCTTTTATCTATAAAGATTTGAAAGTTAACTTCAACAAAATGACGGTATTCAAAAATGAAGAAGAGCTTAAGCTGACGACGACCGAGTACCGGCTGCTTGAAGCGCTTGCGCAGAACAGCGGACAGGTCATGACCCGCGAAATGCTGCTGAACCGGCTGTGGGACCAATCCGGGAATTTTGTCGATGAGAACACGCTTAGCGTTAATATCAAGAGACTGCGGGACAAGCTTGAAGATGACCCGAAAAACTGCCGGTATATTAAAACGGTATTTGGCATCGGCTACACGTGGGGGGACGGATGAAGAAAAATCCATTCCGGACGCTCATCTTTTGCTGGACAGCCGTTTTTGCCTTGGTATCCGCCCTGTTCGCCTTGCTGCTGCTCCGTTTCCGTCCGGAGACTCCGGTCCTAATCGGCAGCTTCGTCTATTTGGCAAGCTCGGCTGCCATATGTACGGGCTTCGTGCTTTCTGTCCGCAGAAGAACAGAGAACGCTCTTGAACAACTGTCCGAAATGATACAGGGCCTCATTCACCGGAGGGATCAGGAGGTATTTTCCACAACCGAAGACACATTGCTGTCCAAGCTGCAGAGCCAGGTGATCCAACTAACGGGGATTTTGTCCGCGCAGAGAGAACGATATCTTCAGGAAAACAGGGAGATCAAATCATTGATCTCGGATATCTCCCACCAGCTCAAGACGCCTCTAGCCAATTTAGCCATGTACAGCAGCCTGCTTGACGACTCCGGATTATCGCCTGAACAACGCCCGGAGTTTACCCGCCGATTAAAGAGTCAGACCGACAAGCTGGCGTGGCTGCTCGACAGTCTGATTCAATTATCGCGACTCGAGTCCGGGATTATCTCGATTGATAAGGAAGCCAAAGACCTCGGCAATACGGTACTTGTCGCCATAAGGCAGGCCTTTCCCTCGGCTGAGAGCAAGAATGTAACGATTGAATGGAAGGGCCGACAGGGGATCGTGCTTCCCCATGACGTCAAATGGACGGCCGAGGCGGTGTATAACGTGATCGACAACGCGGTGAAATACACGGAGGCGGACGGATGTATCACAGTTACGCTAACCGCGTACGATCTGTTCGCCAGAATCGATATTGCCGATAACGGACAGGGAATACCGCCCGATGAACTAAATGAGATTTTCAAGCGGTTCTATCGCGGAACGAATGTCCGGGAGGCCGAAGGCGTCGGTCTGGGACTGTATCTGACCCGCAAAATCATCACCGAGCAAGGGGGATACATCAAAACGGCATCGGCTCCGGGCAGAGGCAGCACATTTTCGCTGTTCCTCCCGTTGGACGGACTCCGTAAGAATTTAAGGCAAAACTAATCAATGAATAATCCATATTTATCCGCTCTCCCTGTGAGGGCGGTTTTACTTTTTTTAGAAAGGTATTGCAATATCTATAATACCGAGTATAATACTTGGTATAAAGAAAAACGAGGAGATGTAGAAATGTCTGTCGATGATTACCTGGACTTATATAATTATGCGAAGCAAATTGGCGATGCCCAGTGGCAGGCCGAACTCATCCAAACCTTGCAGCAGCTGAAGAGCATGACAGAGGCTGAAATTCGTGAACAGAAGATTAAAGAAATGTGGGTCCGTTTTGATGATATCAATGCGGTTTTGCTGGAGTTGTTCGAGAAGCTGAGAAACGGCGGGAGCGATAATCAAGCGAGAGCGTGGAGAGAGCGGGTCTGGGAACTTAAACTGGAGAGAATTTCTTTGGCTAAAAAGCTTCAGGATAAGTATATTCATGCGCGTTACTAGAATAGAGAAAGCCTGAAAAAGGGCATAAAAAATTGGCATGCAGTTGTCTGCTCTGCCAAGACTGGAATCTTTTGATACAATTATTTAGACATAGGCATGCTTTCACGCATCATAGTCATACACATTGTCATCATTTCATCGCAGTCTTGCATTTTTTGCATCATCATTTCCATGTCCATGGATTCCATGCCGTCCATCTTCGACATTTTTTCCATGCACATTTTCATGCATTTCATCTTGGCCATCATGTCTTCCATACACATCGTCATCATCATTTCCATACACATGCTTTCCATAATAACTCCGCCTCTCTATTCATTTAGTAGTTTGCTTCACTCCTTTAAATTACTATATTTCCCTGTCGTTTTCAACGCTTGAATATGATTATCGACATAAAATAATTCTATAATATGACATAATTATGTATATTCCTACCATTGTAATGCTATTAATCCGAATACTTTATATTGAAAAAACGCCCTTTAATTTCCACATAAGGAATAAAAAGGGCGTTATTTATGTCCACCGGTTATGAAGTGCGTTTGGCTTCAAGCTCAACCCAATCCGAGGACCAATTGCCGATCTCCTTCAAAATAGGTGCCAGCGCGGTTCCCTTCGGAGTCAGCGAGTACTCGATTCTTACCGGAATTTCGGGATAGACGGTTCTTTGAATAATTCCTTCATTTTCCAACTCCTTCAAACGGTCGGACAGCACTTTGCCGCTGAGATTGGACAAGCAGCTTTCAATTTCGCCAAACCGGCATGGGCCGGGAATCAATACGAATACGATCAGGGCGACCCAACGCTTGCTGAGCAGATCGACTGCTTTTTCAAAGCGGGGGCACATTTCAAAATTTTTCATACCATCACCTCAGCCTTCATTATAACATAAACTTACTATAAGTAATTATAAATATTTATATATGTATTATAACTTGACGAATATATATTACAATGATAAACTTACTTACAAATAGTTACTCGAATTTAAAATAAATCGACTCTGCTGCGAGCGGCCGATTATAATGAACTACACAAATGAGGAAGGTGCGCTCATGATCAAACCTGAGATTGTATCCATACTGAAAAATAAAATCCAAACCATTGATCTGAACGATTCCGCCAACATTCTGGTCGGGCCAATCACACTGCCGGTGAACCTGAACGGAGAGACGGTGACTTTCAAGTGGTACAGCTGGCTCCATGTAACGGACGAAGAGCGTCAGGAGCTTGCCGGTGAAGATATGACGGAGAAGCTGATTGGCCGTCTGGCCGGAATGAAGCTTGCGGACAGCCAGCAATCCAGCGTACTGGTGTATGGGGATTTCGAGCATGCCGACAACGCGCTGATCCGGATGCACAGCATCTGCCATACGGGCGATATTTTTGGCAGCAAGCGCTGCGACTGCGGCTACCAGCTTCACCAGTCGATGAAGATGATCGTAGAGAACGGCTCCGGCGCTCTATTTTATCTGGCCAATCATGAGGGAAGAGGCATCGGGCTGTTCAGCAAGGCGATGGCTTACCTTCTGCAGGAAGAGGGCTTCGATACAGTGGAAGCGAACCTGGAGCTGGGCTTTGAAGACGATTCCCGAAGCTATACGGACGCCATCAGCGTGCTTCAGCGCCTGCGCAGCAAGCCGGTAACGCTGATCACGAACAATCCCAAGAAGCTGAAAGCCTTGAAGGCTGCCGGGATGAACGCGGTGAAACGGGTGCCGCTGTGGGGCGATGTGTCCGTTTTTAATGAGAAATATTTGCGCACGAAAGTGCTCCGCTCCGGCCATCTTGAAGCGCAGGACGGGAATTCGCTGCCGGGAACAATAGCACGGTAAAGGGCCGTAACTTTAAAGGGTGGTGCTTTTGGGCCCGTTCCTATATAATGGCCTTTGAGTGAATTAAATTGTATGCGAGGTAGATTATGGCGGCAATTGATGTACGTGATTTACGAAAAACCTTCAAAGTGCAAAAAAACCGCGGAGGCCTCAAAGGGGCCTTCGTTGATTTGTTTAAGCGGGAATACAGCGAAGTGGCCGCGGTCAAGGATATCTCGTTCCAAATTCCGGAGGGGGAAATCTGCGGATATATCGGCGAGAACGGCGCCGGCAAGTCAACGACGATCAAGATGCTGACCGGCATCCTGGTGCCAACCTCCGGCCACCTGACTGTCGGGGGATACGTCCCTTACGAAGAGCGCGAGAAATTCGTCCGCAACATCGGCGTCGTGTTCGGCCAGCGCAGCCAGCTCTGGTGGGATATCGGCGTGGTCGAATCGTTCGAGCTTCTGCGCAAGGTGTACCGCGTGGATGAGGCCGATTATAAAAAGCGGCTGGACGAGCTGGTGGAGAGACTTGAGCTGCAGGATCTCTTGAACCGCCCTGTCCGCAAGCTCAGTCTCGGTCAGCGGATGCGCTGCGAGCTGGTGGCGGCCCTGCTGCACAATCCATCCATCGTGTTTCTTGATGAACCAACGATTGGCCTGGATATTGTGGTCAAGTCGGAAATCCGCTCGTTCCTCAAAGATATGAACCGTGAGTACGGTACGACGATTCTGCTTACCACCCATGACCTGCAGGACATTGAGGCGCTGTGTTCGCGGGTGATTATGCTTGATGACGGAAGCATTATTTATGACGGCGGGCTTGAGGAGTTGAAGCAGCGCTGGGGAACCGGCCGCGAAGTGGCCTTCCAGTTCGGAACAGCCACGAAGCTTGATCGTCTGGAACTGCTGACGGAAGGGATGCCTGTAAAATGGACCGCAGAGAACCCTCTGGCCGCTACGGTATGGATCCCGCTGGAGCTGAACGTATCGGATGTGCTCGGCCGGGTCGTCGGACAAGCCGATATTACGGATATCAAGATTATCGAAACGAATACGGACGATATTGTCCGCAGTATTTACCAGTCCGGTTCTGCGAATAAGGCGGAGGAGGCGGTCACGTCGCTGCCTCGGGAAGGAGCCGGGCATGTTTAATGCACTTTCCGAAGCGGGCTCTCCTCGGGGGAACCGGGACGGGGGAGTGGAAGGACAGCGGGGTAAGAGGGCCGAGCGAAGGCTGCTGCTTCAGGCATATTTCGATTTTATCCGTATCCGCTTTTTGACCATGCTGGCTTACCGGCTGAATTATTACACAGGAATCCTGATCTATTCTCTTAACATCGGCGTCAATTATTTCACCTGGAAAGCCATTTACGGGCAGGGGGAGTCGCTCGGCGGCTTCACCGCATCGCAGATGACGACTTATGTGGCCGTCTCCTGGATGGCCAGGGCGTTCTATTTCAATAATCTTGACAGAGAGATTTCGAGCGATATACGCGACGGGAGCATTGCCATCCAGTTTATCAGGCCCTACAATTATGTGCTTGCCAAAATGATGCAGGGTCTCGGAGAGGGAATGTTCCGATTTATGCTGTTTATGATTCCGGGCATGGCGCTTGCCATGCTGCTGTTTCCGGTGCGTCTTCCTCATGATCCTGCGGCGTGGGCAGGCTTTTTGGTTATGCTCTTCTTCAGCTTCCTGATCAATTCGCAGCTTAACATCATTACCGGCCTGCTGGCATTCTTCGTGGAGAATAATGAAGGGCTGATGCGCATGAAGCGCGTCGTCGTCGATTTGTTCTCCGGTCTGATCATTCCGATCAGTCTGTTCCCAGACTGGCTGTCTGCCATTCTCAAACTGCTGCCGTTTCAGGCGATTACCTATCTTCCGGGCTCTGTCTTTACCGGTCGGGTGCAGGGTGTGGGGATTTGGAATGTGTTTGGCGTTCAGCTCATCTGGTTTGCGCTTCTGCTGATTCCGCTGTTCTGGTTATACCGCGCGGCGCGGCAGCGTCTGTTCGTGCAGGGAGGTTGATGAAGAGATGTACCATTTGGGACTGCTGTCCGAATATTTGAAAAATTACATGAAGACCCGGCTCACCTACCGCGCGGATTTTTGGGTAGAGGTTATCTCGGATCTTTTATTTCAGGTGACGAATCTGATATTTATTTTCGTTATCTTTATGCATACGAACAGCCTTGCCGGCTGGAGTCAGAACGAGGTAGTCTTTGTTTACGGCTTCTTCATGGTACCTTGGGGTGTGTTCGCCTGTTTCGTGAATATGTGGAATTTCAGCGAGCGCTATATCGTCAAAGGGGAAATGGACCGTATTTTAACGCGTCCCGCCCACAATCTGTTTCAGATATTTCTGGAAAATGTGGACCCGCCCTCGCTGATCGGCTCGCTGATCGGACTGCTCATTATGGCGGTCAGCGGCCTGAATATGGGGCTGCCGTTCGAGTGGTGGACAATTCCGGCGTTAATTCTGCTGACGATCAGCGCTTCGGCTATTTATATGGGAATCTATACAACTCTGACGGCGTTGTCATTCTTCTCGGACGCGCCCACAGGCATCATCCCGCTGATGTACAACATCCAGTCATACGGCCGCTATCCGGTGACGATGTACAACCGGGCGATTCAGGTGCTGCTGACCTGGATTTTGCCATTCGCCTTTGTGGGCGTCTATCCGGCAGGGCTGTTCCTTCAGCGGGAAGAGATGACGCGGATGGCGCTGCTGACCCCGGTCATGGGCGCAATCTTTGTCAGCATCGGCTTGTTTGTGTGGAGCCGGGGAGTGCGCCGTTATAAAGGGGCGGGGTCATAAATACTGCTGCCTGTTACTTGAAGAATAAGCTTCCGGTGAAAGCCGGAAGCTTATTCTTGTTATATCATAAATACAAGCAGCAGATTGCATACGGCAAAGATGAATACCGCATAGTCACTGAACCCGAATCGGTAAATACGGATCGGTGTTCTTCCCTCATCGCCTTGATAGCAGCGGGATTCCATCGCTACAGCCAGATCCTTGGCGCGCAGAATGGACATCACGAAGAGCGGCATCAGCATCGGGAGGACCCCGCCGAAGCGGGAAGCTATTCCTCCGCGATGAAAGCCGCCTCCCCGGGCAAGCTGCGCTTTGCGGATTTTGTCAAACTCCTCGATGAGAATCGGAAGAAACCGCAGCGCGATGGAGAACATCATGACGGCTTCATGAACCGGCAAACGCCATTTTTTTAGCGGCTTTAGCAGAATTTCCAGGCCTTCCGCCAAAATAATTGGTGACGTCGTCCGGACGAGCAATGAAAGCAGAATAACAATGCCGGCAATCTGCTCGCACATCATCACGCCTCTAAGCGCTCCTTCGGGGGAAAAGCGCAGCCAGCCCCACTCAGACATAATGTCCCCCGGAGCGGGAGTAAGCACAGCCTGGTAAATCATCGTCGAGAGAAAAAATATCGACAAAGAGAGCACCGTAACAGCCAGCACCTTCCACGACAGCCGTGCAATGCCCCACATTATGATCAGCATCGCCAGTTGGGCTGTTTTCAGCACGATATGATGCGTCAGGAGCAGGGAGGCTCCGAACAAGAAAATAGCTATGATTTTCATGCGCGGGTCCCAGCGCTCCAGCCAGGAATTTTTCTTCTGATACAACAAGAAACCATTAACGGACATAAAGCACTCCCTCAATTTCTATACAGCAGATTTTCATGGCGGTTCAGGAAGCCGCTCACGGCTTTGGCCGCTTGAGACGGTGAGAGGAGTGTCCCCTCGGGAATTGCGCCGATCTCACGAAGTAGACGCGAAACAGTAAGAACGGGAGGTTCTTCCCATCCAAAGGCTTTTAAGACATCCGGGTCGGACAGCAGCCGGGAAGGTGGGCCGTCGGCAAGGAAGGCTCCCTCTTTAAGCGCCAGTAGGCGTGAGGAGTGTTCCAGAATTTCCTCCAGTTGATGGCTGACCCAAATGACGGTAATCCCCGCGTCTTTGTTCAGCGAGTGCAGGAGGTTGAAGAGGGAGGACCGCGACTGCAAATCTAGCCCGGCTGTCGGCTCATCCAGTATCAGCACTTCGGGCTCCAGCACAACGACTCCCGCTATTGCCACGCGCCGTTTCTCACCGCCGCTTAGCTCGAAAGGACTGCGGTCCTTGAATGCTTCGTAATCCAGCTCCACCGCTGCCATAGCTTTGCGAACTTTCTCCTTCTGAACGTCCGAAGACAGCTTCCGGTGACGCAGTCCAAACGCAATATCATCAAAGACTGTAGCCGCGAACAGCTGATGCTCCGGATATTGAAAAATAAAGCCGATCAGGTCGAACAGCTCCGGCCGACGACTGAGATGAGGGTTGGTGCCGTCCAGCAGAATCGTTCCGGACGAAGGGGCGATAAAGCCCTTCAGCAGCTGCAGAAACGTCGATTTGCCTTCTCCGGACTTTCCGGCAATAGCCAGCATTTCACCGCTTTCCACAGTCACGCTAAGATCCTGAAGTACCCATGGACCGTTATGCGGCTTCTTTCTGCGCCCCTTTATATAACTGAAACTAACATGGTTTAGTCGGATTTGCATAACAACCCTCGCAATTCTTCCGCGCTCAGCTTTGCGGATACGGGAATACCGTGACCCCGAAGCTGTATCGCCAACTGCCGGTAATACGGCAGCTCCAACCCGCATTCCTTGAGTAGGGCGGAATTCAGCTCCAGCTCGGCCGGAGTTCCGGCAGCGGCAACTTTACCGTCTTGAAAAAGGAACCAGCGATCCGCGTCCATCACTTCTTCCAGATGGTGTGTAATGTAAATCAAAGTTACAGGATATTCCTTGCGGACCTTGTTCAACGTCTCGACGAACTGGCGCCTTGCCACGGGATCAAGCATAGAAGTGGTCTCATCGAGAATGAGACAGCGGGGGGCCAGCGCCAGAACCGCTGCGAGGGCAAGCTTTTGCTTTTCCCCGCCCGACAGATGGGTTACAGGGCGGTCTTCATCGGCATCCAGTCCCACCAATTCGATGGCCCAAGCGATCCGCCGGGCGATATCCTCCTGCGGCCAACCGATATTGGACAGACCGAACGCGATATCTTCGCCCACGGTAATTCCGACCTGCTGATTCTCAGGATTCTGGAATACAATTTGCACGGCCCGCCGAATGTCATGAAGCTCGTACCGGTTTGCAGTCATGCGGTCTTCGACTTGAACCGTACCCATGCTCGGAAGCTCAATACCGTTAAGCAGACGGGACAACGATGATTTACCGGACCCGTTGCGTCCTAGGAAAGCTACAAATTCCCCGGGCTCAATAGCAAGAGAGACGTTGGAAACAGCCGGCCTATGGCCGGCGTCCGTTTCCGATTCTGCGGGTTCATAATAATAAAAGGTTACGCCTTGAATGTCGATCATAGCTGATTGCCTTCTTTGCTCTTTGTGCCAGCAGACTTCTTATGTAGATCATCCTGTTGTCCTGCTGTGACCGGACCGAATACGCTGTTATCATTGTCCGGATCGAAGATTCCATCGGCCGTGTTGGGAATTTGCCAGAAAAAATCGATATTTACGCCGTTTTCCGCCGCGAGCTCCAGGAAGTCGCGCATAAACACGCCTTTTCCGGGATCGCAGGAGGGGCTGCCGGCAATACCGAGACCTCCAACGATGGTGTACCCGTGATCCTGATACACCTTCAGCTGTTCAATGGCCGGGAGTAAAATCCGGCGGTTGTGGGCGTGAAACTCCGGGGTATCGTATTCCTCCACGGTCATCGGAGGCCGCTCGGGGCCGAGAAAGGTGAACTCAGGGCAGGGCAATTGAAAGATGCCATATCCCTTCTCGTAGCTCCAATCCACAGCCGCTTTCATTATGCCGGGACTACGAGCTTCTTCTTTTACGACGGCATTTTGGTTAATGACGCAATGTGAGGCGACGATTAATCGTTTGCTACGCAACATGGCTATTCCGTTTCTTGTAACCGCGAGGGTTTATTAAGGATTGCGGCAAGTTTTTCACAATATAGTAGACCAGAAGGGCTGACAGAATTTTATCAATGAGATTTTCCCCAAGGCGGGGCAGGAATGCGGCGGCGAACAGACTCGTTCCAGCCTGCTTCAGCCAGAGTACAGCCACGTCCTGAACGCCTCCGGTAAAGCCGCCGAACAAACCGACAGCAATAATAGTGCCGACGATCGGGCACAGGAGGCCAAGCACAATGCCGGAGATTAAGGCAGAAGAGAAGCGGTATCCGTTCTTACGGGCCGAGTAACCGACGACCAGACCGACAATCACATTAACAAGGGCGAAAGGAATGGCAGTGTAACCGGATGTGACACCTAGCACCAGATTAGTCAGAAGGCCGACCAGAGCGCCCCAGAGCGGTCCGAATACAGCGGCAATAAAGATAGTGCCCACCGTGTCCAGAAACAGGAAAGGAATTTTCAGATTGCTTACGACCGTGCCGGCAACCACATTAATAGCGACAGCCAGAGCTCCAAGTGTAATGATTAGTGTTCTTTGATTCATTATGTACCTCCTAGTATGTTGTTTATTCCAATAAACCAATCGGATAAA
Organism: Paenibacillus apii; assembly: GCF_011043685.1. NCBI lineage: Bacteria > Bacillati > Bacillota > Bacilli > Caryophanales > Paenibacillaceae > Paenibacillus > Paenibacillus apii. The sequence goes on along the minus strand of NZ_JAAKGU010000001.1, from coordinate 92,900 downwards.
TAGGAATAGCTTTTATTGTATGGCGATTCTTCAATATGTCAATGGAATTATATTCAATTTTAATAGATTAAATACCAACGGTTGAATGCTGAGAAGGCTGTACTTAAATAAATTAATGGCATTAATAAAATAACTTAATCACATTAATTAATGGGGGACTAACCAGGAAGAATCGCGATTGGACTCGATATTTGTGGGATGCTGCGGGTGAAGTGAGGGGTTTATTTAATGTGATTAATTAACCTGCCTCATTCAGCAAGAATTATTAGATACCCCGCAACTTTATAGGAAATGCTACAATAAATAAACAAACTAACCGGGAGGTCTACCAATGGGAAGAGAAGTACAGCATGTGCCCTACGGCTACGAGCCGCCGGCGGAGAAGCCAAGAGGGACGTTAATCTATTACGATTCCTTCGAACATACAACTGATGATGAACTGAGGGCGGCGGCGCAGACCGCACGAGATAAGAACTTCGGTAAGCTAGTGCTTTATCCGCTCCATGAGGAGACGGTGCGCAGAATGTCCAAGGAACCCGTAAGCTCTTATTATAAGCGCGAAGACAGGCTGCACGATTGGAAAAGAGAGCAGGGTGCTTCATTCATCACCGTGGAGAACTGGGAGGGCAAGCGGAAAAAGTATACGCCCATCGACGCCGCGCTGCGCCATTTGACCGAGCGGTATTCGGGGCCGCATTTTCTGTATCTCACGCCGGAGACGGCCGATCTCTTTGCATCGTTCTCGTCATTCGAAGAATGGATCAAGAATCTGCGTCTGCTGCTTTCGGAGAAACCGCAAGCCCTGCATCCCCGCCTGGAAAAGTTCAGCCACCGCTGGTCGGTCGCAGGCGAAGAAGAGTAAAAAACAGCCCGAACAACCGCCGGCTTCCGGCGATTATGCGGGCTGTTTTCTTTTGCACGGCTGGTTAGTGGGAGCTTCCTTGCCGGCGTCTGTATAAGTACATTTTCCATTGATAATGGATGAAGCAGCCGATGCAGAAGCCGAGGATGGCGACCAGAGCGGCGGTTCCTACAATAGCGGTGAAGATATACGCCGCGGTTAACCAGCCTGCAAGATAGCTGGCCAGTCCGGCAGCCAGACAGATGACGGCGATCGTTTGATTGAACTGCTGCTGCTCCTCATCTTCGAGAACATAGGCGGAGCGGTCCTTGCGCAGAAACCGCGCGGAGAGCTTGATAATCGGATTGTAACGAAAGATCAGACCGAGCAGCCCTGCGGCCAGCGGCACAGCCAGAAACCAGTAAAAGCCGGTAAACCAGGTCAGAAGCACGGACAAAACGATAACCGATTGGTTGACCCGAACTAGCGGTCTGGGAATCCCCCTTGAAGTATCGGTCATAATACCCACCTCGCGTATTGGAATAATATCAGTATAATTGCAACGTCCATTTTTTGAAAGATAAATCCATTTGCTTTTAGTTTAAATTTATAGTTTTGTTATGGAGACCAACTGTTATAATATAGGTGATAATACAGAGAAATAGGAGGATTAGGTGTGGAAAATACGATATCATCAACAGATATTAACAAGGAAAGGGTCAGGAAAATGCCGATCCTGGTTTCGCTGCTGCTAAGCGGCTTTATCGGCATGTTCAGTGAAACGGCGCTTAATGTCGCGCTGAGCGACTTGATGAAAGCCTTGAATATTACGCCGACTACGGCGCAGTGGCTGACCACCGCATACTTGCTGACGCTGGGAATTCTGGTTCCCCTCTCGGGATTGCTGATTCAACGGTTCACGACCAGGCAATTGTTTATCGCATCCTTGTTATTTTCCATAATTGGAACGGCGCTTGCCGCCGCCTCGCCAAACTTTGAATTTTTGCTGGTTGCCCGGGTCGTGCAGGCTATGGGAACGGCTCTTCTGCTGCCGCTCATGTTCAATACGATTCTGGTACTGATTCCGGCTGAAGAAAGAGGCGCGGCGATGGGGATGATCGGCCTGGTCATTATGGTGGCCCCCGCTACCGGTCCGACGATCGCAGGACTCCTTATCGAGAGATTGAGCTGGCACTGGATTTTCTGGATGTCGCTGCCGTTTCTTGTGATTGCCCTGATTTTTGGGATGGTCTTTATGCAAAATATTACGAAAGTGACCAAGCCCGTCATCGACTGGCTGTCGATTTTTTTGTCTTCCGTCGGCTTTGGCGGCGTCGTGTTCGGGTTCAGCAGCGCCGGAGAAGAAGACGGCTGGAACAGCCTTAAAGTATGGATTGCCATCGCGGCAGGGGCTTTTGCGCTGATTCTGTTCGTCTGGCGCCAGCTTACAATGAAACAGCCGCTGATGGATCTTAAAGTATTCAAGTATCCGATGTTCGTAGTGGGACTGCTGTTGATCTTCGTCTGTATGATTGTCATTTTGGCCGCAATGCTGATTCTGCCGCTGTATTTGATTAACGGACAGGGTTACAGCGCATTCAAGGCGGGTCTGATCCTCCTGCCGGGCGGACTGATTAACGGCTTGTTTTCGCCGTTGATGGGCAAGCTGTTCGACAAATTCGGCCCGAAATGGCTGGTCATTCCGGGATTGGCCATTGTCGCCGCCACGCTGTGGCTGTTCTCGGGCATTAACACGGCTTCCGCCGTGGCGTTCGTGATCGTGCTGCACAGCGCGCTGATGATCGGGATATCGATGGTGTTCATGCCGGCCCAAACGAACGGGATCAACCAGCTTCCGCTTGAGCTGTACCCGCACGGCACAGCCATCATGAACACGCTCCAGCAGGTAGCAGGAGCTATAGGCACCGCGCTTGCGATCAGCATCATGACGGCCGGCACGAACAGCTATCTGAAAAGTGTGAAGAATCCGCAGGACCCGGCACAGCAGCTGGCTGCCTTTACGCAGGGGGTCCAGCACTCCTTTATTTTCGCCATGTCGCTGACCCTCGCCGGCTTGATCCTCGCCTTCTTCCTGAAGCGTGTAGCCGTCCGCCATCCGCAGGAAGGCGCCATACACTAGCAAAGCTTTAATCGCTTCAAGCCCTTCGGCCAATGCCGGGGGGCTTTTACCATTCTCCAGATTGTATGCAACAAATTGGGGCGGGTGCGCGTCCAGAGGGTATATGGACTTTAAACAAACAGCTTGGAAAGAAGGGTGTATATGAAAACGCTAGGTCAATCATCCGCAAAAATAAAAAGAAATGCCCTGCTCGGGCTGGCCATCATTTTGGGAACGGGAGGCAGCTCAGCTGCAATCGCAGAGTCAGTATCGGCTACGCCGCCCGCGGCAGCTGTTACCTCCGAGCAATCGTTAGGCGTGTATAATCAATTCCAGAAATACTTGAAAAATTCGGCCAAAACACCGTACAGCCTGATCCAGGCCCGTAACTATCTGCTCAACAATCTTAAACGGGCCGATTCCTGGCGAGCCACCGTCATGGTGCTTCAACTGGAAAATGCGCAGAAGGCGAGACTGAACGCTTTTTCGGAAAAATTCTTTCCTGAGAAGGTTCAGAAAGCCATAGACGCCGCTTATCGCAAAGGCGGGAGGGAGACAGGGCTCACTTACAGCAGTTTGCTCAAGTATATTACGGATAACAGCGTCCGCAGCCTACTGACTGAGTCCTATGGTTACGGATACAAGCTGGAGACCAGCGAAGGTATGTACTACCCCGTCATGCATTACGAGGGCTTCAAATATTTCAAGCCTTATATAGGGAAAGACATCGCCGCCTATATTGACCTTATGGCTGCCGATTCCAACAAGCCTGCACTGAGCGACGCGGCCATCATTATTCCTTGGAATGAGCTGATTAACCGGACGCTTGCACTTGAGGCTTTTGTAAAAGCATATCCAACATCCAATCGTACGGCAGCGGTGAAGGAAAAGCTGAGACTGATGGAAACCTTCGTGTTCTTCGGCTCCAATAATACTCCCGCCTATCAATACGGAGCCCAAGGCGAACCGACAATAATCGATCCCGAATTGAAACAAGCCTATGAGAAAGCGGTGCTGAACGGGGCGGGGGACAGCAGTGTTCTGAAGACGATCCAGAGCGTGCTCGGTATGCTGGATGCGAGCGGGGATAAATGGAACGGAAACATTGAGAAATTTTTGAGGGATTTCATTCAGAATGGTTAAGCTTGATTTTGATGTTGAGTAATAAAATGAATGAAGGCCTCACTCCCACAGCTTCGTGGAGAATGAGGCCTTTTTCTGCTCCGTTGCCTTAGAATCCGCGGTATTGAGGTTCTTCTTTCTCGAGCTGCTGTACGCGGTTTTCGACCTGTTGCACGATTTGCTGGGTTTGCTGTGCAGCAGAGGTAAACAGCGTTTTGGCGTCCTGATTCTGAGTGCTCAATGCGAACTGCTCAAGGCTTGCTTGAGCGCTTTTCAATGATGAAAGGCAGGTTTTTACGTCTGAAGCTACTGTCATCGTCAATTCCTCCTGTATTCTAATGATTAATTGTGATGCACCACGCTAATATTTGCGCCGCAAGCTCAGATTATGCATAAGACGGAATCCAGTTTTGCCAAAAAAGAACAGGCGGATTTCGGATAGGTTCCGGCGCTTTGAGCCATAATGAATTTGGTTAGGATTTGCATGCAAAACAAAGGGAGGGCGCTGAAATGCCGACTTGGCTGGAGGTTATATTACGTACCATTGTTGCGGTGGTCGTGCTGTTTTTGTTAACAAAGATACTTGGCAAAAGACAGGTGTCCCAGCTTTCTTTCTTCGAATATATTACGGGGATCACTCTTGGCAGCTTAGCGGCCTACATCTCGCTGGATACGGACAATAACTGGCATTTGGGCATGATTGCAATTCTGGTATGGGTCGCCATTTCCTTCGGGATCGAATTTCTGCAGCTCAAAAGCAAGAAGGCCAGAGACTTCGTCGATTTCAAAGCGACCGTACTGATCAAGGACGGCAAGATTTTGGAGGAAAACCTTAAAAAAGAGCGCCTGACTACTGATGATCTGCTGGAGCAACTTCGGGGGAGAGACGTGTTCAAGGTAGCCGACGTCGAATTTGCGATTATGGAAGCGAACGGACAGATCAACGTACTGCTTAACCGCGAGAATCAGCCCCTTACTCCGAAGCATTTGGGAATCAAGGTCGCTCCTGAGAAAGAAACGCAAGCTGTTATAATGGACGGGAAACTGATGCCTGAAGCGCTGGATATGATGGGAAAGACGCCAAAATGGCTGATGGATGAACTCGAGAAGCAGCAGCTTAACATGCAGGATATATTCCTGGGACAAATTGATTCCTACGGGGAGTTAACCGTCGATTTGTACGCCGACAATGCTCAGGTCCCGCAGCCTCAGGAGAAGCCGCAGCTGTACGCCCTGCTGAAAAAATGCGAAGCCGATTTGGAATTGTTCGGGCTGTCCACGGAAAGTGAAGACGGCAAAAAGCTGTACGAGCAGTGCTCGTCCCAGCTTCAGCAAGTGATTGCGGACCTGAAGCCGCTCCTCCGCACGTAATGCGGGATGAGCGGCACTTACTATGAGCGGTTAACCCGGCAGAACCAGACGCAGCAGCATAAGCGATACGATGCCCACGGTCACTGTTCCGAGCAGGCTGCGCGTAAAGATGGCGACGAGAAAAGCGGGAATCGCCGCGAACAGCTCCGTATTGGTTGCCAGCGGGGCTAGCTTGCCGTCCTGTATAAACAGCTCCTGCGCCACCAGAGCGGCCATAATGGACACTGGCACATGATTCAGCCACCGCATGCTCCAATCCGGAAGCTTGAAACGGCTGAGTACCATTAACGGCAGCACGCGCGGAATCACGGTAACGGCGGCCGAACCAAGGATAATCCACAGGATTTCGCTTCTTACTTCCATCGTTCCACCGCCATTCCGATCGTTGCCGCCAGGATGGTTGCCGTTATAACCCCTGCAGTTGGGGAGATCCATAATGACACGCCGATCGCCACGGCAGCCGCAGCCAGACCGACAACGATATCCGTCCGAAAAGCGCGCCGGCTGAGTATCGAGAGCACCAGCAGACCGATAAACATGGCCGGCAGCGCATAATCAAGGCCGAATCTCTCGGGGCTTGTAATCCACTGTCCGAGAAGGGCACCGGCAATGTTGGCGGCGCACCAGTTCAAATAAGCAGTCACGTTCAGCCCGTGCATCCATTTCTCGCTGATGCTCTTGCGCTTGGCCGCTTCGTTAATGGCGACGCCGAAGGTCTCATCCGTTAGAAGGACGCCGACCAGCAGGTTGCGCATAGGCGTTAAATGCCGGAAGTAGGGTGATATGGCTGCGCTCAACAGAAGATGCCGCAGATTAACGAACAGAATGGTTATGATGATGCCGGCTGACGGACTGCCCATGGCAATCATCCCCGCGGCGATAAACTGGGCGGAGCCGGCATAGAGCACAAGAGACATTAGGATAATCTCCGTTAGGCTTAACCCCGCTGTTTTCTCCACCACACCCGCCGCAAACCCGATGCTTAAATAACCGAGCAGAGTGGGCAGGCAGTCTTTGACACCCGTAATAAAGCTATCTTCATTCGTGCGGCTCCCGGCAGTCTGTGCCCGGGTTGTTTCCATTTTCATTATGTACGCCGTGACCTCCAATCGATACGTGAAATTTGCTGTTGATTATAACGGAAAATGTTCTGCCGTTATTTTATCATGCCATTGGTTAAAAGGGCATACAGCGAATGCCAAAACCATTTTTCCACAAAATACTTGAATGAACGTTCTTAAATAAGTATGATGGAATCTGAGAGGAGGGGAAACGATGGCAAGACCCCGGGAATTCGACGAAGAAACAGCGCTCGACAAAGCGATGGAACTGTTCTGGAGCAAGGGCTATGAAAAAACATCGGTTCAAGATCTTTGCGAGCACACGGGAGTACATCGCGGCAGCTTGTACGAAACGTTCGGGGATAAGAATGAGTTGTTTCTGGCCGCGCTTGACCGGTTTCGGCATCAGTCGGCGGGAAGACCCTTTGCGGTTCTCGAGGAGTCCGGCAAACCGAAGGAGCAGCTTACCGCTTTTTTCGAGCGGCTGATCGACAGATCCATGGACAATGCCAAAGAACGTCGCGGATGCTTAATCGCCAATACGGCCGTTGAGCTGGCGCCCTTCGACCCCAAGGTGGCAAACCGAGTGGAGGCCAGCCTGCTGGATATGGAGAACAGGTTCTACAGCTTCCTGCTGCGCGCACAGAAGGAAGGGGCGCTGAAAGGAAAGCGCAACCTCCGCGAGCTGTCGCGGTTCCTGGTCGGGGTGAAGCAGGGATTGCATATTATGGCGAAGACGGCGGTTGACCGCAAAACACTTCAGGATGTATATCAAGTTGCGCTTTCGGCCATTTTTTAAATTTTTTTACCGAATAAAAGAATGTTAGTTCTTAAATAGAAAAGTGATAGGAACAGGAGTGAAGGGATGCGCCATACTCATTTAGCTCCCAGGTGGTATTATGGATGGAATGTAGTTTCCATTGTTTTTCTCGTATTGCTGGTTTCGGCGGCTATCAGTTCGATTCCAAGCGTACTCATGCTGCAATTTGAACAGGAATTCGGCTGGAGCCGGTCGGCTGTGTCGGGCGCCATGTCGATCCGCATTTTTTTATACGGATTCATGGGTCCTTTCGCGGCTGCGCTGATGGCTCGCTTCGGGATACGCCGAATTATGCTGCTGACGCTTGGCTTGCTGGCTGCCAGCCTGACCCTTTCGACCTGGATGACCCAGATTTGGCAGTTCATTGCGCTGTGGGGAATTGTCATGGGTCTGGCTACCGGTGCGCTCGCCAACGTGCTTGGAGTCACTGTGGCGGGACGCTGGTTCGTGAAGCACAGGGGGCTCGTTGTCGGCATTCTTACAGCCAGCGCGGCGACGGGCCAGCTGCTTTTTCTGCCTCTTCTGGCTAAGATCTCGGTCGGATTGGGCTGGCGGTTCTCCATTTATACGACCGTTGCGGTACTGCTCGTGCTGATTCCGGTCGTGGCAATCTGGATGCGAAATCATCCCTCGGACATCGGTGTTCCCGCTCTTGGAGAGACCGACATTTCCCCGCCTCCGGTGTTTAAGGGTAATCTGTTCCTGGCTCCGCTGCTCGTGCTGAAGGAGGTAACGAAGAGCGGGACGTTCTGGCTGCTGGCCGGCACTTTCTTCTTCTGCGGCTTCTCCACCAACGGTCTGATTGGTACCCATCTGATTCCCGCCTGCGGAGACTTTAACATCCCGGTTGTCATGGCCGCCGGATTGCTCGCATTGATGGGAATGTTCGATATGGCGGGCACCACGCTGTCGGGCTGGCTGTCGGACCGTTTTGACAGCAGATGGCTGCTGTTCTGGTATTACGGTCTGCGCGGGCTGTCGCTGATCTTCCTGCCTTATGCTCTTAACGGAGGTTATACGCTGCTGCTGGTATTTGCCGTCTTCTACGGGCTGGACTGGATAGCAACCGTACCGCCGACGGTCAAACTGACTGCTGATCATTTCGGCAGGGAAAAATCGGGGATGGTCTTCGGCTGGATTCTCGTCTCCCACCAGCTTGGGGCCTCGGCGGCCGCATACGGCGCCGGCGTGCTGCGTCAGTGGCTTGGCAGCTACACCGTACCTTTCGTTACCGCAGGCCTGTTATGCCTGTTCGCATCCCTTTTGGCTATGAGAGTCGCCAAACAGCGCGGGAAATCGGCCGCCGCGATTGAAGCCTGAGCAATCAGGCTTTTTTGCATCTACATACCTACCCCATGCGGCTCCTGTACGGCGAAAAATGTCGTGTGATGTTATTAACTGTTCTTTCCGCTCGAATGAGAGAAAATGGGAGCGTATATGAAAATTTTGGTATAAGGATGAGATGCGGCAATGATAACCTGGAGGGAATCGTACGAAATCGGTGTCGAGAAGATCGATTGTCAGCACCGTCAATTGCTGGTCAAGCTGAACGAATTTTTTGATGCCTGCTCAAATCAGCAAGGGCGCGAGAAGATCGAGGAAACACTCAAATTTTTGAAGGATTACACCATTGAGCATTTTGGCAGTGAGGAAGATTTGATGAGCGACATTCACTTCCCGGAGTTATCCGAGCACCAGAAGGAGCACGCGGATTTTGTCAAGACTGTCCTTGAACTGGAAGAAATGGTGAAGACCAAGGGCGTTTCCGTTCTGACCACGATCAAGCTCAACCGCACTTTGACGGACTGGCTTCTGAACCATATTAACAAATGCGATCGGCTGATCGGGGATTACCTGGCCCAGCAGCGCAAAGCGAAAGCGTAATAACCGGTACATAGCAATGGATTTGTAGACGGCAGTCGGGACAGAAGAGATCCCGGTCTGCCGTTTTTGTGTGCGTTTTCAGATGGGAACTTACATTTAAAGGTAATGAACCGGAGCAACCGGCTGTGGTAAAATGTACAGCAGATAACACTTGAATCAAGGGAGACGTGCGCTATGAAAAAGCTGAAGATGATAGTTTCCATTGCCGCCGGCATCATGCTGCTCGGAATCATTAATGTCTATATCGGCTGGCATGTGCTGCGGTTGCTCACGGAGTGGTTTCCGGGGATCAACGCGGGAGTGTACTGGTCCGTATTTCTGCTTGTCGCTTTTGCCTATCTGTTCTGCCGCCTTCCTTGGCCCGAAGCCTTGCGCCCGGCTGGGAGACTGCTGAAGGTTATTGGTTCCTACTACCTGGCCCTTTTGCAATTCGCCATTATTTTATTGCCCGTAGCCGATTTGGTATATGTCATTCTTTCCCTCGCCGGAGCCGATGTTTCCGGTTATGCCGCCGAGGCCGGTGTGGTGCTTGTGATTTTGGCGGTGATCTTTATCCTGTGGGGCTCACGGAATGCGTGGAGCACGGTGCTGCGCGTCCATTCGCTGGGATTACCTAAGCCATTCGAGGGTAAGGTACCGCTCAAGATCGCCGTGGCGTCCGATCTTCATCTCGGCGACATTGTCGGTAACCGGCATTTGAAAAAGATGGTGGAGCGGATGAACGCGATGAAACCGGATATCATTTTACTGGCGGGTGATGTGCTCGACGACAGTCTGGAGCCGTTCGTCCGCAACCGGATGAGCGAGCAGCTAAGCAAGCTTAAGGCCCGTTATGGCATTTACGCCGTACTGGGCAATCATGAATATTATGGCGGGGATATCGAGAAGTATACGGAGCTGATGGGAACCATCGGCATCCGCGTGCTGCAGGACGAAGTGGCCGAGGCCGCCGGCGTCTACATTGTGGGCAGAAAGGACAAGGCGGCGGAGAGCATGGACAGCGAAGGGCGGAAGAGCGTCGCTTCCCTGCTGGAAGGTCTCGATCTGTCCCGTCCCGTCATTATGATGGACCATCAGCCGACAGGCTTTGACGCCGCAGCGGCGGCGGGAGTGGATGTGCTTCTCTCCGGCCACACGCACCGGGGACAGATCGCGCCCATCCACTGGATCACGAGACGGCTGTTCGAGCTGGACTGGGGCTACCTGAATAAAGAGAATCTGCACGTGATTGTCTCTTCGGGGTTTGGCACCTGGGGGCCGCCTATCCGGCTGGCCAGCCGGTCGGAGATTATCGGACTGTCGCTGAGTACAAGCTAATGGGACTGAAGCCCAGGACAGCCATGCATAAATTTTCTTCCTAACCGGGACACTAACCAGGAAAACATCGTAAGGTTAAGGAGAGAATATCTATGAATCCCGACAAAAACTTGATCAACACAGTAAATGATTTGGCGCAGATGGCGCCGACCTCCCATGAGGCTAATCAGATGGAGCAAGAGCAGATGGATAAGCGGAAGGAAATGCTGCGCAGAGATAAGGGCTATAAGGCGAACGAACAAAGCTCTTACGAGTAGCATCGGCCTATCGGGAGCGGTAAGCTTCCTGCGGGCAATACCTAAGGCGAAGTCCGCTTCGCTTTCAAGGGCACCGGATACGGTGTCCTTTTTTTTGTTTATTTTCGAATGGGCGGGGTAATGAACAAAAGGCATTCATTCAAGCCTTACGGGGCAAATTCAAACGTAAAAAGGAGCGGAGAACCCTATGAACAGAATGCAGGACAAGGTCGCAATTGTGACAGGAGCAGCTTCCGGGATTGGCAAAGCCGCTGCCATTCGTTTGGCGGCCGAAGGCGCAAAAGTCAGTCTAATCGACAAGAACGAACAGACCATCAGCCAGACTGAGGCGGAGATCAAGAACGCGGGTGGTGAAGCGATCAGCTTTATCGCCGATACTTCCAAGGCCGAGGAAATTGGCCCGGCAGTCAAAGAGACGGTGGAGCGGTGGGGCACCATCGATACCTTATTTGCCAATGCGGGTGCTCTGGGGATGGCGTCCCCGATTGAGTATTTTCCTTCGGAAGAGTGGGCCGGAACGATAACAAACAACGTCATCGGGACCTTCGAGACGGTGAAGCAGGCCATTCCCTATATGAAAGAAAAAGGCGGCTCCATTACCGTAACCAGCTCGGTCAGCGGCAGCCGGCAGTTCGCCCAACCGGGATTTTCGGCTTACAGCACCTCCAAGGCGGCGGTTGCCGTATTCGCCGAGATGGCGGCGCTGGAGCTGGCCCAGTATAAAATCCGTGTAAACGCCGTCTGCCCGGGGATTATTGAAACCAATATTTTCGATTCCCAGAAGAAATCCGAGCATCTGGATGAAATCAAATATCCGTTTGAGATCCCGCAGGACGGCGTCCCGCTGACGAATGCTCCTGGGAAGCCCGAAGAGGTCGCGAATCTGGTGCTCTTCCTCGCAAGCGAAGAAGCTTCCCACATTACGGGCACCAAGGTGTTCGTCGACGGCGCGGAGACGCTGATCAAAGGCTAAGCATAGCCTCCGGCCGGTTTATCACAGGAACGGCGTCCTTCTTGCCATTAACTCAAAAAGCACATTCTGCCGCAAGCGCAGGGTGTGCTTTTTTGCCGTATAAATCATCCAATAATTTGAAAAAAGAGGGAAATGACGTTGACAACAAAGAACATAATGTATATATAATATATATACAATATAGACAGCGCAGCAGAATGGGGTGAATGATGAACATAATTTTATCCAACTCATCGGGAGAACCGATTTATGCGCAGATTGTAAGCCAGATCCGGCAGTTGATTTTACAGGGCGAGCTTGCCGCAGGGGACCCTCTGCCTTCGATCCGTCAACTGGCCAAGGATTTGCAGATCAGCGTCATTACGACTAAGCGTGCATACGAGGAACTAGAGCGGGAAGGTCTTGTCAATTCTCTGGTGGGAAAAGGCTCCTTCGTGTCCGGCATGAATCAGCAGTATATCCGTGAACAGCGATGCCGGCTCCTGGAGGAGAAAATGAAAGAAGTGTTGGAGGAGAGCAGACTGCTCGGGATCGGGTTTGCGGAAATGGTTGACATATTCAAGACGCTTAAGGAGGAGCAGGAATGAGTAATGTGGTTGAAATTCGGGGAGTTTCGAAGTCTTTTGAACGTTTTACGCTGAATCAGGTACAGTTTGAGGTAAAAAAAGGGTTTATCACCGGATTGATCGGTCCCAACGGCGCCGGGAAGAGTACGCTGATCAAGATCATGATGGATATGGTACGTCCAAGCAGCGGGGAGGTTCGAATATTCGGCAGTACGCTTGCGGATAACCCTGGCCTGAAAGAACGCATCGGGTACGTCTCGGACGAGAATTATTTCTATGAGAATATGACGATCCGGAATATGAGAAAAATGATTGCCCCCTTTTATCAGCATTGGGATCATGCGGCCTTTACCCGGTATCTGGAAATGTTCGAGCTGTCCGAAAAGTCCAAGATCAAGAACCTGTCGAGAGGGATGAAGATGAAGTTCTCGCTGGCGGTGGCGCTGTCCCACGATGCGGACCTGCTGCTCATGGATGAACCGACCGCTGGCCTCGATCCCGTCTTCCGCAGGGAGCTCTTGGATCTGCTCGGGGAGCAGATTCTGGACGAGAACAAGTCGATCATCTTCTCTACCCATAATACAACGGATCTGGACCGGATCGCGGATTATATTGTCTTCATGAACCGGGGGAAAGTCGTATTCAGCGACAGCAAGGATGAAGTGCTGGAACGGTATGTGCTGGTCAAGGGCGGGCGCGAGCTGCTCGATAAGGATGTTAAGAAGTATTTTGTCGGAGTAAAGGAAGGGGCTCACGGGTTCGAAGCCTTGGCGGCAGACCGGCGGGAAGCGGAAAGGGTGTTTCAGGGTAATGCGCTGCTCGAAGCGCCGACGCTCGAAGACATTATGTATTTCACTGTAAAAGGAGGCAAGGCTCATGTCTAATCTCGTTTCCCTGATCCGCAAGGATTTTATGCTGTCCAGAAATTTTCTGCTGTTTGGGGTTCCCTATCTCATGATTCTGTCCATTATGAATGCGAAATCCGCACAGTTCGGCGTGAGTCTGTTTATAACTTTCCCAGCCATGATGATGCTCCTTACTTCCTGCCTACAGGATATCCGAAATGTGAATATCAGGTTCTCGCTCAGTCTTCCGGTACACCGCAGATTAATCGTTGCCTCAAAATATGTATCGGTACTGCCGTTTATCTTGATTGGCGTAGCTTTTGCGCTGGTGTTCAATCTGGCGCTTACACAGCTGGGATATGGCAGCGTGAGTATGAACTGGAGAGAGCTGGGGGTCTCTATTCTGTCGGTACCGCTGATGGCCTCGGTTTACCTGCCTTTATTTTACTGGCTCGGTCCCAAGGGAGCCCAATATGTGAATACCGCATTCTTTTTGGGCATGTTCTTCGGCATTATGAATTTGGGAGGCATCTTTAAAGCGATTCCGGGGCTGAAGACCTTTATACTGGGCACCGAGGGTTTGGGTCTCGAAAAATGGCTGGTCGGAGGCGCCATCTACATCGTATTTATCGCGGTTTCTTACCTCATCTCATTGCGTCTGTTCACCACCCGGGATTTATAGTTTTTCTGGTTGATCTCCATCCTGACGGTTAAATACGAAATAGCGGGGCAACTGTTGGGCCATATTAGGAGATGAAGGAGGAACGACAGATGAGTGTGAGAATATCCAAAGGAAAATACGACCGGCTGCTTAAGCTGTCCGATGACCGGGGGCTGTTTGTGGCGACGGCGATTGATCAGCGGGGATCGCTTAGAAAATCGCTTGGGCACGCGCTTGGAGGCGAAGCCGATGCAAGGCATGTCGCTGAATTCAAGCGCCTGGTATCTGAAGAGCTGACGCCCTATTCCAGCGCCATTCTGCTTGATCCGGAGTACGGCTGGGATGCGGCGGAGGCCCGGCATAAGGATACCGGTCTGCTGATCGCTTATGAAGAAACCGGCTATGATGCCACGGAAAAAGGACGTCTGCCGGATCTTCTGCCGGAATGGTCGGTGCGGCGGTATGCGGAGAAGGGCGTCGATGCCATCAAAATTCTGATGTATTACGACCCGGACGACGATGAGAAGATCAACACAATTAAACATGCTTTTATTGAACGGGTCGGAGCGGAATGCGAGTCCGTCGATATCCCGTTTTTCTTCGAGGCCGTCACCTACAGCGATACCCTCAAGGACTCCGCCAGCGCGGAATTTGCCAAAGCGAAGCCGGAAAAGGTGAAAAAATACATGCGGGAATTCACCCAGCCGAAGTACAAGATCGACGTGCTGAAAGTGGAGGTTCCGATTAACCTGAAGTACGTGGAAGGCACCCGGGCGGGCGCGGGCGGCGAAGCCGTATATACGCGCGAAGAGGCGATTGCGCATTTCAAGGCTACGGCGGGTCTGACGAGTGTACCGTTCATTTATTTGAGCGCGGGCGTCACCAATGAAATGTTCATGGAGACGCTGGAGCTGGCCGGAGAAGCGGGGGTGCCTTTCTCGGGCGTGCTGTGCGGGCGGGCAACCTGGCAGGACGGCGTCGAGATCTACGGGAAGCATGGAGCCGAAGCGCTGCGGGCGTGGCTGAAGGACGAGGGCGTGCGGCGGATGATCCGTATGGGTGAAATTTTGTCGAAGGCTGCGACCCCCTGGTGGGATTTCTATGGCGGTAAGGACAAGATCGAGGTCGTGGAACGGGAAAAAACCGGAGTTTAACTTTGAAAGCAAGGCGGCTTCACAGACGTTTTTCGTCTGTTGGGGCCGTTTTTTTGCATATTGGAACATGCTCACACATTTTACAGAACTTGAAATCCGGTGTTGACTTCAAGTGCACTCGAAGGTGTATGATGAGAACGAAATAGAGTCCGGAATCGGAAAGGAGGATACGCGGGTGGCCTTAACCATCAAGGAAGCTGCCGAACAGACGGGTCTTACCGTTCACACCCTGAGGTATTATGAGCAGGAAGGACTCTTGAAGGCGCTTAAACGGGATGAACGGGGAAATCGGCTGTTTGAGCCGGAGGATCTGGATTGGCTGTATTTTATCCGCTGCTTGCGGGACACCGAAATGCCTGTGGCAAAGGTGAAGCATTTTGCCGAGCTGGCTTTCGAGGGCGACCACACCATGAGGGAGCGTCTGCAAATTCTGCAAGACCACAAGCGTTCGACGGAGCGGAAGGTGGAGGAAATGAATTCGTTTTTGAAGAAAATCACGCTCAAGACGGTATGGTACGAAAATTTGGTCCGCGAAATGGAACTAGCGGCTGAAAAGGTATGATCATGCGGCACTTTATGTGAAAAATATCACATCGCATCATTTCGGCTCGCCGTCTGACTCTATCGGCTAGCTGAATTGCCGGCAGCGGACTGCTGCTAACCCTATTTATTTGATTAGGAGGAATTTATCCATGTTGTACCGCAAATATGGCAAGACAAACGAGATGGTCTCCGTTCTGGGCTTCGGCTGCATGCGGCTTCCCGTAATTGACGGCAACGCCCGCAATATCGATGATGACAAAGCGATCGCGATGCTGCGTTACGGCATCGACAACGGGATCAATTATGTGGACACCGCTTATCCGTATCATGGAGACGGCATGGGGGGACCCGGGGAGAGCGAGCCTTTTGTTGCCCGAGCGCTTAAGGATGGATACCGCGACAAAGTGAATATCGCCACCAAGCTGCCCAGTTGGTTGATTCGGACCCGGGAGGATATGGATCGCTATCTGAATGAACAACTGGAGCGTCTGGAAACCGACCACATCGACTTCTATCTGGTGCATGCGCTCAACGCAGGAACCTGGAAGACGGTAAAAGAACTCGGCATCTTTGAGTTCCTCGATTCGGCGGTAAAAGACGGAAGGATCCGTTACCCCGGATTCTCGTTCCACGACGAACTGCCGGTGTTCAAAGAAATCGTAGATGCCTACGACTGGACCTTCTGTCAGGTGCAGTATAACTACCTGGACGAATACTTCCAAGCCGGAATCGAAGGTCTGGAATACGCCGCAGCCAAAGGCATCGGCATCGCCGTCATGGAACCGCTTCGGGGCGGCAAGCTGGTTCGCGACATTCCGGACAGCGTGCAGGCCGCCTTCGATAAGGCCGATATCAAGCGGACGCCCGCTGAATGGGCGCTGCGGTGGGTGTGGAACAACCCGGACGTGGCGGTTACCTTAAGCGGCATGAGCACCTTGGAGCAGGTGGAGGAAAACCTGAAAATCGCGAACGAAGCGCATTCCGGCTCTTTAAGTAAGCAGGAGCTGGACATTGTGGAGGAAGCCCGGACCGCTTTCCGTCAGACGAGAGTCAGCTGTACCGGATGCGCCTACTGCATGCCTTGTCCGGCCGGAGTGAATATTCCGGGCAATTTCACCTATATAAACGAGTATTATTTCCTCGATAACGAGAAGCAAAAGAATGCGCTGAAGGAAACCTATGCCGCCCGGATATCCGAGAAAGGAAGGGCATCCCAATGCGTTGAATGCGGCACCTGCGAGGAGCATTGCCCGCAGAACCTGCCTATCATCGAAGAACTGAAACATGTTGCTGAGGTCTTCGCTTAAACTGCGAACAACGATGCATCGACATGCATTTTTCAGATTAAATTTCTTGCAAACTCATCTTACAGAAGGAGTGCAAACTGTTGAACATTCTCTATTACGATTGTTTTGCGGGGATTAGCGGAGATATGAACCTGGGCGCGCTCCTTGATGCCGGGGCCGATCCCGATTATTTCCTTCGAGAGATCTCCAAGCTGAACCTGAACGGGGAATTTGAAGTTACCATCGCCAAGGCGCTCAAAAAGGGAATTAGCGGTATCAAAGTTGACGTTCGGCTAACAGGAGAACAACGCGGTCCGCACCCAGGATCTGGACATGCGAAACACGGACATGAACACGGACACGAACATGGGCATGATCATGTTCACGAACACGAGCATGTACATAGACACGAACATAACCATGAGCATGTACATGGACACGAGCATGCACATGAGCACAATCACGCCCATGAACAAGGCCATACCCATGAGCATCAACATGAGCAAGGCCATACCCATAGGCATGACCATCACGACGATCACCCTCACGGCCATCATCACCGTAATGTCGAGGATATTGAGCGGATCATCGGAGCCAGTTCTTTATCGGACCGAGTAAAGGAGCTCAGCATGAAAATCTTCATGCAGGTTGCCCTCGCGGAAGCGAAGGTTCACGGCAAGCCGCTGGAGGAGGTCCATTTTCATGAGGTGGGTGCAGTGGATTCCATTGTCGATATCGTTGGAGCCGCCATCTGCCTCGACTACCTTAAAGTGGACAAAATCCTGGCTTCTCCGGTTCAGGTGGGCGGCGGCTTTGTCCGCTGTGCGCATGGGCTGATTCCGGTGCCTGCGCCGGCGACCGTCGAGATTCTGAAAGGCATTCCGGTGAAGGCCGGTCTCGTTCCGTTCGAGACGACGACCCCTACGGGAGCTGCGATTCTGGCCGCGGTGGTGGATGAGTTTACCGACAAGACCGATTTTGTGATGGAGGCGGTCGGCTATGGACTTGGCAACCGGGATCTGGAGATCCCTAACGTACTAAGGGTTTACCTAGGCCGGATGGAGGATAAGAAAGAAAGCGCCTCACCCGGACCGATTTTGCTGGAAACGAACATCGACGATATGAATCCCGAGTTGTACGGCTATGTGGAGGAGCAGCTGTTTGCCCGGGGCGCCTCCGATGTGTTCAAGACTCCGATCATTATGAAAAAGGGCCGCCCCGCCGTCAAGCTGAGCGTACTTGTCGGCCCGAAGCGGGAGAAGGACGTGCTGGAGGTTATTTTCAAGGAGACGACTTCCCTGGGCGTACGCAAATTCCCGGTCGGCAAAGCCATGCTGGAGCGCAGCTTCGTCAAGCATAGCACCCGGTATGGCGAGGTGACGATCAAAAACTCCTATTTTGAGGGAAAGCTTGTCAAATATAAGCCCGAATACGAAGACTGTAAAAGGCTGGCGCTGGCAAACAGCGTTCCGATCTCGAAGATTTACCGCGAAATATATACCAGTTATGAGGTGAAATTAGATGAATCGCAACCCGAAATATGAGGCCCTTCTCGATTATTTGAAGCAGCTCGACCGGGTGGTGCTTGCATTTTCCGGCGGGGTGGACAGCACCTTCCTGCTGCGAGCGGCCAAGGAAGCGCTAGGCGACCGGCTGAAGGCCGTCACGATCCTTTCCCCTTACATTCCCAAATGGGAAATCGAAGAGGCCAAGGAGCTTGTACGGGAGCTTGGCGTCGATTACGAGATTATCGAGGCTCCCTTAATCGACGAAATCAAGTATAACCCCGACAACCGCTGCTACCTGTGCAAAACTGCAGTGTTCAGCATGATCAAGGAACTGGCCGGGAAGGGCGGGTACCGTTATGTCATCGACGGCACCAACTTTGACGACATTCATGACTACCGGCCGGGGCTGAAGGCGCTCGCCGAGCTCGGAGTCAAGAGCCCGCTGCGCGACTGTGAGCTGACCAAGGCGGAGATTCGCAGCTTGTCTCGAGAGCTGGGGCTGCCCACTTGGGACAAGCCGCCGTATGCCTGCCTGTTAACGCGTATCCCATATGGCAGCGAACTGCGCACGGAGGATTTTGAGAAGATCGAACGGGCGGAAAAATATTTGATGGACCTTGGCTTCCGCGCCATCCGGGTCCGCTGCCACGACGATCTTGCCCGAATCGAGGTGGGCCGGAGTGATCGCAGCCGGCTGTTCGACGAGGAGCTTATGGACCGGATTTCGGTAAAGCTGAAGGAATTCGGCTTCCGCTATGTCTCCCTTGATCTGGCGGGTTACAAGACGGGCAGCCTGAACGCCGCCATCGGCGTCACGGGGTGATGCGGCATGGATAATGAAGCGCTTCGGAAGCTGCTCACCTCCGTGCAAAATGGCGAGCTGAAAGTGGAAGAAGCCCTGGAAGATCTTAAGGAGCTGCCTTTCAAAGACCTCGGCTTCGCGCTGATCGACAATCACCGGGAAGTCAGAACCGGCGTGCCGGAGGTTATCTACTGCGCCGGGAAGACGGTGGAACAGGTTCGCCAAATCATCGAATACATGTTAACGAGAGACAACAACATTCTGGGTACCCGGGCCAGCGCCGAGATGTATGAAGCGGTGAAGGCCATCTGTCCCGAAGCGGAGTACAATCCGATCGGGCGGACGATCACCGTCCGCCGCAGACCGGTGGAGCTGACCGACAGTTACATCGCGATTGTCTCAGCGGGAACGTCCGACCTCCCGGTTGTCGAGGAAGCTGTGGAAACGGCCCTCATCCTCGGGAACCGTGTAGAGAAGATCACCGATGTGGGGGTTGCCGGGATTCACCGGCTGTTCGACAAGCTGGGCGTAATCCGGGAAGCCAAGGTCGTCGTGGTTGTCGCCGGAATGGAAGGCGCGCTGGCCAGCGTCTTGGGCGGCCTCACCGACAAGCCCGTCATCGCCGTTCCGACAAGCATCGGCTACGGGGCCAATTTCGGCGGGCTGTCGGCGCTGCTGTCCATGCTGAACAGCTGCGCCAGCGGAGTCAGCGTGGTCAACATCGACAACGGCTACGGCGGCGCGTACTGCGCCAGCATGATCAATAAGCTTGCCAGCTCGTAAGCCGAGCAAATGTTTAGGAAGGCCGGCTATTCCGGGTGGAAGATGCCATCTATAAATCCTGCCAAGCACGGCTCCCCGGAGACTTATCCGGGAGGCCGTGCTTTTTAGCGTGATGTGATGGATCACAGAAGAATAACACGCCCACACATTTTGCATTGACAAATCGATTAGTTGACGTTATGATGTGAGGAATTTTTAGACAAGGAGTGGAAAAAGGTGGCCTACTATTACCCGGAACCTTCCCGGACGTTCAGTGAATTTCTGTTGATTCCAAATTTGACGACAAAGGACTGTACCCCTGCAAACGTGGATCTCAAAACGCCGATCACCAAATTTAAAAAGGGCGAGCAGCCGGATATTTCCCTCAATATCCCGTTCTCGTCGGCGGTGATGCAGTCGGTCTCCGATCATCAAATGGCGATTGCATTGGCCCGCTGCGGCGGCATTTCATTCATTTTCGGTTCCCAATCCCCGGAAGACCAGTCGGCTATGGTCCGTAAGGTAAAGGAGTATAAGTCCGGGTTTGTGGTAAGCCGCTCCAATTTGACTCCTGAGCATACCTTGAATGATGTGCTTGAGCTGAAAGAGGAGACGGGACATTCCACGATCGCCATTACTGATGACGGTTCACCGACGGGAAAGCTTCTGGGAATCGTCACGGGCCGGGATTACAGAATTAGCCGCGATCCCCTGGACAAACGGGTAAGTGAATTCATGACGCCGTTCTCTTCCCTGATTGTCGGAAAGTCCGGAATCAACCTTCCCGAAGCCAATGATATGATCTGGGAGCATAAGCTGAACTGTCTGCCGATCGTGGACGGGGAGCAGCGGCTGGAAAGCCTTGTATTCCGAAAAGATTACGACGCACACAAAGAGAACCCGCTGGCGCTGATGGACGGCAATAAGAGTTATATCGTCGGGGCCGGCATCAACACAAAGGACTATGAAGAACGGGTGCCGCTCTTAGTAGAAGCGGGCGCAGACATCCTCGTAATTGACGCATCAGACGGGTATACGGAGTGGCAGCGCGACACCATCGCTTACGTTAAAGAGAATTTCAATGTCAAGATCGGAGCGGGGAACGTCGTAGACAAGGAAGGCTTCCTGTATCTTGTTGAAGCCGGGGCCGACTTCGTGAAGGTGGGAATCGGCGGCGGATCGATATGTATTACGCGCGAGCAAAAGGGGATCGGCAGAGGACAGGCGTCGTCGCTTATCGAGGTTGCGGAGGCAAGGGAGCAGTATTATAAAGAAACGGGCATCTATGTGCCGATCTGTTCGGATGGAGGGATCGTTCACGATTACCACATCACGCTTTCGCTTGCCATGGGCGCCGATTTTGTTATGATGGGCCGTTACTTCGCGCGTTTCGACGAGAGCCCGACCAAAAAGCTGAAAGTCGGAAACAACTTTGTCAAAGAGTTCTGGGGCGAAGGCTCCAACCGGGCGCGGAACTGGCAAAGATATGACACGGGCGGAAAGTCGGGGCTTGTCTTTGAAGAAGGCGTCGATTCGTACGTGCCTTACGCGGGAAGTCTCAAAGAGAATCTGGACAAGACGATCAGCAAGATCAAGTCGACGATGTCCAACTGCGGCGCGAAATCCATAGATGAAC
This sequence comes from Paenibacillus apii, assembly GCF_011043685.1. Classification (NCBI taxonomy): domain Bacteria; kingdom Bacillati; phylum Bacillota; class Bacilli; order Caryophanales; family Paenibacillaceae; genus Paenibacillus; species Paenibacillus apii. The sequence goes on along the minus strand of NZ_JAAKGU010000001.1, from coordinate 71,372 downwards.
TGCAGCAGAACGCCAGAATTACTCTTGTTTCGGCAACCAGTCTGGTCGAGGGCGGCGCGCATGATGTTATTATGAAAGAAACCACCTTTTCGGGAGAGTAACTAAAAGAACACCAAAGAACAGAAGGGTTAGTTGGCATTGAGCAAAATTGTGAAGACATTGACCATTGCCGGGAGCGATTCAAGCGGCGGCGCGGGAATCCAGGCGGATCTGAAGACCTTTCAGGAATATGGAACCTATGGGTTCAGCGCGCTTACGACAATCGTAACGATGGACCCGGATAACGGCTGGCATCATCATGTATATCCCGTCAGCCCCGAGCTGGTCGCGGAGCAACTCAAGACAATCTTCGCCGGCGGACCGGTAGATGCTCTAAAGACGGGCATGCTGGGCAGTCCGGAGATTGTTCAGGTGGCGGAGCAGGCCATAAAGAGCAACCGTCAGGGAAATGTGGTTATTGATCCCGTTATGGTCTGCAAAGGCGAAGACGAGGTGCTGAATCCCGAGAGTGCCGAGGCGATCCGTGAGCTGCTGCTGCCGCTCGCTACGGTCATTACGCCGAACCTGTTCGAGGCGGGCGTGCTGTCCGGCATCGGAAAGATTACAACGCTGGACGAAATGAAGGAGGCCGCCGCGGTCATTCAGCGCCAGGGGGCGAAGTCGGTAGTGATTAAGGGCGGCAAAGCGCTTGGCGGAGACAAGGCAGTGGATCTGTTCTATGACGGAGCAGAGTATACGGTGTTCGAGACGGATAAAATCGAGCCGGCGTACAATCACGGTGCGGGCTGCTCCTTCGCCGCCGCGATCACGGCGGGACTCGCAACCGGCCTGAGCACCCGTGAAGCCGTCGCCAAGGCCAAGGATTTCGTTACAGCGGCGATCCGCGCAGGGTATGCTTTCAATGAATATGTCGGCCCCGTGTTTCACGGGGGTTACCGGTTGAACCGGTAATAATGTAATTATGGGAATTATGAAATTATAAAGAGGCGCGGCCGCCGTTCAAGATAACGGGGCCGCGTCTCTTTGGGTTTGTTATGGGGGTGAAAGGGGAAACGTCTGGAAGACGAATCCCTTCTTTCGCCGGTTCAGCCCATCTTTCGCCCAAGGCGGTATTGTTCCGGGGCCATGCCGGTGATTTTGACGAAGGCGCGATAAAATTGACTGGCTGAAGCAAAGCCGAGGCCCGCGCTGATCGCGGATATCGTATCTTCGGTATGTTCGAGCTCATACTTCGCGCGCTCGATCCGCAGGCGAAGAATGTACTGATAAGGCGTGAATCCAGTCGCCGCTTTGAAGGAGCGGATAAAATGGTATCGGCTCTGAAGAGCCATAGAAGACAATAAATCAATGCGAATCGGAGATGTATAGGAGCGGTGTATGTATTCGAATACTTGATCCATGTAGGGATCTCCCGTACTGGCGAGTTCCGGAAGACAAGGAGGGTTCGTCTCCGGACAAGCCCCTCTTTTCAGATTGCGTGTAAGATATTGCAGCACATCGGCCTCCGTAAGGCTCCGTTCATTTCGGTCATCCTCATCAGGCAAAACCAGCGGGGAAATCCAGCGATTGAACTCCGCGTTCAGTTCCTGGGGATTGATGACCTGCTCCTCAGCGATACAATCGGCTTCTCTAACCCGCAAAGACTCCCACAGCGAAGGGCGTATTTTGATCACGATTGCGCGGTTTCCTTTATCCACCCGGATTTGATGCTCCTGCATCGGTTGATGGATGATTCCTTCTCCCTCCGGAATGAACCCGGATGCCCCGCGGCTAATGTCGGAGGAGCCGCCTCGAACAGCGAAGGTCATCTGTACCCAGTTCTGATGAACATGGGGAGCTTCTTCGTAATGCTCTTCCAGTCTGCATAGCTCGATGTTCTCCGTCACAACTTTCAATTTCATTAGCGTTCACCCCGTCCCATTATAGCATGATCGCAATAATTGCAGATGAATTGAGCAATTTTCACAATGACATTTTTACATTGAATTGTTTACAATACGTTATTGCAGAGGTGATCATCCAGGGAATAGAAAGGAGGTTGCAGGGGATTGGACAGCATTTTGAAAGTAAGCAATGTCTCGTGGCAAAGAGGGACTCAAACGCTGTTGGACCAGGTAAACTGGAGCATTGAAAAGGGGCAAAATTGGGCGCTGATGGGACTGAACGGTTCCGGCAAAACGACGCTGCTGAACATGATCAACGGTTACATCTGGCCGACCGCAGGGGAAATTTATGTGCTCGGCGAGCGATTTGGCGAGATTGATCTTCGGGAGCTCCGCAAATCCATCGGCTGGGTCAGCTCTTCCCTTCAAGAGAAGCTGCATGGTTCAGACCGGACGCAGCTGGTCGTGATCAGCGGTAAGCATGCCTCGATCGGACTGTACGCGAATGTGCAGGAAGAGGATTACGAGCGGGCCCGGGCACTCATGGAACAGCTCGGCTGCGGGCATTTGTGGGACCGCGAGTACCGTACCTGTTCACAAGGGGAGAAGCAGAAGGTGCTGATCGCCCGCGCCCTGATGGCCGAGCCGAGAATTCTGATCCTGGACGAACCGTGCAACGGCCTTGATTTGTTCGCCCGGGAACGGCTGCTGGAAAGCATTGAAGAGCTGACCATGAGTGAACAAGCGCCGTCGCTCATTTATGTTACCCATCATACGGAAGAAATTCTGCCTGTCTTCAGCCACACGCTGCTCTTCAGGAGAGGCCGCGTATTCGATTCCGGCTTAACGTCTCACTTGCTGAACGAAGAGACGCTCAGCCGGTTTTTTGAAGCGCCTGTCACGGTGGAGCAAAGCGGCGGCCGAACTTATATTATTCCCGGCAGCAACAGACCGGGCAAAGGAGAATCATAAGCATTGGAAACTTCATACACCACGAATCCCCGGGCGGAGGTCAAGGAGCGCTTTCCGCTTGCGCTTCTGTCTTTGACGCTCGGCGCATTTGCTATTGGAATGACGGAATTTGTGATTATGGGCATATTGCCCAATGTAGCCGAGGATCTGCACGTGTCGATCGCTTCGGCGGGACAGCTGATTACGAGCTATGCGCTGGGCGTCGCCATCGGGGCTCCGATTCTGGCGATACTGACATACCGGCTTCCGCAAAAGCAGCTGCTCTGCCTGCTGATGATCCTCTTTATCATCGGCAACGGCGTCGCCGCGATTGCGCCGAACTATAACGTCCTGATGGGAGCAAGGCTGTTTACCGCTCTGGCCCACGGCACCTTCTTCGGCGTCGGTTCCGTCATCGCGGCGAGCCTCGTCCAGCCGGGGCGGCGCGCTGCTGCGGTGTCGATTATGATGGCCGGCCTTACCGTGGCCAATATTATTGGCGTCCCGATCGGGACGTTTATCGGCCAGCATCTGGGCTGGCGGGCGTCGTTCGGCGCCGTGGTCGTGATGGGCGTGCTCTCGCTGGCCGGCATCCTGCTGCTCGTGCCCGTAATCAAGGCGGAGGAGACGTCAAGCTTAACGCGCCAGCTTCGGGCGCTCTTGCAGCCGAAGCTGCTGCTTGTGCTGCTGACGGGCGCGTTTGGGTGCGCCAGCCTTTTTTCCGTCTTCACTTATATAACGCCGCTGCTTGAGGACATTACCGGCTTCTCGGAGAACGCCGTCGCCTTGACTCTCGTTCTGTTCGGCATAGGTGTAACGACAGGGAATATTGTGGGGGGCAGGCTTGCCGATTGGAAGCTCATGCCCTCGATGCTTGTGATCTTTGCGTTCCTTGCCGCCGTCCTGGCCTTTTTCGCCTATTCGATCCATATCCCGCTGCTCGCGGTCATAACCATATTTATCTGGGGGGCCGGCGCCTTCGGCGTGTTTCCTGGTCTTCAGGTACGAATTATGACTTTGGCGAAGGACGCTCCGGCGCTTGCCTCCACATCCAACCACTCTGCGCTCAATTTGGGGAACGCGTTTGGAGCCTTTTTCGGGGGATTTATTATCACGCATGTCGGCCTTTCGTCTCTTCCCTGGTTCGGAGCGCTGCTTTCTTTTCTGGGGCTGGTTTCGGCAGCGGCTGTGTATATCTGGGACAAGAAGGACGTGGCACGCTGACCGGGCCTAATAATAGGCGATTATGAACGATAAAGGCGGAAGAACCGAAATTGTATAAGGTTGGACAGATCCAAAACCAGTTTGTAAAAAAACAACGAAACCCAAACAGGGCCGGCACAGCCGCCGGCTATTGTTTGGGCTTTTGTGATTTACCGCATAGAAATGGGCGGCAATAGGCGAACTACACGTTTACAAAAAGGGTAAAGGAGAATATAATAAGCCTAAGAAATGTTGCATCAGGTAAACTTTTATGTGCTTGGCTAATTTTTCGGCGAGGAGGTAACTGGTATGATGGAACGTACGTATCCTTTGGGCAACGCCCAGCAAAAAGAAAGACATCTTCTCGCCGCTCATACCGCATTGCAAGGCAGAGGGAAGGGGCTAAAACGAATTCTTCCTTTCCTGGGTCCCGCTTTTATCGCGGCTGTAGCTTATCTCGACCCGGGTAACTTCGCTACTAATATTACGGCTGGCTCCAAGTACGGATATCTCCTGCTCTGGGTGATTGCGGCTTCCAATCTGATGGCGGTACTCATTCAATCCTTGTCCGCAAAGCTTGGCATCGCGACCGGCCTCAATTTGCCAGAGGTTGCCCGCTCGCGCTTTCCGAAGGGAGTCTCCTTCGCCCTCTGGATTCAAAGCGAACTGGTCATTATGGCGACTGACCTGGCTGAATTTCTAGGTGCGGCGCTAGGTCTGTATCTACTGTTTGATATTCCGATGCTGCCCGCGGCGCTGATTACGGCGGCAGGATCTTTTGCCATACTGGAGCTGCAGCGGCGGGGGTATCGTTCGCTTGAAGCGGGAATCGCCACCATGATTCTGGTCGTGGTCCTGGCGTTCGCTTTTCAAGTCGTGATGGCTAAGCCCGATATAGGCGGCGTGGTCCATGGAATCGTGACGCCAAGCTTTCAGGGCGTTGACAGTGTGCTGCTGGCGGCGGGCATTCTTGGCGCAACCGTTATGCCGCACGCGATCTATTTGCACTCCTCGCTTACCCAGAACCGGATTGTGGGCAAGGACGACGTGGAGAAGAAGCAAATTTTCAAGCTGGAGTTCATCGACATTCTGATTGCGATGTTCATTGCGGGCGCGGTGAATATGGCGATGGTGATCGTTTCGGCGGCAACTTTTTTCAAGAACGGTCTTGCCGTTGAGGATCTGGAAGCCGCTTATCATCAGTTCGGTCAGCTGGTCGGCCCCCTTACGGCGGTCTCCTTCGGTCTAGGCCTGCTGATTGCTGGACTCTCCAGCGCTTCTGTCGGCACGATGGCGGGGGATGTCGTGATGCAGGGCTTTATCAGACGAAGAATCAATCTGTATCTCCGGCGCGCGATTACATCGATTCCGCCGCTTGCCATTATTTTGTCAGGCATCGACCCGACGAAGGCGCTTGTCATGAGCCAGGTTATCCTGTCTTTCGGCATCGCGTTTGCGCTCATTCCGCTGATTATCTTCACCAGTGACCGCAAGCTGATGGGCGGACTCGTCAACCGGCGGATCACCACTGCGCTCGGCTGGGTTATTGCCGGAATCGTTGTATCGCTGAATTTGTTCCTGATCGTCCAGACGCTGATTGCATAACGGCGATAACGAGCTGCTTTGGTAAAGAGTTAAGGGTGCTGTCCTTATAGGACGGTACCCTTTTTTGTAATGGGGGACGCCGTTTGTTGTCGTGAAGGGGAGGGTGTGAGGGAGCCGGTAGCGGCCATGCAAGGACGCATGACAGACGCAGGAATTTCCGCCTCGGGCAACGGGCCCACTAACTGGTTCTGCTTCAGGTTGTCCAGTGTCTAGTGTCCGGTTGAGGGTGGCGGGTGTGCGGCAGCTGGCGATTTCCTGCGAATGGGCAGGATTGTCAGGTGAATTTTCTGATGATTCTGTGCCCGTTTTAAGGTCGCCGGGATTTTCCTGCGATTCTGCAGGTTTATCAAGTGGATTTCGCGCAGGAAGAAGGAAAGGATGCAATTGTGCAGCTACTGAAGCCGGCGGGCCGACTGAATGGGGATAGGAGGGGAAATTCCTGCACCTTAGCAGGAATTGAGTCCGGGTAGGAGGAGTTGGACGAAAAAAGATGTATACACGCAGGAATGTTCGAATACCGTAACCTGGCCCGCCCACTATTTCTGTTCAGGGTGTGTACAATGCATGGCGGCCGGTGATTCCTGCTATTGTGCAGGTTTCTCAGGTGAAATGTGCTCAGAAAGAAGGAAAGGGTACGATTGTGCAGCTTTTAGAGCTTACTTGCCATTAAGAAGGAAGATCGGTGGAGAAATGCCTGCACTTTTGTAGGAATTGGTCTGGTTGGGACGATTTGGACGGAAAAAGATGTATACACGCAGGAATGTCTGCTACCAACCCACCAGCCTACCAATCCCGAACCGCCTATCCTCAATCCCTCCACGAACCCAACTACGAACCCACCAATGAACCTATCTACGAACCCCAACTACGAACCGACCTACGAACCTATCCACTACTTCTGTTCAGGGTGTGTCCAGTGTAGGGGCCTAGGAGAATCTGCAGGTTTATCAGGTGAAAATTACCTAGGAGGAAGAAAAAGGATACGATTGTGCAGCTTTTAGAGCTTGTGCGCCGCTTAGAAGGGAGATCGGTGGAAAAATGCCTGCACTTTTGTAGGAATTGGTCTGGGTCGGACGATTTGGACGGAAAAAAATGTATTCACGCAGGAATGCCCTCAGATGATTTGATTCAATGTTTTTATTAATTATATTATTTTCAAAAAAAAACAATATTATGGTATTGATAAATACTTCCAAGGAAGTTGATTTAAATGAGTCATGAGAATAGAAGTAAATTCAATAAATCTAAAGGAGGGGACGAACGCTTCGGGATTGGCACTACTTTCAAACAGGAGAACTGGATAGAACAAAATGATCGGGAAGATCAATATTATGTAGATGAGCAGCTAAGACCTATGCAGCGTATAGAAGGAGGCGGCGGACCTAAGAAGGTCTATTTGCAAAATATGCCTAAACCTGTACGGTATTTTGGGTATTTCTTTGTTTTTGGGGTACCGATTTTATTGATTACCTTAATTATTATTAGTTATTTGAAATAAATGGTATAAATAACAAGCGGGCACATCGGATTATGCTGATTTAAACCCGCTTGTTTTTGTTGGAGTAAATTACTGAACTACGAAAAAATAAGAATGTTTCTGATTATTGACGGGGCGGAAATGTCAACTCGAGACCCCAGCTTACCCGGCTGCAGGGCCAATGGACGTCGATTCCCCCTTTACCACAGGGACCTGAATCTCCGTTAAATAATCCGCCGGATTCTTCTCCGACCACGGACCTTTGTGATAGATCGCCCGGATTGCCCCCGCCATGCCATAACCGTTTCCCGACATCCACACGCCCAGAGCTTGATATGCCTTGCTCATCTCCTCAAAAGGACCGCTGTGAAACAGAACCGCCATTTGCGGCTCCGCTTCCAGCTCCTTCACATGAATGCGTTCCGATTCGGGAGCCTCTCCCTCGAAATGCAGCGTCACCTCGACATCCACATCCTGCTCTTTGTACCCCTGATCGTGATAGATCGCGTAGCAGGGCTGGAGCATTTTGATACCGTTCACTTGTGCGAAACGCGAGATCTCCTCCCATAGAACGCCTTCCGCGTTGTATGCCGGAATAATGTCTCTGAGAGACAGCACCCGGTAGGCCGGGACGCTTTTTAATGCGATGGTATAGTCCATAGTTGAATCCTCCTTGGTTAAATGTTCAAGCATTCTGCCGACGCGCAGCAGTTTTTCATTTTCCTGTTCAATCGTTTCCGCGATCTCTTGCTTCCGCATATCCAACAAATCAAGCAAACGCCGCGTGTTGCCGCTCTCCTTCAGCCATTCCGCGATTTCCGGAAAGCCGAAGCCCATTTCTCTAAGCGACTTAATGAGATGCACCGTTTCAATCTGGCCGGCGGAATAATAGCGGTATCCCGAACTCTGATCAATAGCCGCAGGGGGCAGCAGCCCGATTTCGTCATAGTACCTTAGCATGCGAATAGAAACCCTTGTCAGTCTGGAAAAATCGCCGATCTTTAGCATTGTTCCTCCTAGTTCCGTTATTCACAATCCGGATTGTACCCTAACTCTAAACCCTGCCACCTTGTGAGAGTCAATAGATTTCCGAAAATTCCTGATTAAGCCGGCGGGCTGTACGTTAGCCGTTTCCCGCATACACCGATCCCCATACTATGCAGGTATAAGAGAGGAGTGATTTTGTGGAAGCCTATTACAATTGTTTGAGATGCAAAGGGAGAAAAGTCCGCATTATGACGAGAGACGGCAAAGAGTACAGAGGTACGATTAAAGATGTGGATATGAACAATGTATACCTGGAGCCCGATAGAGGCGGCGTTAGAACCTCGGGCTACTATCCCTATCCTTATCCGTATGGGTATGTGAACCCCATTATCACGCTGAGCTTGTTCACTTTGCTTGCCATCGCACTGATTTGACGGACGGACAGAGCTCTCTTCCACTCTTGGAGGAGGGCTTTTCTTTTGCCTGCCCGAGCCGGTCTTAATCATAGGTTAAGGAATTCGTAGTAGAATAGACAGAGTAATCACGTAAATGGATGCGGAAACGAAAGGACAGCCTATGCATAAAATACTTCTGATCGAGGACGAGAAAAATTTGGCGCGCTTCATCGAATTGGAGCTTCAGCATGCGGGTTACTCGGTTACGGTTGCCTATGACGGAAAAAAAGGCCAGGAGCTGGCCCTCGAAGAGGAATGGGATATGGTGCTGCTTGACCTGATGCTGCCGGGATTGAACGGGCTGGCGGTCTGCACCCATATTCGGGCGGCCAAGGAAACACCGATTATCATGATTACGGCAAGAGACGGATTGGCCGACAAAGTAGCGGGGCTGGACAGCGGGGCGGACGATTATATTTCGAAGCCTTTTGACATTGAAGAGCTGCTGGCCCGGATGCGGTCCCTGCTTCGCCGGTCAGGCCAAGCTAACAAGTCCCGGGTCCTGCGCTGCTCGGATCTGGAGCTGGACGTGGAAGGACGGACGGTAACGAAGAATGGAACGGCCATCGAATTGACGAAGCGGGAGTTCGAGATTTTGCAGGAACTGATGGAGAATCTGGGACGGGTCATGACGCGCGAGATGCTGATGGAAGCCATCTGGGGTTACGACTCCGAGGTTGACAGCAAAGCGGTCGATGTATACATCAGCTATATCCGGAACAAAATCGACGAGCAGGGTAAACCGAGCCTGATCCAGACGCTGCGCGGCCTCGGCTACGTGATGCGGAGATGAGCAGGCTGAGAAACGGGCTGGCCCGGCTGTCCATCCGCTGGAAAATGACATTATGGGCGGCAGCATTAATGTGTATTTTATTTATTGCTTACAACGCGATTCAGTATATAGTCATCAACAACTGGATGTTCGCCGAGACCGAGAGCGCTGCGCTGAAGAGCGCGGAGGAAATCAGCAGCTATTTCGAAATTGAGCAGGTGAAGGAGTCGTCCGTCCGAAGCATCCGGCCGTTCATTGAAAGTCTGAACTCGAGGAATCAGATGATCCGGATTTTGGACAGGCAGGGCACTCCCGTCCTTACGGTCTCCGACAATCTGCCGGAAGATTGGATCGCTCCGAGACAGGCATACAGCACCGCATCTGTTACCGCGTGGCACGGCGATGACCATCTGTTGGTCATTCGTAGACCCGTTGGCACGGCGTCCTTTACCGGAACGATCGAGATTGTGAATAATCTGGAGAACTCGGACAAGCTGAGCCGGATGCTGCTTGCTGTCATGCTGGCCGGGTTCCTCGGAGCGTTCCTACTTAGCGGACTGGGCGGAATCTTCCTGTCCCGCAAGCTGCTGGGCCCGATCCGCGAATTGACGGTTACGATGAACAATATCAAGCGCAAAGGTCTGCAGGAGCGGGTAGCCGTTCCCAACGGCAAAGACGAGCTCGGCAACCTCGCCAATGTCTTCAATGAACTGATGAACCAATTGGAGCAGGCGTTTCACAACCAGCAGCAGTTTGTAGCGGACGCCTCTCATGAGCTAAGGACACCGATCTCCATTATCGAGGGGCATATCTCGCTGCTGAACCGTTGGGGCAAGAATAATCCGGATATTTTGGAGGAGTCGCTCCAGGTCTCGGTACAGGAGCTTGGGCGGCTGAAGAACATCGTCAACGATTTGCTGGAGCTTACCCGCGCGGAAGCCTTGCGGAGCGACGGCGATTTTTCCGCAACGCCGGTGATTGATACGGTTAACTATGCCGTCCAAAATTTCGAGCTGCTGTATCCCGAGTTCGTGTTTCAGCGCAGGCTTGATCCGGCTGCTGGAGCCAAGGTTAACATGAAGCATCATCTTCTGGAGCAGGTGCTGCTCATCGTGCTGGACAATGCCGTCAAATATTCCGCGGAGCGCAAGGAAATATCTGTTTCAGCTGCGGTGACCGGCGGAAGCGTCGGCATTTCGGTCATTGACCGAGGAATCGGGATTACGGATGAGGATCTGCCGCATGTGTTCCAGCGTTTTTACAGAGCAGACAAATCGCGAAGCCGGGCGCAGGGGGGAACGGGCCTTGGGCTGGCCATCGCGGAACGGCTTATGCGGGCACACGGCGGCTCAATATCCATCGCAAGCGAGCCCGCAGAAGGGACGACGGTAACGCTTCACCTCCCCCTGTTGGCACACTAAATAGAAACGGCTTGGCTCTTCTCCGAATGAGAGAGGGCCAAGCCGTTTTTTTACCCAACCGTTTGGTATAGGGGATGATGCGGGTGAGAGGTTGTCCGTTTACGTTTTTTTGCCGCCGTCATAGAAGAACACGCTGCCAAAGCGCCCCCGGTAGACGGGCTCGCCGAAGGCTTTTCGCCAGCCCTCGAACAGGCGTGTGGAAGCGTTGCTGCGGACAATGATGTATTCGGGCTTGTCGTAGGCCGCAATGTCCGGCAATGCGTCGGAGAAGCCGTACATCGACCGCTCGAATGCGGTCCAGCCGTATGCGCCGAGCGATTCGCGGGTGATGAAAGGGTCCTGCCTGCCGTCGCACAGAACGTCGCCTCCCCGGTACATCACATAGCCGGAGGAGCCGTAGGGCGCCAGCACTTTCGGACGTGCGGTTCCCGTATGATATTTTAAAATATATGCCATCTCATCGACGGGGTAGCTGCGGGCGCTCACAGCAGGAGGGGAAGTGAAATTGAGAATGCAGTTGATGAGCAGGCCTCCTGCAAGCGCGGTCTTGATTATCCATGGCTTTAACCGAAGATCGGCCTTCCGCATCCATGGAAAAGCTTCAAAGAACGCCCCGGCGAAATACGGAATGAACAGCCACATGAACAGGTTCTGCTTAAAGTTGGATACACCGAGATACAGAATTCCCAGCATCAGAAAGAACCGGAACGGCTTCCGGTACAGCGAGAAGGGGAGGGTCAGGGCAAAAAACAGAAGCAGCAGCGTCATGGCCGACGTATCCCATTTGCCAAACGCGATTGGCTGCCATTCGTTGATCAGCATGTTGAAGTTATTTTTGCTCACCGTCAATATGTACAGCAGGCTCTTGATGCCCCCCGGATTGGGGAGACCGGCCAGGACCACCCCGGCAAAAACAAACATGCGCCGTTTATCCAGCTTCCGCGCAATCCAGGCTTCGAGGACGGCCATTCCCGTGAACACAACGATAACAAGCCAGACCCCCGCATGAAAATTGGCGATTCCCAGCGAGAGGGCGAGCATGGCAGCCGCCGGTTTAAGCAGTGGCCGGATCTGGAACCTTCGCAAATATACAAAGAACCACACAATCATCCACGACGAAACCATCTGCGGCCGGCCCTTGAAGTAGTTGTAGTAAATCCACACTGAAATCAGCAGCACAAAAGGCAGAAGAAGCGGATGATCTTCCTTGAAGCCCAGCTCCCTGCGCGAAATTTTGGCCATCTGCAGCAGCCCCAGAATTAACAGAAACAGACAGAATGCCGTCAGCAGATAAACACCGGGCCAGCCGAACGCCATATACAGGCCCGCAGCGACCAGTTGAAACCCGAATTCATGCGGAATATAGGGCAGCCTGTCCCCGTAAAAAGTATGTATGGCGTGATGCAGCACGGTATGGTTCCGAATCATATACTGCCCGAGCTCGATGTGCCAGAAGGTATCCGGATCATTATAAGAATACTTCGGAAACATAGCCAGAATCACGGCTGTTACGAGCAGTCCGTAGGCGGCTTTGAGCCATTTGGATGTTGTCAGCAAAATATTACCCCCAGTTCTCTGTATAAACAACTGTTCGTTTATAACTATAACTGATAAAAGCTATAAAATGATAATAATTGACCTGTCTCACCTACTATGATAGGTTCTAAAGAGGGATATACTAAATGAGATAAAAATACTTGGAATTTATTAAGATGAACATGAGGCGGGTGGATATTGTTGGAACTTCAAGTAACGAATAGTCCGTTTAATCAGGAGCAGGCGGAGCTGCTGAACCGTCTTCTGCCAACCCTTTCGGAAGGCCAGCGGGTCTGGCTCAGCGGTTATCTGACAGCTCTCGGGGCTGCGGCCCTCGCGCCTTCAGTTGGAGCGGTTTCGGCTGTGAATGTACAGGCTGTGTCTGCGCCTGTGAGCGCGATAACGAAGGAAGTAACCGTGCTTTTCGGATCACAGACGGATAACGCCCGCAGACTGGCGAAGAAATTCGCCAAGAGACTCGAGGAGCTCGGATTCAAGGTCGTTCTGTCCGCAATGAGCGATTTCAAACCGAATACGCTCAAGAAGGTCGAGAACCTTCTTGTTCTGGTAAGCACCCACGGTGAAGGGGAGCCGCCGGACAACGCGATTTCCTTCTATGAATTCCTGCACAGCAAACGGGCGCCGGTGCTTTCTTCGCTGCGTTACTCCGTACTGGCGCTTGGGGATATGTCCTATGAATTCTTCTGCAAGACAGGCAAGGATTTCGATGTGCGTCTGGAGGAGCTGGGAGGCAAGCGCATCGTTCCCCGGACCGATTGCGACGTCGATTTCGAAGAGCCGGCCGCCGAGTGGATGAACGCCGTTATTGCCGCTCTCGAGGAAGGAACCCCGATTCATGCGGCGGGCAACGCCGAGGCCGTCCTCGCGGAGACCGGAACCGAATCGGAATATTCGAGAAGCAATCCGTTCTACGCCGAGGTGCTGGAGAATCTGAACCTCAACGGGCGCGGCTCGGACCGTGAAACCCGTCATCTCGAGCTTTCTCTGGAAGGCTCCAATCTGAAATACGAGCCGGGCGACAGCCTCGGGGTGTATCCCGAGAATCATCCGCGGCTTGTTGATGAACTGATCCAGGCTGCTGGCTGGAAGCCGGAAGAGCCGGTTCCGGCGGGCAAAAGCGGCGAGCTTCCGCTTCGCGAAGCGCTCCTACGCCATTATGAAATCACGGTACTGACCAAGCCGCTGCTTGAGCAGGCGGCCGCTCTGGCGCCTGGAAGCGGGCTGAAGGAGCTGCTGGCGCCGGGCCGCGAGCAGGAGCTTCGGGCGTATGCCGAGGACCGGGATTTGCTTGATCTCGTGCAGGATTATGCCCTGACCGGCATTCCGGCCGCTAATTTCGTGAAGATTCTGCGGAAGCTTCCTGCACGGCTGTACTCCATTTCCAGTAGTCCGGAAGCGTACCCGGACGAGGTCCATATCACGGTCCGCGCGGTACGCTACGAGACCCGGGGAAGAGACCGCTACGGCGTCTGCTCCGTCCAGCTGGCGGAACGGATTCAGCCGGGGGACAAACTGCCGTTGTTCATTCAGAGTAATTCGAATTTCAAGCTTCCGGAGAACCCGGACGCGCCGGTAATCATGATCGGACCGGGAACGGGTGTCGCTCCTTTCCGCGCTTTTCTTGGAGAGCGCGAGGAGACCGGGGCGCAAGGCAAGACATGGCTGTTCTATGGCGACCAGCATTTCTCCACCGACTTCCTGTACCAGGTTGAATGGCAGCGCTGGCTCAAGGAAGGCGTGCTGACCCGGATGGATGTCGCATTCTCCCGGGATACCGACAAGAAAGTCTACGTCCAGCACCGCATGCTGGAGAAAGCAAGCGAACTGTACCTGTGGCTGCAGGAAGGCGCCGTGGTATATGTATGCGGCGACGAGAAGAAAATGGCGCATGACGTCCACAAGGCGCTTGCCGCGATTCTCGAGCAGGAGGGCGGACTCAGCCCGGAGGCAGCCGCCGAATATTTGACCCAGATGCAGCAGCAAAAACGTTACCAGCGCGATGTATATTAAGCCCGCAACAATCAATCGCCGAGAGGAGTAGAGCAACATGGCAGTTTACGAAAAATATCCGCCGCATGACGCTCCCCACAGCGATGTGGAGGATATCAAGCGCAGAAGTAATTATTTGCGGGGAAGCCTCACGGAGACGTTGGCCGATCCCCTCACAGGCTCCATTCCCGAGGACGATAACCGCCTGATGAAGCATCACGGCAGCTACATGCAGGATGACCGTGACCTCCGGGCTGAGCGGGCCAAATCGAAACTGGAGCCGGCTTACCAATTCATGCTCCGCGTTCGCGCAGCCGGCGGGGTCGTTACACCCGATCAATGGCTGATGATGGACCGGGTTTCCCATAAATACGGCAACGGCACCATCCGTTTGACGACCCGCCAGTCTTTCCAGCTTCACGGCGTCATCAAATGGAATCTGAAAAAGACGATTAAGGAAGTCAACGATTCGCTGCTGAGCACGCTTGCCGCCTGCGGCGACGTGAACCGCAACGTCATGTGCAACCCGAATCCGTACCAATCGGAGATTCACTCTGAGGTCTACGAGTTGGCGAGCAAGGTCAGCGATCATCTCGATCCGCGTTCGAGAGCGTATTACGAAATCTGGCTGGACGGCGAAAAGGTCGTCGACAGCCAGGACGGCGCCGAGCAGGAGCCGATTTACGGCCCAGTCTATCTGCCGCGCAAGTTCAAGATCGGGATTGCCGTACCCCCGTCCAATGATGTGGACGTGTTCTCCCAGGATCTGGGCCTTATCGCGATTATCGAAGACGGCCGCCTTGCAGGCTTCAACGTAAGCGTAGGCGGTGGCATGGGCATGACCCATGGCGATCCGAAGACCTACCCGCAGCTTGCCAAGGTCATTGGCTTCATTACGCCGGAGCAGCTGATCGACGTGGCCGAGAAGACGGTTACCATTCAACGGGATTACGGCGACCGCGCCGTCCGCAAGCATGCCCGTTTCAAATATACACTTGACGACCGGGGCCTCGATTGGTTCACCGGCGAGCTGACCGAGCGCCTCGGCTGGGCGCTGCAGGATGCGCGTCCTTTCAAGTTTGACCATAACGGCGACCGTTACGGCTGGGTCAAGGGAAGCGACGGCAAATGGCATTTCACGCTCTTCATCCAGAACGGCCGGATCAAGGATGAGGAAGGATATCCGCTGATGACGGGCCTGCGCGAAATCGCCAAGGTCCATACGGGCGACTTCCGTCTGACGGCTAACCAGAACCTGATCATCGGCGGCATTACGAGCCGCAATAAGAAGAAAATCGAAGGTCTGATCAAGGAATACGGATTGACCGACGGCATTCAATACTCGGCGCTGCGCCGGAATTCGATGGCCTGCGTGGCGCTTCCGACCTGCGGCCTGGCTATGGCCGAGTCCGAGCGCTATCTGCCGGAGCTGCTGGACAAGCTTGATCTGATGCTGGAAGAAGCCGGGCTCCGCGACGAGGACATTGTTATCCGCATGACCGGCTGCCCGAACGGCTGCGCCCGCCCGGCGCTGGCGGAGCTGGCATTCATCGGCAAGGCTCCGGGCAAATACAATATGTATTTGGGAGGCAGCTTTACCGGCGATCGGCTGAGCAAGCTGTACAAAGAGAATATCGGAGAAACCGAGATTCTGGGGACGCTGGGGCCGATCTTCAACCGGTACGCGAAGGAACGGGAGGGCGGCGAGCATTTCGGCGATTTCGTCATCCGCGCAGGCTACGTCCCGGCAGTGCTGGACGGCCGGGATTTCCATGCCTGATATCGGTTAGAAGACTATAACCGAAGAAAATACGCATCCTTTTGAATTAAAAAGTAAGCGGCGAGGGCTTCCATACTGGAGGCTCTCGTCTTTGTTTTGCCTTCAGACCCTTAAAATTTACACAATCCAAATGTGACGAAAACCGCCGATCCTGGGTAATCACTAGTGTCATACAATGCAGTCCGGCTGTTCTACAACATCTGCGGAAGGAGATGACGCAAATGAAGTGGCAGGGGAGAAGAGGAAGCTCGAACGTGGAAGACCGCAGAGGCATGGGAGGCAAAGCGGTTATCGGCGGAGGGCTTGGAGTGGGCGGGATTATCATTTATCTGATCATCATGCTGCTCGGCGGGAATCCTGGCGATATCCTGGACAACATCACGACGACCACAACCAGCACTCAAACCTCCGGCGAATACCAGCCGTCCAAACAGGAGCAGGAGCTGGAAAAGTTTGTATCCGTTGTTCTCGCCGATACGGAGGATGTCTGGTCTGAAGTATTCAGACAGAAAGGGCTTTCGTATGAAAAACCGAAGCTTGTCTTATATACGAACAGCGTTCAATCGGCCTGCGGCACCTCAAGCTCGGCGGTAGGCCCGTTCTATTGTCCGGGCGACCATAAGCTGTATATCGATTTAAGCTTCTATGACGAGCTTCAGCAGAGGTTCCAGGCTCCCGGTGACTTTGCGATGGCTTATGTCATTGCCCATGAGGTTGGACACCATGTGCAGACACTGCTCGGCACTACGGATAAATACGCTTCCCGTATGCAGCAGGACAACGCGTATCAGGTCCGGTTCGAGCTGCAGGCGGATTACTTGGCCGGCGTCTGGGCGCATTACGCACAGGACAAGAATTTGCTCGAAGCGGGGGACATTGACGAGGCCCTGAACGCGGCAAGCGCTGTGGGCGATGATACTTTGCAGGAGAAGGCCAGAGGCTACGCCGTCCCGGAAACCTTCACGCACGGCACTTCGGAGCAGAGGAAGACGTGGTTCAATAAAGGGTTTGAGTCGGGGACCATTGAGGGCGGAGACACCTTTGCCGCAGGCTCGCTGTAGGTCCTGTGAAAACAAGGAATCTTGGGTCGGCACAACCTTTTCAATAAACATGCCGGGACGGTTTCGGCAGGCTCCATTTCGGGTAATAATAATCAGGTGGGAAGTGGAAGGTATCAATTGTCGGCTGGAAAGACATGAAGTGTGTAATTCCGAAAGGTAGTTGATTCACCCATGTACTATCTGAAAGGCAGAAGAAGATCTTTGCGAAGGTCGATTCTTCGTAAATGGATTTCAGGGAAATTACCCTAGCAAGAGGGTATTCGCATAGAACGTTCACTTCTCACCATTAATGCTCTGCGACGTTAGCCGCAGAGCTTGTTTTTTGTAGATCGAGAGGGGCACCAATCGGTGCTTTTCTTTTCGTTATGTAGCGGTATAGTCTATCCCCGGCGATAGGCCCGTTTGTGAAAAGATTCGATATACCGGAAAAGGGAACGGCCGTCGTCCGTGACTGCCACTTCGAGATTCAGCGGCAGCAGCATTGCCGTGTACGGCTCCGGAACCCAAATGTATTGATGGACATACGCGGTCTTGATGAAGCCGCAGCGCTCCCAGAAGTGAAACCGCTCGGCATGCGCGGGCGTATCCCCGGCTTCCACCTCAATGATAATCGCCGAGACGCCGTGCGCCTTGACGGCCCAGTCCCGGATTTTGCCGAGAAACGCTCTTCCGATGCCTTTGCCTCGCAAATCCGCCCGGACGGCCATGTAATCAATAATCAGCTTGGTGTCCGGCGCGGACCCGGCCAGTCCCGTCACCGCCATCGCTTCCGCCTCGTCCCCATACATGAGAACATGCATGACCGCGATTCCCATTTCCAGCATGCTTCGCAGCAATCCCTCCGGTTTGGCCCCGCTGGGGAAAGCTTCCCGGTAGATCGTACCGGCTGCTCTCCAGTACCCGTCGTCCCAATGCGTCAGCGTTACAAATTCCTGTCTCATACTCGCCTCCGGTTTCGGTCTTTGTTGACCGCATTCCTTGCATAAAATATGATCTAACTATATCATAAGGCATTTTTGGCAAACGATCACACTAGGAGATGGAGGAGAAAAGCATGTACAATTCCATTATTTTTGATGTCGACGGAACATTGATCGATACCGAAGAGGCGGTGATCCGTGGGCTGCAAACCATGCTCAAAAACGACTACGGCAGAGTGGTGGAGAGGGAGAAGCTTACCTTCGTGCTGGGTCTTCCCGGCAAGGATTCGCTGCCGCAGCTGGGCATTGAGGATGTGAAGCGGGCTCATGACCGGTGGAATCATTTCATCCATGAGTTCTTTGATACGGCTAAGGTGTTCGATGGGATTAACGAGTTGCTTGAAGGGCTGAAGAAGAAAAAAGCAACGGTCGGCGTCGTGACCTCAAAGACGTCTCAGGAAGTGATCGACGATTTCAACCCGTTCGGACTTACGGATTACATGGCTTACACCGTCTGCTCAAGCGATACGACAAAGCATAAGCCGAATCCCGAGCCATTGCTGAAATATCTCGAAATTTCGGGCGCCGATCCCCGGAAATCCATTTATATCGGTGACACCATCTATGATTATCAGTGTGCGAGAGACGCGGGCATCGACTTTGGCCTTGCGGTGTGGGGCTGCATTAATCAGGAGAACATCGACGCCAAGTTCAAATTTGAAAAACCAACGGACCTTCTTGAATTTGTCGAAACCGTAAAGTGAGCGAATTAGATACTGGAAAAGGAGTGCGGGCATGAGTAAATATTGGAGCGAAACGGTAAAAGGCATTACCCCCTATGTACCCGGTGAACAGCCGGGAGCCAGGAAGGTTATCAAGCTGAACACGAACGAGAATCCATACCCGCCGTCGGATCAGGTGCTGGAAGCGATGAAAGCCGCCGTATCTGAACGGCTCAAGCTGTATCCCGACCCGGAATGCAAGGGACTCCGGCAAGCAGCCGCCGACTACTATGAACTCCCTTTGGATTATATTTTTGCCGGCAACGGCTCGGACGAAATTTTGGCTTTTTGCTTCAAGGCTTTTTTCAACCCGGGAGAGACGATCCTATTCCCCGACATTACGTACAGCTTCTATGAAGTGTATGCCAGACTGTTCGAGATCTCCTATGAAAAAATCCCGCTGGACGAGCATTTCGACATCCCTCTTGAATCTTTTTTTGGGCCGAACGGCGGCGTTCTGCTCGCCAATCCGAATGCGCCAACCGGAAAATTCACCCCCGTCGACCGTATCCGGCAAATTCTTGAGCATAATCCGGATAAAGTCGTCATCATCGACGAAGCGTACATCGATTTCGGCGGCGAATCCTGCGTGCCGCTGATTCCGGATTATCCGAACCTGCTTGTCGTTCACACGTTTTCCAAGTCGCGTTCGCTTGCAGGGCTGCGCATTGGGCTGGCTCTGGGGCAGAGCGAACTGATCGAAGGCCTGAACCGGGTGAAGAACAGCATCAACTCCTACACTTTGGATGCCGTTGCCCAGGTCGGCGGGGAGCAGTCGCTTCGGGATACGGCAGCGTTTGAGCGCAATGTGCGCCGGATCGTTGAGACCCGGGAGCATACGGTCAAGTCGCTGCGGGAATTGCAGTTCGAGGTGATTGACTCGCGGGCTAATTTTATTTTTGCGACGCATCCCGGGATTCCGGCCGCCGAGCTATTCGATGCCCTCCGGCAGCGGGATATCATCGTCCGTTATTTTGCCAAGCCCAGAATCGACAATTATTTGCGAATCAGTATCGGGACGGATGAAGAAATGGAGGCCCTTTGCCGGGCGCTGGAAGACATTGTACGTTAAAAATAACCTGTGACCGGTTGAATATCCGCCGCCGCTTATACATATAGTCTCATTACAACGATTTAAGCCGCTTGCACAGGGTTGCCACAGGAAGGGTGGAGCCGGATGAAACGGTCAAATCAAAGAAGAGGCTGTACGGCTCAAAATTAACCGTCCATTCAGGGCTATGCCTGGAAATTTCGCTTCCCGGGCATGGCCCTTTTTGTCTTTTTTCCTGTGCAGCTATGAGAAGGAGGGGTTCCGGTGATACAACTCGACGGAGACAGTCTGACGCTGAAACAGGTCGCCGGCGCGATATTCTCCGGAGACAAGGTGAAGATCAGCGATGAGGCCCGGGTCAAGGTCAACCAATCCAGAGCGGTAATTGATTCTATTGTAAAGCAGGGACGAAGTGTGTACGGGGTAACGACAGGTTTCGGGAAATTCAGCGATACCGTTATTTCGGCCAAAGATGCGGAGAAGCTGCAGCTCAACCTGATCCGCAGCCACGCCTGCGCCGTCGGGGAGCCGCTGCCCCCGGATACGGTCCGAACGATGCTGCTGCTGAGAGCCAACGCACTGGCCAAAGGCTACTCCGGCATTACGGCGGACGCGCTGCAGCTGCTTATCGATATGCTGAACGGCGGAATCACCCCGGTCATCCCCTCCCAGGGCTCGCTTGGAGCAAGCGGCGATCTGGCGCCGCTCTCGCATTTGGCGCTCGTGCTTGTGGGGGAAGGAGAAGCGCTGGTGCAAGGGGAGCGGATATCCGGCTCCGAGGCGCTGCGCCGGGGAGGCCTTACGCCGATCAGACTGCGGGCCAAGGAAGGGCTGGCGTTAATCAACGGCACGCAGGCGATGACGGCGATCGGAGTGATGGCCTATCTGGAGGCTGGCCGTCTTGCCGCCCTTGCAGACGGCGTTGCGGCCCTGACGCTTGAAGCGCTGAGAGGAATAACCGACGTCTTCGCGCCCGGTTCCCATCTGGTAAGGCCTTACCCGGAGCAGAGGCTTGTCGCCGGGCGCATTCTTGACATGCTGAACGGCAGCGCGCTTACGACCGCGCAGGGAGAAATCCGCACCCAGGACGCTTATTCCCTTAGGTGCATTCCCCAGGTGCACGGTGCAGTTCGGCAGGTGCTTGCCTACGTGAGGGAGAAACTGCTCATCGAGATCAATTCGGCAACGGATAATCCGCTCGTGTTCCCGGATACCGGCGAGGTGGTTTCAGGCGGCAATTTTCACGGCCAGCCCATTGCCTTCGCGATGGATTTCCTTGGCATTGGTATGGCCGAAATCGCCAGCATCTCCGAGCGCCGAATCGAACGGCTCGTGAATCCGCAGCTAAGCGACCTGCCGGCTTTCCTGAGCCCCGATCCGGGCCTGCAGTCCGGCATGATGATCGCCCAATATGTCGCGGCCTCGCTGGTCTCGGAGAACAAGACGCTGGCGCATCCCTCCAGCGTGGATTCTATTCCTTCGTCAGCGAACCAGGAGGACCATGTCAGCATGGGCACAACGGCGGCACGGCACGCAGCTCTCATCGTCGGGAATGGCTACAAGGTGCTGGCGATTGAGGCGATCTGTGCGGCTCAGGCTGCGGAAATCAGGGGGGCCGAGCGTCTTGCTCCGGCAACCCGGAAGCTGCTTGGCCTGATTCGTTCGGTCGTGCCTCCCTTGACGGAAGACCGATCCATGAGCGGAGATATCGAGCGGCTCGCGCACCGTATGAAGACGCAGGACTGGGGCATGGAAGGGGGATTTTGAATGCCGGATCATGGGCGTATTATCCGCGCTCCGCGCGGCACGAAACTGAACACCAAGGGCTGGGTGCAGGAGGCCGCCTTACGTATGCTGATGAACAATCTGGACCCTGAGGTGGCGGAGCATCCGGATCAGCTCGTCGTCTACGGCGGCATCGGCCGGGCGGCCCGCAGCTGGGAGGCATTCGACCGGATCGTCGCCTCTCTGAAGGAGCTTGAAGAGGACGAAACGCTGCTGATTCAGTCGGGGAAGCCTGTGGCGATATTCAGAACGACCAAGGACTCGCCCCGCGTGCTGCTGGCGAACTCCAATCTGGTTCCTGCCTGGGCGAACTGGGACACCTTTCATGAACTCGATAAAAAAGGGCTGATAATGTACGGCCAGATGACCGCCGGGAGCTGGATCTATATCGGTACGCAGGGGATTCTTCAGGGGACCTACGAAACGTTTGCAGAATTAGCCAGGCAGCATTTCGGGGGCGCTTTGAAGGGGACGATCACGGTGACCGCCGGTATGGGAGGCATGGGAGGAGCCCAGCCGCTCGCCGTTACGATGAATGATGGCGTCGTAATCGGCATAGACGTTGACAAGTCCCGGATTTTAAAAAGAATCGGAACCCGCTACTGCGACCTGCTGGCGGAGGATCTTGACGATGCGCTTGCCTTAGCCGCAGAAGCGAAGGGGCACAAGCGGCCCCTTTCCATCGGTCTCGTGGGCAATGCCGCGGAGGTGCTGCCGGAGATGATCCGCCGGGGCTTTATTCCCGACATCGTTACCGATCAGACCTCGGCGCATGACCCGATGAACGGCTATTTGCCGGCAGGGTTGACGCTGGAAGAGGGGAGCTTGCTGAGGAACAGCAGCCCGGAGCAGTACATCCGGCAGGCGAAAGCCTCCATCGCCGTTCATGTGCGGGCCATGCTCGAAATGAAACGTCAGGGGGCCATCACCTTCGATTATGGCAATAACATCCGGCAAATTGCCTTCGATGAAGGCGTTAAGGACGCCTTTGCTTTTCCGGGATTCGTCCCGGCCTATATCCGTCCGCAATTTTGCGAGGGAAAAGGGCCGTTTCGCTGGGTGGCACTGTCGGGCGACCCGGAGGATATTTACAAGACCGATGAAGTGATCTTGCGCGAATTTGCAGACAACGAAGGGCTGTGCAAATGGATTCGGCTGGCGCGCGAGAAGGTGGCGTTTCAGGGGCTGCCGGCCCGCATCTGCTGGCTTGGCTACGGCGAGCGCGCCCGCTTCGGGAAGATCATCAACGAGATGGTGGCATCCGGTGAGCTGAGCGCACCGACTGTGATCGGCCGGGATCACCTCGACGCCGGATCGGTGGCCTCCCCCAACCGGGAGACCGAGCGCATGAAGGACGGCAGCGACGCTGTGGCAGACTGGCCGATCCTGAATGCTCTCGTCAACACCGCCGCCGGGGCGAGCTGGGTGTCGGTGCATCATGGCGGCGGGGTCGGCATGGGGTATTCGCTGCACGCGGGAATGGTTGTCGTTGCGGACGGGACGGAGGATGCCGGCAGACGGCTGGAGCGCGTACTGACGACAGATCCCGGCATGGGCGTCGTCCGTCACGCGGATGCCGGGTATGAGCTTGCCATGGAAACCGCGAGGAACAAGGGAATCCAAATCCCGGGATTGCAGTAAAGGAGGTCGGAATATGGGGAAATTGACATATGTAAAATCCGCTTCACAGCTTCTTTGCATGGACACCGGACATGGCCCTAGAACGGGCAAGGGCATGTCGATGCTTGGAATCATCGCGGACGGAAGCGTCGTGATTGAGGACGGAATGATCGTCTTCGCCGGTTCGGATGCGCTGGCAGCGCAATTTCTGGGCTCCAGACTTGGCGATGTTGAAGTGATTGACGCCTCCGGCAAGGTCGTTGCGCCCGGGCTAGTCGATCCCCATACTCATGTCGTGTATGCCGGAAGCCGTGAGAATGAGCTGGAGCTTCGACTTCAAGGGGAAAAATATACCGACATTCTGAAGCGGGGCGGAGGCATTTTGAATACGGCGAGGAGCACAAGGGAGGCTTCCGAAGAGGAGCTGATCCGGCAAGCCTTGGTCCGGCTTGATCGTTTCCTGCTTCACGGCGTCACAACGATTGAGGCCAAGAGCGGCTACGGTCTGACGGTAAAGGATGAGCTAAAGCAGCTGCGAGCGGCGCGGGAGCTTGACCGCCGCCATCCTATCGATGTGGTCCCTACATTCATGGGAGCCCATGCGGTTCCCGAAGAATACCGAAGTTACCCGGAGAGCTATGTCGATCTGGTGATCGAGGAAATGCTTCCGGCTGTCGCCGAGCGCGGGCTGGCCGAATACTGCGATGTGTTCTGCGAACAGGGGGTCTTCGATATCGCAGAGTCCGGGAGGATTCTGGAGGCGGCCGGAAGACTCGGCTTCAAGCTGAAAATCCATGCCGATGAAATCGCGGAGAATTTCGGCGGAGCGGAGCTTGCCGCGAAGCTCGGAGCCGTCTCAGCCGAGCATCTGCTGAAGACTTCGGAGGAAGGGATTCGCGCCTTGGCGAAGTCCGGCACCATTGCCGTGCTGCTTCCCGGAACGGCGCTGTTCCTGCTGGAGCGGGCGGCCGACGCGCGAAGCATGATCGATGGGGGAGTGGCCGTCGCTCTGTCCACCGACTGTAATCCGGGCTCCTCCCCTACCGTTTCCATGCCCTTCGTCATGAATGCGGCGTGTCTGACGATGAGGATGACCCCCGCCGAGGTTCTGGTCGCAAGTACGATTAATGCGGCTTATGCGATCGGCCGGGGGGATGAAATCGGCAGTATCGAGACCGGAAAGCGTGGCGATCTGGTCTTGTTCGATGTCCCCAATTACCGCCAGCTTCAATATTATTACGGAATGAACCTGGTGCATACGGTGATCAAGAATGGAAGAACGGTTGTAAAAGGGGGGGGCCTCGTTGATCGAAACGAGCCTGCGGATTAACCGGGACAGACTGGAGCGCAGCATCCATGAGCTGGCTGTCTACGGAAGAAACGGGCAGGGAGGTCTGGACCGGACCGCCTTTACTCCCGCCGATCTGGAAGCCCGGGGATGGCTCAGGGCTACTCTAGCCGATGAAGGCTTTGGAGTACGGGTAGACGGAGCGGCCAACATCTGGGGAAGAAGGGACGGCGAGCACCCGGAGCTTCCGTCTATCGTCTGCGGCTCGCATATCGACACCGTCCCGAATGGAGGGCGATATGACGGAGCGCTCGGGGTCTTGATGGCACTTGAGGTGTTAAGGACGCTGAACGACAAGGGCATCGTTACCCGGCATCCATTTGAACTGGTATCGTTCAGCGCGGAGGAGCCGAATCCGTTCGGGTTGTCCACCTTCGGCAGCCGGGCCGTTACGGGCAAACTGACGCGGGAACAAATCGAGGGGGCGGTGAACGGGGAAGGGAAGCGGCTGACGGAAGCTTTGGAAGAGGCGGGAGGAAGCTTGGAATGCTTGAGCCATGCGCTGCTTTCAAAGGAGGAGGCAGGCGTCTTCGTTGAAGTGCATATCGAGCAGGGAAAACGGCTGATCGGCCAAGGCGTTCCGGTTGGCGTCGTAACGGCGATTACCGGCATTTACCGCGAGGAGGTCACGGTGCGCGGGGAAGCCAACCATGCGGGAACGACGCTTATGGACGACCGCTGCGACGCGCTGACCGCGGCTGCGGAAATGATTCTGGCCGCCGAGGACATCTGCCGGACGTTTCCCGCCGCCGAAGTCGTCGGAACGGTCGGGCAGCTTCGGCTCCTGC
Organism: Paenibacillus apii; assembly: GCF_011043685.1. NCBI lineage: Bacteria > Bacillati > Bacillota > Bacilli > Caryophanales > Paenibacillaceae > Paenibacillus > Paenibacillus apii. Next base: position 45,937 of record NZ_JAAKGU010000001.1, on the reverse strand, counting down.
CGAACGCTCCGAACATTATTCCGGAGGAAGTCCGCTTTCTTGCGGAGTTCCGCGGGGAGACTGCGGCGCAGCTTCAGGCAATCGTCAGCGAGTGGAGCAGCCGGCTTGAATTATCGGGGCAGCGGCGGCGGGTTGCGGTGACCCGAAAAGTGATTCTGAATCAGCCCCCGGCGCCCATGGACCGGAGCGTTATTGAAGTAATGGACCGGATGGCCGATATGCTTGAGATCCCCTCCCTGCATCTCGGAAGCATGGCCGGTCATGACGCCGCTCATCTGGCATCGGTTACCCGCAGCGGAATGCTCTTCGTTCCGAGCATCGGCGGAAAGAGCCATTGCCCGGAAGAGGAAAGCCGCATGGAGGATATCGAACTGACGGCCAATGTGCTGCTGTATACGCTGCTGGATCTGGATATCATCTTGGACGCGAAAGGATGAGGACGTTGAGGCAGCTCTTCAAAGCGGACCAGGTCTACGAAGGCGGCCGGTTCCTGCCGCACCGGGCCATTCTGGTGGAAGACGGCCGAATCGTAGAGACGGGAGAACAATCCCTTCTGGAGCGGAAATACAGCCATACAGAGGCCGTCGACTGGACGGGAAAGGCCATCCTGCCGGGCACGGTCAACGCCCATAACCATTCCTTTCAGAGCCTGCTGCGGGGAATCGCGGCGGATCGGCCTTTTCTGGAATGGAGAGATCAGGCCTTGTACAAATACACTCCTTTCCTGAACGAGGAAGCGATTTACATCGGCGCGCTGTTTGCCTTTGGCGAAATGCTCAAATACGGGGTGACGACGGTCAGCGATTTCTTCTACGTGCATAACGGCGGGAACGCCAGGGATGAAGCCGTGATCCGGGCGGCCAAGGATTTGGGCATCCGGCTCGTGTTGGCACGGACGATGTACGATTGGAGCGGGGCGCCCGCAAGCTACAGGGAGACGGTGCCGGATGCGGTGAAGCGTACACGGGAGCTGGCTGTCAAATATCAGGGGAACCCGCTTGTCACTGTTCATCCCGCGCCTCATAGCCCTCATGCCGCTTCGCCCGAGATGATCCAGGCCGGTCACAGGCTCGCGCTGGAGCTGGATACGCCTTTTCATATCCATGTGGCCGAGGAGCCGTTTGAAGTGGAGGAGACCCTTGCGAAATACGGGCTGCGGACGGTTCATTATCTCGATAAATTGGGCGTTGTGGATGAGCGGATGATTGGGGTCCATCTGGTGTGGCTGGAGGACTCGGAGATCCGGCTGCTTGGACAAAAGCGCGCGGGATTAGCCTACTGTCCGTCCAGCAATATGTTCTTGTCCGACGGCGTCACGAATATACCAGGCCTTCTGGCGGCGGGGGTGAGGGTGGCCCTCGGCACGGACGGGGCGTGCAGCAATAACCGGATCAGCGTGTTTGAGGAGATGAGAATGTGCTCTCTGCTCCAAAAAGTAACCCGGCTGGACGGCACCTGTATAAACGCCGGGCAGGTTTTTCATATGGGGACCAAAGCCGGCGGCGAGCTGCTGCGGCTTCCGGTCGGGGAAATTACTTCAGGCTATCGTGCGGATTTTGTATCTGTGGACCTGAACGACCTTTCTCTCTCGCCGGCCCCCGAGCTGTTCAACCATATCGTCTATTCCCTTCAGCCGACGGCGATTAAAGATGTAGTGGTTGACGGAAAAATCGTGGTTGGGGACGGTCGTCTGCTTACAGTGGAGGAATCGTCGATTGTACGAAAGGTCAATGCCCTGTTAGGAAAATGGGGATAGTTGTCCGGCGCGTTTAGACGGTTAATCGTTTTTTTCACAGCCATATTCGGGTAGTGTTATCCGAGTGTGGTTTTTTTGTTAATTTTAAGTTCTTTTTAAGAAAAGTGGCGTATACTGACTGCTTAGAATCAATAAGGAGAGGGTTAGGTTGCGCCATTTTAAACCCGGCAAACGTCTGGGAATTATGCTGCTGTCATTTTTGCTCGGTGGATTTATCCTGAATTTTACCATACAGGCCGCTTCGTTCGGGATGAATGCAGGAAGCGTTCTGAATTGGATATCGCAGTTCTACTGGCTGTATGTATTCGGCAGTCTGTTCTTCTTCTTCGTGCTGCTCGCCTTTGCTGCGGTTATTCCGAACGGTTATGCGGGTTCCCTGATCGCCTTTATAGCCTGCGCCATTCTGGGCTTTGCCGATTACAAGAAGCTGTCCACGACTGGAGAACCGCTGTTTCCATGGGATTTGATGCTGGTTAAGAACGCGCAGGAGATGGGCAAGATCACTAAAGGCATGATATCGCCGCTTGTGCTCGTGCTTGCTGTTGTTCTTGTTGCAGGTTTGATTGTTCTGCTGCGCAAGCTTCCCAAGGTCAGAATCAGCTTGCCACTACGGGCGGTGTTCACCGTTCTTTCGGCTGCGGTGATTACCGGATTTATCCTGATGGTCGACGGCCAGACGACGCTTGCGACGTCCATCAAATATCAGAATATTTACTGGAACCAGAAGGTGAATTATAGCCAGAACGGTTTTTTGTTTGCTTTTACAGGCAATCTGAAGCAGAATCTGATGGACAAACCGGACGGGTACAGCAGAGAAGCCATCGCTCAAATCGCCCAACAATACGGCGCGCTCCCGGATAGCGGCACGAACGCTGCGCCTTCTGAGACTCCAAACATCATGTACATGATGGACGAAGCTTTTTTTGACCCGACGAGGCTTCCTTCTTATACCTTCAGCGAAGATCCTTTGAAATTCATCCATGGGGAGGAGAAAAATACGCCGTCCGGCTACCTGCTGTCTCCCGAGTTCGGGGGAAATACGGCCAATATCGAATTTGAGGCGCTGACGGGACAGTCGATGTATTTTCTGAAAGACGGCTCCATCCCTTACCAGCAGCGCATTGTCAAAATGTCCTCGCTGCCTTCCATCGTCAGCATATTGAAGGAGCGGGGGTACCGGTCGCTGGCAGTTCATCCATTCGACGGAACGTTCTACAACCGGAACAAGGTTTATCCCGTTCTCGGTTTCGATCAATTCACGACCCAGCAGGAGATGACCGGAGCCGATCGAATCACGCCGGACGGTTACATTTCAGATATGGCGGCCGTGAAGGAGGCTGTGCGCGAGCTGCAGAGCTCCGGTCAGCCGACGTTCCTGCACCTCGTAACGATGCAGAATCATTTTCCGTTCGACAAAGGCTCGAATGGGCCGAATACGATTACGGTGAACGGGGTGAAGCCGGAGCGGAAGGATGAGCTGGAAACTTATGTTCAGGATACAAAGCTGACCGACGAGGCGATGGCCTATATGGCCCAGGAGTTGAAGTCGATCAAGCGGCCGACGATTGTCGTATTCTGGGGCGATCATCTTCCCGCGCTGTCGGCGGACATTTATTCGCAGGCAGGGTGGGACGCCAACCCCAGAATGAAGCATGAAACGAAGCTGATGGTTATGGCCAATTTTGATATCGGCAAGCAGCCTTTGGGGACGATCAGTCCTTCTTTCATCGGGCCGACGGTCTTTGAGCTGACGGGACAGAAGCTTCCGGCGTACTATAAGCTGCTGGAATTGGTTAAAGCGGAGCTTCCCGGATTAAGCAAAAATGTCCTGATCGGGCGCACCGGTGTTGTCACCGGGCTGTCCGCCACGCAGCAAAATCTGCTGGACGATTACCGGATGGTGCAATACGACATGCTCGAAGGGGAGAATTATTCGAAGGATTTGTTGTTTAAATAAGGGTGCAGCCAATCCAGTTCACTATATAATCCGAATAACTGCAGGGGTCGCCTCATAATTTGTGTTATGGGGGAACGCAGCGATTGTCCTTGGGAGAGGAAAACCGTCCGAACAGCCATCCTTTAAAGGGAATGGAGGCGGACGTAATGAGTCTGGAACAGCTCATTTCATTGCTCGTTCTTGTCGTTATGATTATAGAACTGGCTCTTGGCAAGAAAAAATCATAACGATGCAGCCCATTATTGCGGCCCGCGCTTAGCGGGCTTTTTCTTTTCCAGATAACTCGAAATAGCATTAATACCTCGAACGATCAAGAAAAAAGCGCATATCACCATTCTTCTAGGTCAGGTATCATTGATAAGATTGAATAAATCCAGAGAAACGAGGGGCCTTCAATGATTAATTTATCGAAACTGCTGACGGGTATGAAGGGAGAAGGGGATGACCTGCGCTATGCAATCAAGCAGGGAACCAGACCGCATGGCGTTTCCGCAGGGAGAGGGCCGGTCGTCGTCTGGAATATGACAAGGGCCTGCAACCTGAGCTGCAAGCATTGCTACGCCAATGCCTGTCCGGCTCATGACCCGGATGAAATGACAACGGAGGAAGCGAAGCGGTTTATTGAAGACCTGGCTGCGTTCCATGTGCCTGTCCTGCTGTTTTCGGGCGGCGAGCCTCTGATCCGGAAGGATATTTTTGAGTTGATATCTTATGCGGCGGGCAAAGGGCTTCGGCCGGTGATTTCCACGAACGGCACGCTTATTACTAAAGACACGGCACAAAAACTGAAAGAAGCGGGAGTCGGCTATGTCGGAGTCAGTCTCGACGGACTTGAGGAACGGCACGATGCTTTCCGGGGACGCAAAGGCTCGTTCGAACAGGCGCTGAACGGTATCCGCAACTGTCTGGCCATCGGCCAAAAGGTAGGGGTCCGGTTTACGATCAGCAAGCATACATACGGCGACCTGGACGGAGTCCTTGAATTAATCGAACGTGAAAATATCCCAAGGGCCTGCTTCTATCATCTTGTTTACTCCGGCCGCGGAAGCGCTCTCCAGAAGGAGGATGTGACCCATGAGCAGTCTCGCGACGCTTTAAAGCGGATTATGGCCAAAACGCTGGATTTGCACCGGAAGGGCAAACAGGTGGAACTGCTCACCGTCGACAACCATGCGGACGGGGTCTATTTGTATCAATGGATGCTGGAGCGCGAGCCCGAGCGCGCGGCAGAGCTGCTTGAGCTGCTCCGGCGGAACGGAGGCAACCGGTCCGGCATAGCGTTCGGCTGCGTTGATTGGCACGGCAATGTCTATCCCGACCAATTCACCAGGGACATTAAGATTGGCAGCATCCGCACGCAAACGTTCAGCGAAATCTGGCGTGAGGCGGCGCACCCGGTCATGGCGGGGCTGCGCGACCGGAAGCCGCTCTTGAAAGGGCGCTGCCGGGAATGCCAATGGCTGGATATTTGCAACGGCAATTTCCGTGCCCGCGCCTCGGTCAGCGGGGATTTCTGGGCGGAGGACCCGTCCTGCTATTTAACCGACCGTGAAATTGGAATCGTTTAAGGAAATAGTTATCGCATTGGAAGAATTGAATCCTATCAATGCAAGGAGGCTTGAGCGACGATGCTCGTATCCTGGAATGTGACCAAACGATGCAATTTGTTCTGCGAACACTGCTATCGAGATTCCGGGCCGGCTTCGCCTGTCGATGATGATCTGACGACAGAAGAAGGACGGCACCTTATCGATCAGATCAAGGCGGCCGGGTTCCGGCTCCTTATTCTAAGCGGCGGTGAACCGCTAGTCCGCGAAGATCTGTGTGAATTGGTCGCTTACGCTTCGCATGTCGGCCTTCGCCCGGCGCTCGGCAGCAACGGTACACTGCTGACCGCCGCCAAAGCGGCGGAGCTCAAGAAAGCCGGCCTTGGAGGAATCGCCATCAGCATCGACAGCGCCACGCCGGAGTATCATAACCGGTTCCGAAACGCGCCCGAGGGCTGGCAGCAGGCGGTACAAGGCATCCGTTATGCCCGCGAAGCCGGACTGCGGGTGCAGATCAACATGACGCTGACCACAGGCAATATGGACGATTTCGATCAGGTCGCGCAGCTGGCTGAGGAGCTGAATGTCGCCTCCCTGCACCCGTTCTTTCTCGTTCCGACCGGACGGGCCGTTAACATCGAGGAGGAAGGATTGAAGCAGGAGCGCTATTATTCCGTTCTGCGCAGCGTTCTGGCCAAGCAGCAATCTTCGGCGCTTGAAATCAAGCCGACATGTGCTCCTCAGTTCATGCCGCTGGCCAAAAGCATGGGCCTCGAAATGCGCTATACGCGCGGCTGCCTTGCGGGGGTCGCCTACTGCTCAGTTTTGCCCAATGGCGAAGTCCATATTTGCCCTTATCTGCCGGTCAAGGTCGGGAATGTCCGTGAGCAGCCCTTTGATGAAATATGGAGGGACAGTCAGGTATTCCAAAACTTGAGGAACTTCAAGGAATACGAAGGAGCATGCGGCTCCTGTCCCGACGTCAAGATTTGCGGCGGGTGCCGCGCCCGGTCGTATTATTACAGCGGGGGCAATTTCATGGCCGAAGAGCCTTGGTGTTACAAAAGAACGGCGGCGCTGTAGACGGGAGGGAGAAGCTTTGGAACTGGATGTGAAGGACCGAAAGCTGCTAAATCGGCTGCAAATCGAGCTTCCACTGGTCAAGCACCCCTGGAGGCTTATTGCTGAAGAGCTGGAGTTGCGGCAGGAAGAGGTGCTCCATAAGCTGGAGAGGCTGAAGAACGAAGGATACATCCGGCGGATTGGCGGGGTGTTTAATCCGGCCAGGCTTGGTTACAAGGGCTGCTTGTACGCGATGAGAGTGGAGGAATCCCGTTATTATCAGGCGGCGGCTGTCGTCAACAGCTTCAAAGGCGTTACCCATAACTACCGCCGGGTTGGCCGGCTCAATATGTGGTTCACACTGACTGCCCGAACCGCAGCGGAACGGGAAGCGATACTTGAACCGATTCGCGAAGCGGCGGGCCAGCCGAAGCTGTACGAGTTTCCCGCCGAGCAGGTGTTTAAGCTGAAGGTGTTTCTCAATATGGAAGAAACGTCGGTGTCATCGGCTTCAGCGTCCGGTCAGGCTAGGCCGGAATTGGTAAACATCCCTACGGAGCATCAAGAAATAGAGAATGCGAATTGGCAGCTGATCCGTGAGCTGCAGGGCGATCTGCCGCTGGTGCCAGAGCCGTACAGCCAAATTGCCCGTAGGTCCGCCTTCGGTCTGGAAGAGCTGTTCCGGCGATTGCAGGCGCTTCAAGCAAGCGGCGCTTTAAAAAGAATCGGTGCCGTCCTCAGGCACAGGGAAGCCGGATTTACCGCCAATGGGCTGTTTGTCAGCGTGCTCCCCGAGGAGCGGATTCCGCAGGCCGGACAACGGCTGGCCGGCTATGCGGAGGTCAGTCACTGCTACAAGCGCCGGGCGCATCCCGATTGGCCGTATAACCTGTACGCCATGATCCATGGTCCGAATGAAGCGTTCGTTCGGAGAATCGCGGAGCATTTTGCACAGCAGGAAGGCATTTCGGAGTTTGACATCCTCTTTAGCACGGAGGAATTGAAGAAGACGAGTTTCTCTATCTGAGAAAGGCGAGGTAATCCCAATAATGAAACGCGGAGATCTATACATCATATTGCTGGGACTGCTGATTGCCGGTGCAATATACGGGTTCAAATGGCTCCAGATGGATCATAGTCCATACCAACCGGGGGAATTGATGGCCCGAATTACGGTGAACGGCAAGCTGTACAAGAACGTGCCTTTGACGGATAAGGTGCAGATCATCGACATCAAAACAAGCTTCGGGCACAATACGCTTAAAGTATTCGACTATGGAATTCAGATGATCTACTCGGACGCGCCGAAGCGGATCGCGCTCGACATGGGCTTTATTTCGAAGCCGTATCAGCAGATTATCTGCATTCCAACCCGTGTGTACGTGGAAGTGTTCAATCCTCATCAGCAACCGTCCAAGGACGATCTCGATGCGGTCGTTCACCCCGGTTAAAGCGCAGCATGCAGGCCATGGACCCCTTCAATGGGGTTCATGGCTTTTCTTACTCTCTCCCAGACTTCAAGCATTTAGGACATATGTCCTTCCCAAAAAATCGGAGATATTCTTTAATTAGGATCAGAGCTAACATCAGAGGAGAGGTAATAACCATGAGAGGGCTGTTATTTGCATTTTTGGCCGGAGCCTTTATTACGCTGCAGGGAGTGGCCAATTCAAGGATAAGCCAGGATATTGGGACATGGCAGGCGGCGACCGTTACCCAGTTAACCGGATTTCTAATGGCCTTATTGATCCTGTTCGTTGTCCGGGACGGAAACCGGCGGGGACTAAGACAGGTCAAACCGCTGTATCTGATCGGCGGCGCGTTCGCGGCGGTCATTATTTTCAGCGAGGTCACGGCGATTCGCCAAGTGGGGGTTACGTTTACGATATCCGCTTTGCTGATTGCCCAGCTGTGCCTGACCTTTCTGATTGATTCGAACGGGTGGTTCAGTGTGATGAAGCGGAAGATGAAGCTGCCGCAGTTCATTGGCCTGGGATTGATGGTAGCCGGTGTAATCATCCTTAAATTTTGATAAGATGATAACGCCGCATGGCAATGGATGTACGGGAAGGAAGCAGAGGTGACAAAATATTATGAAAGAAGTGCCGGATCGTGCGCGGCTGAATGCTTTTTTGCAGGATTATCAACTGGAGAGCGTGTTCAATAAACCGCTGCTGCCGCATTTGTCGCTGTACCATTTTAAACAAGGGGAGTGGATCTGTTCCCAAGGGGAACCTTCCGAATACCTGTATGTGCTGGTCAAGGGAAAGATCAAGGTCTACACCACTTCGGCCGAGGGCAAGACGCTTATTATCTCCTTCAAAACCCCGCTTGAGGTCATCGGCGATATCGAATATATCCAGGATATTCCCATCATCAATACGGTGGAGGCGGTGTCTCCCGTCCAAATGATCGGCGTCCCTTACCGCTATTTACAAAAACACACGGCTGATTATGCTCCGCTGCTGAACTTCTTGCTGAAGGTCATTACCCGGAAGTTCTATACGAAATCCAACTTTTTAAGCTTAAACATTCTGCATCCGGTCGAGGTGCGCTTGGCCAGCTACCTGCTGTCCGTTTCCTATGATGAATCCGACGCCGAATTTCAGGGACAGCTGAGCACGTCCAGATTGAACGATGTGGCGAATTGGATCGGCACCAGCTACCGGCATCTTAATCGGGTCATTCAAAAGCTTTCCGCGGAAGGTCTGGTTGAACGCAGCAAAGGATTCATTGTCATTAAAGACAAGGAAAGGCTCAGTACGCTGGCCGGCAAAAATATATACGAATAGGAGCGAAAACAAAATGTTTCAGGGCCTTTTATTGGCGCTTGCCGCAGGTTCACTGGTCAGTTTGCAAAATATTTTCAACACGAAGGTTAACGAACGTACCGGATCTTGGGCAACAACGACGCTGGTGCTGGGAATGGGCTTTGCGGCTTCCTTGATCTTCGGCTTAATATTTGAAGGGGGCCAGCTGTTTAATCTGATCAACATGAAGCCGTGGTACTGGATCAGCGGCTCCATCGGGGTGGGTGTGGTCATTTGTCTTACTCTTGGAATCCGGCAGCTAGGTCCGACGTACGCGGTCTCCATCGTTCTGATCTCCCAGCTGGGCAGCGCCTTGTTATGGGATTCACAGGGCTGGTTAGGCTTGAAAAAGGTCCCGTTCACCCTTCAACAGTTCATCGGAGTGCTGGTGATTGTCGGCGGCATTTTACTCTTCAAATTAGGCGGGAAGCGCAGGGAGGAAACCGCATGACAGCTTCAATCGATAAAATCGCATGGGTCTGCCTCCGTGAAGGCCGGCTGTTATGCGCCCGTTCCAATGGCAAAGAAATCTATTATTTGCCCGGCGGAAAAAGGGAGCCCGGAGAGAGTGATGCCGATACGCTGCAAAGGGAGATCGAAGAAGAGCTATCCGTCCGAATCAAGCCCGAAACTGTCTTGCTTATGGGTACATTTGAAGCGAAAGCCCATGGCAAAACGGAAGGAACAATGGTCAAAATGACTTGCTACAGCGCGGATTACGAAGGCTGGCTTACACCGGCTTCGGAAATCGAGGAATTGGCCTGGCTAACCTATGAGGACCGGGATAGGGTATCGGCCGCAGCCCAAATGGTATTCGATAGACTGCATGAACGAGGACTGCTTATCTAGAATAACGGCGAAAGCAGCCGGGCGAAGACCACCTGCATTTTTTGTAGCGCGTTTCGCTTTTCGAATTTCGACTGCAAAATTTCCTCGCTCTCGCCAAGATCCCGGTAAAAATCATCCACCAGACGGTTAACGACCTTCCCGTCATAAAAAAGCGCATTAATTTCGAATTGGTTGCAAAAGCTGCGTATATCCATATTTGCGCTGCCGGAGAACGCCAGATCGTCGGAAATGATCACTTTGGCATGAATGAACCCTTTTTGGTAGCTGTAAAACCGGACTCCCGCCCGCAGCAATTCCTGAACATAGGACAGCGTGGCGGTATAAACCAGGTGCTTGTCAGGCACGCCTGGTATAATGACGTGAACGTCGACTCCCCTAAGGATTGCCGTTTTAAGAGCCAAAAAGACGCCGGGTTCGAGAATAAAATAGGGAGTCTCAATCAAAATCCGCTTCTTCGCTGTGACAATGAGAGAGAAGATGATCTCCAGCATCGTCTCGTCCGGGCCGCTTTTTACTACTTGCACAAGCTCTTTCCCCTGGCTTTCCTGGATCGGGTAGTAGGCGGAATCGGCTATGATTTGTCCCGTGACCCGGTGCCAATCGGTTAGAAATGTAAATTGGAGCCAGAGCACCGCATCCCCTTTTATGCTGAAATGGGTGTCCCGCCAATAGCCGAGTTTCGGATCTTCTCCCAAGTATTCATCCCCAATATTCAAGCCGCCGAAAAAACCGGTTTTTCCGTCCACCACCACGATTTTACGGTGATTCCGGTAATTAATCCGTTTATTCATGAAAGAGGCCAGCAGAGGAAAAAAGCATCCCGTTTCCACTCCGGCGTCCCTCAGCCTTTTCAAAAAGGTCTTTCCTAACTGCCGGCTGCCGATCCCGTCAAATAACAGCCGCACATGCACCCCTTCCTGCGCTTTCCGGATCAGTAATTGCTCAAATCGGGTACCCAGCCGGTCGTCGCGGATAATGTAAAACTCAATATGGATATGATGCTCGGATGCGGCAATCGAACTTAGCATCGCTTCGAAGGCGCCTTCTCCTTCGCTGAATACCATCGTTTCGTTGCAAGCGGTAATAGGGGCGACAGGAATGCCGCTTAATAATGCGTGCAAATCGTCGTCTTGGCCAATGGTCTCTCCATGGTGATTTTTCCGAATTCGCTGCCGGCACCTCTCCATGAGGTCTGCCTTTATCCGGTTCCACTCTCTGTTCTGTTCCTGCGAAGGAGCGGGGGAGCACATGTATTCTTTCGCAAGAAATAAATACAGCAGGAAACCGATGATCGGAAAGATATACAAGACGATAAGCCAAACTACCGTTTTGTTCGGACGTTGATATTCAGAGAAGATAACAAATGCCATTTGGAGAATAAACAACAGGAGAACCAGGGCGATCCAAATCAACGGTTCAATCTCTCCTTATCAGGTTGGTCTTGGATTTGCCGTGAAGAACAACTCATGATAAAAGAACCCTTTTCGAAAGCGGTTGATGACCTGCGAAGCAAATTCATTCTCCCGAAACAATTGAATGTACTCTTCTTCATTGCGGATATATTCTCCGTCGTCATAGAAATTCATAAACCAATTTGAGACCGGCTTTCTCTTGAACATGCAAGGTTCCATTACGATGAAGCTTCCATCCGGTTTTAAAACCCGTTTAAATTCCTTCATATATTCTGCAATTTCTTCGGATGAAATATGGTGCAGAACCGCGATGATGAGTATGTAATCGACAGACCCGTCATCTACAGGAAGCTTGCCATGTTCAAAAACGTGAAATTTGTGATTCGGATATTGCTTTTTGGCATAATGAATGCGCTTCGCATCGGGATCGATACCAATATAATGAATGGGCTGAAACATCGAACAATTGGCCCCTGTGCCTGAGCCAAAGTCAAGGACGACTTTATCGTTGAATGCGAATCGGGGTGTAATTTGATCATGTATATATTTTTTGGTAAACCATTTTGGACGAACCAGCCGATGATAAAGCAGGGGTGAGTACGTATTATTCAATGGGGCCACCATCTTTCCTGATTTTTAGTCAACAAAAAATAATCTAACCCTTTGATCCTGAAAAAATTCAATAAAATTTTACATAATTACAACCGGAAGTGGACATCTTTATCTCTATTGAGACATAAGGGATGAGGTGTTAAAGGGAGAATGGGAAGATCGGATGGAATAACGCGAGGGGAAAAAATAACCGTTTTGTTGTTAATCGTTCTAGCTTTGACGATGTCTCTTGCCGGATGCCGGGTTAACCCGGGAACGAATGCTGAAATGCAGTCCGAACCGGAGTTTAAGGCTAAGGCAGTAAGCGGTAAACCGGTCGTCGTCATTATCATTGATTCCTTAATGGACAAGCCGCTGCAGGAAGCTGTGAAACAAGGCAAGGCACCCGCACTGAAATACCTGATGGATCACGGGCGGTACTTTCCTGAAATGGTAAGTTCGTTCCCGACCATGTCCGTAACGATTGACAGCACTTTTTTAACGGGGGAGTACGCGGATAAGCATAAAGTTCCTGGGCTGGTATGGTACAGTGACCGGGAAAAGCGGATGATCTTTTACGGTAATGGCGCCAAGGAAGCTTTTAAGATTGATCAGCTGCAAGTATTGAACGACAGCGTCTATCAGCTGAATCAGGTTCAATTAAGCAAGAAAGTGAAGACCATTCATGAGGAACTGGCCGAGAAGGGCAGACATTCGGCTTCGGTCAACGCGGTCATTTTCAGAGGAACAAAGGAACGCGAGCTGCGGGTGCCCCCATCGATCGCGAATACCACCCGGCTGCCGGATCATTACCGGATAACCGCTCCGGCGTTGTTTTCGCTTGCCGCGTTCGCGCATCTGGACCCGCAAAATGCCAACCACACAGCCGCATGGGAAAAATACGGGATGAATGACAGATTCACAGGCCGGGACATCGCTTATCTAGTAAAGAACGGGAAGCTTCCGGACGTAACGATTGGATATTTTCCGGGAAACGACAGTGTCCATCACCGAAAAGGCTCCATGGCGACTAAAGGAATTGAAAAGGCTGACCGGGCGCTGCAGGACGTTCTGAATGCGTATGGCTCATGGGAAGAGGCGGTTAGAACCACCAAGTGGATTATTCTGGGGGACAGCGCTCAAAGCGATGTGCTGGATGACCGGGAACAATTTAAAGTAGATCTGCGCCCGCTTCTTCACGGTTACCGCATAGCCGAGCTTGAGCGTCCTGTCTTACAAGACGACCAGATCGTCATCGCCGCCAACGAAAGAATGGCCTACATTTACGTCATTTCGCCAGAGCTGAAGCTTCCCGAGATCGTTAAGAGTCTACAATCCGAAGAAAGGCTCGACATCATAGCGGTTAAGCAGGATCATTCAGTTGCGCTTACACGCGGAGGACATGGCAGCCCTGTATTAACCTATCGACCGGGGGGACCCTATTCGGATAAATATGGGCAAAAGTGGTCGCTCTCGGGCGATCCCGGCCTCGCGGACATTTCGCTTCGCGGACATCGAATCACTTACGGAAAGTACCCGGATATTCTCGCCCGGCTGTATGGGGCGCTTCATTCGCATGAAGGGCGATTTATTGTCGTCACTGTCAAACCGGGATACGAGTTGGTCGGTGAGAGCTCTCCCACACACAGGGGAGGTGGAGCGCACGGTTCGCTGCATGAGGTGGATTCCATTGTTCCGTTAATTATGACCGGAACGGATTTGCAGCCGAAATCACTCCGAATCGTTGATCTGAAAGACTGGGTTCTGCGGTTGGCCGGCGATAAATAGAACAGCAGCCCGCATTCCCGGAAAGAGCCGGAGGATGCGGGCTTTGCTTGCTTTAGGACCCGGTGGAGCGGTAATGGCGAACGCCGATTTGCCATACAGCCAGGCAGGGAAGAAGAAACAGAACACTGGCCAAAGGCAGCAGTGCGTACAGAAGTCCGTGTCCTTCAGCCCGGCCCAGGAGAAAGAGCAGAGGCAGATAGCTGACGCAGCCAAACGGAATGATGAAGGTGAAGAAGAGCGTGACCCGCTTATGATAGATGTTCAGCGGATACTGCGCCATCTCCCGCCCCCCGTCAGTCAGTACATTGCCTACCTCAAGCCCCTGCACCGTCCAGAAACATAGAGTTGCGTTCAGGATGAAGATACCTGAAAAAATGAGGATGCCACCCGCGACCATCATCAGCAGGGTTAGCACCTTGAGAGGCGTCCAGTCAATCGGCAGATTCCAGAGGGCCCACCCCAGCACAGCGGCGCTTTGCACCAGCCGTCCGAAACGGGTGAACTCGAATTTGCTTCCCAGCACCTGGACGACTGTGCTTCGCGGGCGCACCAGCAGGCGGTCAAACTCTCCGCTCACCACAAGGGAGGAGAACATGTCGAATCCCCGGACAAAGCATTCGCTCAGAGAGAAAGCCATATGAATGACGCCGAAGCAGAGTGCCGCTTCAAAGAAGCTCCAGCCCTGAAGCTCCCCGAACCGGGAGAAGAGGAAGTACAGTCCGGCAAAGACCGCAAATGGCAAGATAAATTGCCCGAGGGTCAACAGCCAGAAGGACGTCCGGTATTGCATCTGGGAGCGGAACAGAATCGACAGATACTTGAAATAAAGCAGCACTTGGTTACCCTCCTTGTACAACGACTCGCCGCAGCGCCCGGCTGATAAGCATCAGTCCTAGACCGGACAGCAGCGCCAGCCAGAATAGCTGAATCAATAGACCTCCAAGGGCTTCGTCTATTGGAATATTTCCCGTATATACCCGGAAGGGGAAATCCACCGTCCACCGGAAGGGCAGAAGATTAGCAAGCTGCTGCATCCAGCCCGGCATCAAGGGAATCGGCAGAATCATCCCCGCCAGAAACTCCCCCGCCGCTGCGACCATCAGGATGGAGCCGGCGGGCGACATCGTCCAGAAGATGGAGATATAGATCAGCAGCGAGATGGCGCAGACCATGAGCAGACCGAGGAGCAGGGACAGCAGAAACAGCAGAAAAGCTCCAATGCCCGGGGGCAGGCTCATCCTGTAGGGT
This sequence comes from Paenibacillus apii, assembly GCF_011043685.1. Taxonomy (NCBI): domain Bacteria; kingdom Bacillati; phylum Bacillota; class Bacilli; order Caryophanales; family Paenibacillaceae; genus Paenibacillus; species Paenibacillus apii. The sequence continues at coordinate 30,917 of NZ_JAAKGU010000001.1, read as the reverse complement.
TCAGGGAGAAGCAGCACGATCAGCAGGACCGGGAAGCAGCGAAGCACGACGCCCGAGACGCGTGTCGCAAGAACCTTGGCGAACCAGAAGCCGTAAAGTCCGCAAGGACGGCATAGCTCGTAAGCGATATTGCCGCCGGTGATCAGCTCGAAGATATCCGGGTCGCGGAAATAAAGGGCAATGAGACCAAGAAACATCTGCTGGAGCCATATGTAGGTGACCACTTCCTGCAAGCTCATGGGCGGCGCGGCGCTGCTGCGGCTGTAGAAGGCGACATATACCATGATGAAGATGAAGCCGAAAAAAAGCTGGGTCACGATTCCGGCGAAAGCAGCGGTGCGGTACTGAAGATTCGTTACGAAGCGGAGCTTGGCGACAGACAGATACATCTTCATATCTGATGCTCCTTGTAGAGCTGTAAAATCAGCTCGTCGACCGATTTGGAGTCCACTGCCACATCGAGAATTTCGGCCTGCTCCGATATCCGTGCAAGGATATCCGCGAGGCTGATTTTCCCGTTATCAAAGCTGTATACAGCTTGCTGCGGTGACCAGGAATGGCGTACGGCGCCGGGAATATCGACGGGAAGCGGACAGTCCCGGTAATCTACGGTTAGGGTCCGGCTGCTTCCGAACCTGCCGCGAAGCTCGTCTAGAGACCCGTCGTAAAGAAGAGAGCCTTTACCAATCATCAAAATCCGCTCCGCAAGCGCCTCAATATCGTTCATGTCGTGGGTGGTAAGAATGACGGTAATGCCCTTTTCCTTGTGAATGGTCTTGATGAACTGGCGGACCGCGATTTTGCTGGCGGCGTCCAGACCGATAGTCGGCTCATCGAGAAAAAGAATGCGGGGATCGTGGAGGAGCGAAGCCGCGATTTCGCAGCGCATCCGCTGTCCAAGGCTGAGCTGCCGGACCGGGACATGAATCAGCTCGGACAGCGCCAGCGTCTCCGTGAGCATAGCGAGATTTTTACGGTACCGGGTTTCGGGCACCTTATAAATGTCCCGCAGCAGCTCGAAGGAATCGATGACCGGCACATCCCACCAGAGCTGGGAGCGCTGTCCGAAGACGACACCGATCTGGCCGACGTAGGCCGTCCGGCTCTTCCAGGGAGTGTAGCCCATTACCTGGCACTCACCTTCGTCCGGAACAAGAACCCCGCACATCACCTTGATCGTCGTCGATTTTCCCGCTCCGTTCGGACCGATGTACCCGGCGATTTCACCCTCGCGGATCGTAAAGGAGATATCTTTGAGCGCTTCCACGAACGTATGCTTACGGTAAAATAGAGCTTTGGCAGCTTCTCGTACCCCGGCGGCCCGTTTGGCCACTTTAAAGGTTTTGCCTATTCCTTCCAGCGTAATAATAGGGTTGCCCAATTCAGCACCTCCGTCAACGTTTATTTGCAGCACAAAAAATATAGCGGAATTTCCCCAAAAAGAATAGACTTATGTTTTTCTTTCGGTTATACTAATATTATAAAGGTCGAGGACACGACCCTTTAGTTAAATACTATCTAAAACAGGTAAACAACATGTGAATGTTGTTTTTTATATTTTAAAACCCCAATAACAAAGAAGACTTCGGATCTGATCTCCGAAGTCTTCTTTTTATTTCATCCCTATTAGTGGTTCATTCCGACCATTCCCCCGATGATTTCCGGGTTGATCATTCCGAAGATCATCGCGATGTGGGCCACAATGAGGAATCCGCTTACGAGAATAAAGTGAAGCTTCATTTTTCCTTCCGCGGAACGGTTCCGGGCAATAATGCCAAGATCAAGAAGGGCCAGAGGGAGCAGGAAGAACACTCCGCTCAAGTAAAAGCCGACAGCGACAACGTCCACCCAGGTATGCCATTCGCCATTTACGGTTAGCGGGATAAAAGCGGTAGGGAATAAGTATACAAAGATTCCTGTGAAATATAGCCCGGCCAGGATGCTGCAGATCCGGTTAAAGCTTCTGAGCCCGCCCTGCGTGTTTTTGCCGAAGAGGATAAAGAATTCGGTTACCGTAATCGTCTCGGCAAAGATCACGGGAATGGCCATGAATATAATCAAATTCCATGGCTGGTTGTCCGCAAGCAGGGACATGTAGTGCGTCATGCTCATTGTTTGATTTTCCCCCAGTAGTAGATGGATTAACTTCGAGGCCCATTGTATACAAAAAATATGTGGAATGTATGAAGACGCCCCGGATTCATGGCGGCCAAATCTCCGATGAATTAATGGAGTGACCGGAGGAAGGAGATTGCTGGAGAGGTACGGAAAATACATCCTGTTCAATGCGCATCATCTGGACGGTAACCGTGTATATCCGCAAGCTCCGTGAAAAAATTGAAGTGGACTCGGCAAATCCGGTATATATCGAAACCCTGTGGGGGGCCGGGTACCGCTTTCGGTCCTGAAAAATACGCTTAACCCAAGCCAAAGCATAAATCCGCCGATTTATGTTTTGGCTATTTTAATATTTAATTAAGAATCCTTTCACCGTCCTTTTACGATTGGGGGTTAGAGTAAGGGAGAGTGAAGATAACAAAGGAGCTTTCTTATGAACCCAAACCCTGTAGTGCTGATTGTGACCTCCGCGTTTGGAGACGGTCATGTCAAGGTAGCTGAAGCGATGGAACAGTCTTTCAAATCCAGAGGGATCCATCGGGTCCACACCGTTGACCTTTTTGCGGAAGTCCATCCAAGACTGAATGAGCTTTCCCGAAGATTCTATTTAAACCGCGCGGCACTCGCTCAAGCTCTGTATGGCTTAATGTACACGAAGACAAGCGGGATAAAGCCGGGCCGCGGCTTGGGCAGACTGCTGCATTCCCTCGGCAAACGAAAGGTGCGGAAGATTCTGGACGCGATGCGGCCGGATGTCATTATTCATACGTTTCCTTATCTGGCTGCTGCCGAAATTGGCGGGGAGGCCGTGAGCGGAGTGCCGGTATTTACTGTTATGACGGATTATGTTCTGCACGGAAGATGGCTCCATCCGAACACGATGAAATACTTTGTCGCAACGGAAAGCATGAAGCAGTCACTGCTTGCGGAAGGGGTTGCCGAAGAGGCAGCCGTCGTCAGCGGGATTCCGATCCGCCCTGCTTTTGAAACGTGGCAGGATCGTGAACGGCTGATGCACAAGCATGGATTAAACGGCAGCAGGCGTTATGTTCTCCTTGCGGCCGGCGCTTACGGCGTCTTGGCCGATATCAGCAAATTAATCAAGAGCATCATTACGGAATCCGAATTCGATTTAATCGTGCTCTGCGGAAATAATCATAAGCTGCGATCCGACATGGAAGGATTGTATCGCGAGAACAAGCGTGTCCATCTGCTTGGTTATACGGAAGAAATGCAGGAGCTGATGAGCGTATCAACTTGCCTGCTGACGAAAGCCGGGGGAATCACGCTTACCGAAGCGATCGCCCAATCCCTTCCGGTCATTGTCTACCGTCCTCTGCCCGGACAGGAGGCAGGCAATGCCGAATGGCTGTCCCGGCATAGCATCATTGATACCGCGCGCGACGAGGAACAGCTCATCGCTTGTCTTCGTCAATTGGAGAAACCGTCCTACCGGTGGGAACGGATTCGCCGAATGAAGTCTTTTTCACGGAAATCTTCCGCCGGGTTCATCGTCTCCGAAATACTGGATGCTCTGGAGAAGAAGCAACCCGCCGCCGGGCAGCAGAAGTTCAATATCGCGGAAGGGAAGGTGAAGACCGTCCATGGATATCTCTAATACAGTGGAGGTGCCCCGGCAATCCTTCACCCGCCTTGCGGTTGTCCTCTTTTTCATGGAATGGGTCAGAGGAGCCTTTCTCGTCGCTTATTTGCCTGCATATGCCCTGGAGGGAGGGGGGCTGTCCTCCTCCATCGTCGGAATTGCGGTGTCCGTCCATTATTTGACCGACAGCCTGATCAAAGGCTTCACCGGTTATTTGCTGGACCGGTTCTCGGGCCGAAAGGTGCTTCATGGCGGCTTCGCCCTCAGTCTGATCGGCCTGCTGCTTATGGCAACCACTCATGACGCGTGGATTCTTCTTGCCGCATCGGCCTGTCTCGGAGCCGGGTTCTCCCCAGTCTGGATTATCTGCATGAGCCAAATCCGGGAAGAGAACCGGGCACAGCAGGCTGGAATCTTATATGCCTATTGGATGGCGGGCCTCGGACTGGGTCCGGTCACCCTTAATCTCGTTATGGGCTGGGGCTTGTCCATTTCGCTGTTTATCATCGGCCTGTTTTTTGCCGCCGGCTGGATAATGGCCGCTGCCCTGACGCTTGATGACACAGCGCTGGTTAAACGCCCGGAGTTTACCGTTAACCAGCAGTTCGCCGCTTTATGGGACAAAGTGAAGAAGGGTGGCTTCCTTGTGCCCGGCATGGTGCTGCAAACGACAGCGGGGGGCATCTTGGCGCCATTTTTAACAAGCTTTGCGGTCAAGCATGTGGGCCTTTCGCATTCCCAGCTATCCATCGTATTGCTGATGGGCGGAGCCGGGGTAATTGCGCTTCTTGTCCCAATGGGCAAATGGTTCGATCATATCGGAGGCAGATGGTTTCTGGTGCTTGGCTTCGGTATTTTTTCAGCGGCCTTATTCGGACTGACCTCAATCAGCTCCTTCACTGGGGCAATGGGATTCTCGCTTCTTCTCGGTTGTGCGTATGCGGCGTTGTTGCCGTCCTGGAACGCTTTGATGGCCTGCTATATTCCTGAAGATTCCGTTGGAACAAGCTGGGGCTTGCTGTTCTCCATTGAAGGACTGGGAGTCGTCATCGGCCCCTTGATTGGAGGGTGGCTGGCAAGCGCAGGGAACGAACTGCTGCCGTTTCAGGTCAGCGCATGTATGTTCGGATTGATCAGTGTGGTCTATCTGCTGTCACCGTCCCGGTTGTTCGCGCCCAAAGAAAGGTCTGCAAGCAAATCCATGATATCAAGCAGTTAAGATTTATTACGAAGGAGGGCGCCGCTGATATGCACGATTACTTTATTGCAATCATTCAGGGAATTGTAGAAGGGCTCACCGAGTTCCTGCCGGTATCATCCACTGGCAATCTCGTCCAAATCTCGGCCGTGTTCGCCGTCATACTTGTCGCTCTCCTGGTAGGGGTCAGCCGGATTATTTTAAAGTCCAATTCCCGAGCGACGTTGCGGTCGGTTATGTATTTGGCGGAGTGTGGATCAGCCTGAATGTCATCTTGCTGGAGGTTCTGCGGGTACTTCAAACATATAAAAGTTTCTCGGTTTGACTCCGAATGAAGCAGTATTCAACCTATGTATCCCTTGCCGCAGCCGACGCGTTGTCATAAAAATTCAGATCCCGCCGGGCAAGGAAATCTCACGCACCGGCGGGACTGACTACCGTCAGAGATGACTTAGATCCAGCAAGTTTTCAAAACGATAACCAGGAGAATGTAGAGAACCAAAATTGTAGCCGTAGAAGTAAACCAAGGATATACTGGTCCTGGTCCTTTGTCTTCCCCACCAACGCAGCCGTAGCCCATTTGGATTTCCTCCTCTGTTTTAGAATACATCACAGTATATGACCCGGGGCATTAATTGACTAGGCGAATGGACAGGAGAAGATGACCCAATTTTAAGCCAACAGAAAAAGAGGAGCTGAACATCTCAGCCCCCCTTTTATGAAGTTACAACTCTGGAATCATTTTAGAACGATTTAGCCGCCTCTTTGGCTTTTTCGATCGCTGCTTCTTTAATCGATTGAGCTTGGTCCGGCTTTGCGGCCATGCCTTCAACAAAAATCCCGTCAAAGGACGGCACGCCATGGAATTGCATGATTTTTGCCAAATAGCTGTGGCCGCTTTCGAAACCAGCTGCAGGGCCTTCCGAATAGACGCCGCCGCTTGCTTGAATGTGGATTGCTTTTTTGTCCGTCAGCAAGCCAATAATGCCTTGCTCGGTATATTTGAAGGATTTGCCGGCGACGCAAACAGCGTCAATATAGGCCTTTAAAACCGGCGGGAACGAAAAATTCCACATTGGTGAAACAAATACATATTTATCGGCTGCGACATATTGATCGACGATTTCACCAAGGCGTCCAACCTTGGCTTTCTCGTCGTCGGAAAGCTGGTCGAATGAAGTGCCGGAAGCAAGCTTGCCCCAACCGCTGAATACATCGGCATCGATATGAGGGACGGACAGCTTGTACAAGTCGAGACGGATCACTTCATCGTCCGGATGTGCTTCCCGGTAGGCTTCGATAAATTCTTCACCGACAGCCAGCGAGTAGGAAGTATGATGATCATGCGGATGGGCGGTTATATAGAGAACAGTTGACATATGTAACACTCCTTTATTTATTGGTTGTTTATAATATAACTTAAATATAGATAATTTTCAAACTATAATTACTAAAATAAATAAAGTTATTAAGAAATAAGTCACTAGTCCTATGATCGGAAGCTTAAAATAAATCGTCAGCGCATTTAAGGCATCGCCAAAATTGCCCGTAATGGATGGGTTTTACGCAAAAATGATCTCAACTTCCACGGGTTTGTGAAGGATGAGATCGTTATTCACTCCTTGATTTTCTTTTGTAGATCATTCGGTCAAAAATATTAAAAATAAAAAGAAGCCTCTTAGGAAGCTTCATTATTTATCAAGCGCCGAGAGGGTGGCAGCCGCTATTTGGTCCAACACCTGCGGGTTACCGGTCATTTTAGCCGCTTGGGTTAACGCATACCGCGAATGATACAAATAGCGGGCAAGACCGAGCAGGTCATCATGACGCTCGCTTAGTTCACCTTGTTCCCGGGCCCGAACCAAAGCGTCGTAGAAGGCTCGTTCCAGACGTTCCATATCAAGCTTGAAAAAAGCCGCAATCTCCGGATCGTGAGGAATTTGATCAATGGCGCTGTACAAAATGAAACATTCATTGCGGCGATGTTCATCCTGCAGAACGGCAACAATTTCGTGAAAAATGTCGGCAATGGCTTGTTTCACCGAATCCGAACGCTCCAGATAGGAGATGACGGCCGCCGATTTATCATTAACATAATATTTGACGGCCGAGACGAACAGGTCCCTTTTGGTTCCATACGTATCGTACAGACTTTGGCGGGCAATCCCTAAACCGTCGAGCAAATTTTGAAGGGAGGTCCCCTCATAACCATAGTGTCCGAATACTTCCATAGCCTTATGCAGCACGAGAGTTGTATCGAACTCCTTACTTCTTGCCATGCGTTACACTTCCTTTCTGGTGTTATCATACACTTTCCGGACTGTTTAGTCAATAAAATCGAAATAATATCATCGTTTAATAAACTTATAACCCAAGTTCGCCAACCACAGAGCGGCTAAAGTCCAAATCATAATGAACAATGTGCCGGTTATCCAATTTTTCGGTTTCCCGTTCTTGCTGATTTCCTCCGCTTTCATCCTGTACTCTTCGATAACGAAGGGTGGAATCATCTTTAAAGCGAGTGTAATTCCCAGCGGAACAAGGATGAGATCATCCAAATAACCCAGTATAGGAATAAAATCGGGGATCAAATCGATTGGACTAAAAGCATAAGCGACCACCAGCGCCGAAAATAACTTCGCGTACCAAGGCACTCTTGGATCCTTATAAGCCAGAAATAAAATAAATATATTGCGTTTAATCGCTCTGGCTATATTTTTGGCTTTTTCCAGCAGGTTGGTTTTTCCCATTAAGCCCTCCGGTTCCTGTGATTTGTGCTAGATTGATTTTCGCATATTCCAAGCAGCAAGAAAAGACCGTTAGGGTAACGGTCTTTTCTTAGCTGCAGAAATGGAACCTTTATCAATAAACATCCCGCTGATACCGCTTGCCCAGCGACATCTCATGCACATAATGTTTAGCTTCATCTGCGCTCATTCCGCCATGCAGTTGAATAACGGCTCTCAGCGCTTCATCGACTTCCTTGGCCATTTGAGTGGCATCTCCGCACACATAGAAGTGGGCGCCCTCCTGAAGCCATGCCCAGAGCTCCGAGCCATGCTCCAGCATGCGGTGCTGGACATAGATTTTATCAGCCTGGTCGCGGGAAAAAGCAGTGTCCAAGCGATCGAGGAAGCCTTCCTTCATGAAAGCTTCGAGTTCATCTCTGAAGTAAAAATCGCAATCCTCACGCTGTTCGCCGAAAATCAGCCAATTCTTGCCCTTGGCCCCGGTCGCCCGGCGCTCCTGCAGGAAGCCGCGGAATGGAGCGATTCCGGTACCTGGTCCGACCATGATCATCGGCGTGTCCGGATTCGCCGGAGGGCAGAAATGCCCGTTTTTCTGAATGAAAATCGGAATTTCCGTATCCATTGTGGCGAGGTCGGCAAGAAAGGTGGAGCATACGCCTTTTCGGGGGTTGCCCATGTAATCGTAACGCAAGGTGGAAACCGTGATATGGACCTCATCCGGATTTGCTTTTGGGCTCGATGAAATCGAGTAGAGGCGGGGCTGCAAAGGCTTGAGCCGTAGGGTAAACTCCGCCGCGCTGATCGATACCGTAAATTCCTTGAGCACATCGATCAGTTGGCGCCCCCACAGCCAATCCTTCAAGGTTGCCTGGTTTTCACTTTGAAGCAGTTCATTCAGACGTTCACTGTGTGAAAGGTCCCGGATAAACCGGAGCATTTCCGGATGAATACGGGCAATCTCGTAGTGGCGGAGCAGCGCCTCGCCAATCGGCAATTCTCCCTGTCCTTTGACCGTAACCGGGGTGGACGGTTCCAAATTGAGCGTACGCAGCAGCTCGGCAACAAGCTCGGGACAATTCGTCGGCCATACACCCAGTGCGTCACCTGCTTCATACCATAGACCGGTATTTCGGAGATCGAAAGCGTAATGACGGGTTTCTTTTTCGGAATCCTCTTTATTTAGCCTGCGATTAAACAGGATGCGCGACTGAATCGGGCGATTCCGGTGATAGCCCGCGGGTTCCGCAACTTGGGTTGACGCACCGGGTCCGGCAGTCTGAACCGGCACCGAAGCGGCACCTGCCGAAGACAACGGTCCCTCCGGGCCGTCAACATACTCGGATAAGATTACAGAAGCAGTGTCTAACCACGTGTCAACCTGCTCCTCATAATCCGTATCACAATGCATGCAGTCCATAAGCCGCTCCGCGCCAAGCTCGGCCAGACGGGTGTCCAGATTCCGTCCGAATCCGCAAAACTGATCGTAACTCGAATCGCCTAAGGCGAGAACGGCATAGCGCAGCTTGGTCAAACGGGATGCATTATCTGCTTGCAGGGATTGGAAAAAGCTTGCGCCGTTGTCCGGGGGATCTCCCGCTCCAAAGGTGCTCGCAATGAACAGGACGAAGCGTTCCCCGGCCAGATCCGGTACGGAATATTGGTTCATATTTACGAGTCTTACATTAGAGCCTGACTCCTGTAATTTTTTAGCGCAATAGATAGCAGCACCTTCCGCGTTTCCGGTCTGCGACGCCCAGAGAATGGTAACAGGAAGTCCTCCCGCATCCTCTGGTCCCGCAGCGGCCGCCGCTTCAAGGCTGGAAATCGTCTGTTCATCGGGAAGGGGGCTGCGGGAGAACATCCCGGCCAGCAGCCCATCCACCCAATGGCGTTTCATCGGTTCAATCGGGGCAGCGGGGGGCAGAACCGGAATGCCGGAAGCCGATTGCGAATCCCCGGCGCGCAGACTGGTGATGAAGCCTGACAGATAGGCTTGCTCATGAAGATCCAGTGTCACGGCTTTAGGGGATTGAAGGCCCAACACGTTTTCAAGCGTATCCAGTTGTGCCATGTACAGTGCCTCCTTCGGATTGACGGTTACAGCGTCCGGTTGGTACCGGGTTTCAATTTCGTTAGGCTGTTTATCTTGCCCCGCTGACGGATGAACCGCTGCTTTGCCTAACGAGACGGAGCAATATTTGATTTCGGGCTGGAGGGAGAGGGCATCCACCGAATCATTGGTAACATTGTTTACCGCAAGATTCGTTCCGAACACATCATTCCAGTGGAAGGGGGAGAAGCAGTTCCCCGGACGTACCCGGTCTGAAACCAAAGCGGGAAGAATGGCCTGCCCGCGCTTCGAACGAATTTCAACCGGATCTTGATCCTTGATGTCGAGCATCTCCGCATCCTCCGGGTGTATCTCAATAAAAGGTCCCGGGTTCAATTTGTTCAGCGTTGGAACTTTCCCCGTTTTGGTCAGCGTGTGCCATTGATGCTGCAAACGGCCGGTATTCAGCACAAAGGGATATTCGCCATCCGGCAATTCCGCCGGCGGCATATAGGGACGCGCCCAGAAGATCCCTTTGCCGCTTTCAGTCGGGAAGAGAATACGCGGAGCGCTGCTGTCCGCAGGCTCTTTAAGCGCAGTCGTACCAACAGCTTCACCGCTCAGATAGCGGATCGGGTTGCGGTCGCTTGCGCCATCCGGCCGACAAGGCCACTGAACCGGCGTCTCACGCAGCCTATCATAAGACGCTCCCCGGATGTCATAACCGGTCTTCGGATTCCACGCCTGCTGGATTTCCCGGTAGACCTCATCCGAGGACGCATAGGAAAAAGCTTCCGAATAGCCCATTTCACAAGCAACCCAGGCAATGATCTGCCAATCGGGCAGGGCTTCTCCGGGCGGATCGACAGCTTTCCGCATTAAGGTCAGGTTGCGTTCGGAATTGATCATCACACCTTCACCCTCGGCCCATAAGGCGCCGGGGAGCAGGATATCCGCGAACCGGTTCGTCTCGGTATCCAGAAACGCATCCTGTGTAATGACCAGCTCCGCAGCCTCCAGTCCGGCAATGACGTTCTGCCGGTTGGGGACTGTGGCCACCGGGTTCGTACAGATAATCCAGCAGGCTTTGATATCGCCGGATTTCATGCTTTCGAACATGGACACTGTGCCGGTGCCGACCTCGCTGCGGAGGGTGCCTTGAGGAACCTTCCACATCTCCTCAATAAACTTTCGGTCGGCTTCGCTAAGGACGGAGCGCTGACCGGGCAAGCCCGGCCCCATGTATCCCATCTCCCGGCCGCCCATGGCATTCGGCTGGCCGGTGAGAGAGAAGGGGCCGCTGCCCGGACGGCATATGGCTCCTGTAGCTAGATGCAGGTTGCAGATGGCATTCGTGTGCCAGGTGCCATGCGTGCTCTGATTGAGGCCCATGGTCCAGCAGGTCATCCAATTCGGTGCTCTCCCGATCCATTCAGCGGCTTGGCGGATATCCGCTTCGGAGATTCCTGTAATTTCGGCCACCTTGTCCGGAGAGTAATCTTCCAGGAATTCCGGCATATGCTCAAAGCCCGAAGTGAATTCGGCGATGAAATCCGGATCGGTATTGCCGTTCTTCACTAACAGATGCAGCAGTCCGTTAAGTAGGGCGAGGTCCGTTCCGGGCCTAATCTGCATGAACAGATGCGCTTTCTCCGCGGTTGCGGTCCGGCGGGGATCGACGACAATCAGCTTCGCTCCCGCCTTGACCCGGTCCATCAGCCGAAGGAACAGAATCGGATGACAATCGGCCATATTCGCTCCGATTACAAAGAATAAATCAGTGTTATCCATATCCTGATACGACCCTGGAGGCCCATCCGCTCCTAGCGACAGCTTGTAGCCGCTGCCGGCGCTCGCCATACAAAGGCGTGAATTGGATTCGATGTTATTCGTTCTTATGAAGCCCTTGGCCAGCTTGTTGATCAGGTATTGAGCCTCCAGGGACATTTGACCCGAGACATAAAAGGAGAGGGCGTCCGGGCCGTGTTCGTCCAGAATGGCGCGCAGCCGCTTGGCCGTACCGGTAATGGCTTCATTCATGCCAGCTTTAACGGGCGGAGCTTTTCGCTCCTGACGGATATATGCGTATTCCATACGCCCCGATTCAGTAATAGCCAAGGCGGCCGTGCTGCCTTTGGTGCACAATCTGCCGAAATTGGCGGGATGCGTTTTATCGCCGGTGAGCTTGACAACGCGGTTACCGGACACTTCAAGTACGATTCCGCAGCCGACGCCGCAGTAGGGGCAGACACTTTTTACTTTTGTCGTTGTCATGAAAGTTCACCCCCACCGAAGTTCTCTTTTATTCTTAGAAATTGACGCCGGATTCCGCTTTCGCCCAGGATTTTCTCCAGGAACGCGTTACTGCATAAAAAATAAGGGTGGTCAACAGCACGATCGAGCCGACAACCAGGAATCCGGTGACCTGCGAACCTGTCGATTGCTTCAGCGGCCCGAGGATGTATGTAGGCAGCAAATAGCCTCCCAAACCTCCTGCCGCGCCGACGATCCCGGTAATGACTCCGATTTCACTGGAGAAACGCTGAGGGATGATCTGGAATACCGATCCGTTCCCCATACCGAGGCAGGCCATCATTACACTGGTATAAAGAAGCATCACAAGGAATGAAGAAGGCATGGTAGCAATTGCAAAGGCGCATACGGAAACCACACTGTACAAAATCACGAGGAGACGCATACCGCCAATTTTGTCTGCGATCCATCCGCCCAGAGGCCGGAAGAAGCTGCCAGCAATGACGGTAATGGTAACCAGGTAACCTACCTGTACTTTGGTTAAACCGCCGGGATGTCCGTTGTCGCCGTACACGTCATAGAAGAAGATACTTGCATAGTTGGCGAATCCGACAAAACCACCGAAAGTAATCGCGTAGAACATCGAGAACCACCAAGTATCCGCATGCTTGAAGACACTGAGGTAATCTTTAAGCGGTTTAGGTGCAGGAGCGTTCGGAGCGTCTTTAACCAAAATAGCGTACACGATCATAACCAGAATGAGCGGGATCATGGCAAGACCAAAAACATTGTGCCAACCGTAAACCTGAGCGATCTGCGGCCCGAAAAAGGTAGCCAGCGCCGTTCCGCTGTTGCCCGCTCCGGCAATGCCCATCGCAAGTCCCTGATACTGCGGAGGGTACCAGCGGCTGGCCAGGGAAAGCGAAACCGCAAAGCTTGCACCCGCAAAACCGAGCAGGAAGCCGATCATATGAATCTGCTGCAGGCTGGTTCCGCCGAGCCAACCCCAAACAAGAGGGATGAGGGTAAGGCCCATTCCGGTGAGCCCCGCTTTTTTACAGCCAATGCGGTCTGCCAGGATTCCCATCGGGATCCTGAACACCGAACCGCCCAGAATCGGGATCGCGACCATTGTAGCTTTCTGGGTATCGGATAAGCCGAAATCCTTGGTAATGTAGAGCGACAGAGCTCCGCACAGCACCCAAATCATAAAGCTTACATCAAAATACAGGAAAGCGGACAATAAACTCGGGGAATGACCGGCCTTACGAAATCCTTTAGCTTCCATCTCTAACTTCCTCCTTTTATTGGTTAACCATTGTTTTGATTTGGCACATGCGGCGGCGTAGGGGACGCTGCAATTCATTTCTCGGTGACATCGCCTCCTTCAAAGTTCATGTGCAGGCAAAAAAGGGCCGACTGACAGAACCCGCATTCATGCGGATTTCGTTAATCGGCCCCGTTGCCAATGCAGCCACATCATTGTGACTGACTTTCAATTTAAGTAGTGGCAGTTCATCAAGTCATCCGGTCACAGCGTTGTGCGGGTGGACTCGTTCTGCTCCGAGCGACTCTTATTTGAGTCGCCAATAATCTTATAAAGCCAATATAATTAGCTTTTGAAGTAATGTCAATAATAATAACATAAAAATTTAAAATAATTAATTTTAATGCGGTTTTTTATGTTATTTAGATTGAAGTGTTACTTAATTTGACATTGGTAATTATCTTTTTGTGGGAAAATTGGGATCGATATGCATAAAAAACTGCCCGTATGCGATATTTGCATACGGGCCGTTCTCGTGCCGTTCAATTGATTGTGTAACTTAATATTCCATCACAAAAGCTACGTTTTGCCATCCGGCACCGACCGTCCAGAACAGAAGCTTGTCTCCGCGTTCAAGCAAGCCCGTGGTTACTGCCCGGTGCAGGGCAATAAAAGGGCTGCTTGTCGAGGTATAGCCAAATTCATCGCCGATGTAGACGGCTGCATCGGAGTCGATACCGGTTTTGCCCGATACCGCCTTAATGTTGGGAAGCGAGAGCTGCGAGAAGCAAGCCACCTTTATCGACTCAGGTGCGATTTCATTGTTGCTTAGCAGGGTGTTGATGGACTCCGAAGCGGCGTCCACGCAGATCGAGTCGTCAAAGGGAATGAATTTAACATTGAAATCTCCGGCGCCGACACCAGTACGCCCCACATTAGCCAGACCTTCAGCCGGGAACATGGAGTTGCCGTAGACACAAGTATCGGTCTGGTAGATGGAATCAATGAAGCCAACCGAATTCTCATCACGCTCCAGAATGACTGCTGCGGCCGCGTCACCAAAGTTGGCATAGTAGACCGGATCGTTCTTGTCGGCATGCGGCGCAACATGGTCAGAGCCGATGACCAGAGCGCGGCGGATTCTCGGATTGGCTATCATCTGACGGCTAACCTGTTCGAAGGCAGCTGTCATTCCTGCGCAGTTCGCATTGCTGTCGATGCAGATCGTATGGGAGGCGCCGTTAATCAGCCGGTGAATCATTAATGAGTTGGTAGGGAAGATATATTCAGGAGTCTGACTCGCGTAAGCGATAAGGTCGATATCCGCACCGGTAAGACCGGTCTTCTCCAGAACATTGCTCGCTGCTTCAAAAGCCATCGTCAGGGAATTCTCTTCCTCATTGTCGATGCTGTAACGGTTTTCACGGCCGAGAGCTGCGAGAAGTCCACGAATATCAATGCCTTTTTCGTCAAAATGCTGAATGAAAAAGTCGTTGCCAATCCTTTTGCTTGGATGATAGATATCGATGTCCTTAATACGAATCCCAGCCATATGAGTCCTCCTAAAAGTTTTGTGAGCGGCGCATCTTGGTTCAACTTCGTACAAAACTCGCTTCGAAACTTACAGGCTGATGATATCCAGGTTTTCAAGTCCCGCTTTGCGGCCCAGTCGAGCCAGCTGCATTTTGAGAACAGGATTACTTTCAAGCGTAAGTTTCACTTTATCGAAGCCGTCTTTCTTGAACATCAAGAAGCAGCCTTCAAGAAGCGGCACGACATCAGGAGCGGTTACATTCAGCTTTCTGCAATCAATATCCAGCAGATATTCAGAAGGAGTAATAGGATTAATCGTTTCTTGATAGGCTTGGATCGATTTCAGACCGTCTTCTTCGGTGAAAGTACCCTCCAGTTCGATATTAATGATTTTTTTGGCCGAATCCGTCTTCAAAATAAATTTTCCCATGTGTTCATCTCTCCCAGAGTTTATTAGTTCAGGTCTCGCTTTGGCTGCGCATTGCACAGCCGTTTACTCAATAATATCCTTCATAACTATTTCTTAACGTCAAGATTCGACATTATCACCTTAGCATTGGGATATTTTAACTTGATTATAAACATAAATTTCTCATTTATGCAATAAAAAGTCGAATTGTGTAACATTTTGACGGAGAGATAGTTATTGGATTTCCTCAAGTGTTTCGAGCAGCACATTAAATGCGGTAATAACTCTCGGAGCACCGACACAGGGAACCAAATGCAATAAAATGCCCTTGATCTGATCGACGGTCATGCCAACGCTGAGCGCCATCACATAATGAACGCCGAGCTGATCGAACTGGCCCATCGAAATTAAAGCGGAAATCACGGCGATCTCTTTCCAATCGGCCGCAATGGTGGTCCGCTGAAAAATGTCGCCATATGCGTTGCCCATGATATATTCAGCCAGTTCGGGAAAATGCTCTTTAATCGGAGCGAGCGCTTTGGCGCCATAGTCGCCGGAAAGGTTGGAGAAATGCTTAAGACCGCTGTTGATGTTGTCTATCATGAGAAGCCTCCTAAACGTTAGTAATCTAATTCATATTCAATACACGGTGTGCGGTAGGGGGCACCTCATCACGATCGGTCAATAGTTCGATGACAGCCACGCGGTTAAGAGCTACTGCTTCGCTAATAGCCGCTGCAAATTGTTCCTGGGTCTCGCACCGGAATCCGGCCGCTCCAAGCGATTCGGCAAATTTCACAGCATCCATTGGGACTTCAAAGAGCGTTCCGTCGATTCTGCCCGTAGTTTTTTCCATTCCTTTTAAAGCCATGTCCAGCTGCATATTGTTCACTACGATGAAAATAACAGGGATATTTTTGCAAACGGCGGTATTTATTTCAGTTCCGAGCATCATAAAGCAGCCGTCGCCGGTAATGCAGAATATCGTTTCTTCCGGGGAGGCCACCTTGGCTCCGATAGCCATGCCGATTGCGTTGCCCATGCAGGCAAAGTAGGCGTCGAAGACAAAGCTTCCCGGCTTCTTCACGTTGTACCATTTCACGGCGTTGAAGCCGTGGCTGCCATCATCCACAAAGACCGTATTGTTAGCCGGAATCAGGTCGCTCATGGTGCTCATTACCGATGCAAGGGAGAGTTTAGACAGGACGGGCAGTTCTTCCTTATAATGAGCGGCGGTCTCCGTATCCCGTTCCGTTATCGCGGAGGAGTCAACACTCTGTAAAACCAGTGACAGATTATCGCGCACATCACCGCCGACCGCAATCGTATGGGAGTTCAGGATTTTGCCGACAAAGGTAGGGTCGATATCGAACTGAATCAGCGTCTCCGGATGGTTCTCGGCTTTCAGATTGCAGATGGTCATATCACTCAGGCGGGAACCCAGCACGATATACAAATCGCTATGGTTGAGTAAATCGTCACCATGCTTGCAGCCGCCGACACCGACCGGACCGTGGTACAGCGGATGATCCCATACGATGGCGCCTTTGCCGCCGGGAGTGGTAACGACAGGAATATTGAAGGTTTCCGCCAATTGAACCAGTTCCTCATGCGAGCCAGAGCGGTTAACCCCTTTACCGGCAATGATAAGCGGCTTTTTGGAATGGTTAATGGCATTAATCACCCGGTTGACCTTAGCATAATCCACAAGCGTTTCCCGTTCAGGATAAACGATTCGGCATTCTTCCAGCAGCTCTGTCTGCACATCGAAAGGGATGCATAGATGAACAGGTCCGCGTTTGCCGCTCAGTGCAACAGAAATAGCATGGTTAAAAATAGTGCTGAAATGATCGCCGCGTTCGACCAGCTTGCTGAAGAGCGTTGCAGGTCTGAACATTTCCGCCAAATCAGCGAGATATGAGGAAGAATCCTGGCACTGGGGAATACCCAGCTCTTTAATGGATTGATGCCCTGTTATGAAGAGCACAGGTAGGTTGTTGGCTTTGGCGTGGGCCGCTGCGGTAATGAGGTTGGTTCCCCCCGGTCCGGATGTGCCGAATGCCACGGCGAGATTTCCCGTTTTGAGGGCGTAGCCGGAAGCTTCGAATCCGGAGCTGGATTCATGTCGTCCGGGAATAAATTCAATACCGTAATCCACCATCTTGAGAACGATCGGGCAAATGGATTTGCCGATGATGCCAAAAGAATGCTTAACTCCGAGGTTGCGTAATGCCTCCGCCATATAATCTGCGACTGTCTTCAAAAGATCCACCCCACAATTTAAATATTGTTTATAATGTTATCTTTCCTTAGAAGTGAAACTGGTAGATCAGAATTACTAGAAAATAGAAAACCTGTACTCAGGACTGAGCACAGGTCGGTTGACAAATAACCACATAGGACGCTGGTTGTATTCCGCATCCCGGTTCCTCGGCAACCTGGCTGTCATGGTCTCATGAAATAAATGAGACTGTAGATCCATGGCTTTGCGTCATTCCCTTTCGGAGAATTTTGCCCGTATAGAGTTAGTTTTGTTGAACTATACAACGAGTATATACCTTTTACAATATATTCCCAACTTAGCTTTTGTCAATATATTTTATAGAAAACTGCTCGAAATTTGACGGTTTTCGCGATGAACAAAATGGAGTAATCAACTGGTGAGTGAGATATTCTGGTACGGGCAAAAAGACTCATACAAGTTCCATACAAGTTTCTTAAAAGCATTTTTACGTACGGGTCATGGATGAAGATGAATCAAGGCGCTAGAAATAGGCCTATTGTAGGATTTCTGATATGATTAAACTGCTTATGATTCATTAGGGGATAACCATTATATAGGGGGATTGCATAATGTACGAGCATCTAGTCGTCTTTAAATTCAATGACGGCCTTACACCCGCCAAACAGCAGGAGCTGCTGGATCAATTGCTCGCGCTGCGGGACCGCATCCCGGGATAACCGATTTAAGCGCAGGCGTCAATGTGACAGAGGAAACGGATAACATTCATGGATACACTCTTGGTCTGTGGGTCACATTCAAAGATCTGGAGTCGCTGCGTTCCTATGGACCGCATCCTATTCATCAGGAATTTGTGAAGTCGCTGGATGGTTTATTGGAAAATGTGGTTGTCGTCGATTATCCCAAGATTTAAGTCTTTCAATAACGCCGGTTATTGGCTAATGCACAGGGAACCGGAAATAACAAACGAATGGACTGCGCTATTTGCCTTATACGTTTCTATGAACTTGTTAATATACTGTATCAACCTTTGAAAAGGAGTGATACAGTTGGCTAATAGTGATGTACGTCTTGCGCTTTGGTCAGGTAATAATTTTTCTGTTCGCCGGATTCTCTTCAGACGCGGAGGAGTTGCAGTTCGTGATCTTGGAGCGTTTCGGTTTAACAATGTTCTCTCGAGCTTCCGGCTTAGAAATGTGGTGGAGAGATCTCAAGTCACTCTCGTGCTGTTCTCGCAAATTAACTTTCAAGGGTCGTTCCGTGTGTTCCGCGGAAGCCAAAGCGTGGCGAACCTGGGAAATTTCAACTTTAACAATGTCACATCTTCCCTGGTCGTAGTGGGACGAAATCTTACAAACGCCGAAATTGCTTTGATTCAAAGCACAGGCAGACCGCCTCGTGACATCCTCATCATCAGACAATAATCAGGCAATGACGGAAAAAGGGTGCTTCGTGCACCCTTTTTTGTGTGATAATATATGGCACGGCAGCAAACAATAAACGAGCTGTTACGTGCTGGTTGTGAACGAAAATAGAAAATATCCAAAAAATGATGGTGATAACATGACTGAGAGAGCAGGAATCCCGGAAGCGGGATGGAATTTCGACAATAGTTATGCCCGCTTGCCGAAATCTTTTTTTGCCAAACAAAATCTGAATCCCGTAAATTCGCCGAAGCTGATCGTTCTGAATCGTCCGCTGGCTGCCTCGCTCGGGCTAAACGCTGAGGCGCTCCAAAGCAGCGATGGCGCAGCGGTGTTTGCCGGCAACCGGATTCCCGAAGGCGCCGAACCGCTGGCTCAAGCTTACGCAGGCCATCAATTCGGGCATTTTACCATGCTGGGAGACGGACGGGCCCTGCTGCTCGGGGAACAGATCACCCCCGGCGGCGAGCGGTTTGATATCCAGCTCAAAGGTTCGGGCCGAACGCAGTATTCCCGCAGGGGTGACGGCCGCGCAGCGCTTGGACCGATGCTGCGCGAATTTATCATCAGCGAAGCGATGCATGCGCTGGGGATTCCAACCACCCGGAGCTTGGCCGTGGTGACAACCGGCGAGTCCATCATGCGCGAAACCGTGCTTCCCGGCGCCGTTCTGACCCGTGTGGCGGCCAGCCATTTGCGCGTCGGCACCTTTCAATTCGCCGCAAGCCGGGGCTCCGCCGGGGACCTCAAGGCTCTGGCCGATTACACGCTGCAGAGGCATTATCCGGAAGTGGAGACTGGTGGGAACCGCTATGTGGCTTTGCTTCGGGAAGTCATCAAGCGCCAGGCCGCGCTGATTGCCAAATGGCAGCTCGTCGGCTTTATTCACGGGGTGATGAACACCGACAATATGGCCCTAAGCGGAGAAACGATTGATTACGGTCCTTGCGCCTTTATGGATACGTATGACCCGGCTGCGGTATTCAGCTCCATTGACCTGCATGGCCGTTACGCGTATGGCAATCAGCCGCCTATTGCTGCGTGGAATCTCGCGAGATTTGCGGAGACGCTATTGCCGCTGATGCATGAGGATGAAGACGAGGCTGTAAAAATAGCCGAGGATGCCATTTCAGATTTTTCGACGATGTTTCAATGGAACTGGCTTGCGGGCATGAGGGCGAAGCTGGGGTTATTTAACGAAGAGCCGGAAGATGAAGCTTTGATTGACGATCTTCTTGACATGATGCATAAAGCTCGTGCGGACTACACCAACACTTTCCGCGCATTAACGCTGGAACAGCCTCAGGATACGATTCTGTCCGGCGCCGCTGAATTTGCGGAGTGGCACGATCGGTGGCAAAAGAGGCTCGACAGGCAGGAGGAACCAAAAGCCTCCTCGCATCAGCTCATGCGAAGCAGCAATCCTGCAGTAATCCCCCGAAATCATCGGGTAGAGGAGGCGCTGGAGGCTGCGGTTAATCAAGAAGACTTGAGCGTGATGGAGCGGCTCCTGAGCGCTCTCTCAAATCCCTACGCGTACTCTCCCGAACAGGAGGAATACGCTGCGCCCCCCGAAGAAACCGCCTGTCCTTACAGGACCTTTTGCGGTACCTGATACAAATAGACTTGGAAATCCGCGCCTCGGGCGCGGATTTTTTTTGCCCGGATGAAGCAAGAAACGAATTCCGACTCTGAAATGTTGCATGAAGTAAGAAAAATAATTGTAATGACTTAAATAATGCTGTACAATCACTTACACGACAACAGGGAATCAGTAAGGAGACATTAGCATGTTTCAAGAAGAACGGATCAGCGCGATTACCGATTACTTAAACCAACACCAACGAATTGATATCAAGGAAATTTGCCAACAGTTTGACGTGTCACGGGATACGGCCCGACGAGATCTGCTTAAGATGGAAGAGCTTGGACTGGTTCTTCGTACGCATGGCGGAGCCGTCCTGCCGCCAAAAAAACACAAGGAGGTCTACGAGTATAAAGAACGCTTAAGTAGAGAATCCAGCGAAAAACGTGAAATTGGACTTTATGCAGCTTCCCTGGTCAAAGAAGGCGATTGTATTCTGATGGATGCTTCCACCACCGTTCAGTACGCCGCGGAAAATATTACATCCGAACATATTGTGGTTGTTACGAACTCGATTGACATCGCGGATGTGCTCTCCCGAAGAAAAACGATCCGGACCTATCTGCTCGGAGGAGAGTTAAACCATCAGCACCGTTTTCTGTATGGACAATCCACTATCGATAAGCTGGCCGATTACCAGGTTGATAAATTGTTTCTCGGCGCATGCGGAATTACTTCAGACGGTTTGACTTACCCGTATGAGGAGGATGGCGTAGTCAAGCGGGAAATGATTAAACGGGCGAAGCAAGTGATTGTCTTGGCGGATCATACCAAGTTTGATGACCCGATGTTTTTTAGAATTGCCGGTCTGGATGTAATTGATCTGTTGATCACCGACCGCAAGCCAAGCGAGGAAATGATGGAGAAACTAAAAGAGTTCCAGGTGGAATTATTAACGGTCTCGGAGGAGGATAACGATGATTAAGCTGATTGTTTCCGATTTGGACGGCACTTTACTGAACCATTCGCTCAGAATCACGGAAACCGACTGGGAAGCGGTGAAACTTGCGTTTCAAGAAGGGTATGAATTTTGCATTGCGTCCGGGAGAATGCATTCGGAAATCAAGCTGCTCATGCAGGAATTTCACGGCCGGTATTTTGCGGTCAGCCAGAATGGCGCAACCATTTACAAAAAGGACAAGGAGCTGTTGAGCGACTATTTTTTCGAGCCTAAGGTCTCATTCGAACTTCATCAATTTTCTTCCAGGAATCCGCATTTTGTGAGCTTTATCCACTGCACGGACGACTCCTTCTATACAGAGAATCGGTCGGAAGCAACGCTTCCCTATGAATCGCGCATATTGACCGCTTGCTCCGATCACGGAGATTTGGCGGATGCTTTGAAGAACGGGGTAATCAAGAGCTGCAAGTATTCATTCTTCGGAGAAATTGACAAGTTAATCCTTCTCAAAGACGAATTGCAGGATCAGTTCGAGGGCCGGATCGAATCCTTCATTTCGGCTAACGACTGTCTTGATGTCATGCCGTTAAATGTCAGCAAAGGAGCGGGACTATCGTTCATCATGCAGGAGCTGGGACTGAGCCGGAATGAGGTCGCATGCATAGGGGATTCTTTCAATGATCTCTCCATGTTTGCCCTGACGGACCACAGCTTTGCGATGAAAGGCGGCCATCCTGACGTTAAAAAGAAAGCGGCTCATGTGACTAACTCCGTCGCCGAGGCGATCGAACACATCATCACCTATAACCGCTCGCTTGAAGCGAGACGGTGATCTGATCGGCTGAAAGAAAATAGGAACGGTACAAAGCGTTAGCCGCTATTGTACCGTTCCTTTTTTTGTGGGGACGTTCTGCTACAGGATGCCGCAATTCCTGGATATGCGATCGAGTACCTCGGAGGAGCTGCCGTATTTGCACATGGCGTCGCAATCCGAGCGGAGATCGGAAAACAGAATGTAGGAAATGCGCTGGACGCTCTCCTGCTGAAGGGAAGGGCGAAGCAGCTGAGCACGGACTTCCTTCCCCGGTTATCGGGACAAATCAGGCACAGCCGGGAATCGTGGCTGCCGAGCGACAATTGTAAATCATGCAGTCTTAGAATTCCCGAGTAGATGGAAGTACGGCCGGCTCCAGTCCTTTAATCTGCAAGCGGTCCAGGTTCATGATTTCCGTCAGGACCGTTTTTTCCTGGGTAGTCTGGGAAACGGACTTTAAGAACCTTCCAAAAGCGAGCTGATGCTCATCATTCTCGTAAATATCGGGGATGCGCATCTTCGGCTTCCAGTAAAATCATTACCGAAGCTCCTCGACTCAATCGCTTGAATCACGTCGTTTAACCCGCTTTTTATCGTGCGAAAAGCCTTCAGACGGTCGCTGCTATGCAGAAACCATGTATGATACACAGATTCCGGGTCCGATTTATATTCCTTGATGAGCGGTTCGATATTCGAATTATAATCCGGATCATTCGCCCGGGCTGTGCTTTTAATTATGTTGAAAAAACATCCATTCCTCACGGTTTCTTCATACTTTCCCCAAAGTGAATTGCTATCCTAAAGCTACGGACAAAGACATCGATGCTCTTGATAAAGGAGGTGAGTAGTAGATTTTGAAAACCATTCGCAGCATCATCGGTTTCGTTCTCATCGTCATTATTTTATCCAGCCTTGGATATATCGGATGGTTCGCTTCGAAGAGCGGTCTGCTATCCTGGAACAACTCCGGAACTACAGCAGCGGAAACGAATGCGCACAGTCAGCACGCGGTCATGCCGCAATCCGGTACAGCTTCGGGTTCGGAAGAGAACCCTATTGAAGAATTGAAAAAGAAAGTATCGAGCGCCAATCAGTCGATCAAGCAAATGGCGGATTTGATGTCGGATTATTCTTATATGGTTCCGGCGAGCGCGGCAACTTACAGTAACAGCGAATCGGGTGGAACCGGTGGTCAGGCCGGCACGGGAAATCCGGTACAGGTTCAGAATTTCAAGAGAGGCATATACCTTTTGTCCGAAAGTGTATATCTTGTCAACCAGCTTGATCAAACGGTGGAAGCCCAGTCCGGATTAACTGAATCGGCGGCTCCGACCTATCAGGCGGTTGTGTACCGTTATAACCTGCTGGTTCAGAGCCAGGCTGCGGTTAACAACGTGTATATCAAGCTTAATCAGGCCAAAGATGTATTCTTATCTAATGTTTCGGAGGTCCCAGGAGCAGACTACACCGGAACGAGCGATCTTCGGCAGACGAACAAGGCCATTTATCAGATGGCACAAACGGTAATGGAAATGGAAAGCCTGAACCGGTGGGTCAATCAGGAGATTGAACAAACCGTTGTGCAGGCCCGGAATCTTTCCGCAGCGGAAGCATCCAATACGGTGTCCGACGCATCCCAGCGTTTTAGCATCAAGGGCATTCCAATGCCGGGTCTCCTGACAACGATTTCCGTATTGTTCATTGTCTTATTGACAGTCGGGGTAATTGGAATGATCCGAAGCCTGACTGTATCGAGGCCGGAACCGGCCAACACGGAAGACAATATTTAATTTTAGAAGGAGGAGAAGCAAGAAATGATGGATATGGATATGTCCGGAAGTGTTCAAGGTTCGGTGAATATGGGGACATATGGGGGCACAGGGAGCGTTATCGGCGGAATCCTGTCCACTGTAACTCAATTACTGCTGGTCGCTTTAATCATCAGCATTGTTGTCGGACTTGCCGTTTGGCTTAAAAATGCGTACTTCAAAGAGTCATACAACAAAGGAAAACAGGTAATTAACAACGATCCGCTGTTAAAAACCATTGTTGTCCTGGCCGCCACGTTTGTCGGCGTAATCATCGTATTGTATCTGCTTGGCATCTTGGTTAACGGCGGATTTCAACCGAATCGGATCGGGCTTGTATCCGCTTGGAGCGTTGCAGGAATACTGACTTTTTTTGTAAAGCTGTTGACCATTCTTTTTGTCGTAGCTTTGATCGCGTTCTTGTACAGTTACGTGAAGCAAAATATCAATAACACAACGGTCGCTTCTTCGAGTGGCGCAGTCATTACTACAGGTGACGAAATTAAAGCCAATCGAATTGAGGAGCAAGATCAGATCGCAAAGGCCGGTCCGGATGAACCGGAAACGAAAAAAGACTAACATGGATTGAGGTTGATGCCGGCAATGAAGTTTGATTTTATCCTTCACTGGTTATGGGCGCTTGTGTTCTCTATCTTGGCTCTCAGCGGAATTGCAATGGCGGGAGCGAAGTATGGTTGGGTGATGCAGTATGATATTGCCACGGCGGATATCGTGCACCGACTGGCCGCGGTTGTATATGTTCTGTTGACCCTGATCGTCATCATCTATGAAATGATCCGTATCCTGAGACGGGATAAGACCAAAAAGCCATGGCTTGTATTCGGTCCATCCGGTTATGGACTCTTTACCTTCATTACCACGCTGATTTTTATCATTACCGGAGCGATGATCTGGCTCTTCATGGATAGCAACCACGCGGCAACGGCTTTCGCGCTATGGGTTCATGACAAATTGACTTATTTAGCTGTGGCGAGCGTGATCTGGCACATCTATATGAAGACCCACGCATTGAAGTGGCCCAAGAAAAGGCACAAAAGGAAAGATAATCTAAGAGGGGAGGGCCTTCGTCATGTGGATGAAGAAAAATTGGTTTAAGCTAATGATCTGGATGGTAACGCCTTCATTCTTCTATGCCTTCGCCGCCATATTGATCTCGATGTTTCGCTTCGGACCGACCGAGCAAGAAACGATGAGTTTCATGATGGGGATGATGAAGGCCATGGAAACCTCCCTGATGGGATTGTCCATGCAAGTGAAAGAAGACGCAAATGTGCAATGGTTAGTATATGAGAGCGTTCAATTCGCATTCCCTCTACTTGCGATCAGCATAGCTGGCGGCGTCTACGTACGGTGCAGAAGAAAGGTGTAACCCATGTTCAATAAACAAAAACGGCCGTTCTGGCAGCTTAGCTTCGTGTTTGCAGTTATAGTCATCCTCGTGCTGGCCCTCTCCTGGAGCAATCCATCGGAAAAGGTGTCGCAAATGGATACCTCAATGGCTGACATGATGAGCAATGAGGTTCTGGGTTATGCAACCATACCGGATCTGTTCAATCCCGGAACAATGGAAAGTACGGAGGTTCTGTCAAGTAATGGTGAGCATGCCGGGCATCATGACCAAGCGGGGAGACTGTATGCGATTCATCTAATAACAACGGCGCTGCTTGTGTTTATGCTGCCAATTATTATAGCAGGGGCCCTGTTTCTTGCTATCGTATGGCCGAAGCCCGTCAAATGGAGGAACTCAAAATGAACGCTCTCGGAGCCTTTGGAAACCTGTATATGGCATCCCTGCTGATCCTTCTCGTCGCAGGTGTGCTCTATTCCATTTATTATCTGTTAGCAAAAACGTACGGCTATATCAGCGGTCCAAGTAAGACCAAAGCAAGTAAAACAACGAGCTCAATTGGAGGGATTTCCCTAATGAAAACAAATGGTTGGTTGAAATTGGCAATCTTCTCTTTCGTCGGTTTAATTATCTCTGTCATTTTACTAAATCTGACGAATAACACCGGTACAGCAACGTCAACGAACAGTCTTCATAACACTCATGTCAACGGAACTGCCGGGGTCGGCGGAACGATGCAGGGGACAATAAACGGAACAGTACCGATGGATCAAATGAATGAAATGATGCAGCGCATGAACCAGCTGCAGCAGGATATGATGCGGGTGCAGCAGCAGTACATGGGCGGCATGCAATCCAATATGAACCCGGGCGGCATGCAATCCAATATGAACCCTGGCGGCATGCAATCCAATATGAACTCGGGCAGCATGGGCGGTTCAGGTGGCATGATGGATGACATGGACATGATGAACATGGGAAGCGGCAGCATGAACAACGGCGGTAACATGAACAATGGCGGCAATATGAACAATGGCAGCAACATGGGAATGATGTAGGAGGAATGAGACTTGAGCAGTAAAAGTCTTGTATGGCTGTTCTTCCTGGCCATGATCATCGGCGGGACGGCAGCAGGTATCTATTTCAATGAATACTCGGCTTCTAATGGCTCGGCTGCCAATGAAACGGTTCAAGAAGATACCGGTGCAGTCAATCTCCAGATGAATCATAGTTCACATGGAACAGCCGATACGGATTCAGCGGGCGCTGCGGGGGAAGCCATTCCCCCCAGTCCTTCTCCCGCTCCTGAAGCATCTGCAGACTCTGCCCAGGAGAAAGCGGCGGTATTGCCGCAGCCTAAAGCGGGACAACCGGTTAAAGGCTTTACTTTAACGGCGATGGAAAGTGATTGGGAGCTGTTTCCCGGCGTGACGCAAGCGGTCTGGACTTACAACGGTACGGTTCCCGGGCAGGAAATTCGGGTGACTCAAGGAGACTTCGTCAGAGTAACGCTGAAAAATGAACTGCAAGTACCCGTCACCATCCATTGGCATGGATATCCGGTACCCGCAGGTATGGACGGTGTGCCCGGAATTACGCAAGACTCGGTTCAGCCTGGCGAAACGTATACCTATGGGTTCTCGGCCGATGTGGCGGGAACGTATTGGTATCATTCCCACCAGGAGAGCTCCGTTCAAGTAGACAAGGGGCTCTACGGCGCTCTCATTGTGGAGCCGAAGCAATCCGAACTGCCGGATAAGGACTATACCTTAATTTTGGATGAATGGATGAAGGAAGGCGGAGACGCCCACGGCGCCCATGGCTCGGGGAGCATGAATGAAGATGAAATGATGGCTTCCATGTATAATATTTATACGGTAAACGGGAAGTCGGGCTCTTCCATAACACCTTTGGAGACTAAATTGGGAGACACTGTTCGCTTGCGCCTGATCAATGCCGGATACCTCTCACATGGAATCCGCATTCCCGGTGAGTTCCGGGTGGTAAGTACGGACGGACAGGAAATCGCTGATCCTGCCGTACTCAAGGATCAAATCGTCACGATCGCTCCGGGAGAGCGTTATGACATCGAGCTGAAGATTAACTCGCCCAAGGATTTTACCATTGATGCGCATGACGACAATAAGTATAACGATCAGCTGGTCATTCCGGTCAAGGTATCGGGAAGCAAGGGCGAACAATTGGAAGTAAAAGACGATCAATTCACCTCGTTTGATCTGTATCATTACGGCAAGCCTGCCGAGTCGGATTTAAGCAAAGTCCAGAAGTTTGCGCTGGAATATACAGCTGTGCTGAATTCCAAGATGGACGGGAACCGGCAAGTGTATACGATCAATGATAAAGTTTTTTCAGAGCTCCCTGCGCTTCAGGTGAAGACCGGAGATTATGTAAAGCTTACGTTTGAGAATAAAAGCACGGTGGATCACCCGATGCATATACACGGCCACTTTTTCCAGGTTCTTGAGATAAATGGGGTTAAAGTGGAAAGTGTGATCATGAAGGATACCGTTCGGGTTAAACCCGGCGACAAGATCGTTGTCGCCTTTAAGGCGGATAATCTCGGAAACTGGATGATTCACTGTCATGAGCTACACCATGCCGCTGGCGGGATGGCGCAGCAGCTGACGTACTCCGATTATCAATCTGGATATACTTCTCCTTCTAATGCGGCCAACAAACCGGAATAGGGGAGAGGAGACAAGAGGCTGCCCCAAAAGTAGTTAAAGGGCACTTCTCCTACAAAAAACAAACCAACAGGCCGGTTAAGAGGGGTTATCCTTGACTGGCCTGTTGGCCGTTTACGTCCATCATAGGCTTCTTCAGCAAATTGTGGGCAAGCGAAGCCATCCGACCTCCAGACTCACTTTCTCCAAGCCTCGAAGCAGAAACCGCCGGAATCCCCGGTTGTTCTTTACTTGTCCAAACACGCTTTCCACCTCGGCCATTCGCCTCGCCGAAAGAGCCCGGCCTTTTTCACTCCGCATTTTGGGATGATTTTTGGGACAGCCCCATTTTGTTCATTGTCAGCCCGTGTCATTCTCTAGTGGGGCTGTTATTGATTTCACCCTGCTCCTGCTCTTGATTCCGACTGACTAACCCATAGAAGAATAACTCCATCCACTGATCCATATTCCGATATACGCTTTCTTCGTTCGACGCTGCCCAATACCGCCCAAGCTCATTCTTATACATCGTAAAGTACAGTATAGTCATCTCATCTGTCTGATCTTTATGAATAAAGCCCTCTTGTTTTCCAAGCGCGACAAACTTCATAAAAAATTGCATGACCTTCTGCTCGTTATAACTTTCGACCGTCTGCACTAATCTATTTAACTCAGAGGAGGGGAATTTCGGAAACTCATCTGATAAGATTTTTAAATTTCGGGCCTCCAGCAGCATGATTTCCTTGGTCTTCTCGGGAAAAGAGAGCTCTGAATCAAGAATGTTCTCATACTGCTCCAACTGCTTGTCCATCCAATTCATAAGCATACCGACATAGAGCTGTTCTTTTGTCCCAAAGTAATTATAAATCGTTGCAGGGGATACCTTCGCGTTTTGAGCGATCTCATTCACACTGACCTTCTGAAAACCGTGTTTAGAAAATAACTGAAATGAGACGCTGTATATCTGCTCGATTTTTTTTTGTTTCCTTCGTTCGTATCCGTTCATCTTCTTTCACCCCACATGTAGTGTAGCTCATATTTTAGAGTTTTTCAATAAATCGAGTACAAAACTATTGAAATATCGTTTTTTCATATATATAATTGTTTTGTAGTTAATAAGTCTATTTAGTACATAACTATATTTATGATGGGAGTGTAATTAATGAAACAACTGCGGATTCCTTCGTTCTTGCATGATGTTTTTGGTGAAAAACAAAGTTTGGGGTCTATTCTAACCATACTGCTTTTTGGTGTACTGCTGACTTCTACGTTATATTTGGTATTCCCTGAACTTACGGACAATTTACCAGTGTGGCGCAGTGCCCTGGCATTATTATTAATTTTCGATATATTCTCTGGCTGCATAGCTAATTTTTCCGACTCAACCAGCAACTTTTATGCCGCACGAAAAACGAATCGAATCGTATTCATTGCGATACACTTTCATATCGTACTTGTTGCATTTTTATTAAATACAGATATTGGTTATTCGATAGGGATATGGGCTTATACGATCTTAGGAGCATTTATCGTGAACGCTCTTATCGGAAGACATTCACAACTATTTGTTGCGGGTTTCCTCTTGTCTATTGGCTTGGGCTGTATACCCATGCTGCCAGATATGAAGCCATATATGTTGATCACCTGCTTATTATTTATGCTTAAAGTGTTATTTAGCTTCTCCGTTGATCATTATGGCAAAACAATGAGCAACATTGGTGATGAACCATGAGTACTTCGTACAGAGTGTCCAAGCTAATAAAATCAGACAAGCCCTTATTCGTATCACTCATGAGCAGGGCTTTTGCCAAAGATCCCTTTTTCATGCATTTATTTGGCGATTCGGTGCTCGACAGAAAAGCAAGGAGGCGCGTGTCAGCTTTTGTCTCCTTTATGTTTGATAAAAGCTTTTTGCTCTATGAAGAGGTGTGGGGTTGTTTTGAAAATGAAAGCTTACTGGGTACTTACATTGTAGAGAAGCCGTATGCAAGCAAGCTTCAGAATATGAAAGGATTATTGCTAATAGGGAGATTGATTCCTTTGCTCTTTCAAATATCCGGACAAACCTTGAGTCTCCTTAATTCCTATATGAAAGTCACAAGATCCGTTGCTCCCCCATTGACGCATCACTACCTCATTATGATTGCAGTAAAACCGGAGAATCAGGGCAAAGGAATCGGGAAAGTGCTGCTGAAACACCTGTTGAATTCCGTAAATATGGACACAAAATCACATGGAGTCGCACTGGATACCGAAAATAAAGAAAATATAAAATTGTATCAAAAATTTGGATTTACTTTAAGCAATGAAACACAAATCGACAATGTACCTGTATATTGTATGTTCTATAAAAAATAATCTATTCATTGGAAATTCCGAGATTTCGCCTCACTTGTTACGGTTCTCCACGCTGTCTCTAACGGTAAGTTTTAGGGAGCTGTCCCAAAAGTAGTTTTCATACTACCCAAGGCAGCTCATCGAGCAAAAATGGGTTGCAAAAATTAGCCGAGCAGGCAATTCTCCCGTCATTGGAGAATCGCTGCTCGGCGTTTTTGGTCCACCTTGGCTTGTTTTCCCAGGTTGTGAGCAAGGGAAAGCCACCCGACCTCTAGGGTGACTTTCTCCATCCCTCGAAGCAGAAACCGCCGGTAGCCCCGGTTATTCTTCACTTGTCCGTACACACTTTCCGGCTCCGTCATCCGGCGCAC
Source organism: Paenibacillus apii (assembly GCF_011043685.1). Taxonomy (NCBI): domain Bacteria; kingdom Bacillati; phylum Bacillota; class Bacilli; order Caryophanales; family Paenibacillaceae; genus Paenibacillus; species Paenibacillus apii. Next base: position 141 of record NZ_JAAKGU010000001.1, on the reverse strand, counting down.
CGCCAAGGCATAACCTTCCTCGCTTTGCAGGAGTTCTCTGGCTTGCTTCTTGTACCGTAACCGTTCCAGACACACAGCGATTTCCCGGTCTCCCGCTGCTTTCGTGCATCGTTCCTTGAGCGGGCAGCCTGCGCAGCTTGG